>NZ_JACYNV010000014.1:0-266 GCF_014839505.1 Plantibacter sp. CFBP 8775 | reverse complement strand
AACGGGACCGCGATCTTCACCAACGACGGCGGTGCCGCCCGACGGTTCCAGAACGAGATCCAGGTCGGCATGATCGGCATCAACGTGCCCATCCCCGTCCCGGTCGCGACGTTCTCCTTCGGCGGGTGGAAGGACTCCCTGTTCGGCGACACCAAGGCCCACGGCGCCGAGGGCGTCCGCTTCTTCACCCAGCAGAAGGCCATCACCTCCCGCTGGCTCGACCCCTCCCACGGCGGCATCAACCTCGGCTTCCCCCAGAACTGAGG
>NZ_JACYNV010000013.1:0-286 GCF_014839505.1 Plantibacter sp. CFBP 8775 | reverse complement strand
TGAGCGTCAGTCCTGAGGCTTGTAGGTCCTGCAGCTGCCGCAGCGCACCCGGTTCACTGATCGATACGGTTATTGGGCGGGGACCCTGAGCTGCTTCTTGTAGTGCAAGTCTGCGGCTTGCTCGCCTGGACAGAGAGCTAGCGATCCAATCGCGGCTCGCTTGCACGTCGATGTGCCATCTGCCGTCCTGGAAGGTGCCGACGAGGTCCCCTGTCGTCACGTGATATCGCACGACCGCTTGGCTGAGGTAGAGCCGCTTCGCGACGTCCGCGGGATGTGTTGGATC
>NZ_JACYNV010000012.1:0-293 GCF_014839505.1 Plantibacter sp. CFBP 8775 | reverse complement strand
CGGACGTCGGGGTGGGTGAGGAGCCCGTCGACGGCCTCCTTGTCACCGTTCAACACCGTGAACACCCCGTCGGGGAGGCCTGCTTCCTTCCAGAGCTTCGCGAGCCAGATCGCCGCGGACGGGTCCTTCTCACTCGGCTTCAGCACGACCGTGTTCCCGGCCGCGATCGCGATCGGGAAGAACCACATCGGCACCATCGCGGGGAAGTTGAACGGCGAGATGATCCCAACGACCCCGAGCGGCTGCTTCGTGGAGTACACGTCGACACCGGTCGAGACCTGCTCGGAGAACTC
>NZ_JACYNV010000011.1:0-342 GCF_014839505.1 Plantibacter sp. CFBP 8775 | reverse complement strand
GTAACAAGGTAGCCGTACCGGAAGGTGCGGCTGGATCACCTCCTTTCTAAGGAGCATGTGCAGCTCTCCTCTGTATACAGGGAGATTCAAGCTGCCAAGCCAGATCGAGACACATGTTCTCGCTGGCGCTCATGGGTGGAACATTGACATTGATGCAGACGTGAGAGTCTGCCAGCAAGTACGTCTTCTTCGGGGGATTGGAACGGTGGCCGGCTGGAGGGTTTGCATATGCACGCTGTTGGGTCCTGAGGGACCGGATCTTCTCCGCTTCGGTGGAGGAAGGACGAACCTCAGGGCCTCTTTTGCTTGACATCAATGGTCAAGGAGAGAGGTACCGCCCGT
>NZ_JACYNV010000010.1:0-361 GCF_014839505.1 Plantibacter sp. CFBP 8775 | reverse complement strand
ACGGGCGGTACCTCTCTCCTTGACCATTGATGTCAAGCAAAAGAGGCCCTGAGGTTCGTCCTCGCCACCGAAGTGACGGATCCGGTCCCTCAGGACCCAACAGCGTGCATATGCAAACCCTCCAGCCGGCCACCGTTCCAATCCCCCGAAGAAGACGTACTTGCTGGCAGACTCTCACGTCTGCATCAATGTCAATGTTCCACCCATGAGCGCCACCCGAGAACATTCGTCTCAGTGTGACTTGGCAACGTAAACCTCGTACTTTAGCCCCTGTGTAAACAGCAGGGTCAGACGAGCGTTGCACATGCTCCTTAGAAAGGAGGTGATCCAGCCGCACCTTCCGGTACGGCTACCTTGTTAC
>NZ_JACYNV010000009.1:0-405 GCF_014839505.1 Plantibacter sp. CFBP 8775 | reverse complement strand
TGCACATGCTCCTTAGAAAGGAGGTGATCCAGCCGCACCTTCCGGTACGGCTACCTTGTTACGACTTAGTCCTAATTACCGATCCCACCTTAGACAGCTCCATCCTTGCGGTTAGGCCACTGGCTTCGGGTGTTACCGACTTTCATGACTTGACGGGCGGTGTGTACAAGGCCCGGGAACGTATTCACCGCAGCGTTGCTGATCTGCGATTACTAGCGACTCCGACTTCATGAGGTCGAGTTGCAGACCTCAATCCGAACTGGGACCAGCTTTTTGGGATTCGCTCCACCTTACGGTATTGCAGCCCTTTGTACTGGCCATTGTAGCATGCGTGAAGCCCAAGACATAAGGGGCATGATGATTTGACGTCGTCCCCACCTTCCTCCGAGTTGACCCCGGCAGTAT
>NZ_JACYNV010000008.1:0-851 GCF_014839505.1 Plantibacter sp. CFBP 8775 | reverse complement strand
AGGACGAACCTCAGGGCCTCTTTTGCTTGACATCAATGGTCAAGGAGAGAGGTACCGCCCGTACTTTGAGAACTACACAGTGGACGCGAGCATCTTAGATTCATGGCCCTTCGGGGTTGTGGATCACAAAGATCAAAACATGCTTCTTCGGAAGTGATGTTGATCATTGGTCAATCTGCATCAGGTAACTGGTGCCGATCGATTCAAACTCATGTGATTTCAAATTTCTAAGAGCAAACGGTGGATGCCTTGGCATCTGGAGCCGAAGAAGGACGTAGTAATCTGCGATAAGCCTCGGGGAGCTGATAAACGAGCTGTGATCCGAGGATTTCCGAATGGGGAAACCCCGCCAGGCCCCTTGTGGTGATCTGGTGACTCCCGCCTGAATATATAGGGCGGGTAGAGGGAACGGGGGGAAGTGAAACATCTCAGTACCCCCAGGAAGAGAAAACAACAGTGATTCCGTCAGTAGTGGCGAGCGAAATCGGAAGAGGCTAAACCGGGCATGTGTGATAGCTATCAGGCGTTGCATGTCCGGGGTTGTGGGACTTCTCACTCCGAACTGATATTCGGGGAGCATTAGAACGTGGTATAGACGAATGGGATTGAAAGCCCAGCCAGAGACGGTGCCAGCCCGGTAGTCGAAATGCTGCAATCGTGCGAGGAGTATCCCAAGTAGCACGGGGCCCGAGAAATCCCGTGTGAATCTGTCAGGACCACCTGATAAGCCTAAATACTCCCAGATGACCGATAGCGGACAAGTACCGTGAGGGAAAGGTGAAAAGTACCCCGGGAGGGGAGTGAAATAGTACCTGAAACCGTTTGCTTACAAACCGTTGGAGCACCCTTGT
>NZ_JACYNV010000007.1:0-1418 GCF_014839505.1 Plantibacter sp. CFBP 8775 | reverse complement strand
CCATGAGTTCCCACCATTACGTGCTGGCAACATAGAACGAGGGTTGCGCTCGTTGCGGGACTTAACCCAACATCTCACGACACGAGCTGACGACAACCATGCACCACCTGTTTACGAGTGTCCAAAGAGTTGACCATTTCTGGCCCGTTCTCGTATATGTCAAGCCTTGGTAAGGTTCTTCGCGTTGCATCGAATTAATCCGCATGCTCCGCCGCTTGTGCGGGCCCCCGTCAATTCCTTTGAGTTTTAGCCTTGCGGCCGTACTCCCCAGGCGGGGCGCTTAATGCGTTAGCTACGACACGGAAACCGTGGAATGGTCCCCACATCTAGCGCCCAACGTTTACGGGGTGGACTACCAGGGTATCTAAGCCTGTTTGCTCCCCACCCTTTCGCTCCTCAGCGTCAGTAGCGGCCCAGAGATCTGCCTTCGCCATCGGTGTTCCTCCTGATATCTGCGCATTCCACCGCTACACCAGGAATTCCAATCTCCCCTACCGCACTCTAGTCTGCCCGTACCCACTGCAGACCCGAGGTTGAGCCTCGGGATTTCACAGCAGACGCGACAAACCGCCTACGAGCTCTTTACGCCCAATAATTCCGGACAACGCTTGCACCCTACGTATTACCGCGGCTGCTGGCACGTAGTTAGCCGGTGCTTTTTCTGCAGGTACCGTCACTTTCGCTTCTTCCCTGCTAAAAGAGGTTTACAACCCGAAGGCCGTCGTCCCTCACGCGGCGTTGCTGCATCAGGCTTTCGCCCATTGTGCAATATTCCCCACTGCTGCCTCCCGTAGGAGTCTGGGCCGTGTCTCAGTCCCAGTGTGGCCGGTCACCCTCTCAGGCCGGCTACCCGTCGTCGCCTTGGTGAGCCGTTACCTCACCAACAAGCTGATAGGCCGCGAGTCCATCCTTGACCAAAATTCTTTCCAGCAACTCACCATGCGGTGGAAGCTCGTATCCGGTATTAGACGTCGTTTCCAACGCTTATCCCAGAGTCAAGGGCAGGTTACTCACGTGTTACTCACCCGTTCGCCACTAATCCACCCAGCAAGCTGGGCTTCATCGTTCGACTTGCATGTGTTAAGCACGCCGCCAGCGTTCGTCCTGAGCCAGGATCAAACTCTCCGTAAATGTTGAATTGCACGACCACCGAAGTGACCGGCACATTTCGCGCACCATGCCACCGGAATAGGTGAACACGATGCAAGTTTGAAACTGACAGAACAAATCATTACTGACTTGCTTTGTTTTGTTTAAATGTTTTCCAAAGGAATCTCTTACAACATCAACCAACCGAAAAGGAAGGCATCAATTGCACGAGGTTTTTGGCATTTGACATTGTGCACGCTGTTGAGTTCTCAAGGATCGGATGCTCCTGCCTTTGGCCATCACGACCGCCCTGCAGGGCAACTTCTCTA
>NZ_JACYNV010000006.1:0-2792 GCF_014839505.1 Plantibacter sp. CFBP 8775 | reverse complement strand
GCGTGTTAACGCAAAATGGCCACCCAAGAACCTTGGGTGGCCATTTCAACGAAGAAGTCCGGCGGTGTCCTACTCTCCCACAGGGTCCCCCCTGCAGTACCATCGGCGCAAAGAGTCTTAGCTTCCGGGTTCGGAATGTGACCGGGCGTTTCCCTCTCGCTATGGCCGCCGAAACACTATTGATGTATCAAAGTGAACAAGCAAACCAACACGCTGTGCGAACACAGTGGTGTTGTTTGCGGGTTCTCGACCGTACATCGAGAACCACTCAGTGGACGCGTAGCATCTTCGTATTCAAACAAAGAAAGTGTTATCAAATTATCGGCTTATTAGTACCGGTCAGCTCCGAGAGTCTTTCGTCCTCTCTTCCACATCCGGCCTATCAACCCAGTAGTCTGGCTGGGAGCCTCTCGCCCGAAGGCATGGAAATCTCATCTTAAGGCCGGCTTCCCGCTTAGATGCTTTCAGCGGTTATCCATCCCGAACGTAGCTAATCAGCGGTGCTCCTGGCGGAACAACTGACACACCAGAGGTTCGTCCAACCCGGTCCTCTCGTACTAGGGTCAGATCCTTTCAAATTTCCTGCGCGCGCAGCGGATAGGGACCGAACTGTCTCACGACGTTCTAAACCCAGCTCGCGTACCGCTTTAATGGGCGAACAGCCCAACCCTTGGGACCTACTCCAGCCCCAGGATGCGACGAGCCGACATCGAGGTGCCAAACCATGCCGTCGATATGGACTCTTGGGCAAGATCAGCCTGTTATCCCCGAGGTACCTTTTATCCGTTGAGCGACAGCGCTTCCACAAGCCACTGCCGGATCACTAGTCCCGACTTTCGTCCCTGCTCGACTTGTCAGTCTCACAGTCAAGCTCCCTTGTGCACTTACACTCGACACCTGATTGCCAACCAGGTTGAGGGAACCTTTGGGCGCCTCCGTTACTTTTTGGGAGGCAACCGCCCCAGTTAAACTACCCACCAGGCACTGTCCCTGAACCGGATTACGGTTCGAAGTTAGATATCCAGAGTGACCAGAGTGGTATTTCAACAATGACTCCACCTGAACTAGCGTCCAAGCTTCACAGTCTCCCACCTATCCTACACAAGCCACACCGAACACCAATACCAAGCTGTAGTAAAGGTCACGGGGTCTTTCCGTCCTGCTGCGCGTAACGAGCATCTTTACTCGTAATGCAATTTCGCCGAGTTCGCGGTTGAGACAGCTGGGAAGTCGTTACGCCATTCGTGCAGGTCGGAACTTACCCGACAAGGAATTTCGCTACCTTAGGATGGTTATAGTTACCACCGCCGTTTACTGGGGCTTAAATTCTCAGCTTCGCCTTGCGGCTAACCGTTCCTCTTAACCTTCCAGCACCGGGCAGGCGTCAGTCCGTATACATCGTCTTGCGACTTGGCACGGACCTGTGTTTTTAGTAAACAGTCGCTTCCCACTGGTCTCTGCGGCCTTCAAACGCTTTCGGAGCAAGTCCTAATACGCCTCAGGCCCCCCTTCTCCCGAAGTTACGGGGGCATTTTGCCGAGTTCCTTAACCACGATTCTCTCGATCTCCTTAGTATTCTCTACCTGACCACCTGAGTCGGTTTGGGGTACGGGCCACTAGAACCTCGCGTCGATGCTTTTCTTGGCAGCATAGGATCACCTACTATCCCTTACGGGTCCGTATCGTGTCTCAGCCTTCACGAGAGACGGATTTGCCTATCTCTCAGCCTACGCACTTACACCGGGACAACCATCGCCCGGCATAGGCTACCTTCCTGCGTCACACCTGTTAATACGCTAAACGCACCAGCATGGGGTCGAGCGTTAGACCGGACCCATCATCCCCGAAGGGAATCAGTCGTCCGGGTTAGGACTCTTAGCACCACTGGATTGTCTTGGGCGGTTCTTCGCGGGTACGGGAATATCAACCCGTTGTCCATCGACTACGCCTGTCGGCCTCGCCTTAGGTCCCGACTTACCCAGGGAAGATTAGCTTGACCCTGGAACCCTTGGTCTTTCGGAGGACATGTTTCTCACATGTCTTTCGCTACTCATGCCTGCATTCTCACTCGTGTAGCGTCCACGGCTGGTTTACACCGCCGCTTCACTCGCCACACGACGCTCTCCTACCCATCAATACGGCTGGACCACGAAGGCCTACCAAAAATATCAATGCCACAACTTCGGTGGCGTGCTTGAGCCCCGTTACATTGTCGGCGCGGAATCACTTGACCAGTGAGCTATTACGCACTCTTTCAAGGGTGGCTGCTTCTAAGCCAACCTCCTGGTTGTCTGTGCAACTCCACATCCTTTCCCACTTAGCACGCGCTTTGGGACCTTAGTTGGTGGTCTGGGTTGTTTCCCTCTCGACGATGAAGCTTATCCCCCACCGTCTCACTGCTGCGCTCTCACTTACCGGCATTCGGAGTTTGGCTGACGTCAGTAAGCTTTTGGGCCCCATCGGCCATCCAGTAGCTCTACCTCCGGCAAGAAACACGCAACGCTGCACCTAAATGCATTTCGGAGAGAACCAGCTATCACGAAGTTTGATTGGCCTTTCACCCCTATCCACAGCTCATCCCCTCAGTTTTCAACCTAAGTGGGTTCGGTCCTCCACGACGTCTTACCGTCGCTTCAACCTGGCCATGGATAGATCACTTCGCTTCGGGTCTAGGACATGCGACTGAATCGCCCTATTCAGACTCGCTTTCGCTACGGCTACCCCACACGGGTTAACCTCGCCACATATCGCTAACTCGCAGGCTCATTCTTCAAAAGGCACGCTGTCACACC
>NZ_JACYNV010000005.1:0-7886 GCF_014839505.1 Plantibacter sp. CFBP 8775 | reverse complement strand
ACCGGCTTGCGGCGGCGCTGGACGGCAAGGCCGGTCATCAGGGCGAGGCCGAGTGCGACCAGGCCGCCGGCGATCCAGCCGGTGCTCGACCCGTCGACGCCGGTGCTGGCAAGGCCGGCCGGGGTGACCGGCTTGACCTTGCGCAGCGTCTGTTCCTCGGGCTGGCCGCAGGTGCCCTCGCTGAGCAGTACGGTCTTGGTTTCGTCGGTGTAGGTGCGCTCGATCCAGTTCACGCCCTCGCCCATGTCCGGGGATGCGGTGAAGGTGGGCCCGGGGACCTCGGTGCGGCCGCCGATCACGATCGGCGTGGATTCGGTCTTGTAGACCGTTGAGGCGTCGCAGACGTTCTTACCGTCCACGATCTTGTAGGCGGTGAAGATCTGGACGGCCGTGGTCGGGTACAGGGCGACGTCGGTGTGGACCGCGGTGTCGCCGTACTGCTCACCGTCGTACACGGACGGCACCGCCTTCGTCGTCACGCGGGGTGCGGTCACGGTCTCGGCCGCGAGACCGAACGCGTCGTGCCAGTCAGCCTGCAGCGTCTTGGCGACCGTGGCGTCCTGGCTGGCGAGGTTCATCGACCACACCGCGGTGATCTGCCCGGTCACGCCTGCAGGCTTGACGAGCGAGGCCTCCATGACCTCGTCCGGGCCGGAGCAGGCAGCAGTGGCGGTCCCGAGGACCTCACGGCCGGCAGGGACCTCAGGGAGGTTGTTCTCCGTGTCGGCCTTCGCGTAGAACGCGATGTCCCAGACCACTCGGACGCCCGAACCGTCACGGTTCTTCCGCCACACCGGGTTCTTGCTGTCGGCAGCGACGTCACACACCGCCTCGTCGACGACGGTCCCGCCGACACCGACGAGCGTCTGCTGCATCTCCGACGTCGCCACCGGCTGGAACAGCGTCGACCGGTTCATGGGGTCGCCGGTCGAGAGCTGGAAAGAGAGCTCGGCCTTCGGGCCGGGGCCGGCGGTGTGCTGCTGAGCGCCACCAGCGGACTGGTAGACGCCGATCTGACCGGCATAACCCGACGACTTGCTGAACGTGCCCGTGCCGCTGATCTTGTAGTCGGTGACGCCGTCCTCAGGGTTCCCGCGAACCGGGAGCACCATTCCGTTGGTCACCCCAGCGATCGTCGCCGAGCCGGTGTCGGTGAAGACCCCGTTCGTCAGCGTGATCGTCCCCGTCGCATCTGCCGGTGCGAGTTCAGACACCTCGAGTGTGCCCTCATAGTTGTTCGTGGTGTCCACGTTCAACGAAAGGAGCCCGCCGCCCGCTCCGTCGGTGGCGCCGGCGGTGACGCTGCCGGCGTCGGCACGGATCTGCGCGAGCTTCGCGAGGACGTCCGCGCGCTGATCGGCCGGGACACGGCCTGCGTAGTACGTGTCGCCGGAGATGCCGTGGCTCTCGTACTCGGCGTTGTCCGCGAGCGACCACACGAACAGGTGCGTCGCGGCCGCCCAGTTGTTGTCAGCCATCTGGCCGTAGTTCGACACCGCCCAGTTCACGCGGGCGTTGTCATCGGCGCTCATCGACGCCCAGGCCTGGTTCCCGAGGAAGGCGCTGTCCCCGGTCGGCGGAGCCGCCGTGATCTCCAGACAGTACGTCGCGACCCCGTTGATGACTTCCTGACCGATGAACCCGTCGCCCTCGTCGTACCCGTACCCGTGGGTCGCGGCCTGCGCCTGCTGCGTGAACGCCGGCGAGACAGCTGATGCCGTTCCGAGCGCGCCACCCAGGAGCAGCGCGCCGGTAAGAGTGAGGGCGCCGAGCCGTCGGCGTCGGACCCTGTTCGTTGTCGGCGCCGCCGCGCCCACGCTGTGGTTGTCCATGAGGACCTTTCTGTATGAGGTGTGGACACTCGAGTGATGCCCTACATACAGATGCAGCTGCCGTGCAGTGACGCCCTGCACGGCAGCTCCCGGCTCAGACTTCAGCGAAAACGCGACGTCGGTATTGGCGCAGCGCACGCAGATGAGGGGTGGAGGATCTGGGGATGAACCCCGGATCGCGAAGAAAGGCGCCGAGCAGCGATGTCTCGCCGCGGTTTGGTCGGGCACCCCAACTGATACTCGCGATCGCCTCGATCTGGTGTGCTGGTACCGTCCGAAACTCCTCGCCGGCTTCTTGGAGCTCGGCGTTCTTGTTCCGTCCTGCGGAATCGATTGAACTGTGCGCGAGCCAGTCGACGATGTACGGAAGCGTCGGCTTCAATGATCGTGGCGACCGTGGCGCGAGTTCCCGGGCCGTCAGGGCAACCGAGCGGCGAACTGAAGCGCCCTCGCGCTCGATGAGGACCTCAGCAGGATCTCGATTCAGGCCTGTCGCTGGTAGGGACAACGATGGCTGCTCGATTGAATCGACGTAGGCCATCCTCCACTGACCCTTGCTCACTTCGTACATGCCACGGCCCGTCTCGCGGTGCATCCAACCGATGATGGTGTTGTGCGCGTACGCAAATGGATTCCGTGCTCCGGCGATACCTCGGGCGGCACCAGCGTCGACTGAGAGAGTGACACTCACGATGCTTGTGAGATCTTCCGCAGTCAGAGGTGGCATCCCCTTCGCACGCATTGTTGCTTGCAGGGACGGGACGAGATGTGCCGAGAGATCGTCGATGAAGGTCTGCCAATCGACACGCTGAAAGAACGCAGCTGGATCATCTGCCAGATGCAATGCTGCAGCGCGGAACCTGGCTTGCGCGAAGTCGCCGGGCTGGTCCATCACGCGTTCCGGATGATCGCGGTAATGGCTTGAACGCGTGTGAGTAAGCGGCGCACGCACGCGTCCGTCGCGATCCAGTCCTCCGTGTCCACGGGGTCCAACAGCACCACCTCTGCGAAGGTGTCGGGCCGGACTCCGCTCATCGCCGCTTCAGCGCGGGTGAGCACGTCGATGGCGCGATCCACCACTGCGCGCTGACCCTCTGTGGCGGCCAAGTGCCGCCGGTCAGACGTTGATTCATTGAGTTTTCTCGGTTGCTCTCGTCGCTTCACAGCTGTCATACGATCCCCACCCTCTTCGCCAGCGGCATGCCTGCCGTCGAGCCTGAAGCTCGAGACTGGAATCTCGCGACAGCTTCAAAATGCATTGGACGGCTAAGCATGTTCATCATACATAATGACACTATGAACATGGAAAGTGGTAATGTCAGCGTTATTAGAGTGGCGGCGAAGGCTGATGAGACCGCGCCGCATGTGCTCTCTATGGGGCAGACTGGTCCGGTGGTAGCTCCTATTCGACCTAACGACCCCGCTTGGACAGCGGATGTCGAGGCGTTCGCTGCCATCACGAGCACCCGGGGAAAGCAGCAGGTCCTCCACTACTTCGCTTCCCATGAACGTGCGCGGTACGGAGACATCCAGGACGCCCTCCAGTTCCCCAAGGGTGGGCTGCCCCGCGTTCTCCTAGAGCTCGAAGATGCCGGGATCCTGGATTGCGATCTGCCGCGCGGAAAGCGCCGGGGACGCGGCCCCATCTACTCGCTCAATCGTCAGCGGCTCCGTGACCTTGAGTCGAAGTGGCGGCGGTACGTCTTCGGTGACCCTTCGCAGGACTGACGCGGTCTCAATCACTACCGATGGCTGGGGTGCGCGAACTTTGACCCCTAGCTTTTTGAACCCCTTACGGGGTTGGCTTAATTGGCTCTGACCTGGGATTTGTCCCCCTAAGTGCGGCTTTCCATTCACTCAACCTGAGGTCATGCTGAGACTGCTTCTCTCTGCCTGCCCGGGTCGATCGCCAGCATCTAATCGCTCGCGATGGCCAAACACATGCGTTTTTCACGCCTGCTCATTGGAACCGCGATGCCCGACTCCAGCAACCAAACCTCGTCAGCCGTTTTCTCACTGACAGGGACGGTGGTGCTCTCTGCGCTGAGCAGGCACCCTGCATCAGACGTGGCGACAATTGCTCGTCAGACCGGCCTGGGCTCGCAGGCCGTGTCCGCGACGTTCACTCGCCTCGCATCGGAGCGAGTCCTCACGGTCGATGACTCGGGTCGCGCCAGCGTCGACGACCGACGACTGCGCAATGTCGTCGACACCATTGCCGACTTCATCGGCTGCTGATGGCCGCGAGGAGGAGTGCGCGGACTCGCAACCGGCCGGCAGCATGCTGGGACCTTTGACGTCGGCACGGTATGCACTATGAGCAGGTGTAATGACGTATTCAATGTTATTGTCGATTCGACGACAGCCCTGTCGCTGGAAAACTCGATCTCAGGAGCGACAGTGTTTAACGACACGCCGCATCAGCAGCGATTTCATATGACAAAACGTAGCCATCATGGGCTCATGACCCGTAACGCCGTTGGTCGGCCCAGCAAGGGCGACCGTGATGCTTTCACAACCAAGCCCGCCCGGCCGCTGGGCAACGCAATTCGTGAACGAGCCATAGCCTCGGGCATGACGTACGGCGACTACATCGCGAGCATTCTCGCGCGTGAGCTTGGGATGCCCGAGTACGCGCCAGGAGACCTGACCATGCAGGAGCTGCCCATCACCGCTTAAACGAAGAAGCCCGGTGCTTTCGCACCGGGCCCCTCAAAGATTCGTAGCTCAGAACCCCAGACGCCAATCACACGGTTCGAGCTAGTCCCACAAGAAACAGATCCGGTTAGCCCGGAGGCTTTTCCGTACCCACCTCCAGGAGGTGATGCAGCCATGGTAACTCAGTTGGGCACGTTTGTGGCCCTCTTTTTCGTTTTGCGTGCCTTCGGCGTGTCACCCCGGGTGGGTGCGCCGGGGGTAGCTCTTTGGTGAGGGGCAGGCTTCGGACCTCGGTTGAGGCGTTGGCTGCTGCTGGTGTGGGTGGTTGGTCGGCGTGGGAGTTGTCGCAGCGGATCTCGCCGGCACCGCATGTGCAGGCGATGCGGGTGGATGCGTATGGGGAGTTCGTCGCGAACGATTATTCGCAGGCGTATCCGGTGCGGGCTGGGGCTCCGGCGGGGCCGTGGGCGGTGCGGCTGGCGGGGTCCGACGGGTTGTTCTATCTGCTGGCGTTCGACTTCGACGGCGGAGATGCGTCTGAGCGGTTCGACCAGGTCGACGCGTTCACCGCACTGTTGGACGAGTGTGGGATCGAGCATGTGGTGTGCCGGTCGTCTGCGAAGGACCGCCGGCATGTGTGGGTCGGTATTGATCGCGCACAGGGCGCTCCTGCGGGGTTGGTGTCGCGGGTTGGATATGCCGGTAAGGCAGCGTTCTCGGTGCTGGATCACGGGATGCTGTCGAATCCGCGCAATGGTGCGTGCCGGCCGCCGTTGTCCCCACACCGGGACGGTTCCTCGTCCGTTGTGCTGCGAGGGAGCCTGGACGCGCTGCTGTATCCGTCGACGACACCGTCGCAGCTCGAGCAGCTGCTCGAGCTGCTCTATGCCCTCGCTCCCGAGGAGTCTGCGGTCGCCGCGACCCCGGCGCCTGGTCCGCTCCCCCGCGGCGGCCGCCGTGAGCTGACGGCCGCGGGCCGCGCGTTCATGGACGCACCAGGCGGTGGCGCTGATGCGTCTCGGAACGGCTACCAGGCACTCCTCGCGGCCGCGAACGCCGGCTGGGACTACCAGGACGTCGTCGACGCCGCCCGTACGGCTCCTGGCCTTGAGCACTTCCGCACCCAGAACACCGGACAGGGGCGGCGCCGACGTCGGCGGCCGGCCGAAGCCGAGAACCGGCTGCAGCGCGCCTGGACCAACGCCATGGCACGAGCTGCCCTGAACCAGTACGCGCCGGTCAGTGCCCGACCGCAGAGCCGTGATGAGGCGGGTTGGGCGGAGTTCGAGGCGTCCCTCGTCGACGTCTCCCGGATCTTGGAGAGCTTCCGAGTGAACCCCGGCCGGTGGGGCGGCCGCCATGGAGATCCGGCGAACCGTTCCGTGCTCACCGCTCTCGCGTTCCTCGTGCTCCGCACCGGCAAACGCACCGTCGCTGCCGCCGACCGGGACCTCGCCGAGCTCGCCGGTCTCAGCCACTCCACGGTAGCCGCAGCGCTCCTGCGCCTTCAAGCGGCCGGCTTCATCAGACGCGTTCAGGAACACCACGGCACCAACGCCGCCACTTGGCAACTCAGAACCCAGCCCGGACAGTTATCCACATCTACAGATCTAGGTCGGACACTCCCCCGAACGATCGCCGCCCCCCCGGCCGAACTCTTCAACGCCCGTCGCCTCTTGCTCGAGGAGACAGAGCAACATCTGACCGACCTTCGACACGATGTGTTCACGTTCCAGGGTCTCGGCCACCACGCAGGTCGCCTGTTCGCGCTGCTCCAGGACGGCGACACCGTCGAGCTCCAGACCGCGGCCGCACGATTGGGCATCAGTGCCTCGCACGCCGGTCGTGTCCTGTCGCAGATGGTGGGCGTGCGGTTGCTGGTGAAGCGTGGAACTCAATGGGGACGGACACTCCGCAACGTCTTCCACCGGGCGGCAGAGCTGTTGGGTGTGGACGGAGTACTCGAGCGTCGAGGCGAACGATTCACCATGGAACGCATCAGATGGCGCTGGTGGCTGGATCACCTCACGGCACGCGATGCGCCCGCCAACGCCCGGTCCCCCAGACCCACCGTCGAACAACCCACCCTCGTGTTCTTCGATGCGCAGGAACACAACGCCGGCGTCCTCCGCTACCCGCACAGACCCGACCAACCTGACCGACCAGATCACCACATGGCCGCCGAGCACGTGTACGCCGGACGACTCGACCACCTCTATGGGCAGACAGCCGCCTAGCGTCACTGGCCGTACCTGACGGGCCGGTGACGCTAGGCGCTGCTCCGCCCCGCTTTTGCATAGCTTTCAGAATGATATCAAAAGCATAATGCTATGATTTTGATGCGCAAACAGTTGTGTTCCGATAGTATGTGCACGTGATATCACTACGCTAGCGCTCCGCTACTATTATGAAACTGACGCGTGTTGATATCAGAATGGTTTCCATCTCATATTGGTTTGAAAGTAGGCTCATCGCATGATCATCCTCGTAGGTAGCCAGAAGGGTGGGCCGGGGAAGTCGACCGTTGCCATGAACCTGGCGGTCGAATATGCCACTCAGGGGAAGGATGTCTGCCTCGTCGACGCTGACAGTCAGCGGTCCATTGCCACCTGGCACGCCGACCGCGAAGACCAGAACCGCCAACCAGCTCTGGCCTGCGTCGAGAAGCTCGGCAACATTGCGCAGACGTTGACCGATCTGGCCACACGCTTCGACATTGTCATCGTCGACGTCGCAGGCAAGGACAGCAAGGAGATGCGCACGGGTATGACGGCCGCCGATAAACTGATCGTCGTCGTTCGGCCCAGTCAACTCGATCTCGACACTCTCGGCCACATGAGCGAGATCATCGAACAGGCGATGGATTTCAACCCCGAGCTCGAGGTTCGTGGACTCATCTCTCAGGCGCCGTCGAACCCCAATATCACCGAGCGCGACGACGCCGGGGAGTATCTCACCGACTACCCGATTCTCAAGCCCCTGGAGACGGTCATCCACGAAAGGAAGGCATACAGGGACGTCGTGGGGGAGGGACTCGGTGTCGTCGAATGGTCGAATCCGAAGGCCAAGGCCGAGATCAAGGAACTCGCAGCGGAGGTAATGGCGTAATGGCGATCAAGAAGCGGACACCGGTCGATCGGGCCGCGCAACTAGAAGCGATCGAAGCCTTCGGGGATGGGGCAGAACGGCCCGTGGAGACGAAGCCGTCGCCAATCGCGCAGACGGTGACGCAAGTCCCCTCGGTGACCGCACCCTCAGCTCAGCCGCCCGTGGATCCTGGATGGCCAGACGGAGTCGCGAAGACCTTCCTCATCCGTTATTCGGACCCGTCGATGCCAATCGGTCTGGCCGAGCTCGCACGCCTAGAGGACAGAAGCCAGCACGCATCAGCGCTGA
>NZ_JACYNV010000004.1:0-11016 GCF_014839505.1 Plantibacter sp. CFBP 8775 | reverse complement strand
TACCCATCGAGCGAGGAGACATCGTCGTCTTCACAGATCCTGGCGGCTGGCTAGCCCCGAAAGCGGAGCCCAGCAAGGAGCCGGCGCAGGCGGCCCTCGACTGGGTCCTGCAGGGCATCGGCCTCGCCGCCGATGACGCGAACGACCACCTCATCAAACGGGTCATCGGTCTTCCCGGTGACCATGTCGTGTGTTGCAACCCTCTCGGCCAGATCACCATCAACGACGTGCCAGTCGACGAACGCAGCTACATCAAACCCCACGGCGAAGGAACCGCGGCCTCCTCGGTGACGTTCGACGTGATTGTTCCTCCAAACGCGCTCTGGGTGCTGGGCGACAACCGCAGCAACTCCCAAGACTCCCGCTACCACCTGACGCTGCCAGGGAAGGGCTTTGTCCCGATCGACAACGTCGTCGGGCGCGCCATCCTGACCACCTGGCCAACTGACCGATGGAGCTGGCTCGACAACCACAGCACCGTCTTCCTCGGCGTCCCCGCGAGCGTCAACGACCAGTAGAGCTGCGCAAGCCCGTTCGCCGCCGCGTCGTGGGCTCGCAGAGCAAACGTGCGCACATGAGTGCTACACGAGGGCACTTAGATCGCGGACGCCGTGTCGGCACCAGTGGGTAGCCTGAGGCTCATGTTGCGAAACTTCCTGTACCTGAACGAGTCCACCTTGAACGGCTACCTCAGCGCGCTCGAGAACGGTCTCAGGACCTCGGCTGATCACCGCGCGTCCAAGTCGAACTCGATCTCCGGGAAAGCAGGCCTCGGTGGCGTCGGAGCCGAAGGGGAGCGGCTCACCGGCGACGAGGTCAACCAGTCCTACACCGACACCGCAGAAGCCAGGTTTGAGCGTTTCCTAGCCGGGGTCACAGAAGAGCCAGAGCGTGCCGACTGGATCGACATCGTCAACGCCGACGACGATCTTCCCGAAGCATCGCGCGGGTCGCTGCTGGAGTTCGACTGCGAGATCTTCGTGCCACAGATGATCCGCGCGTTGTCCCGCTCGAGCGGCATCGGCAGTGTGATGACAACCATGGGCGACCTGGCACCGTTCATGAACGCACTAGGCAAGGAAACGCCATCGCTGCCCTCTTCAGATCAGCTCGGAGCGTTGTCTGCGTTCTCTGAACGATTCGGTGACGACCTGGTCGTTGTCGGGGAGCGTGATGACACAGACTGGCGCGTGGCGGGACGGTTGATCGCGTCATCGATCCGCGACGACGAGTTCGACGGGGCGGCGCGAGTCGTCGGCAAAGTCACACAGGTGCTCCGAGCTGGTGAGCACAAGTCGCTCATCGCTATGCCCGGCATGAACCTGCTGAGTAGGGAGCAGCGCCGAGCTCAGGAGAAGGCCGGCCCGAAAGACGGCGAGGAAGGAAATTGGCTGCAAGGGCCGGCACTCATGCTCGACATCCTCGCCGTCTACCGCTAGCTGACGACGGCTCGTGTATCGCGCGCCGGCCCGGTGGCCTCAGGGAGACGTTCGGACGCGTCAATGGGCTGCCCCACCTGGACATCGAGGTCAAACAAGTCTGCTGAGATGTCAAGCGCGCCTGGGCGCGTTGTAGCTTCTCCGCTCCTGCAGGAGCGGAGCTGGTCAGCGAACCTGTACAGGACGACCGCCTGAGGATGCCTGCTAAGACTGCCCTCCGTCGCCGGCGGAGAACTCCGATGCCCCACATGCCCTACGGTGACTCGTTGGGGGTTCCTCATGACAGTCAAGCGCGGGCACATGGTGTCCAGGGGATACATCAGTGCGTGGGCCGACGATCGGAATCGCGTCGAGGTGATCGACGTGCAGGATGGGCGGGGCTTCACCACCGCATTGGGAAACGCCACCGTCGTGAGCTATGTCTACGACCCGAACGTACTGACCCACGATCTGGAACGGGCTTACTGGAAGATCGAGGACGAGGGCATTCCGGTCATCGCCAAGCTTCGCGACGACGAGAAACAGCTCAGCAGCATTGAGCGCACCGCGCTCATAGCGTTTCTCGACATGCACCTCGAGCGCGGGCGGTACGCGGATCTAGTGAAGCTGCGCGTGCCGGCCGTACTACTGATGAAAGACGGCACGACCGAGGACGCTGAGCTCGCCCTTGGAGACGTGATGACACTGTCGCAGTCACACCCGGACGTTTTCAGGCTTTCCAGCCTGCCGCTCGATCAATGGGCGTGGAATGTGATCGAGGCTGCGGGGCTGGCCACAGGTGATGGGGCAGTGCTTCTGTGGCGTCCGACGAAGGACGCCGACATCTGCACTATTTCCTTCCCCCTTTCCCCTACACGCTTGCTGGTTATCGGACAGGCCCTGCCTGACGGAGTTCCCCTGAATGCTCGGCTTGCGCAGAACAGCCGGCGGTGGGTCGTCGGCACAAAGGGATCGCTCAACCTTCAGTGGGCCAATGCCCCCAGGAGCTCGCAGGCGGGGTCGGAAAACTAGCCTCTCCGCACGGCACTAGCTCACGTCTGGCGCGTCTCTGCCGAGTACGGCAGCCACGTCGACGTCGGGGAATTCTGCTTCGTTGATTACCAGGGGGAACGCTTTCATGACCTCCCGGAAGGTCGAACGAACGAAAGCCCCCGGGGCAAGTTCGCACGACTGGCGCCACCCTTTGACCCGGTGGCGCTTGTCAGATACTGCCTACTTCCGCGTCCACTGCACGGATTCGCCGTTCGACCGGGCATTCGGCGTAATCGAAATCTTCGTCACGTTGGTACCGATGTAATAGGTAAGTCTCGTCTGGTTACTTGCGCTCCAGAGCTGCTGCCCCGCCTGGTTGTACAACTTGATCGAGAACGGCGCGTTGGAGTTCCCGACGACCGTAGCGAACACCTCGAGGTTGAATGCCGAGTGCCCGTTGGCGTAGTTGAGGTTCAGGGTGGGATCGCTCGCTGACAACGAAACTGAGCCATTGGCTGCGGACGAGTTCGCAGCCTCCGCCGGCGCAACCGTGCCGAAGATCAGCCCTACGCTCAACACAGCGGCTGCGATGCCGGTAGTGACTCGCTTCATTAGAATCCCCAATCGTCATGTCAGCACAGAACCCCACATCACCCCGTGCGAGGTGAGTGTGACATGCACGTGCACCCATTGCAAGGAACTCCTTAAATCACAGTGCAAGATCATCCTGTCCGCGTTCGGCCGCACCCCGAACGAGAGAGACGGCCCGCCCGCGCTGCATTCAGAGACGGCAAGAATCCTAGGCATCTACGCCGGTTCGGTTCCTGATAGCCCTCGCGCATCAACAGCTGTCCGGAGCATGTTTGGCTGCCTGCAAACTCTTGTCCGAACCATCGCGGAAGCCCGCAGCTCGATGGGAACCGGGCACGGGCGCGAATCGGAGAGCCCCGCGGAACCCAGGCACGCAAGGATGGTGTTCAATGCCACTGTGTCGCTTGCAGAGTTCGTCGCATCAACCTGGGCCACCACGAGCGTGATACCCGGACAACACAAAGGAGAGCACCATGGATCTCGATGAGTTGCTTGCGCAACACGCGGAGCTACGTCGTCGATGGCTGACGAACGGATCTCTCGCAGTTGACACAGACCTCTTCTGGTGGAGAACTCCAGAGATGAGAATTCGTCTGAGCATCGCCGAGCAGCCCGGGAGTGAAGGGCACATCGAGTTCACGTACGACACGACCTACATCCAGGACGGCACCGACGATCTGCCGGCTCACTCGTTCGTCGACGGGGGTCTTCTCAGCACGGCGCGACTGCGGCGCTGGCTGCTCGAGATCGACTCTTCGTGGCCGTCTGACAGACGAAGGTAGCTCGGGCCCAAGACCAACAGAACTCCCACGGATCTGCCATTCGTGGAGGCCCGTGGGCTGGCCGGGTGAACTCGATGCCATCATTTGCCCATTCGACACAGCCACACCCGAGGACAACGCGCTTTGTGGGCGACCGGCCAAATTAGGCTGATAATATATATTATGTCAGTGATGCTTGAGTGGGCTGGCTCATCTGGATACGCCAGCCGCATCCCCTCACTCGCTAGTGCTGGCGGGATCAGCCGATGCGTGCGCGATACCCTTGGGATCACTGATCGCCTAGAGCTCTTCTTCGTCCGTCGATCGAACCGGAGGACTCATGACCCACACTCACTACGCTGCTGGGGACACTACCCATGACGAGTTCTACCAGCTGCTCACCGACGTCATTGTCCCAAGGCCCATCGCCTGGATCTCCACCACCTCCGCTGACGGCATCGACAATCTGGCACCACACTCATTTTTCACTGTCGCCGGCGTGAATCCTCCGATCATCCAGTTCACGTCCGTCGGTCGGAAGAACACGCTCACCAACATCGAAGCGACTCGTGAATTCGTGGTCTGCCTCGCGCCAGAGCCCCTGTTCGAGCAAGTCAACGCGACAGGGACCAACTTTCCGCACGACGAGAGCGAGTTCGATCGTGTCAGTATCGAGCGAGAGCCTTCGAGAACAGTGAAACCGCCCCGCGTCAAGAGATCACCGGTCGCTTTGGAGTGCACACTCCACACCATCGTCGAGGTCGGCGATTGCTTCGTTGTCATGGGCCAAGTCGTCCACGCCGTCGTCGACAGCAGCACCATCGTTGATGGACATCCCGACATCAACAAACTCCGCCCCCTCTCCCGGCTCGGCAAGAACGAATGGGGCCTCACTCCAGCCACCCGGGAGATCACACGCATTCCGTTCAACCAGTGGCCCGGGCACTACGGGACCTGAACAGCAGCTTCCTCGGACTGCAACAACTGCAGGTACAGCTGGAGAGCCCCTAGTCACGGATCGGGGCATACGGTCACATCATCAGCAGTGAGTGAAGCTGCGGGAAAGGCTCACGTGAAGCTGCGCATCGACGGCCCGTGGTCAGGGTGGTCAGGACACACCATCGCCCAACTCTCCGACGGCTCACTGTGGCGTCAAGACGGCCTCTACTACGAGCACCACGACGCCGATGACCCCGAGGTGGAGACACCTCTACTTGGCGGTTATCTCCGGTGAAACGCCCGGGCAAGATCGTCACGACCTAGGGGCCTCGTGGAGTGGTGTCCTCGACGGTCGCGGCGGTGAAGGACGACACTCGATCGTGAGGCACAACCGTGTCACACAGCGCGGTGTAGTTCATCCAGTCGTGGCTCCACCGGTAGCTCTTGGTGACTTTGCAGCGTACAGATTCTCCGTTCGTTGGATCGCTCACGATGATCGTGAATCGCGGAGCGAACGGTGAGCTGTAGTCGAGGCGGTCGGCGCGAAGCTTGACGAAAGACTGGAGGTAGGGCCGGCCGGTGTGGTCGGCCCCTTCGTCTGTGACAAACTCCGCTCCCGGGGCGACTGCGTAGGACGGTGAGACTGGCCCGGCCGCGATCGTGAGCCCCTGGACGGTCGTTTGCTCGGGAGGCTGCGTCGCAATGGAGACGACCACAGCAACCGTGGCGGTGATCACCACTCCGATTCCGATCCCAATCATCTCCGGCACCTTGCCCGGGAGGTTGACGGTTTTCCGGCGTGTGGTTCCCGTCGAAGGGTTCATTCCTGGCCGTCCCGACGTGTGAATGACTCGCCTCAAGAAGCGCTGATGGTTGTGATTATGACAGTCTGGGTGTTTCCTCTGTGGAAAACTACTCCAGCTTGACGGTCTGACCGAACACGTCATGAAGCTTCTGCAGGACCGAACTTTGGTCGTAGCTTCCGAGACGAACGTCCGTCGTCTTGCCCGTAGCAAACGTGAGTTCGAGGAACACCGTAGGCCGGCGGTCATGACTCAACGTCTTCGTTGCAACAGCAGCAATGTGATCCGTGTTGTAGTAAACCCACTCATTGCCATCGCCTGGCCGCGCTCTGAACCATGCCATGTTGCCCCCTCGTTCTCGGGCCGACCCCCGGCCCGTCCTCGCACTCTACAGGGGGAGCACGCGAAGGCAGAGGGTGCAGTTCAAACCGCACCCTCTGCCTTCCCCGAGTCACATCTCTCTAGACTTCAACCTCGATCCGCACCGACTCGGCCAGCAGCTCAGCGACCTCACCGAGTGACGAGTCCTCGGTGCTCAGTCCGGAGCGAGAGGCCAGCAGCGGGCTGACGTCCCGCAGTTCGTCATAGGTTGCGCCATGCGTGACGGGGATGAGCCGATCGGTGGCAAGCAAGGCAGAGAGTTCCTTGTCCGCGATGCCCTCCGCATTGAGCCGGGCGAGCAGCTCCGGAGTAACCAGAACGATCCCGATTCGTGAGTTCTTCAGACCCTTGTCAATCTCGCGGAGAAGCGACGAGCCGAGGGGCACGTCCTTCTCGCTGAACCAGACCCGCACGCCGAGAGCTTCCAGCAGGTCGTGCAGCTCCTTCGCTGCACCCTTCCGGTCGTCCCATGCGTGGCAGAGGAAGAGGTCGCGAAGGTCGGGGTTTCGCTTCGCTTCTCGCTCGACGACCCGACGGACAGTATCGAGCGTTCGCCGCTGGGCAACTGACGCGGATCCCCCTCCGCTTGACCGGACGGATCGACTGGGGGTGGACGATGACCCGCCGCCGCTGGGGTACCGCGGCGCCGGCCTCGGAGGGTTGTAGGAGTATCCCCGGCCGGAGGATCCGCCGTGCACGGGACAGTTCGCCCCGCCGCCTCGGATGTGGCCTTGAACTGGTGCATTGCATCGCATGAGCGATCTCTTCTCTTTCGTTCGCTCTCGCGATGTGGTTCAGAGCTCGGGGTAGCTCTGAGGGTGGCTAGGGGCCATGGCACCCGCGCTGTCGTCGTTGACCACGGATGCTGGCGAGGGTTCTTAGAGGGAGGACTTCCCGATGTGGATGATGGCGATGGTGCCGTCGTCGCGTTCTTCCCAAACGATGAGGTCGTACTCCTGCCGGCCTTCGATCCAGACATCCGTGAGCCAGACGTCGTGCTGGTCATCACGGCGGGCGCCCGAGCGCCCCTTGCCGCTGTCGATCACCTCCAGTGCGTCCTCGAGGGCGGCAGAGCGCGCGGGATTGCGCTCCTTGTGGAACGCGCGGGCCTCAGAGGCGGCGCGGGTGAAGCTCAGATTGTCGGTCATACCCCCCAGTCTACACCACACCTGTGACATTGTTACAGCGTTACGGGTTGACAACGTAAACGAGTGACGTATGGTTAAGGGGTGAACCAGTGATGCATCACTAGGAACACTGCTTATCGCAACGTCTGTCGCCAGATCTCGCAGACGTCACATGCGCATACAAATCAAACTCACCCAAGAAGAACCACCACTCCCGAAGGACGAGACTCCATGTCCAACGCAACCGTCACCACCATCAGACTCGACAACCGCAAGCGCGCCAACCTTGCCTCCGCCGCACAGGCCGAGTTCTACACCATGACCACCGAGCCAAGCGGCCGTATCATCCTTGATCCCGCCGTGGTCGTCCCTCGCATCGTCGAGGACTTCCGCAACAATTCGGAGGCGCTTGCAGACCTTGCCGCCTACCGCGCAAACCCAGACGATCTGGTCAGCGGGTAAATCCCACGCAAACAAAAGCGGACGGCCACCAACTGGTGGCCGTCCGCTTTTGTTTGCGTGCGTACGTTCAAGGACGTTCCGCGATCGCCACCGGTACATTCCAGATAAGGGAAAACCCCACAAAGAGCGTTGAGCGCTCGACATGCTGATTTAGGGAAGGCTAACCTCAGTTTTGGGTGCAGATTGCGCCCATTACAGGGGGTATGAATGTCCACGCTGAGACGTACCATCGGCATTGCGGGAGTCGGGGCGCTCTGCGCTTCCGCGCTGCTGGGTGCATCAACTGCCGCTTTCGCGAACGAGCAGGACCCGTCCGCTGACATCCTCGCCGCGGTGGAGGAAGTGGTACCAGAAACCTTGGATGCCGCGGCACCGGCTAGCAGCACGGATGCCGAAGCTTCGCAGTATTCATCCGAAGGAACAACCGTGACCGTCCCGTGGGCGGCCACCGAGGATGTGACACTCAGCTCGCCAATTCACGATCTCTCCGTAACGCTTCCGTTCGCTGAAGAAGCAGGCACCGGAACCGTCGTCGATGAGGGCGTGACGGCATTCGACAACGGCAACGCCTCGACGACGGTCCCGGTAGTGCGCGAGGACGGCAGCCTCCAGATCCTCACGGTGATCGATAGCGCCGACGCACCGACCAGGTACGACTACGGCTTCTCCGTACCCGACGGTGGCGCGATGACGATTCGTGAGGATGGAGTCGTCATCATCACGGACGCGGACGGCGGGTTCGCCGGCGGAGTCGCACCAGCCTGGGCAAAGGACGCCAACGGCGCTCCGGTACCCACTCACTACGAAGTCACTGGCAAGACGCTGACACAGGTCGTCGAACACAACACAGAAACCGCGTTCCCCGTGGTGGCTGATCCTTGGGCCGGCATCACGCTCTTCCAGAACTTCCGGCGCGACTCCTATTCCGGGGACTACCGCTACAACGCCTTCGTCACACCGCTGGGTGCTGCCGTTCTGAGCGGTGGCGGAGGAGTCGGCGGTTACATCGCTGGCCAGGCTGTCTTCAATGGTGCAGGCTGGGACGAGTGGAAGGCCGCATTCGGAGCAACCGCAATGACCAATAAGGCAACCCTCCTCAACCAGTACAACTGCCACGTCGCATCCGGATCATATGGGCTCCCCTTCACCGGCGAGTACAACCTCGAGCGATTCCGCACCAATCGATCGAACTGGACGGCAGGTGTCGTCCTTCACCGATGCAACTGGACGCCATGATCCGACAGGAGTCGCTCCAATGAAGAAGATCATCATCTCCTCGATCGTCCTGGCCATCGCCGGGGCTGTCACCACCGCTGGGTTCTTGGTCGCATCCGGGCTCCAGTATCGCGACCAGGAAGAGCAAGGATTGGAGCCCGGATACACGCCAGCTCCCATCGTGCTCGGGATCGAAATCGGGCTGTGGGCCTTTGGAATCGGAGCCCTCATCTTCGCGGTCGCCGGCACGATCGCGCTGCTCCGACGCGCAAAGCGTAACGCCGCCCCACCGAACAGCTAGTCGAGAACAGCGAGAAAGAAAGCACGCCTGCAACAACTGCAGGTACGTCTGGGGAGCCCCGAGTTGGATCGGGGCTCCCTTCCGACTTTCTGCCGTCCGAACTAGCGTCCCGTGCGCTCCTCGTATCCCGACCACCCCGCGTCGACGAGAAGCCCGACCGGGCACTCGCCTGCTGGGCCTGATGATGGGGCGTTGCCCCTGCCAGCCATGCGCCCTCCCGGGATACGGTCACATCATCATCAGCAGCAGTGAGTGACGCTGCGGGGAAGGCTCACGTGAAGCTGCACATCGACGGTCCCTGGTCAGGGTGGTCCGGACACACCATCGCCGAACTCTCCGACGGCTCCATCTGGCGCCAAGAAGGCCTCTACTACGAGCACCACGACGCCGATGACCCCGAAGTCAGGATCACTGAGGGCATGATGACGGTCACGGGGATGCGCCGGTCAGTACCCGTCCGACGCCTCTAGAACCACCGCCGAATCACAAACACCACTCCCCCGCTGGCGGGTGAGATTCCGACCAGATCCGTGCCCATCGCATCACACCCGAGCAGGGCCGCCGTCTCTCAGCTGACCCCACTGAGCAAAGGCCCACCCATGACCACAAACACGCCCCTCGCCGGCACAGCGCACCTCGAGATCTTCGTCTCCCCTCGAACCGGCGACAACATCCACGTCATCTGCTGGTGCCCCATCGCGCACGACCACAGCTACGCGGACTGGCAAGCAGCCGGCCGCCCCGACACCAGCGGATACCTCCTGGTCTCCGAACCCGCCACAGCCCATGCAGCAGCCTGAACCGTCCACCGGCATGACCTATGTCGACAGCCCAATGACACCAGCCGGGCACTGGGCGCAGCTCGGAGCGTTCATCGGGATCCTCGCCGGCGGCATCCTGACGACCCTCATCGCCATCAGCGGCACCGTCGTCGCCGCCGTCGCGATGACCATGATCGCTGGCACCATCTTCATGAGCCTCATCCGCTGAACCAGCCCACCGCGCCGTCAGCTCGAGCTCGAGGCGACAAGGGTGAGATACGACGGGGATCACCCACCCCGACCGCCAGAAGCTGTCAGACTTCCACCATCCGCGGCGCCCACGCCTCCCCCGACGAAGGCGCCGCGGTACCACCATCGAACGCTTCGCCCCATCGCCCTCACGAGTGGACACCACTCCCCCGGCAGCAGATCACAGCCGATCGACCGCGGACGCATACACCCACGCGCGACGACGTGTCCCATCACGAAGCTCGAACCGGCCCACGCTGCCCGATCCGTGACACCGGCCAGCCCTCGCCCTGACGGACCGGCTTGGCCCGTGGGGCAACGATCATGGCCGGTCGACGCGCGGTGTCGCGTCCGCCGGCCTGGTCACCGCAGAACGCCACACCCAAGCCTCTTGGAACCCACCGCCGTGGGTAGGAAACCGCACGAGCACGGCGCGATCGTTGAAGGCGATCGCCTCTCCCTCGACCTGCACGGCCTGCTCGGGGTATCGCACCCACGCAAGCACGCGCGCCGGTTCGTCTGGGGTGTGTACACCCGGCCCGCTCGACCGGCGCTCCTGCTCGGTGAGCGACACTGGCTTGGGCCTGGTGACGGCCGCGTTCACGGCCGCCCGTGAGACGTCGGAGCCGTAGCGGCGATTCGATCCCATCACGCAAGAATAGAACACATGTTCGAATCTAAGGAAAGCTCGCCAGCGATGGCTCGCAGAGTGGCGGCACGCCTGGCGGCACGCCTGGCGGCACCACTCCCCCGTCGGCCTCGACCTCGGTCCTGTCAGCTCCCTAGCCATCGACCTCTCGGTAGAGAAACACTGCCACCGTGTTGTATCTCGTTCCCGTGGTTACCCACGGTCTCAAGCCTGGCCACGTCGCCCAATACCTCGACTGGCACCTTCGCCGGCGAGGCACTGGAAACTGCCTGGAACGCATACAACCGAGAATTTGGTGTCGAACGGCATCCCTGACAGTTGCAGCTTGATATCAAATCAGTATCGTCGCAGAGCGCGTCAGCGCTG
>NZ_JACYNV010000003.1:0-40869 GCF_014839505.1 Plantibacter sp. CFBP 8775 | reverse complement strand
GGCCCGTTCGA
Organism: Plantibacter sp. CFBP 8775; assembly: GCF_014839505.1. Taxonomy (NCBI): domain Bacteria; kingdom Bacillati; phylum Actinomycetota; class Actinomycetes; order Micrococcales; family Microbacteriaceae; genus Plantibacter; species Plantibacter sp. CFBP 8775. Next base: position 40,858 of record NZ_JACYNV010000003.1, on the reverse strand, counting down.
CGTTCAACAGCTCAGGCTAAGCGCAGGTCCAATCGACACGCCAACCAGAACCAGTGTCATACGGGCCGTTGATACTGGCGACACCTGAACCCGGCACCGTGATGCCTCGATTGTTGTAGCTCGACTCGGCATACCCTCCATCCCCACCACACGCGTAGGAGCTGTAGACGATGCGTGGGGGAGTGGGGGCGGCAGGCGCACCGCCGCCTCCACCGGAGCCGCCGCTGTCACCGCCACCGCCGGAGCCGCCGCTGTCACTGCCTCCGCCGCTGCCACCACCGGATCCGCCGTCTGAGTTGCCGCCGTTGTAGTTGGGGTTGGGTTTGGACTCGCCGGTGGAGGGGTCGACAAAGGTGTCGTTGCCGGCAGCGTTCGCGGCGTCGATCGCTGCCTGGGTGTCGAACGCGGCCTGGGCGTCGAGGATCGTCTTCGCGGCCACGATGTAGCCGCTGATCGCTGGGACGAGCGGGTCGGCGTCATCGAGCGTGACCTGCAGGGTCGTGACGGCCTGCTCGAGCGCGGCCTTGTCGATGTTCGGCGTCGCTGCCCGGACCGCGGGCGCGTTCGTCGTCACGACCAGGTTGCCGACGTCGCGCAGCGCCGTGTCCACTGGTTCGTGGGCGGCGGCGAGGGTGTCGATCGCGAACTGCTTCGCGGCGGTGTCCTGGTCGACGTCGACCGCGGCCGCCGTGAGCTCCCGGGTCATCTGCTTCGCCTGAACGGTCGTGAGAGCCTTCGGCAGGATCCGGTCGACCTTCGGTGTCTCATAGGTGGTCGAAGCGGCCGGGATATCCGGGTGTTCCGGGTCTGGGGTCTTCACGACTACGACGGTGGCGTCCAGGACGAGACGTGCCTGCTCGAGGACAGCCGTTCCGGCGGCGTCGAGATAGGCGGGCGCCGCGGCGACGACCGGGACGATGCTCGCGCTGTACGCCTGGGCGTCCGTGATCGCTTGGTCGAGGTCGACCTTCGCGGCCTGGTTGGAGATCTCCGCCATGGCCAGCGTGTGCACGGCAGCTTTCGTGGTCGCGATCGCGTCCTGCTGCAGGGAGTGGGCGGACATGGCGTTGAGACCGAACGCGAACCCGGTCGACAGGATGCCCGCCGTGATGCTGGCGAGCACAGCCACCTTGATGCGCCGGCGCGATCGCTTCCGCACGGAATCAGACGGTGTCGTGGTCGGTGGTTCGGGGTCAGGGGTGTCGGGCTGGCTTGGTCGGTAGATGGTCATGCTGGTTCCTTGCTGTGTGGAGACGCTGGTGCGGTGGTCGTGATCGGTGCTGTGGTCATCGCCTCCGTCTGTCAGAGAGACGCCGGGTGGGTCGATCCGTGACGGGCTCATCCCGGACTTCACCCGCTCGGGTGGCGACCCAGGCCTGGTAGGCGAGGTAGGGGTCGTCCGGTGGCGGCGGGGGTTGCTGTTGCGCACGCCCTATCGGTGACTGATCGGCCACGTGCTTGCCTCGCTGTTTGATCGTTTGCTCCGTTTCGTGCTGTGCCCATCGGGCAGTTGTCCTGGCTGTGCCGGTGTCCCGGTCAGCGCTTCCACCCGTTCATCGTGAGCTTCAGGCACCGCCCCCGGACGGAACCGGTGGTGGATCTCACCCGTTTCTCGCCCTCCCGTTGCCCGCTTTCTGCGGGGCTTCGCGGGCTCGTCTGTTCCGACTCGGCGCGGTGTGGTCGCCCTGGGGTGCGTACTGGCCAGGCGTCGGAGCTCACTGGGGTCACGGATTCCCGGGCGTCACGATGCTTGGCGGCCTCAGCGGCTTGGAGCGCGGCGGTGACCAGCGCTGCCCGTTCGATGCGCGTCATGGCGGCCCGGGCGTCGTCGAGCTCGCGTCGGGCGGTGAGGACCCTGAGGATGAGTCGTTCGTGCTCGAGCCGTGCGGCCCGCCCGCCGAGCTCGTACAGTCGCCGGCCTGCGGCAGTGAGCGCCTCCAGCCGGACCGGGCGGGCGAGGACGGCGAGGGTGGTGCCGCCGAAGTCTGTGGGTGCGGGGTGGCGGGGGAGTCGTTCCTCGCCCTCGAGCAGCGGGACGTGCTCGTCGACGTTGATGCGGTGCCAGTGCCAGCAGATCGCCGCGTGCAGTCCCTCGAGCTCGATCATCAGGTGCGTCGACGCCCGCCGCGTGTCATCGGCGCCGGCCTGGAGGATCTCTGCCGGCGTATACGGTCTCATCGACCCGGAACGAGGTCGGCGAGCTTGTCGGGGCGGAACCCGGACCAATGGTCGTCATCGGTGACCACGACGGGCGCCTGCAGGTAGCCGAGCGCTTTCACGGTCTCCAACGCCTCGGGATCGTTGGACAGGTCCACCACCGTGTACGGCACCTTCCCGTCGAGGAACCGGTACGTGGAATTGCACTGGACGCAGTTGGGCTTGCTGTAGACGACGATGCTCATGGTGTTCCGCTCTCTCAGTGACTCTCAGGGGTGTGCTGGCAGGTCGGGGATCTTCCTGATACGCAGAGCTGATGGCGTAGCGGGGGAGGGACCATAAGCCGGGAACCCCGACGACCGGAGAAGTTCTGGGCCGAAATCAGGGAGCTTGCGACCGCGGGCCAGAAGTTCTCCGGGCGGCGGGGCAGCCGCAGGCTGCCGGCGTTGGTCGCGGAGGAGCGCAGCCATATGATCGGCAATTCAGGAAGATCCCCACCCGCAGGGTCAAGAACAGTGCCGCCCTCCGTGGCGGCTCCGTTTCCGCACGGCTTGCCGGGCATGGGGGTGCGGTTCAGCACGAGGCCCAGAGGCCCCGGCCGTTCTGTCGGGCGTCCAGCTCGAGCGCACGGAACGACGCCTGCTGGGCGTAGGCGGAACGCTGGAAGGTGTACTCGCGGGCGAACCCGCCGGTGATGAGGTCTGCGCCCACATCGACACCGGACACGGTCTGCACGTAGCGCAGGAGCCGCCCGTACCGATCGCGGTCCTCCTGTGACGGATCGGCCGCCAACAACACCTGCTGGCCATCGAGCAGCTGATGAGTGTGATCAGACGCTTCCGGCCCGAAACACTCCACCGGGGTGTTCGGTCGCACGGTCTCCGGAGTGTCCACCCCGATCAGCCGGACCGTCTCCTCACCGACCTCCGTGGCGACCACCACCGTGTCACCGTCGACCACCCGGACCACCGCAATCGGCTTCGACCACACCAGCGGTTCAGACCCTGGCTGTGGTGGGGTGCCGAGCGACATCACAGCGTTGAACAGCGCGCCGGCACCGAGGAGCACGATCACGGTGATCGCGAACACCATCCGCGCCTTCACGGCTGGTCCTGCTTCGGCTCCACGCGCAGCATGCCGCGGTCCAGGTCGAGGATGAGTGCCCGGTCGTGCGTCGCGGCGTGTTCCCGGGCGACCTTCCAGAGCAGTGACCGCCACACGTCGCGGAGCAGGTCTTCGTGTGCGGCGTCGACGCGGCCGCCCGCTTCGATCTCAAGCAGTCCCTGCGCCTCGCAGCACACGGAGAACGCTGCCTGGCCGAGCGTGGACCGTTCGGTCGCCCACCTGGTGGCGGCTCCGAGGGCGCGGATGTGCTGGTAGAGCTCCGATCGGGGCTCGTGCATCCGTTCCCTGAACGCGGCGCCGAACGCGTTGAGTGGCCTGTTCCAATAAGGCACGTCATACGGGCGCTCCCGCAACTGCACATTCCACCGGCCAGGGATCTCGGACGACACCTCCGCGGCGACGTCCTGCATAATCCTCACCGAACCAGGCGGGAACCGGCCAACGTCGAGATGACGTTGCTCAATCCGGGGGATCCCCTGCACCATGGCGGCAGCGTCCCGGAACCCGGCGGCGAGCAACAGCGCCGGCGTCAGGTCGTGGATCATCCACTGCACCCGGACGAGCTCACTCATCACCATCGCGTCATCGACGCTGTCCAGGATGCCTAACGGGTCACGGAAGTCGAGATGTTCCGTCGCAACGGCCGAGGAGAGGACTGCGGTGATGTCGGAACCGTTCATGTTGTGGGCCGGGCCGCACGGCGCTCCGAGTATGGGCGCGCCGCCCGACGTAACCGTCGCGCTCGACGGTCCAAGACCACACCCAGCATCCAGAGCACGACGAGGGTCGCACCGAACCCACACCAGATGGCAGGGGACTGGAAGACGCTCTGCCACATCTCAGCCGGCCGCTGTCTGGGTGCGCGCGAACTGGTAGAACAACCGGTACGTGGCCATCAGCGGCGACTCGGTTCTGCTCCGACGGATGACCCGCCAACCCTCGGCCTGGAGCTGCGCAACCTCGCTCTCCCACGCAGCGAGTAGCTTCTGTTCCCGCTTGACCAGCAGCGGTAGCTCCGGCTCGAGCGGAATCAGCTCCGAGCAGCGCATGATCTCTGGCACGACTGGCAGTGGTTCGTCCGGTCCCCGCTGCGTCTCATGCCGGGAAAGGTGCGGAACAGACGGTGTGAGCATCAACAGAACTCCTCTGGTCGAGCGGGTCAGCACTCAACTGCGGACCTCGTTATGTAGATGCCGCTGCCGTGCAGCCCCGTGCTGCACGGCAGCGGCATCTACATAACGAGGGGTTCAGTCGGTGTGGGCCTCATCCCCACACCGACTGAACTCCTCGCCAAGAGCCTGATGAGGAGGCCGTATGTGGACGACTACTGCGACGTGTGAGCGGTCCGAGCCTGGCTGGCTGATCGCCGGATGACTGAGACGACAACATGCCCTGTGTGCGACAAACCGATGCCCGCCGAGCTGCGGTTCTGCGGCTTCTGTCGATCGCCCTTGGCCACCGCGGACGCAGCTACCGCTGGCGAAAGTGCCGCAACAGACCGCGCAGCTTCACTCGAGCAGGTCGATGTGCCGGTGCTCGACGGTCTGACCCCCACGATCGACCCTGACGATGCCGGAGAGACCACGTCGTCTGTTCGACCGACGCGCACGCCTGCTAAGCGCAGGTTGTGGTTGATCACGGGTTGCGTTGCTGGTGCTCTGGCCGTGTGTGCGGTCGCGGGCGGTGTCGTCGTCCAGGCTGCACCTGGACCAGTCGAGTCGGCGTCTTCGTTGCCTTCGTCTTCCCCACATGAGGTCGCGGGGGTTCCGGGCTGGGGGACGTCGGCGGTGTGGAGTGATGCGGTTCGGTCGATGACGGCCGTGGTGGCGGAGGGTGGGGAGCGGTTCGCGACGGCGGCTTCTGGAACGGTCACGATCCGAGATGCTGACGGCGTTCAGGTGACCTCGCAAGAGGTGGGTGCGACGCCGATTCTTCTCGCTGGCAGAGTCGATGGGTCTGCCGCGTTGCTGGCGGTGGCCGGCGCGCGCTTACTGGTCTGGTCCGGAGATATGACGGTCGCGGCAGTGTGGGACATTCCCACGGATGCGCGAGTGTCGGTGCTGGGCGACGGTGTCGTGGTCTCAGGTGCCGACGGTCAGGTGTTCGTTGTCACGAACAGCGGGCTCGCCCCGTTCACGACACCGCGCGTTGGGGCAGCACCGCTTGCGGTGACTTCCGATGGGGCGTTGCAGTGGGCGTCGGCTCGTGGCGAGGTACTCACGGCGGCAGCTGTCGGGACGGTGCTGCGACAGACCGCGATGGCCCAGCCGAGCGCGGGCGCGACTGTCAGCCGGTGGCTCTCTGGAGGGTCGACAATCCTGCTCGTCTGGACTCTTCCAGACGGAACCGCAACGTTGGCCACGCACGCAGACGTCGACGGCTCCTTGCTCGCCTCGACGGCCGTTGATGCGACGACAGCAGAGGGACGTCTCGTACTTTCTGATTCTCGAACGACGGCGATGCTTGGTGACTGCCGTGTCGATCTCGCCACGGGGCTTCTGGACGTCCCTGCCGAGGGATTCTCGGCGGCGACTGCGCTCGGTGAGTCGTTCTTCGGCTCGATGGGCGCCGATGCTGCCGTGCTGGACGGCGCCAACGTCGCGGTCGCGAAACATGCACCGACGTTCACTCCTCTCGGTGTCACGTCTGCGGGGAAGCTGCTGGCGACATCGCTGGGGTCGTTGTCGATCTTCCCGAAAGCTCCAGCGCACTAGCTGGCCCATAGCGGCCCAAGGCGATTGGGCCGCGCCTATCGAAAGGAATCACCCTTGATGCAAACCACCCTGCGAGCCGGTGTCACAGCGGCGGCGATCGCGGCGCTCACCATCGCTGGTCCAGCGTTGGCCGCCACCGCGGATTCAACGACGTCCGTTCCGAGATCCGCCCACACTCTCGTCGACCCGACGAACCCGACCGACCCCACCGACCCCACCGATCCGACCGACCCCACCGATCCGACCGACCCCACCGACCCCACCGATCCGACCGACCCGACCGACCCAACCGACCCAACCGACCCAACCGACCCAACCGACCCCACCGACCCAACCGACCCCACCGACCCAACCGACCCGGGGTCGCTGGACCCGGAGACACCGACGCTGCCGGCCGAGGGTGGTTCGTCGGACGGAGACGACGGTTCGGAATCGTGGCGTGATGCCGACTCGGTGCCGTCGGCGCCGCGCTTGGCGGAGACCGGCGCTGAAGTGCCGGGCCTGATGGGCGCGGCCGGGTTGCTGCTCGCCGGTGGTCTCGGCTCGGCGGTGCTTGCGATCCGCCAAGCCCGCACCCGGAAGCAGTTGTAGGCGATGGCTGGGGAGGCAGCGGTGCTCGAGCAGGCCGCGCTCGGGGACGAGACGCTCTGGTATCTGACGCAGAAGGAGGGATTGCGGAAGTCGGATGTGCAGCGGTGGTCCCCAGAGCTCTGGAACCAGGCGGCCGCGGTGCATGCAGCGCTCTCAGGACCTGAGTGGCAGATGCGGCTCGCGGCGGATGCACCGGTGCCCTCCTGGCTGATCGCACTGGCCGATGGCCACATCAGTGCGGCGCTCGATGTGCCGAGCCCGGTGTTGTTTCGGACGGCGGGGCTCGGACAAGAGTGGACCGGTGTCCCGTCCTCGACGCTGATCCTGCAGGTGCGGTTGCATCGACGGGAACGAGGACGGATGGTCCTTGGCGCGCTCATGTCAGGTATCACCCGCCTCGGCGGCACGGTGGATGCCGACGTGTATGTGTCCGGTGATGGCTACGCCGACGGTTCGATCCGAGCTGAAGTGCATGCGGTGATGGGGGTGTTCCCACGGAAGGTCGAGCTGGACGAGTTCGCTCCGTTCAGCACTGGATTCCGCGTGTCGTCGCCGGTGCTGCTCGGCGGGCGCCGGGTGAGCTACACCTGGACCCCCTGCGCGTTGCCGGGGCAGTGACCATGCGCACCTGTTTTTCGTGCGGGCGTGAACGCTCCGCTTACGAGTCGTTGTACTGCGGCGGATGTGGCACCCCGGTCCCCACACTGCTCGGAGCCCACCCGGGCGCTGGCGTCAGCGCGCTGGCGGCGATGACCGGTTACCACGACGGGCCTCCGAGTAGTGCGCCAGCGGATCCCCCTGCGATCCGGTTGCTGGTCGGCCGGACGCACGTGGCCGGGCTCGCGTTCGTCCGAGATGCCCTTGGGGTCGGCCGGTCCGGGATCGCACGGGTGCTGTTGGTCCCCGATGCGCCGGGGAAGCTCCCGAAGCAATTACGAGACCAGATCAACATCGTGTCCGGTGTTGTGCCGGTCACCGTGTCGCCGTGGGTTGAGTCCTGGCGGTATGCGCCAGGAGCGGAGATCACCAAACCAGTTGCCGCGTTCTACAGCGCGCTGAACGAGCAGCTGCGCGAGCAGCTGCTCGACCACTAGAGAAAGCGAATCACACCATGCATCTGTTCCTCGACATCATTCAGGCCGGCCTGTTGCCGGCGCTGGAGCCGAAAGAGATTCCCGGGATCGGGACCATTGTGAACACCATCCTCGGGTACATCCTGTGGGCGATCTCGATCGCGTCGATCGTTGGCTTGTTCGTCATCGGCGGCAAGGGATACGAGGCGTACAAGCACAACCAGGCCGAGGAGATGGTCGAGTCGTCGAAGTGGTGGCTGCTCGGGTCCGTGCTTGGCTCCTTCGCCCCGCAGTTGGTGCTGCTGTTCTTCCCGGGCCTGCGCCCGATCAAGATCGCGGCGGTCGAGATCCCCGGGGTCGGTGGTGTCATCACGGACCTCCTCGGCTACGTGCTGTGGATCCTCTGCATCGCCGCGATCGTCGCGCTCCTCGCGATCGCGGCCCTGGGGTTCAACGCGTTCAAGCACAACCAGGGTGAGCAGTTCATCGAGAAGACGAAGTACTGGGCCATCGGCTCGGTCTTGGTGTCCTTCGCGGTGCCGATCGCCACGCAGTTCTTCCCGAACCTGGCGATCCTCTGATGCCGGGGACGAAGAAACCTCGCGGCCGTCTCGCGGCCGCTTGGAAGAACACTACGTTCGCCGGCGGGCCTGGGAAGACATGGACACTCGTCGGCTCGTGGACGCTCGTCGGTATCCTCGTCATCCTCGCAGCGGTCGCGCTCTGGCCGACCGGCACCCCAGGACCGGCGCCTGCAGCGACATCAAGCAGCGCGCCGGCCCCATCGACCCCGTCAGCCGGGGATGGCGACGGAGAACGGGGCGGGTGCCCGGTCGCCGCGAGCTCCGATACCCGTCCGACGGCAGCACCTGAGGATATTGATTGGGAGGCAGCCTACGGGGCGACCTGGCCGGTTTCGCCCTCGGTCGGCCCGACAGCGGTCGTCGATGGGGTGCCGCGGTGTTTCGAGCACTCACCGATGGGTGCAGCGTTGGCGGCGGTCAACATTTGGGAGGGCGTGCGCGTGTCCGGCCTGGACATGGCTCTGGCGATCATCGACGCGCAGTTCGCTGACACCCCGGGCAAGCAGGTGGTCCGTGATGGTGTTTCTGCGTCCTTCCCGAACAGTCCGCCAGAGCAGCGCGTCGCGACCCGCATGCTGGGGTTCACGATCGTGTCGTACAGTGCGGACGAGGCCCGCATCGTGTGTGTGGAGGCATTGCCGAACGCACCCCAGTACACCGGTGAGACGATCACCGTGGTGTGGGTCGATGGTGACTGGCGGATGCAGGTTGAAGACGACGGCAAGCTCACCGCCTACGGCACCATCACCGTCGATCCCGGCTCCTACATTCCCTGGTCCTTCTGATGGCGGTGGACTGCACCCAGTGGTACAACTCGGCGAACCCGGAGTGTGTGGCGGCGGCGATCAAAGCGATCGCCAACACCCCGACAACCCTCATCGATGCCGGCATCAAGTCGTCATTGGGGCCCGTCGGGGAGAGCTTCATGGCGGGCTGGCAGGATCTCCAGTTCGCGTTCCTGACGTCCTGGTTGTACACCCCGCAGCTCGTCGACGTGACCAACCCGAATGGGTCGGTCGCATGGATGCAGGGCCTGCTGGCAAACATCGCGGTGCTGCTCGCGATCGCCGGGGCGATGATCTCAGCGCTCTGGACACTGATCGCGTTGCGCGGAGACCGGGCCAAGCAGCTCGGGATCTCGTTGGTGCGGATGCTCATCATCAATTCGGCAGGCACGGCCATCTTCGCGTCGCTGGCCACGGCGATGCAGACCGCGTCAACGTGGATGCTCGGGGAGGTCGGGTTGACGGCATCGTCGACGCTGTACGAGGCGACGCTCGCGACCATCCAACCGGGGATCTACATCATCCTGGGCGTTCTGGGCATCCTCGGCACGATCGTGCAGTGGGGGGTGATGCTGTTCCGAGGGGCCGTGGTTCCGCTGTTGCTGGCGGTATGGCCGCTCGCGGCCGCTGCGACCGCGCTCGGAGAAAAGGCGTCAGAAGCGTTCGGGAGGATCACCGCGTGGCTGGCGGCGTTCCTGCTGTATCCGTTCGCGGCGTCGATCGTGTACGCGTTCGCGTACAAGCAGAAGGCGGGCGCGGACGGGATCGGCGGGGCCGTGAACGGCATGATCCTGATCGTCATCGCGATCCTCGCCCTGCCGGCATTGTTCCGGATCATCGCCCCGTCGACGCAGGCGCTCGGGAAGGCGTACGGCGGCGCTATCGCATTGCGCGGAGCGATCCAGGCCGCCGAGACCGCTGTCGCTGTTGGCGCTGTCGTGTTGACGGCGGGTGCCGCCGGCGGCGCGGCCGGCGCGGCCGCCGCTCGAGGTGGTGCAGCCCAAACCAGCACCCGGGCCACTGGCGGTGCGCCGGCGACGGGTGCTGCGACCCCGGCGGCGACACCCGCTGCACCTGGTGGTGCACGGCAGTCCGCGCCGACGCAACCCGCCCCCGAACCAATCGCAGCACCGGCCGGTGCTGGGGACGCGCAGCGCAGTTCTCGGGCACTCGCAGCGCAGCAGGCGGCACAGCACCTTGGCTCGGCTGCGGGCGCTACAGCACGTGGGGCCGTGCAGGACCTTGACGAAGCAATTGGAGGCAACTGATGGCACAGCCAGACCTGATCGACTACGGCGGATGGTTTGAACGCAAGGGGGCTGGGCTGTTCGGGTTGACCACGGCCGGCACGCTCGGCGGGATGGTCGGTCTGTTGGTGATCATCCTCACGGTCACGCTGTCGCAGAACATCGGCATCGTGGTCGCCCAGATCATCGTGTTCGTGGCGTTGGAGCTGTTCTTCGGGGTCAAGTTCGACGGGAAGACCATGGCCCGCCATCAGGGCGAGCGGCGGGACGCGAAGCAGCGTTCCCGGCGAGGTGAGTCGGACTACGTCACCGGGGTCCTCGCCACGCTCGAGGGTGAAGTCGGCGGGCATCCGTTGCCGGGGATTCTTGCCAACACCGAGATCCTGCACGGCGTCGACGGGTACGGGATCGCGTTCGACGTCATCCACTACCGGCACCGGGGCTTGTTCGCGGTGGTGCTGCGTGGCTTCCCGGACGGCACCGGGATGAATGATCAGGATTTCATCGACACGACCGTCGCCTACTACGGGGCGTGGTTGGCGTCGCTGTCCGAGGACGCCGGGTTGGTTGGAGCGACGGTCACGATCGACTCGGCTCCCTCGACCGGGGTGGCGTTGCAGGCGGCGGTGCTGCGTGAGCGTCACGAGGCGACTGCTCCGAAGCTCGCGGTGCGGGTGATGGATGAGCTCGCGGCAACGTTGCCAACCAACAGCCACGACATCGCCGCGTATGTGACGTTGGTGTGGCGAGGAAGCTCGATGAACGAAGCGTCGACGGGCACCGATGATGTGCTGGTCGAGATCGCGAAGCGGCTGCCCGCTCACCGCGCGAACCTTGCCGCAGGCGGTGCCGGGGATCCCGCGATGATGCTCGAGGCGGACCTGGTGGAAGTCGCCCGGACCGCGTACGAGCCAGCGACCGCGGAAGCGTTCGATCTGCTGCGTGAACGCGACGAACCGGTCGAGCTCGGCTGGTCGGACGCCGGCCCGTCGTTCGGGTCCGAGTCTCGCGGGGTGTTCCGGCACGACGGTGGCGCGTCGTTCACCGTCGAGCAACGCATCCCCCCGCGCGGCACGATCCGGTCGCGGCACCTGAGGCGGCTGGTGTCGCCACACGAAGCGTTCCTGCGCAAACGCGTCACGGTGTTCTACCAACCCACCGATATCGGTCACGGGCAGGTCATCGCGGAGCGCGCGGTGAAAGCGGAGGACTTCAACAACTCTCAGCAGAAGGGCCGACGCACGGCCAGCACCGGGCGTCGCCGGGCGCAGGCGGAGAAGCTTGACCAGGAGATCGCTGCAGGGGCGACACTCGTCCCGTTCGCGCTCATGGCCACGGCGACGTTCTCCGACGACCCTGACATGGAACGGCGGGCGAAGAACACCCTCACGGCGCTGATGACGGACTCCCGGATGAAGGTGCGCAACACGGCCGGGCTGCAGGCGGCCGCGTTCCACCTCACGCTCCCGTTCGGGCTGATCCCGTGGGAGTTCACCGGTAGCCCGCTCTGGAAGCAGAGCACATGACCCCGAACCGCCACGACCTCGACCATGCCGCCGCGGGCCAGCTCCGGCACACGGCCTCGTCCGGGCGGGCTCGCCGACGCCGGACGTACCGGGCGCCGGCTCGGTTGCGGCGCACCTCACGTGGATATGCCGGTGTCGGCGGTGGGCGATGGGGCATCATGCCCGCACCGGCCGTGCATGTCAGCTCGAGCGTGCAGGTGTGTGGGCTGTGGCCCTTCCCCGTCGGTGCGCCACGACCAGCCAGCGGCGTGCCGTTAGGCGTCGATCTCGACTCCTCCTCACAAGTGTGCTGCGACCCGATCACCTGGTTCAAGCTCGGCCTGATCTCCAACCCATCCGCGTTCGTCTACGGTCTCCCCGGCCACGGGAAGTCCTCCCTCGCCGGCCGGTGGATCCTCGGTCTCGCCGACCGTGGAACACCGTCGCTCGTGCTCGGCGACCTGAAACCCGACTTCCGCGAACTCATCGGCACCTCCGAAGAGGATGGCGGCCTGGGCGGCGTCGTGCTATCCGTCGGCCCGGGCGCCGGTACCTTCAATCCGCTCGACCTTGGCGCGCTGCGTGATGCTGCTGACCGGATCGGCGGACAGGTCGGCGTCGAGCTCCTGGCGCTCGCGACCTCGAAGGCTGTCGATCTGATGATCGTGCTCGCGACGATCACCCGTGGGAAGCCGTTGGAGGACTACGAGGAAACCCTCCTCGCCGTCGCGATCGCGCTGACGTACACGCTGACGCCGAAGCCGAACCTGCACACCCTCGTCGACGTGCTCCAGTCAGGCCGTCCGGAGCTGCTGCAGGCGGCGGTCTCTGACAGCGAAGCGGGCTACCTGCGGGACACCCGCACCCTGATGCGTACCCTGCGGTCGATGTTGGAAGGGCCGATGGGGGAGGTGTTCGGTGCGGACACCACCACCGCGTTCCCGCTCGATACCCCAGGTGGGGTGTGCGTGGACATCTCGGCGTTGAGCAAGGCCCCGAAGAAGCTGCTCGCTGCGGTCCTCGTCGCCACCTGGACGCACGGGTTCCTGTCTGTCGATGCCCACTGGGAACTCGCCCAGGCCGGTCTCGCCGAGTGGCGGGGCTTCTTGATCGTGCTCGACGAGCTGTGGAAGGCGATGGGCGTCGCTCCCGGGCTGGTGGAGCTGATCGACCAGCTCACACGCACGAACCGTGCCGATGGGGTCGGCGATGTGAAGATCAGTCACAGCCCGAAGGACGCGCAGGCGTTGCCGAACGAGGTCGACCGGATCACCGCCGCGGGCTTCGCTGAGCGCGCCGGCATGGTCGCCCTGTTCGGGTTGTCCCGGCAGGACCTGGAGGCATTGAACGGCACCTCGGTGGAGCTGTCGCAGAACGAGATCGACACGGTCACCTCCTGGCGTAGCCCCCGGTCGATGCGCGCCCGGCGGCGCCAGTCTCAGAAACCGCTCCCGCCGCCCGGCGCGGGAAAGGTGCTGCTGAAGCTCGGCGGTGCGCCGGGTATCGCCACGAAGATCGTGCTCACCGCGGCCGAGCATGCCCTCCATGACACCAACCAACGCTGGTGACCCGTCGCTTGATCACCATCAACCACATCACGAAAGGACCACTCTCATGACACCCTTCACGGACGCCACCTCCTGGAACCTCTGGCTCATCTTGTCCACCACCATCGTCGCTGCTCTCATCTCGGTGATGATCAGATGCACTCTGCTCTCGACCACTGACAAAACGAAGGACGCGACACCAGCTGAGGCCGTTGCGGTGACCACCATGCAGCCGCTGGCAATCGTCGCAGTAGGTGTCGTGTTCTACGCGGAAGCGAGCGTTGCGTACGCGATCGATGCGGGCGACAGTTCGCTCGCGACCGATGCCGTGCTCACCGGGTTCGCCTGGCTTGCGGGGATCGGCACCGTCGCTCTGGCGGTGAGGCGCATGGCCCGCCGTTCTCCGGGATCGCTGTGAAGCCGTACAACCCATTGCGGGGCATGGCGCGGTGGGCACTGGTCATCGGCTCCGGGTTCGTCGGGGTGCCGGTCGGTGTGAATCTCGCGAACGTGTTCACACCGACCGGCCAGGTGTATCCGTGGCTGTTGCCCCCGCTGATCACCGTGCTGTCGACTGGTACTGCTCTTCCGCCGGCGGCACCGGTGCTGCTAGTGCTGCTGGGTCTGGGTGTGGTGGCCGGGTTGGTGCTCATCACCTGGCCGCCGAATGGCTTCGGCCGGTCCGGGAAAGAGGCCGGGCTGGCATCGGTGGGGGAGCTGCGCCGGTACGTGCGCAGGCGCTCCAGCCCCGACCGGGCACCGTTGACGGGACTGTCGGATGCGCCGCTGGGCTGGGTGGGACGGCGCCCGTTCACGGACATGTTGGAGGATCTGCGGATCATCATCGCCCCGACCGGTGCAGGCAAGACGGTGCGACTGGTGGTGCGTCTCATCAGGCGCGCGACTGGGCCGGTGGTGACGACGTCGACGAAGCCCGACGTGTTGCGGCTGACCGCCGGCATTCGCATGCAGCGGTTCCCGAAGTCTCGGGTGATCGTGTTCGATCCGGAGGAGATGACGAGCTGGCCGGACACGGTTCGGTGGGACATCGTCGCCGGCTGCCAGGACGGGTCGGTCGCGATGGAGCGGGCGAAGGCGATCGTCGCCGCCCGCCCGTTGACGGGGGATTCAACGAACAGCGGGTTCTTCTCTCAAGCGGTCACGATCGTGCTGCAGTGCATGCTGCACGCGGCCGCGGTCGGCGTGTACACGATGCGGGACGTGATGACGTGGATGAACGACTTCTCCAACGAGACCCCGTACAACGTTCTCAGCGACCACCCGGCAGCGATCCACGCGTGGCAGGCACTGCTGGTGAAGTACTGCCGCGGCAAGGCCGACGAGACGGTGTCGTCGATGGACATGTCCGCGTCCGGGATCCTGAACGCGTTCGCGGTGGAGAAGATCCTCGACGCCGTGTGCCCAGGGCCCGGGCACATGCTCGACCTGGGCGCGTTCCACACGTCCACGGACACCCTCTACCTGCTGTGCAAGGGGGAGAGTTCCCCAGTCGCGTCCGTGTTCACAGCGTTGGTGGAATCATTGCTATCGTCCGCGTCCGATGCGGCCACCCGGTCGGTGACGGGGTATCTGGACCCGCCGTTGAACGCGGTACTGGATGAGGCTGCAAACGTGTGCCCGATCCCGTCATTGCCGACGCGCATGTCCGCCGGCCGCGGCGAAGGGGTGATCACGACCGTGGTGATCCAGGACCGCCCGCAGCTCGAGCAGCGCTACGCGAAGTCCGCCGGCACGATCTTGAACAACGCCACGGAGATCATCGCGCTCGGCGGCCTGACCGATGTGCCGCTCCTGAAGGACCTCTCCGACCTCGCCGGTGACGTCGAGACGCGGCAGCGCGGGACCGCGCAGACGCGAGAGAAGCGTGCGCTGTCGGTCGGCGAGATCCGCACGGTGAAGGACGGTGACGCGGTGCTGTTCTACCGCACCATGAAGCCCGCCATCCTCACGCTGCGGGCCTGGTGGCAGACAGCGGAGAGGCAGGAGTACGAGGACGCTCTCGAGTGGGCGGCCGAGCAGGAGGCCCCCATCAGAGATCGGCGTAACGCGGGAGCGCTGACATGAGCGACGACGTCGAGGATCCGTGGGGAACAGACGGTGCTGATGCCGGGGCGGCGGAAGGCGATCCGACGTCGGAGCTGCTGCTGCATGTCGTTGAGGGGTTAGAGGGGCTCGGGTCACGCGTTGAGGCAGTCGAGAAGCTGTTGCTGGCCCAGCCAGATGGCCCGTGGACCTGGGCATCGCTGAACGGAGAGCAGCAGCAGAAGCTGTTCACCGAACTGTACGAATGGGTGACGTGGTTGGAGGACCGGTACCTGCGGTACCTCGGGAACCAGAAAGCGGTCCTGATCGCGGACTGGTACCGGCATCCGATCGCGGTCGAGCTGCTGACCGCGCTGATGGTTGCGCACCACTCGGTGTACCGGGTGAAGGCGTCAGCGGCGTCGTTCGGGCTCGTGGAATGGCACGAACGGTGCCTGTTCCCGACACTGGAGCGACTGATCCAGCTCAACCTGTTCCCGCAGGACGTCCAACAGCTGCCGCGCTGGGACGGGCCGGAGCTTCGGCCGACGAAACGGGACCAGGAACGCTTCACGGCGTTCGTCGACGAGATCCCGACGGAGACCGACGACGAGTAGGAGACAGAGCGGCGACCAGAGTGACCACCCAGGGGGGAGCTGGCCGTTGCCGTGTGTTCTGGTGCGAGCGCCGGGGCGGAGCCTGCTGTTATTACTCCGGCGAGCACGCGTTCACCACGTCGCGTTTCTCGGCGGTGTTCCCGTAATCCCATGCAGCTGTGAGACAGTCGAACGATAGTGGGGGGGGAAGTTATGGGATCTAGAGTCGTGTTCACCCGAACACAGTGGGCAGTAGGGCAGGGGTTTTTCCATTCCGGCGAAGTTAGAGGAGCTCGCAAGACAGTCCGGTACGTGTATGACTGCGGATCCCTCGATCCCGCGTCTTTGGATCGAGAGATAGCAGTTTTTCTCCGTCGGCACAAAACCGTGAAGATCGATTTGCTCTACGTTTCGCACTACCACTATGACCATGTCAGTGGTCTTGAGAAATTGCTCACCAGCTGCGATGTGGGCACCGTGATTATTCCGCTCATCGAACCGCTCGAGCGCCTTGCCGCTCTTGGAGCATCGATACCGGCGAACGCTGTCAGTTCGTGGGCAGTAAATTTTGCCGCAGATCCCAGAACGGCACTCAGGGACATCGCTCCAAACGCAGAGGTCATCGAAGTTGCCCCGGTCACACGAGATGGAGACGACTTCGATGATGATCCGACCGATGATGGGGCCATTGACGTAATCGCCACTGGGATTGGTGGTTCCGAGGCGCTAGCTGACCCGACTGGTGTGCAGCTACGAACTGGACGGACCTCGTCGCTCGAAGGTGTAGACACCAACGGAAACGCTGTCGTTCTCTGGCAGTGGAAGTCGTACGCAACACAGCTGGCCTGGAATCGGCGCGCGAAGCTGAAAGCGCACCTCGCCGCGCAAAAGGGCCTCAGTGACCAGCTCATCGAAGCGGCGATGAAGACGCCAGCCGCCTTCCGCGCCTTCGTGGCGAAGTATCACACGGAGATCTCAAACGCCTTCGCCGCGAGCTTCCCTGATGTGAACCTCAGTTCGCTGTTGCTGTACAGCGGGCCGCCGGCGGATCGCCCCCACATGGGCCGTACGTTTCGTAGGCGCAGCGACCACGTTGACGGAAGAGAAATCGGCGCTTGGGGCGTCCTTCCTGGCTGGCTCGGAACCGGTGACCAGAAGATGGGCAAACGGCGCTGCAAGGAAGTGGCTCGTGAATATGGCGAGACTATGTGGAGGGTGGGTGTCTTGGCGCTTCCTCATCACGGTGCGAAATCGAGTTACACGCCGGGTCTTCTAGAGATGTTCCCTGGTCAAAAGCCCACCTGCGTCGTCTCAGCAGGTGTGGGTAACCAGTACGACCATCCTTCCAACACTGTACTGATGGACGTCGCCTCACAAGGCGGTTCCGTGGTGCTGGTGACGGGTACGCCGGCATCGAGGTCCACAGAGGCAGGCAGTCACTACTTCTGAGCGAACGGACGGGACGTGCACGGTGGTCTGACCGCTAAGCTCGCGATGCGAGTGCGGAGAACGGAGAATCGTGCCGAAACTGAAGGTTTTCATCAGCTGGTCCGGTGTCCGGTCACACAAGGTTGCGATCGCCGCTCGAGCATTGCTACCGCTCGTGCTCGCCGAGAAGGTGGAACTCTTCGTTTCGTCCGAAGACATCAGCCCCGGAGAACGAGGACTGTCCCGGATCGCCGAGGCTCTTGTCGATGCGAAGTTCGGCATTCTCGTCATCACCCCTGAGAACGCTGACTCACCTTGGGTGAACTTCGAAGCAGGAGCGCTCAGCAACGCGTTTGCGAGAGATGCCGTTGTGCCGCTGCTCGTGGGGATGACCGATCCCGACGTCACGGGACCACTCAAGCAATTCCAGAACAGGGTAGCCGCCGACAAGGCAGCCGTTCTGGATCTCGTCCGACGCGTGAATGCGCTACTCGACGACCCACTGCCGCAGGTTTCCGTGGATGGTCTCTTCGAGATCAACTGGCCTGCTTTTGCCAACACGGTCGACGAGGTCATCGCGAGCGATCCCGCGGCAGCGCCAGTGACGCGGACGTCCGAGGAGATGCTCGAAGAACTCGTCTCGATGACGCGCGCTCTCCAACGCCAGGTTTTGAACCTTCAGCCCCAGAAGCAATTCAGGGACCCGATGGGTGATGGGACGCGGGAGGCTCTGGGCGAGCTCCGTCGGTTAGCTCGTCAGGGCGGCCTTGGCCGCAGCGATTTTCAAATCAGTTTCGCAGGTAATCGGTTCTACCTGAAGCTGCCGGTGGACAACGACATCACGAGCGATATGAAACTCGCATGGACGGACGAGATGCATCAACGTGGGTACTCGCTCTCCATCTCAGACTTCTCACCCGAGTTAGTTACAGCGACGTCGTTTGCTTCTATGCCTACCGACTTTGACGATCTCCGGCGTCGGGAGCACGAAGCGGACGATGAGGCAGATTCACACCAATGATGTGACGAACGTCAGCCCTGGGTGTTCTTGATTGGCGAACTTAGCGGGGTGCGGAGACGCCCGTAGAGAAGGCGACTGGGACCTGACTGTGTTCGTGATGCATCAGTGCTGGATGGGGTGATCGGTGATCGACTCGTGATCGTGCTGACGGTACGTGGCTCGGACAGTTGTTTCGCTCTGTTGCTGTAAGGCCATTTCCGTCCGTTCCTGGACGCTGTCGACGCGTGTCTGCAGGAATGCGATCTCGCGGGCTTGTAGGTGCTCTTCGGCGACCTGGTGCGTGTTGATGGTGCGGCGCTGCTTTGTGTGGACCGCTTGCTGAGCGGCACGGGGCCGTCGTTCTTGACTGCGTGTTTCGTTGAGAGGGGTCTGGGTCATGGGCTGGTCCTTGTCTGTGTCAGCGGAGGCGTGGGCCGTAGGTTGGGGTTGCGTTGTCGGTGGGGCCGGACCAGCCTGGAGAAGGTTCTGTAGGGGCGGCAGGGCGCTTGAGTTTCGCGATCCTGGCCGCGAGGTCGCCTGTGGTGTCGGGATCGGCCAGGGTGTCTGCGATCTGCGCGGCTTCCGAGGTGGGGTTCAGGGCGCGGACGCGGGCGGTGAGGGCGGCGATGCGGGCGGCGTGGTCGTCGGGGTTGATGGTGGCGGTGTTGCCGTGGGCGTGGGCGAGGGCTGTGGATTTGTGCATGGCGGTGATGCGCGTTTGGAGCTGCTGCCCGACTGGCTGGTCTTGGTGGTCGGCGGGGATCGCTGCGTCCCCGGTGATGTTGTAGAGGTTGCGGTAGAGGTCGACTTCGGCGGCGAGGCGCATCCAGCGTTTCTGCCGGTCGGGGCGTTCCGGGACGGGTCCGAGATCCGCCGTCCACGCGGGTGGGTCTGCGGCGAGGAGGAGTCCTCGTTCGGTCATGCGGGTGTCGATGTAGGTGGCGCGTTCGGCCAGGTGGTCGCGCCAGGCGTCGGGGAGGTTGGGGTCGGCGGCCGCGGTGCGGTCGACGGCCCATTCGAACCGTCCCGTGTCCGAGGCATCAGGCACCAGGGTCTGCGGGGTGGTGTCGGGGTCCAGTTCGAGCTGGTCGAGGTGTGCCTTGATGCGGAAGTGCATGACGGCGCCGACGTCGTCTGCGTCGCCGAAGCCACGGTCGTTCCAGGTGGTGGTGAGGATCTCGGCGAGGTCGAGGTTGTGGCGTTCTGCGCGGGCGAGTTCGGCGGCCGCTGCGCCCCAGCCGGCGGAGCGGGTGAGGGTGCTGCCGTGGGTGTCGCCGAGGGTGTCGCCGAGGGTGTTGGTGGCGAGGGTCGCGAATCGCATCTGGTGGGCGCGGCCTGCGACCTCGGTGTGCTCGTCGACGAGGGTGGTGAGGTTGGTGATGCGGTCGTGTTCGGTGCCGATGAGTTCGTGGGCGGTGAGGTTGCGGTCGGTGTTCCCGGCGATCTGCTCGAGGACGGTGTCCATGTGCTGGCCTTCGTCGAGGAAGAGGAACAGGGTGTTCTCGTTCTTGCCTCGGGTGAGGGCGGGGTAGATGGCGTTCATCGTGGTGGTGGCGTCGGCACCGGCCATGCCGATGTCGACGGTGATGCCTTGGGCGCGGTTGATGGAGGAGGCGTAGCCGAGTTCGACGGAGGTTTGCACGTAGGTGGTGGGGAGGGTGATGGTGCCGCCGTGGCTGAGGTGGGTGGCGGTGAGGGATCCGTCGCGGTGGACCTTGGTGACGGTGAAGAGGTCGCCGTTGAGGACTCGGTCGCGGCCTTGGTTCATGCGAAGCTGGGCGTCGTTTTTGCGGGTGAGGATGCGGTCGCCGAGGTGGGCGTTGTGGCCGTCGGAGAGGGCGGCTGTGCGGCGGCCGTTGACGGCTCCGGTGCTGATGGCGTGGGCTTGGGCGCGGGCGTTGAGGGTGGCGACGACGTCGTTGGTGGGGGCCATCATGACGGCTTCGTGGCCGTCGGTGGTGGTGTGTTGCCAGCGTTCGAAGATCAGGTCGGCCATGCGTTCTGGGGTGCCGGCGATGATGCGGTCGTTGGCTTTGTACCAGGCGAAGGGGTCGGTGCCGGGTTCGGGGTTGCGCAGCTGCAGGGAGGCGTCGCGTTCGTGATGGTTGGTGAAGCGCCAGACCTGGTCGAGTTCGACGGCTCCGGCTTCGGCGGCGATGAGCTTGAATGCGCCTCCGCCGCCGACGGCTGAGAGTTGTTTGTCGTCGCCGAGGAGGCGGACGAGGGCGCCGTGTTCTTCGGCGATGTCGAGGATGCGTTCGAGGTGGCGGGTGGAGGCCATGCCGGCTTCGTCGACGATGATGATGTCGCCTGACCCGATGGCGGGGTTGGTGGGTGGTGGGGTGCCGTGGCGGTGTTCGTGGCGGAGCAGGAAGCTGTCGATGGTGAAGGCGTCGACGCCGACTTCTTCGCGGAACACGGCTGCTGCTGAGGCTGCGGTGGAGAGGCCGATCATGCGGGTGCCGGCCGCTCGGGTGGCGGCGGCGACGAGTTGCATGGAGGTGGTCTTGCCGGTGCCGGCAGGGCCGATGCCGACGACGAGTCGGCGGGGGGAGGTCGCGAATGCTCGAGCGAGGGCGAGCTGTCCGGGGGCTGCGATGAAGTCGCGGCCGTCGGCTCGGGCGGTCTCGTGGGCGAGGTCGATGCCGGCCTCGAACTGTGCCTGGTTCAGCGGTGCGAGGTGGTCGGTGCGGGCGGCGGCGAGGAGGCGTGCTTCGGCGGTGAGGACGCGGGTGGAGGTGTAGAGCTCGCGCTTCTTCTCGGTGAAGATGCTCTCGCCGGTGCTGTGGGTGAGGGGTGCGAAGGTGCCGTGCACGTGGTCGGGGGTGAGCTTCACGCTGTCGATGTCGAGGGCGCGGCTGGTGATGCGGTCGGTGAGCTCAGTACGGGCGATCGGCTGAGCGTCAGGGCTGGCGGTGACGTCGACGAGGCGGTTGGCTCCGGTCCAGGCGCGGGCGGCAGCGCGCACGTGGTGTGGCCCCCAGACGCCTCGGGCGGCTTCGACGCCGCCCATGATCTCGGCCACAACGCCGTCGAGGTCCCGTGGGAGTTCGGTGGCTGCGCCCTGGGTGAGGTCTTTGCTGGCGGTGATCGCGTCCGGGAGGAGGCGTTGGAGTTCGTCGTAGCCGAGGCTGCGGATGGTGTCGGCGCGCCACAGCTTGCGCAGTTCGGAGAGCGCCCGTGCGGGCTTCTTCACGGGCCGGGTGTCGAGGGTGGCTTGCTGGGCGAGCTTGATGCGGGCGGCGGCGTCGGGGGCGCGGCCATGTTCTTTTCGGTACGCCTTCTCGAGCTGCTTGACGGCGCGCTTGATGGACGTGCGGCGGCCGGAGAACTGGTCGATCAAGGTGCCGGGGATGCCGGCGATTTCCATGACGGGGCGCTTGCCTTCGGTGGCGATGCGAGCGGCAGCTTCGATGCCGAGTTCGGTGGCGAGATGGTCGAACAGGCGGGCGTTGTACTCCTCGCTGCCGACGACCGCCATGCGGTGCAGGAGCCTGGAGTCGATGGTGCGCCACTTCCCGTCGACGCCTTTGACCTTGTTGGCCACGGTGACATGGTCGTGGAGTTGGGGGTCGCCTGTGCGGGAGTCGTAGTGGCGGAACGCTGCTGCGATGAGTCCGCCTTCGGTCTCCATTTGGGCGACACCGTTGACGCCGACACGGGTCATGAGGGCATTGCCCTCGAGGTAGGCGAGGGCGTCGTCGCGGGCGGCTTCGTGGGCGCGCTCGACGGCGGCCGCGGTCGTCTTGTCGCCGAGTGCCCACAGGATCGACACGGACTTCGGGGCTGAGAAGGTGAGGTCGAACCCGGCGACGGCGTGCTGTCCGGGCTTCATGGCGGCCGTGACGAATCGGCCGAGCTCTTCGACGTCGGCGGGCTGGCGGCCGTAGTGATCGCGGAACGCGATCGCGCCTTCCCGCATGCGCACCTGGCGGCGCTCGTCCCGGTCAGGTTCGCGCCCGTTGAGGCGCTCGAACTCGGCGTAGCCGGCCTGCACTGCGGTGTTGAGCTTGCCGCCTTTGACCTCGTAGGCGTAGTAGCGGCGCCCGAGCCTGATCGCGGCCGCGATCTCGGACTCCTTCGCGCCGGCGGCTCGCATGTCTGCGGTGATCGCGTCAGCGTTCGGGTGCAGTCCCTCACCGAACAGCGCGTGCATCTGTGCCTCGGTGACCTCACCTGTGGCGCCGAGGAGGCCGCGGCCCCCGCCGATCCAGACCCCGGGTGGGTTGCCGTCGGCGGTGTAGTAGTCGGTGAGCTCCGTGCCGGGGGTGCGTTCGATATCGCCGGTGGCGACGGAGCTCGTGTAGTAGGTGTAACCGTCGCCGGCGCTCATCACGTGGAGGCTCATCATGCGGTGCAGCACCCGCTCACGGCCGCACGGAACCGCGTCGTTGAGCGACTGCACGCGACACTCACGATCGGTTTGCACTGGGAGGGCATAGCGACACTGTACCTCGTTCATTACTAATGCCAGAGGTGTGACGATCTCTGGGAGACGTTTTCGAGTGCAACGAGAAATGCGGAAGGACGAACGAAGTGAGGAAGGGAGCAAGTCGGAAGAGACCAGGCATGGCTCTGACCGTTAGGTCTTGAGTCAGCGGGGGTGGTTCGAAGACTCCCTTGGGAGTCGAGGGCCGCGCCCGCACAGAACAGCCCCGGCGGGGGCGCGTCGTCGCGCACCCGCCGGGTCCGCGGTGTTGGGGGAGCGTGAGGGGGCTCCGTCCCCCTCGCGTGGTGCGCACGCGCGCCACGTCCGCGCGGAGACGGCGGGCCGGCCTTCGCGACCACGCGCGCATGGTCGTGCCCGGATTCGCATTCGCCGGTGGTCGCCCACACTGTGTGCAGGCGAGCCCGAGCGTTAGCTCGGCTGTGCACATTGTGGGCGAGCGGCACCCCAACGCGAGCCAAGGGAACGTCGAGGGCTGTCCCCCTTGGGTGCCAGGTCGACTTGCCGAGCTGTGCCCATTGTGGGCAGCCCGGTGGCGCCTCGGGGGCGGGGGAGCGCGAGGGGGCCAGCCCCCTCGCGTGGTGCGCGGAGCGTGCCACGCGGCCCGCTCCGTCCGCGTGGCGGCCGCGCCCCATAGACTGACGCCGATTCTCACAGCAGAGCAGGAGCGCGCCGATGGAGAACTTTGACTGGTCGATCGTCGTCGCCGCGATCCTGGGTGTGATCGGTGTTGTCGCCACCCAGGTACTTCTGAGCCGCGGCGAACCCGCGAAACTGAAGACGCTGCGCATTCTGAATGATGCGCTCGAGAAGTACGACGTCGACGACCAAGGCCGCGCCGAGCTGCGTACAGCGCGAGTGAAGATAGCCCAGGATCTTGCCGCCACACTGACGAGTCCGGCGTGGTGGCAGCGCTTGACGGCAGCGCGATCCGGGTTCCTTAGCGTGGCGGTCGGACTCATCCTCGCGACCATCGGTGGCGCCATCATCACTTGGTTCGCCCCGCCGCCAGCTTCTGGCAGTTCAGACATCGGCGACACATTCATTGCCGCGTTGATAGCCTCCTTAAGCGGCGGGGCCGCCACGATCGGACTCGTTTCCATTGCGGCCCGCCTCTTCGCGCGACGAGGTGGGCCACGCCGCCGTTCCTGACGGATTGCCTTTCAAGGGCATACTGGTGGTGACGAAAGGGGCCAGGATGGCTGAGTTGACGAAGGCGGCGAAGGCGACGGCGGCGCGCGCGCGGGCGCGCGCCATGGCGGCGACGTTCCGTGAGCGGGAGGACCGGTTGGAGGAGCTGGCGGTGCAGTACTTCACGAGCGCCGATGAGGTCGAGCGGGTGCTGGCGGTTCGTGATCGGGAGGTCGAGCAGGCTGAGCAACGGGCGCAGCGGGGTGTTGAGGTTGCGCGGGCGGCTGGGGATCTCGCGATTCTCGGGATGCTGGATCAGGGGACGTCTCGGAGCGAGGTCGCGAGTCGGCTCGGGTGCTCGTCAGTTGAGGTGCGTCGAGTGTTGGACGCCCGTGCAGCGGCGGTGGCGGAGCCAGCGAGCGAGCCGTCCGAGGTGGAGACGTCGGACAGCTCCGAGGAGTCACTGGGGTCTGCTGCGGCGTAGTTTCAGAACAGTCGCGGGTGGGACGCTTCGACGCCAGCGAGGATCGCTGCGATCGCGTCGGTGTTCCATCCTTCGGTGAGCAGGAGCGTGCGGAGTGCACGTGAGCGTTCGGCGAGAACCTTGCGGGAAGTGCCGCGCAACCGGAGGGTTGTCGCGGCATTTTCGTGCCTGCCCTTCCGGGCGCGGTCGATCATGTTGCTGCGTTGTGTGCCGGGTGCGAGGTGGGACAGCTCGGGGTCGGCGAGGGCTTTGACGCAGAGGGGTGCGTCGCAGGAGTGCTCGAGCAAGGTGCCGCGCTCCAGGACGATGCCGTGGGCGAGTTCGTAGGCGTAGTGGTGTGGGCGGACGGCGCGCTGGGAGCCGTCGCGGCGGATCCAGAAGCGGCCGTAGCCGTCGCCGCTGATCGCACCGACCCAGAACCAACAGTCGCGGACGGTTGGGCCTTGGATGACGTGGGACCAGAAGCGTTCACCCTCGGTGCGGGGCATCAGTAGTTCCGGCTGCACCAGTCGGCGGGACACAGCTCGACGCCGAAGAGGGCCATGAACTTCTCTGGGTCGACCCATCCTGGTGCGTTGGGGTCGGTAGGCAGGGCGGCGACCTTCGGGTTGGTGTTGCCGGTGACGTTGATGCGGAGATCGAGGTGGCATCCCGTTGAGGGTGCCTCGTTGCCGACGACGGCGATGTGCTGCCCGAGGGTGATGGTGTCGCCGACGTTCACGAGGCGCTCGCTCTTGTGGGAGTGGAGGTAGGAGATGGTGAATCCGTCGGGGGATTGGATGGAGAGGTAGAGCCGGTCGGAGACCGTGACCGTGCCAGGGAGCACGGCGTAGATCGGGTCGCCGCAGTGTCCGTTGAGGTCGACGGCAGGGTGCCAGGTGGAAGCTCCCGTGCCGGTGTCCGCACGGGGTCCGAAGTCATCGGTCATCGCGTAGGGCTGGTCCAGTGGGTAGGCGGCTTCGCCCGCCGTGCACCCCTTGCCGGAGCTTCCAGGGGCGGCTGCTCCGTTGAGGGTGTCGACGACGTCGACGGCGTCCTTCCACCACTTCGTATAGTGGTTCGGGTCCGCGTTGACCTGCACGGTGTGGGCAGCCGTGGAGGGGTCCATCGTCTCCCAACCGGGCACGGTCACGAGGCGCTCGAGGAACAGCGTCGCCGAGCGTTGCGGGTCGCATCGGTCGGCTAGGGAACCCCAGCCGTCCTGTTGCTGGAAGAGGCACTTGGAGGTGTTCATCGTGCCGTCTGGGTTGATCGCGTCGTCACCGTGGTCGATGTTTCGCAGGCTCGATTCGCCCATCGCGGTCATGACGGCGACCTGCTGGGCGCGCACCGACAAGCCCATCGCGGTGGCGGCGTTCATGATGTAGGCGGCGTTGATGAGCTGCTCGGCGTTGTAGCCGGCGATGTTCTTGTCGGCGGGGATCTTCGCGATGTCGATCGCGCCGGCCGCGGTGCCGCATCCGGTGCCGGCGGCACTGAGGCCGACCGCGAGAACGATGCCGAGGATGAGCGAGAAGACACCGCCGAACGCAGCACCGAATAGCAGCTTCATCGGCGCACGCCGCTCGGGACGGCGCGAGAGAGTCGGGCGAGCGGTGAGGGCATGCTCGCACCCTAACCCGGTTTGCCTTCTGTGGGCAATCAGTCGAGCGTGGGGCGGAGGATTGCGGCGGCAAGCTCGTTGGTCGCAGCGGTGATCGCGTCCGGGTCTGCTCGCCAGTAGATGATGTTGCCAGTGCCGCGTGGGTGGGTGGCGCGGCGCTCGATGAGGAGTCCGGCGCGCGTGAGGGCGCCGAGGTTGCGTCCGACGCCGTTGCGCGTCAGCTCGAGTTCGTCCATGAGTTCGGCGGCCGTCACCTCATCTCGCGTGAGGGCGAGCTGCAGGATGCGGATGCGTGCCGTCCGTATGGCGAACAGGTCCAGGATGTCGGAGTCGGCTTCGGTCATCCCTCAGTTCTCCGAGTCGTAGGCGGAGGTGCCCGTGAGCACGTAGCCGGGGATCGAACCGTCGTCGATGAGTGCGAGTTCTTCGAGGATCCCGTACATGTCGTCGTGTTCTTCGAACGGCGTCACTCCAGCCTCCCAGCCGCGGCCGTTGCGATGGTCGGCGAGTTTCGCGGCGAGGTAGACGAAGGTCTCCGCCTCGAGAGCGGTCTGGTCGGGGAGCGTGAGGGTCAGCATGGACGGTGCCTCTCGGATTTGCTGATGCGGTGGATGAATCTGCTGATGCTGTGAGCGGTGCGGGCCACCCCAGTGCAGCGAGGGCGGCTACGCGGAGACTTTGTCTCGGTCGTCGAGGAGCTGGTAGACGCGGGCGCGGGTGACGCCGAG
This sequence comes from Plantibacter sp. CFBP 8775, assembly GCF_014839505.1. Classification (NCBI taxonomy): domain Bacteria; kingdom Bacillati; phylum Actinomycetota; class Actinomycetes; order Micrococcales; family Microbacteriaceae; genus Plantibacter; species Plantibacter sp. CFBP 8775. The sequence goes on along the minus strand of NZ_JACYNV010000003.1, from coordinate 14,070 downwards.
GACACGGGCGGCGTCGATGGCACTGAGGCCGTAGGCGTCGCGGAGGGTGCGGGCGGCAGCGCGGCGGTCGGAAGCGGCGCGACTGACGGCGGCTTGTGCCTCGCGTTCAAGCTCGGCTGCTTCAGCGAGGCGTGCGGCCACGTCGGCGGGCTGCTGCACCTGGACGTCGAGGTCGAACGAGTCGGCGGGGATGTCGAGCGCGCCCGCGATCAGGTCGCGGCCCATTTCGTCCACTTCAGAGAGGGTGCGCGCCTGGGTGCGGTAGTCGACATCGACGGCGTCGACCATCCACCAGGAGCCCTCGCGGGTCACGTTGAGTTGGTAGGTCTTGCGGCTCATGCTCATCACTTCCATTCGGTCGGGACGAACCCGATGGTCTTCTCGATATCGCGCAGCACGCCCGGTGATGTGCGCTTGTGGCGGGGGAGTGGAATCGACCGCGCTCCGGGCTTGGTCCACCAGGTGTGCGGTCCGGTCTCCCGACCAACCAGGTATCCCTGCTCTCGCAAGAACCGTTCAACCTCGGTCCGTTTCGCTTCCTTCATGATTCTATTATACCCCCGTCTATACAGTCAATGTCAAGCCTGGGGTATACGCCTTCGAGTGCCGAGGGGTCGGAGGCGAGGGTGCGCCTCGCCCCGACCGTGGATGGTTACTCGGGCGTCACCGTCTCGATGTATCCGGCGGCGATGCGTTCGACGGGGGAGAGGGTGTAGCCCCAGCGTTCGAGCTGGAGGAGGTAGTCGATGTCGGCGGCGTTGGTGGTGCGCCAGGAGTCGCGACTGGTGTGGTGTTCGCGTGCGGAGATCGCGACGGCGAGGGTCACGTGCGCGGCCTTCGTCGGGGTGGCCTCGACGAGCTTCTGGAGTCCGTAGGGGTAGCTGACCCCGGTGATTTCGTCCGCGATGGAGCGGTTGTCGCTGCTGACGAGGAACGCGTGCTGCGTGAACGTCAGCGCTGCGAACGTGTCGGCGTCCTTGGGGAGCGTCTTGCGGTTGATGAACTCCGACAGCCAGGTCCGCCTCGTGGTCTCCGCGGAGTCCCAGGCTTTGTTGTTGGCGATGAGGGTGCGGCGCTCCGCCCGGCGCGCTTCGGCTTCGTCGTCGGGCAGCTCGGACAGCTTCACCTTGGATTGCGTGTTGCCGCCCCATCGGTTGTGGTGGTGCTGGGGTTCGGTGCAGACCCCGTAGATGCGGATATCGCTGTCTTTGAGGCCGTGAACGGCGATGGCGAGCGCGTGGCCCGGGCAGCTGGTGTGTTCCTCGATGCTGATCACTGGGCGGTGTTCGGCGTCGGCTGGGGCGTCGGTGAGCTGGGTGAGCGTCGTGTACTGGCCGTAGTCGTTGGAGGAGAAGGCGCGGATGCCCTGCTGAGTGTGCTCGGCAGTGATGCGGTCGCGGATGGCGTTGATGGCGATGTCGTCGCGGATGCGCTGGACGATGTGGTCAAGGTTGTAGCCGTTCTCGACGGCTTCGAGGATGCGTGCGGCCGCGTCATCGTTGCCGTCGAACTCGGCCAGGCGCATCGCGACGTCGAGAGTGATCGGGTGGCTCTCCAACGCTCCCTTCGCGGTCGCGCTGGCGCTGACGGTGAGGGCGGCGTTCACGGTGGCCTTGCTGGTGCCGGTGGTCTTCGCGATCCGGGCGACGCTGATGCCCTCGAGCGCGAGCTGCTCGAACGCTGCGACCCGGTCGGTGTTGCTCATGTCGTCGCGATTGAAGGAGGTGAGCTGGTCGGTGATCCGAGCGACCTTGCTGGCGTCGGAAGTGCCGAAGATCGCGAGGATCCCCGACAGTCCTGCTTCGCGGGCGGCGAGCAGGCGGCGCTGCCCGTCCCACACGTAGATGGTGCCGTCGTCGCCTCGGCGGGCGAGGACCGGCACACGGACGCCTTCGGTGCGGATCTGCGCAAGGAACTCGTTGGACAGGGTCGGGTTGGTGCGGATGTTCTCGTCCAGGACGGCGGTGGCCGGGTCGATCAGTTCGACGGTCACAGAGGTGGTCGCGGCGGGTGCAGTGATGGTGGTGTTCATGGTGGCTCCTAGGTGTGGGGTTCGACAGGGTGTGGTGGGTGTCTACGCGGCAGCGGTGGGGGTGCAGGCGGCGCAGCGGGTGATGCCGCCGGTGGTGTGGAGGGGGCCTTCATAGGCTCCGCAGTCGGCGCACTCGCGTGCCGCCCGGTACGCGATCACGTCGGGTTCATCTGCGAAGCTCGCGCGCGGGCGGAAGCGGAAGCGCTCGTCGCCCTCACCGGGTTCGGCCGTCGCGTGGTCGTCGTCGCTGAGGCGGGAGCCGTGTGCGTTGACCCAGGGCAGCGGGTCACGGGAATCCGCTGCCTCGCCGTCCCACACCTGGCGGACGATGTGGTCTGCGACGTCGACCTGGTCGAGCTGCTCGAACAGGATGGCGAGGATGTAGCCCTCGGTGACGGAGAGTGAGCCGAGGACGTCGCCGTGGGTCCAGTGGCGGATCATCTGCGCGGCCTCGTCGACGGCGGTGGCGGTGGTGGTCATGTGGTGCTCCTTGTAGGCTGGTGGCAGGCCGGGAACGGTGACACTTCTCTTGTCACCGACCCCGGCCTTTTGGGTGCTGCTGGGGTGGGTTAGTGCGCGGTGAGCGCGGGCGACCAGTAGTGCGTGACGGTCGTGTAGGACGTCACGAGGGCGGCGAGCTGGGTGTCGGTGAGGCTGCCCGTCGCACCGGTTTCCGGGTCAGCGCCGAAGAACATCCCGGTGCCGTGGATCGCCCCGGCGTAGCCGTTGGCCTGCATGATCGCGGTCAGCGCCGCGTTCACGTCCTGGCCCTGGTCCCGGTCGACGAACAGGTCGAGGGTGTCGGTGACCGGGATCAGGTCGTACCAGTCCGAGCCGAGCGCGGCGTTGATGCCGACGACGTCGACGCCGTCCTGGATCCCGACCGCTTCGATGACCGCGCCGGTCGTGATCTTGAGTCCGTTGAGCATTGCTGCCCCCTTCTGTTTTCCGCATCGGGGCGTTTCCCCGATACGCAGAGCAGATGGTGGAGCGGAGGAGGGACCATCAGCGGGCACCCCAAGGGGCGGAAAGTTCTGAGCCGAAATCAGGGAGCTTGCGACCGCGGCTCAGAAGTTTCCGGCACGCAGGGGCCGGCAACGCCGGCCGCGTTGGTCACGGGGGAGAGCCGCCATATGATCGGAGTCTCGGGGAAACGCCCCAGACCCGGCACGGGTCAACACAGCGCCGCCGGCAGGCGGCACCGTTGTTCTCTCTATCCCAGGACGATGCTCGCTGCAGGCACTGGCATGCTTCCGAGTCGCGACTCGAGCGACCTGGGTTCTTCCTTCATCCTCGACTCAGGTTTTTGCCAGGTTCCCTGTGCTTCACCGTCATGACGGTCATCTTGCGGCATCGCCGACACGATCCGGAGTGTTTCCTGGGAATTTTGGGTGCGTTCGAGAGTAGACCGGAATGGCTGTACGAACGCGACTGAAAGGAACACGGAAATGATGAAGTTTACGAAGACCACCAGCGCACTCGCCCTCACCGCGATCCTCGGAATCGGCGGCTCCGTTGCCGTGGCGACACCAGCAGCGGCCGCGACACCGACCCGCGCGTTGTGCGGGAACAGCACCGTCTGGGATGGGAAGGATCCGGACACCTGTGATGGCATCTACCGGCTCTACGACCTCAGTTCCTCTCAGCATGGAGGGAAGATCATCTTCCAAGTCGACAACACGAACTACGCCGCACGCCAGGCCGGCGCCTGGGCTGCAGTCAAGGGCGGCTATGAGGCTGCGAACGATTGGTGCGCTGACAACGTCCTCACGTGCACTGTCGTCACTGGCATCGGCATCGCCATCGTCAGTCCGCTGCTTGCGCCGAGCTCCTAGAGGAATAGGGTGATGACGTGAGTGGAAAGAGAAACCTGAAGCGTATGGCCACGCTCCTAGCGCTGGCTCTCTTCGTGGCAATCGTCGGCGTGCTCGCCCTGTTCGGTGTCATGCCCAACCTGACCGTGCTCCTCATCGCAGCCGTTGCATCAGTAGGCGTCGCAGCGATCACGAGCCAGATCATCCGGCGATCTTCCTCACCGCCGAACAACGGCGAACCAGCCGCATCTGCGCCGTGACCGGACTGCGTCAAGACTGACGGCACCGAAGCACCGTGTGGCCCGCTCTGGCGGGCCACACGCGTTTCTGCTCGAGCTACGATTGTCGCCCGCACTGGCATGTGACGGAGTCTCGGGAAACGCCCCAGACCCGGCACGGGTCAACACAGCGCTGGCAGAGCCGGCACCTGAGTAATCCGGCTGCTTCAGTAGTATTCGCTCATGGGGAATCGTGGAGAAGTGAGTCCGGGCAAGCTGCCCAGGGGCCAGCAAAGAGTTCGTTTGATTGTTGTTGTCCTGGCGGGGGCCGGAGCACTCGTTGCGCTTGCAGCCGCACTGTCTCCGGACATCATGAATGCGCTGTATTCAACGGGAGCCCCGGTCTTCGTCGCGAGCAACGCCGCGAAATTCGGTGATTTGTCCGTGCTTCTTCTCACGTACGTATTTCTCGCGCTGGGCCGCTATAGCGACTCAAAGTTCATCATCGGATGGATTGGTTGGATTCTCTTGCTAGGCGCCTGGTGGATGGGAGTCATGGGTATACCAAGGGCAGGAACTTTCGCACTCCTTCTCGCTGTGGCCAGCGTGGTATTCGCAGAGGTCAGAGACAAGGACAAGGTTTGGATCTGGACCGATGTGCCCGCGCAAACGTCAGTGCAGTCGCAGGGAGCCTCGCCAACAGCACCGTCGGCGCCAGTGACCCCGTCAGGGGCTGCGGATACGGTGACGGAATGAGTGACTTCAGTTCAAGTGTCAATGCCGCGTTCGAAGCTCAAGCAGCTGCGGACCGCTCTGCCGCAGCCGTAGCAGCTCAGCTCAGGCTCACTCATCGGCGTGCCGCAGATGAGGTCCGCCACCTGGCGACAGCGGCGGCCGCAGAGCTCTCCGCACGAGGTGTGCCGACCATCCCAATCCTCGAGCACCATCAACGGCGTCTGACCGGGCACCGCTGCCGTATCGTCGGGCAGGCATGGCCATTCGGGAACGGAAGCCTGCGCACAGACGGCACGCTCCTCAGCGATCGCCCCAGCACTGCGCATGATGCGGCGGCAATCGGCCCGGCCTCAGAGGGATGGACCGATCTCGCAAAGACTCGCGCCTTCACACGCGCGCTGGGACGGCACAAAATCATGATCCTCGCGCCTGTCACCGACGCCATCGCCGCGGGACTGGCAACCGCAACCGCTTCCGCACGAGGTGTTCTGACCATTCGACCGTTCACCACGCAGCTCAACCACTTACCGATCGTCGACGGGAAACTCGCCTTCTACCCCACCGACGACAGCAACCCCATGACCGTCACCGAGCTATTCACCTCGCTGGTCGTCGACGCAGCAACCAAACACGCGACTAGCCACGCCTCCGAGTCGCGTTAGACAGCGGAGCTGCGACCGTGGCTCAGAAGTTTCCAGCGTGCAGGGGTCGGCAGCGCCGGCCGTGTTGGTCGCGGGGGAGTGGGACCATATGATCGCAGTCCCGCGGAAATGCCCCAGACCCGGCACGGGCCAACACAGCGCCGCTGGCAGGCGGCCCGGCACCTCTACCGCTCTCGGGCGCGAGACTCGTTGCCAGGGCTGAAACCCGGCTGTGAGTCAGCCACTGTGGCTTAGATGTGGTTGACGACGTCAATAGCGGCATCTAGACTATTTCATGAAACAACGCCTGGTGCGTCGGGTTTACCCCTCCAGCCAGTCGGACCCCTTTGAGTTTGCTGCGGCCCTCGGGGGTTGTTTCAGTTAAGCGGCGACATTTTGACAGTGTCCGCGGTTCCCGCCTTGAAGATCGTGGTTTTCTCGCGCAATGGCTCGAACCACTCGCCCTCTCGGAAGGCGATACGTCGACGTAGTGTTGACGCGACGACATCGGGTGCCCAGAGCAGGGGTTCGCTGTACGGGGTGCCGCCGTGCATGCGGAGGTTACGGGTAGCGGGGCGCTCCTGGATGGTGCGTTCGATGTGACGGTCCGCGGTCTCCTCAGCACCTTCTCGGCGTCGTTCGTAGACGCACAGGTCGACACCGTGCTGTTCAACGAGGAGGGACGCCATGGAGCACATCGTGAACCACCTGACTTGCTCCACATTCGCGAAGTGCGCGGGGTCAGTATCGACGGTACAGAGCGACACTGAGCCGTCGTGCGCGAGATGCTGCGCGAGGCCTCGGAGCGTTTCCTTCAGCGCTTCGCCGTCCTTCTGGAAGGCTTTGGTCGTGTGCCAGTAGTCACTACCGACGATCTCGAGCAGGGTGTCGCGGAGGGCGTCGATGGCGGGGCCGTCGACGACGACGGCGCTGACGATGTAAAAGGGTTCCCCGTGGCCATCGACGCGGTAGGCCTCGTCGACGAAGGCAATGCTCTCAGGTGATCGACCGTAGAGCTTCTTCAGTCGGCGGTCAGTGAGGTCGAATGGCACAGTTCAGCCTATCGATGCGCGGCGCAGTCGCCCGATGAGAGATTGGGTCCATTGCCGGCCCTTCTGCGTTAGGCCCCATTCGGATTTCGAAGTAGCACCGTGTGGCCCACTCCGGCGGGCCACACGTCTTTCTGCTCGAGCTACAGCTGTCGTCCACGTTCTCGTTGTGGCTCGCTCGGCCAGCCCCTCCTTGGTGGTGTGCTCGTAGGTGCTGTTTCCTCGTTCGCAGCTGGTGTAGCGGTGTTGATCCGCCTCACACGTTCGACGAGTTCGCTGTCGACCACGCGTGGATTGGCGGCGGTTGGTGCGGTGGCGGCGGTCGCCGGGGCTGCGGCCGGTCCGTGATTGGTTGCGCTGTCGGTGATCTGAGCCTCGACGCTGGCCAGGCGTTGTTTGGCCTCAGTGAGGTCGTTCGCGTGCTTGAAGGGGGTGCCGAGGTTCGCTTCGGCGTCGGCGAGGTTCGAGCACGCTGCTTGGTGCTGCTCGGTTGTCTGTTGCAGGAGCCGGGGGAGGGTGGCGATGCGGTTCTCGAGCATTCGGATGAAGCCCATGCCGCTCTCGAGGAGGTCGCCGCGGGGGATGGATACTCCGGCGCCTGGGACGTCGCGCAGCTGCACGCCGATCATGGTGGTGCCGAGCTGTTTCGTGATGCGGGCGTCGAGGGTGAAGCCGCCGAGGTGTCCGAGCTCGCCGATGGCGCGTTCGCTGTTGGGTGCGAGATAGTCGCCGGTGCGGGTTCTGGCCCAGTCTTGGATCGCTGCTGCAGCGTCGGTACGGCTGCGGTAGGGGAGGTCGCGCACGGCCATGGCGAATGCGTCACCGCTGGTGTCGATGATCCGTGGAAGCGCTGCCTCGATGCCGGTGATCGCGCCTTCGAGGTTCTCCATCGTGCGGATGGCTTGCGCTTTGATGGCCACGAGGTTGGACTGGTTGCGGTGCCAAACGCGCTGCAGGCGCTCGAAGCGGGCGACGTCGTTGCTCGCGACGGACTGTTCCAGGATGAGTGGGTTTCCCGAGGCGAGCGCTTTGGTCTCTGCGGCGCTGAGGGCGGCGTCGCCGATGTCGTCGATCTCGCGGGCGTCGAGGGTGCCGCGCATGATCTGTCCGATGAACTTCGCTTTCCGTTCCACGGTCTGCCACATGTAGGCGTCGAAGCTTCCCTCGACGACGTACTGATACACACCGATCTCGGGGTTCTGGTTCCCTTGACGGATGCCGCGACCATGGCGTTGCTCGACGTCGGCGGGACGCCAGGGGCAGTCGACGTCGTGCATCGCGGTCATGCGCGCTTGGATGTTGGTGCCGACGCCCATCTTGGAGGTGGAGCCGAGGAGCACGTCGACGTGGCCGGCCTTCGCTGCCGCGAACAGGCGAGCCTTCTCGGTGTCGTTCTTGGCTTCGTGGATGAACCGGATCCGGTCAGCCGGCATGCCGAGCTCGATCAGGGTGAGCTTGATCTCATCGTAGGCGTTCCACCGTTGCGAGGGTGTGCCGAGGTCGGAGAACACGAGTTGCAGGCCGCCTCGGGCTGGGGAGATGGTGCCTTCGTCGTCGACGAAGGTGAGGTCGCGGGTGTTGCGCCACTCGGTCATGACCTTCTGGGCGACGGTGCGGATCTTGGTGGGGCCGCTGGGGATCGCGTGCTCGTCGACCATGCGCATGTCGAGAGCGCCCTTACGGCCGTCGGTGGAGATCTTCAACATGTTGTCCTCCTCCGGCCTGACCTTCCGGGCGGCGACGTCGTCGGCGCGTTCGCCGAGCTGCGTGACGTACCGCTGCAGCTCCGGGGTCGGGGGGATCGTGACGATCTCAGGACGGCGTTGCCCGTCCTCCCGGACACGGATGAGGGGGACGGGCAGGTTCAACTGTTCCGGGGTCTTCACGTCCGCGAACACGTGCCACATGCGCAGCATCTCGGGGACGTTCTGGAACTTCGCGAACCTGGTCTTCAGCCGGAAGGACCCGGTGGGGGACATCTCCATCTCGGTGACGGTCTTCCCGAACGTCGCCGCCCACGCGTCGAAGCTGTCGATACCGGCGTTGCGGAGCAGGTCGGGACGTAGGAACCGTTGCATGACGTAGGCCTCGGTGATGCTGTTCGCGATCGGGGTGGCAGTTGCACCGATCGCGACGTGTTCGCCTGGTTGTGAGCGCAGGTACTGGAGCTTGGAGTGCAGGTCGCTGGCGCGCTGGGCTCCCGGGGTGATCGCGGCGTCCTGGATGTTGGATGGGGTGTTGAGGTTCTTGTAGTCGTGCATCTCGTCGACGATGAGGTAGTCGATGCCCGTGGACTCGAACGTCAGTCCCGGATCGCGGGGCTTGTCGAGGAGCTTCTTCTGCTGGTTCTCCATGGTCAAGATGGTGCGCTCGATGCGTTTCACCGACATCCGGTCCTCGCCCTGCGCCTGGGCAAGGGAGGCCCGGGCGGCGTCGACTTCGGCAGTGATGTACTCGGCCTCCGCTGCTGGGGAGAGGGGGACCTTCTCGAACGCGGTGCGAGTCATGATGATCGCGTCCCAGTCGTTGGTTGCGGCGCGAGCGACGAACAGGCGCCGCTTGTCGCCGGCGAGGTCTTTACTGGAAGCGGCGAGGATCCTCGCCTGCGGGTAGATCTGCATCCACTCGCGGGAGAACTGCGCGAGCATGTGGTTGGGGACGACGATGGCGGGTTTGCGGATGAGGCCCATCCGCTTCAGTTCCATCGCGGATGCCACCATCTCCGCGGTCTTCCCGGCGCCGACGCCGTGGAAGAGACCGGCGGTGGGTTCCGCGATCGCGCGGGCGATCGCCGCGCGCTGGTGCGGGCGCAGCTTGAACGTCGCGGCGATGCCCGGCAACGAGAGGTACTCGCCCTCGGCACTGTAGTCGCGGAGCACGATCGCGTTGAACCGGCGGTTGTATTCGTCAGCGAGCTGGGTGGCGCGCGCGGGGTCCTCCCATACCCACTCGGAGAACCGTTCGGCCATCTGATCGGCCTTCTCCTGCGCCGCGGTGGTCTCCAACGGGTTCAGAACCCGCCGGACGGAACCGTTGTACTCGATCTCGTCCTCGACGATGACGGCGCGTTGCTCCATCAGTGCGGCCGCGATGTCGGGGGCGGGGCGGCGTTCGGTGCCCCATTCGCTGACCGAGCGGACCGAGCGCCGTTGCTGGCTGCGGACCTCCCAGCCGCCAGGGACCGGGTTCTCGACCCGCACGGTGGCGTCCTTCAGGATGTCCTGCAGGAACGCCTGGTGGACGTGTTCGCTGATCCACACCGCGCCGAGGCTCGCGTGGATGTGTTCCATCGTCAACGGCTCCGGGAGCACCCGCTCGAGCGCGGTGACGTTGACCGTGTACCGGTCCGGGTGTTCAGTGGCAGCGGCGCGGGCCTGGTCGAGCTTGATGCGCACGTCGCCACTGAGGTAGGCCGGGGCATGGATGAGCTCGCCCGTCTCAGGGTCGTCGTAGACCATCTCGCCGAGCTGCTCACGGGCGGCGACCTGGTCGACGTCGAGGAGGCCGGCGATGGTGTCGAGGTCGACCCGGCCCACCCAGTCAAGGCTGACCGCGATGGCCTCGGCCGGGCTGTCGGCCTGGGTGACGGGTGGACGAGGCATCACAACGCGCTGCTTCAACAAAGCCGCCGGTTCGGCGCGCTGGGACTCGTCGTCGAAGATCTCCAACGCCATCACCGTCGGACCGAACGGGTCCTGACGGAGCAGCCTGACCGCGGCGGGAAGGACGCGGGCGGTGATCACCTCACCCGTCTCCGGGTTGGTGCGCCCGGTCGGGCGGAGCGTGTACCGGTTCAGGGCACCGTACCGGCGCTGGTAGGCGTCGTACTGGCGATGCAACTGGGACCGCAACGCGGCGAGCTCCGGGGTGTCCCGCACCTCTGCCGCTTCAGCCTGCAGCAGCTGCACGGCGCTGTCGCGGAGGGTGAGCATCGTGGCGAGCTCGCTGTGGGCTGTCTTCGGCACGGCGAACGGCCGGTACGCGCCGTTCGAGACGACCGAGAAGCTCCGGTCCCGTTCCCTGACGATCGTGCCGTCCCACCGATCCGCCGGCGCCGGCCGGTACTCGGTCATGGCTTGGACGGACTCAGCGCTGCGTGGGGTCATGAACAGCCCGGTCTGCTGGGCGTCGGCGACGACACGGCCGAGCGCTTCCTCGAGCTGCACCGTCACGGTGCTGAGGTCACTGGTGACGTGCAGGGTCTCGTTGCCGTACATGCCGGTGGCGAGGGAAAGGTCACCGAGGATGTTCTCCGGGCGGCGGTCGAAGTACGCGTTGATCTTCGCTGTACCGCCGTTGACGGCTCGTGTGGTGAGGCTTTCCCAGAGGGCGTCTGCCGGCGGCCGGTCCTCTTCGCGACGTCGGAACACGAGAAGGTCGGTGACGACTTCGGTTCCGGCTGTGCGCCGGTGCGCGCCGCCAGGCAACCGGACGGCGCCGACGAGATCCGCGAGCTCGCTCATCTGCCGTCGCGCGGCACCGTTCTGGCTGTCGAGTGTGTAGTGGCTGGAGAGCACGGCGACGAGCCCGCCCGGGCGGGTGAGGGCGAGGGACTTGATGATGAAGTGGTTGTGCAGCGTGTGCTGGCCGGCGTTGTGTGCAGGGTCGTGCAGTCGGACGTCGGCGAACGGGACGTTCCCGATGGCGGCGTCGAAGTAGCCGCGCGGGAACCGGGTGTCGGCGAACGATTCAGCGCGGATCTGCGCCTGCGGATACAGGGCAGCGGAGATCGCCGCTGATGCCTCGTCCAGCTCCACCCCGGTCATCTGCGCCACTGCCGGCGCGAGGCCGATGAAGGTGCCGGAACCGGCCCCCGGTTCCAGGACCTTGCCGCCGTCGAAACCGAGCCGGGACAACGCGTCCCAGGTCGCTGCGACGTAGGCGGGGTCGGTGTAGTGGGCGTTGATGGTGGTGCGGCGTGCCTGCGCGTACTCGCGCTCGCTCAGTACCGCCTGCAGCTGCTGGCGCTCGGCCGCCCAGTTCTCCTTCGTGTCGTCGAACACCTCCGGGATCGCACCCCAACTGGACCATCCGGCCAGCAGCGTCTGCTCGGCAGCGGTCGCCGGCCGCCCATCGGCCTGCACCTGGTGCAGCACCTCGAGCGCAGCGAGGTTCGCCGCGAACCGAGCCTTCGCCCCCGACGGCACGAACACCGACGTCGGGGTGGCGAACGGCTCCGCTACTCGAGCTGCTGCAGGTACCGCTGGTAGCGCCGATCCGCGCTCGCTTGCATCTCGGTCGCGTGATCGGCCAAGAACGCCGTCGGGCTCGGCGCCGCGATCAGCTGCTCGATGAACGTCACCGGCAGCATCCACTCCGCTGCCTGGTCCTCGACCTCCACCGTCAACGGCGGGTGCTCCTGCGCCCGCCACGCCCAGTCCTCCAACGCGTCGTCGACCGCTCTCACCGCCGAGTCCCACTCCTCCCGACCGTGATCGGTCTCCGACTCGATCGCCGCCAACTCCGCGAACGCGATCTCCTCCGCCTGATGTCTGACGCCCTGCAGACTCGCCACTCGATCCAGATACGGCTCGTTCTTCGGCAGCTGCTGCTCCAACACCTCCGACAGCTCCATCACCCGGGTGTCGATCTGTGCTCCCAGATCCCGGAAGAACTCGTCCGGATCCTCCAACGCCGCGAACCTCTCCGGTGCCGCGGCCGCCCAATACTCCCTGGCCTGCTCCTCGAACTTGCTCATCATCCCCACCCTCCTGTTGTGCCCAAAAATCATCAAAACTCAGCTGTCCCGAGACCAGTGCTGCCTCGACCGGTGACGCCTCATCGACCCGACCCTGCTCGAGGTGAGCGTCGGCTTCGGACTCTGAGAGACCCCACAGATCCAGTTCGACCTGATCCGACGAGACCTTCTTCTTGCTGCGTGCCGCCACTGTTCCTCCGAAGCCATGGGTGAGGCTCCGAACTTAACATCAGAATGCCTTCCATTGGCAATCCAAGCGGAGTGGCCAGAAACTGACCCGCCCGCGCCTACTCCCCGCGCTGCGAGGGGTGCGTGGCCGCGACGGCAAGCTGGCGCAGGTCATCGTTGCTCAACACCCAAGCCCTCTCGCCGCGGCCGCTGCGCAAGCTCTCGCGGATCGGCACGAAGGCGCGGAGCATGCGCTGGAACGCATCCAGGAAGGGCATGTGCGAGTTGCCGTTGTCATTCTCCGACGAGAAGACGTCCGCGAGCTCGACCCAGCGCCCATCGGCGATCAAGTAGCGGGCATAGTCAAGCAAGCGAGACTCACGAGGATCGTTCCGATCGAATCCACGGAACCGCAACCTTGCGGCGACCTCATCGTCGACGGGCTGATTCTCCGGCGCGCGAAGTCCCGCCTTGATGAGGCTAAACATGTCGAGAATGTCCATCACGAGCTTGCTCTCGGCGCGCGAGAGTTCTGGGTAGATCCCGGCGAACTCGCGCGAGTACTCAGCCGTGTAGCCCTCCTCGAGCACGTGCGCACGGGCGAGCTCCTCGTCGGCATCCGTGGCGAACTCCTCCACACCGCCGTTCAGGATGGCGAGAATGCGGTGCGTGAGCGCCAGTTGGCGGCGCTCGAACGCACTGAGGCTCACCGGGGCAAGGTCCGGGGCGGTCCGCGTTTCCCGGCCGAGGAGGGCATCCAGGGCCGGCCTGACCACATCGGAGATGGTCTGATTGCGACCGCTCGCGAGCGCTTCGAGGTCGTCCTTGGTTCGCTGGTCGACGCGGATGGTGACGGTGGGCATGGATACTCCTGTTCTTACGGTATTCATTTTGTACACAGTACGACACAGCGGGGTGATTGCCAACCATGACGTCCAGCACCCGGGCCGAACTCGCCATGGGTGAGGTGGAGGGTGAGCTGTGCATCAGTTGCCAGCAGCGGGTACTACGGTCGTCGCCATGAGTGCAGATGACCAGACCCCGACCAGTACCCGTGCAACGGAAGTAACTGGGGGCGTGCCCATTGGAGTGCGGTTCGAGTTCTTCGGCCCCGATGGCCACACCTGCCTGGGGGCGGTCATCCGCGAGGACATTCGCGCCGCGGCCGCTCCTCGCATCGGTGAGCGCTTCGGTCGAGGGACGTTCGATACCGCGGTGCACGGCCTGGTCGGACTCGATGCAGAAGTCCACCAAGTCGACCACTATGTGAGCGTTCCGGGCGCCCGAGAGCGGTCCGCACTCGTGATGGCGGTCGTCCGCTTGACCCACGTGACGCCAAGTGAGCTGCGCACCGTTGCCCCGCTCCTGAAAGAGCAAGGCTGGTCCGTGAACTTGTTCTGACAGCTGAGCGATGACCCTGAGGGAACCAATTGATCGAAACGACAACGCCGGAAACATCATCGAGCCGGCCACACAGGAAGTCTGGATGGTTGTTTGTCCGTGATCTTCTGATCATCGTCGTGATCGCCCTCCTGGCATCGGTCCTGATCAAGTCCTTCCTCGTGCGCTCGTTCTATATCCCCTCAGGCTCGATGGAGAACACGCTGCAGAAGGACGACCGCGTGTTGGTGAATCAGCTCGAGCCACGGCTTCTACCCATCGAGCGAGGAGACATCGTCGTCTTCACAGATCCTGGCGGCTGGCTAGCCCCGAAA
>NZ_JACYNV010000002.1:0-1655482 GCF_014839505.1 Plantibacter sp. CFBP 8775 | reverse complement strand
CCATTTTGCGTTAACACGCGCAGCGCGTTAACGCGCAGCGCGTTGAGTTGTACAAACACGAATTTGCAAAACGCCTGGTCACAGCGTACGCTTGACCCTTGGTGTGGACGCTCCATGTCCACATCGTGTTCACGATCCCCCACCGCTCACGCAGATCGGGATCGCGCACGCCGACAAGAGATCTTGGGCAGGGCAGTCGCCCTGCGGTAATGAAGGAGAAACTACTATGGCAGCAGTGTGCCAGGTGACAGGAGCCGTTCCCGGCTTCGGTCACAACATCTCGCACTCGCACCGTCGCACGAAGCGCCGCTTCGACCCGAACGTGCAGAAGAAGACCTACTACGTGCCCTCGCTGCGTCGTAACGTCACCCTGAAGGTGTCCGCCAAGGGCATCAAGGTGATCGACGCCCGTGGCATCGAATCCGTCGTCAAGGACATTCTCGCTCGTGGGGTGAAGATCTAATGGCTAAGCAGCAGGACGTCCGTCCAATCATCAAGCTCCGTTCGACGGCTGGTACCGGTTACACGTACGTGACCAAGAAGAACCGTCGCAACAACCCAGACCGTCTCGTGCTCAAGAAGTACGACCCCGTAGTGCGCAAGCACGTTGAATTCCGAGAGGAGCGCTAAACATGGCTAAGAAGAGCAAGATCGCCCGTAACGAGCAGCGCAAGGTTATCGTCGACCGCTACGCCACGAAGCGCGCCGAGCTGAAGAAGGCCCTCGTCGACCCCGCCGGGACCGACGAGTCGCGTGAAGCAGCTCGCCTCGGCCTCCAGAAGCTTCCTCGCAACGCTTCGCCGGTTCGCCTCCGCAACCGCGACGCGATCGACGGTCGCCCGCGAGGCAACCTCTCGAAGTTCGGCATCAGCCGCGTTCGCTTCCGCGACATGGCGCACAAGGGCGAACTGCCCGGCGTCCGCAAGTCGAGCTGGTAACACCCGCTCAGTCGGAGCTCACATTCCGCTGACACAGCATCGCAACACCGAAAGGGCCGTCCGCATCGCGGGCGGCCCTTTCGCGTTGTCGGCGACAGCTGCAAGGATCGAACGATTCCCACATCCACCGAGGAGGCGCTGCTGGACGTCCGCACGCAACGAGCCATCGCCCTCCTGGTCGCCGGCTGCTTCTTCATGGAGAACCTCGACGGGACCATCCTCACCACAGCCGCACCGAGCATCGCCCGGGACCTCGGCACCTCGTCGACCGCCGTCGGGCTCGCCGTCACCGCATTCCTCCTCACGGTGGCCGTCCTCATCCCCGTCAGCGGTTGGCTGACGGACCGGTTCGGCGCCAAGCGCATCTTCGCACTGGCGATCGCGGTGTTCACGATCGCCTCCGTGCTGTGTGCGTTGAGCTCGAGCCTGCCGATGCTCGTCGGCTTCCGGGTGCTCCAGGGCGTCGGCGGGGCGTTGATGGTGCCGGTCGGCCGGCTGGCCGTGCTCCGGGTGACGCCCAAGGAGCGGTTGATCCAGGCCATCGCCCTCCTGACGTGGCCCGCCCTCGCCGCCCCGATCATCGCGCCGTTCCTCGGTGGGGTCATCACCCAGTACGCCTCCTGGCACTGGATCTTCCTCATCAACGTGCCGATCGGTGTCGTCGCGTTCATCGTGGCGCTCCGCATCGTCCCCGACTTCGCCGCCGACGAGGTGCCTCCGCTCGACTGGCTCGGCCTGTCGCTCGCCTGCGTCGGGCTCGCATCGCTCCTGGTGGCGGCGTCCCTGGTGTCCGGCGCCGGGTTCGATGCACGGTGGTTCGCCGGGTCGCTCGTAGCGGGCATCGTTCTGCTCGCCCTCGCGATCCGACACCTGTTCCGCGCGCCCCACCCGTTCGTCGACCTCCGCTCGCTGCGGATCGAGACCTTCCGCCTGGCCAACGCCGGCGGCAGCGTCTACCGGCTCGCGATCAGCGCCGTCCCCTTCCTCCTGCCGCTGCTCTTCCAGGACGCCTTCGGCTGGACTCCGGTGCAGGCGGGTTCGATGGTGCTCTTCCTCTTCGCCGGCAACCTCGCGATCAAGCCGGCGACGACCTGGATGTTGCGGCGGTTCGGATTCCGTCTGGTGCTCGTGTCGTCGAACCTGATCGGAGTCCTGTGCATGGCCGGGATGGCGTTCCTCACCGCCGACACGTCGATCGTGCTGATGGCACTGCTGCTCTTCGTCAGCGGGGTCGCCCGGTCGATCGGCTTCACGGCATACAACACCATCACGTTCGCCGACGTCGAACCCGCTGCGATGTCTCGGGCGAACACGCTCAACTCGACGCTGCAACAGGTCGCGAGCGGCTTCGGTGTCGCCGTCGGGGCGATCCTGCTGACGACCGGATTCTCCCTCGAGGACGGGGTCGGTGGCGGCCAGCTGCTGCCGTATCAGTTCGCGTTCCTCGCGATCGCCGTCCTGACCCTCTTCCCGACGATCGAGGCGTGGTTGCTGTCGCGAGCTGCCGGGCACAGCGTCATCGGGGTCCGCTGAGCGCTCGCACCGACGCCTCCCAGCTGGGAAACGACCGACACGCAGGCCCGATTGTCCGCGTAGAGCGGAGAAATCCGCGAAATCTCGCGGATTGCTGCTACATTCGAGGCGGTCACACCGACCAGTTGGTGCCGTATCAGCGACACCTTCGCTACCAACACATCAGCTGTACGTTGCAGCAACGTCCGAGGAGGACCCTCACAATGGCAAATTTGAACAAGACCGAACTCGTCGCCGCCATCGCCGCATCGACCGGCCAGAGCCAGGCGACCGTCGGCAGCGTTGTCGACGCGCTGTTCACCACCGTCGCTGAGACCGTCGCCACGGGCGGCAAGGTCTCGATCCCGGGTTGGATCGCCTTCGAGCAGACCGACACCGCCGCTCGCACGGGCCGCAACCCGCAGACCGGCGCCGAGATCCAGATCCCGGCCGGCAAGCGCGTCAAGGTGACCGCCGGCTCGAAGCTCAAGGCTTCCGTCAAGTAAGTCGTCGCGGGCGCGAGCCCGCACGGACTCGGACCGCGGAGACACTCCGTCGGTCCAGACCACACAGCAGGGCGTCGCGAGAGTGACGCCCTGCTGTCGTTCGTCCGGGTGCCGTCCGGGGCGCGGCGAGGTGTCGGCGGCTCGGCCTAGCATTGCTGTCATGCGGATCCTCCACACCTCGGACTGGCACCTCGGCCGTTCGCTGCACGGGGTCGACCTGCTCCCCTTCCAACGCGACTTCCTCGCGCACCTCGAGCAGACGGTCGTGGACAACGAGGTCGACGTCCTCCTCGTCGCCGGCGACATCTACGACCGCGCCATCCCCCCGGTCGAAGCGGTGACGCTGCTGTCGGAGTCGCTCGGGCGGCTGGCGGGCCGCACCCGGGTCATCCTCGCTCCGGGCAACCACGATTCGGCCATCCGGCTCGGATTCGGCGCCGCCATGCTGCGCGACGGGATCGACATCAGAGCCGACCTCGCGCGGATCGGCGAACCGGTCCTGGTGGACGACGAACACGGGCCCGTCGCCTTCTACCCGCTGCCCTACCTCGACCCCGACACCGCACGAGGGGTGCTCTCCCCGGACGACCAGCCGCTCGCGCGGTCGCACGCCGCCGTCATGGGTGCAGCCCTCGCAAGCGTCCGAGCCGATCTCGCGCAGCGTCGCGAGCATGGAGCGGTCCGATCGGTCGTGGCTGCGCACGCCTTCGTCATCGGCGGTCTCGCGAGCGACAGCGAACGCGACATCCGGATCGGCGGGGTCGATGCGGTGCCCGCCCAGCTGTTCGACGACTTCGACTACGTCGCGCTCGGCCACCTCCACGGTGCGCAGCGCGTCGGGGCCGCGACGGGCGCCGACCGCATGCGGTACTCCGGGTCGCCGCTCGCCTACTCCTTCTCCGAACGCAACCAGGTGAAGTCGAGCGTGCTGGTCGACCTCGCCGCCGACGGCTCCGTGCACCTGGAGCTACTGCCGGCGCCGGTGCCGCGTCGGCTCGTCGACGTCACGGGAACCCTCGCAGAGCTGCAGGGCCCTGCGGGAGACGACGCCGTCGACGCCTGGGTGCGCGCCACGGTCACCGACGACGTCCGGCCACCGGAGCTGTACGCCACCCTGACCCGGCGCTTCCCGCACCTGCTCGTCTGGTCGCACGCGCCGGCGAACCGCTCCGAGGAAGCGCGCGCCGCAGCCGTCACGGCGGTCTCCGACCCGGTCGAGGTCACCGCCGAGTTCATCGAGTACGCGACGGGTGCACCGGCGACGACTCGCGAGCGAGAGCTCATCGCAGCGGCGAACGAGGCCGCACTCGCCGCGGAGGTGAGCGCCTGATGCGGCTGCACCGACTCACGCTGCAGGCCATCGGGCCCTACGCCGGTGAGCACACCATCGACTTCGTCGAACTGGGGCGGGCTGGCCTGTTCCTCCTGGAGGGCCCGACCGGTGCCGGCAAGTCCACGATCATCGACGCCATCGTGTTCGGGCTGTACGGCGAACTCGCCGGAACCGGGGCCAGCAAGGACCGCCTCCACTCGCACCACGCGCAGCCCGGGACGGAACCGTTCGTGGAACTCGTGTTCGAGACCGGATCCGGCGTGTACCGGGTTCGGCGGACGCCGGCCTACCAACGGCCGAAGCAGCGCGGTGCCGGCTTCACCCCGCAGCAGGCGAGCGCCACCCTCGTCCGCCTGACCGACCCCGACGCACTGGCCGGAGAGACGCTGTCGACCCGCGCGCAGGAGATCGGTCCCGAGATCAGCCGGATCGTCGGTCTCTCCCGGGAGCAGTTCGTCCAGACGATCGTCCTCCCGCAGGGCGAGTTCGCGAAGTTCCTCGCCGCCGGCGGTGAGGAGCGCAGCGAACTGCTCCGGTCCCTGTTCGGGACGGAGCACTACGAGCGGGTCGCCAAGCACCTCGTCGAGCGGCGACGGCAGGCCCAACGCGACATCGAAGGCGCACGAGAAGCGCTGGGCCGCGCGATCGCCCGGTTCGCGGGAGCAGCCGAACTCGACGACGCACGGGAACTCGTCGCGGGCAAGGGGACGGACACCCCGGCCGGGATGGACGCCCTCTCGACAGTCGATGCCGAGGCAGTCGATCCCGCGACTGCCGGTGATCCGTCGACTGCGGATCCCGACCTCCACCCGGACGTCGCGGATGGCGAGCCCGAACCGGACATCGCGACCCTCGCGGTCCCGCTCGAACCCGATTCCGAAGACCTCGTCGGTGACGCCACGCGCATCGTCGCCGTCCTCGAGCGCCACGCCGCAGCCGACGCCTCGACCGCTGGCGAGGCGCGGGTCGCCCTGGAGCGCGCTCGCGCCGAACACGCCGCGGCCCAGACGCTGCTCGCGTCCATCGAACGTCGCGCGGAGCTGCTGACCGAGCGCGAGCTGCTCTCGGTGGACGACGAACCGGTCGCGCGGCTCTCCGAACGGATCGCGGCAGCGGCTCGAGCGGACACCGTCGCGTCCGCCCTCGCCGGAGCGGCCACGGCATCGGCGGCGCTCGAGGACGCCATCGCGTCGCTCGCCGCGATGGAGGAGCAGGCCGACGAGGCGATCGTCGCACTCGACGACGCGTCCGTCACCGCGCGCCGCGAATCCCTCACCGTCGAGCGGGCATCGATGGCGGCAGTGCTCGCCCTCGAAGCCGCCGACGCCGACCGCGAACGCGCGCTCGCAGCACTCACCGAGGAGCTCGCGACCGTCGACGAACGGCTCGCCGAGCTCGCAGCGGAACAGACGCGACGGGACGCCCGCCGGGCAGCGCTCAGCTCGGCACCGGAGCGCGCCTCGCGTGCGGCCACCGAGTCGGCCAGGGCCGCCCGGTCCGTCGAGCGCGCGGCCGAACGCCGCACGGTGCTGGATCGGGTGGACGCGGCCGACGAACGCCTCGCGGGGCTCGCCGACGAGGTCACCGAGGCCGCCACGGCCGCGAAGGCGGCGATCGACGTCGAGACGTCGCTGCGCCTCCGGAGGATCGAGGGCATGGCGGGTGAACTCGCCACCGGCTTGCGGGACGGCGAACCGTGCAGCGTCTGCGGCTCGCTGAGTCACCCGGCGCCCGCGGTGCTCGACGGAGACCACCCCGACGCGGACGCGGTCGACGCGGCATCCGTCGCTCGGGCCGATGCCGAGGCGACGATGCAGTCGGCGCAGAGCGCCCGGGACATCGCCCGGGCGGAGCGCCGTCGCCTCGTCGAGCAGTTCCTCGCGCTGGCCGACGACCCGGGCGACGTCGCCGCTGCCGGCTCCACCGACGCTTCGACGACGGCGACTGCCGGGTTCGACCCGGTCGCTGCGCGGGCGGCCGTCGATGCGGCCGCTGCGGAGGCCGATCGGCAGTACGCGGAGGCCGTGGTCGCCGCCGAGGAGGCGGACGCCGAGGTCGCGGAGGCCGGACGCCTCGCGGAGGAGCACCTGGCCGGCGTGGTCGCGGTGTCGGAACGCACCGCCACCCGGGCGACACTGACCGAGCGGCTCGCCGCCGCGCAGCGCGTCCACGAGCAGGCCCGCGCCGAGGTGGCCGGCGTCCTCGACGGCCGAGCGGCTTCACTGGCCGAGCTCGACGCGATGCTCGAGGCCGAGCTCTCCTCGCTGTCGCTGCTCGCGGCGGCACGGGCGACCGTCGCCGACCGGAGACAGCGTGACGCTGAGCGCGCGGTCGAGCTGGAGGCGGCACTCGAGCGGGCCGGGTTCGCCGACCGCGCGGCTGCGGAGGCCGCAGCCATGAACGGGGTCGAACGGGCGAGCGCAGAGGCGCGGGTGGCCGATCACCTGCGTCACACGACCGCGAACGCCGAAGCACTCGCGAGCCCGGCTCTCGCGGGCGTAGCCGGTACTGCAGCCCCCGACGTCGAAGCGACGGCCCGACGACTGGCCGATGCCGAAGCGGCGGCAGGCACCGCGACCGCGGCGGCCGCCGTTTCCGCACGACGAGCGACCAACGCGGCTGCCGCCTGCACGGCGCTCGCCGAGGCGGCCGACGAGAACGCCGACGCGGTCCGCGAGGCCGCGGCCGTCGTCCGCCTCGCCGACGTGGTGTCGGCCACGGGCAGCGAGAACAGCACGAAGGTCACCCTCGGCACCTACGTCCTGCTGCGCCGCTTCGAGGATGTCGTGGCGGCGGCGAACGCGCGCCTGGAGTCGATGTCAGGCGGGCGCTACGAGCTCGTCCGCAGCGACGTCAAGGAAGGACCCTCCCGCAGCCAGCGCGTCGGGTTGTCGCTCACGGTCCACGATCACCGGACCGACCGGCGTCGCGATCCGAAGTCGCTGTCCGGCGGCGAGACGTTCTACGCCTCGCTCTGCCTCGCGCTCGGGCTGGCGGACGTCGTGACGGGCGAGGCCGGCGGGGTCGAGCTCGGCACACTCTTCGTCGACGAAGGGTTCGGCAGCCTCGACCCCGAGACGCTCGACACCGTGATGGCCGAGCTCGGTCGGCTGTCGGCCGGAGGGCGCGTCGTCGGCGTCGTCAGCCACGTCGAGGAGATGAAGCAGCGCATCGGCGAACGCATCGAGGTGCGGCGGCTGGAAGACGGCTCCTCGACCCTGCTCGTGCGGGCGTGAGCGGCGCCCTTCGACAGGCTCAGGGACCGGTGGTTCGGCTGAGGGACCGGTGGTTCGGCTGAGGGACCGGTGGTTCGGCTGATCCCGCTGCGGTCGGGGTTCCCAGCAGCGCCGCGTAGGCTTGCAGCGTGAATCGTGTCGTCCGCCTCGCGGGTCCTGCCCTCCTGCTCCTCGTGGCCGTGGCGACCCTCCTCGCGGGTCTGGCCTTCGGCGGCGGAGCGGATGCGCAACTCCTGGGCGATCCCGGCGCCGTCGTGCGGTGGGGACTCCCGATCGCACAACTGCTCGTCAACCTGAGCGCCGCCGTCACCATCGGCGCGTTGCTCATGGCCTGCTGGGCGCTCAGCCCGGACCGGCGCGAGTACGGCGCGGCGCTCGACGTCGCCGCAGCCGGCGCCGCGGTCTTCACCGTCGCATCCGGCGTGACGGGCTTCTTCACCTTCCTGAACGTCACGCAGGTGCCGCTCACCTTCGACGACGCGTTCGGTGCGAAGCTCAGCCTCTTCTTCACCGGGATCGAGTCGGGCCAGGCCTGGCTGCAGACGACGCTCATCGCCGCGGCCGTCACGGTGCTCTGCTTCGCCGTCCGCAACCACACGGTGCTCGTGTTCGTCTTCGGGCTGTCCCTCGTGTCGCTGCTGCCGATGGCCCAGCAGGGTCACTCCGCCGAGGCGAGCGGGCACAACGCCGCCGTCACCGCGCTCGGCCTGCACCTCGTGTTCGCCGCCATCTGGCTCGGCGGTCTGCTCACGCTCGTCTTCATCCGCAAGACCCTCGAAGACGGCCGGCTCGCCCCCGTGCTCATGCGGTACTCGACCGTGGCACTCGTGTCCTTCGTCGTCGTGGCGGTCTCCGGGTATGTGAGCGCCGAGCTGCGCATCGGCTCGCTCGACCGCCTGGGCACCCCGTACGGCATCCTCGTCCTCGTCAAGGTCTTCGCCCTGCTGGCGCTCGGCCTGTTCGGTGCGCTGCAGCGTCGGGTGCTGATCGGTCGCATCGAGCGGTCCGCCGCTGCACGTGCGGACACCCCCGCGGGCCGCACCGGCACCTTCTGGTGGCTGGTCGCCCTCGAGCTCGGGTTCATGGGCATCGCCTCCGGTGCCGCCGCAGCCCTCGCGAAGACGGCCCCGCCGGTCGACCAGACCGTGCCGACCGCGCCGACACCCGCGGTGCTGCTCACCGGGGAGGAACTGCCGCCGGAACTGACCTTCGCGCGGTACTTCACCGAGTGGAACATCGACCTCCTGTGGCTGCTGGCCTGTGCGTTCGGCATCTTCTTCTACATCGCGGGCGTCGTCCGCCTGCACCGCCGCGGCGACTCCTGGCCGATCCTGCGCACCGTCAGCTGGGTGCTCGGGCTGCTCGTGCTCTTCTACCTCACCTGCGGCGGCATCAACGTCTACCAGCCGTACCTCTTCAGCGTGCACATGCTCGGACACATGGGCCTCACCATGCTCGTCCCCGTGCTCCTCGTCCCCGGAGCGCCGGTCACGCTGCTCGCGCGGGCGGTGCGGAAGCGCTCGGACGACTCCCGAGGAGGCCGGGAGTGGGTACTCCTGGCCGTGCACTCGAAGTTCGCGGGGATCATCTCGAACCCGATCGTCACCGCGGTGCTCTTCGCCGGATCGCTCTGGGTGTTCTACTACACGCCGCTGTTCCGCTGGTCGATGGAGGACCACATCGGCCACGAGTGGATGGTGGTGCACTTCCTCATCACCGGCTACCTCTTCGTGCAGTCGCTCATCGGCATCGACCCGGTCCCGTACCGCCTGCCGTACCCGATGCGGCTCCTGCTGCTCTTCGCGACGATGGCGTTCCACGCGTTCTTCGGGCTGGCGATCATCTCCTCGACCGGGCTGTTCCTCGCCGACTGGTTCGGGGCGATGGGACGCACGTGGGGGCAGGCGCCGCTCCTCGACCAGCAGACGGGCGGCGGGATCGCCTGGAGCGTCGGCGAGATCCCGACCCTGGCGCTCGCCGTCGCCGTCGCGATCTCGTGGAGTAAGAGCGACGCGAAGGATCAGAAGCGGCTCGATCGCAACGCGGACCGCACGAACGACGCGGAGCTCAACGAGTACAACGAGCGTCTCGCGCGCATGGCGGCCAACGACACCCGCTCCTAGTCCGCGAACTGTCACTCCGGAACAGTGTGAGGGGTGTCGGACTGTGCTGGAGTGACAGTTCGCGGGCTTCAGCGGAGGTCGATGTAGAGGGAGCCGTCGTCGCGGATCGTCACGAACGCCGACAGCGTGAACGGGACGTCCTCGTCAAGGGTCGAGACCGTGCCGTCGAACAGCGACTTCACGTCGACGACGAGGTGCGCGGCTCCGTCCGTCGCCGGCATCTGCCAACCGGTGTCGCCCGGCTGGACCGCCACCACGGGGTAGGCCGCGATGGACCACACCGGTAGGTCGTCCACGCGATCGCGGATCACCATGCCGAACGGGCACCCGGTGGGCTGGAGGACCTGTTGCGTGGCGCAGTTGTCGAGGTAGCCGTCGATCTGGGTCTGGACCTCCCCGACGAAGTCCGGGGTGGCACTCGCGGTCACCTCGGCGTCGACGACGCTCGCGACCTCGGTCGTCGTCGCCGTCTCCACCGATGCCGCCAGGTAGGTGGTGTCGACGTCGAAGTCGACGCTGCCCGGCGTGAAGGTGAGGAGCGGGATGGTGGAGGTGAAGGCCCCCTCGGTCCCCTCCGCGACACGGCGGGTGTCGAGCTCGAAGCCGTTCGCCCGGAACCCGGTCGTGTGCGCGACGGTCAGCTGGACGACGCTCAGGGGGCTCGTGTCGAAGCGCCACGACGGGAACAGCCCGAAGGTGCGCTCGCCGCTCGTGATCGAGAACGCCGTGCTGTGCGGCTGACCCGCGAGTCGGTACGAGAAGGTCACCTCGTGGGCACCCGATGCGGTCGTGACGTCGGAGACGAGGCGCACGTTCTCGATCGTGCCGAGCGCCTCGCTCCGGAGCAGGGCGTCCGAGCTCTCGGCGGGCAGGCCCGCGTCGGCGAGTTCGGCGGAGCTCAGGGCGACCCCGGGCAACGCGAGCGCGGTCGCGGCGTCGTCGTCTGCGAGGGCGTCGAGGTACCCGCGCGCGAAGGAACCGGCGCCGTAGACGTCGCGGGCGACGGCCGACCAGGCGGAGACGATGGCCGCGACGAGTAGTGCCGCGATGCAGAGCCACAGCACGACGGCGCGGACGAGCGCACCGCGCACCGTTCCCGGGCGTCGCAGCTCCCCACGTGTCGCGACATGGCTCATCCTGACATCCTAGGCGGGCACCTCGCATAGGATTGGAGGGCGAAAACGGGAGGGAACCGAAGCATCATGAGCGTAGCCCTCTCCGCCGAGCAGCAAGCCGTCTTCGACCGCATCGAGAGCACCCGCGAGCATCTGTTCGTCACGGGTCGGGCGGGCACCGGGAAGTCGACGCTGCTCAACCACCTCGCCTGGAACACCTCGAAGCAGCTGGCCATCTGCGCCCCGACGGGTGTCGCCGCGCTGAACGTCGGCGGGCAGACGATCCACTCGCTGTTCCGCCTGCCGATCGGGCTCATCGCCGACCACACGATCGACCAGAACGATCAGACCCGCAAGCTGCTCAACTCCATCGACACCCTCGTCGTCGATGAGGTCTCCATGGTGAGCGCCGACCTCATGGACGCCATGGACCGGAGCCTCCGGCAGGCCCGGCAGCGGCCGCGCGAGCCGTTCGGCGGCGTGCAGATCGTCCTCTTCGGCGACCCGTACCAGCTCGCTCCCGTGCCGGGCAGCCTCGAGGAACGGGCGTACATCGCCGACACCTACCGCTCGTTCTGGTTCTTCGACGCCAAGGTGTGGTCCGAGACGCCGCTGCAGCTCGTCGAGCTCACGGAGATCCACCGCCAGCACGAGGCCGAGTTCAAGTACCTCCTCAACGGTGTCCGGCACGGCCAGGTCACCGCCGAGATGGCCGGCCGGCTGAACGGCATGGGCGCCAGGATCCCACCGGAGGACGGCGTCATCACCCTCGCGAGCCGCAACGACACCGTCGACCGCATCAACAAGGCGGCGCTCGCCAAGCTCGACGGCAAGCCGCTCACCGCCAACGCGGAGGTCTCGGGCGACTTCGGCGGGCGGGCGTTCCCCGCCGACGAGGCCCTCGACCTCAAGGTCGGTGCGCAGGTCATGTTCCTCCGCAACGACAGCGAGCGTCGCTGGGTGAACGGCACGCTCGGGACCGTGGTGAAGATCGACTCCACCGTCTGGGTCGAGGTCGACGGCGAGCAGTTCGAGGTCGAGCCGGCGACGTGGGAGAAGTACAAGTACTCCTACTCCTCGGTGACGAAGCAGCTGAAGCGCGACATCGTGGCCGAGTTCACGCAGTTCCCGCTGCGGCTCGCGTGGGCGGTCACCATCCACAAGTCGCAGGGCAAGACCTACGACCGCGCGATCGTCGACCTGGGCAGCCGCGCGTTCAGCCCGGGGCAGAGCTACGTCGCACTCAGCCGCATCTCGACGCTCGACGGTCTCTACCTCTCCAGGCCGTTGCGCCCGAGCGACATCATCGTCGACACCGACGTGAAGCGGTTCATGTCGGGGCAGTAGCGTCTCCGGTCTCGGCCGAAGCCGTCCGGTCCCTGAGCCTGTCGAAGGGCGACGTCGCAACGGTCGCACCTGCCCTTCGACAGGCTCAGGGACCGTGTTTGGGCTCAGGGACCGGGGTTGGGCTCAGGGATCGGCAGAGTTTGTGCGAGCGGGACCACATCCGAAGAACTACGATTATCGCTCATGACCTATGGACAAGCTCAGTGGCCGCAGCCCGGTCCGATCACCGCCTGGCGCACGCTCGAGCTGAACGCCAGCAAGCCGCCGTTCGCCGGATACTGGGGGTTCATCCCACTCGTCGTGCGCATCGACGGCTTCGAGCACCGCCCGACCTGGGGACCGTCGCAGTTCACGGTTCCAGCCGACCGTCCCGTGCAGGTCTCGTGCTCGATGGCCTGGCTGTGGGAGTTCGGCCGTGCCGACTACCTGCTGCAGCCCGGCGAGGCGCCGACGCTGGACTACATCGCGCCGGCGCAGCAGTGGGTCTCAGGCTCGCTCGCACCGAGAGGTCAGGCGGTCATCAAGGGACGCGGCGCGCAGATCGCGGTGTACGCCGTGCTGGCAGTGATCTTTATCGCGATACTCGGTATCGTCCCGCTCGCGTACCTCATGACCTGAGCGCCCGTCGACGCCTCGCGCTGACCGGCCTGGTCGAGGGAGGCCAGACCTCAGGTCCGGTCGACGGCCCGGAGGAGGATCGCGCCGAGCTCGGCCGGCTTCGTGAACTGCGGCCAGTGGCCCGTCGGCAGGTCGACGAACTCGACGTCACGCAGCCGTGCCAGTTCCGCGACGTACGGGTGACCCTGTTCCATCAGGCCGCGCAGCATCTCCGAGGAGAACTCGCACGCGACCACGGTCGCCGGGACGGACAGGCGGCGGTCGTCGTCGGAGAGCTGCTGTCGGTCGACGGCGACGCCCTTCGGTTGCGGGACGGCCCTGGCCCGGAATCGCTCGCGGAGCTCGTCGTCCAGATCGACGAGGTCCTCGGCGTCGAACACCGCCCAGTCGGGCAGCGGGATATCGGAGCCCGACGAGGGGAGTTCCTCGTTGATGCACGCGCCGTCGGCGAGTGGACCCGAGTCGACGTACACGGCGCGGACGACGCGGTCAGGGCGGGCGTCGATCGCGGCGGAGATGATGGCGCCACCGCCGGAATGTCCGACGAGCACGACCGGCTCGGTGCCGGCGTCGATCTCGGCGACCACGGCGTCGACGTGGTCGCGGAGGCCGATGCCGGCGCGGCCGGCAGTGACGCTCTCGAGGCCGGGGAGGGTGAGCGGTCGGACCCGATGGCCTGCCGCTTCGAGCGGGGGTGTGACCGCGCTCCAGGAGGATGCGTCGAGCCAGAAACCGGGTACGAGGATGACGTCCATGCCCGAGATGCTACGCCGGGCCTGCGAGCGGCGGGAGGGGTGCTTCGCCGCCCGCAGTTCGTTCGCCCAAGAATGGGCGAATGAACACCCGTTCGCCCAAGAATGGGCGAATGGACGGACGGGTCAGGCGACGGCGGTCGCTGCGGCCTTCGCGGTCGCGAGGTCGCGGAAGAGGTCGGTGTTGAAGCGGTACGCCACCATGACCTCGTCGATCACGCGGGCCTGCTCCTCGTCGTCCCACGGCACGGCGTCGAGCTGCTCGCGGTAGGTGTCCTTGAACTCGCGCGGCTTCGCGATGTCGCCGAAGAGGTAGAAGCCGACACCGTTGGTGTCGAAGCCGAACTGGCGCTGCATCAGCGTGCGGATGATCTGCCCGCCCGAGAGATCACCGAGGTACCGGGTGTAGTGGTGCGCGACGAAGCCGCCGGGCCAGACGGCGCCCACCTCGTTGATCCGTGCCACGTACCGGGCGGTGGTGGGGAGCGGGGTGATCTGTTCGCGCCAGTCCGGACCGATGAGGAACTCGAGGTCCTGCACGATGGCGGGAAGCCGCGTCAGCTTGTCGCTGATGAACGGAGCGGCGACGGCATCGGCGCGCATGCGGTCGGCTGCGGCTTCGAGGGCCTCGTAGATGAAGAAGTGCTGCGCGACGAGGGCGATGTAGTCCTCCTTCGAGCCCTTCCCGGTCATGAGGTCGCTCATGAAGTCCGCCCCCTCGCTGGAGGAGTGGCCGGATGACGTGCGCTCGCGCAGGGCCTGGGAGAAGGGGATCACAGTGCTCATGTCGGACTCCGCGTCGGCTGGTTCGGTAAGGGTTGCCTAAGTGTAACGGGCCGGACTCGTGAGCGGGAGGGTGGATCTGTCGCTGTGGAGGGAATCAGTGGCTGCTGTGCAGGGAACCGTGCGGGACCGCGAACGCGCCCGCGTTGGTCTGGGCCAGTGCCGGGGTGGTGATCGCCGCCACGACCGCTGCCCCGGCGAGCAGGGTGAGCACGTACCGTCCCGTGCTCGGCTCGCGATGTGGCCGGCGGTTCGCGCGCGTCACTAGGGCGTCGAGCTCGAGTTCGTCCGGCGCCGTCGATGCGAGGGTGACCCGCCGGAGTCGCCGTGCGAGCACCCCGGCGACGACGAGCAGCAGGACCGTGGATGACAGGGTCGGCAGGAACGGGGGCACGGTCGTGACGCCGAGGGAGGCGAGTCCGTACAGCGCCACCCAGACGACGACCGTGCCCACCGCGCCGGCGAAGGACGCTCGGAGGCCCGGCACCCGGTCGCGGACGAGGACCACGACGGACCACAGCAGTGCGGCGACGCCCAGGGTGACGAGCGGGATCGCGCCCACGGGGGAGGACCCGGCACCGGTCGCGATCAGCACGAGACCGGCACCGAGTGTGCACATCGCGAGCAGGCTGTTCGAGATCGACGTCGTCCCGGAGCGGACCGCTGTGCCGGCGCCCGCCCGGGCGTCCTGACGTTCGACGGAGACCGACATGTCAGGCCGTCGCCACCCGGTGCGTGCGCTTGTCCGCAGCCAGTCCGGCACCGAGCAGCACCACGGCGCTCGCGAGGTGGAGGAAGTGGTCGGCCGTGTTGAGCGCGAGGATGTTCAGCGCGGAACCCACGATGAAGAAGCCGACGACACCGAGCAGGAGGTAGAACCCGCCGATCACCGTGTTGACGGTCTTGGCCGCGACGACGTTCGAGAGCCCGGCGATGAGCAGGGCCGCACCGATGAGGACGTGCGCGATGTTGTGCAGCGGGTTGACCTCGAAGATCCCGAGCAGGAGGCCGCCCTCGGTGGTGAGGAACGGCAGGCCGCCCGCGACGATCCCGCCGAGGAGTCCGACGACCACGTAGACCGCGCCGAAGACGGTCGCGAGGAGCCGGTTGGGTGAGTGGAGCATGGGAGCCTCCTGAGTTCGGTCGAGCCCCGGGCTGATCCGAGGCATTGAAGGGTTCGGAGGTCGGCCGCTTCGCGGTTTGGTCCAGACGACCGACCAGCCGATCGTCCGATTTCTGCATCTGGTATTCCAGTTGTAGGCTGACCCGGTCCCGCTGAAAGGTCCCCTCATGCTCCTGCATCCCGCACGCGCCGCACGGCGTGCCACTGCCGCCACCGCGCTGGCCCTCATGAGCGTGTTGGCCTCACCGGCCGCGTCGGCGCTCGCCGAGTCGCCCCGGTCCGCTCCAGTGGAGCCCGCCGGAACGATCGCAGACGCGACCATCGCGGACGTCCTCAACGCCCGCTACGCGGACACCGCCAGGTCCTGCGACGGTGGCGAAGCCGCCTACTTCTGCAACGGCGTCGTCGTCCGCACCACCTCGACGGTGCTCCCGACCCCGCTCCAGATCTCCCGCGACGGCGCCTCGTTCAGCTACCTGCGAGCGGATCTCGGCATCGAGACGCTCTGGCCGGCCGCGTCTGCCGGAATGATCCTGCAGCCGTGGGCCGACCAGGAGTCGCAGATGCGGCTCCGGTGCGCGTTCCCCTCCGACGCCGCGACCAACACCCGACCGGACAGCTGCGACCGCTCGACCGTCGAGGTGGAGTACGGCAATCCCGAGGGCAGTAGTGCCCCATGCCTGGAACAGGGCATCGACTCCGGCGTCGCCTGGTCGCGGCACTTCGACAGCCTCGAGTGGAAGAACGGCAACTGTGCCTTCGGGGCGGATCTCGACGGGTTCGCCGCCTCATTGGAGATGCGCGCGCTCCTCCCGGTGGACGACTACCTGGACGCCCTGTGGAACGAGGTCGTGGTCGGTGCGTGGACCGTCGAGAGCACGCCGGAGCTGCCGGTCGAGGCGTTCTTCTTCATCGAGGGGAAGCCCGGCGGCCTGGAAGCCGCGGAGGCGCTGCAGGACGAGTTCGCGGCATTGAGCGGGCGGATCGTCCCGATCGTCGGGATCGACTTCGACCGGGAGGCGCCCTTCATCCCGGTGCCGTCGTCCGAGCTGTCGGTGACGTCACCAGCCGCGCAGGTCGGAGAGGCGCGGCCCGAGTTCGCCGGCCGGGCGACGCCCGGATCCTCGGTCGTCGTGCTCGATGCCGCCGAGCGGACGGTCTGCGCCGCCACGGCCACCGATCGAGGCCGGTGGGCGTGCACCCCCGACGTCGCGTTCGCTCCCGGGGCGCACGAGATGTCCGTCGTCGAGACGTCGACGAACGGCGTCGTGTCCGTCGCCCACGCCTTCCAGTACCTCGTCAACGCGGCACCCCGGATCATCTCCCCGGCCGCCGGGGAGCGAATCGTCGGCGAGCGCGTCGTCGTCACGGGTGAGGCCGAACCGTCGAAGTTGATCGAGGTGCGTGAGGCGGGGAGCTTCCTCTGTCTCACCTTCTCGACCGCGGCCGGAACGTTCAGCTGCACGGTCGAGTCCGTCGGTGTGGGCGAGAAGCGGTGGACGGCGACAGCGAACGCCGGCGTCGCCACGAGCCCCGCCACCGAGTTCTCGTTCTCCGTCGCGCTGGAGGATGAGACCGGGCCGGTCACTCCGGAGGACCCGGGCACGCCCGTCGAGCCGCCGGTCACCCCGGTCGACGGCGGTGCTGGACCGGTCGCGGACACCGCTGGGCCCGCGGAAGCGGACCTCGCCCGCACGGGAGTCGGCGCCAGCGGCACGCTCTGGGCTGCGGGGTTCCTCGTGCTCGCCGGCCTCGTGCTCGTGGTGCTGCGCGTCGGCCGGTCCCGCTCGGCGGGGATTCGCGGCTGACCGGCCGAGCGGGGCACGGTCCGTCTCCTGACCGCAGCGATCGTCCGGCCGTCGTCGCTCAGTCGTGCGGGCGTGGCTCCACACCCAGACGGGCGCACGCGGCGTCGTAGAGGGCGACGACCTCGCGTCGGATCTCGCCGCGCTCGGTGATCGTGCCGGCGGGCCAGGGCGCCCGACCACCCGCGGCGGTGCCGTCGACCGTCCAGGTCCACTCGCCACCCGTCCCGTCCAGCGCGATCATGGTGGCGGTCTCGGCCGCCGGTTCCAGGAAGGCGCGCACGATGAGCAGGTTGTCGTCGGGATGGTCGCCGTTCATGTGCGCCAGGACGGCGTCGACGGTGGTCTGCGGGAAGGCGTTCGAGGTCACCTCTCCAGGGAACACCATCACCGGGCCCGGCACCAGGCCCGCCGCCCGAGTGACCGGCGCGCGGCGTGCGACCGCAGCTCCCAGCCGCGCCCGGTTACAATCGGGAACAGTCTGCAGCTCCGCAGACCGCTCATCAGGGGGATGACTTGACTGCAACAGCTCCGAGGCGACGGCGTCTCGCCGCACTCCTTACCGCGGCGACCCTCGCGACGGTGCTCGTCGGATGCTCGGGCCCCTCGGTGTCCGACACCGACTTCCCCGACCAGGTCAGCGGCACACTCGCCGGCGACACGACCGACGCCATCACAGCGGCGGTCGAGGCCGCCGTCACCCAGTCCGGATCCTCCGGGGCCATCGTCGGCGTCTGGGCGCCGTGGGCCGGGAGCTACACGGCCGGCGTCGGCACGACCGAGCCGGGTGGCAAGACCAAGATGGATCCGTCCATGGTCTACCGCATCGGCGACACCACGCGCCCGATGACCTGCACCGTGCTCCTCGAGCTCGTCGACGAGGGCAAGATCAAGCTCACCGACCAGGTCCACAAGACCCTCCCGCAGGTCCAGGGCATCGAGGGCATCACCTACCAGCAGCTGTGCAACGGCACGTCGGGGCTCGGCACCTACACGCCCGCGCTCAACGCCCAGTTCGTCACCAACCCGACCCGCAACTGGTCGATGGCCGAGATCCTCGCGAACGGCCTCGCGAGCGGCACGCGGACGGCTCCGGGGGCGCTCTTCGGCTCGAGCGACACCGGGTACATCCTGCTCGGCATGGCGCTCGAGGAGCTGACCGGTCAGTCGTGGCAGTCCCTGTACGACCACTACGTGTTCTCGCCGCTCGGCATGTCGAAGTCCAGCTTCCCCGACGCCTCCACCGTCGAGCTTCCGGGGTCGCACCCCAAGGGGTACCTGACGCCGCGGGTCGCGGACGGCACCTACCAGTGCGACGCACCGACGGACGAGACCGAGCTGTCGACCTCGATGGTGTGGACCGCCGGTGGCGTCGTCTCCTCGGTCGACGATCTGCGGAAGTTCACCCAGTCCTTCGCGTCCGGCTCGCTGCTGAACGACAGCACGTACAAGAAGCAGTGGAAGGACCCTGTCTCGCTGGGTGAGGCTGAGCCGACCTGGAAGAGCTTCGGCGTGGGTGGGTTGCAGATCGGTCCCCTCCGGGGGCAGGCCGGCGCGATCCCCGGCTCGCTCTCGGCGGCCTTCTCCGACCCGACCTCCGGACTGACGGTCGTCGTCATGCTCAACAACTCGACGCTCGGTGCGGGCTTCGCGCAGACGCTCGCGATGCAGCTCGCGTCGATCGGTGCGAAGGCGGCACCGGCGAGCGGGCAGAAGGCCCCCGAGATCGCACTCCCGTGGTCCGAGCAGCAGATGGCGGAGCAGCTCGCCGCCGCGGCGATGGTCTGCGCCCCGCCGGTCGCCCCCGCCGGGTAACGGAGGCATCGGCACGGCGCCGCCAGCGGACTGTGGCGGCGGATCGCGGCACGATGACGCTTTCGCGAGGGCGCTGGGCCATGCCGCTTCCTAGAGTGAACCCATGACGACGAACACCCCCGACGACGACACCATCGTCCCGGATACGAAGAACTGGACCTGGGTCCTCGAGCGCGCCTGTCCCGAGTGTGGGATGGACACGTCGCGGTTCGGGTTCCGGGAACTCCCCGGGTTGATCCTGGCGAACGCCGCCGCGTGGCCGGCGGTGCTGGAGCGCGCCGACGTCCGGGAGCGGCCCGACCCGCAGACCTGGTCGCCGCTCGAGTACGCGGCCCATGTGCGTGACGTGTTCCGCATCTTCGACGTCCGGCTGCGGCTCGTCCTCGACGAGGACGATCCTGCGTTCGAGAACTGGGACCAGGATGCGACGGCTCTCGAGGAGCGCTACGGCGAGCAGGACCCGAACCGGGTGTCGGCGGAGCTGGTGGAGGCCGCGACGGTGCTCGCCGCAGCGTTCGAGCGGGTGCCGGATGAGGCGCTCACGCGGACGGGGCGACGGAGCGACGGCGCGCGCTTCACGACCGAGACCCTCGGCCGCTACTTCATCCACGACCCGGTGCACCATCTCTGGGATGTGACGAGATCGCAGTAATGGTCGTCATCCGGGTCTGGTGACGCCCGCTACTGCGCCCGTGCGCGGAACGCGATCGTGTTGACCCGATTGCTGCAGCGGACGGAGCAATAGCGTTTCGAACCGTTGCGGGACAGATCGACGAGCAAGCCGTCGCAATCGTCGGCGCCGCAGAGCCGCAGGCGGTCCCAGGCGTCGGACCGGACGACGTCGACGAGTGCCATGGCGATCTCGGTCTGGACGCGGTCGACGAGCGGTGCGTCGAACTCGGTGGCGTGGAGGTGCCAGTCGAAGCCGTCGTGGCGGCGCAGCTGGGGGAGCGCGGCGGACTCCCGGAGCATCGCGTTGATCTCGGTGACGGCGCGGTCGCGGGTGTCCGGGGCGTCCGCGTCGGAGGCCCAGAGTGCGTGGATCCGTTCCCGGAGCCTGGCCACCGCGGCCCGCTCGGGCTCATCGCCGTCGACCCGACCCGAGTACCGACTGACCCGCAGGAGCTCGACGAGTTGTGGCGGTGTCGCGAGCTCGTCGAGTCCGCTCCGGGACGCCGATGCGCGGGTGTTCACGAGCAGCGCGGCGAAGAGCAGCGCATCCTCGGTGTCAGGGGCAAAATGCAAGTTGACTCCTTACTCTCTCCGAGAGTAGCTTCATCTCAGCCGGGCGTCCACCTCTTCTGCCGGCCCCACTCGCGGCAGCTGGAGACACCCATGAAGCACACGTCCTCGACCACGGTCGGTCTGCTCGTCGCGGTACTCGCCGCGGTCGCGTTCGGCACCTCCGGAGCGTTCATCAAACCGGTGCTCGCATCGGGGTGGAGCCCCGCTGCCGCGGTCACCGTCCGTGCCCTGATCGGTGGCCTGGTACTCGCCCCGTTCGCCCTCATCGCGCTCCGCGGTCGCTGGGACGCGGTCTGGCGTGGACGCTGGCGACTCCTCGGCATGGGCCTCATCGGGGTGGCGGCGACGCAGCTCGTCTACTTCGCGGCGCTGCAGACCATCGCCGTCGGGACCGCGATCCTCGTCGAGTACATGGCACCGCTGCTGCTCGTCGCCGTCGCATGGGTGCTGACCCGACGTCGTCCTGCGACGGTCGTGCTCGTCGGCTCCGTCGTGTCGCTCGTCGGGCTCGTGCTCGTCGTCGCTCCGAGCGGTGGCTCGACGCTCGACCCGGTCGGCCTGCTGTTCGCCATCCTCGCGATGGTGGGCTGCGCCGCGTACTACGTCATCTCAGCGCGGCCGGCGAAGGGGTTGCCTCCGGTGGCGTTCGCCGCCATCGGTCTGCTCATCGGGGCGCTCAGTCTGTGGCTCGCGGGGCTCGTCGGCGTGCCGTTCACGACCTCCGACGCCGACGTCACGGTGCTCGGCACCGACGTCGTGTGGTGGGTGCCGCTCCTGTTCGTCGGGGTGGTGTCGACGGCCGTCGCCTATGCGGCGAGCATCACCGCGAGTCAGATGCTCGGCTCCCGACTGGCCTCCTTCGCGGGCCTCCTCGAGGTGGTCGCGGCGACCGGGTTCGCCTGGATCCTCCTGGGGGAGCAGCTGTCGCTCGCGCAGCTCCTCGGTGGAGTCTGCATCCTGCTCGGGATCGGCTTCGTGCGCTCCGAGCGGGCTCCCGCCGTGCCGATCCCCGTCGCGGTGCAGTGACGGGGTCAGCGGTGTGGGACCGGGACGGCGGCGTCGAGGTCGGCGAGGATCGCCATGACCGCCGCCCGCCCGGCCCGGTTCGCTCCGACCGTCGACGCTGAGGGGCCGTACCCGATGAGGTGCACCCGCGGCTCGTCGGCTGCCCTGGTGCCGTCGATCCGGATACCGCCCCCGGGCAGTCGGATGCCGAGCGGTGCGAGGTGGTCGAGCGCCGCTCGGAACCCGGTGGCCCAGAGGATGGCGTCGACCGGGAGGAACGAGTCGTCGGCGAGGACGACCCCGTGCTCCTCGATGCGGCGGAACATCGGCTGACGCACCAGGACGCCGCGCGCCTCGGCCGCTCGCGCCCACGGCGTCCAGTGCATCCCCGTCACGGAGATCACGCTGCCCGGTGGGAGGCCTTGGCGCACGCGTTCCTCGACGCCCTTGATCGCCTCCACCCGGGCGGCGGTGTCGAAGTCGTCCTCCACCCACTCCGGTTCGCGTCGTGTCATCCACACCGTCTCCGCCACCCGCGAGATCTCCTCGAGCAGCTGGATGGCCGAGATGCCGGCACCGACGACGACGACGCGTCGGCCGCGGAACTCGTCAGCGGAGACGTAGTCGGCCACGTGCAGCTGGCGTCCGGCGAAGCGTTCCCGTCCCGGGTACGCGGGCCAGAACGGTTTCGTCCAGGTTCCCGTCGCGTTCACGACCGCCCGTGCTCGGAACACGGCGGGTGGGGAGCCGGTGCCAGAAGAGTCAGCGCCTGAGGAGTCGGAGCTCGCCGCGGTCTCGACGAGGAGTCGACCGTGCGGGTCGTCGTCCTCGCGGCGGACGGCGCGGACCTGCGCCGGGCGGCGGACCGCGAGGGCGAAATGCTCCTCGAACGCCGCGAAGTACGGCGGGATGACGTCGACACTCGGGGAGGCGGGATCGAGCTCGGGCTTCGGCATGCCGGGCAGGTCGTAGATCCCGTTGACGGTCGACATGGTGAGCGACCGCCATCGGTGCTGCCAGGCGCCGCCCGGGGCGTCGTTCGCGTCGAGGACGACGAAGGTGCGTGCTGCGGTCGCGGCTTCGGTGGTGCCCAGCGGGACGAATCCGCGGCGATGCAGGTGGTACGCGGCCGACAGCCCGGCTTGACCCGCGCCGATCACGACGACGTCGACGGTCTCCGGAGTGCTCACGTGCTCTGCAACGTCGTCGACCGCTCCGGCATTTCCGACGGCGTCCGAGCTCGCCTCCGCGATTCAGCCGTGGGCCAGGACCTGCACGCCGATGACGAGGACACCCAGGAGTACGAGGGCCGCGAGCGCGATGAGCTGTTGCCAGACGGACAGCCGGGCGCGCCGGACGGCGACCCACCCGCTGAGCCCGAGGGTGACGAGGTAGACGATCGCGGACACGCGGAGGGAGGTCTCGACTTCCATGACGTCGAACACGGCGAGCACGAGCAGGATGGTGGGGGTCGCGACGGTGAGCAGCGAGCCCCACGCGATCCGGAGCATGGAGTGCCACCCGCGCTCGTCGGGGAACGCACCGTGGGCGGCGAGGTGCGCGATCATCTCGGCGACCAGGCCGGCGAGGGTGATGCCGACCACGCCGATGACGAGCGAGAAGAGCGCATCCGGCGCGTCGTGGTGCTCCACGTTCGCCGCCAGCACGAGGACGATCGCGAGGCCGGTGAAGGTCGCGTAGACGCGCTCCTTGAGGTACTTCGCGACCGTCTCGACGTCGCCGGGCGGCAGCCCGCGTCCCGCCGGACCGTGTGCGTCCCGCTGCCGTCCACGTCGTCGATCCGCCCAGGTTCCGCCGTCCGTCATGGTCCAGAGCGTAGCCGCCGTCGCGGGATAGAGTGCCGGGTATGAGCGAAACGATCATCACCGTCGAGGGCCGCTTCGACTACCACCACCCGGCTGAGCGTGGGACCGTCCTCATCTCGGCGGGGTTCCAGGGGCCGGAACGTGAGCCCGTCGTCTCCCGGACCACCGCGCTGCACCGGGCGCTCAGCCAGACGGCGGAGCAGTTCCGCGCGCAGTCGGCCGTGACCTGGTGGTCGGCCGACCGGCTGCGGGTGTGGAGTGAGCGGCCGTGGAACAAGGACGGGAAGCAGTTGCCGCTCGTGCACCATGCGTCGGTCGCGCTCGAGGTGAAGTTCGCCGACCTCCAGGCGCTGGCCCGCTGGGCCGAGGAGATCGCGGTCCAGGACGGCGTCACGGTGACGGGTGTCACGTGGGCGCTCACCGAGGCGACGAAGCACCGCATCACGGCCGAGGCCCAGCACAACGCCGTCCGCGACGCCGTGGACCGCGCGACCGCCTACGCGCGGAGCCTCGGGCTGGGCACCGTGCGGCCTGTTGCGCTGGCCGATCCCGGCATGCTGGGTGACGAGACCCGCACCTCGGGGACCCAGACCGCGGCGCCGATGATGCGCGGGGCCGCCGCACCCGCGGGCGACACCGGCCTCGACCTAAAGCCGGAGGACATCACCGTGTCCTCCCGGGTGCACGCCCGCTTCGCCGCGTCCTGACCTGACGATCAGCTCGGCGCGATGCTCGGCTGCACCTCGGGTGCGCGACCGCGCCGAGCTGAGAGCACGGCACCGATTCCGGCACCGACCACGCAGGCGATGCCGAGCCACTGCGGTGTCGTGAGCTCCTGCCCGAGCACGAGGAGTCCGGCGATCGCGGCGATGGCTGGCGCGGATGCGAGCAGGATCGAGAAGGTCGCGGCGCTGAGGCGTCTGAGGGCGACGAACTCCAGCGCGTACGGCACGGCCGACGAGAGCGCGGCGACACCCAGCCCGAGCAGGAGGATGACGGGATCGAACAGGGCGGTGCCGGCGGTCGTCGCGGCGAGCGGGATGGTCACGAGGGCGCCGATGGCGGCGGCGATCGCCAGACCGTTCAAGCCGGGGAACTCCGTCCCCGTCCGCGCCGACAGCAGGATATAGCCGATCCAGAGGGCGCCGGCGGCGAGCGCGAGGATGACGCCGAGCGGGTCGAGTGCGGCCGTCGGTCCGTTGTGGAGGAGCACCCCGCCGAGGAGGAGGACGCCGACGAGGGCGACGCCCGCCCAGAGTGCGCTCGTCCATCGACGACCCGCGATGACGCTGAGCGCGAGCGGGCCGAGGATCTCGAGGGTCACCGCCGGGCCGAGCGGGATGCGGTCCAGTGCCAGGTAGAAGCAGACGTTCATCGCGGCGAGGACGAGCCCGAAGCCGACCGCCGATCCCCAGGCGCTCCTCGGGTGTCCGCCCAGGGCCGGGCGGGCGACGGCCAGCAGGATGAGCGCGGCGAACACGAGCCGCAGCGTCACCATGCCGATCGGACCGACCTGCGGGAACAGCGCGACCGCGATCGACGCGCCGAGCTCCTGGCAGACGAGTCCGGCCAGGACGAGGAGGGCGCCGGTCGCCGCCTGGCTCGGTCGCGGTCTGCGGATCACTGCACCACGCTAGCGCGCCCCGGTCGCCGAGCTTGTCGAGGTGCCGCCCCAGCCGGGCTCGCCGGTGCGGCATCATGAGGGCATGAGGATCGACGAACTCGCGTACCTTCGGGCGCTCGCCGAAGACGGTCACGTCCCGTACGCCGCTGAGGCGCTCGGTATCTCCCAGTCGACGCTCACGCGGGCGATCGGTCGGCTCGAGGCGGACGCCGGGGTCGAGTTGTTCGATCGCCACCGCAGCCGGCTCGAACTCAACCGCTACGGCGAGATCCTCCTCGTGCACGCGCTCCGGGCGCAGACCGAGCTCGACAACGCGCAGTCGCGGATCGACGAGCTCCGCGACCCCTCGGCCGGTCTCGTGTCCATCGCCTACGTCTCGTCCCTCGGCGGCTGGCTCATCCCGCGCATCGTGAGCGAGTATCGCCAGCTACTGCCGGACATCCGGTTCGTCCTCGACGGCGGGAAGGCCGACAGCGTGCTGGACGCGCTCCGCTCCGGCTCGGCCGACGTCGCCTTCCTCAGCCCGGAACCGCGGGATCCGGACATCGAGTGGCGTCCGCTCACCTCCGAGCGGCTCGCGCTCGGCGTGCCGGTCGGGCATGCGCTCGCCGATCGGACGTCGTTGGCTGCGTCCGACCTCGAGCAGACGGAGTTCCTCGCGATGACGACTGACTCGGGGCTCCGGCAGATCGCGGACGCGTACTTCGCGAGGCATGGCGTCGTGCCCCGCGTGACGATGGAGGTGTCCGAGCTGTCGACGCTCCGTGGTCTCGTACGCGCCGGGGTCGGGATCGCGGTCCTCCCCGATTCCACGAGCATGGAGGGCGTCGTGCTCGTCCCGCTCGACGACGAGGCGGTCCGGGTGATCGGTGTCGCCACCAGCCGTGCCCGGGCGGTGTCGCCGGCCGTCGAGCAGTTCGTGCGGTTCGTCCGCGAGGAGTGGGTGAGCGCGCGGATCCACTGAGTCGCCCGAACCTGCACGACATCGACCGGGATCCGAACCGTTTCGGGCAGTTGACGGGCCGGCCGCTCAGTGTTCGTGGGTGGTGCTCCATGGCGTGAAGGCGTCCGGGTAGTGCGCCCACGCCGCCGGCCCGGCGAGGAGTTCCTCATCCGTCAGGGTGCAGGCGTGCAGGGCAGCGGAGATGGCGACCTCGTCGAGGTCGATCCCGGTGACGACGAGCTCCTGACCGAGCGGTGCGCCGGGGTCGTTCGTCTCGAACGACGTGGGTTCCAGATCGATCATCGTGCCGACGTGTTGGAGGACGCCGACGCGGGAGGCGCGCGTCGCGAGGACGAGGAACCCCGCCGTACGGATGACCTGGCCGAACCGCCCCGCCTCGATCGGTCCGTCGAAGCACGCGAGGAGTCGTTCCGGGTGCATCGGTCGGGGGCTGACGAACCGCAGGGTGGTCACGCGCTCGTGATCCACCCACGGCCGGTGCTCGCCGTTCAGCATCGCGATCCACCCGGGGGACGTGCTGAAGCGGTCCAGTTCGAACGGGGAGTCGCGGAAGCGCGCGAGCGGCTCACGGTTGCTCGCGGTCGCCGGAGTGCCGGGCGTGACGCGCGGTCGGGCTGCGACCGGTTCGACCATCCGCGTCAGCGCCGTCGGGTTCAGGTGGCTGAGGAGCGCGAGGAGCACCGCGAGCCGCTCGTGAGTGACGCCACGTCGGCCGGCGACGGCGATGGTGTCCGCGTACTCGAGCTGCTCCACGGTGATCATCGACCGCGCGGTGTACGCCGTATCGCCGTCCTCGTCGTGGGTGACGTACTCGTCGTCCTGGAGGTCGTGCAGGAGATGGGCTGCGTCGACGACGGTCACGACGGCGTCCAGGACGGCCGTGTCGCGGTGCCCGAG
This sequence comes from Plantibacter sp. CFBP 8775, assembly GCF_014839505.1. Classification (NCBI taxonomy): domain Bacteria; kingdom Bacillati; phylum Actinomycetota; class Actinomycetes; order Micrococcales; family Microbacteriaceae; genus Plantibacter; species Plantibacter sp. CFBP 8775. The sequence goes on along the minus strand of NZ_JACYNV010000002.1, from coordinate 1,628,915 downwards.
GACGGCGGAGACCGCGTCGACCGGGCGGACCGTGCTCCCGCAATCGAGGACGAGGTGCCGGGGAGCGAGCGGGTGTCGCGCGACGGCGTCGATCGCGTCGTCGATGTCAGGGTGGGCACTCTCGGCGTCGTCGTGCCGCTCGATCGTGACGAGCGCCGCGGACCTTCCGGCGACCTGTCGGGCGACGGTGCGACGCTCCGGCGGACAGGTGCCGAGGACGAGCGTCACGGTCAGCGGGATGCGAGGCGTGGTCACGGCGGGTTCTCCTGGTCGATGAGTGCTACAGTGCGTTCTGTTGAGAATCGTTCTCAACAAGGTAGCACGCATCGTGATCACCAGGAGGTCGCCATGAAGGTCCGCGCATCACTCAAGTCGCTCAAAGACAAGCCGGGGTCGCAGATCGTCCGCCGCCGTGGCCGGGTGTTCGTCATCAACAAGCAGAACCCGCGGTGGAAGGGTCGCCAGGGCTGAGCGTCAGCCGCGCACCACGTTCACGACAATCGTGACGACACCCAGTGCGGCGATCACGTACGCCCAGAAGCGGACGGGGATGAAGAAGAGTGTGGAGCTCGGGCGACTGTAGAGCTGCTCGCCGGTCTGCGGGTGGCGCACGGGGACGGCCTCCTGCTTCACGGTGATGCCGTGCTCGTTGACGTACGGCTGCGCGAGCTGCTGCCACACGACGACCGGCCGCGGTGCATCAAGCTTCGCCAGCGCGAACTTCCCGAAGGCCCAGCACGCGACGGCGCCGAGCAGGAATCCGATGCCGACGAACACCCCGGACTGCGCCGATCCGCCGTCGGGCGAGACGATCGCCTTGATGAGGAAGCCGGCGCCGACGGAGAGCCCGAAGATCAGGAAGACGACGATGCCCCAACGGGTCCAGATGATCATGTGTGCTCCTCTTCGGGTGTCGGTCGCGACGCGCAGCTGATCACGCGGCACCCGCGCGACCGTCGGCTCGTCCATCACGGTACCGAGGTCGGCTGTCCACCCGCGATGGGGAGCGGTGCCCATCGCGGCGGACCTGACGAACCGCTGGAGGTGCGCTGAGAGCGCGAACACGCCGCGCATCGACGGATACGCTGCTCTCAGCGAGACGTGCGGACGTCGCCAGGTGGGAGCCGGTGGGGCTGGTGGGTAACGACGACGAGAAGACACGGGTCGCGACGATCTTCGATGTGGCGCGTCTGGCCGGAGTCTCACACCAGACCGTGTCGCGGGTGCTCAACGATCTGCCGAACGTGCGCCCCGCGACGCGGCAACGGGTCGAGCAGGCGATCGCGCAGCTGCGGTACACGCCCTCGCAGGCCGCACGGTCACTCGTCACCCGCCGTTCACGCACGATCGGTCTGATCACGACCGGTGGGCCGGACTACGGGCCGTCGAGCACGGCGCTCGGCTTCAACGAGGCTGCACGGGATGCCCGGTATGCCGTGAGTATGGCGAGCATGCTGGAGTCGGATCCGGCGTCGCTGCGGCAGGCCGTCGAGTTGCTGCTGCGGCAGAACGTCGAGGCGATCGTGCTCATCGCGGCGCATCGTGGGGCGCTCGACGCGGTGCGCGGGATCGAGCTCGGGGTGCCGCTCGTCGCGGTCGAGTCGAGTCGTCGGGACGGGTTCCACCGTGTCTCCATCGACCAGTACCAGGGGGCGCGGATCCTCGTCGACCACCTCGTCGGGTTGGGGCATCGCCGTATCGCGCATCTCGCGGGGCCGGCGGATTCGGTGGACGCGTTGGAGCGGGTGCGGGGGTGGCGTGACGCGCTGTCCGAGCACGGGCTCGTCGCCCGCGAGCCGCTGGTGGGCGACTGGACGCCGGGGAGCGGGTTCCGGCTCGGGCGGGAGCTCGTGGCGGGCCTCGGAGTCGGAGACGATGACGACGGGCGGGCCGGTGAACGGGTCGGTGGGCTGTTCACGGCCGTGTTCGCGGCGAACGACCAGATGGCGCTCGGGGTGATCCACGCGTTGTCGGAGCGGGGCCTGCGGGTGCCGGGTGATGTGAGCGTCGTCGGGTTCGATGACATCCCGGAGGCTGAGCACTTCGCGCCGCCGCTGACGACGATGCGGCAGGACTTTCCCGAGCTCGGGCGGACGATCATGTCGACGCTGCTCGAGGTGCTGAGCGATGCGGACTCCGTCGGCGTGGTGCGTTCGGTGCCGCAGCTCATCGTGCGGGAGTCGACGGCGGCTCCGAGCGCCTGAGCTGGGCTCGATCCCGTTCCTCGGCCCGGCGCCCCGCACCCGAGGCAGCAGCCCGGTGCCTGAGCCGGAGTTCTTGGCCCCCTGAGCAGGTGTCCAGGGTTCCTGAGTCAGTGTCCCCGGTCCCTGAGCTTGTCGAAGGGCGGGTGGTCGCTCGTGGGCCCTTCGACAGGCTCAGGGACCGGGATGGCCGGGTTGTCGAATACGGCGTCGTTCACCGAGCTTGTCGACGGGTGGTGGTTCCCGTCTCGCTCCCTGAGCTTGTCGAAGGGTGGGTGGGCCGGTTCGTCATCGGCCCTTCGTGTGGCTCGGGGGTTGGGTGGTCCGGTCGCTGAGCTTGTCGAGGCAGCGTGGTTTCCGTCTCGGTCCCTGAGCTTGTCGAAGGGCAGGTTCAACGGCTGTTCGTGTGCCCTTCGACAGGCTCAGGGACCGGGATGGCCGGGTTGTCGAGTAGGGCGTCGTTCCCTGAGCGTGTCCGGGTGTGCTGGGTCCCCGCTTCGGTCGCTGAGCTTGTCGAAGGGTGGTTCCCGTGTCGGTCCCTGAGCTTGTCGAAGGGCAGCGGGTGCGGAGGCAGACGGGTGCCCCGGGTTCAGGCGGCGAGGTGGATGCGTCCGCCTCGGATGGGGGTTTGGTGTCGGTCGATGTGGCTGGGTGGGATGAACCAGGGGACACCGTTTTGGACGCGGATGGTCCAGTGGTCGTCGTGGATGCGGTGGTGGTGGAAGGGGCAGAGGAGGATGCCGTTGTCGAGGTTGGTGGGTCCGCCTCGGGACCACCAGGTGATGTGGTGGGCTTCGGTGAAGGATGGTGGGTGGGTGCAGCCGGTCCAGGCGCAGCCGCCGTCGCGTTCGGCGAGGGCGAGTTTCTGGGCGCGGGAGAACAGTCGGGTGCTGGTGCCGAGGTCGAGGACCTGGGATGGTCCGCGGAGCACTGCGGGGATGAGGTTGGCGTCGGCGGCGAGGCGGCGGAGGGCGCCGGGGCCGATGGGTTCGTCGATGCCGTCGATGGTGGTGGTGCCGAGACCGGTTTCGAGGGTGTCGTGGTCGGTGCGGATGATGACGGTGACGGGGGTGAGTTCGGTGGCGGCGCTGCTGCAGCCGGCCAGGTGGCGGAAGGTCTCGGTGAGGGCGATGGCGCGGCGTCGGTCGATGGGGATGAGCGTGGTGGCGGGCATGGGGTGACCGGACCCGTCTGGGGCGTCGGTGTCGGACGGCTGCTCGGGGTCGATGAAGCGGGGTTTGCGGATGCTTGCGGTGATCAGGGCGTCGAGGCCGGCGCGGATGAAGGCGGCGCTTTCTGGGGCGAGTTCGGCGCGGAGGAGGGTCATGCCGGTGGGGAGTTCGTGGATGGTGCAGCGTTCCGCTCGGCGGAGGAGTTCGTCGCGGGGTTCGCGGCCGTCTTGGTCGAGGCGGGTGCGGACGAGTTTCGCGATGCGGGTGACGTCTTGCAGGGGTGTGTGTCCGGCGTGCTCGATCGCGATGACCGACGCCGCCTCGAGCTCGCCTCTGCTGCAGATGCGGCCCGCGTTGCGGAGCTCCCGGACGATGACCGCGGCCCCGTCGACGCTCAGGGGTGCCCGTGGTGTGCCGAGCAGGCTCAGGCCACGTGGGTCATCTTCCGCCGTGGCGGAGAGCGGATCGGCGGTTAGTTCGGTTGTGGCGTCGAGATCCTGGGTCGGTTCGACTGCCGCAGCGACCGCCGGGAACGGGCATTCCTCCAGCTCGCCGAGCAGCCCGCGAGGCTGCGTGATCGCGGCACCGACCTCCGCGATCGCGGCGCCTCGGGCGCGTGCCACCCGCCACCGCTCGGACACCATGACGCCCGGGTTCGCGTAACCGGCGGCCCGCACGAGCGTGCCGTCGCGGCCAGTAGGCGAAGGTCGGAGGGCGATCGCGCCGACGACGCGGGCGGCGAGGACCTCGACCGCGTGCTGCACGGCGCCGAGTTCGTCGAGGAGACGGAGGATCGCCTCGTCGTTCATGTTCTCGAGCTGCTCCGCGACACCTGCGCCGGGGCGGATCGCGTCGAGCGCGCCCTGCCAGACGGCATCGAACCCGGCCGCGGCGGCGGCGAGCGGGTTCGGTGCGGTGCTGGTCATGGATCCATCCAAACACGGACCACTGACATTCGAACGGCCAACGAATCATCCGCTGATCTGGGTATTTATCCGACAGTTGATGTTTGCTCGTGGGCCCTTCGACAGGCTCAGGGAGCGGGTGTCCTCGGCGGTCGATGTGCGGCGGGGGAGGCTGCCCGTGGGCCCTTCGACAGGCTCAGGGAACGGGTCTCCACGGTTGTCGAGGAGCGGTCCGGCAGGTCCCTCGGGGTGCCCTTCGACAGGCTCAAGGACCGACGGTGACGCGGTCGCGGAGTCCGCCTCTGGTGGGGAAGGTCGCTCGTGGGCCCTTCGACAGGCTCAGGGAACGAGTGTCCTCGGCGGTCGAGGTGCGGCGGGGAAGGTTGCCCGTGGGCCCTTCGACAGGCTCAGGGAACGGGTCACCGCGGTTGTCGCGGCGCGGTCCGGGAGGTCCCTTGTGGGCCCCTCGACAAGCTCAGGGACCGGCCGCGACACCGCAGCGCCAGGCCCGCGCGTAGGATCACCGCATGCGTTCATCGGCGATCGACACGGTTCTGACGTTCATGCGGGCGTTCCGCGAGCAGGATCGGCCTGCCGCCGAGGCGCTGATGCATGCGGATTTCGTCTTCACGAGCCCGCAGGACGACCACCTCGACCGGACGATGTGGCTCGAGCGCTGCTTCCCGAGCGCCGACCATTTCGACACCCCGGGGGTGACGCTCCAGATCGTCGAGACCGACGGCATCGTCCTCCGCCGCTACGAGTATGTCGTGCAAGGGAAGACGTACCGCAACCTGGAGGCGACTCGCGTCGTCGACGGCACCGTCCGGGAGGTCGAGGTCTACTTCGGTGGCGCTGTCTGACGGGTCTCCGCCGATTCGCCCGGCAGGTCCGCGACTCAGTGGCCGAGCAGCGCGTCGAGCCGTTCGAACCCCTCGACGACGCCACGCTCCATTCCGTTCTCGATCATGCCGCGCGTCCTTCGATGCTCGGGAACACGCTCCATCCCGACACGCGCGTACGGCCGTCGCCGAGGTCTGAAAACCGTATCGTCGAGATCTGTCAAGGTCCGCGCTGCCCATCGGGTCGCTCCACCCCGTTCTGACAGGATTGAGGCATGCGCATGAGTTCTCGTCGAACGACCCTGGCCGCAGCACTCACGGTCGCCGCCCTCGCCCTCACCGGTTGCTCCACCGGCTCCTCGTCGGACGCGGATCGATCCTCCGCCTCGCCGACGCCGTCGGTGTCGCAGCCGCCGAGCACGCCGCTTCAGGAGCAGACGCTCACCGACGACGTCGACGGTACGAAGGTGACCGCCCTCGCGATGGTCGATGACTTCCCGGCGCCTGCAGGCACCACCGACGGCCTGCGTCCGATGCTCGTCCAGGTCCGACTCGAAGCCGGCGACGAGTACGGCGGCAGCGTCTTCCCCTATCGCGTCTCCGTCACCACCCGTGCCGTCAACCTCGACTACGTGACGCTCGGTCTCGGAACGCCCGAGGCGCTGAAGGCGCCGATGGCCGCGGCCGGCTACTCGCTCCTGCAGGCGACACCGGCCGGTGAGACGGCGACCGGCTGGATCGGCGCGTGGGTGCGCACCGATGAGACCGAGTTCGACCTCGTCTACGACCGTCCCGAGGGCAAGGTCATCGGCGGCAGCAAGAGTGGCGAGGTCGTGCCGCCGAGCCGCGACATCGCACCGCTGATCCCCCAGGACTAGCCGGACCGCGCCGTCCCCACCGAGCAGTGGAGGCGGGTCCGTCGACCAGCCGGACCATCGAGCTGACGAGGCCTCACGGCAGGACGAGTACGCCGCCCGTCGCGTCCTCGAGGAGCGCGGCGAGGCCCGCCTGGAAGGCGTCGCCCGCCCGCTTCGCCACCTCGGGCATGCCGTTCGGCACCGTCCGGGGTTCGTCTGCCCGCCGAGCGGACGCACCCGGCCACACCACCGCGGTGACGTTCGCTGTCGGTTCGGGCAGCTGCGCTCCGACGACGAGGAACTGTCGCCCGAGGTTCGAGGCCGAGGAGCGGTCGGCCGCATCGAGCAGCTCGGGGCCGAGGACGACGACGAGATCGGGCGAGTCGGCCAGCACCTCCGCGAAGGGATCGCCGGAACCGGACGCACCGGGGGACACCGTCGCCGTGCGAACCGTGGCCGAAGTCGCACGTGAGCGGACCGCGTCGACCGCGGCGTCGAGCTCGGGGTCGGTGCCAGGGGCCACGGCGGTCACGATCACGACGGTGAATCCGGCCGGCGCGACCGCGGTCGACCACGTCGTCGGGTCGGGCGTGCTCGACGCTCCCGGCACCGGCTGCGTGACCCCGTTCGGGCCGACCGGCGCCGTGGGCGTGCCGGTCGCGTTCGCCACCGCCGCCGTGACGTCGCTCGTGGCTGGAGCCGTGCACGCGGTGAGGGCGATGGTGAGCGCGACTGCGGCGGTGACCGCCGAGAGGGAACCGACCGTTCGCCGGTCGGATGCACGGAACAGTGGCATACAGGATCCGATCACGGGATGAAGGGTGGGGAGGTCCGACCGGGGCCGGATACGGGAACGCGGGCGTCCCCGTCGTCAGCTCGCGGACGAGCACGGACGACGAGGACGCCTGCGCGGTGGCCTCAGTCCTCGCGAGGTGCGCGGGCGCGACGCTGCAGCAGCGTCAGCGCGCCGCCCAACAGGAGCATGAACGCGATCGCGACGATCCCGCCGATCTCCGCGCCCGTGTTCGCGAGCGGGTCGGAGCCGGACGCGACCGGCGCCGGGGATCCAGCGCCCGTCCCGCTGCCGGCGCCCGGTGTGCCGGGAACGGCGGGGGCAGCGGTGACCGTGATGGAGCGACTCGCCGTCGCCGTGTTGCCGGCGGCGTCGGAGACCGCGTAGCTCAGGGCGTAGGTGCCCGGCTTCGTCGTGTCGACCGATCCCGAGACGGTGATCGCGGCGGTCAGATCGCCGTCGCGCGCATCCGTCGCCGTGACGCCGGCGAGCGCGTCGAATGCGGCGCCCTGCTCCACCGTGGTCTCGGTCTCCGGCAACACCAGTTGCGGTGCGACGGTGTCCTCGCGCTGCAGCGTGACCTCGTCCACGACGCTGTTCACCGCCGCCCGAGCGGCACCGTTGGCCTCGCTCCGGAGCGTCGTGATCGTGATGGAGTCGTCGGTCACCCGGATGTTCGAGTAGTTGCGTGTGTACTCCTGGTTGATCACCGAGGCGAACCAGGCGTCGGGCGCCTTCACGTCGTAGTACTTCGACCCGCTCGCGGAGTTGGCCGTGACGTAGAGGACCTCGCCGGCCCCGGCCGTGACCGTGCCCTGTGCGGCGGTCTCGTCGGGGTTCGCGAGCTCGCCGTCCTTGATGAGGTAGCTGCGCGTGTAGCTGTGGTCGTGTCCCTGGAGGACGAGGTCGACGCCGAGGTCGGAGATGATCGACGGCAGCTTCGCCCGCATGTCCACGATCTGCGTGTCGTTCGTGTGCGCCGCCACCGAGTAGATCGAGTGGTGGAACACGAGCACCTTCCACTTCGCGGTCGCACCCTGCTCGGCGACGACCTGCTCGAGGAACGCGGCGTGCGAGTCGTAGTCGCTGCTGTTCGAGTTGATCACCATGAAGAGGACGTCCTTGTAGGAGAACCAGTAGTCGCCGCCCGAGGAGGTACCGGAGGTCGCCGCGCCGGCGGTGGGGTCCAGGTTCGGCACGTTGTAGTGCTGCTCGTAGGCCTTCGAACCGACGTCGTGGTTGCCGTTGACGGGCACGAGCGGCATGGTGCGGAGCTGCTCGGGGGCGAGGAAGGCGTTGTAGTGGTCCTCGTTACCGGCGCGCTCGACCTGGTCACCCGCTGAGAACAGCAGTTCCGCATCGGGGTAGGCGGCCTGTGCGACGTCCAGGGTGTCGGCCCAACCGGCCTGGTCGTTCGCGACGTTCCCGGAGGCACCGATCTGCGGGTCCCCGACGAAGAGGAAGTCGTAGTCACCGGAGAAGGACTTGGTCGTGAATGCCGAGACCTCCGACCATCCGTTGTCGTCACTGCCGACCCGATAGACGTAACCGGTGCTCTCGGCGAGGCCCGTGATCGTCGCGAAGCGGTTGAACTCACCACTCGTCGTGACGCCGCCGACACCCGGCACGTTCACCGCCGACGCCTCGGGGAAGGCGTCACCGGTCATCGCGGACGCCGGTGCGACCTGGGCGACCTGGGCCACATCGCGGTCGCTGTACCAGGTGATGCCGCGTTCGCTCTCATCGGCGCCGATCGTGAGGACGACGTCGGAGATGGAGACGGGTTCGTCAGCGGCGACCGGGGCGAGCGAGGTCAGGTCGAAGTAGATGTCCGAGCTCGTGGCCCGGTCCTGGTAGAGCGCGACCGCGACGGTGTTCTCGCCGGCGACGAGTGCGCTCGCCGGGACGGTGAACGTGGAGGTGAGCGGATCGCCGTTGCTGGCGCCGGCGTACATCTGGTTGCGTGACGCCTCCGGCGCCGCCTCGACCTGCTCGTCGACGAAGCCGGCGACCTTGGTGCCGTTCACGAAGACCTGCACGGCGTCGTCGTACACGATGCTGCCCTGGAGGCTGTCGAGTCCGTCGAGCTGCTCGCCGGTCAGCTCGAAGTCCGAACGGAAGTGGTACGTCGGCACATCGGGTGCAGCGCTGCCGTCGACGTACTGGTTGAGCAGGGTCTTCGCGGTGTGCGGGCCGATGCCGGTCGCGCGACCGTTCTTCGCGCCGAAGCTGCCGTTCGCGGTCTTCCAGGCGCTGTCGTCGAAGCCGCCCTGCGTCCAGACCAGGCGGTCGGCGGAACCGGCGGCCGGGTCGCTCGCGTCGTCGGAGTAGCTCCAGACGGTCGACGCGGTGTCGAGGAAGGTGTCGGGGTACGAGGCAGCCTGCGCCGGTGCGGCGGCGGTGGTGCCGACGCCGGCGAGGAGCACGAGCGCTCCGAGGGTGCCGCCGGCGAGTCGCGTCGCGCGGTGTCGCGAGCGGTGGCGCGTGTCAGTCGCGCCGGTGATGTCATTCACGCAGATCTCCAGTGTTCTTCCGAGGTGTGGGCATCGCCCGCACCGCCGAGCGAATCGCGACGCTCGGCAGCCGATCACGGTACGGAGACCGGATGAATGAGCGGTTGCGGGCGGACGACCCCGCGGTGACCGCGCGGTGACCCCGCCCGTCAGGTGTCGTGGGATCTCGCGTCAACCCCGGGTGGATCCGCTGATATTCGGTACGCTGATGGCATAGCATTCGCCGACGAAGGAGATCCCGCATGCCCGTGCCCTCAGCCAACCCGCCCGTCGAGCGTCGTTCACTCCGCGAGGTCGCGGTCGAACGCATCCGCACGGCCATCTTCGACGGCACCCTCGAGCCCGGTGAGCACCTCAACGACGGCGAACTCCAGTCCTGGCTCGGGATCTCCCGCACGCCGATCCGCGAGGCCCTCAACGACCTCGCCCGCGTCGGCCTCATTGAGATGGCCGCACAGCGGTACACCCGCGTCGCCCTGCCCGACCCGGCGCAGCGCACCGAGGTCATGCAGACGCTGGGTGCGATGCTCGGCGGTGTCGTCCGCGTCACCGTCCCCGGCCTCGGCGCGACGCAGAAGAAGGCGCTCGTCCGCGCGATCAACCAGGTGATCGTGGTCGTCGAGCAGCGCGACATGGCCGAGCACGGGCGACTCAGCTGGGAGCTCTTCGACGCGTTCATCGCCGCGTGCCCGAACGCCACGCTCGTCGCTGCGACGAAGGACATCATCGACGGCCTCACCTACCGGTCCTCCGCGACGCGCACCGAGGAGAACACCGACTGGGCTGCCAAGGAGCAGGGCTACCCGGCACTCCGCGAGGCGGTCGAGGCCGGCGACGCGATCGCCGCCGAACTGGCCGTCGAGAACATCTTCCGCCTCTCCGCGCAGCTGTAGCCGGTCGGCCCTTCGACAAGCGAATCCTGAGCTTGTCGAAGGGCAGGGACCGGGGTCCGGTCACCGAGCCCAACCCCGGTCACCGAGCTCGTCGAGGTGCCAGCACCGCCCGCCCGGCGAACCCGAGGAGCACGACCACCGTGCCCACGATGACCGACGTCGGCGGCAGCGTGAACATGAGGACGACGCAACCGACGGCGCCGAACACACTGACCGCGCGCGGGTACCGTCGGTGCTCGCGCGTCTGGCGGAACGCCGCGACGTTGGCGACCAGGTAGTAGAGCAGCACGCCGAACGAGGAGAACCCGATCGCGCTCCGGAGGTCGACGAGCAGGACGAGCACGATGACGACCGCGCCGACGAGCAGCTCCGCGCGGTACGGGGTCGCGAAGCGCGGGTGCACCGCGTCGAGCGCTCGTGGCAGGTCGCCGGTCCTCGCCATCGCGAAGGCGGTCCGGCCGATGCCCGCGAACACCGCGAGCAGTGCTCCCAGACAGGCCGCCGCCGCACCGAGTCGCACCAGGGTCGCAGCCCACGGCCACCCGTTCGCCTCCACCACCGCGGCCAGGGGTCGCGCACTGGCTGCGAGGCCGTCCGCGCCGAGCGTGAGCAGCGACACGACCGCGACGGCCGCGTAGACGACCACGGCGACGGCGAACGCGATCCCGATGGCGCGCGGGATCGTCTTGGCCGGATCGCGGACCTCCTCGCCCAGGGTCGCGATCCGCGCGTACCCGGCGAAGGCGAAGAACAGCAGCCCCGCCGACTGCAGCACGGTGAGCGGGCTGGCGTCGAACCCGAGCGACGCGACCCCCGTCCAACCGGCGTCTGGCCCGACGACGCCTGAACCGACGACCACGGCGAGGACCAGCAGGACGGCCACCACGATCACCCGGGTCGCGGTCGCGGTGCGGGTGACCCCGAGACAGTTGGTCAGGACCACCGCGGCGACCGCGACCGCGGCGACCGGACGACTCCACTCGGCCGGTGCCGCATACGCGGCGAAAGCGACCGCCATGGCTGCCGCGCTCGCGGTCTTGCCCACCACGAAGCTCCATCCGGCGGCGAAGCCCCACCACGGCCCGATGAGTTCGCGGCCGTAGAGGTAGGTGCCGCCAGCCGAGGGGAGTTGCGCGGCGAGTTGCGCGGAGGACATCGCGTTGCAGCAGGCGACGACCGCGGCGATCACGAGCCCGATGAGGAGTCCCGCGCCGGCGACCTGCGCCGCCGGCTGGAACACCGCGAAGACCCCGGCGCCCATCATCGAGCCCAGGCCGATGAACACCGCGGCGCTCGTGCCCAGGCGTCGCTGCAGTCGGGGGTCGCTCACCCGATCACGGTAGCGCCGTCAGGTGAACAGTGGGGTGCTCCGGTCACCGACCCCTGCGGACGACGGTCTGCCGCAGGACGCGCAGCAGCCCCAGGAAGCCGAGGAACCCGATGAACGCCGCGATGAGATCGAACACCCGTAGGCCGCCGGGGAGGACCGGGCCGGCACCGGTGACGACGAGGACCACGGCGATCACCAGGGCGGCGATCGAGATCAGGGTTCCGACGATCTCAGCGGTCACGCCTTCCACGAGCCCCTTCGCCGGTTCGTCGGCGAAGCCCTTCAGCGTCACGCCGACGGTCCCGTCCTCGAGTCCGGACAGCAGCGAGTCCAGTCGACGTGGGAGGTTGCGGGCCAACGCGGCGGTGACGGCGGCCTGCGCCTGCAGGGTGACCGCGGTCTGCCGGATGGACTGGGAGCGGCGGAGGAGACGCGGGACCATCGGGAGGGCCTGTTCGAACATGTCGAAGTCGGGGTCGAGCGCCTTGAGGCACCCTTCGAGGGTCGCGAAGCTGCGGAACGCGGCGGCGAGGTCGCCGGGGAGCGCGATGTGATGCTGGCGGATGACGTCGAGGAGTCGGCTGAAGATCGAGCCGTCGCCACCGGGGCGGTGACGCTCGGTGGTGATGACGATGCCCACGTCGTGGCGCAGGGCGTCGAGGTCGGCGTCCTCGGGCAGGTCGACGATGAGCAGGAGGGCGTCGGTCGCCGCGATGTCGTCCTCGCTGACGGTCGCGAGCATCACCGCGGTGAGCCGCTGCCGCTGGCTGCGCTCGATGACGCCGACGGCCCCGAAGTCGATCAGCCCGAGCGATCCGTCCTCGCGGAGGATGACGTTGCCCGGGTGGAGGTCGGCGTGGAAGACGCCGTGCACGAGGATCTGTTCGAGCACGACCTCCATGAGGCCGGTGGCGAGGGTCTCGCGTTCCTCCTTGGGGATGGTCGCGATGCGGTCCCGCGCTCGACTGAGCGGCAACCCGTCGACGAGGTCCATGGTGAGCAGGCGGGCGCCGGAGGCCGCCGGATAGACGCGCGGCACCGTGATCCGGACGCCCTCGTCGCGCTCCTCGCGACGCTTCAAGGTGCTGCGGATCATCTCCACGTTGCGGGCTTCGATCCGGTAGTCGAGCTCCTCGAGCAGCGTCGAGGTGAAGGCGCGCGCGACCGAAGCGAGGCGGAGGTCCTGCCCGAACTTGGTGTGCGTCTCAGCGCGCTCGGCGAGGCGGACGACGATGTCTGCGTCGGCCTCGACCTGCACCCGCGCGGCCGGTCGCTGGACCTTCACGACCACGGGGGTGCCGTCGAGCAGCTCGGCGGTGTGCACCTGCGCGACGGACGCCGCAGCGAGCGGCTCGGAGTCGATCGACGCGAACACGGTGTCGATGGGAGCACCGAGTTCCGTCTCGATGACGACCTGGACCTCGTGCCAGGGCAGCGTGGTCGCTTCGGACTGCAGCGACGCGAGGGCGCTGAGGTACGGCTCGGGCACCAGGTCGCGTCTCGTCGAGAGCACCTGTCCGAGCTTCACGAAGGTGACGCCGGAGTCGTTGATCGTGGCGATGATCGCGTTGGCGCGCTGCTCGCTCGTGGTGAGTTCGAGCTGGACGCGGGACCGGCCGTGCACGAGCCATCCTGCGCCGTGCCGCGACGCGATGGTGAGGATCTGCAGGTATCGCCTCGTCCGTCGCCGTCGTTTGATCGCGGAGCGGACGACGTCGATCGGGTTCATCAGCGGCCGGGTCGGGATGATGACCTCGATGGCGACGAGGACACCGAGCCCGAGCGCGAAGATCCAACCGATCGCGAGGAGGGCGACGGCGATCGCCGCGAAGGCCGCTCGAGCATCTCCGGACTCACCCGGCTGGACCAGGCCGGTCTGTTGCAGCAGCCAGTTCACGAACGGTGGGCCGGTGACGAACACGACGAGCCCGACGAGGATGCTGCGCGGCCATCCGACCGGGGCGTCGAGCACGCGTCGGGCGGCGAATCCGAGGAGCAGCGCCGACACGACCGCCAGGACGATGGTGAGTGCGTCAGTCAGCATCCGGCATCCCCTCGTGGGTCGAGCGGTCGTCTCGTCCCGCCCGCCAGCGTATCCGGCCCGGCTGAGCGAGCGCGAGCGATGATGCGCTCACCGAGAGCGCACAAGACGCTCTCAAACGCGGCTTGGGCGGACATCTTCTGCACTCTCGGTGGGCGGGTCATCACCCGAGGGCGTCGCGACGGCGGATGAGTTCCTGTAGTTGCTCGTCACGGCGGTCGGCGTCCATCCGTCCCATCGCGCGCAGTGAGGAGTCGTATACGGATGCCGCTTGCTCCGTCGTGCAGTCGAGCACGGCGGCGATGCGGGCAAGGGACTCGTTCTCCGACATCGTGCTCCCGACCACGTCTGCGATCGCGGCCCAGGACCGACGGGCGTCGGAACGCACACGCTCGTCGCCGATGTGTCGGTCGAGCTCTCGGCGCTCGCTCGCGGGGTCGGCCCGGTGGCGGTTCTGCTTGGCGACCTGACGCGCCACCATCTCCGCGGTCAGCTCGACCCGGAGCGGTTCGGCGAGGCGGAGCCCGAGTTCGACGACCACGACGTGGAGGTCGCACGGTCCTTCTCGGAGCTCCGTCGGGGTCGCGCGTTCCTGGACATGCACGGGGACCCGGGCGTACTCACCCGGCTCGAGCGGGACCCCGCGTTGCTGCGCTGAACTCATCCAGGCGAAGCCGAATGTGACCTCGCCCGGTTCCGTGAGCGCTCCGATGGCATGGAAGGAATCACCCTCTGGAGACCAACGAGAGTGACCGAGGTTGACGACGTCGATGACGAGCTGCGTCGGGTCGGAGATCTCCTCCACAAACGGCGGCCAGCGGAGCACCAAGCCCTGTCGGCGTTCTGCTCGGCTCGGTCGCACGACCAACGTGTCCGGGTGCACGCGCACCACCGGAGGCTGCTCTCCCGGATGCAGCTGTGCCAGGCGCCAGGTCCGGTGGTCCGCGTCGACCGGCGAACCGAGATACACCGCACCGCTCTCCAGCCGGCGGAGCACCCGCCAACCATCCGACGGGGCCTCGGCGGTGGTGGCGTCGTCGACGCCGCAAGCCAGTTCGTCCGCCAGCTCCGAGAGTGTCGTGCCGTCGCCGGTGAGTGCGTCGCCGTCGACCTCGAGGTCCCCGATCCGTGGTGCATCATCCATGGAAGCCATGCCCGATGGTCTCACGCGACCACCGCCACCGGCTCGGTCTCGTCGTCACCCCGCGGTGAAGGCCGAACGGCGTCCCGCGATCGTGAGCAGCAGCGCAGCGAGCCCGAGGGCGATCATGACCACCGGGAGGATCAGGCCGTCGAAGGTGCCGAGGAGGAGCGCCCCGAGGACACCGCCGGCGAAGATCGCGAGGTTGAACGCGACGGGCAGGAAGGAGTTCGCGATGTCCGAGTGCTCGCGTCCCGATCGGGTGAGCGCAGACTGCAGCTGGGCGGAGGAGCCACCGAACGCCAGCCCCCACAGGACCGTCGCGACGAGGACGGCGACGATCGACGCGTGGCCGAGCAGAAGCAGCACGCCCGCCGTGACGAACATCGCGACGCTCCCGTGGAGCAGCGCGCGCGGAGCCCGGTCGATGAGCGCCGCCGTGAGACCGATGCCCGCGATGGACGCGACGCCGTAGACGAGCAGCACGAGATCGGCCCCAAGTCCCGTCCCTGAGGCCCGAAGGAACGGCGAGATGTAGGTGTAGACGGTGTTGTGAGCCAGCATCCAGACGACGATCACCGCGAGGACCACCGCGACACCGGGCAGGACGAGCACCCGTCGAAGCGGGAGCCGTGCCGAGCGAGGCTGCCCGGGCGCGTCGGGCACCACCACCGCGATGGACACGAGCACGACGAGCGCGAGCGCCGAGAGTCCTCCGAACGCCCAGCGCCAGTCGAACGCGGTGCCGAGCCACGCCCCGAGCGGTGTCCCGAGCGCCAGTCCGGCGGGCGCTCCGACGGACACGATCGACAGTGCGAGGCCTCCCCGGTCGGGCGGGCTGATACGGCGCCCGTAGGCGGCGAGCATGCCCCAGATCACCCCGCAGAACGCACCGGCGACGAACCGCGACACCAGCGCGACGACGACGTCCCCCGCGACCGCGGTCACGGTGTTCGCGAGGATGAGCCCGACGATCGCGCCGAGGAGCAGTGGCTTGCGACGCATGCCACGGGTGAGGGCGAGCGCCGGGATCGTCACGAGCACGGTCCCGAGCGCCCACACGCTGATGAACTGACCGATCAGGCCCTCGCTCGTGTCGAGATCCCGGGCGATGACCGGGAGGAGTCCGGCCGGCATCGTCTCCGCGGCCACGAGGACGAACCCCATCGCGGCGAGGGTCGCCAGTGCGAACCAGGGCATCCGGGTGGGCGTCCCGGCTGCGGGGAGGGTCGACGAACCGGCCGACGCGTCCGGCGTCGAGGTGGTCGGTGCCGCGGGGCTCACAGCGTCAGCAGCACCTTGATCGCACGGCGCTCGTCCATGGCCCGGTAGCCCTCGGCCGCGTCCTCGAGTGGCAGAGTGAGGTCGAAGACCTTCCCCGGGTCGATCCTCCGCTCCCAGATCATCCGGATGAGCTCGGGGAGGAACCGTCGCACCGGCGCCGGCCCACCGTGCAGGTGCACCTCGGCGAAGAAGAGCTCGTCGAGCGGCAGCGAGACACCCTCGTGGGCGACGCCGACGAAGCCGACGTGGCCGCCACCGCGAGTGGAGCGGATCGCCTGCAGCATGGACTCCTCGGTGCCGACCGCCTCGATGACGCTGTGCGCGCCGAGACCGCCGGTCAGCTCCTTGATCCGTGTGACACCCTCGGCGCCGCGCTCCTCGACGATGTCGGTCGCACCGAACTCGCGGGCGAGCGCCTGTCGGTCGGCGTGACGGGACATCGCGATGATGCGTTCCGCCCCGAGCTCCCGGGCCGCGAGGACGCCCATGAGTCCGACGGCTCCGTCACCGACGACCACGACCGTCTTCCCCGGCCCCACCTCGGCGGCGACCGCGGCGAACCAGCCCGTCCCGAGCACGTCGGACGCGGCGAGCAGCGAGGGGATGAGCTCCGCGTCCGGCTGCCCGGGCGTCGCCACGAGCGTGCCGTCGGCATGGGGGATGCGGGCGAGCTGCGCCTGCGTGCCTGCGGCGACCGACACGAACTCAGCGTGCACGCACTTCGACTGGTACCCCGCCTGACAGATCTCACAGGTGTTGTCGGAGGTCACGAAGGAGCCCACGACGAAGTCGCCGACGGCGATCGTCCGCACGTCCTCGCCGACCTGCTCGACGACACCGACGTACTCGTGCCCCATGTTCGTGTGGTCGACGGGCTCGACCCCGCGATACGGCCACAGGTCGGACCCGCAGATGCAGGTCGCCGTGAGCCGGATGACGGCGTCGGTCGGGTCGACGATGGTGGGGTCCGGACGGTCCTCGACCCGGACGTCGCCGGGCGAGTGCATGACGACTGCGCGCATGTGTGCTCCTTCTGTCGGGTGGTGCAGGTGACCAGTCAACGCCCCGCGCGACGCGGGAGGGAGTCCCGCCTGAGAGGTGTACCGAGAGAGCACCTGTCGGCTCGCCTCGAGGACGTATCGTCGGAGGCATGGACGATCGAGCAGACGTACGCGAGTTCCTCATGACGCGTCGGGCACGGCTGACCCCGGAACTCGCCGGCTTGACCGCGGGCCCCAACCGACGGGTGGCCGGGCTGCGGCGATCCGAGGTGGCGGCGCTCGCCGGGGTCAGTGTCGAGTACTACGCGAAACTGGAGCGTGGGGCGATCGCCGGAGCGTCGTCGACCGTCCTCGACGCCATCGCCCGGGCGCTCCAGCTCGACGAGGCGGAACGCACCCACCTGTTCGACCTCGCCCGCGCGGCCGACGGTGTCCCGCTCTCCGGTCGTCCGCGCCGCCGGGCGGCCAAGAACCCCGCGACCCGGCCGAGTCTGCACTGGATGCTCGACGCGATCACCGACGGGATCGCCTTCGTCCGCAACACCCACCAGGACCTCCTCGCGACCAACGAGCTCGGGCGTGCGTTCTACTCGCCGGTCATCGGCGACGGCGGGCGCACGCCGAACCTCGCACGGTTCCAGTTCCTCGACCCGGCCTCCCGGGACTTCTACCCCGACTGGGACGTCTTCGCCGAGATGTGCGTGTCGGTCATGCGTGCCGAGGCCGGCCGGGACCCGCACGACAAGGGACTGCACGACCTCGTCGGTGAGCTGTCGACCCGGAGCGACGCCTTCCGCACCCTCTGGGGAGCGCACAACGTGCGCACCCACGGCACGGGAACGAAGCGGTTCAACCACCCGATCGTCGGCGAGATGACCTTCGCCTACGAGGAGCTCGCGATCACGGCCGACCCAGGCCACGTCGTGCTCGTCTACACGGCGGAGCCCGGCTCACCGTCCGCCGAGCGTCTGCAGTTGCTCGCGAACTGGGCGGCGTCCCAGCGGGAGGCGGAGCAGCGTGACGCTGCGGCGGTCACGAACGAGCCCGACACCAGCGAGGCCGGACGGGCAGGGGGTCGCTGATGGCGCGCATCCTCGTGACCGGTGCCGCCGTCGGCCTGGGGCTCGGTGCCGCGACCGAGCTGGTCGAGCACGGGCACGAGGTGCTCGTCCATGCCCGGAGCCTCGCCCGAGCCGACGAGGTCCGGCTGCTCGACGAGCCCTCCGCGCACCTCGTCACCGGTGACCTCGCCACCCTCGACGGCGTCCAGGAGCTCGCGGAGCAGGTCGCAGCTGCCGGTCCCGTGGACGCGATCATCCACAACGCCGGCGTCCTCGACGGAGCGGCCGTCCTACCGGTCAACGTGGTCGCGCCCTACCTGCTGAGCACCCTCGTCCCCGCGCGGCGACTCGTGTTCCTCAGCAGCAGCATGCACCGCGGCGGTACCGCGACGCTCGACGGTCTCGACTGGTCGGGTTCCACGAGGACGGCGAGCTACTCCGACAGCAAGCTCCTCGTGACCGTCCTCGCGGCGGCCATCGCGCGAGTGCGTCCCGGGGTGTTCAGCAATGCGGTCGACCCGGGGTGGGTGCCGACGCGGATGGGCGGGCCGAACGCGCCCGACGACCTGGAACTCGGGCACCGGACCCAGGTGGCGCTCGCCGAAGGGCGTGGCGCGGACACCTCCGGCTACTGGCACCATCAGCGACGAGAGGAGCCGCATCGCGCGGTCCGCGACGAGGCGTTCCAGGACGAGCTGCTGCTCGCCCTCGCCGAGCACACGGGCGTCTCGCTGCTGCCCTGATCTCAGCACTCAGGTGTCGATGCGGTGGTCCTGGATCGACTCGTAGGTGACGCGGAGCGACTCGGCCGCGGCGTCGTAGCGACGCTGGGCGACACGGATGAAGAGCAGGTCGACGAGCGCGAGCTGGGCGATGCGCGACGACATCGCACCCGAGCGGTATCGGCTCTCCCTCGCCTGCGTCGCGAGGACGAGGTCGCAGCGGCCGGCGATGGGGGAGTCGGGGAAGTTGGTGATGCACACGGTCGTCGCGCCGGCGGCCCGCGCGAGCTGCATCGCCTGCTCGGTCTCGACCGTGAGCCCGGAGTGCGAGATGCCGATGGCGACCCCACCGGGCCCGAGGAGGGCGGCCGACGGCAGCGCGAGGTGGGCGTCGACGAAGGTGTTGGCCGGCATGCCGATCCGGTAGAGCTTCTGGTGGAGGTCCTGCGCCGTGAGGTTCGAGGACCCGAAGCCGATGATGTCGATCCGTGGGGCGACGAGGAGCGCGTCGACGACCGCGTCCAGGGCGTCGCGGTCGAGCGAGCGGGCGGTGAGCTCGATCGCTTGCACCTCCTGGTACGCGACCTTCGCGACGACGGTCTCGACCGAGTCGTCCGGGTCGATGTCGGCGTCGTCGACCTCGAACCGGTCACGCTCCGCCTGCTCTCGACTCGTGGAGGTCGCGACGGCCACCCGGAACTCCCGGTAGCCGGTGTACCCGATGGTCTGGCAGAACCGCGCGACGGTCGCCTGCGAGGTGCCGCAGGCCTTCGCGAGTTCGGTGATGGTCAACTCGACGACGAGCGAGGGGGTGCCGATGATGGTCTCGGCGACGCGCGTCTCGGCGGCGCTCAGGCGAGGGATCGCCTGGCGGAGCACGAGCAGCGCGTCAGTGGACATCCGGTGCGGCCCCCGTCGGGTCTTCGACGGCGTGCGCTGCGATGGCCGCGCTGAGGGAGCCGTCGCCACCACGGAGGCGGGCGACTGCTTCATCTGCGGCGATGCCGGTCACGAGGACGAGGATAGCGGCCTTCACCCAGCCGTCCACGGATGCGAGCGTCTTCGCGGCCGTGGCGGCGTCGACGTCGGTCGCCAGCATGACCGTGCGTTCCGCCCGCGCCCGCAGCTTCTCGTTCGTGGTGAGGAGGTCGACCATGAGGTTCCGGTACGTCTTCCCGAGCCGCACCATCGTGATCGTCGACAGCGTGTTGAGCACGAGCTTCTGTGCCGTCCCCGCCTTCAGTCGGGTCGATCCCGTGAGGAGCTCCGGACCGACGACCGCCTCGATGCCGATGTCCGCGTCCCGGGCGAGCGGGGAGCCGGCATTGCACGACAGGCCGATGGTGATCGCACCGATCGAACGCGCGTACTCGAGGGCGCCCAGGACGTAGGGCGTGCGACCGGATGCGGAGACACCCACGACGGCGTCGTCCGCGGTGATCGACAGGGATTCCAGATCCGCCCGACCGAGGTCGTCGCGGTCCTCGGCGTTCTCCACCGCCTGCTGGATGGCACCCGGGCCACCTGCGATGAGTCCGACGATGAGGCCGGGGTCGGTCCCGAACGTGGGTGGGGCCTCACTCGCGTCGAGGATGCCCATCCGTCCGGCGGTCCCGGCGCCCAGGTAGACGAGTCGTCCGCCCCTGCGGAGGCGCTCGACGATCGCTTCGACGGCCTCGGCGATCTCGGGTTCGACGGCCGCGATGGCGTCGGGGACGGAACGGTTGTCCTCGTTCATCGCGGCGACGAGTTCCCGCGTGGAGAGGGCGTCGAGGTCGGGGTGTCGCTCGTTCACCTGCTCCGTCGAGAGGGTGGCGAGCTCCGCGCGGATGGTGTCACGGTCGGAGATCGGCCCTGCGGTGGTCGGCCCAGGCCCCGCGACAGGCTCAGGGACCGGTGGTGAGGCGCCCTCAGGCTGCGTGGACATCGTCGCGCACGACCCTTCCGTCGTAGGAGATCGCGGTGTCGAGTGCGACGAGTCTGGCTCCGTCGAGCGCGTCACCGCGGGGTGCGACGAGGTCGACGCCGACCTCGTGCATGGCCGTCGCGAGATGGGCGGCGACGTAGGGGTGGGAGGCGATCCCGCCGACGACGCACACGGCGCCCGTGCCGGCGGCGGCGGCGCTCACGGCGAGATGGGCGCAGGCGGCGTCGACGATGTCCGCGGCGACGGCGTCGCCCTCCTCGGCTCGGGTGATGACCGTGGGCGCGAAGGTGCCGAGCTGGCGGGCCGGGGCTCCGGTGCTCGAGACCCAGCGGGGGAGCGCGGGGATCGACCCGATGAGTGCCTCGGCGTCGACGAGCAAGGTGGTGGCGGGGCCGCGGCCGTCGAAGGCACGCATGCACGCCTCGAGGCCCTGCTGCCCGATCCATCGACCGCTGCCCTCGTCTCCGAGCCAGGGACCCCAACCGTCGATCTGCTTCACGGAGCCGTCGGCGTCGACGTCGAACACGACGGATCCGGTGCCGGCGATGAGCACCGTGCCGGGACCACCGGCGAACGCACCGGCGTGGGCTGCCAGGGCGTCGTTGACGACGGCGATCGTCGCTCCGAGCGCCAGGCGCAGTTCGGCGGTGAACGCGGCGACCTCGTGCGGTGCCGCCTCCACCCCGGCGGCGCCGATCCCGACGTGCTGCACCTCGGCGAGGAGGTCGGCCGGGAGGTGCGCGACCGTCTCGAGGACCGCGCGGGCGGACAGCTCCGCACCCTCGTGGTCGGCGAGGCCCGGTGCACCGTGGCCGCGGGCCTCCGCGAGGATGGTCAGGTCGTCGCCGGATCCGCTCGTGATGCGGGCGCGACAGGAGGTCTTCCCGAGATCGATGGCGAGGACGGGTGCTGCGAGGTGGTTCATGATCCGTTCCGGTGGTGCTGGTCGTGCAGATGGTGCGTCGGCGCCGCGGAGGAGGCCGCGGCGAGGAGTTCGGTGACCCGGTCGGCGGATGCCAGGGAGGCCGCGAGCGTGTCGATCACCGGCAGGGGGAGGACGGCGTCCTCGGAGAGCGGTAGTCCGACGCTCACGACGACGGCGTCCGGGCGGACCAGCGCGACGCGGTCCACCGCGAGCCGCTGCGGGGTGTCGTCGCCGAGGCGGTCCGCGAGGAGGACGACCCCGTCGTCGGCGGGGATCGTCTCGAGCAGGAGGGTCAGCTCGTCGGAGGCGGGGGCCTCGGCGTCTGGGCCCGGTGTCCGGAGGCTCGGGCCGGCAGCGAGCCGGGTGACGTCGAACCGTTCGGCGAGCGACTCGGCGAACGGATCGTGGGCCGAGGCGACGGCGAACGTCGGTCGGTCGCGGAGGTCGACGAGGGTGATCGCCGACGCGTCGATCGCGACCTCGCCCCGGACGCGGACGACCCGGCGGATGGCGTCGGAGAAGCGCCCTTCGACAAGCTCAGGGACCGCGGAGGGCTCGGGGACTGATGCCCCGGTCCCTGAGCCGGTCGAAGGGCTGACGGACCGTGCGAGCCACGCCACGCGGGCGGCCGCGCGCTCGACGATCGCTCGATCGAGCTCACCGTCGGCGACGGCGGCGCAGACCGCCTCGAACACCTCGAGGTAGTCGTCCTCGTCGGTCGTCGCGCCCTGCTTCGGCCCGAGGTTGGACGGGTTGCCGATGCAGAGCAGGTCGACCCCGGCCTCGAGGGCGAGGACCGCCCCGCGTCCTGAGCCGGTGGTGGACCGGATGGCGGCCATGTCGAGCGCGTCGGAGATGATGACGCCGTCGAAGCCGCTCTCGCGCAGCCGGCGGAGGGGGATCGGGTTGAGCGTGGCCGGGGCGTCGCCGAACGCCGGGACGACGATGTGGGCGGTCATGACACTCGCGACGCCGGCGGCGATCGCTGCGTCGAACGGTGGCAGGTGCTCGGCTTCGAGCTCCGCCAGGTCCAGGTCGATGCGGGGCAGATCCAGGTGCGAGTCGCTCGCCGTGTCGCCGTGGCCGGGGTAGTGCTTGACGCACGCGGCGACTCCGCCGGCCTGTAATCCGTCGACCATCGCGGCGACGTGGCGGGAGACGAGGTCGGCGGTGGGGCCGAACGAGCGCACCCCGATCACCGGGTTCGCGGGGTTGGTGTTCACGTCGGCGACGGGCGCGAGGGCGACGTTCGCCCCGGCGGCGTGGAGCCGCTCGGCGAGTGCCGCACCCACCGCGCGCGTCGTCTCGACGTCGTCGAGTGCACCGAGCTGCGCATGCCCGGGCAGGGTGGAGCCCGTCTGCGCCTCGAGGCGGGAGACGTTGCCGCCCTCCTCGTCGACGCCGATGAGGATCTCGGGCCGGTGGTCGCGGAGTTCGGCCGACAGCGCCGCGACCTCCGTGGGGTCCGAGGAGAGGTTCTGCCCGAAGTACACGACGCCCGCGAGGCCGCCGTCCAGCTCGCGCAGCAGCCAGTCCGGGGCGGTCCGGCCGAGGAAGCCCGGCCAGAGGACGCCTCGGACGAGCCGCGCGACGTCGGGGTCGATCATCCCTTCACCGCTCCGGACACCAGTCCGCCGGAGAGGCGGCGCTGCACGAGGATGAAGAAGATCATGACCGGGATCGTGATGATGGTCGACGCCGCCATGACCGAACCCCAGTCGTTGGAGTTCAGACCGAAGAACTGCTTGAGGCCGATGGCCACCGTGTAGTTCTCCGTCGAGCCGCCGAGCAGGGTCATCGCGAAGATGAACTCGTTCCAGGCCGTGATGAAGCTGAACACGCTCGTCGCGACGAGGCCGGGGGCCACGAGCGGGAGCATGATCGAGCGGAACATGCGCCACCAGCTGGCGCCGTCGAGGAACGCCGCCTCTTCGAGCTCCACGGGCACCGCCGCGACGAAGCCGCGCAGCATCCAGATGCCGAACGGCAGTGCGAGCGCGACGTACACGATGATGAGCCCGAGCAGCGTGTTGAGCAGCTGCAGGTCGCGGATCTGCACGAACAGCGGGATCACGAGCGCCTCGAGCGGCACCATCTGCACGACGAGGATCATGAGCAGCACCGCGGTGCGGAACTTGAACCGGAAGCGGGCGACCGCGACCGACGCCAGGAGCGCGACGGCGGCGGAGATGAGCACCGTCGCACCGGCGACGATCGCGGAGTTGCGGAGGAAGACCGCGAACCCGCCGTCGGTCAGCACCGACTCGAAGTTCGTGAACGACAACTCCTTCGGGAAGAAGGACTGGCCGCCGCTCGACGCCTGCGCGTCGAACGCGCTCGACAGCATCCAGTACGCCGGGAACAGCGTGAACACGAGCAGGAGGGTGACGAGGATCGCCTTGACGGTGTTCGAGCGGATCTTCCGACCGCTCGCCTTCCGGTGCATCGGGACCTGCGGCTTGGTGGACCGGTCGGTGCCCGGCCCTTGAGCCTGTCGACGGGCGGCGGTGGGGGCGGGAGCGTGGGTGGTCACAGTTCGTCCTCCTTCATGAGGGCGCGGATGTAGACGATCGTGATGCCGAGCAGGACGAGCGTCAACAGCACCGCGATCGCGGAGCCGAAGCCGTAGCGGTTCTGCCCGAAGGACTCCACGTACGACCACACGCCGAGGTTCAACACCTCGCGGTTCGAGCCGGAACCACCCGGCATGAGGTAGATCTGCGCGAACACCTTGAAGTCCCAGATGGTCGACAGGATGATCACGACCGAGAACACCTGGCGCAGCGACGGGAAGGTGATCTGGAAGAAGCGACGGAACGCGCCCGCCCCGTCCATCTCGGCGGCTTCCAGCATCTCCTTGGACACGCCGAGCAGGCCGGCGAGGACGGTGATGGCCACGAACGGGAAGCCGTGGTGGATCACGTTCAGCAGCGCGATGCCGTAGAACGTGAACTGGTTCGTGAACCAGTTGAAGGGCTCGTCCATGAGCCCGAGCCCCATGAGCGTCTGGTTGACGATGCCGCGGTCGGCGTCGAAGATCCAGACCCAGACGTAGGTGCCGGTGACGGCGGGCATCGCCCAGGCGACCATGATGGCGCTGCCGACGATGGTGCGCCAGAAGGAGCCGAGGTTCGCCATGAGCAGGGCGACGAGGGTGCCGAGGACGACCGTACCGATGACGGCGGCCGCGGCGAAGAAGACGGTGTTCGGGAGGACGACGGTCCAGAGGGTCGGGTCGGCGAAGACCTCGGCGTAGTTGGCGCCGCCGTTGAAGTTGGTGTCGCCGCTGACGATCTCGCGCAGGCCGTAGTCCTGCAGGGAGAACAGGACGACGCGGATGAGCGGCCAGAGGAGGAGCACGGCGAGGATGAGGAGTGCCGGCGCGAGCAGCAGCCAGGGGCGGGTGCGCATCAGGAGGCGCAGCCGCTTGGGGGAGGGGCCCCCGGCCACCCGCGAAGCGGGGGCTTCGCGGGTGACCGTGGGCGGGGTGAGGGTCGACACGATCGGCTACTTGCCGTTCATGATGTCGTCCATCTCCTTGGCGGCATCGGTCGTCGCCTGGTCGACCGACTTGCTTCCGGAGAGGATGGCCTGGATCATCGCGTTGGTGGTCTTCTTCGCCTGCACCGCACCGAACTTCGGGGTCACGGGGAGGGAAGCGCCGCCGTCGACGAACTGCTCGGCGAAGGGCTTCACCAGCGGGTCGTCGCTCTCGGTCGAGTCACTGAGAAGCGAGGTCTGGCCGGGGAAGTAGCCGGTCTGCTCGGCCCACTCGGAGGCGAACTTGCCGGTGGTCATCATCTCGATGAACTGGAACGCGAGGTCCTTGTTCTTCGAGGTGTTGAACATGCTGAGGTGCGAACCGCCGAGCACGGAGGGCGACATGCCGCCGTCTTCACCCGGGATCGGGATGGCGGCGAACTTGCCCTCGAGCTCCGGGTTCTTCTGGACGATCGTTGCCGGGGTCCAGGAGCCCATGATCGCCATGGCGACCTTGTCCTGCACGAAGTTGTCGAGGACGTCCGTCTCCTTCCAGGTGGTGGCACCTGAGGAGGAGAGGTCGTACTTGGTGGCCAGGTCGGTCCAGAACTGGATGCCCTTGCGTGAGTCGTCGCTCGCGAGCCCCGACTTCCAGGTGTCGCCGTCGAGCTCGGAGACCTCGCCGCCGGCGCCCCAGACCCAGGGGTACGCCGTGAACTCGGCGTCACCGGGGACGGGGAACGGGATCATGTCGGGCTTGGCGGCCTTGATCGCGGTGCCGGCGTCGATGATCTCCTGCCAGGTGGTCGGCGCCTTGAGGCCGAGCTCCTCGAAGACGTCGGTGCGGTAGACGATCGAGCGGACGCCGGCGTACCACGGCATGCCGTAGAGCTCGCCGTCGTACGTACCGGAGTCGGCGAGGCCCTTGACGAGGTCGTCCTTCAGGCCGGCCTCGTCGACGTAGTCGCCGATGGGGGCGAGGGCGCCGGCATCGGCGAACTCGGCCGTCCAGGTGGTGCCCGTCTCGGCGACGTCGGGGGTGGTGTTCCCGGCGATCGACGTCACGAAGCGGTCGTGGGCGTCGGCCCACTGCACGTACTCGACCTTGAGGGTGGCGCCGGTCTCCTTCTTGAAGGCCGAGCCGACCTCCTTGAAGAAGGCCTCGGAGTCGGGGTTGGTGCCCTGCATGATCCAGACGGTGAGCGTCTGGCCGTCTGCCGAGACGTCGCCTGAGCCGGAACCGCCACCGGCACAGGCGGTGAGGCCGAGTGCCGCGGTGGCGAGGACGGCCAGCGGAAGGGTGCGCTTGCGCATGGTGCTGCTCCTCGATTCTGGGATCGGGAGTCCGAGCCGTCGTTGGCCCGGGATCCGTGATGACCGGGAAACCGCGGTCGATCCCTGCTGTTTTCAGTGGGTGTGGAAACAGTATTCAATAAGTACAGGAAGCTTGCAAATATTTTCCAGCACTGCAACACGGTCGTTACCTGCGTGACGGACGTGTTTCACGAAGCTGCGAGAACCGTGTGTGCGAGGGGCGGTCGGGCATCGCCGCCGTCAGGCCGTGCGCAGGATGATCACGCGCATCGTCGCGGCGGCCCGCTCGCCGTCCTGCGCCTCGATCGCCGACGCGAGGTCCGTGTGCAACGCCGCGTCGTGGTGGTCGATGCCGTCGCCGGGCAGCTGGTCTACACGATCCCGGAGGGCCTCGTCGACGGCGTCGCCGACCCGGTCGAGGATCGGGTTCGCCGCCGCGCGCCGGATGAGGCGATGCAGCAGGAGGTCGGCCTCGAGGAACGCGATCGGATCCTGGCGAACCGCGGCCGCGCGGAGCGCCTCACTCGTCACGCGGAGCTCGCGGGCGTCGTCGTCGCTGCGTCGCTCGGCCGCGAGCCGTGCCGACTCCGGCTCGGTCGCGGTGCGGAGTTCGCGGATCGCGAGGAGGGTGGACTCCCGTCGTCCGCTCGCCAACGCCCAGCGGAGCACCCGAGGCTGCAACCAGTCCCAGCTCGACGACGGCTGCACGGTGTGGCCGACGTGCGCCTTGCTGGCGAGGAGTCCGAGGCCGGCCAGTACGCGGGTGGCCTCGCGGACCACCGACCGTGAGTGCCCGGCGCGGTCGACCAGCTCGTCCACCGTGCACACCGTGCCGGCGGGCAGTCCGCCGTCGACGATGTCGGTACCGATCCGGTCGAGCGTCCGTTCGAAGGCCGACGTCCCCGGTGCGCGGCTCACGCCCGTGCTGACGGACGGGTGGGGGAGATCACGAGCTCATCGATCCGCACGTGTGGCGGGCCGTCGAGGATGAACCGCACGGCGCGGCCGATGTCCTCGGGTGTCAGCATCGTCTCGCGCGCCGACGCGTCCGGCACCTGCGGCCGCATGGAGAGGAACGGGGTGTCGACGTCGCCCGGGCAGAGGTGGGTGGCGCCGACGCCGCGGAGTCCCTCCTCCTCGTTGAGGGTCGTGCAGAGCGAGGCGAGCGCGGTCTTGCTCGCGCTGTAGGCGACGCCACCTTTCGTCGAGAAGCGCCAACCGGCGAAGGAGGAGATGACGATGATCCGTCCCTGTGCGTCACGGATGGTGGGCAGTGCGAGATCGATCGTCCGGGCGACCGAGGTGAGGTTGGTGTCGACGATCGCGGCGAACTCCGTCATCGACTGGTCGTCCCATCGACGCCGTGGTGCGTTCAGGCCCGCCGCGGTGACGAGGTCGTCGACCGGGCCGAGCTCGGCGACGATGCGTTCGTGGGCTCGGGTGAGCGAAGTGGGGTCCGTCGCGTCGGCCTCCGCGGCGACGGCCACACCGCCGGCGGAGGTGACGGCCTCGACGGTCTCGAGGAGCGCCTCGCGGCGTCGCCCCGTCACGGCGACGCGCCAGCCCGCCTCAGCAGCAGACACCGCCACGGCCTGCCCCATGCCGCTGCCGCCACCAGTAACCCAGAGCACTCGATCCGTCATGACGCCAGTGTATCGAGCTGATCGATCATAAGTATGTTTTACTCGCCTCGTGCGCACGCTGCCGTCGACACCGGGTCGACGCGTCGACGGACGCGCTCAAACGACGGGAGACACCGATGCTGCTGGACCTGACGGATCGACGGGTGATTGTGACCGGAGGTGCTCGCGGAATCGGGCTCGCCCTCGTGGAGTCCTTCCTCGCCGAGGGGTCCCGCGCCGCGGTGCTCGACCTCGACGTCTCCTCCCTGGACGCGCTCGTGGCGTCCCACCACGGCGACCTCGTCGCCA
This sequence comes from Plantibacter sp. CFBP 8775, assembly GCF_014839505.1. NCBI lineage: Bacteria > Bacillati > Actinomycetota > Actinomycetes > Micrococcales > Microbacteriaceae > Plantibacter > Plantibacter sp. CFBP 8775. The sequence goes on along the minus strand of NZ_JACYNV010000002.1, from coordinate 1,600,582 downwards.
TCGCATGCGACGTGCGTTCCGAGGAATCGGTGTCGAGCGCGGTCGCGGCGGCTGCCGCCGGGCTCGGAGGGATCGACGTCCTCGTGAACAACGCCGGGGTCAACGTGCAGTCGCTGCTCGAGGAGACGAGCGACGCCGCGTGGACGAGGTGCTTCGACGTCAACGTCGGCGGCGTCTTCCGGGTGTCGAAGGCGGTCATCCCGTATCTGAAGGAACAGCGTTCCGGGCGCATCATCAACGCCGCGAGCTTCGCGGCGGTCATCCCGAGCGTCGGCAGCGCGGCCTACGCGGCGTCCAAGTCCGCGGTGGTCCAGTTGACCAGGGTCCTCGCGAGCGAGCTGGGGCCGTGGGGCATCACGGTGAACGCCTACGCCCCCGGCATGGTGCCGACGGCGATGAACGGTTTCGCCGATCTCCCGACAGCGCAGCAGGACGAACTCCTCGACACGCTCTCGGTGCGCCGATGGGAGGAACCGGAGGACGTCGCGAACATCGTGCGGTTCCTCGCGAGCGACCAGGCTGGCTACGTCACCGGTGCGCTGATCGACGTCAGTGGCGGCAAGTTCGCGACCCAGTTCCCAGCCCGCGCTCGCCCGTGATCAGGCTCTGAACCCGACGGGATCCGGGCGGTGGACCGACCGGATTCGCGGGCGATGGAAGCGATGGATGTCGGACCGACGCGCCCGGGAACGACGTTCCCAGGCCCAGATTCGCAGCCAGCGCGAAGGGCGCTTACGATACCGTGGACGGCACATCCGGAGGCCCGCTGCGCGGGTCGTCGGACGGCCGTCGAGTGGGCTGACCGGGGCAGGTCCACACCCGCAGGATCGTCGGGATCACCATCTGGAGCAGAGGAGTTCGGTCAGCCGTGGCTTCACGAGTGCACGAGTCGGAACGTCGCCGTTCGCGCGATGCGCGTCGAGGGCGCCACCGTGCCTCCGCCCAGATCGAACCATTCACCCGCGGGTTCAGCGCCCTCGGTGAGCTGGCCGCGTCGGGTGCGCAGGTCAGCCTCCGGATCAACGACATCACCACCGGCGAGATGCTCATGTCGGCCGACGACCACGTCGTCGTGCCCACTGCCTCGATCGGCAAGGTCCTCCTCCTCATCGAGGTCGCGGCCCGTCTGGGCGACGCCGACTTCAGCGGGCTCACCATCCTCGACCGCGAGCCACTCGACGCCGTCGCCGACTCCGGGATCTGGCAGCACCTCCAAGCGCCGTCCCTCCCGGTCGCCGACCTCGCGGCCCTCGTCGGCGCGACGAGCGACAACCTCGCCACGAACGTCCTGCTCCGACACATCGGTCTCGACGCCGTCCGCCACCGTGCCGAGGAGATCGGGCTGAAGCGCACGGCCCTCCTCGACATCGTCCGCGACCACCGCGGCCCCGACAACGCACCGCAGCTCTCCGTCGGTTCCGCCCGCGAACTCGCCTGGCTGTTCCAGGCGCTCGCGACGGGCGAGATCGTCGACGCGACCACGAGCCGCCGGGTCCTGGCCTGGTTGTCGCTCAACACCGACCTCTCGCTCGTCGCCTCGGGCTTCGGGCTCGACCCACTGGCCCACCGTGAGCCCGACCACGGCATCCAGCTCTTCAACAAGACCGGTTCCGGAGTCGGCGTGCGAGCCGAGGCGGGTATCCTCCGCGGCCCGAACGGTGCCGTGAGCTACGCCGTGTGCACGAGCTACGACGACACGGAGCTCGGCACGCGCCTCGGAGTGGTCGACGCCGTTCGGATCCTCGGCCAGGACCTCCTCGAGTACGTGCACTGAGCCGGTCTCACTCCTCCGGTCCCAGGTTGACCGGTCCCTGAGCGTCAACCGGTCCCTGAGCTTGTCGAAGGGCTCACCCCCGCCGGTCCCTGAGCCTGTCGAATGGCAGTATCCGCCTGTTGAAGGGCTCCTCAGTCGATGAGCCCCGCCGCCGCCAGGCGCTCGAGCACGTCGCGTCCCGCAGGTGGGCAGCGGTCGAGTGACTCCGTGCCCACCCAGTGGACCGCGCTCACCTCGGCGGAGGGCGTCGGTGTCTCGTGCGTCTCGGCCGCGAAGACGTGCATCCGCACGAGCCGGCCGTCGGGTTCGCCGTGCGCCTGCGTGACCACCGTGAACAACGGCGACACCCGCGCCGGATCTATCTCGACCGCGACCTCCTCGCGTGCCTCCCGGACGGCGGCCTCGGCGGGCGTCTCGCCCGCGTCGATCTTCCCGCCCGGCATGTAGAGGACGTCGCGGCCGCGAGCCGTCACCATGAGCACCCGCCGTCCGCGGACGATCGCGACCGCGGACACGAGGATGTCGGGGAGCGCGCTGCCCGAGCTCTCGGGTGCGCGGCTCACCGGTCGGCCGGGTTCTCGGTGTCGAGTGCGGGCCGCACCCGACCGGCGAACCCGTCGACGGCGAGTTCCACGGCGTCCTTGAGCTCGTCCGTGCTGAGGATCACGAAGTGACCCGGCACCGGGAGGAGCACGTTCGTCGCTCCGGGCAGCACGCTGCTGGACGGCACGTGCGGGTCGAAGGTGCTGTAGATCGAGACGATGTCGGCGTTGACGTCGTGCGGGGCGCCGAGCGCGACGATGGTCTCGTCTGTCGGGAGGAAGGCGCGGAGGCTCGGGTCGACGACGTACTTCGCGAGCACCGACCCGGAGAACGGCGAGCAGATCGCGACGACCCCGAGCAGGCCCAGCCGCTCGCGTTCGGTGAGGAGCAGCTCCTTTCCGACGAGGCCTCCCTTGCTGTGCGCGACGATGACGCACCCGGCGGCGGGCTTCGGCAACCGCCCGAGCGCGCGGGCGAAGCGGGCCGCCGTGTCGCGGATGGGTTTGCGGTTGTATCCGAGGCCGCGGGCGATGCGGATCCGGTAGCCGTCGGCGTTCAGGCGGTCGGCGACCGGCTTCAGGAACGCCCAGGTCTCGTACACGCCGGGGATGAGGACGACGACGGGGCGACTCGCGTCGCCTCGGGCGTACTCCCTCGGGATTCGGCCGCTGAAGAAGGCCCGCGTGTGCCAGACGACGGAGTGGACCCAGTCGACGGCGACGATCCCGGCGATGGTCAGCGCGCCAGGCCGCTCGGCGACCGGCGGGGCATCGGCGAGCGTGACGTCCTCGGCTTCCGCCACCGACTCCTCGTCCATCCGCACCCCCTCGTCCATCTTGCCACCGCCTCCGGTGCCCACCGCGCGAGCCCAGTGGACATCAGGGATCGCGGGTTACCCTGTGTTGACAAGGCGACGGCGCGCTGCAAGCATGAGTCCGTTCGTCGAACCCCTATGCGCGAGGTGCACCTTCATGACTGATCCGAACTCCGGCCAGCCGAACGACCCATACGGTCAGAGCCAGAACCCCCAGCAGCCGGCCTACGGCGAATCGCAGGTTCCGCCGGCTCCGCAGTACGGGGAACAGGCTCCGCAGTACGGCCAGCCCTCGCCCTACGGTGAGCAGCCGGGCCAGCAGGCTCCGCAGTACGGCGAGCAGCCGAAGTACGGTCAGCCGCAGGCTCCCTACGGCGAGCAGCAGAACCCCTACGGCCAGCCGCAGGCACCCTACGGGCAGCAGCAGAACCCCTACGGCCAGCCCGCCGCTCCGTACGGACAGCCTCAGGCGCCGTACGGCTACGCGCAGCCGACCGGCCCGAAGACGAACGTCATGGCGATCATCTCGCTCATCGCCCCGTTCGTCGGGTTCGGCGTCGTCGGCCTCGTGCTCGGCATCATCGCGCTCGGTCAGATCAAGCGCACCGGCGAGCAGGGCCGTGGCCTGGCCCTCGCCGGCACCATCGTGAGCGGCGTGTCGGTCCTCGCCGGCATCATCGTGATCATCTTCTACTTTCTGATCATCGCAGGCGCGATCGCCGGCGCGAGCTCGTACGACTACAACTACGACTACTGATCCACGGCCTGCTCCGCAGGCGGATCATGACGGGCATCGGCATCGCGCCGGTGCCCGTTCGTCGTTCCAGCGCCCTTCCCGCCCCGGTCCCTGAGCGGTAACCCTCTCCGGTCCCTGAGCTGCGCCGCACTGAGCCTGTCGAAGTGTCGAAGGGCACACGAGGAACGTCCATGGTGGGGTCGCGTGTTCGCGCGCACCTCGACAGGCTCGGTGACCGGGGTTCGGCTCGGTGACCGGAGTTGCCCGACGCGAGAGCCCCGGTACCGCCAGGAAGCCTAGGAGGCGGAAGCGGCCGAGTCGGTGTCGGCTACCGGTGCGACGACCGCCGGTGCCTGGGGAACCTCGATACCGAAGAGCGTCTGCAGCGCCGTCGTGTACGCGGCCTGCTCGCCGTTGCGGGCGAGGTTCCGTGCCCGCACCGTCGGTTCGTGCAGCAGCACTCCGGCGAGGTGACGCAGTGCGCGGGCGGTCGAGCCGTCGTCGTCGCCACGAGCGGTCGCGCGGGCGACCTCGGCCTCGACGAGCGCGTGCACGTGACTGCGAAGGGCGACGACGGCGGGCTCGAGGCTGCGCTCCTCGCCGACCGCGGCGAACTTCTGTGCGGCGCGGCTGACGATGGAGCGCGCGACCTCGGTGGCCTGCAGCTCCTCGAGCGGCGCGTGGATGCGGATGGTCTCGAGGTCGAGCAGGACGACGCCGGAGACGGTGGAGACGTCGGGGTCGACGTTGCGCGGCAGGCCGAGGTCGATGACGAGCTGGGCCGAGGCGTGCGGCACGGGGCACTCGGCGGCGGCTTCGGTGATGACGTCGTGGACGAGTGCGGAGACCCCGGTGGGCTCGGGTGCGGCCGGTGCGTCGGCCGCGGTGACCAGCGAGAGCGTCGGTGTGTCCGTGGCAGCCGCGGCTCGCGCACGGTGGTCGGCGGCGACGGCCGTGCGACCCGCGCGGAGCAGTTCGGCGTCGACCACGTGGCCCTCGGCGGTGGTGCAGGTGACGATGATGTCGACCTCGCCGGTGGTGCGGGCGAGGTCGTCGTGTCCGATCCAGCCGATCTCGTGCGAGCGCGCGAACTTCTCGGCGCGGCCGGACGGCGAGTACACGAGGACGTCGGTGACGCCGCGGTCGCGGAGGGCGGCGAGGCTCGCGCCGGCGTACGCACCGGTGCCGACGAGCAAGACGCGTTGCGTGGCCCAGTCGTCGATACGGCTCTCCGCGAGGTCGAGGGCGAGACGCACGATGGAGCGACCGGCACGCCCGAGCGGCGTGCGGTTCTTGATGCCGCGGGAGGTCTGGGACGCGCGCTGGAACAGGCGCTCCAGTTCGGAGCTGGTGGTGCCACCCGCGCGAGCGGCCTCGAGGGAGCGCCGCACCTGGCCGGCGATCTCGCCCTCGCCGACGACGACGGACTCGAGTCCGGCCGACACGGCGAAGAGGTGCTCGGCTGCCGCGGTGCCGACGCTGAGGTCGAACACCTCCCGCAGCTGCTCGGCGGGGATGCCGGTGGTCTCGCTGACGGCCTCCGCAGCGGCCTCGAAGGCGACGGATGCGGCGGCGGTGACGGGCTCGTCGAGGTCGATGTACGCCTCGAACCGGTTGCAGGTGGCCACGACGACGGCACCCGAGACGCACTCGTGGTGCTCGACCAGGCGCGCGGCAACGCCCTCGGCACCGACTGAGAGTCGTTCGAGGAGGTCGAAGGTGGCGTTCTTATGGCTCGCCGTCACACACATGAGCACCCGATGAGTCTACCCGAGCGGCGCTGTCGGGCTCCCGGGATGTCGCTCAGGGCACCCTCACCACCAGTCGGGTACTGACATATGAAATGTCAGATGCAATACTACGGATCAAGCCGTTCGACCGAACGGAACACAACGATCGAAGGAGAACGTTATGCAGCACTTCAGGAGAGTCGTCACGCTCGCCGCCGCGGCAGCGATGGTCACGCCCGGGCTCATGGGTGCGGCCCCAGCCCCGGCCTCGTACCCACGGGGAGGCGATGTCGTGGTCACCTGCACGTACACGGGTGGTCTGTTCCATGCGACCGGCGAGGTCCACCTGGTCTGGAACGGGAGCGACGCCTCGGGCAAGACGACCGTCTCGCTGGAGGAGTACCGGATCACCGCCGGCGGTGCGCCCTTTGGCGATCAGGCGAACATCGACCTCGGCCTGTCGCAGAACGGCGGGGCGACGCGGTGGATCCACTCGCCCGACTCGATGAAGCAGGACGGCCAGTGGCACTCGCTCGGGATCTGGCAGGACCTCTCCGCGTCGCCGTCCATCGACGATCTCGTGGCGACGGTGGAGTTCACCTTCGACGAGTCGGTCGGCTACGACCACTCGTGCAGCGTGTCGCACCGGCTCTGAACCACGGTCGGACTCCGGTGCGGGCCGTCGCCGGACGGTCCGCACCGGCAGGGCCGCGCATCGCGGGGCTTCGCCCATGCCGCGCTCAGCGCGGGAATGGGAGGATGGAGGGGTGAGTCTCCCACCCGAACACCCCCTCGTCACCGGCGTGACCCAGTCGTCGCCGCTCATCACCGCGTACCGCGGCACCCGCCCCGAGCGGACGCCCGTCTGGTTCATGCGTCAGGCCGGCCGGTCGCTGCCCGAGTATCGCGAGTTGCGGATCGGGACGGCCATGCTCGACGCCTGCCTCGACCCGGCGATGGCGAGCGAGATCACCCTCCAGCCCATCCGACGGCACGGGACGGACGCGGCCATCTTCTTCAGCGACATCGTGGTGCCGCTCAAGCAGGCCGGGGTCGCGGTCGAGATCGTGCCGGGCCGTGGTCCCGTCTTGGGTTCCGCCGTTCGGACGGCCGCCGAGGTCGACGCGCTCGTCGCGCTCGACCCGGCCGTCCTCGACGACACGCTTGCGCCGATCCGCGAGGGCGTCGCGCTCACCGTCGCCGGGCTCGCGGGGATCGGCGACGGCCGCACGCCGCTCATCGGCTTCGCGGGTGCGCCGTTCACGCTCGCCGCCTATCTCGTCGAGGGCGGACCGTCGAAGGACCACCTCGCCGCCCGCACCCTCATGCACGCCGACCCGGCGTCGTGGGCGAAGCTCATGGCCTGGTGTGCGGACGTCACCGGTCGCTTCCTCCGCGCCCAGGTGCTCGCCGGCGCGTCGGCCGCGCAGCTCTTCGACTCGTGGGCGGGGGCACTCTCCCTCGAGGACTACGAGCGTCACGTCGCCCCGGCCTCCCGGGCCGCGCTCGCGCACGTCGCCGACCTCCCCGTCCCGAAGGTGCACTTCGGCGTCGGGACCGGTGAACTGCTCGGTGCGATGCACCGGGTCGGCGCCGACGTGGTCGGGATCGACTACCGGCTGGCGCTCGACGAGGGCATCCGACGTCTCGGTGGCGGCGTCCCCGTGCAGGGCAACATCGACCCGGCACTGCTCGCCGCCCCATGGCCGGTCCTCGAGGCGCACGTCCTCGACATCCTCCAGCGCGGGACGGCGGCGCCGTCGCACGTCCTCAACCTCGGCCACGGGGTCCCGCCCGAGACCGACCCGGACGTCCTGACCCGCATCGTCGCCCTCGCCCACGATTGGCAGCCCGCATGAGTCTGGAGCCGAAGCGTCTCGTCGTCATCGGCGGTGGTGTGGCCGGACTCGTCGGCGCGGTCGACTGCGCCAAGGTCGGCATCTCGGTGACGGTCGTCGACGCGCAGGAGTCGTTCGGTGGCGCGCTCGCGGCCGCCGAGGTCGCGGGTCTCCGCGTCGACGTCGGTGCCGAGAGCTTCGCGACGCGCGGTGGTTCGGTCGCCGAGCTCATCGAGCAGCTGGGGCTGACCGACCGCGTCGTGCGTCCCAACCGGGCCGGGGCCTGGTTGCACGTCGCCAAGCCCGGACAGCCGCAGCGGAGTGTCCCGCTCCCCAAGGCGGGGCTGCTGGGCATCCCGACGAACCCCCTCGCCGACGACGTCCGTCGGGTCATCGGCTGGAAGGGCGCGCTGCGCGCCTACCTCGACCGCATCCGCCCGCCGCTCACGATCGGCACCGAGCACAACCTCGGTGCGCTCGTCCGGAAGCGCATGGGCGCGGCCGTCCACGACCTCCTCGTCGCACCGGTCACCTCGGGCGTCTACTCGGCCGCTCCGGACGACCTCGACGTCGACCGCGCGGCTCCCGGGCTGAACGCCGCGTTGACCCGCACCGGGGCGCTGTCCCTCGCCGTCGCGGCCCTCCGGGAGAACGCGCCCGCCGGTGCCGCGGTCGGTGGCCTCGACGGTGGCATGACCGTCCTCGTCGACGGCTTGACCGCGGAGCTCGAGCGGTGGGGGTCGACGCTCATCACCGGCGTCGCCGTCACGGCGATCTCCCGGAACCCGTTCGACATCGACGTGGACGGACCGGGTGTCGGCCTCGGCGACGCCGGCCTCCCGCGGATGAGCGAGCGTCCCGCGGCTGCAGGTGCGTCGAAAGCCCCCTGGTACGTCGCCCTGACCGACGGCCGGGTGCTCGAGGCCGATCTGGTCCTCATCGCGACGCCCGAGCAGCCGGCCCGCAACCTGCTGGCCGACGTCGGGCCGGCGCTCCGCGACCTCCCCGCCGCCGGCGACGACGCGGGCGACCCGGTCCTGCCCGCGCCCATCGAGCTCGTGACGATCGTGCTCGACGAACCGGCCCTCGACGCCGCACCGCGTGGCTCCGGGCTGCTCGTCGCACCCGGCTCGACGCTCCACGCCAAGGCGCTCACCCACGCGACGGCGAAGTGGGCCTGGCTCGCCGACCGCGCGAAGGAGCATGGCGAGCACCGCCACGTCGTCCGCCTGTCCTTCGGCCGTCAGGGCGAGGCCGACGCGACGAGCGCGTTGACCGACGAGGAGCTGCTCTCGACGGCGTTGCACGATGCGTCGGTGATGCTCGGCGTCCAGCTCGACCCGGGCAGCGTCCGCGGCTTCCACCGCATCTCCTGGACGGGGACGCAGCCGACCGCCGCGCGCGGCCAGCGTGAACGCTCGACGGCCATCCGGGAAGCGGTGGCCGAGGTGCCCGACCTCGCGGTCACGGGTGCCTGGTTGTCGGGCACGGGGCTCGCCTCGGTGGTCCCCGACGCCCACGAGGCGGCGGCGCGACTCCGCCATCAGGCGCTACAGCGGTAGACGCGCCCATATGCCCGACCCGGCATCTTTTCCTGTCAACCCCCGACCGGATGGTGGCGTCGGAGTGACACCCGACTACGCTGGTCCCGTTGGATGCAGCATCACAGCACCACTCGAACAGACGGAGGCGCCATGAAGGGCAAGGTCATGTTCGTCGTCGGTGGGCTCACGGGCTACGTGCTCGGTACCCGCGCCGGACGCGAACGCTACGAGCAGATCAAGACGCAGTGGGTCAAGCTGTGGAACGCGAAGCCGGTGCGCGCGCAGCGCGGCAAGGTCGAGGACTTCGCCAAGGCACGCATCAGCGAGGTCCCCGCGGCTCTGTGGAGCGGCGTCAGCGCCGTCGCGAAGGTCGTCAGCCAGCAGGGTTCGACGCCCGGCCAGAAGCTCGACAAGGCCATCTCCAAGACCGAGGACACCGTCCAGGACGTGTCCGAGACGGTCAAGGACGCCCGCACGGCCTCCGGCACCTCGACGTCGTCGGCCTCGAAGCCCGCAGTGCGCAAGCCTGCCGCGCCCAAGACGACGGCTCCGAAGCCCAAGAGCGGCGAGTAGCACCGACGATGCCGTTCATGAGTGACCGCAACCGGTCGGAGCCGCGTTACGACAAGCGCGACGAGTCCCTCCTGACCCTCGTCGGCCAGCTGCCGGGGGTCGTCTCGAACCTGGTCAAGGCCGAGATCGCCAACCTCAAGACGCAGCTCGCCCACAAGGGCAAGTACGCGGGTATCGGCGCGGCCTTCGTCGCCGGTGCCGCGGTGTTCCTCTTCTTCGCGGTCGGCGTGCTCGTCGCCGTGCTGATCCTCGCGCTCGCGCTCGTCATGCCCTCGTGGCTGGCAGCGCTCTGCGTCTTCGTGCTCTTCGTCCTCGTCGCTGCGGTCCTCGTGCTGATCGCGCTGCGGTACTTCAAGAAGATCAACGAGGACCCGAGCCCGATGGACAACGTGAAGGAAGACATCAAGGCAGTGAAGGGACTCGGCGAGTATGACCGTTGACCAGTTCCCGGGGGCGACGCCCTCGCCCGAGCAGGCTCGTGCCGAGCTCGTCGCCACGCTGAACGCGATCGAGGACAAGCTCAACGTCCCGAAGCAGGTGCACCGCGCCAAGCGTCGTGCCATCGTGCAGATCGCGACCGTCAAGGTCGAACGCCCGGCGGTCTTCTACGCCGGTGTCGCGGGCCTCGCCGGTGCGGCCGGGCTGGCAGTGTGGGGCATCGTCCGCGCCATCGCGCGCTGACGCGTCCCGCCGCCGGTCAGTCGCTCGGCGTGGCGACGCGCGTCATCGGGACGTGCACGATGTCGTCCTCCACGTAGTCGGGGCCGCTGATCTCGAACCCGAACCGGCCGTACCAGTCGGCGAGGCGTTTCTGGGCGCCCATGCGGAGTTCCCGATGCCCGTGGTCGGCGACGGCGCGGCGGATCAGTTCCGCGGCGAGACCCCGCCCGCGGGCGGTGAACGCGGTGGCCACCCGTCCGATCTCCGAGTGCTCGGCCTCGGTCAGGATCCGGATCGTCGCGAGCACCTCGTCGCCCTCCTGCGCCCAGGCGATGAGCGTCCCGTCCTCGATGTCGCGACCGTCGAGATCGGCGAAGAGCGCCGTCTGCTCGACGACGAAGACGTCGACGCGGATCTTCAGCACGCGGTAGAGCGTCACCGGATCCATCTCGGCCGCTCTGGCGACGTGGTACTCGACGGGAGGTTGCTCGCTGGTCATCACCCGACTGTATCGGCGGTGAGGCTGGGCTCGGTGTCAATCGTGACCTGCCCCTTTTGCCCAATCGACCGAACTGGGTGAGGATAGGACTATGACTCACCCGGCCTCTGCCGAGGCATCGCACCACCCGACCGACTCAGCCACCCCGACTGGCCCCTCAGGATTCACCCTCTGGGCTGTCCTGCGCCGCGAGCCGGCGAGTGCGCTGCCGCTCGGCGAAGAGCATGTCTCCGAACTCGAAGCATCCATCGCGCTCGTCGAAGCCCAGGGCGTGACCCTGCGCGGCATCTACGACGTCTCCGGCCTCCGCGCCGACGCCGACCTCATGCTGTGGCTCCACGGCGACACCGCCGAGGGCCTGCAGGCCGGCCTCCGCGAGCTGCGCCGCACCGCCATCCTCGGTTCGCTGGCACCCACCTGGAACGCCATGGGCGTCCACCGCGACGCCGAGTTCAACCGGCAGCACGTCCCCGGGTTCCTCCGCGGCATCGAGCCGAAGGGCTGGCTCTGCCTGTACCCCTTCGTGCGCAGCTACGAGTGGTACCTCCTGCCGGAGGAGGAGCGTCGCAAGATGCTCGCCGAGCACGGCCGTCAGGGTGCGGCGTTCACGGGTGTGCTCGCCAACACCGTCGCCTCCTTCGCCCTCGGCGACTACGAGTGGCTCCTGCCGCTCGAGGCCGACGACGTCGTCGAACTCGTCGACCTCATGCGCGACCTGCGCAACACCGAAGCGCGCCGCCACGTGCGCGAAGAGGTGCCGTTCTTCACGGGCCGCCGTATCACGCCCGCCGAGGCATTGGAGGTGGTGCGCTGATGGCAGCCATGAACCTGGGGAGCACCGGAGCAGAGTCCCCCGAGCGCATCGTCCGCGGCGCGACCGACGCCGCAGCGGCCGGTCCTGAGCACGTCTCCGAGCCGACGGACTACGACGCCATCCTCCTCGCCGGCTTCGGCGGGCCTGAGGGCCAGGACGACGTCATCCCGTTCCTCCGCAACGTCACGCGCGGTCGCGGCATCCCCGAGGAGCGTCTCGAAGAGGTCGCCCACCACTACCGTCACTTCGGCGGCGTCAGCCCGATCAACGACCAGAACCGTGCGCTCAAGGCGGCCCTGGAGCTCGAACTCGCCTCCCGCGGCATCGACCTCCCGGTCCTCTGGGGCAACCGCAACTGGGACCCGTACCTGCGCGACGCGCTGACCGAGGCGCACGAGCGCGGCTTCACGAAGCTCATCGCGATCGCCACGAGCGCCTACTCCTCGTACTCGAGCTGCCGGCAGTACCGCGAGGACTTCGCGATCGCCGTCGACGAGACGAACCTCCAGGGCGAGATCCAGATCGACAAGGTGCGTCAGTTCTTCGACCACCCCGGCTTCGTGACCCCGTTCATCGACGGTGTCCGTGAGGCGATCGCCGAGTACCTGCGCGAGCAGCCCGATCTCTCCGCCGAGACGGAGATCGAGGTGCTCTTCGCGACGCACTCGATCCCCACCGGCGACGCCGCGCGCTCCGGCCCCGATTTCCGCGGCTTCGGCGACCACGGCGCGTACGAGGCCCAGCACCTCGCGGTGGCCGAGGTCGTCATGGCGAACGCCATCGACCAGCTCCGTGAGGCCGGTGTCCTCGGCGGCGCGGTCGGCAGCGGTGTCTCGGTGCCGTGGCAGCTCGTCTACCAGTCCCGTTCGGGTCCGCCCAGCATGCCGTGGCTCGAGCCCGACATCAACGACGCGATCGCCGAGCTGCCCGCCGCCGGCCGCAAGGCGATCGTCATCGTGCCGCTCGGCTTCGTGAGCGACCACATGGAGGTCATGTGGGACCTCGACAACGAGGCCATCGAGACGGCCGGTGAACACGGTCTGGCCGCCGTACGCGTCCCGACGCCGGGCACCGCCGCCGCCTACGTCAAGGGACTCGTCGACCTCGTCCTCGAGCGCCGCGACGGCACGCCCGTCGAGGAACGACCGCACATGACCGACCTCGGCCCCTGGTACGACGTCTGCCGCCCCGGGTGCTGCGAGAACGCCCGGCTGGGCTTCAAACCGGCGTTCTCGGGGATCGCCCCATGACCCTTCGCATCGGAACCCGCGGCAGCGCCCTGGCGCTGGCGCAGACCGGTCATGTGGCCGACGCCCTCACGGCGGCCACCGGTGAGGACGTCGAGATCGTCACCGTCACGACGCAGGGCGACACGAGTCGCGAGTCGCTCTCGACCATCGGCGGGACGGGTGTGTTCGTCAACGCGCTCCGCGACGCCCTGCTCGACGGCGCCTGCGATCTCGTCGTGCACTCCTTGAAGGACCTGCCGACGGCTCCGGCCGAGGGCTTCACGATCGCCGCCATGCCGATGCGCGAGGATCCGCGCGACGCCCTGTGCGCCTCCGACGACCGCTCGCTCGACGACCTGCCGCAGGGTGCCAGGATCGGCACCGGCTCACCGCGACGGATCGCCCAGCTGAAGCGCATCCGGCCCGACCTCGAGGTCGTCGACATCCGCGGCAACATCGACACCCGCCTGCGCCGCATCGACGACGACCTCGACGCCGTCGTCCTCGCGGCCGCCGGTCTCACCCGCCTCGGACGCCTCGACGCCGTCACCGGGCTCTTCGACCTCGACACCTGGCCGACCGCGCCGGGGCAGGGGGCGCTCGCGATCGAGTGCCTCGACGACGACGAATCGTCCATCGCCGGTTCCATCGCGTTGCTCGACCACGCGCCGAGCCGCTGGCAGGCGACGGCGGAGCGGGCCGTGCTCCGTCGACTCGAGGCCGGTTGCTCGGCCCCCGTCGGTGCCGCAGCCTGGCTCGACGACGAGGACCTCGTGCTGCAGGCCGCCGTCTACTCGCTCGACGGCACCGAGATGATCCACCGGGAGAGCCGCGCGGAGGGGTTCTCCGGCGACGGACACGGACGGGAGCTGCTGCAAGCGGCCGACGCGCTCGGTGTCTCGCTCGCGGACGAGCTCATCGAGGCCGGCGCAGCCGACCTCGCCCCGCTGGGAGGCGCTGCGTGAAGGACTGGACGAAGTCGAACACCGTTCCCACCGCCACCAAGCCGCTCGGCGGGTGGCGCGTCCTCGTGCCGCGCGGCGGTCCGTGGGGCGACTCGGTCGCCGGGACGGTCCGTGGCAAGGGCGGGTCGCCTGTCGTCGCCCCGATGATCAACTTCGCCAGCACCGACGACCCGGAGACCCTCGGGGCCGCGCTCGCGGCGCTCGAGGCTGGCGAGTTCGACTGGCTGACCGTGACGAGCGCGACCACGGTCGACGTGCTGTCCTCGCAGCGGATCCGGATCCCCGAGACGACGAGGGTCGCCGCCGTCGGCGAGACGACCGCTGCCGCGCTCACCGCCGTCGGCTACAGCGTCGACCTCGTGCCGGCGAAGGACAACTCCGCCAAGGGCATGGTGCAGGAGCTCACGGCGCTCGAACCGCACCCGAAGCGCATCCTCACGCTCCGCTCGGCCATCGCCAAGCCGCTCCTCACGGAGGGCCTGATCGCCGCCGGACACGACGTCCAGTCCGTCGTGGCCTACCGCACGGTCGGTGTCCCGGTGGCAGAGAAGATCGTCGCCGACGTCGCCAGCGGCCGGGTGCGTGCCATCCTCGTCACCTCGGGCAGCGTGGCGGAGCAGGTCCGTTCGCAGTTCCCCGAGATCCCCGAGAGCACCGTCATCGCCGCGATCGGACCCCGCACGGCTCGTGACGCCCGAGGCTACGGGCTCCGGGTCGACGTCGTGGCGGAGCAGCAGACGGTCGACTCGCTGATCGAGGCGATCGTGTCCGTGGCGCTCAGCCGGAACCGCGACGAGGACGCCGGCGACGGGATCCGCTGACCGGCTTCACGCCCTGCGCGAACCGGGAGGGCGCGTCGGCAGCGGCGCGTAGGCTGGACGGGTGAGCATTCCCGAGACCCGTCCCCGTCGTCTCCGGCAGCAGCCGGCCATCCGTCGCCTCGTCAGCGAGACGAGACTCGACCCGGCGGAGCTGGTGCTTCCCATGTTCGTGCGGGAGGGCGTCTCCGAGCCGGTCGAGATCTCCTCGATGCCGGGTGTCCGGCAGCACACCGTCGACAGCGCCAAGCGGGCCGCGGCTGAGGCGGCTGCGGCCGGCATCGGTGGGGTCATGCTGTTCGGCGTCCCGGCCGAGCGCGACGCCGTGGGTTCCGGCGCGACCGACCCCGACGGCATCCTCAACGTCGCGACCCGTGCGCTCGTCGCCGAGGTGGGCGACGCCCTGGTCGTGCAGACCGACCTCTGCCTCGACGAGTTCACCGACCACGGACACTGCGGTGTCCTCGACGACCGCGGGCGCGTCGACAACGACCGCACGCTCGACCGCTACCGCGACATGGCGCTGGCCCAGGCCGAGTCCGGCTCTGCCCTCCTCGGCCTCTCGGGCATGATGGACGGCCAGGTCGCCGCCGTCCGCGAGACGCTCGACGCCGCCGGGTTCGACGACACGATCATCCTCGCCTACTCGGCGAAGTTCGCGTCCGCGCTCTACGGCCCCTTCCGCGAGGCCGTCGACTCGCAGCTGCAGGGCGACCGCCGTACCTACCAGCTCGACCCCGCCAACCGCCGTGAGGGCCTGCGCGAGGCGCTCATCGACGAGGCCGAGGGCGCCGACATCGTCATGGTGAAGCCCGCAGGGAGCTTCCTCGACGTCCTGGCCGACGTGGCGGACACGGTGTCGATCCCGGTCTGGGCGTACCAGGTGTCCGGCGAGTACGCGATGATCGAGGCCGCCGCCCGGCAGGGCTGGATCGACCGCCGACGCGCGATCGAGGAGTCGGTGCTGTCCATCAAGCGCGCCGGAGCCGAGGTCGTCCTGAGCTACTGGGCCGTCGAACTCGCCGGTTGGTTGGATGAGGCGCGCGGTCTGCGTGCAGGAGGAACCCGATGAACGACGCAGCATTCGCCAGAGCCCAGCGGTCGATCCCCGGTGGGGTGAACTCGCCCGTCCGTGCCTTCCGCTCCGTCGGCGGCACGCCGCGGTTCATGGTGTCCGCGACCGGACCCTACATCACCGACTCCGAGGGCGTGCAGTACGTCGACCTCGTGAGCGCGTGGGGCCCCGCGCTCCTCGGACACGCGCACCCGCAGGTCGTCGAGGCCGTGCAGGCCGCTGCGGCCCGCGGCCTCTCCTTCGGCGCGTCCACCCCGGCCGAGACCGAGCTCGCAGAGCTCGTCAAGGAGCGCGTCCAGGCGTCCGGTGTCGCGCCGATCGAGAAGCTGCGCATGGTCTCCACCGGCACTGAGGCGACCATGACGGCCATCCGCCTCGCGCGCGGTGCCACCGGTCGCAGCCTCATCGTGAAGTTCGCCGGGCACTACCACGGCCACTCCGACGGCCTGCTCGCTGAAGCGGGGTCGGGCGTCGCGACCCTCGCCCTGCCGGGGTCCGCCGGGGTCACCGCCGAGACGGCCGCCCAGACGATCGTCGTCCCGTACAACGACCGGGCGGCGCTCCGCGAGGTCTTCGCCGAGCGCGGCCAGGACATCGCCGCGATCATCATGGAGGCGGCCTCCGCCAACATGGGCGTCGTCCCGCCGGCTCCCGGGTTCAACGCGAGCGTCGTGAAGCTCGCGCACGAGTACGGCTCGCTGGTCATCATCGACGAGGTGCTCACCGGGTTCCGCGTCTCCTCCGCCGGTTGGTGGGGGCTCGACAACCGCGGACTCGCCGCCGTCGCGCCGGGCACGGAGCCCGTCCCGGGCGCAGAGGCCTGGGAGGCCGGCAACCACGCCGTCGCGAACTCGACCGGCGCCATCAGCATCCCCGTCGGCGTGTACCAGCCCGACCTCTTCACCTTCGGCAAGGTCATCGGCGGTGGCATGCCCCTCGCTGCGCTGGGTGGGCGCGCCGAGCTCATGGACCTGCTCGCACCGACCGGCCCGGTCTACCAGGCCGGCACACTCTCGGGGAACCCGGTGGCCCTCGCCGCCGGCATCGAGACGCTGCGCCTGGCCGACCAGGACGTCTACCGTCGGGTCGACGCGGCGGCCGCGATCGTGTCCGAGGCGACCTCGAACGCGCTCACGGAGGCCGGGGTCGCGCACACCGTGCAGCGCGCCGGGAACCTGTTCTCCTTCGCCTTCAGCGAGACGGCACCGACCGATTACGCCGCGGTCCTGCGGCAGGACGCCTTCCGCTACCCGGCCTTCTTCCACCGCATGCTCGACGCTGGGGTGTCGCTCCCGCCGAGCGTGTACGAGGCCTGGTTCGTCTCCGCGGCGCACGATGACGAGGCGATCGGGCGCATCGTCGACGCCCTGCCCGCGGCGGCCCGAGCGGCTGCGGCGGCCATCCGCTGAGTCGGACGGTCGCCCCGCCGCCGACGTCGGACGCTGCACAGGGCATGCGTTACCGCTTTGTGAACTTCCGGCAACGCGAACGTCGGCGGGGGTTGGCAGACTAGAGGCATGGCCTCCTTGCGTCTGCACCCCGACCGACTGGAGATCGAGCTGTCCGCGTATGACAAAGCGCTCTCGCTGCGTCGGAGCAACGTCGTCGTGCCCCGGTCGAGCATCCGTTCCGCCACCATCACCGACGACCCGTGGATCTGGGTCCGGGGCATCCGTGCGCCGGGCACCGCGATCCCGTTGACGCTCGCCATCGGCCAGTGGAAGTTCCACGGTGGCATGGACTTCCTGGTCATCAAGGGCACCAAACCGTCGGTCGTCATCGATCTCGAAGACGCGGAGTACTCGCGGCTCATCATCACGACCCGTCGCAGTGCCGAGCTCATCGCGGCCCTCGACCTGCACTAGGACGAGCTGCCACACTCACGGCGGTCTCGGCCGGATCCGGATCGTCGGCGAGGACGCGGTGTCCTCGCATCCTGGCGCTGATCAGGGCCGTGCGCAATCATTTGCCTCGAACAGGGCACAAAACGACGTCTGACCGGTATTCTGGGCCCGCTCGAACCTCCGTAGATCCGCCTGTTCGAAAGGACCACAGCCATGTCGACTCCTCCTCCCGGTGAATACCCCGGCCAGCCGCCGCAGGCTCCCCAGGCGCCGCAGCCCCCGAAGGACCAGTACGGCGCGGCTCCCGCGTATTCCGGCGGCGCAGCTCCCAGCGGCGACGCGACCGCCGGAAAGACGCTCGGCATCGTCGGCCTGATCCTCGCCTTCCTCGCCCCGCCGATCGGCCTCATCCTCAGCATCGTCGCCCTGGTGCAGTCGAAGAACGCGGGTGTCAAGAACACGCTGGCGAAGGTCGGCCTCATCCTGTCGATCGTCTTCATCGTCATCGCGATCATCGCGACCATCGCGGGTATCGCGATCGGTGCTGCGGCGTTCAACGAGGCGTGCGCCTCCCTCGGGAGCGGTGTCCACACCGACGGCACGACCACCATCACCTGCCCGTAACCCGGTGACATCCGGTCGATTGGGGAGTTGTCCCCATCGCCTGTCGGGTACCTAACCCACTACTGTTGGCTCGCGCCCGTGGCGCATCTACCATCCTCGAGAGGAACCATCATGACCAACGCACCCCAGTACAACGCCCCGCAGCAGCCGGGCGGCGCCCTGCCCGCCGACTACCCGGGCAAGACGCTCGGCCTCGTCGGCCTCATCCTCGCGATCGTCGTGCCGCTCGTCGGCCTGATCATCAGCCTCGTCGCGCAGAAGCAGTCGAAGGACGCCGGCTACCCGAACCAGCTCGCGAAGATCGGTGTCATCATCGGCATCATCCTCGTCGTGCTCGGCATCATCGGCGGCATCTTCTACGCCGTCGCGCTCGGCTCGGTCATGTCGACCGCCGGCTACTGAGTCTCAGCAGTTCCGTCGGCAGCGGCCGGTCGCCTTCGGGCACCGGCCGCTGTCGCGTTCCTGCGTTCATAACTCAGGAGCGTGCCGGTGTGTCGGCATCGAGCGGTGTGACCAGTGGCGCGACATACCGGGTCCGTCCTGAGTTGTGAACACGGTGACGACTCACCTCTGGCTGTTCGCAACTCAGGAGCGTGCCGGTGTGTCGGCCGTCAGCGACGCGACCTGGGGCGCGACATGCCAGGGCCGTCCTGAGTTGTGAACGCGGGATCAGGCGCGGACGTCGACGACGATCCGGCCGTGGACCGAGCCTGCGAGGACCCGTTCCGCCGCATCCGTCGCCTCGGCGAGGGAGACCGTCTCGGTCAGCGTGTCGAGGACGTCGAGGTCGAGCGCGGTGGTCACGCGCTCCCAGGCGGCCTGCCGCAGGGGGAGCGGTGCCTCGACGGAGTTCACGCCCGCGAGCGTGACCCCGCGGAGGATGAACGGCATGACCGACGTCGGGAGATCGGACCCGCCGGCGAGCCCACAGGCGGCGACCGTCCCGCCGTACTCGACCTGCGACAGGACCGTCGCGAGCGTCTGACCGCCGACGGAGTCGACGGCTCCCGCCCAGCGCTGGCTGCCGAGCGGCCGGCCGGCCTCGGCGAACTCGGCACGGTCGACGATCGACGCCGCGCCGAGCCGCCGCAGGGCGTCACCCAGCTCGTCGACCCGCCCGGTCGAGGCGGCGACCTCGAAGCCGGCGGCGGCAAGCAGTGCGATCGCGATGCTTCCGACCCCGCCGCCGGCTCCCGTGACGAGCACGGGGAGCCCGCCGACACGGACGGCGCCGGAGGTCGCGCTGCCGTGCTCGAGCGCGAGCACGGCGAGGGCCGCGGTGTACCCGGCGGTGCCGATCGCGGCGGCCTGTGCGCTGGAGACGTGGTCGGGGACGCGGACGAGCGCGTCGGACCGCACCTTCGCGCGCTCGGAGAGCCCGCCGTACCGGGTCTCGCTCAGGCCGTCACCGAACAGGGCCACGCGGTTGCCGGCCGTCCACGCGGGATCACTCGACGCTGCGACGACGCCGACGAGGTCGATGCCCGCGACCATCGGGAACGACCGCACGACGCCCGGCTTCCCCGTGAGGACGAGGGCGTCCTTGTAGTTGATGCTCGAGTACTCGACGTCGACGGTGACGGCGGCGTCGGGCAGCGAAGTGTCGGGGAGGTCGCGGAGATCGACCGTCCGGGTGGGCTTGCCACCCTCGTGCTCGACCTGCTCGACGAGGTATGCGCGGCCCATGGTGCTCCTGTCTCCGGTGCGGTGACCGGTCGGTGGCTGTCCGTCGAGCCTACGCCTCCCCGCCGAGGGGCTGCCTGGCTCGAGCCAGCGCGCGCACCCTGCCTAGGTGACGTCGCGGCGCCAGGTCGTGGCGTAGCCGATGAGCGCGACGACGACCCCGATACCGAGGAGGACGAGTCCGCCCTGCCACCAGGTCAGCGCGTCCTGCTGAGCGGACATCATCGAGTAGAAGCTCGGTCCGACGAGCGCGTCCGTCGCGGCACCCGGCAGGAACCGGCCGATGGACGCGGTGACCTCGGAGAACGAGGAGGCGAGGCGCAGCAGCGGCTCGACGAACTGCGTGAAGGCCAGCACGACGATGATCGCGCCCACCTGGCTCGGCAGCACCGCCCCGAGACCGACGCCGATCGCACCCCACAGGGCCATCGCGAGCACCGCACGACCGATGAGCGCCCAGGTGTCGGGGTCGGTCAGCAGCGGATCGATGCCGCTGATGGCCAGGGCGCCGCCGCCGAGACCGACGGACGCGACAAGCGCGATCACGCCGTACAGTGCGCCGACCCCGGTCAGTGCCAGGACCTTGCCGACGAGGACGTGGCCGCGGTTCGGGTTCGCGAGGAACGTCGGCGTCAGGCTCTGATGCCGGAACTCGCCGGTCGTGGCGAGCGCACCGAGCAGGACTGGGAAGACGTACCCGATGCTCGTCGCGAAGCCGTAGATGAGACCGGGTTGGGTGAGCATCTCGCTCGTCGCCTGCGCCCCGGCCCCGCTGGACTCGGCCGCGCCCGGGATGTTGGCGAAGAGGAGCGCCGCCCCGGCCGCGGCGAAACCGACGTACACGAACAGGATGAGGGCGAGTCCCCACCACACGCGGGTGGTGAACACCTTGAGGAACTCGGAGCGGATGGCTGCCAGAAGTGAGGTCATGCGTGGTCCTCCCCACCGCTGACGAGCGCGAGGAACGAATCCTCGAGCCCTGATCGATGCCGCGACAACGCACTGAGCGGAATGCCGGCGGCGAGCGCGACCCGGCCGATGTCGATCGCCTCCACATCGTGCACGACGAGCCCCGAGCGGGCCTGGTCGAAGGTGTACCCCGCGGCGGTCAGCGCCGTGGCGAGCCGCTCGTGCTCCGGGGAGTTCACGACGACGCGGAGGGTGTCGGCGGCGTCGAGGCTCGCGAGCGTGCCCACGTGCGCGAGCCGCCCCTTCGCGATGATCACGACCTCGTCGACGGACTGCTGCACCTCGCTGAGCAGGTGCGAGCTGATGAGGACGGTCCGACCTTCGGCCGCGAGTGCGGTGAGGAAGCCGCGGATCCACTTGATCCCCTCGGGGTCGAGCCCGTTGATCGGTTCGTCGAGGACGAGCACACCGGGGTCGCCGAGGAGCGCGGTCGCGAGGCCGAGCCGTTGTCGCATGCCGAGTGAATATCCGGCGACGCGTCGGTCGGCGACCTCGAGCAGGCCGACCTGCGCGAGCACGACGTCCACCCGGCTCGCCGGCAGACGCGCTGCCGAGGCGTGCACGCGCAGGTGGTTGCGGGCGGTGCGGCCGGGGACGAAGCTCGCCGCCTCGAGAGCCGCTCCGACGGTCGCTGCTGGGACCGGCAGCTTGGCGTAGGGGACACCGCCGAAGGTCGCCCTCCCCGACGTCGGTTGCACGAGGCCGAGCAGCATGCGCAGGGTCGTCGTCTTCCCGGCTCCGTTCGGGCCGAGGAAGCCGGTGACCTTGCCCGGTTCCACGTGGAACGTCAGGTCGTCGACCGCCTGCACCGCCCCGAAGGATTTCGAGAGTCCGTCGAACTCGATCGTCACGCCAGCGGTCATCCGGTGCCTCCCCAGGGGCGCGGCCGGATCCGCGCCTCGTCCTGCAACGCTATCGGGGCCGACACCCATCGCGCATCGGCCGCTCGGGGGAGATCCCGGCGAGGGCGCCGATGGCCCCGTCTCAGGAGATGCCCGGCGTGGCGGGCGCGCCTTGGTGCGACGCGCCGCACCTCTCCTGAGACAGGGACGGTGGAGCCGAGGAGGAGGGTCGGCGGCTACAGCCCGAGCGAGTCGAGCGACGCGCGGACGGCGGCGGCCGAGTCGGCGAACTGCTGTTCCTCGCGCGGCGACATCGCGACCTCGACCACCGAGCGCACGCCCGAGCGGTCGACGATGCTCGGCACCGACAGGGCGACCCCGCTGACGCCGTGGTACCCGTCGAGCACGGTGCTCACCGGCAGGATCGCGTGCTCGTCGCCGAGGATGGCCTCGACGATCCGTGCCCCGGAGAGCCCGATCGCGTAGTTCGTCGCGCCCTTGCCCTCGATGACGCGATAGGCGGCCGTGCGGACGTCGGTCGCGATCTCGTCGAGCTGCTGCTCCGTGAAGCGCGATCCGTCGGGTAGCTCCCAGTCGAGGATCGGGACGGGGCCGATGGTCGCCTGCGACCACAGCGGCAGTTCGCTGTCGCCGTGCTCGCCGACGATGAGTGCGTGCACCGCCGAGGTCGCGACACCCGCGCGCTCAGCGAGCAACCAGCGCAGCCGGGAGGTGTCGAGGACGGTGCCGGAGGAGAAGACGCGTTCGCGCGGCAGCCCCGTGATCTGCTGGGCCGCGACCGTGAGGACGTCGCACGGGTTCGTGACGAGCATGTAGACGGCGTCCGGTGCGTGCTCGACGAGTTTCGGGAGGAGCTGTTCGAGGATGCGGATGTTCGTTCCAGCGAGGTCGAGTCGGGTCTGGCCGGGTTCCTGCTTTGCGCCGGCCGTGATCACGACGACGTCCGCATCGGCGACGACCGAGATGTCGTCACCGCCCGTGATGCTGCTGGAACCGGTGAACTGCGTCCCATGGGCGAGGTCGAGGACCTCGGCCGAGGCCCGCTTGCCGTCGATGTCGTAGAGCGCCACCCGCCGGGCGCTGCCGCGGATGAGCGAGGCGTAGGCGAGGGACGAACCGACGCTCCCCGCCCCGATGATGGCCAGTTTCGACTTCGTGCGAGCACCCATGGCTCCATCTTGGCAGGGGCGGATGTGCGCGGTCAGGGCGCGGCACGACGGGTGTCGGTTTATCTCGATGTCGAGGTATCCGCCCTTCGACAGGCTCAGGGACCGAATCGTCCCTTCGGCACTTCGACAAGCTCAGTGACCGGACCGCCGCACCTTCCGGTCACTGAGCCGCACCCGTCGGTCACTGAGCCGCACCCTATCGGTCACTGAGCCGCACCCTATCGGTCACTGAGCCTGTCGAAGTGCCTCAGCCAACCACCGGTTCCGCGACTCGATGAGCCGTCGCAGGTGCCCGGTGAGCGCGACGTGTTCGGCCACGACGCCGAGCGGACCGAACGGCGCCGAGAACGTGACGTCGTCGAGCATGATGGTCCGCGCCGTCCCCATCGGGCGCTCGAGCGGTTCGAAGAGGTGGACGTGGCGGAACGTCCGGAACGGACCGGACACCTGTTCATCGGTGAACCGGTGGGGTTCCTCGAACGCGGTGATCCGACTCGTCATCGTCCACGGCACACCGAAGTGCTTCGCCCGCCAGGTGACGGTCTCACCGAGGCCGATCAGCCCGGAGGTCACGCCGCCGACCGCCCGTTCACCGGTGTCCGCCATCGAGCCGAGGTGGGCGTCGATCGACCGCGAGAGGTCGAAGGCCTGCTGCATCGTCCCGGCGAGCTCGGTACGGAGGCGGAAGTGGGCGGTCATGACGGTGGCGGATCAGGCGGGCTGGCCGGTGCGAGCATCGGTGGAGACGTCGGCCCCGGTGTGCACGGCGCATCGCGGGCCGCCGTCGGGCCCGTCCGCGTGCGCCTCGCACACGACCAACTGCGTCTTGCAGGAGGGGTCCGCGCAGTTCTGCAGGTGCTTGGTCGACGCGTCGCAGACGACACAGTGCCCGATGACGGCCGCGTGATCGCTGAACTCGAGCGAGCCCCGCTTGTCGAACACGTACAGGGATCCCTCCCACAGGCCGTCGTCGCCGAACTGCTCGCCGTACCGGACGATGCCGCCGTCGAGCTGGTACACCTCGCCGAAGCCGCGAGAGCGCATGAGGCCCGAGAGCACCTCGCAGCGGATGCCGCCCGTGCAGTAGGTGACGACCGGCTTGTCCTTGAGGTGGTCGTACTTGCCGCTGTCGAGTTCGGCGACGAAGTCCCGGGTGGTCGCGACGTCGGGGACGACCGCGCCGGCGAACCGCCCGATCTCGGCCTCGAACGCGTTCCGGCCGTCGAAGAACACGACGTCGTCGCCGCGCTCCGCGACGAGCTCGTGCAGTTCCGTCGGCTGCAGGTGCACCCCGCCGCCGGAGACGCCGTGCTCGTCCACCACGAGCTCACCGGGGGCGCCGAAGGACACGATCTCCTCGCGCACCTTCACGCTGAGCTTCGGGAAGTCGCTACTCCGACGCCAGGGCGCTGGCCGGTGCCTGGCCGTGCGGACGGGGTCGTCCTCGTCGAAGCCGGAGCCGTCGCTCCACTTCACGTCGAGGTCGCGGAACGCGGGGTGCTCCTTCGTCTTCCGGACGTAGAGCTTGCAGGCGTCGAGCTCGCCGCCGACTGTGCCGTTGATGCCGTCCTTCGAGATGAGGATGCGGCCACGGAGACCGAGCGACTCGCAGAGGTCGCGCTGCCACAGCCGGATCGCCTCCGGGTCCGCCAGGGGAGCGAACGCGTAGTACAGGAGGATCTTCGGGTCGGCCACCGCTCAATCGTACGCGGCGCCGACCGCGGATCGTCGGGCCGGCCCAGCGGACACGGACGTTCCGGTCCCTCGCTTGTCGAAGGGCCACAACCGCCGCCGTCCACGAAGGCGCCAGGCCTAGGGTGGACGCAGACCTCGAAGGAGATGGCTATGCGCACTGCAGTGATCGTCGACGCGATCCGGACACCGTCCGGCCGGGGCAAACCGGGCGGTGCGCTGAACGCCGTGCACCCGACGGACCTCCTCGCCGGCACGATCCGTGCGCTCGTGGAGCGGACTGGCATCGATCCCGCGGTCATCGAGGACGTCTACGCCGGCTGCGTCACCCAGTCCGGCGAGCAGGGGCAGAACATCGCGCGGAACGCGGCGCTCGCCGCAGGCCTCCCGCAGGAGACCCCCGGCACCACCATCGACCGGCAGTGCGGCTCCAGCCAGCAGGCCACCACCTTCGCCGCGCAGAGCATCATGTCGGCGGGTGACGACGTCGTCATCGCCTGCGGTGTCGAGTCGATGAGTCGGGCGCCGATGGGGTCCAACGTGCAGGGCGCAGACCCGTTCGGGTCCGCCCTCCGAGCCCGCTTCCCCGAGGGCCTCGTCGGCCAGGGCGTCTCCGCCGAACTCATCGCCGCCCGCTGGAACCTCAGCCGCGACGAACTCGACGCCTTCGCCGCCCGCTCCCACGAGCGCGCAGCATCGACCTGGGCGTCCGGCGGCTTCGACGGCGAGGTCGTCGCCGTCACCCTCCCGGACGGCTCCGTCGTCACGACCGACGAGACGGTCCGAGCCGGAACGACCCCCGAGGCGCTCGCCGGACTCCCCGCCGTCTTCCGCGACGAGCGGCTCGCGGCGCGCTTCCCGGAGATCGCCTGGCGGATCACCCCGGGGAACGCCTCGCCTCTCACCGACGGCGCGTCCGCAGCGCTCATCATGAGCGAGGTCCGGGCGCTCGAGCTGGGGCTCACGCCGCGTGCGCGTTTCGTCTCCTTCGCCGCGGTCGGGAGCGACCCGATCGAGATGCTCACCGGGATACTGCCCGCCACCCGCCGCATCCTCGAGCGCAGCGGGCTCGACATAGACGACATCGACGCGTTCGAGGTCAACGAGGCGTTCGCGTCCGTCCCGCTCGCGTGGCAACGCGAGTTCGGGGTGGACGACGACCGGCTCAACCCGCGTGGCGGGGCGATCGCCCTCGGGCATCCGCTCGGCGCCTCCGGGACGAAGCTCCTCGCCACCCTCCTCGGCCAGCTCGAGGCGACCGGCGGCCGGTACGGTCTGCAGACGATGTGCGAGGGCGGCGGCATGGCCAACGCGACGATCATCGAGCGCCTCTGATGGGCGCGCCCACCACGTGAAGGGAACCACGACATGGATGTGACCGGGAGTTCGGCGATCGTCACCGGCGGCGCCTCGGGACTCGGATTCGCGACCGCGACGCGGCTGGCGGGCGCCGGTGCGCGCGTCGTGCTCGTCGACCTCCCCGGTTCACCCGGGGCGGAGCGGGCCGAGGAGCTCGGCGGGTTCGCGACCTTCGTGCCCGCCGACGTCACCGACGGCGAGCAGGTGCAGGCGGCGGTCGAAGCGGCGGTGGCCCGTGGACCGCTGCGGGTCGTCGTGAACTGCGCCGGCATCGCACCACCGGCGAAGGTGCTCGGCCGCGACGGCCCGGCGGACCTCGGGGCCTTCGAACGCGTCCTGCGCGTCAACGTCCTCGGCACCTTCAACGTCATCCGGCTGACCGCCGACGCGATGCAGCACAACGATCCGGACGGCGATCCCGTCGACGGCGCCGGGGACCGCGGCGTCATCATCAACACCGCGTCCGTCGCCGCCTTCGACGGACAGATCGGCCAGCCCGCCTACGCCGCGTCCAAGGGCGCGGTGCACTCGATGACGCTGCCGATCGCCCGCGAGCTGGCGCGCTTCGGGATCCGGGTCGTGACGATCGCGCCCGGCATCATGGAGACGCCCATGCTCGCCGGGCTGCCCGAAGCGGCGCAGGAGTCGCTCGGGCACCAGGTGCCCTACCCGGCGCGCCTCGGCCGTCCCGACGAGTACGCCTCGCTCGCCCTGCACATCGTCGAGAACGGCTACCTCAACGGTGAGACGATCCGCCTCGACGGCGCGATCCGGATGGCGCCGAAATGACCGGCTCTCCGATGCCGACGAACCCATCCACCGACCAGGGAGCCACTCCGTGACCAGCGACGACACCATCCTTTTCGAGGTGAGCGACGGCCTCGCGCACCTCACGCTCAACCGGCCCGCGAGCCTCAACGCGATCGACGACCGTGCGGCCAGACGGTGGCGCGACCTCGCCCTGGAGATCGCGGAGCGCGACGACATCCGGGCGGTCCTGTTCGACGCCAACGGACCGGCGTTCTGCGCGGGCGGCGACGTCCTCGCGATGTCGCGGATGGGTGACGGCAGCGCAGGATCGACGGGCGCCTTCGTCACCGAACTCGCCGACATCATCCACGAGGGCCACCGGACCCTGCAGTCGGTCGTGAAGCCGATCGTCGCCGCCGTCCAGGGGGCTGTCGCGGGCGGCGGACTGGGGTTCATGCTCGTCGCCGACGTGATCATCGCGTCCGACCGGGCGAAGTTCGTCAGCAAGTACGCCGACATCGGCCTCACGCCCGACTGCGGCGTGAGCACCCTGCTGCCCGAGGCGGTCGGCATGCGTCGGGCGCTCGAACTCACCCTCGGCCCGCGGATGCTGAGCGCCGAGGAGGCACTCGACTGGGGGCTCGTGACCGAGGTGGTCCCCGCCGAGCGGCTCGACGCCCGCGCCCGCGAGGTGGCCGCGTTCTGGTTGACCGGAGCCACGGCCGCGTTCGGTCAGGCGAGGCGACTGCTGCGCGAGAGTGTCGGCCGCGGCTACCAGGACGCCCTCGACGACGAAGCCCGCACGATCGGTGCGGCGATCGAGACGCCCGAGTCGGTCGCGCGCGTCGCAGCGTTCGCCGCCGCGTCGGCGAAGCGCGCCGCCGCGTCGACCACCACCACCACCCCGAAGGAGCCCACCGCATGACCACCCTCGCCGGTAAGACCATCCTCATGTCGGGCGGCAGCCGCGGTATCGGCCTCGCGATCGCCCTGCGTGCCGCCCGCGACGGCGCGAACGTCGCGATCCTCGCCAAGACCGACACCCCCGATCCACGCCTCGAGGGGACGATCCACACCGCAGCGGACGCGATCCGCGAGGCCGGTGGGCAGGCGCTCCCGATCCTCGGCGACGTCCGGAACGACGACGACATCACGCGGGCCGTGTTCGAGACGGCCGGTGAGTTCGGCGGCATCGACATCGTCGTCAACAACGCGAGCGTCATCAGCCTCGCGCGCACCCTCGACCTCGACGCGAAGCGGTACGACCTCATGCAGGACGTGAACGTGCGTGGCACGTTCATGCTGTCGCGGGCGGCCATCCCCATGCTGAAGGACGCGGAGAACCCGCACATCCTGTCGCTGTCACCGCCGCTCAACCTCGACCCGAAGTGGCTCGGCGCGCACACCGGCTACACGCTCGCGAAGTACGGCATGTCGATGGTGACGCTCGGTCTCGCTGCCGAGTTCGGACGCGACGGCATCGCCGCGAACACGCTCTGGCCGAAGACGACGATCAAGACGGCGGCGGTCGGCAACATCCTCGGCGGCGAGGCGCTCCTGGCGAAGAGTCGCACCCCGGAGATCTACGCCGACGCAGCCTACGAGGTTCTGACGGCGTCGGCGCGGGAGCTCACGGGTCGGTCGCTCATCGTGGAGGACGTCCTCGCGGAGGCCGGGGTCACGGACCTCGCGAAGTACTCACCGGGCGTCGACGAGTCGGAGCTCTACCCCGACATCTTCCTGTAGCGGACGGCTCGCCCTGTCCGCTGACGGCAGAACGTGTGCTCCCCGAGCCCGGCCGAGCCGCGCCTACAGTGAGAGCACGCGGTCACGGAGCCCGCGCCCGCAGCCGGAAGGAGTCGCCATGTTGTACCGCGAAGCCCTCGGCGCGGCCCTGCGCACGCGTCGACTCGAACAGGGGCGCACCCTGCAGGACGTCGCGACCGCCGCAGCCGTCTCGACGCCCTACCTGTCGGAGATCGAACGCGGCCGGAAGGACGCCTCCTCCGAGGTGGTGGTGACCATCGCCGACGCGCTCCGCACCCGCCTCGACGCGCTCATGTTCGACATCGCCGACCGCTTCGAGACCGCGGCGGCTCCGATCGTCGTCGAGTTGCCGCAGGCCGAGGACGCGCTCGCCGACGCGACGATCACCCCGTTGCGCCCCGCGGCCGACCCACAGCTGCTCGCCGCCTGACGCCGACCGTCGGCGATCGTCCGGACACGGTGCTGCGTCCCGTCCGGTGACGGCCAGCCGCTCGCTCGGCCCACCGCTCCCTCCCTCAGCCGCGGGCGAGTGCCTCGAGGGTCTCGTGGAGGAGCGGCTCGGCCGTCTCCCACGTCGTGTCCGCGTCCCAGGCACCGAGGTCGGTGACCTCGGTATGGCGGCCGGCCTGGTGCTTCGGCTCGGGATCACCCGGGAGCCGCAGCCGCTGGGTGAACCCTCCGGTCGTCCGGTCGAAGTCGAGCACGTGGAAGGCGACGTTCCGGTTCCAGTCCTCGGACGGCCACGAGATGAAGTTCACGCGCACCCGCTCCGCGGACAGCGGCCCCTCGGCGACGTAACTGCCGGGGTGGTCCTCGCCCGGCGACAGGATGCGGTACGCGCCGTTCGAGCAGTACAGCAGCAGGGCCGGCACGAACGGCTTCTCCGCGAACAGTTCGGTGTAGTGGAGCGCCTCGGCTCGGACCACGTCGCCGAACAGGTGGGGGGTCTGTGGTGCCCCAGGGGTGTGCATCGGCACGGTCGTCTCCTTCGGTTCGTCAGGGGTCGGTATGCGTGTCACTCTGGCCGTGGCCGCCGTATGCGCGGTGTACGCGGGCTGGGTGGATGCGGAGAACGAGGCTGGTATTCCACGACGCCAGGAGATCGGCGCGACAGCAGGACCGTTCCACACGAAATGTCCTGTTCCCGGGCGGTTCTCCTGCTGCGGCGCGACGGACCCGCGGGCGTAGGCTGGAGGATGCGACGCCCCGCAGCACACTCGGACGGGCCGCACCCGAAAGGAACACCCGTGATCCAGCACCACCTGCGCGTCCACCGCAGCGACGAGAACCTCGCCCGCGAAGGACAGCTCGCCTGGCAGCTCGCCCGCGTCGCGACCGATCCGGTGGAGGTGACGCCCGAGGTCGTCGACATGATCATCAACCGGGTGATCGACAACGCCGCCGTCGCAGCCGCCTCGCTCACGCGCCGGCCCGTCTCCTCGGCTCGCGCCCAGGCGCTCAGTCACCCCGTCAGCACCGGCGGCGACGGTGCCACCGTGTTCGGGCCCGACCTCGCCCGCCGCGTCTCCCCGGAATGGGCGGCCTGGGCCAACGGCGTCGCCGTGCGCGAGCTCGACTTCCACGACACCTTCCTCGCCGCCGAGTACTCGCACCCGGGCGACAACATCCCGCCCATCGTCGCGGTGGCCCAGCACGTCGGCTGCACGGGCGCCGACCTCGTCCGCGGGATCGCGACCGGCTACGAGATCCAGATCGACCTCGCGAAGGCGATCAGCCTGCACCGACACAAGATCGACCACGTCGCACACCTCGGCCCGAGCGCCGCGGCCGGCATCGGCACGATGCTCGGCCTCGACCAGGCCACCATCCACCAGGCGATCGGCCAGGCGCTCCACACCACGACGGCCACCCGCCAGTCGCGCAAGGGCGAGATCTCCACCTGGAAGGCGCACGCTCCCGCGTTCGCCGGCAAGATGGCGGTCGAGGCCGTCGACCGGGCGATGCGCGGCGAGACCAGCCCGTCGCCGATCTACGAGGGCGAGGACGGCGTGGTCGCCTGGCTGCTCGACGGCCCCGACGCCTCCTACGACGTCCCGTTGCCCGGCGCCGGTGAGCCGAAGCTCGCGATCCTCGACTCCTTCACGAAGGAGCACTCGGCGGAGTACCAGGCGCAGGCGTGGATCGACCTCGCCCGCAAGCTGCACCACGAGCACCCGGAAGTCCTCGCCCCCGGAGCCGTGGACCGGATCGTCCTCCACACCTCGCACCACACGCACTACGTCATCGGCTCCGGCGCGAACGACCCGCAGAAGTACGATCCGACGGCGTCGCGCGAGACGCTCGACCACTCCATCCCCTACATCGTCGCGGTGGCGTTGCAGGACGGCGCGTGGCACCACGTCGACTCCTACCGTCCCGAGCGCGCCACCCGCGCCGACACCGTCGAGCTGTGGCACCGGATCTCGACGGCGGAGGACGCTGAGTGGACGCGCCGCTACCACTCGCTCGACCCGGCCGAGCAGGCGTTCGGTGGCCGCATCGAGATCACGCTCACGGACGGGTCGACCATCGTCGACGAGATCGCCGTCGCCGACGCCCACCCGCTCGGCGCCCGGCCGTTCGCGCGCGCCGACTACGTCCACAAGTTCCGCACGCTCGCCGCCGACGTCCTCGACCCGGAGGAGATCGAGCGTTTCCTCGCGCTCGCCGAACGCCTCCCGGAGCTCGACGCCGACGAGGTCAGGCAGCTGACCATCCAGGCCGCCTCCGGGGTCCTCGCCTCGGCACCCCACCCGACCGGCCTGTTCTGATGCCGGCCGACCTCCAGAAGGGACTGTGCTGATGCTGTACAGCCAGACCACGCCGGCAGAGAAGCGTCGGCTGTTCCGCGAGCGACTCGCCACCGGTGAGCTGCTGCGCTTCCCGGGCGCGTTCAACCCGCTCTCGGCGAGGCTCATCGAGCAGAAGGGCTTCGACGGCGTCTACATCTCCGGAGCGGTGCTCTCCGCCGACCTCGGGCTGCCCGACATCGGACTGACGACCCTCACCGAGGTCGCCGGTCGCGCCAAGCAGATCGCCCGGATGACCGAGCTGCCCGCGATCGTCGACGCCGACACCGGCTTCGGGGAGCCCATGAACGTCGCGCGCACCGTCCAGGAGATCGAGGACGCCGGGCTCGCCGGGCTCCACATCGAGGACCAGGTCAACCCGAAGCGCTGCGGCCACCTCGACGGCAAGCAGGTCGTCGACACCTCCACCGCGCTCGGCCGGATCCGTGCCGCCGTGGACGCCCGGCGCGATGCGAACCTACTCATCATGGCGCGCACCGACATCGCCGCCGTCGACGGGCTCGACGCCGCGATCGACCGGGCCAAGCAGCTCGTCGACGCCGGAGCCGACGCGATCTTCCCCGAGGCGATGCGGTCGCTCGAGGAGTTCGCCGCCGTCCGCGACGCGGTGGACGTGCCGATCCTCGCCAACATGACGGAGTTCGGCAAGAGCGAGCTGTTCACGAGTCAGCAACTCGCCGATGTGGGCGTGAACATCGTCATCTGGCCGGTGTCGCTCCTCCGCATCGCGATGGGCGCCGCGGGTCGCGCGCTCGACACGCTGAACGACGAGGGCTCGCTCACGAGCAAGCTCGGTGAGATGCAGCACCGCGCCGACCTCTACGAACTGATCGACTACGAGGGCTACAACCGCTTCGACACCTCGGTCTTCAACTTCACCATCGACCGGTAGGCGCCCCTCACCGGTGAACACCACCTGGGTCTCCGCTCCCCGAGCTTGTCGAGGGGCCAGCCGGGTGCCAAGCTCGACCGACGCGCGCAGGACGCGCGCAGGCAGTACGCAAAGGAGCAACGCATGACCGAAGCGACCAGCGACATCAAGAAGGGTCTCGCCGGCGTCGTCGTCGACGTGACGAGCGTCTCGAAGGTGAACCCGGAGACGAACTCCCTGCTCTACCGCGGGTATCCGGTCCAGGAGCTCGCCGAGCACTGCAGCTTCGAGCAGGTCGCGTACCTGCTCTGGAACGGCGAACTGCCCACGGACGCCGAACTCGCTGCGTTCACGGCGTCGGAGCGAGGCCAGCGCGCGCTCGACGACAACGTCAAGGCGGCCATCGACCTCCTCCCGACCGAGAGTCACCCGATGGACGCCCTCCGCACGGCCGTCAGCGTGATCGGCGCGAACGACCCGACCGCCGAGACGAACACCCCCGAGGCCAACGCGGTCAAGGCCGCGAGCCTGTACGCGAAGCTGCCGGCGATCGTCGCCTACGACCAGCGCCGCCGCCACGGCCTCGAGCTCGTCCCGCCGCGCGACGACCTCGGCTACAGCGCCAACTTCCTCTTCATGACCTTCGGTGAAGAAGCCGATCCGGTCGTCGTCGACGCGTTCGACGTCTCGATGATCCTCTACGCGGAGCACTCCTTCAACGCGTCGACCTTCACCGCCCGGGTCATCACCTCGACCCTCAGCGACCTGTACTCGGCGGTCACCGGCGCGATCGGCGCGCTCAAGGGCGCCTTGCACGGTGGGGCGAACGAAGCCGTCATGCACGTCTTCGACGAGATCGGGACGGCTGACCAGGCCAGCGCGTGGCTCGACGCGGCGCTCGCCGAGAAGCGCAAGATCATGGGCTTCGGACACCGGGTCTACAAGA
Source organism: Plantibacter sp. CFBP 8775 (assembly GCF_014839505.1). Lineage (NCBI taxonomy): Bacteria > Bacillati > Actinomycetota > Actinomycetes > Micrococcales > Microbacteriaceae > Plantibacter > Plantibacter sp. CFBP 8775. Next base: position 1,567,623 of record NZ_JACYNV010000002.1, on the reverse strand, counting down.
GCGGCGACTCGCGCGTGCCGACGATGCTGAAGGCGTTGGAGCGGCTCGCCGAGCACTACGGCAAGCCCGAGATCCTCGAGTTGTACACGACGCTCGAAGCGGACATGGTCGCACGGAAGAACATCAAGCCGAACCTCGACTACCCCTCGGGCCCGGCGTACAACCTGATCGGGTTCGACACGGTCACGTTCACGCCGCTGTTCGTCGCCGCTCGGATCGTCGGATGGACGGCGCACATCGCCGAGCAGCTCGCGTCGAACGCGCTCATCCGTCCGCTGTCCGAGTACATCGGGCCGGACGAGCGGCACGTGCCGACCGACTGAGGGGCGAGTTCTCCACAGATTCGGCGGCAGTCCCCACGGCGATATTCCAGATGAGTAGCCTCGGTCCTCGTGACTGCTCTGATCCGTGCTCCGCGCTCCCTGCTCCTACGATCCACGCTCTCGGCCCTGGCCGCTGCGACCATCTTGCTCACCGCGGTGGGACTCCCGGTTCCGGCGTCCGCCGCTGCGCCTGTCGGGTCCATCGCGGATCCGCAGGAGCACGACGACGGACCCGGTGACGCGTTCGACACCGGGGACGTCCCCCTCGCGCCGGACGCCGTGGCCCCTTCGGCAGGCACCTCGAGGGTGATCGGCAAGCTCGTCCTGCAGAACCGTTCCAGCGGATCGTCGGCGTACGTCGGGCTCTCCGCGCCGGAGTCGGGTCGCAACGTCCAGCGGCTGTACTCGTCCTCGGTGGGCGGAGCAGCGTCGCTCGCGGGAACGTATTCCCTCCCTGCCGTCGGTGCGGCCGGGCCGATCACCGGCACGGGAACCTCCTCGACGCTCTGCCTGACGCCCGCGGGCGACGGCTCCCGGGCGCTCGTCACAGCCCGGACGTGCACGGGGTCCCCGTCGCAGGACTTCGAGTGGCGGTACGTCTCGAGCAAGTGGGTGGCGGGCTACGCCCTGTACCCGGTGTCGAATCCGTACTCCTTGGGCGGGACCGACACCGATGCCTTCGTCGAGCTCACGATGGACGCGCTCACCGATGTCGTCGTTGAGTCGCAGCTGGCCCCGATCGAGCCGTTCGAACTGCGGACCCCGGCGATCGGCGCCACGGTGGATACACCGACCCCCACGTTCAGCGGTATCGGGCAGCCCGGATCGTCCGTCTCGATCCGCACCGACGCGCAGGCCCTGCTCGCGAGCACCAGCATCCCCCTGGACTCGACGTCCTGGTCGGTTCCGTCGATCCAGCTCGAGCCCGGCCGCTACACGGGAACCGCGACCCAGAGCGGAACCGGGTCGGATGTCCAGGTGCGTTTCGACTTCACGGTCCCGGCGCCGCTCGCGCCCGGCGCCTCGATCCCCACGCCGACGCTCGCCCCTGGCCAGTCCGTGGAGGTGGAGGCGACGTTCAACGCCGATGCCGGTGGTCAGCGGATCGACGTCTACCACCCGGCGAACACGCGGATCACCGCGGTCGACCACCCGGCCTTCACGCTCGACTCGCTGGGCATCGGGGGTGTCTTGCCGGTCGGCGCGACCACGCTGAGGTTCACGCTGCGGGCGAACGACGACGCTCCCGTCGGCGAGGCCACGGGCGGCAAGGTCACCTACGGTTCCTCCCGCATCACGATCGCCGACTTCACGGCGAACATCGTCCGTGCGCCGGACGAGCCGATCGCCCCTCTGGTGGTCGAGTCGCCGAGGCGCGGCGAGACGATCACTGAGACGACCCCCGTGTTCAGTGGGACCGGCGAGCCGGGTTCGAGCATCGAGATCCGTGGCGCGTGGGGCGACGTCCTCGGCTCGGTGGAGCGGGTCGACGCGAGCGGTGCGTGGTCGATCACGTGGAACAAGAGCCTCCTCCCGAGCCGGTATGCCGGAGGCACCGTGAAGCAGTTCGTGGACGGGGTACCGATGCACACCTTCGTCTACGACTTCACCCTCGTGCAGCCGCAGCTCGTCGTGACATCGCCGACGTTCGGCGACACGATCACGGGCACTCGTCCGGTGTTCACCGGTACCGCGAACCCGGGGGCGCGGGTGCAGATCACGGGCGCGTGGGGCACCGATCTCGGCTCCGCGATCGCCGACCCGCGCACCGGGGAGTGGACCATCACCTGGCCGCGTGACTACCTCCCGGCGCGCTATTCCGGGGGCATCGTGACCGAGACGGTCGGCGGGAAGGTCATCGGCTCGACCGGGTACGACTTCACCCTCACCCGCTGATCCACCGGGCCGCCGACGCGACGAACCGTCATCGGCCCGGCGTGCGCGGGGCGTGAACATGGCGGTGTCATCTCAATGTTCGACTCAAATGTACCGTGCTGATATATCTGCTAACTTGATCCAGCTCGAGCGCGCCCGGTCGAGTGACCGTCTCGCTGTGGTGACGGCTTCGAGCGATCATCTGGTAAACGAAAGGTTGCTTCCTCCCCTCATGAAGCTCATGACATCTCTTCTCACACTCTGCATGCTGGCAGTCACCCCGGCCGGTGCCACGTGGGGCTCCGCCTCGGTCGGCGAGCCGACCTCGCCGGCTTCCACAGCTGCAACCCCGACCGCTGAGTCGGTCGACAGCGGAGCACCGCTCGCTGGCAAGTTCGTGTTGTGGCGTCCTGGGAGCGACGGCTACTACGGTCTCGCCCCAGGGGCCGAGGGCTCGCTTGTCGCCGCCACGGAGATCGGGGGAGTGACCCGGGCGGAGGCGCTCGACTCGGCAGCCGAGGCACTCTTTCCTGCGCTCGGGGCCACCGGCCCGATCCGAGTGGGCGAACGCTGCCTCGTGCCTGGTGTGCTGATCGGGGGAAGCCGCACCGTCGCCCTGGGCGATTGCTCGGCGGGAGACGTCTACGACGTCACGATGGACCACAGTGGGCGTATCGAGTTGGGCGACCGCGTCGTGAGCTCCATCAAATGGTCAGGCGGGGGGTATCCGACTCACCTGATCTTCGACGACGGGCCCACGTGGCTGGGGTACCAGTTGGACCTGACGCTCTACCTCGACCCGACGGTCTCCGTTCCGGTGCCCGCGGTGTCACGCGGGCAGGCGGCTGTCGTCGAAGCGACCTTCGGTGCGGACGCTGGAGGCCAGCGGATCGACATCGCCCCACCGGCCGGGACGACGATCACGGCGGTCGACGATCCGGCATTCTCGGTTTCGTCGAGCGGGCTGACCGGCACCCTTCCCGTCGGTTCCACCTCGTTGCGGTTCACCCTGACCGCCGACGAGGACGCACGACTCGGCGCTGCGCGGGGTGGGCGCATCACCTGGGGCGACCGACGCGTACAGATCGCTGAACTCCAGGCGTGGGTTGGCGAAGCGCCCGCCGTCAGCGTGCCAGACGTCGCGGTGATGCAGGGGGCGACGGTCGACGTGCCGCTAGCGTTCAACGAGACGGCGACCGGTGCGACGGAGATCGTGGTGCCGGCCGGGTTCGCGTCGGGGACGGCGACGGGCGGGTTCACCTGGGACGCGGCGCTGCCGGGGTTCCGTGGCACGGTGACGGGGACGAACCGGGACGTCGCGCTGACGTTGACGGCGAAGGCCGATGCGCCGGTCGGGGCGGCCGAGGGTCGGGTGACCCAGGCGGGTTCTGGCTTGAACCAGGTCTGGTCCGCCACGTTCGAGTCCGCTGCTCCGGCGCCCGTCGCGCCGCTGGTGGTGGAGTCGCCGAAGTCCGGCGACACGATCCGTGAGACGACCCCGGTGTTCCGGGGGACGGCGCAGCCGGGTTCGAGGATCGTGATCCGCGGGCTGTGGGGCGGGGTGCTCGGATCGGTTGAGGAGGTCGCCGCGAACGGTGCCTGGTCGATCACGTGGAACAAGGACCTGCTGCCGGGACGGTATGTCGGCGGCACGGTGGAGCAGTCCGTGGTCGGTGCTCCGACCCAGACCTTCGTCTACGACTTCACGATCGCAGCGTCGAGCGTCACTCCGTTGCTGGTCACGTCTCCGACGATCGGCGAGACGGTCACCGAGACGTCCCCGGTGTTCACCGGGACCGGCCAGCCTGGCGCGCGGATCGAGATCCGGGGTGCGTCCGGTGCCGTCCTCGGCGAGGTCGGAGAGGTCGACTCGAGTGGGGCGTGGTCGATCACCTGGAACAAGAGTCTGCTTCCGAACCGCTATGTCGGGGGAACGGTGAAGCAGTTCGTGGACGGGGCGGTGACGCACACGTTCGTCTACGACTTCACGATCGTCCAGCCCCGACTCGTCGTCACCTCGCCGAAAGTCGGCGACACCTTGGCCGGCACCAGGCCGGTGTTCACCGGTGTGGCGACCCCCGGAGCGCTGGTGCAGATCACCGGAGCCTGGGGCACCGACCTCGGCTCGGTGGTCGCGGACGCGCGTACGGGTGCCTGGACGATCACCTGGCCGCGCGACTACCTCCCGGCGCGGTACTTCGGCGGCACCGTGACCGAGACCGTCGGCGGCAAGGTCATCGCCTCGTCCGGGTACGACTTCACCCTCACCCAGTGAGCTGACCATCGGGCCGCCGGCCCGGTGTCACTGCACCGGGCCGGCGGCTCCTGCCTCCCCCTACCGAGCCTCCGAAGGAGCACCCATGTCCAAGCAACCCACCCTCCTCGCCGCCGCGGGCCTCGCCATCGTCGCCCTCGCCGGATGCACCGACGCGGATGCGACGTCGACGTCGAGCGCGTCACCGACGACTGCCGCCGAATCCACCACCGGTTCCGAGTACACGATCCCCGACGTCACCGGTGAGTGCGTCGACGGCACGGCGACCATCGTCGACGACAGCTCCAACGTGACCATCGACGGCGACTGCGAGACCGTCGTGGTGGAGGCCTCCAACAGCATCGTGACCGTGACGGGAGCCGTCGTGAACCTCTCGTTCAACAGCTCCATCACCCTCGTGAACGTCTCGACCGTCGACAACGTCACGTTCGTCGAAGGAGCCAACGGCAACAAGGTCGCGACCTCGTCGGCCCCGGTGGTCACCGACAGCGGGGAGGGCAACACCGTCGGCGCTGAGTAGTTCGCGGGCACTGCCGCTTGTGCCAGGAATCGCTTGTCGGGCCGTCTCGGAGCGGCCTCGTTGTCGGGGTCGGACAACGACGTCGCACGTGATGGGGCTGTCGGGATACGGTCGCATCCGTGCACCTCATCTTCCGCACCATCGCCATGTTCCTGCAGTCTCGCCGTCGAGCCCGTCGCGGCGAGCGCCTCGACACCTGGGACGTCGGTCGGATCCGGCTGCGCGTGCTGCCGACCGATCTCGACGTCCTCGGCCACATGAACAACGGTGTGTACCTCTCGATCTTCGATCTCGGCCGCTTCGACCTCCTGATCCGGAACGGACTCTGGGATCGCTTCAAGCACCTGGGCTGGTACCCGGTGGTGTCGAGTGAGAGCATCACCTTCCGGAAGTCGCTGCAGCCCTGGCAGCGCTTCACCGTCGAGACCCGGGTCACGGGCTATGACGACAAGGGCGTGTTCATCGAACACCGGGTGGTCGTGGGCGGGGAGATCTACACACAAGCCCTCGTGCGAGGTCGGTTCCTCAAGCGCACGGGCGGCGTGGTGGCGCTCTCGGAACTCATCGAGCTCACCGGCGCGGCTCCAACCGACCTGCCTGCGTGGCAGGCGCAGTGGGCGAGGGATGTGGCCCTGCCGCCCACGAAGGCACCGGCTCCCAGCGACTGGTGACTCGCAGTCGGTCGACATACTGGATTAAGCAACTGGAATACTTGTAGGCTGACCGCGTTCGTTCGCGAACGCTCCGCCGGTGCGTCCGGACGTCCCTCCCTCGGGTCGTCTCGGGCGCACCCTTGCGAAAGGTCGCCCATCGCCCATGAAACTCCCCATCCCCATCGCCATCGTGAGTCTGCTCGGCATGACGGTGAGTCTGCTCACCGGTCCGGCCGCCCGAGCCGCCGGGCCGGCGCCTGACACGACGCCGGCGGTGTCCTCGGTCGAGGGCAGGTTCGTCGGCCAGGCGTTCCCCTCCGGCTCGGACGCCTTCTTTGCGGTCGGTGGCTCGACGGACGTCCTGAACCCGGCCAGGGTGACGCTGCACGCCACGCTCGACCAGGCGCTCGCCGCATCCGGCCGCTGGACGTTCCCGTCGGTGGACGCGTCCGGTCCGGTCACGACCACGGTCGGAGGCGTCACGAGGTGCCTCCAGCCTGATCCGTCGCAGGCCTACAAGTACGTGTACCCGGCGGTCTGCACCGGCTCGACCGCGCAGCAGTGGGGCTGGGAGGTCTTCGCGAACGACCGTGTCAGCGGATACGGCCTCGTCTCGAACGGCGGAGCAGGCGGCTTCCTCCGTCAGTTCGACGGCAGGCTGGCCGTGGGCGGGTTCGGCTCGGTCGTGGATGCCGACCGGGTCACCCCGGAGGGACTCGATCCCGTCCCCGTCGCCATCCCGGTCACCCTCGAAGCGCCGACGCCCGGTTCCGTCGTCCGGGAGCCACGTCCCGTGTTCAGCGGGCGAGGCACGCCCGATGCGGTCGTCGAGGTCCTCGACTCGTCCGGCGGACCACTCGCCACGGCGACCGTCACCGCAGAGGGCACCTGGTCTGCCGTTCCGACCCGCGATCTCGCGCCCGGAGCGCAGTCCGGCACCGTTCGTCAACGCTCTGACGACTCGACCGCGAACTGGTCGCTGACCTACCGCGTCGTCACAGCGGTGACGGTCCGAACGCCCGCACTCGACGCCACGGTGGACGATCCGCGTCCGGTGTTCTCCGGTCTCGGAGAACCGGGCGCGCGGGTGACCGTCCTCGATGACACGACGGGTGTGACACTGGTCGACGTCGAGGTGGACGGAAGCGGCGCCTGGAGTCAGCAGTCACTCCGGACGCTCGAGCCGCGCGCGTACACCGCGACCGCGACGCAGGTCTTCGGGGAACAGCGCACCACGGCACCGCTCCGGTTCACCTATCGGGAGCCCACGCCCGAGCCGGGCCCGGTCGAGGACGTCACCCTGCTCTCGCCCGCCATCGGGGAGACCGTCGAGACCGCAGACCCGGTGTTCAGCGGTCGTGGAGAGCCGGGCGCGACCATCCGGGTGATCGGTGCCTGGGGTACGGAGATCGCTGCAGCCGAGGTCGGAGACGACCATCGCTGGGCGGCGCCGATCAACAAGAGCCTGACCCCCGGTCGGTACAGCGGCGGCTCCGTGCGCCAGGAGATCGACGGCGTCGAGCAGTCTCGCGCGCCGTACGACTTCACCGTGGCAGCCCGCGTCGTCGTCGCCCCGCTCGTCGTGGAATCGCCCGCGACCGGTGGTGTCATCGGTTCGTCCGTGCCCGAGTTCAGCGGCACGGCACAGCCCGGTGCGAGGCTCGAGATCTGGAGCGCCTGGGGCGATCTCGTCGGCACCACCGAGGCCGTCGCTGCGAGTGGACGCTGGACGATCAGCTGGAACAAGTCGCTGCTCCCCGCCCGGTACGCGGGTGGCACCGTCCGACAGATCGTCGGCGGCGTCGAGACGCACCGCTCCGTCTACGACTTCACCGTCGCATCCGTCCTCAGGGTGACGTCGCCGAGGATCGGCGACACCCTCACCGGTACGCGGCCCGTGTTCACCGGCACGGCGACACCGCTGGCCGACATCGAGATCATCGGAGCCTGGGGCACCCGACTCGGGACGACGAAGGCCGACTCCTCGGGCTCGTGGACCGTCGAATGGAGTCGGGACTACCTCCCGGGCCGCTACCAGGGCGGACGCGTCGAGCAACGCGTGAACGGAACGTTCATCGATCAGGCCGGGTATGACTTCCGCCTGGTGCGATAGCGGATCGGCGGCGGCGGTCGGGGCGTCCTCGCGATCCTTTGCCGCCGTCGGCGTCGCCGGATGTCGGTGGTCACCACGTAGGGTGACCACCATGTCCGCCTCCACATCGTCCGCCGCTCCATCGCTGTCGCCCATCGAGGCCGCGCTGCAGCCGACCGGACCGGTGTCGCACGTGGCGGAGCCGATGCGGACGGTGTACCGCCCGAGCGGTCCACTCGACGTCCACAGCACCCTGCGCCTCATCGCCCGGGGCGGCGACGGCCCCTGCTACCGCCGCACGCCTGGCGGGGTCTGGCTGACGGCGCGCACCCCACAGGGCGGCGCGACCCTGTACGTCTCGACGGTCCGCGACGGCGAGGTCGAGGCGACCGCCTGGGGTCCGGGAGCCGAGTGGATGATCGCCGGCGTGCCGGAGCTGCTCGGGCGCGACGACGACTGGTCGGAACTCGACGTGAGCCGGAGCCCGCTGCTCACCGAGGTGTCCCGGCGGAACCCGGGACTGCGGTTGAGCCGCAACCGGCTCGTGTTCGAGATGCTCGTGCCGTCGATCCTCGAGCAGAAGGTGACCGCACTCGAAGCGTGGCGTGCGTGGCGCCTGCTCGTGCGCCGACATGGCGATGTCGCTCCTGGTCCAGCCCCGGAGGGCATGGTCGTCGCGCCGTCCGCCGAGACCTGGCGGATGATCCCGAGCTGGGAGTGGCATACGGCGGGTGTCGGGCCGCAGCGCTCGGAGACGGTCGTGCGGTCGTCGCGACTCGCCTCCGCGATCGAGCGGACGATCGACGAGCACCCCGATGACGCGTCACGGCGCCTCCAGAGTCTGCCGGGCATCGGCGTGTGGACGGCCGCCGAGGTGACGCTCCGAGCGCACGGTGACCCCGACGCCGTGAGTGTCGGTGACTACCACCTCGCGGCCTCGGTGGGGCAGGCGCTCACCGGCTCACCCGTGGACGACGACGGCATGCTCGAACTGCTCGCTCCCTGGGCGGGTCACCGGCAGCGGGTGCTGCGGCTCATCGGTCGGAGCGGCATCCACAAGCCGCGTCGTGGCCCGAAGATCACCATCCAGGACCACCGTCACCACTGAGCGCGTCAGCGCGTTCTCCGGCGTGCGGGTCAGGCGTCCAGGACGGCCATCGCGGCGTTGTGCCCGCCGAGTCCGCTGACCGCGCCACCGCGTCGGGCCCCGGCGCCGCAGAGGAGGACGCGCGGGTGCGCCGTCGCGACGCCCCACCGCTCGGCCGCCGTCTTCCGTGGGGCGTCGTCCTCCAGGAACGGCCACGACAGCGGGCCGTGGAAGATGTTCCCGCCCGGCATCGCCAGGGAGCGCTCGAGGTCGAGCGTCGTCCGCGTCTCGATGCAGGGCCGCCCCTCGGCGTCGAGCAGCAGCAGATCCTCGATGGGCTCCGCGATCACCGAGTCCAACGATCGCAGTACCGCGGCCTGCAGCGCGTCACGGAAGGCGTCGTGGCCGCCGGGGACCGCGTCCGCAGCGACCGCGAGCCGATGCGGCACATGGAGGCCGAACACGGTGAGCGTCTGCGCCCCCGAGGCCTGCAGCTCCGGCGAGAGGATGCTGGGGTCGCTCAGCGTGTGGCAATAGATCTCGCACGGCAGCGGGTCGGGGATCCGGCCGGCTTCCGCCTCGAGGTAGGCGTGCTCCAGCTGCGCCCAGCCCTCGTTGATGTGGAAGGTGCCGCCGAACGCCGCCGCAGGATCGACGGCCGGGTCGAGGAGTTTGGGGAGTCTCCGCAGCAACAGGTTCACCTTCACCTGGGCGCCCTCGGGATGCGGGACACCGTCCTCCGGCGCTGGCGCCGTGCCGAGGATCGCGTCGGCATCACTCCACTGCACCGGCGTCCCCCGCGCTGCCGACCACGCGGCGTACGCGGCCGCGGCCGCCCGTTGCTCCGCCGCCGGGTCGAGCAGGCGCTCCAGCACAGCCGGAGCCGCACCCGACAGGATCCACTCGCCGCGGACGACGACCCCGGGGCGAGGCCGGAACCGGTCCAGCGTCGACATCGGTTCGGTCGCCTCGAGCTCCGCTTCCGCGGCGAGGTCCACGTACGCGACGAGCCCGTGCTCCGGTTGGATGGAGGTCACCTCGGCGAGCGTCCGGATCTCAGCACCGGCCTCCTCGGCCGCGTGTCGCAGCGCGTCCGTGACCGCGCCCATGCCGCCGACCGGGACGTCCCAGTCGCCCGTCCCGCCGCCGATCAGGTGGTAGAGGAAGCAGATGTTCTGCTGCAAGGTCGGGTCGTCGGCGCGGGCGAAGGTGCCGATGAGCGCATCCGTGAAGACGACACCGCGGACGAGGTCGGAACGCGCGGCGTCCTCGATGGCACGGCCGATCGGCTCATCGAACACCGCCGACCAGATCGACGCGACCTCCCCAGCCGGTACCCCGAGGTCCGCGGCGGCGGCGATCGCCGCGTCACGCGCGTCGGAACGGCTGCGGAGCGGCTCGAGCACGGTCGGCCAGAGCACCGAGGCCAGGTGACCGATCCGACGGTGCAGTTCGGCGATGCCCGCGGCGTCCTCCGGATACCCGATCGACGCGAACGACGCGACGGTGGCGTCGTCGTCACGGTTGTCGATCAGGAGACCCGTGCCGAGGTTCGCGGGGTCGGGCGTGTAGGACGAGAAGCGGCGCCGGACGAGCCGGACGTCGAGCCCGAGCTCGTCGATGATCCGCTGGGGCAGCAGGCTGACGAGGTACGAGTACCGGGACAGACGTGCGTCCACGCCGGGGAACGGACGTTCCGAGACGGCTGCTCCACCCGTATGGTCGAGGCGTTCGAGGAGCAGGACGCGCTTGCCCGCGCGTGCGAGGTAGGCGGCGGCGGTGAGGCCGTTGTGCCCGCCGCCGACGATGACGGCGTCGTACTGCTCGACGGATTGCATGACCACACCCTATTCGCAGGCGCACTTCGACAGGCTCAGTGACCGGGGAGGGGTCTCAGCGATGTGGTGCACCGGTCCCTGAGCTTGTCGAAGGGCCGCGGCCGGGGCGGGGTCTCCGCGACGAGGCCCACCGGTCCCTGAGCTTGTCGAAGGGCGGTGACCGACCGGGGTGCTCAGCCGCCAGGCGTGTACTCGCGAGCCTCAACTGGGATCGGCGGATCGGAGCATAGGCTGAGCAGCATGGCGAACGTTGCGAACGAGGGTCCCACCGAACCGGTCGGACTCGCGGATCGCGCGATCGCCCTCGCGTCGAAATGGGTCGACGAAGGGGCGGAAGCTCCGACCGATCCCGCTGCCGAGCGGCTCGCCGGCGTGCTGCGCGATCCCAACGGTCTCGAATTCACCGTCGGGTTCGTCGACGGCGTCATGCGCCCGGAGGACCCGCTCGTCGCCGGGAACGCCCTCGCCGCCCTCGCCGGTCGGACGCCGCGGTTCCTGCCCTGGTACGAGCAGGCCGCCGTCCGCACGGGCGGTCTGGTCGGCCCGGTCCTGCCCTGGGTCGTCGTCCCCGCCGCACGCCGCGTCCTCCGGGGCATGGTCGGGCACCTCATCGTCGACAGCCGTCCTCGTGAGCTCGGTAATGCGATCGCGAAGCTGCGCGCCGACGGTTCCCGACTCAACCTGAACCTCCTCGGGGAGGCCGTCCTCGGCGAGGGTGAGGCGGCCAAGCGGCTCGCCGGCACCCGCGAGCTCCTGCAGCGCCCCGACGTCGACTACGTGTCCATCAAGGTCTCGTCGATCGCCAGCCAACTCTCCATGTGGTCGTTCGAGCAGGTGGTCGACCGCATCGTCCGTCGCCTCGTGCCGCTCTACGAGGAGGGGCTCGCGACCGGCACCTTCATCAACCTCGACATGGAGGAGTACCGCGACCTCGACCTCACCATCGCGGTCTTCACCCGACTCCTCGACCAGCCGCAGCTGCTGCAGTACCAGGCCGGCATCGTCATCCAGGCCTACCTGCCCGACGCCCTCGAGGCGATGATGCAGCTCACCGCCTGGTCGAAGCAGCGCGTGGCCGCCGGTGGCGCGCCCATCAAGGTGCGGCTGGTGAAAGGCGCGAACCTCGCGATGGAGCGGGTCGACGCGGCGATCCACGGCTGGCCGCTCGCGACGACCGGATCGAAGCGCGAGACCGACACCAACTACAAGCGCGTGCTCGACTGGGCGCTCACGCCGGCGCACACGGACGTCGTGCGGGTCGGGGTTGCCGGGCACAACCTCTTCGACATCGCCTACGCGTGGCTCCTCGCCGGTGACCGCGGTGTGCGTGAGCGGGTGGACTTCGAGATGCTGCTGGGGATGGCGACCGGTCAGGTCGAGGCCATCAAGCGGGACGTCGGGACGGTGCTGCTGTACACGCCCGTCGTGAACCCGAAGGAGTTCGACGTCGCGATCTCCTACCTCGTCCGCCGTCTGGAGGAGAACGCCAGCGAGGAGAACTTCATGTCGGCGGTGTTCGAGCTCGCCGAGAAGCCGACCCTGTTCGCGCGCGAGCGACGCCGGTTCCTCGCGTCGGTCGACGCCCTCGGAGAGACCGCCGGGCAGGTGCCCACCCCCAACCGGACGCAGGACCGCGCCGCGGAGGGCCCGGAGGCACCGCTGCCTGACAACGACGGGGACGACCGCTTCCGCGATCCCGCACAGGCGCCCGACGCGGGACTCACGCAGCAGGTCCTCGGGCTGGAACGCGGATCGAGCGGTGGCGAGGACCGCTTCCACGCCGATCCGTCCTCGGCGTACGTCGAGACGGCGGTCTTCTCCCGCTCGGAGCGCGGTGGTGTCGTCGACGGCGCCCCGGGCTTCGAGAACGCCGCCGACACCGACCCCTCGCTCGCGGCGAACCGGGTGTGGGGAGCGTCGATCCTGGCGCGCGTCCCGCAGTCGACCCTCGGTGGCGCAGCGGTCGCGGCCGCGGCCATCGACGACCCACGCGTCCTCGAACGCACGATCACGATGGTCCGCGCCGCCGGTGAGCGCTGGGGAGCCCGCCCCGCCGCCGAACGGGCCGTCGTCCTGCACGCTGCAGCTCGGGTCCTCGCCTCCCGTCGGGCAGACCTCATCGAGGTCATGGCGAGCGAGACCGGCAAGACGATCGCCGAGGCCGATCCCGAGGTGAGCGAGGCCGTCGACTTCGCGCACTACTACGCGGCCAACGCGCCCCTGCTCGAGAGTGTGCACGGCGCGAGCTTCGTCCCCTCCGCGCTCACGGTCGTGACGCCGCCCTGGAACTTCCCCGTCGCCATCCCGGCCGGAGGCGTCCTCGCGGCGCTCGCCGCCGGCAGCGGCGTGATCATCAAGCCCGCTCCACAGGCGAAGCGGTGCGCAGCCGTGGTCGTCGAGGCACTGTGGGACGCCGGGGTGCCGCGCGACCTCCTCGTGCTCGCCGATGTGGCGGAGGGCGACCTCGGACGTCGGCTCGTGTCCCATCCGGCCGTCGACCGGGTGATCCTGACCGGCTCCTTCGAAACGGCGCAGCTGTTCCGTGGGTGGCGTGCCGACCTGCCGCTGCTGGCGGAGACGAGCGGGAAGAACGCGATCATCGTCACGCCCAGTGCCGACCTCGACCTCGCCGTCGCCGACATCGTGAAGAGCGCCTTCGGGCACGCCGGGCAGAAGTGCTCGGCCGCGTCGCTCGTGATCCTCGTCGGCTCGGTGGCACGATCCGACCGCTTCCTGCGGCAGCTCGAGGACGCCGTCCGCTCGCTCCGGGTCGGATGGCCGTCCGATGCGCGGACGCAGATGGGGCCGATCGTCGAGCCGGCGGGGGAGAAGCTCCTCGCCGGGTTCACCGAGCTGCGCCTCGGCGAGAAGTGGCTCGTCGAGCCGAAGCTGCTCGACGACTCCTCGGTCAACTTCGGCCAGCCGAGCGAGCGCCTCTGGTCGCCGGGGGTCCGCACCGGTGTCCAGCCGGGCTCGCCCTTCCACGTGACCGAGTATTTCGGGCCGGTCCTCGGTGTCATGCAGGCCGCGAACCTCACCGAGGCGGTCGCCCTGCAGAACGCGACGCCGTACGGCCTGACCGCGGGCCTGCACACCCTCGACCCGGTCGATCTCGGGGAGTGGCTCGACACCGTCGAGGCGGGCAACCTGTACGTCAACCGGGGCATCACCGGTGCGATCGTGCAGCGCCAGCCCTTCGGTGGGTGGAAGCGTTCGTCGGTCGGGACCGGCGCGAAGGCCGGCGGCCCCAACTACCTGTTCGGGCTCGGCGAGTGGCGACCGGATCCGGGATCGGCGAGCCGCAGTCTGCACCTCCGCGGGCTCGACACCCGCATCGTGAAGCTCATCGAGGCGGCCCAGCCGTCGCTCACCTACGAGGCCTTCGACGTGCTGCGACGGTCGGCGCTCAGCGACGCGATCGCGTGGGGGAACGAGTTCGGCGAGGTGAAAGACGTCTCGCAGCTCGGCGTGGAACGGAACCTCCTGCGCTACCGGCCGGTTCCGGTCGCGGTACGCGTCGCGTCGGGGGCCGACCTGGGCGATGCGCTGCGGGTCCTCATCGCCGCGGTGCGGTCGCGGTCGCGGTTCACCGTCAGCCTCGGTGGGCGGCTGCCGCGCGAGGTCCGCGACTGGTTGTCCGAGCTGAGCATCCCCGTCTCGCTGGAGACCGACGAGCAGTGGCTGACCCGGATGGCGGCCCGCGGGTCGATCGACACGGGCGAGCTGGGCCAGGAGCCGCCGGTCGCGACCCGGGTACGGATCGTCGGTCCGCGTCCCGAGACGGTCGCGGAGGCGGAACCCGGAACGGAGGCCTCCGAGCCTGAGCCGCTCGCGAAGCGACTCGCAGAGGCGCTCGGCGGCGACCCCGAGATCGCGATCTGGGCGGGACCGGTCACGCAGGCCGGACGGGTGGAGCTGCTGCCCTTCCTCCGCGAACAGGCGATCTCGATCACCGCGCATCGCTTCGGCAACCCCGACCCCTGGTCCCAGAGCGTCATCTGAGCCCGGCGGCTCAGGCGCGGAGCGCGGCCTCCACGAGCGCAACGGCGTCCTCCGGCGAGACACCGAGGTCTCGGATGCGGTCCGCGTAGGCCGCCGCTGCCAGCTGCGCCTGCCGGTCGATCGCGTCGCCGTGCGCTGACACGAACGTTCCCGCGCGTCCCCGGGTCTCGATGACCCCGTCGGTCTCGAGCAGCCGGTACGCCTTGGCGACGGTGTTCGGTGCGATCCCCAGCTCGTCGGCCAGCCCGCGCACCGTCGGGAGCTTCGCCCCGGTCGCCAGTCGTCCGTCGCGGACGGCCTCGATCACCTGCGTCCGCAGCTGCTCGAACACACTGGTCCCCGCCTGAATCGTCCACTCCATCCGCCCATCCTGCCCGCGAACGGTCACGAATGGCGACTTCAAACGAGCCGCACTGTGCGTTGGTGACAGTTCGCGGGCCGGGGGAGGGGTCAGTCGATGTGGCGGTGGATGAGGCGGGTGAGGACGATCGCACTGCGGGTGTGGTCGACGTTGGGGGCGATCCGCACCTTCTCCAGGGCGTCCTCGAGGGCTGGGATGTTCCTGGCCCGCATGTGCACGATGGCGTCGGCGCTCCCGGTGACGGTGCCGGCGTCGACGACCTCCGGGACGCCCGACAGGATCCGCAGCAGCTCGTTGGGGGACACGGTGCCGCGGCAGAAGAGTTCGACGTAGGCTTCTGTCTGCATGCCGTCGACCGTGGGGTCGACCTGGATCGTGAACGACTGGATGACCCCGTCGGCGACGAGGCGGTCGACGCGGCGCTTCACCGCTGAGGCCGACAAGCCCACGACCGTGCCGATGTCGCCGTAGCCGGCGCGTGAGTTCTGTCGGAGCAGGTCGATGATGCCGCGGTCGAGGTTGTCCATGAGACTCAGTGTAAGCGCAATCATTGCGTGAAAAGCTGCCACTTCGCAGCATTCCTGCGCCAAACTCCGTGAAAACGCTGCGAATCGCATGCGATGATGAACGTGGCGTGCCCCCGGGCCCCTGGACCTCGTCCGCCGACCCTCGCTCGTTTGGAGGCCGACGTGTCGTCGACGCTCAACCACCCCACCCCCACCACGCAGCACGCCGCGACCGGCACCCGCGTCGCGAACCGGCGTCGGTACCTCATGTGCCGGCCGGACCGCTTCACCGTCAGCTACCGGATCAACCCCTGGATGAACCCGGACGACCCGACCGACACCTCGCTCGCGGTGTCGCAGTGGGAACAGCTGCACCAGGCCTACCTCGATCTCGGCCACCGGATCGACCTCATCGACCCGCTCGACGGCCTGCCGGACATGGTGTTCGCGGCGAACGGCGGCTTCACCCTCGACGGCATCGCCTACGGGGCGAAGTTCACCTACGAGGAGCGCATCCCCGAGGGGCCGGCCTACATGGACTGGTTCGAGGCGAACGGCTTCCGCGTCGAGCGCCCCGAGTTCGTGAACGAGGGTGAGGGCGACATCATGCTCGTCGGCGACACCATCCTCGCCGGGACCGGGTTCCGCACCGATCCCCGCAGCCACGACGAGGTGCGTCGGATCTTCGACCGCGAGGTCGTGACCCTCAACCTCGTGAACCCGAGTTTCTACCACCTCGACACCGCGATCGCCGTGCTCGACCCGGTGGCTCCCGCCGACGGCTCGCCCGCGAACATCGCCTACCTGCCGACCGCGTTCGACGAGGCGAGCAACCGCATCCTCGAGCAGCGTTACCCCGACGCGATCCACGTGAGCACCGAGGACGCAGCCGTCCTCGGCCTCAACTCGATCTCGAACGGTCGCGAGGTCGTCATCGCCGCGCGGGCCGTCGGGTTCGAGCGTCAGCTGCGCGAGCGCGGCTACACGTCGATCGGCGTCGACCTGTCCGAGCTGCTCCTCGGCGGCGGCGGCGTGAAGTGCTGCACCCTCGAGCTGCGCGCGTAGCCCGCTCCATCCCGTCCGCTCCTTCTCGCTCCACGAGTAATATTTCACATGTATACTCGTGTGAGTAGGTCATACGACTTGCACGATTGTCGCGGGGGTAAGGGTGGGCCCGATTTGGACACCCCCGCGGGGCTACGACGCCCGAACTGAAGAGTTCCAGCGCCTCCTCGAGGTCGTTGAGCGCCGTACGCCTCAGGTTCTGCTGGTGATTGCTCCGTTCGGATTCGGTAAGAGCTGGTTACTGAACGAGCTAGCCGCTCACTCCCCAGCAACTGCCGCGTTGGTCACCGCCTCGCGTCACGAGGTGGACATCCCCCTTTCGGGACTCTCGGCGTGCGTCGCGGGGATGAGCACACTCTTCGGGCTAGAGCAGGCCGACCGGCTCGAGTCGATGCTTCTCGGCGATCGGAATCCAGTCAGCATTGCACGCAATTTGCTTGCAGTGCTCCGCGGAATCGACACACGCGAACTCCTTCTCCTAATCGACGACGTTGACTGCTTCGATCTACTCAGCCAACAGGTGCTCGCGTATGTTCTCCGCCGACTGGTGCGACCTGGGCTCCAAGTAGTCCTCACCTGCTCGCAAGAGCCCGATGATTTGTCGTTCGACGGAATACCGACTGAGATGATGGTGCCACTGCCGACATCGGTCATCAACGACATCGTCGAACAGGAGCTGGGCGCAACCGGGCCAGTCGTCGCCCCGACGATCTCGCTGGTGGCGTCGGGCAGCGCCGGGCTGGCGGTGGCGATTTGTCACAGTCTCACGGAGGGACAACGCACCGGCACATGCGCGGTCGCTTTCCCCGAGCTCTTGCCTGCCCCGGCCGCCGTCCGGGTGCTTCGAGAGCTACCTGAGTGTTCGAGCGGCGAGCGGCTGTTCCTCGAGATCGTTTCCAGTGCGTGGGAGGTTTCTCGGACTGCACTCGACGAGCTGTTCTCAAATGTCGACACACTCCTTGCGCCACTCATCGAGGGCGGACTGCTGGTCTCGAGTGGGTCTACTGTCCGCTTCAGGCAACTGCACCGGCGCGCCGCCGTATATCAAGCGCTTCGCCCTGCCGACCGTGAGCAGTTACATGAGCGCCTTGCAGTACTCGAACGGGGCGCGATGCAGGTGTGGCATCGGAGTTTCGTGAGGCCGTGTGCTGCCGAGGTCGCCAAGATGCTCCGGTGGTCGAGGGCAGTTCTCCTCAGTGGTGAGGATGTGCGTCTCGCTGTCGAACTCGTCGAGCGCGGGGCGCTGCTCGGCGCGCGATTCGGGCTCGATGCGCTCGCGATGGCCAGAGTCGCTGAAGCATTCGCTTTGCGCTATGAACTCGGGCACGCTGATCGATACGCAATCCTGGCGAGCCGGAGCGGCCGACGGATTCGAGGCGAAGCAGCGCTCCTGCTCGCCTGGGTCCGAGCGGTCGCGCAGTTCCAGCGAGTAGGCGCGATGAGGTCGGAGCCGCTGCTTGAAGTCACCGAGCGTTACGAGAGCGTGGCCCCGGCGGCGACCGTCCGGCTACACGAACTCGTCGCCCTCGGGCACCTCGAACGGTGGGAGCTGGACAGCGCCGCACGGCACTTGCGTTCCGCTATGGCGGTCGCAGAGCGAACCACATATGCGTACGCTGCAGCGACGGGCGGCTCTCGGGATATCAATCGCCCGGACGCCCATGCTCTGACGCAGGCTGGTGTGGCGCTTATCGGAGTCCTGGGTGGCGAGCATTGTCTATCTTTCAGTCCTGACGGCGGGTCGAGGCCGACACACCCGGGATTCCGGTCGGCCTCTGCGCCCGGCACCCCGACGGCGCGGCCACCTGATCCGCGGCTCCTCCTCATCGACGCGGTGAGGCAGTCTCATCTGGGCCGGTTCGACGACGCGCGCCGGACGTTCCTCCGAGTAGGCGCGCAACGCGATCCCCGAGCGGGAATGATGGGTCGCACTGCGGTCACGTATACCGTTTGTAATGAGATCCGGGCGGGGCGGATGCGCGCAGCTCTCGGCCTCATCAACGAGCACCTCTCCGAGTACCCCGAGCGGCCGCATGAGGAGCCGCGATGGGCGTTCCTCGCGTCGTGGTTCTGGGCGGAGCGAGGTAATGCGGCGTTAGCTGAGCGCTGTTACCGCCGCGGTCGAGTCTTGACCGGCGACGTCACCACTCTCCCCTTTCGATTTTACCTTGACGCGAGGCGCGCCGTCCGTCGCGCCTATGTGGAGCCGACAGTTGAGGTCTTGGATGAGCTGCGCCGCATGCAGGCTGCGTCGTCGAACGCGCGCAATCCAGAACTCCTTCGTCTGTCGCCGGACGTCATTGAGGTTGCGGCGATGATTGGTGACACCGCGGCCGTCAAGCGCGAACTCGAACAGTTCCAAGCTTCCTGCGAGGCGTTCCCGAGTCGGTGGGCCGAGCTCGCTCTCGCCCGGTCGAGGGTGCTCGCACTCCGGGGTGATGACGCGAACGAGGCCTGTGCCAACCTTGTCGACCGGTTCCGAGCCGAGGACTCGCCGTATGAGCTGGCGCGAACCCTGGCTGTCTCCGCGTTCCTGTTCGAGCGAAGCGGCTTCCCGTCCAGGGCTCGAGAGTCGGCCGTCCTCGCGGTGGCGGAGTTCGAGGCCCAAGGGCTCATGACCTGGGTCGAACTGGTCGAGAACCGTTACGTCGCGGCCGATCAGCCGAAGGTTCCCGGGGCGCTCGGGGATCTGAATGACGTGCAGCGCGAAATCGTGGATCTGGTGGCGGCCGGGTATCGCAATCGGGAGATCGCGAACCAGCTCCATGTCTCACTACGCACCGTCGAGCTCCGCCTCACCGGCGTCTACCGTCGGCTGCGCATCGCGTCGAGGTCGCAGCTCATCGCACTCAGTGCCGCGGAAGGTGCTCCTCAGGTGGCGGCGTCCTCCGCTGCGGCGAGGTGAGCGAGCACGAGCAGCTGCTTCCGCATCATCACGAAGTCGCCCCAGGCCAGGATTGTCCGCCGGACTCGCCCGAAGGGTCCAGGGGTGGGCGGGACGAGCATCTCCGCGAGGAGCCAGACCCCCGCTCCGGCTGGGATCGTGGTGTACCGGAGCTCGATCGCCCCGAACAGCAACGTCGCAACGCCCGGGTTCATGCGGACGGCGATGGACCGTCCCGGCTCAACGGCGGTCGTGGTGAAGATGGTCATCACCGGATCGCCCGTCCGCACGGCGAGGAGCTCCGGGTTCCGCGTGCGGGGACTGCGCCGTCCGCCGTTGTCGAGCAAATCGTAGCTGTACGGGGCGACCCGGAGCTGGCAGAGCCACGCGAAGGCGGTCGCCGGTGTGGCCGCCGCCCAGACCGCCCTCGTCCAACGCTGCTCGGCGCCGCGCTGGACGAGCGGGTTGCGCGGTCGCGGAACGGCCGTCCCCTCGGGCAAGGCTCCGCACCAGTGCCAGGGGGCGCGCTGCGGGAGGTCGGGGCCACGAGCACTCACGGGGCGCCGCGGTCCGTGTGGACGGTCTCGACCGCGGTGAGGAAGGCGTCGAGCTCGGTGTAGTAGCGCTCGCGCTGGTCCTTGTTGCCGCGCAGGTGGCCGCAGTCGAGGGTGACCAGCTGAGCCGTGTCGTAGCGGTCGGTCAATCGTCGTACTTCGCTCGGCGGCATGATGTCGTCCGTGGAGCCGGTGATGAACAGCATCGGCGTCCGCGCGAGATCGCCCTTCGCGGGTTCGGGGGGCCAGGAAGAACCGAGACGTCGGACCGCGTCACTGGCGATCGCCCGGTACAGCGCCGCCCGTCGTTCCGGGCTGCGGAAACCGGGGACGCGCGGGCCGAACCCCGCGCGGAAGAAGCCGGTGAACAGGGAGTCGAGCGTGAGCCCCGGTCCGCTGTCACAGACGAGTGCGTCGATCCGGGCGGAGCCACGCGCTACGGCCGCCAGACTCGGGAAGGTGGAGAAGGAGGTGCCGAGGACGAGGAGGAGCGCATCGGTGGAGCCGTGGTCGGCCCGCAGGGTCTGAGCCGCCTGCTCGATGTCGGTGGTGAAGCGGTCGGCGATGCCTGTCCCGGAGGGGTCACGGTGCGACCGGCCGTGGTTGCGGAGGTCGAAGAGGAGGACGGTGTAGCCGCGGCGGTGGAGGTGCATGGCCTGGTCGAGCGAGGCGGATCGGGACAGTCCGATGCCATGCCCGACCAGGGCGAGTCGATCGCGTCGGCCGTGCAGCAGCCAGCCGTCGAGCCGTCCGCGGTCCGTGACCACCGAGATCGAACGCCAGTCGGCCACCCCGTGGTCGCTGGGCCGACGATGTGGCGGTCGGCGCCGTGGATGCAGGAGCGCGAAGGCGGCGAACCGTGCCACGAGACGGATCATCGCGGCCTCGCCGCGCGACGCGTCGTTGATCTGCATCACACCTCCAATGTTACATTTAACATACCAACGGTCCGTGATCATCCACAACCGCCCGCATGGTCGTCGGCGGCATCCTCGCCGCTCTCAGTGCCCTGAGGCTTGGGGCCCGGGTCACCGTCCGGATCGATCGACGGCGAGCCGGTCAGACCGGCCGCCGCCGCTGCCGCGGTCAGCCGGTCGATCCCCCAGAACGGCTCCCGTCCGACGATCACGAGCGGCACGCCGAAGACGCCGTCCCGGTCGAGCTCGGTGAGGAGCGTACGACCGAGCTCAGAGCCCTCGTCCGTGGCGTGCAGGACCGCGAGGGCCGGGTCCAGGTCGCAGGTTCGGAGCACCTCCGCCACCTGGGTCTCCTCGTGCACGTCGACGCCGTGCTGCCAGCGCGCCGTCGAGAGCGCGTATGCGAGGCGTTTCCCGAGCTGCTGATCCGCGCGGAGCGTCGCGGCGAGGGCGATCGCCGACACCTCCCATTGGGCGTTGGTGTCGACTGGCCAGGTCACCCGCAGCCCGCGGTCGGCTGCGAGCCGCGCGACATCCCGGAGGATGTAGCGGTGTTTCACTCGGCTCATGGGCGTGTAGTGGAAGCGCGCGGCCCGTTCCGCCGCCGGGCCGTGGCGGGCGTCATCAGGCTCGAAGAACACGCGCAGCTCGGCGCGGTCGAGCAGCTGCGGGCACCGGGTGGCGGTGTCGTGCAGGGCGAGCCAAGAATAGGGGCTCCTGATCGAGGCGTACCAGCGCAGACTCGGCGGGCCGGCGCTCACAGTGTCAGCCCGCCATTCACACCGAGCACCTGACCGGTCACGTACGTAGACCGATCGGAGACGAGGAAGGCCACGAGGTCGGCGACGTCCTCGGGGGAGCCGAACCTCCCCATGGGGATCGCGGTCCTCGCCCGCTCGCGCACCTTCGGATCGAGGACGGCCGTCATGTCGGTCTCGATGAAGCCCGGCGCGGCGACGTTGATCCGGATGCCCCTCCCGGCAAGTTCCTTCGCCAGCGATCGTCCCAGGCCCTCCAGACCCGCCTTCGAGGCCGCGTAGTTGGACTGCCCGGCATTGCCGTATGTGCCGGCGACGGAACCGATGAGGACGATTGAACCCGCGCGGCGCCGCAGCAGGGGGAGCGTGACGGCTCGACACAGGTGGTAGGCGCCGGTCAGATTGGTGTCGATGACCTCCCGCCACTGCTCCTCTCCGAGGAGGGCGAGCGGATGGTCGCGGGTGATCCCGGCGCACGCCACGACCGCCGAGGGGGCGCCGAGGACCTCCACCGCCTCCTCGACGAAACCCTGGACGGTGGAGCCGTCGGTGACGTCCACGATCCGATGGAGGCCACCCGCACCTGCTTCCTCGAGGTGCGCGAGGAGGGCGGTAGCGTCGTCCGACGCGCTTCGTGAGCAGAAGGCAACGGCGAAGCCGTCCGTGGCGAGGCGCCGCACGATCGCCGCACCGATGCCCCGGGACCCCCCGGTGACGATCGCCACCGGCCGCTCGTCACCCGCGCGACCGCCGGTCACCGCGTACCGCCGGCGGTGTGGAGGTCTCCGGCCGCTGCGACGGCGGACGGCGCCCGTTCTGCGAGCGTGATTCCGCCGACGGTGAGCGCAATCCGACCGTTAACAAGGCTGTGCCCGCTCAGCACGGCCGTGCCCGGCACCGAGCGGTCGAGGAACGCATCGTGGACCAGCAGGTCGCCGGGGCGGGCCGCGCGGTCGAAGTGGACGTCGCGCATGCCGCCGAAGAGCATGACGCGCTCACCGCCGGGGTCGCGCGCTCCGCTGTCCTGGTCGATGTCGCCCGCGACGACGAGGAGGGCCGCGGACTGGCACCAGGACTCCACGAGCAGGCTCCACGGCAGCAGCGCCGTGGTCGGGCGGTCGCGGAGCAGCCCCTCGTTCGCTGAGACGGCCTTCCGGGTCGAGATGGAGGACCCCGGCGCGAGGTACTCCACGCGGTCGACGAGGAGGATCGGCTGGCGGTGGGGGAGTAGTTCGGTGACGCTGCCGAGCGTGTCGACGTTGACCGAGGGGGCGGTGTGCGAACGGAGCCGCCCGTCATCCGTCGAGACGGAGGTGACGCACGGGTCCATGCCGCCGGGCGGCCCGGTGAACCCGAGGGTCGCCGAGCACACCTGACGGTCCCGGACCGTCGAGACCACCCGGACCCGCACCCCGTCACGACTGGTCGACACGTCGAAGATCCGGGTGGACACCTGGTCGTCGGGGCGAACGGCCTGCTGGAACCGGGCGCGGTGCACGCCCGTCCACAGGCCCACCGGGACGCCGGCGGCGGCGACCGCCTCCGCAGCCTGTTCGACCAGCAGGACGCCCGGGACGATCGGGAAGTCGGGGTAGTGGCCCGTGAACACGGGGTGTTGCGCAGGAAAGCAGGCGGATTGCACCGGCCAGTCGGTGGTGGGCGCGTCCACGACGCTCATCGAGCAGCACCCGCCTCCAGCGCCTCGCGCAGGAGCCGCTCAGCGCTGAGCAGCGAGGTGATCTCGGCCAGGCGATGCTCGTCCAGCTTGACCTGGAAACGACGTTCGAGGACGACCATGACCTCCAGGGCCATGAGCGAGTCGACGTCGAGCTCGTCCGTGAATGAGGCGGTATCGGTCACTTCGGTGACGTCGATGTCGAGGGTCGTCGCAACGAGCGTGCGGAGTTCTTCGCGGTCGATGGTGGTGGTCATGGCGGTTCCAATCAATCGAGGGGTGGGGTGCTGCTGAGAGGAGGGGGGGGGCGGTGACGACGGACGTCCGGCCGCACGGCCGGGTCGCGACGCTCACCGCCAGCGGCGGACCGGCGCGGTCGCCCACCGGAGGGTCGAGCCAGGTCGACCACACGGTGAGGGGCAGGGCCACGCCGCGCCACCGCACCGTCCCCGTCCGGTCGATGAGCAGTTCCTCAGGGGCGATCGTCAAGCCGCAGCCGAGGGCCTTGGTGACCGCTTCGTAGCGGGTCCAGCCGCGGATGAGGTCGTGCGAGCCTGTCCGCGCACCGAGATCGTCCAGGCAGCCGGCGAGGTGTCGCGCGATGCGGTGGGCATCGGCGATCGGGCGGAGCTGCTCGATGTCGACGCCGACGGGCGAGCGCGACACGGCGACGGCCGTCAGGCCACCGGAGTGCGAGACCGACACGTGCGTGGGGCGGTCGGCGGTGCTGAGGATCGGCCGACGACCGGCTCGTCGGACGACCTCGGTCGGCCCGGGGTCCCGCCCGGTGAGGAGGCGGGCGGCCGTCCGGACCAGTGGGTCGACGTGGTCGCGACCGGCGTCGACCGCCGAGCGAGCGACGACGACGACGTTCCGACCGGTGCCTGTGCCGTCGCGGCTCACGCAGAACCCCGGTCGATTTGTGTCAGCACGGCGATCCCGAGGTGGCCGCTCGGGTCGGCTGCGAGCACCCAGACGTTCGGCGCCGTCCCGTCGACGGAGCGCGGAGCGCGCTGCAGCCAGGCCGCGGCGAGCCCGATCGCGAACGTCGCGCCTGCCGCACCGGTGTCGCCGAGCACCGTGTGCGGAGCGAGCTCGATGGTCGGGCTCGGGGTCGCGCGCACCTGTCGCAGCAGCGGCGCGAGGTCGTCGTCGGCGCCCACGGCGATGACGGCCTGCGGAGTGCCCGTGCCGGCTGCCGAGGCCCTCGCGACGAGGGCGCCTGCCGATCGATCTCCGGCGCCGGGCCGGGAGGCGGAGGCGAACGCGGTCAGGGCTTCGGTCACGAGGACGGCCGGTCCGTCGGTGGCCTCGGTGACGGGGGTGAGGAGCAGCATCGCGGCACCCTCACCGAGCGGAATCGACGTGGCCGACCCGATGGCCCGAGCGAGGCGGATCCGCTCCGCGCTGAGCTCCTCCGTCGCCCCGACCACGACGCGCTCGGCCTGCCCGCCGCCGATCATCCGGCGCGCGTAACGGAGCGCGGTGATCCCGGTGACCGCACCCGCGATCACCGTGGCGTTGGGACCAGTCAGGCCGTGCCTGATCGCGCTCTGCCCAGCGGCGAAGTTCATGACCGTGTTCGGGAACCGCGACGGGTCCACGAGGTACGGTCTGCTGCCCGATAGGCCGTCCTGCGTGAAGCGGATCGTGCTAGCCACACTGCCCATGCTCGTGCCGAGGATCAGCGCGGTTTCCGGACCGACCGTCGTCCCTTCGGAGCAGAGCGAGGCGAGCGCCGACAGCGCGATGCCGGTGGCTCGGTCGAGCGTCCGCACGCTCCCCGGGCCGGCTTCCGTCCGGAGATCGAACCCCTCGATGGGGCGGGCCAGCGCGTCCTCGACTACGGTGGACGGCGCCTCGGCGCCGGTGGTGAGGGCGTCGAGCACCGTTTCGAAGCCGTACCCGAATCGGGAACGTGCGGCGATCGCGGCGATGTGGAGTGGTCGCCTCGGAGTCGAGGTCGTGGACGAGTGGTCCGCGCGCAGTGCGCTGGGTGGTGGGACGGAGGACACTGGGGCCTTTCGAGGTGGATGGGGTGGGACGCGGTGGGTCCTGGGCGGAGGGCGTCGGGGTCAGAAGAACAGGACGGCGGACGAGTCGAGCCATCGCCGCGCGAGGTCCGAGGCGGTGACCAGGCGCACGCCGGCTCGGAGGGGCGCGGCACCGAGGAGGGTGCGACAGGATTCCAGTTCGACCAGCACCTCCGTTCCGTCGTCGATGACCGCATCGAGTCCGTCGAGGGGGATCGAGCCCCAGTCCGCGAGGGGAGCGTCGGTGGATCGGCGGCTCGCGAGCAGCACGGCCTCGCCGCGGAGCGAGACCTCGAGGTCGCCCCGACACTGCGCGGAGCACACGCGAACCTGGTTGAGGGAGTCGAGGTAGGCCCGTTCGACGTCACCGCGGAAGGGCTGGTCGAGCACCACGTGCCAGGGCCCGTTCACGTCAGACCCACCGAGATGACGGTCCGAGCCCGCCGGCTCGTGGCCACGAGCCGCATGGCGAGCCTCACGTGCGCCGCCGGCGCGTGGCGAAGCAGGTTGCGTTCGTCGCTGCAGAACCGACAGGCGTACCACTCCAGGCGGTCCTCTTTCTCATCAATCATCCGGAGGACGATCGACTGGGTCGACGGGTAGTCCTGATCGCGCGCCAACGCGTTCGTCGGCTTGACCGACGGATGGCCTTCCTGGGTGAGCCAGTTCGCGAACCCGCAGGTCCAGACGATCACCCTCCCACCGCGGTCGAGGACCGCACGGATGCAGCGGACCGCGGTGCTGACCGACTCATCACCGAACGGTGCGGCGGCGAGGATGACGAACAGGTCGGCGGGCGCCTGCGCCGGCCGCGAGGATGCGGGTGCCGTCGGGGTCATCGCCACACCACCCGCCAGGCCGGGTCGAGCAGCCGGTCGGCCACATGGTACTCGTCGACGACGATGACGTCCCGCGGCAGCTCAGGCGATCCGCGACGTCGAAGCGAGTGCCGGTCGACCAACCGTTCATAGGGAGACGCGGTCGTGGCGATGGGCTCGTCCGCGCAGCTCGCGAGGAACTCGCTCAGCGCGTCGCCCGCGAAGACGAGTTCGACGAGACACCCCTCTGCGGCGAGTGCCTCCGCGTCGCGGCGGAGGCCGTCATGGGCGATGGCGGCACGCCGGATCGCGATCAGGCACCAGCGGCCGCTCATCGTCCGCACTCCGTCCGTCGCGCCGGCTCGCCGAGGTGCGCGTCGAAGTGATCGCGGAGGAGTCCGTCGTAGCGCTCCGGGTCACGTGACGCCCAGGTGAGGTGCGCGGCGCGTGGATCGACCGTGCATCGTGCCGTCGGATAGCGGGCGGCGAACGCGCGCACCTCTGCGGCGCTGATCACGCGATCACGACGGCCGACGAGGAACAGGGAGGGCGTCGTCAGCCGGGGCGGCGGCCAATCCGGTTCGGCGATGATCGTCCTGGCGAACCATTCGGCGAACCGCCCAGCGCGCTGCGCCTGCGCCGGGGTACGCCCCGCGAACTCCGCTCGACGGGCGACGATGCTCCCGATCGCCCGCCCGGTGGACCGTTCCGGGCCCGAGTCGCAGACCAGTGCGTCGATGGTCCCCGCGCGGCCGGTCGCGGCGAGCCGTGTCGCGGCCCACGTGGAGAAGGAACAGGCGAACAGCCCGATCCGCCCGGTGACGCGCGGGTCGGAGCGGACGCGGTCGACGACCGCAGCAAGGTCCGCCACCTGCCTGTCGGACATCCGCATGAAGCGACGCCGACGGTCGCTCCGGCCGTGGTTGCGCAGTTCGAAGACGACGACGTGATGCCCGGCGGCTCTGATCGCCTCGCACTGCCTGGCGACGTCGCCGGCGGTCTGTCCGAGCCCGTGCATCACCACTACGCAGTGCGGTCCCGTCGAGTCGAGGAACCAGCAGGCGACCCGGACGCCGTCCCTGCCCGACCGCACCGTGATCCGCTCCGCCACCGGTTCCGGCCAGAGGGGGAGGTCGGGGACGTCCGAGGGGGCGGGGTGGAAGGTTCCGAGTACGCCCGAGATCGCGGCGACGGGTGCCCAACGGCGCGCGGCGGTCCGGAGGCTCATCGGCGCCCTCCGTCGGCGTCGGGGCGGCCGGGCAAGGTGGAGATCTCGATCCGCGACCACTCACCGGCCACCGCGACGGTCGTGAGCGTGCCGCCCGGGCCCTCGGCGAGGTCCGCGAGGGCGACCGCCTGATCGATCGAGCCACGACGGAGGGGTGACCGTTCGGCGTCAACGCATTCACCGTCGAGGTCGATGACACGGTGCAGGGCCGCGTTGTCCTGCGCGCGGTCCGAGAAGACGAGGTGCCGGTGGCCGCTTCGGCCAGCGGACGGAGCGCCGCTCGCCTCCTGACCGAGGCGGAGAGGCGAGTCCTCGCCGTGGAGGAATCCTCGATCGACCGTGACGCGGGCGACGACGGCGTCGGTGTCCGGCGCATCATCCTCCGCGGCGAGGACGAGGGCCACGGCACCCTCGCGGACCCGGCCCGAACCGTCGGCGTCGACTTCGGCGCACACGATGACGGCTCGGTCCACCCGGCCGAGCGCGAGAGCGTGAGCCGCGCCTGCGAGCGCGTCGGTCAGCCCGGTGCGCGGGCTGGTGATGGCGACGGCCATGCCCTTGACGCGGTGATCCCGGACGAGGCGGTCGCCCAGGAGGTTCACGGAGAAGTACGGTGCCGAGAGCGGGCTGAGGCCGTCCGACCCTGACGCGAGCACCTCCGCATCGATCTCCTGTTGCATCCGTTCCGCGAAGGTCGACGTCACGATCCAGGCACCACGACGGTCCGCCGGACAGGCCCACAGCATCTCCTGCGGCAATCCGGAGACCGCCGCAGCCGCCAATTGCACGCCACGCGGGAGGAGCCGGACGCCGCGTCCGGGGAGGTGGTCCGACGGCCTGAACCAGTCCGCCCCGCAGCCGGACGCGACGGCGTCATCAGGAGGTAGGACCCGGTGCGTTCCGAGGATGATCGTCACGTCGGGATCCCTTCGAAGAGCACGGTCGAGTTGCTCCCGCCGAACGCGGACGCGTTGACGGCGATACGGGGCGGGACGTCCCAGGTGACCGCCGCGGCAGGCAGCCGGGGTGCCGCGGACGGGATCGGTTCACCCACGTCGACGTTCGCGGGCAGCAGCCGGTTCGCGGAGATGAGACAGGCGGCAACGAACGCGAGGCTCGCTGAGGCGCCACCGGTGTGCCCGAGCAGCGCCTTCAGGCTGAACCAGGGCGCATCGGGCCGACGGGCTTCCAGCATGGTCGCCTCCACGGCGTCGTTGCGCTGCGTGCCCGTCCCGTGCGGGATCACCGCGTCGGGCCCCTCCTGGTCGGCGCTCCAGGAACTGAGAAAGGCTCGTTCGAGTTGTTCGCCGGATTCGTCCGGGGCGGTCGGGTGCGTCGCATCGCAGCTGAAGGCGGATCCCACCACGCGGGCGACAGGCTCGGCGGGGTGCGTCTCCGGGACGAGCAGCAATGCGCCCGCTCCCTCGCCGAAGACGGTGCCCCGCCGGTCGACGGCGAACGGTCGGCATCCTTCGGCGTCGAGTGCGCCGAGCCGGTTGAATGCGGCGAGTGCGCTCCGCGAGTAGGCCTCTGCGCCGACGACGAGCGCCGCGTCCGCCTCGCCGACCGACAGGAGGTCGACAGCGTGGCCCAGCGCATAGGCCGACGCGGCGCAGGCGTTGCTCACGCAGACGACCGGACCCGTCGCGCCGACGGCGTCGGCGATCAGCGTCGCCGTCTCGAACGCGCTCTGCTCGCTCGCTCGACCGTCCGAGGAACGCGCCGCCTCCTGCCCTGTGGTCTCGCCCATACCGGTGCCGACGACGACGGCCAGACGGAGGCTTGCCCCGTCGAAGCCTCGTCCGGCCGCCTCGTCGAGCGCCTCCCGCGCAGCGGTGATCCCGAATCCGGCGGCACGGTGGCCCAGCACCTCGTCGTCACCGACGCGGAACATCGAGCGCACGGGCGCGGACAACGCCTCGTCGTCGGTGCGCCGGGGCGCGGGGCGATCGCCCTTCATGGCCCGCCACAACGCCCCGACCCCGACGCCCGCCGCGCTGACCGCTCCGAGGCCGAGCACGTGCAGCACCGGCGTCGTCGTCATCACAGCGCGCCGAGCAGGCGGTCGTCGAACTCGATCATGGACCAGTCGGACCGGCTCTCGATGACGGCGTACCCGTGGGTGATGGTGCCGGTGGCCACCAGGACAAGGTCGCTGTCGCGGATCACGTAGCTGTCCATGCGCGCGGTGTAGGTGGCACGTTTGAACACCTGGACCACCTCGAAGACGGTGATGAGTTCTTCCTCCATAAGCGCCTCGGCGACCATGGAGATGCGCGACACCGGGACGACGGGGATCCAGTCCTGCTCATCGAGTAGGGTCCGGATGCTCACGCCATGGGCCGCGAGATAGCGGTCGACGACCTCCTCGAGGTTCCGAAGGTGCCCGCTCATCTGCAGGCGCACGGTGTGGTGGCAGTAGGGGTAAGGGATGTGAGACCGCCAGACCAGCGCCGATCCGCCCCGGGCCAGGAGCTCGACCGGCACCGTCGGGCTGGTCGCTCCGTCGGATGTCGGCAGGCCGGCCGGGACCGGGAGTCGGTCGACCGGCGGCTCGGCGCGGCTGACCCGACGCGCGATCCGGTCGACGACGGCGCCGGACAGGACGTCCGGCGCCGCTGCGGCGACACCGGTGTGGCGGTCGTCACGGCGGAGGGAGACGTGCACCGTGGAGGTGACGGCTTTGAGCGTGGCACCGGCGCGTTCGACGAACAGGACCACCCGGAAGGCGGCCGCATCGTCGACATCGTCCAGGCGGCTGGTCTCGCCACGGACCTCGTCGTCGATGTGGAGCGCGTGAAGGATCCTCGTGGTGACGTCGACGAGATCCAGTCCGAGGGCGTACTCCTCGAAGAGCTGCCCGGGGCCGAGGTCCGCGGCCCGGAAGTGCGCCAGGACCGCTTCCTCGACGAGGTAGTTCACGTGTTTGAAACCGATCCACGTACAGATGTTCGTCCCCTCGAAGCGGGGCCGAAGGGTGGAGCGATGGGTCGAGCCGATCGCGAGCCGGCCGGAGTCGAGGCCGTCGACCGAGCGGGGGGACGGCTGCGGGGTGGTGATGGTCACAGTGATGCCTTCCATGCGTGGTGGGGATGTGGGGATGGACGCGGGGTGGAGTCGGGACCGCGGTGCGGTGCTCCGACGTCGGGCGGTGCGATGCACCAGTGGTGCAGCGACATGGGGTCGTCGACCATCGGGAAGTGTGCCGATCGATCGAGTTCGAGCAGCGGCAGGTCGAGTCCGGCCTCGCGGGTGCGGGCCCGGAGCCTCCGCGACCCCGAGGGCGGGGCCGCCGTGTCGAGCGCTCCGTGGGCGAGACGGATCCCGCCCGGCAGGTCGTGCACCGGGAGATCGGCCGAGTGGAGGTAGGCGGTGTAGAACGCCAGCCAGCCGTACGCTCCGATCCGTTCGCGTACGTGGCGGGCCATGTCGAGCACGCGGTCGGACGGCGCGTCGGCACGGATCCCCGACGCCCGGATGCCTTCCGCGAGCACCTCGTCGAAGCGTTCGACGAACGAAGCGAGGTCAGTCCAGCGGACCTCTGCCCGCGCCCCCTGGTAGAAGGTCGAGACGAGCACGGTCCGCCCCGGCGTGGGGAGCCCGCGCCGACGAGCCACGCACATGTACCCGAGTAGGAGCGTCGCGGCGTAGGAGTGCGCGACGACGAGCTCGGCGCCGGAGCACGCGGCGGCGAGGAAGTCCTCCACGAGTGCCAGTCGGGGCAGTTCGTCGCCGTCGGGCGAGGCCCACGGCGGGGCAGGGATCTCGACCTCGACCTCGCGACCGATGGCCTGCGTCAGTGGACGCCAGACCGACGGGGTGCCGGCGAGGCCGCTCAGCAGGCGGACGGGCGCGGTCATCAGCGCACATCCGGGCCGAGGAGCGCGCGGAGCGGCGCGGCGAGCGTGGCGAGTTCGACCGACGACGCCCACTCCGGAAACACGCCGCGCTCATCGACCGCCGGCCGGCTGCGCGCCCAATCCGGCCCGAGCAGCAGCGCGATCGACCCCTCGACGAGAGCGACGCTCGGGTACAGCGTCCGGGACACCTCCGAGGGGGCCTCGGCACAGACGACGAGCACGCGGGACGCCCGACCGTGTCGGAGCAGCCTCGACGCCCAGCGCAACACCGCAGCGCCATCGAAGCCGTCGTCTACCGTGAGACAGACACCGGTCACCCCCAGTCGGATCGCCAGCTGCGCGGCCAGGACGTTCTTGCTCGCGTTCGGCAAGTCCATCGGACTGAGTGATCCGCTGCCCGCTCCGGCGATGCGTTCGGCGGCGGCGGCGGTCGTCTCGAGCGAACCGGACAGCGTCGCCGCGACGATCGCCGTCCCATCGCCGCGCTCGACCGGATGTTCGGCGACCGCCTCGAGCGCGGCCGCCGCCGCCAGCAGGGAAGCCCTCGTGTTGTACCGCAGGCCTCGGCGCCCGAGCCGTGCCTGCAGGTCCGGGTCGACCCGGGTCGATGCCTGCCGCAGATGTTCCGGCCGCAGGATGCCGAGCTCGGGGAGCATGACGCCCGCGGCGAGCAGGCCGCCGCCGGTCGACGGGGATTGGGTCGCGTGCGCGCTCATCGCGATTCGTCCCGGTCGAGGACGGCGACGGCGTTCAACCCACCGAAGCCGAAGGCGTTCACTTGGGCGGACATGGTGCTTCGGCAGCGACCTGGGAGCGGTGACGAGGTCGAGTCCCGCCGCCGCAGCCGTCGGTGAGGTGAGGCCGAGGATCGGCGGGACTACACCGCGGTGCAGCGTCTCCGCGGCCATCACGAGGCTGAACAGGCCAGAGCCACCCGAGGTGTGACCGGTGGCACCCTTCACCGCGACGACCGGAGGAGTCGCCCGACCCGTCCAGACCAAACGGATGGCGGTCGCCTCCGCATCGTCGTTGAGGATCGTCCCGGTCCCGTGGGCGAAGACCACGTCGACGTCGGACGCGCCGACGCCGGCGAGCGCGTGCGCTGCCCGGATGCAGGCGGCCATGCCGTCGGGGTCCGGAGCGGTCACGTGCACCGCGTCGCAGCCGAGCGCGACACCCCGCAGGACCGGACCACGTCTGGCACGGGACAACACGACGGCCGCAGCCCCCTCGCCCATGAGGACTCCCTTCCGCTCGGCGTCGAATGGGGTGACGGCCTCGGGCGGCTCGGGCTGCACCCGGTCGAGCAGGCCGAACATGCTCGAGGAGATGACGTCGACCCCGCCGACCACCACCGTCTCGGCCTCACCGTCGTCGATGAGGTCGGAGGCCATCGCGAGGGCGTAGAGCGAGGCCGCGCACGCGTTCGAGATGGTCTCGACCCGACTGCTCCCGAACCGGGCCCGGACCGCCTCGCCCAGCGTCGACGAAGCCGTCGGAAGCGGCTCGCGGGCGATCCAGGCAAGTTCGGCGCTCCTCGTCTCGCCGAGGCCCGTCCCGACGATCACCGGGAGGTCGGCCCCCTCGTCGAGTCCCGCCTGGGCCAGCGCCTGCGCGATCGCCTCGACGAGCAGCGCCCCGGCCCGACCCGGTGTCGCAGCGGCGAGACCGTCTCCGAGTTCATAGGCGTGGCGCGCCGCGTACCGGCCCTGCAACGGGTCCGCCAAGAGGGCGACACCGCTGTGCCCGGAGAGGATGCGGTCGAAGCACTCGGCCGCGTTGGCGCCGACCGAGGTGACGGCTCCCCGCCCGATGATGCGGACGGGGTCACCGGCACTCGCGTTCACGACGCCGCTCGCAGCAACAGGACGGCATTGTTCCCACCGAAGGCGAGTCCGTTGTTCTGGACCACCCGCAACGGGGCATCGATGGACTCGTTCGGCACGCAGTCGATCGGGCAGGCGTCGTCCGTCGTGCGGTGGTTGATGGTCGGTGGGATGAAGCCGCTCTCGAGTGCCTGCGCGGAGGCGATCGCGCCGATGGCGCTCGCCGCGCCCATCGAGTGGCCGATCATCGACTTGATCGAGATCGTGCGCGGCGGCTGCTCCCCGAACACCCGGACGAGCGCCGTGCACTCGGCGACGTCGTTCGCCTTCGTGCCGGTCCCGTGCGCCGAGACGAGGTCGACCTCATCGGGACGGATGCCGGAGCGCTCGAGCGCCTTCGACACGCAGGCCGCCACTCCGGCGATGTCGGGCGCCACCGGGTGGGACGCGTCGCAGGTGAGCCCGTAGCCGATGACCTCCGCCAGGACGGTCGCGCCTCTGGCCTCGGCCACCTGAAGCGGCTCGAGGACGAGGATCCCCGCGCCCTCGCCGGTGAGGATGCCGGACCGGTCCGCATCGAACGGACGGCACAGGTCCGGGGCGATGGTGCCGAGCCGGTAGAAGCCCGTGAATGTCTTCCGGCACAGGGCGTCCGCGCCGCCGACGAGAGCCAGGTCGGCCTCCCCGGCGACGATGGCGTCGTATCCGTACCCGATCGCGTAGTTGCCGGCGCTGCATGCCGTCGCGATGGTGACCAGGTCGACGAGCGTCGAGTCGACGAGCTCCGCGATGCCGGCCGCGAGGTGGACCGGGTGCACGCGCCCGGCGAGGACCGGGTCGATCCGAGCATCCGGGTCGCGGAGGCGGTCGGACAGCTCGTCGAGGTCCTGCGACTCGCCGTCCGTCGTGCCGACCGGGATGGTCACCCGGGCGTCGGCGAGCTGCTCGACGTCGAGACCGGCGTCAGCGAGGGCGAGCGTCGCCGCCTGGCGGGCGAACGACGCGGCACGCCCGAAGCGGGGGTCGTCTGCGGGTGGATTCGCAACCTCGCAGCCGTGCGCGAAGGCGAAACCGGTCGTGTCGAAGGAGGTGATCGGCGCAGCACCGCACCGTCCTTCGCGCAGTGCCTCGCGGAACGCGGTTGCGCCGATCCCGATCGACGTGACCGGCCCGACGCCCGTGATCGCGACCCGTCGGCTGCGGTCGCTCATGCCGGGGTGGAGGCGGTGGAGGCGTCGAGAGCCTCGGCGACGACGGTGTGGATGCCTCGCAGGTTGACCATCCGGGCCATCGACGCCTGGGGGATCTCGATGTCGAAGAGTCGCTCGAGTGAAGCGAGGATCTCGATGGCTCGCATCGAGTCGGCGTCGTGCTCCTCTTTGAAGAGCGAGTCCGTGCTGACGGCGGCGGGGTCCACTTCGAGGATCTCGCAGACCTCCTGCTTGATGGTCTCCTGCTGGGTGGGGGTGAGTGCGGTCATGGTTCTCCTGTCGTCGGGAGCGGACGTGGTGCTCCGACGCTATGAACCGCCGCTCCGCCACGACAATGGGGTACGACCCCAGGCGGGCCGCATGGGGTCCGCCGATTGTCCGAAACGACCCCGCAAGTCGCTCGGCGACCTCAGCCGCACCGGCTTGCACGATCATCGGTCTGGCCGAGAGGGTTGCGGGTGCCAGTGGGGCGGCGTATACCTGCACTGACCGCTTGAACCTGAGGAAGGGCACCCATGGACGCCGGAGAACGACGTGACCACGAACGCGCCAACGCAGGGCGCTCCGGCACCCTGAGCGATGCGACGGGGTTCTGGGTCGTGATCGCCTTCGCCCTGTTCGCCGGCGGCATGTGGGCGTTCGGCGAGGCGTTCCGCACGGACGTCCTGCAGGCCGTCTGGTTCATGGGTGGCATCCTCATGATCGCGCTCGCCATCTTCATCCCGGCGCATTTCGCCAGCAACAACTGACCCCCAGCCGGACGTTCGCCGACCGTTTCCTGAGCGTCCGGCCGTCCGGCCGGAGGCCGCCGATACGGTCCTGTTCAGCGCGCTACGCTGGCTGAGCAGACACGAGGACGGCACATGGATTCCACGGTGGTCATCATTCCCACCTACAACGAACGCGAGAACCTGGAGAGGATCGTCGCGCGCGTCCGTGTCGCTGCTCCCTCCGTCGAGGTGCTCGTGGTCGACGACAACTCACCCGACGGCACCGGAGCGATCGCCGACCGGCTCGCGGCCGAGGACGACGCGGTGCACGTGCTGCACCGCACCGGCAAGGAAGGGCTCGGCGCCGCGTACAAGGCCGGCTTCGCCTGGGCACTCGGGCGCGGATTCGGCAATGTGGTCGAGATGGACGCCGACGGATCCCATGCCCCCGAGCAGTTGCCGGCACTCCTCGCGGCCACCGCGGACGCGGACGTCGTCCTCGGGTCGCGCTGGGTCCCGGGCGGCACCGTCGTCAACTGGCCCAAGCATCGCGAGGCCATCTCGCGGGTCGGCAGTGCCTACGCCCGGTTCGCGCTCCGGCTCCCCGCCCGCGACGTGACCGGCGGCTACCGCGTGTTCAGCGCTGACGCACTGCGTCGGCTGCAGCTCGACGAGGTCCACAGCCACGGCTACGGCTTCCAGGTCGACATGCTCTGGCACGCGAACCGCGCCGGTCTGCGGATCGTCGAAGTGCCGATCACCTTCACCGAGCGGACGCTCGGGGCCTCCAAGATGACGAGCGGCATCGTCGTCGAGGCGATGCTCCGCGTCACCTGGTGGGGCGTCTGCGAACTGACGGACCGCATCATCGGGCGTCGTCCGGCAGCGTCACGGGCGGCCGCCGGCTCCTGAGTCGCGGCGGCGCCCGTCGGCGGGTGGGCCGTCAGCTGCGGCGCGGCCCCGAGGAGATGACCGGAGCCGAGCCGATGAGATCCTCGTCGTCGACCGCGTCGACGAGGAACGCGGCGACGTCGCAGCGTGGGATGCGGAGCGAGCTCGGCCAGCTCCCCGGTGGTGACGACACGACCGGGCGTCGGGCGTCGCTGGCCGAGAGCACAGTCGGGTGCACGATGGTCCAGTCGAGCTCCGAGCGGCGGAGGAACGCGTCCGCCTGCTCGTGATCGGCGTAGACGGTGCCGAGTCGGAGGAAGTGCGTCGCCCACCGCAGGCCGGCGGGGACGCTCCGGACCGACTCGCCGGCACCGAGTGCGGAGAGGAGGACGATTCTGCGGAGGCCACGCGACCGCATCGCGTCCGTCACGATGCGCACGGCGTTCGAGATGAGATCGGGAGGACTCACCTGGCGCGCCCACGGCCAGTCCGACGAGCCGATGTTGCTGAGGGCGATGATGACGGCCTGCGCGCCACGCATGGCCTCCTCGACGTCCTCGCTCCGCAGGGGAGACCCCTGGACCACCGTCAGCCGGTCGCCGGGGACGACGGCTGTGGGGTCGCGCACGAGGGCGGTGACCGAGTGGCCGCGGCGAAGAGCCTCGCCGATGATGAGTCGCCCGGTGCGGCCGCTCCCACCGATCACGAGGAGCTGTGCCACCGTCGCCTCCAGATCGTCGAACACCGGCCCGACGGCGCAGGTGCTGCGACCGTCGGGACGGTTCCATCGTTCCCGACGGAGCGACGGAGGACATCGGGGACAACCCGTGGAGTGCGGCGGTGACCGCGTTCGGTCGGGCGGTCAGGCCTTCGCGGCCGCCGGCTTCCGGGCCGGAGCCTTCCGAGCTGCCGGTGCCGCGGGCTTCGCGCCTGCCGGCCGACCGGCGCTGAGCGACGACTGCTCCGGCATCGGCTGCAGCGTCGTGAACCGTGACAGCTGGGTCACGTGGTGCGGCTGCAGCTCCTCGAGCGATGCGACGCCCAGGAGCTTCATCGTGCGCACGATCTCGCCCGAGAGGATCTGGATCGCGCGGTCGACGCCCTCGCGCCCACCTGCCATGAGTCCGTACAGGTACGCGCGGCCGATGAAGGTGAAGCGCGCACCGAGCGCGACGGACGCCACGATGTCGGCGCCGTTCATGATGCCGGTGTCGAGGTGCACCTCGGCGTCCTTGCCCACCTCGCGCACGACGCTCGGCAGGAGGTGGAACGGGATCGGCGCGCGGTCGAGCTGGCGGCCGCCGTGGTTGGAGAGCTGGACGGCGTCCGCACCGAGGTCGACGGCGAGCTTCGCATCGGCGACCGACTGGACGCCCTTGACGATGAGCTTGCCCTTCCACTGCTCGCGGATGTACTTGACCTCGTCAGGACCGACGGTCGGGTCGAACATCGTGTCGATGAGCGCCGCGACGGTTCCCGACCAGCGGTCGAGGCTCGCGAAGGCCAACGGCTCCGTGGTGAGGAAGTTGATCCACCACGCCGGGCGGGGGAGCGCGTCGACGATGGTCTTCGGGGTGAGCGACGGCGGGATCGTCATGCCGTTGCGGACGTCGCGCAGGCGGGCGCCGCCGACGGGGGTGTCGACCGTCACGACGAGGGTGTCGTAGCCGGCCGCTGCCGCGCGGTCGACGAGCGCCATCGACCGTTCGCGCTCACTCCACATGTAGAGCTGGAACCAGTTGCGGCCACCTGGTGCCGCCGCCTTGACGTCCTCGATCGAGGTCGTGCCCATGGTCGACAGGGTGAAGGGGATGCCCGCGGCCGCTGCGGCGGAGGCTCCCGCCCGTTCGCCCTCGGTCTGCATCATGCGGGTGAAGCCGGTGGGAGCGATGCCGAAGGGGAACGCGACGCGCTCGCCGAGGACGTCCCAGCCGGTGTCGACGTTCGCGACGTTCTTCAGGACGGCCGGGTGGAACTCGATGTCCTGGAACGCCTGCCGTGCCCGGGCCAGCGAGATCTCGCCCTCGGCGGCGCCGTCGGTGTAGTCGAAGGGTGCCGTCGGCGTGACCTTCTTCGCGATCGTGCGCAGATCGCTGATGGTGGTGGCGGCCGCGAGGCGTCGCCGGCGGGCGTTGAACTCCGGCTTCTTGAACTGCATGAGCGGCAGGAGGTCGTGGGGCTTGGGGATGCGGCGTTCAACCATGGTCTGTCTCTTCTTTCCGCGAACTGTCGCTTGAGGTGGGTGTCGAGGGGTGCGGACTGTCGTCTTCTGACAGTTCGCGAGCCTGGTAGTAGTTGGTGATGTGGGAGCGCACGGACTGGCGGGCCAGCTCGGCGTCGGCGTGGCGGATCGCTTCCACGATGCCCCGGTGCTCGGCGCGCAGACGGTCGGCGGTGGCTGACCACGACGCCAGTTGGGGGACACCGGCCAGGACGTAGCGCTCGATGGAGTCGCGGAGGCCCGACATCGTGGCGACGAGGACCTGGTTGCCCTCCGCCTCGGCGAGCGACAGGTGGAACTGCGCGTCGAGGGCGAGGAACTCGGCCTCCGTGAGGGTGGGCTGGTCCATCGCGTCGAGCAGGGACTCGGGGTGCGTGAGATCGGGGACGGCCGCTTCGGCACGCGACGCGAGACTGTGGACGACCGCGGTCTCGATCACGAGCCTGGTGTCGACCACGTCCTGGACGGCGAAGCCCTGCGCGGCGACCTGGAGCCGCATGAGAGTGGCCATGCCACCCGACGGCGTGGCGACGATGATCGCGCCGGCGGTGGGGCCGGATCCCGTGTGGGTGCGGATGAGCCCCAGGACCTCGAGGACGCGGATCGCCTCGCGGACACTGGACCGACCGACGCCGAGGTCGATCGCGAGCTGTCGTTCGCCGGGCAGGCGGTCGCCGGGGGTGAGGACACCGCTGAGGAGGTCCGACTCGATGCGGGCGAGCACGACCTCCCAGGCCCGGGGCTCCGCTGCTGCGGTGGCGGGCGGCGTCGCGGGGGCCGCTGCCGTCACTGGTGCGTTCATCGATCCTCCTTCGACACTGCGGTGTGGTCAGACCACAAAGCCTACCTCTTGAACCGATTCAACGCGAGCCCATTGTGAACTTTTCTCCGTCGCGGCACGTGCCCGCGCCCGTGGCCCGTGTCGCAGGGCGTGCCGCGAGCGCGGGCACGTGCCCGGGCGCCAGGAACTCAGGTGCGGAGGACGATGTTCTCCGGCTCCTCGTCGGCCAACAGATGTTCGATCTGTCGACGCAGGAGACGCGCCATCCGCGGCAGCATGGCGCTCGTCGCGCCTCCGATGTGCGGGGAGACGAGCACGTTCGGCAGGGACCAGAGCGGGTGGTCGGCGGGCAGCGGTTCGGGGTCCGTCACGTCGAGCGCCAGCCGGATGCGACCGCTCGTCGCGTGCTCCACGAGTGCGTCGGTGTCGGCGACGGGGCCGCGGGCGACGTTCACGACGAGGGCGTCGTCGGGCAGTGCCGCCAGGAAGTCGTGTCCGATCAAGCCGCGGGTGCCGTCGGTGAGTGGTACGACGACGATGACGATCTCGGCGTGTGGCAGGAGTCCGGGCAGTTCGTCGATGCCGTGGATCGGCCCTCGCTCGTCCTCCCGTGCGCTCGACGCCACCCGGGTGACCTCCACCTCGAACGGGAGCAGCCGCTCCTCGATGGCCGCGCCGACCCCGCCGTACCCGATGAGGAGCACGCGGCGGTCGGCGAGGCTCGGGCGCTGGCTCTGCAGCCACGCGCCCGTCCGCTCGGCGCGCACGAAGTCCGGGATGCCGCGCTGCGAGGCGAGGATGAGGCCGACCGTGAGCTCCGCCGTCGAGGCCTCGTGCACGGTCGCCGCGTTGGCGAGGGTGATGCCTGCGGGGAGGAGGTCCGCGAGGCCGTCATAACCGATCGACTGCACTTGGACGAGCTTCGGCGTCACCGCGGCGACGTTCGCGAGCGGCTTGTTCGAGCCGAGGTACACGGGCACGACGAGGTCGATGTGCTCGACCGGCGGTTCGGTGCGCAGATCCCATTCGACGAACTCGACGCCCTCGGGGAGGGGGCCCTGCGACAGCACCTCCTCGCGCAGGTCGGCGGGCAGGCTGACGATGAGTGGAGAAGCGGTCATGCTGCGACGCTACCGGCTGACGGACGTGGAGTGGGCAGGCTTGCGCGGCTCGTAGCGCGTCGGCTCGAAGGAACGGGCGACGAGGGCGCGCAGGGACTCGAGGTCGCCGTCGATGATCGCCACCGCCCTGGCCTGCACGAGGACGTTCCCCAGCGCCGTCGCCTCGACTGGGCCGGCGATGACGGGGATCCCCGCTCGGTCGGCCGTCAGCTGGCACAGGAGCGTGTTCTGGGATCCGCCGCCGACGACGTGGATCGCACGCACCTGGACCCCGGACAGCTCGGAGGCCGTGTGGACCGCATCCGCGAACGCCTGCGCCAGGCTCTCGATGATGCACCGGACGAACTCGGCACGGGACTGCGGCACCGCACGCCCGTGCTCGACGAGGAACTCGGCGATGCGCGCCGGCAGGTCGCCGGGGGCGAGGAACCGGGGGTCGTTCGCATCGAACACCGAGACCGGTGCGTCGACCGCGGCGGCCTGGGCGATGAGCCCGGGCAGGTCGATCGTTTCGCCACCGCGCTCCCAGGTGCGCACCGACTCGCTCAGGAGCCAGAGTCCCATCACGTTGTGCAGGAAGCGGGTGCGTCCGTCGACGCCGCCCTCGTTCGTGAAGTTCGCCGCTCGACTCGCCTCGGTGAGGACAGGTCGTTCGAGCTCGACCCCGACGAGCCCCCACGTGCCGCACGAGATGTAGGCGGCATCCGGGGTCGTCATCGGGACGGCGACGACCGCTGAGGCCGTGTCGTGTGAGCCGATGGCGGTGACGGGCGTGGACGAGGGCAGACCGACCTCGGCGGCGACCGCTTCGAGGAGCGTCCCGATGCGATCGCCCGGCTGGACGATGGGCGGGAGGACGGCCGCCGGGATGCCGAGTCGGGTGAGGAGTCCGGCGTCCCACCTGGTCGGTTCGCCGGCGCGGACGAGGCCGGTGGTCGAGGCG
The DNA here is from genome assembly GCF_014839505.1 of Plantibacter sp. CFBP 8775. NCBI lineage: Bacteria > Bacillati > Actinomycetota > Actinomycetes > Micrococcales > Microbacteriaceae > Plantibacter > Plantibacter sp. CFBP 8775. Next base: position 1,526,595 of record NZ_JACYNV010000002.1, on the reverse strand, counting down.
TTGGTGGCCTCGGCGACACGGGCACCGGTCAGCCAGTGCGCGATGAGGTCGGGCACCAGGAGTGCGGTGTCGGCGACGTCGAGCATGCCGGCGTCGCGCTCGGTCGCGAGCTGGTAGACGGTGTTGAACGGCAGGAACTGCAGGCCGTTCACGCGGTAGAGGTCGGCGAAGGGGACTGTCCCGTGGACCGCCTCGACACCTGCCGCCGTCCGTTCGTCACGGTAGTGGAACGGTGCGCCGAGGAGGCGCCCCTGTCGGAGGAGGCCGTAGTCGACCGCCCACGAGTCGATGCCGATGCTCGCGAGGTGCGGCTCCTGCTTCGCTGCGCCCGACAGCCCCGCGATGATCGAGCGGTACAACTCGAGGATGTTCCAGTGCAGGCCGTCCGGCGTGCGGACGGGCGTGTTCGGGAACCGTGCGACCGGTACGAGGCGCAGCTCGCCGGGGCCGACGTGGCCGAGCATGACCCGCCCGCTCGTGGCCCCGAGGTCGACCGCCGCGACGGTGCCGCTCCGGCCTGCCGCGCTCATCGCAGGAAGGCTGCGGCCACACCCGCGTCGACGGGGATGTGCAGTCCGGTCGTGTGGCTGAAGTCGCTCGTGCAGATCGCGAAGACCGCGTTCGCGACGTTCTCGGGGACGACCTCGCGCTTGAGGATGGTGCGCTGCGCGTAGAACTTGCCGAGGTCCTGCTCGTCGATGCCGTACGTCTTCGCGCGGTTCGCACCCCAGCCCGAGGCGAAGATGCCGGAGCCGCGGACGACGCCGTCGGGGTTGATGCCGTTCACCTTCACACCGTACTCGCCGAGCTCCGCGGCGAGGAGGCGGACCTGGTGGGCCTGGTCGGCCTTCGTCGCGGAGTAGGCGATGTTGTTCGGGCCGGCGAACACGGAGTTCTTCGACGAGATGTAGACGATGTCGCCGCCGAGCTTCTGGTCGATGAGCACGCGTGCGGCGGCCTTCGAGACGAGGAACGAGCCCTTCGCCATGACGTTGTGCTGGAGGTCCCAGTCGGCCTCGGTGGTCTCGAGGAGCGACTTCGACAGCGAGAGACCGGCGTTGTTGACGACGAGGTCGAGCCCACCGAAGGCGAGGACCGTCTCGTCGATCGCGGCCTGGACGGCGGCCTCGTTCGAGACGTCGGCGGCGATGCCGATCGCGACGTCCGTGGTGCCGAGCTCGGCTGCTGCGGCCTGCGCCTTCTCCAGTGAGAGGTCGGCGATCGCGACGACCGCGCCCTCCGCGACGAGACGCGTGGCGATGGCCTTGCCGATGCCGGATGCGGCACCGGTGACGAGCGCGATGCGGGTCGCGAGTGGCTTCGGCGCAGGCTGACGCTGCAGCTTCGCCTCCTCGAGCGCCCAGTACTCGATCGCGAACTTCTCGGCCTCGTCGATGGGCGCGTAGGTCGAGAGCCCCTCGGCGCCGCGCATGACGTTGATGGCGTTGACGTAGAACTCGCCGGCGACGCGGGCGGTCTGCTTGTCCTTGCCGAAGCTGAACATGCCGACGCCCGGGACGAGGACGATGAGCGGGTCGGCCCCGCGGATGGCCGGGCTGTCGGCCGTGGCGTGGCGGTCGTAGTAGGCCTGGTAGTCCTCGCGGTACGCCTCGTGCAGGGTGCCGAGGCGCTCGACGACCTCCTCGACGCTCGCTGTGGCGGGCAGGTCGACCGTGAGCGGCTTCACCTTGGTGCGGAGGAAGTGGTCGGGGCAGCTCGTGCCCAGCGCGGTGAGGCGTGGGTGCTCCGCCGAGGCCAGGAAGTCGAGGACCTCGGGGCTGTCGGTGAAATGGCCGACGACGGGGCGGTCGGCGGAGGCGAGCCCGCGGATGGTGGGCGCGAGGGCCGCCGCCTTGGCCCGACGCTCGACCTCGGGGAGGGCCGCGTAGCCGTCGAGCGCCGGACCGAAGGGCTCGGGGCGGGAGTTCGCCTCGATGTAGGCGGCCGCGGTGTCGATGATCCACAGGGAGTTCGCCTCAGCCTCCTCGGAGGTGTCGCCCCAGGCGGTGATACCGTGCCCGCCGAGGATGGTGCCGATGGCCTGCGGGTTGTCGGCCTTGATGGCGGCAATGTCGAGGCCGAGCTGGAAGCCGGGGCGACGCCACGGGACCCACACGACCTTGTCGCCGAAGATCTTCGCGGTGAGTTCGGGGCCGTCGGCGGCGGTCGCGATGGCGATGCCGGAGTCGGGGTGCAGGTGGTCGACGTGGGCCGCGTCGACGAGGCCGTGCATCGCGGTGTCGATCGACGGGGCCGCGCCACCCTTGCCGTGCAGGGTGTAGTCGAAGGCGGCGACCATCTCGTCCTCGCGGTCGAGGCCGGGGTAGACGTCCTGCAGGGCGCGCATGCGGTCGAGGCGGAGGACCGCGAGGCCCTCGGGCTTCAGCGTGCCGAGGTCGCCGCCGGAGCCCTTGACCCAGAGGAGCTCGACCGGCTCGCCCGTGACGGGGTCGATCTCGGTGCCCTTGGCCGAGGTGTTACCGCCGGCGTAGTTGGTGTTCTTCGGGTTCCTCCCGAGGCGGTTGCTGCGGGCGATGAGCTCTGCAGCGGTTGGGTTCACGGACATTCGCACTCCTTCGTCGGGGCACGTCCGTGCCCGGTGTTCAATCGTGTTAAGTATGACAAGAAGTCACAGATGTCGCAATGGCGGATGTCCCCATCTCAGGAGAGCCTCGGCGCGTCGCGGTCGGCCCGGAGCGACGCGCGCGGTGACTCCTGAGAACGGGACGTGCGGGGCCGGGTGCTCAGAGGAGTTCGACGGCGTCGCGGTAGGCGTCGAGCGCGGGGTCGGCGGGGTCGAGTTCCGTGACGAGGAGGTCGACGTCCGCGAGGGCGAAGCCGACCGCCATCGCGCGCTGCCCCAGCTTCGAGGACGCGGCGACGAGGATCGTCTCGTCGGAGGCGCGGGCGAACGCCTGCTTGACCTGCGCTTCTTCGAGGGTGACCTCCGAGCTGCCGACGGTCGGGTCGATGGCGGCGGCCGACAGGAAGAAGCGCCGGTAGAGCACCGATGACGCCGCCTGGCAGGCGATGGGGCCGATGAAGCTGTCGGTGCGCGACTCGGCTTGGCCGCCGACGAGGATCGCGGTGACCTCGCGGTTCGCGCCGGCGAGGAGGAAGTTCGGGTAGGAGTTGGTCGCCACCGTGAGGGTCGACTCGCCGAGCAGTCGACTGATGCCACCGGCCGTGCTGGAGGCGTCGATCGCGATCGCGCCGTCCGTCGGGATGAGCGCCCGGAGCTTCTCGACGATGGCGCCCTTCTCGCGGACGCCCGTCGCAGACCGTTCGGTGAAGGTCCTCGGTCGCAGGGTCGGGATCGCCCCGCCCCGGACGCGCCGCACCAGGCCGAGCTGCTCCAGGTCGGCGAGGTCGCGTCGCACGGTCATCGAGGACACGTCGAGCTCCGCAGCCGCATCGTCGAGGCGGATGCTGCCGTCGCGTTCGAGGATCGCCGTCAGTCGGGTCCGTCGTTCCTCGGCGCCGAGCGTGCCGGTCGTGGCCATGCCGCCCCCTGTCCATCGGTGTCGGACGTGTCCGTTCGTGTCCGTCTCAACAGGATGTCACAGCGAGGGATGCCGAACGGTTCCCAATTCAGGAGCACTCCGGCGCGTCGCCGACATGACGCGGCGTGGCGTGCGCAACGCGCCGCAAGCGTCCTGAGTTATGGACGGGCAAAGATATATGAGCATCTGGAACTTCTAGACTGGCGCCATGGAAACCACACACGAACCAGTCCTCGCCGGTCGCACGGCGATCATCACCGGAGGCGCCCGCGGGCTCGGGCTCGCGATGGCCACGGCACTCGCCGAAGCCGGCGCCCAGGTCGCCCTCCTCGACCGTTTGGAGACGGTGGCCGACGCCGCGTCGGTCCTCGATGCACAGGTCTCGCCCGCGGTGATCGGGCTCCCGGTCGACGTCACCGATGAGGGATCCGTGAACGCCGCGCTCGACCACGTCGCGGATACCCTCGGGACGCCGGACATCCTCGTCAACAGCGCTGGGATGACGCACGGCGCCCGCGCGATCGACACCGAAGTGGCCGATTGGGATCGGCTCTTCCGGGTGAACGTCACCGGGACCTTCCTCGTGTCCCGGCAGTTCGCGCGACGCTTCGTCGCCGACCGTCGCGACGCGGGTCACCTCGCGAGCATCGTGAACGTGTCCTCGATGTCCGCCTTCGCCGTGAACGTGCCGCAGACGCAGGCCGCGTACAACGCCTCGAAGGCCGCCGTCTCCATGCTCACGAGCAGTCTCGCGATCGAGTGGTTGCCGCTGGGGATCCGGGTCAACGCCATCGCGCCGGGCTACTTCGCGAGCGACATGACGCGTGACTTCGTCGCCGCCAATCCGGACATGGCCGAGGACTGGGTGTCGCGGATCCCGGCCGGCCGGATGGGTGAGCCGGACGAGCTCGGCGACCTCGTCGTCTACCTCGCCGGAGAGCGCTCCTCCTACGTCGTCGGGCAGAGCTTCCGGATCGACGGCGGGTACACCGTGGTGTGAGCTGACGACGCGGGCCGCTGCCTCGTCAACGCGGCCCGCGTCAGGTTTCCGTTCAGGGAGTCTCCGACCCCGGTGGTTTCGCGACCAGCGTCGTGAGCGTCGCAGTGGGCGGGATCGTCGCCATCAGGTTCGCGAGCTGACCGAAGTACTGGAGTCGCGACCACTCGGTTCTGTCACCGATGACGAACAGCCGCCGTTTCGCGCGACTGACCGCCACGTTGAAGAGGTTGGGTGTCTCGACGGCCCAATTGCGGGACCCAGACGTCCGCCCGCCGAGCACGATGATGACGACTGCGGCTTCCTTCCCCTGGGCCGTGTGTACCGTTCCGGCCTGCGTCCGCCGATCGACGCCGTGATGCCCCGCGACCCGCGCGATGGCAGCCGCAACCGTCCGGAACGGTGAGACGATCAGCAGGTCCGACATCGGCCAGCCGTTCACCCCGAGTGCCTGGAGGAGGCCGTCGAGTCGCTCCACCTCTGCTGGCGAGCAGTTCTCGTCCCAGCGGCTCGTGTGGACGTCCAGCCAAGCCGAGTCCATCACCGACGCACCAGACGGCAGCAGGCAGTCTGCGGACGGATCACCGCCGTGCATCATCAAGCCGCCGTAGACGGCATCGTTGATGACCGAGAACATCGGGTCGTTGCAGCGCCGATGCAGTCGCAGCGGTGATCCGACTGTGACCGGCTCTCCATCCGGAGGCCTGATCGTCGAGACGAACGTGGATGCCCGGTCGGCGAGGACTTGCGCCGGGTTGGACCGAGGCGACCAGGCGTCGCTGCAGGCGGTGAGCTCCCGAAGTCGCTCCTGGACTTCGGGCGGCAGCGTGAGCACTGGTTCGAGTTGCAGCGGATCACCGACCATCAGGCAGCGCCGTACCCGCCAGACGCCGGACAGCGCGTGCTGCGGGGCAGCCTGCCCGGCTTCGTCCACGATCAACCAGCCGAGACGTTCGGAACCGAGCGATGCCATCATGCGCGGAAATGATGCGAACGTGGTCGACATCACGGGGACCACCAGGAACAGCGCTTCCCACGCTGCTCGGATCATGGCGGGCGAAGCCTGCGATGGTGTGCGGTTCTGGAGGACATCGACCGCGGAGTACAGGTTGCTGCGAGTCTGGGAAGGGGTCGCGAACATGAACGCGCGATGCAGTTGAACGGCGCGCAGGAACAGCTCGGATCGGGCGGTGTTGTAGGCCCGATCATTCCACGGGGCCCGTGTCTCTCGGGCCTCGTCGGTGGCTTCGAACCAGTCCTCGGACGGGGCGCCGTCCGCCTGTGCGGCGATCGCTACGCTGTCGGCGGCGATCGTGAGCTCCAGGGTCTGGGCCTCACGCTGATGCGAGGACCGAGCCGCCCGGGTCGTCGCGTTCTCCGTCAGGGATCGTTCGAGCGACTGGGCCTGTCGGTCGGCCTCCTGTGCCAGCGCTTCGCAGCGCTCCGTGAGGCGCAACATGCCGTTCCGCCACGGTGTGGTGGCTCGTCCGAGCGTGCACACTGAGGCGAACCATGACGGCTTCGCCACCGCCAGGGCGGAGAGGGCATCGTGAGCGAGTGTCCGTTCCGCGGCCAGCGCCTCGGCGCTCCCGCGCAGCGCATCGATCTCCCGCCGTTGGGCTTCGTCGAGGAGCATGAGATCGGAAGCGCTGCGGCGCGCGGAGTCGAGCTCGGCGGTGAGCGCCGCCCTCCTCCCGAGTGCCTCGTGCGCCCGCTGCCGGTCTGCTCGGAGTCTGTGAACGTTGCGACGGGCTTCCTGGAACAGCCTCCGCGCCTCGTCCCACGGGAGCACCTCGTCCGGTGGCGACCCGAGCATCGCGATCACCCCTCGAACCTCGGCGGGATGGTCCGGCGACGCGCTGCGTCCGTATGCAAGCTTCTGGGCGAAGCGCGAACGGTTGCGCGAGTTACCGAGCTGGCCGGCGATCGCCGCCCAAGCCGTCGGGCTGGATCCGGGTCGTTCGTCCGAGTGCAACAGAAGAGAACCGATGTCGGCCAGTGGGTCGGGTGCGAACGAGCTGAACGCCGAGTCGAGCCACCTGGCGTCGGGGATCTCCAGACTCACGTTCTCGACGGCACCGTTGTTCGACGAGGCGACGATGATCTCGCGGCCCCGAATCGACTCGTGCAGTCGGTGCACCACGCGGAGCTTCTCGTCCCGGGCTCGCCATGAGAACTTCCCGACGAAGGCGTCTGCGGGGCGAGTGAAGGCGCTCAGGGCGGCCGCGCGATCCGTCACGAGTGCTGCGACCACGTCGCGGAGCAGCGTGGTCTTCCCGGTCCCCGGCGGTCCGTTCACCCCGAAGACCCCATCGTTGGCCGAGAGGTCGCGCAGGCTTTGGTTCACCGCCAGTTGTTGGGACAACGACAGTGCATCGTTGGGTGAACTCGGCCACCGGCCCTCCGGCATGATGCTCGGAGCAACGCCGTCGAACACTGCGCGCAGCTCGGCCCGGACATCGACCTGACGCGACGGCGGTCGTTCCCCGAGATACGAGGACCCGGCGGGATGATCGGCAGTGTCGGCGGCGATCATCCGGAGGTCGGTTGAGAAGAAGCTGTTGAGGTAATCCGTCTCGTCCGCCGGCCCAGGGGAGCCGGGAGCGGTCTGCCGCACTCGGACCTCCCGACTGAGGATGCGGAGGCCCGGTTCTCCGCCGGCGAGCGTGAGCCTCGAGAGCGTGTGCTCGGGCATCGACTGAAACAGCAGCGCCTTTATTCGGCTCTTGTCGACCGGTTCGGTCTGGCCATCGCCCGCAGGTTCGCCGCCGATCGCCAGCCCTCCGGCGACGATCAGACGCGAGATCGCCGCTTTCCACGTGGCTTCGAAACCGTCGAACCCTGCCCACACATCGGCGATCTGATTCGTCAGGGCATAGCGGCCGGCAGCCCAAGCGCTTTGCGATGGCACCCAGCTGTCGGGCACGATCGAGCCGTCGTCCTGGATCCGCATGGTGAACATCGCGCTCTGGGCAGGTCTTGGGCGCTCTGGACTGCTATCCGGGGGCGGTGAGAGGACGGCCCAAGCCGAGGAGAGATCGAAGGTACCCGCGTACACCCGGTGCTCCCAGGCGAAGTGCTCGCGTGCGGCAGGCCATGACGGGTCGAGCCAGGGAAGTGGGGTGTCGTCGTTCATGTAGTCCGCCACGAACGGGCGGTCATCCCGACTCCGCGACACCGCTGGCATGGCCTGCGGCGTGAACGCCTCGAGGCTTTGCCAGAAATCGAGTGCGCTCGTCCTGGATGATCGGGTGTCCATGTGCAGCACGATACGTGGCGTGATGCGCAGCGCGGTGGAGGCGCCTCGCATCCGCCACCTGTCGTGTTCTCCGCGGAGCTCGCGCGAGCGGCCAGGGCTGCCGCCTGAGGTCATTCTGCGGTCGTGTGCTCCACCCCGGGCCGGTCCGTCTCCGTGGTGGCGGTTCGCGTCGTCGTGCCTGAAACCGTCGGGATGCTCCGCGTCGTCTCCGCCTTCGCCAGGGCGTCCTGGTCGACCCGCATCAGGAACGTCACCGCGAACCCGACGAGGTAGGTGCAGGCGAGCGCGATGACGGTCGTCGTCGTGCCGAAGGACGTCCAGAGCAGGGTGACGAGCAGCGACCCGACGAACTGCGAGAGTCCAGCCGACAGGTTGAGGAGTGCGACCGCGCCGCCGCGGTGGTTCGGCTCGAGCGCCGGCATGAGCGCCGACAGTGGGACATAGGCCGCGACCGCGAACCCGAACATGACGACGGCGATCCCCGTGAGCCAGGGGTTCGGCCCGACGACGAGCGGGATGAAGTAGAGCAGGAGCGTGGACGCGAACATGCCGATGCTTCCGAACCAGCGGACGGTGCGGATCCAGCCGATGCGGTCGCCGAGGACACCCCAGAGGAGGTTCGTGAACACCGTCACGATGTACACGAGTCCCCACAGCTGCAACCAGGTGCCCTGCTCGAAGCCGATGTCGCGGACGAAGACGATCGGCAGCATGACGATGAACCCGTAGAGCGAGATTTGGTTGATGACGCGCTGGAGCATGCCGTAGGCGAGCTGGACGTTCCGGAACGGGAGCGCGATCGTGGTCGCGAGGGTCTCGCCGAGGCCCCGGAGGGTGCGGGGCTCGGAGGTCTCCGGTCCCTTGCCGCGTACGAGGACGCCCGCGAGCACGCCGCCCACGGCGATGAAGGCGATCGCGCCCCACATCGTCTCGACGGCTCCGAACGCCGGGATGGTGAAGCTCGGCAGATACGACCCGAACACGCCGACGCCGACCGAGTACGAGCACCAGAACCAGCCCATCGCGGACGAGAGCTTGTCCTGCGGGGCGGCGTAGGAGATCCACACGACGAACCCGAAGACGAACAGCGGGTAGGCGACGGCGCGGATGGCGTACATCACCATCATCATCGCGAAGTCGTGCTGCATGATGCCGAAGTACACGAAGCCTGCATGGAAGACGATCCACCCCGCGGCGGCGGCGATCATGATGCGCCGCGGTCCGAAGTACTCGGCCAGCACCCCGGAGGCGAACGCGCCGATCGCGACGATCAGGCCGTAGACGGTGAAGAGCGAGCCCACCTGGTCGGTGCTGAAGCCCTCGCTCGTGACGAGGAAGTCCGAGAGGAACGCCTGCTCGAGTCCGTCGCCGGTCATGAAGAAGGCGATCGCGACGTATCCCCAGAGCAGCGGGCCGGACAGGCCGAGGAAGGCCTTCGGTGGTCGGGTGCCGGGGGATCCGATGCTGGGTGCGGGTGTTCCGATTGGTGAGGACATGCTCTCTCTCCATTGAGGTGGGACGCGTCGACGGCGCGTGGAACCCGGGGGAGTTCTGAGCAGAAAATATATCAGAGTGTGGCCTGACCACATCCGTTCGCCCCTTTCCGGGCGAGCGAGGTCCAGTTCGCCCACAACTGGGCGAACGAATCCCTAGGAGGCGGCGTCGATGAGCGTCTCGGCGGCGCGACGAGCGTGCAGCGCGGCCTCGGGGGAGCCGGTGATGGCGGCGGTCGTCTGGGCGCCCTCGGCGAGGATCGCGAGCTGGGGGGCGAGCGATGCCGGAGCGCCGGCGTCGGCGACGAGGTCGGCGACGTAGTCCTGGAAGGACGCCTTGTGTTCGCGGGTGATGGTGGCGACCGCCGGCGAGACGCCCCCGAGTTCCCCGAAGGCGTTGATGAAGCCGCAGCCGCGGAACGAGTCGTCACTGAACCAGCCGGCCAGGTAGTCGTAGATCGCGAGGAGTCGGTCGCGGGGCGTCTCGGCGTCGTCCACGAGCGCGCTGACGCCGGTGGTCCAGAGCTCGTGTCGACGCTTCATGACCGCGAGGACGATGTCCTCCTTGCTCGGGAACTCCGAGTACAGGCGCTTCAGCGACACGCCGGCCGCCGAGCGCAGTTCGTCCATGCCGACGGACTGGATGCCCTTCGCGTAGTACAGGCGGTCGGCGGCGTCGACGATGATGTCGCGCACGGAGGCCGGTGTCGCGGGTGCGGCCGCCGGGCTCGGCGACGCGATCGTCATCGTCTGTTCGCTGGTCATTCCATCAGTGTACTTGCATTGAGAACGATCGTTCCCTATGCTGATGGACACCGAAGAGAACGATCGTTCTCAATTCGGGGCGTGGAACCGGGCGACGAGTCCGGACGCCGAAGACGAAAGGAATCGAACCATGTCGTTCATCACCGTCGGAACCGAGAACAGCACCTCCGTGGAGCTCTACGTCGAGGATCACGGCAGCGGCCAGCCCGTCGTCCTCATCCACGGCTACCCCCTCGACGGCTCCTCGTGGGAGAAGCAGACCGCGGCGCTCCTCGACGCCGGCTACCGCGTCATCACCTACGACCGCCGTGGTTTCGGCAAGTCCTCCAAGCCCACCGAGGGCTACGACTACGACACCTTCGCCGCCGACCTCAAGGCCGTCGTCGACGGGCTCGACCTCCACGACGCGGTCCTCGTCGGCTTCTCGATGGGCACCGGCGAGGTCGGCCGCTACCTCGGCACCTACGGCTCGGAGCGCATCGCGAAGGCCGTCTTCCTCGGTTCGCTCGAGCCCTACCTGCTGCAGACCGACGACAACCCGACGGGTGTCCCGCAGGACGTGTTCGACGGGCTCCTCGCCGCCGTCACCGACGACCGCTACGCGTTCTTCACGAGCTTCTTCGAGAACTTCTTCAACACGGACGAGAACCTCGGCTCGCGCCTGAGCGAGGAGGCGCTGCGGGCCAACACGCAGCTCGCCTACAACGCGTCGCCGTACGCGTCGGTCGCTGCGCAGCCGACCTGGCTGACCGACTTCCGCGCCGACGTCGCGAAGATCGACGTCCCGTCGCTCATCGTGCACGGCACCGGCGACCGCGTCCTGCCGATCGACTCCACCGGTCGCGTGTTCGCGAAGGCGCTGCCCTCCGCCGAGTACGTCGAGATCGAGGGCGCGCCGCACGGCATGCTCTGGACCCACTACCGGGAGGTCAACGAGCAGCTGCTCGCCTTCCTCGCGAAGTAGTCGGCTCTGTCGGTTCGCAATTCAGGTCCGTTCCGGCGCGTCGGCGAACTCGGCCGGCGCGCCCGGGGTGACACGCCGCGCGCGTCCTGAGTTGTGAACGTCCGGATGTGGATGAAGCCCCGCGACCGGGATGGTCGCGGGGCTTCCTCGTGCTCGGGTGTGCCTAAGCGCCCCAGCTCGCCTGGGTCCCGCCGACGCGCTCCTCGGCGATCTGCTGCTGGTAGCCCGAGGCCAGGTAGGCGCTGAAGGGGTCGGATGGCAGGCCGCGGCTCTCGCGCCAGGCGGCGAGCGGCCCGCGGACGTCGGTGTAGAACGCGTCCATGAGGATGCCGTTCGCGCCGAGGACGTCACCGGCCTCCTGTGCCGCGGTCAGTGCGTCGCGGTCGACGAGCAGTGCGCGCGCGGTCATCTCCTGCACGTTCAGTACCGAGCGGATCTGCCCGGGGATCTTGTCCTCCACGTTGTGGCACTGGTCGAGCATGAACGCGACCGGCGAGTCGTCGTCGAGGCCGCCGCCGCGGACGACCTCGTAGAGGATCCGGAACAGCTGGAACGGGTCGGCTGCACCGACGATGAGGTCGTCGTCGGCGTAGAAGCGCGAGTTGAAGTCGAACGAGCCGAGCTTCCCGAGACGCAGGAGCTGGGCGACGATGAACTCGATGTTCGTGCCAGGCGCGTGGTGGCCGGTGTCGAGGCAGACGAGGGCCTGGTCACCGAGTTGGGCCACCTGGGCGTAGGACGTTCCCCAGTCGGGGACGTCGGTGTGATAGAACGCCGGCTCGAAGAACTTGTACTCGAGCACGAGTCGCTGCTCCTCGCCGAGGCGGGCGTAGATCTGCTGGAGCGAGTCGGCCAAGCGGTCCTGCCGGCCGCGGATGTCCTGCTGGCCCGGGTAGTTGCTGCCGTCGGCGAGCCAGATCTTGAGGTCCTGCGAGCCGGTCGCGTGCATGACGTCGATGCAGGCGAAGTGGTGGTCGATCGCCTTCTGACGGATCACCGGGTTGCTGTGGGTCAGGCTGCCGAACTTGTAGTCCTCGTCCTGGAAAGTGTTCGAGTTGATCGTCCCGAGCGCGACGCCGTGGTCCTCGGCGTAGGTGCGGAGGGCGCTGAAGTCGTCCACGAGGTCCCACGGGATGTGGAGCGCGACCTTCGGCGCGAGGGCGGTGAACTCGTGCACCTTGGCGGCGTCGGCGATCTTCTCCTCGGGCGTCCGCGGGGTGCCGGGCGTCGTGAACACCTTGAAGCGGGTGCCGGAGTTGCCGAACGCCCAGGAGGGGAGTTCGATGGCCTGCTTCTCGAGCAGGGGGGCGATGGTGTCGAAACTGGTCATGGTCACTTCTCTGTGCGTGTTCCGGTGGTCTGGTGCGCGTTCACGGCGCTGGTTGCAGCATACGTGAATCGTTTCAACGACGCTACTCGTGCAGGGCGGCGAGTTGGTCCTCGAGGTGGAACACCTCGGTGAGCTGGAGGAAGCCCTGGTCCGGCGGGAGGTCGAGGTCGACGAAGAACTCGCCCATCTCGGCCTGCCAGCGCGCGTTGACCTCGGTCTCGGCCATGCCGGCCTGGGCGGCTTCGAGGGATGCCGTCTCGAAGTACCCGATGAGGAGGCCGTCGTCGCGGACGAAGAGGGAGTAGTTGTGCCAGCCGGTGTCGGCGAGGGCCTGCAGCATGTCCGGCCAGACGGCGGCATGGCGTTCGCGGTACTCCGCGAGGCGCTCGGGTTTGACCTGGAGCTGGAAGCACACGCGGTGCAGGGGTCGGGCACTCGTCATCGAGGCGCACCTTTCGGTTCGGTTCACGGATACTCTGAATCGATTCAGAGGATCGCAAGCAGCGTATCCGGGCGATCGGCCGCGGGTCAACGGACCAACTGCCCGGATGTCTGAACGTCTGGACAGGGTGCATCGACCGTTCGACGGTCAGGGCGCGCCCGTCGTTCGCGCCGATCACCCCTGGACACCTCGGAGCGAAGTCCCTAGCGTGGATCGCATGGCTGCCGATGACGCGCCAACCGATGCACCCACGATCGACGGTTCCGACGGTTCGGAGGAGACGACCGTCGCCTCGGAGAGCCCGCGCTGGCGTCGCGACGTCGCGGTGTTCCTGTCCGGCCAGACGGTCTCGCTGTTCGGCTCGATGCTCGTGCAGTACGCGATCATGTGGCACCTCACGCTCGAGACGAAGTCCGGTGTCGTGCTCGCGTTCGCAGCCGTCGCGGGGTTCCTGCCGCAGGCGATCGTGTCGATCTTCGGCGGGGTGTGGGCCGACCGCATGAACCGCAAACTGCTCATCATCGCGGCCGACGGCTCGATCGCCATCACGACCCTCGCGCTCGCGATCTTCCTCATCAACGGCGCCGCCGACCTCTGGCTCATCTTCCTCACGCTCGCGATCCGCTCGGTCGGCGCGGGCATCCAGATGCCGGCCGTCTCCGCGCTCATCCCGCAGATCACGCCGACCGACAAGCTCATGCGGGTCAACGGCATCAACGGCTCCATCCAGTCGGCCATGATGCTCGTCGCCCCGGCCGCGGCCGGCGCACTGTACGCGAGTGCGTCGCTCGTCGCGATCTTCTTCGTCGACGTCGTCACGGCCGCCATCGGGATCGGACTGCTGCTGCTCGTGCCGGTGCGGACGCTCGTGCGGTCTGGCGAGCGCCCCGGCTACTTCGCCGACCTCACCGAGGGCGTGCGCTACGTCTGGCACCACGGCTTCGTGCGCTGGCTGCTCATCCTCTTCGCGATCGTGTTCCTGCTGGTCGTCGCGCCGTCCTACCTCACGCCGCTCATGATCGCCCGCACCTTCGGCGACGAGGTCTGGATGCTCACCGTGAACGAGCTCGCCTTCAGCGTCGGCATGGTCGGCGGCGGCGCGATCATCGCGATCTGGGGCGGCACCAGGAACCGCGTGCTCCTCATCGTCGGGTCCTCGGTGGTGTTCGGGGCGCTGTCCATCGGGCTCGGACTCTCGACCAACCTCTGGGTCTTCTTCGGCTTCATGTTCCTGCTCGGGATCGCGGTGCCGTTCTTCTCGACGACGTCGATGACCCTCCTGCAGGAGCGCGTCCAACCGGAGCGGCAGGGTCGCGTGTTCGGGTTCGTCGGCATCGTCATGGCGGTGTCGATGCCGCTCGGCATGATCGTGTTCGGGCCGCTCGCCGACGTCGTCTCCGTCGAGCTGCTCCTCGTCGTCGCCGGCGTGCTCACCTTCGTGGTGCTCGCCGTCGCCGTGCTCGTGCCGTCCGGTCGACGGGCGATGGCCGAGGTGACGAAGCAGCCGTGACCCGCTCCGGTCGTCCGATCAGGGGAGCTGCGCCGAGTAGCCCTCACGGTACGTGGGGTAGCGGTAGGTGAACCCGGTGTCGCGGAGGGCGGCCGCCGTGATGCGCTTGCCGCGGTGCGGTTCTTCCGGGGTGCGACCGGCGTCGTCGAGCGTCGGGGGAGCGACGCCGAGTCGGTCGGCGAGGAAGTCGGCGACCGTCGACAGCAGGACCGGCTCCTCGTCGATGCCCGCCACGACCGGCGGGAGCGATGCCGCCGGCAGGTCGAGCAGGTGCACGATCACGGCAGCGGCGTCGTCACGGTGGATGCGATTGGTCCAGCCGGAGGGCCGGGTGACACGGCCGTCGCGGACCTGGTCGACGAACATCGTGGCCGTCGGACCGTAGAGGCCGCCGAAGCGGATGGCGCTCGCCTCGGGCACCGCGCCGAGGACGGCCTCCTCAGCCGCGAGCAGGGCGCGCGCGGTGCCGGTGGTCGGGACGGCCGGCGTGGTGTCGTCGATCGTCTCCCCGCCGTCCTCGCCCCACACCGCGGTCGACGAGACGAACAGGATGCGGGGTGGGGTGCCGGGGAGTGCGGCTACGGCAGCGAGGAGGTGCCCGACACCGTCGCGGTAGAGGGCGTCATAGGCTTCGACCGAGCGTGCCCGCGGCGCAAGGGCCACCACGATCGCCGTCGTGTCCGCAGGGAGATCGGGGGCGGAGGTCGTGAGGTCGCGGAGCTGGAGGGTGAAGCGCCCCTCGACCGACTCGGGCGCCGGGTTCGGCTCGGGGGCCGGGTTCGTCTCGGGCGCCGTGCGCTTCACGCCGACGACGTCCTCACCACGGGCCAGGAGCCTCCCGGCGACGTCCGAGCCGAGCTGTCCGAGTCCCACGATCACGACGGTCATCGCTCCACCGTACCCGGCGCCAGGGGTGAGAATGGTGGGATGAGTGCTGCGGGGGAGTTCATCGACGCGGCGCTCCAATACGAGGGCGACGGCTACCGCGCAGCGGACGTCGCCGAGCGGCTCGGCGACGGACTCCGGTCCTACGGCTCCTCGGTCGGTGCCGTGCGCGGCACGGTGCGCGACGCCCTCCGGAAGTTCCGCGGACTCGAGCACGACGAGCTGGCAGCCCTCGCCTCGGAGCTGTGGGCCGTGCCGGTCTTCGAGCGTCGGCTCGCCGCGATCGTCCTCCTGCAGTCGAGCGTCCCGGTGCTCAGGCACACCGATCTGACACGGATCGAGGGCTTCGTCCGCGCCGGTCGGGTGCCCGAGCTCGCCGACCCGCTGGCCACCGACGTCATCGGACCGCTCCTGGAACGCCTCGACGGGACGGCCCGGACCAAGGCCGAGACCGTCCTCGACCGCTGGATGCAGGACGAGCCCTGGTTGCGGCGCGCCGCACTGCTCGCTCCGATCCGCGAACTCGGTGCGGGTGGTGGGGACGTCGATCGCGCCACCCGTCGTCTGGCCGTCGCCCTGGACGGGTTGCAGCGCCCGGCGCCGATCGCCGTCGTCGAGCCCGCGGCGGAGCGTCTTCGCGCCGTGCTCTGACCCGTCCTGTCGCGAGTGCCCTTCGACAGGCTCAGGGACCGGGACCGGCTCAGGGGCCGGTGTGTTCCGGGCGCCAGGTTCGTCCGGTCACTGAGCTTGTCGAAGTGCCCCCGAGGGGTTTCTTGTTCTGAGGGCGCCCGCGGCGGGGCTGCCCTTCGACAGGCTCAGGGACCGGATTCGGCTCGGGGACCGGATTCGGCTCGGGGACCGGGACGGGCTCAGGGACCGGGTCGGCTCTGGGGCCGACGGCGCCTCACACCTGGCGGAAGTCGATCCCCAGCAGGCTCGCCGCAGCCCGGTAGTCAGCCGCCCGGTGCCCGAGCGACAGCGACCAGTGGTGCCCGATACCGGTCGCGCTCCACTCGTCCACCCAGACACCCGGGTCACGCCCGAAGTCGACACGGCTCGTCGTGTTGCCGATCGCGAGCAGCGGGCCGGGGACCACCTCGCCCTCCGAGGCGACGAAGGCGAGCGAGCCGTCGCGGTCCTGCCCCAACCCCAGCAGCGTGACCGGCCCGTGCCGCACGTCGAACTCGACGCTCACACCCCAGCCGCGCTTGCCGTGGTAGACCCCGAGGCCGCGCAGCAGCGGGTCGCGAGAGCTGACGGCGAGGTGGGCCGGACCGTCGTGTCCCATCTCGACGACCTCGTCCTCGAAGTCCAGCGCCTGGATCTCGCAGAACGACCCACCGGCGCCGACGACCTGGGTCGCGAGCTGAGCGACCGTCGTGCGCAGCTCGTACTCGCCGGTCGTGGGGATGCCGCGAGCAGTGAGGAGGGACGCGCCGAGGATCATCCCGGCACCGAGCCGCTCGTGCTGTTCGCCGTCGCGACCGCGGTGGTAGTAGGCGAGGCTGTCGAGCGCGAACTCGTCGACGAGCCGGTCGAGCCCGACCGACACCTTTGCACCCCACGCGAAGTCGTCCTCGACCACCGTGTCGTCGAGGGTGAAGATCTCCCGGGCGAGGGCCATGCGGTCGGCGACCTCGGCGTCGGTCACCTCGTCGACGAGGACGCGGAGGTCGTCGAACTCCACGACCTCGACGTGCGAGCCGAAGGTGGTCGGCAGCAGAGTGAGGTCGGTGGAGACGTCGAGCATGCCGGGGTAGACGTGGCCCATGAGGCCGTGGCGGGCGTGACGGAGGGCTGCGCGGACGTGCGCCGCTCGGATCCACTGCGAGATGCGGTCCCACGCCGACTCCTGACGCAGCCACCCCGACACCGAGCGGAACGGGATGCCCGCGCGACGGAAGACGTTGCCGACCTCGGGCACCGGGCACTGCCCGCAGTAGGCGAGCCAGGCGCCGGTGTCGAAGCTCGCGTGGTCCATCCGCTCGGTCGGCTGCAGGTCGATGACGAGGACCGGGGTGTTCGCGCGCTGGGCGATCGGCAGGACCATCGAGGAGGTGAGGTAGGTGGTGAGGAACAGGACGATGAGGTCGCAGTCGCCCTGTCGGAGTTGCTCCGCCGCGGCGTCGCCCTCCTGTGCGTCCGAGATGAAGCCGACGTCGACGACCTCGGCGTCCATCTGCTGGAAGCGTTCCGAGACGTACCGGGCCGACGCCTGGAGCTGGGGGAGCAGCTCCGGGAACTGCGGCCAGTAGGTGCCGAGGCCGCCGGCGACGAGGCCGATGCGGGGCTTCCGCCGTGCCTTCGGGGTGAGGAGCGGGTGGGTGGCTGCTGCGGTGTGGGTCATCGTCGATCCTTGGGTGGGTGCGGGTCCGGGAGTATTTAATCGATTAAATCCTGGTGACGACTGTACCCGGGCGTCACCGCCGCGTCCAGCCTCGCCGCTGCTCAGGCCGGCAGGGGAGCGGACTCGCGGACGACGAGATGCGGCTCGAGCGTCCGGGTGACGTGCTCGTGCGCCGCGCGGTCGGCGCCCAGCTCGGCCAGGAGGATCTCGACGGCCACGCGCCCGAGTTCGTCCTTCGGCTGCTCGACCGTGGTGAGCGGCACCCGCCCGTCGGCCGCGAGCGCGAGATCGCCGTAACCGACCACCGACACCTCGTCGGGCACCGTGAGGCCGCCGTCGTCCAACCCCCGGATGACGCCGAGCGCGAGCTGGTCGTTCGTGCAGAACACGCCGGTCGGACGCGGTGTCCGCGCCGCGATCCGACGACCCGCGATGCGCCCCGCGTCGACGGTCATCTCGTCCACGGTGACCTCGCGGAGGTCGTCGGGGTCGAGACCGGCCGCGATGAACGCGTTCCGGGCACCCTCGCGTCGATCGGCGCACTGCGGGATCGCCAGGTCGCCGTTCACGAGCACGATCGACCCGTCGGATGCCTGGGCAGGCCTGCCGAGCAGGTGGGCGACCGCCAGCTCCCCGCCGTGCACGTCGTCGATCGCGACGGAGCAGCCCGTGCCCTCGGGGGCGGTGCGGTCCATGAGGACGAGGCGGCTGCCGACCCGCCGCAGCTGGGCCAGTCGGGAGGCGTCGGCGGTCAGCGGAGCGACGAGCGCACCCGCCGCCCGGTGCTCGGCGAGCATCTCGAAATGCCGGAGTTCGAGGTCCGGATCGTCATGGCTCACGCAGAGCGCGACCGTGTAGCCGAGTTCGGCCGCGGCCTCGGTGACCCCGCGGGCGATCGCCGAGTAGAACGGGTTCGCGATGTCGGGGATGACGAGGCCGATGAGCCGGTTCGTGCCCTGCCGCAGGGTGGCGGCGGCACGGTTGGGGACGAAGTCGAGTTCCTCGATCGCGGCGAGGACGCGCTCGCGGGTGGCGGGGGCGACGATCTCGGGGCGGTTGAGCGTGTTGGAGACGGTCGCGTTCGAGACGCCGGCGAGTCTGGCGACGGCGGCGAACCCGATGTCGTGCTTCGCCATGCTGCCCTCCGCTTCCTCTCCGAGCGTACCGGCGCGACCTTCGTCCCGTTCTCAGGACTCCTCCGGTGTGGTGGGGCGATCTCCACCCGACACGCCGCGGAAGTCCTGAGAACGGTCCGGAGGCGACCGCTACGGGAGGGTGTGGCCCGCGGCGGTGAAGAGGCGGTACCACTCCTCGCGTGACAGCGTCACGTCGGAACCTGCGGCCGCTTCCTGGACGCGCGACGGCTTGGTGGTGCCGAGCACGACCTGGATGTTCGCGGGGTGCCGGGTGATCCACGCGGTCGCGATGCCGGACGGCGTCACGCCGTGTGCGGCTGCGAGCTCGTCGAGCACGTCGTTCAGTTCCGCGTAGTGCTCGCGGTCGCCGATGAAGACGCCCGTGAAGAAGCCGGCCTGGAACGGCGACCACGCCTGCAGGGTCATGCCGGTCAGGCGGCTGTAGTCGAGCATCCCGTTGTCGCGGTCGATCGACTGGTCGAGGCCGGCCATGTTCGCGGCGACGCCCGACGCGATGATCGGGGCGTGGGTGATGCTCAGCTGCACCTGGTTGACGATGAGCGGCTGCTCGACGGAGCCCTTCAGCAGCTCGACCTGCGCCGGAGTGTGGTTCGAGACGCCGAAGTCCCGGACCTTGCCCGAGGCCTGCAGGGTGTCGAACGCCGACGCGACCTCTTCCGGCTCGACGAGGCTGTCGGGGCGGTGCAGGAGCAGGAGGTCGAGGTAGTCCGTCTTGAGGGCGGCGAGCGACTCGTCGACGGTGCGGAGGATGTGCTCCTCCGAGAAGTCGAAGAAGCCCTTGCGGATGCCGACCTTCGACTGGATGAGCACCTGCTCGCGCTCGGCGGCGGTGAGGGTGACGGCGTCGCCGAAGCGACGCTCGCACCCGTGACGCTCCGAGCCGTAGATGTCGGCGTGGTCGAACACGGTGACGCCGGCGTCTCGTGCGGTGTGGAAGAGGGTGCGGATGGCCTCGTCGTCGAGGGCCTCGATCCGCATGAGGCCGAGGACGATGCTGGACGCGGTCAGGTCGGTCTGGGGCAGGGGGATGGTCTTCATCCGACCATCCTGGCCGAACCCACCGGTGGTCTGCCTAGGATTGACGACATGTTCGTGTTGTCGTTGCTGCTCATCGTCCTCACGATCATCGCGCTCATCGACGTGGTGGGTCAGCCCGAGCCCGTCGTGCGCAACCTGCCCAAGATCGTGTGGGTGCTGCTCATCGTCTTCATCCCGCTCATCGGCGTCGCCCTGTGGTTCCTGCTCGGCAAGGACTGGTCGACGAGCCGGATCAAGCTCCCCGAACGTCGGGGCCGGAAGCAGTCGCGGACGTCCGGCTCGTGGGGCCCGGGTCGCGGTCCCTCGACGACCGCGACGCCCTCGCCGTCGCAGCCCGACCGCGCCGTCAGCAGCACGGAGGAGCAGCTCGCCGCCCTCGAGCGCGAGATCCAGGCCGCCGAGGACGCCGAGCGCATCCGCAAGCTCGAGCTGGAGATGAAGCGCGACGATCCCGACGCCGCCGACAAACTGCCCTGACTCAGGAGTCCGTCGGCGCGTCGACCGGGTGTGGTCGCGGCATGCCGAGGAGTTCCTGAGACAGGGCAGTCGGGTGTGACCGGGTGACTCCTAGAAGTCGTACTTGTCGATGTTCGACGCGTCGAAGGTGGTCGGCGGGCCGACGATGACGGTGCCGTCGGCGCCGACCTCGCGCTCACCGAGGTCGCCGGCCTCGAAGGTGTCGCCCTCCTTGCCGGTGATCGTGCCCTCGGCGAGTGCCTTGCCGGCGAACGCGGCGACGTAGCCGAGCTGAGCCGGGTCCCACAGCGCGAACGCGGTGACGGTGCCGTCCTTCACGAACGGACGCATCTCGTTCGGGAGGCCGAGGCCGGTCAGTGCGACCTTGCCCTTGTACTCCGAGGTGGAGAGGTAGCGGGCGGTCGCGGCGATGCCGACCGTCGTGGGCGAGATGATGCCCTTGAGGTTCGGGTGCGCCTGGAGCAGACCCTGGGCCTCCTGGAACGACTTCGTGTCGTCGTCGTCACCGTAGACCTTGGCGACGAGCTTGATGTCCTTGTAGTCCGGGTTGGAGGCGAGCTCCTCCTCCATGTACTTGATCCACTCGTTCTGGTTCGTCGCGTTGGCCGTGGCCGAGAGGATCGCGATCTCGCCCGAGCCGCCGATCTGCTCCGAGATGAGCTTCGTCTGGATCAGGGCGACGTCCTTGGCGACGACCTGGGAGATGAAGACGTCGCGGCAGTCCTTGCTGGTGTCGGAGTCGAACGCGACGATCTTCGCGCCGCCGTCACGGGCCTCCTTGAGGGCGGGGCAGACGGCGTCGGGGTCGTTCGCCGCGATGACGATGACGTTCGTGCCGGCCTGGGTCTCGGCGTTGATGAACGACACCTGGCTGGACGCGCTCGCCTCGAGCGGGCCGACGACCTCGGTGGCGCTGAAGCCGGCCGCCTTCGCGCCGTCCTTGCCGCCGCCGAGCACGACGTCCGTGTACGGGTTGTTGAGCTGCTTGGGGATGAAGGTGATGCTCTCCGCGGCACCGCCGCCACCACCTGATCCCGCGGAGTCGCCGGTGGCGCACCCCGTCGCGATGAGGGCGAGGGAGGCTGCTGCGGCGATGAGGGCCGCTGCGCGACGGGCCGAACGGCCTGCTGCGCGGTTTCGAATCGACTGCATTGTCTGTTCCTTTCTGGATACGCCTGGTGCTGTGGCGTGGGGTGCCCCGAGGGCTGCGCCGATCGGGAGATCAGTGCTGGGGCAGGCTGCGTCGGATCCGTCGGTGGTGGTTCCACTGCTTGACGGATTCGAAGATACTGGGGCCGACCACCGAGGCGATCAGCAGGGTCCCGGTCACGATGATGAGGACGACGTCGGAGACGCGGCCGAGTCGGAGCGCGTAGTTGATGGTGCCGATGAGCAGCACACCCGCGACGACACCCGGGATGGACCCCTTGCCGCCGAAGATCGAGACGCCGCCGAGGAGCACGGCCGCGATGACGGCGAGTTCGAGCCCGGAGGCGTTGTCGCTGCGGGCGCTCGAGTAGCGGAGCGTCCAGAACACCCCCGCGAGGGCGGAGACACCGCCGGTCGCGACGTAGAGCCAGAACTTCGAGCGGGCGACCTTGATGCCGACGAAGCTCGCGGCCTCCGTGCTGTACCCGAGCGCGTACAGCCCGCGGCCGAAGGGGGTCAGGTGCAGGATGACCCCGAAGGCGAGCACGACGACGAGGACCCCGACCATGACCACGGGGATGCCGGTCGAGCCGATCTTCGACGTGAAGAACGCGGTGAGCTCGGGCGGGAAGTTGGCGACCGCGTTGTCGCCGATGACGACGAGCGCGAGGCCGCGGAACAGCGCGAGCGTGCCGATCGTCACCGCGAGCGACGGGAGTCCGACCACCGCGATGAGGAAGCCGTTGAACGCGCCGGCGACGACTCCGACGAGCAGCCCGATGAGGAGGACGACCCCGATGTCCATCCCGCCGCCGGCCCACAGCACACCGATGACGGCGCTCGTGAGGCCCGCGGTGCTTGCGACGGACAGGTCGATCTCGCCGGTGATGATGACGAGCGTCATCGGCATCGCGATGAGGAGGATCGGGATGACGTCGAGGAGAAGGAAGCCGACGGTGACGGGGGAGGCGAACCGCGGGATGAGCAGGCAGGCGCCGATGACGACGACGAGCAGCGCGTAGATCATGATCGCGTCGCGACCGAGGAGGATGCGCGAGGCACCGGTGCGGCCCTTCGGTTCGGCCACGAGCACGCCGGTGGTGTCGGTGCCGAGCGGGCCGGAGCCCTTGGTGAACGGAGCCTTCGGGGCTGCCGGGGTCTTCAGATCAGACATCGCGTGCCTCGCTCATTCGCAGTTTCTTGGCCGTACGGAGGCTGGCGACGCGGTCGATGATGATCGCGGCCAGGATGAGGATGCCCACGATCGCCTGCTGCCAGAACTTGTCGACGCGCAGGGCGGTGAGGGCGCTCGTGATGGTGGTGAGGAGGATCGCGCCGATCGCGGCCCCGGCGACGGAGCCGCTGCCGCCGAAGATCGCGACACCACCGACCACGGCCGCCGCGACGACGTCCAGCTCCATGCCCGACCCGGTGGTCGCGCCGACCGAGTTGAAGCGCGAGGCGTAGAGCACGCCGGCGAGTCCGGCGAGCAGCCCGTTCGCCAGGAAGGCGAGGAAGACGCGGC
This sequence comes from Plantibacter sp. CFBP 8775, assembly GCF_014839505.1. Lineage (NCBI taxonomy): Bacteria > Bacillati > Actinomycetota > Actinomycetes > Micrococcales > Microbacteriaceae > Plantibacter > Plantibacter sp. CFBP 8775. The sequence goes on along the minus strand of NZ_JACYNV010000002.1, from coordinate 1,503,754 downwards.
GGCCGACCGGGATGCCGAACAGCTTCGCGGCGTCGGGGTCCGACCCGATCGCGTAGAGGTCGCGGCCGGAGCGGGCGCCGGCCATGTAGACGGCGACGACGACCACGACGAGGATCGCGATGAGGGTGATGACCGGGAAGCCGAGGACGGTGTCGACGGACAGGTTCCCGAACGCGTCGGGGCGGTCGTCCGCGAAGTACTGCGTGCCACCGGCCCACGCGTTGTTCAGGCCTCGGTAGATGTAGAGCGTGCCCAGGGTGATGACGAGGGCGGGGACCTTCGCGATCGTGACGAGCGCACCGTTGATCGCGCCGAGCACCGCACCGAGCAGCATCGCGATGGCGAACACCGCGATGATCGGCAGCTGCGGCATCGTCGCGAACATCGTGCCGGTCGCGAAGGCGACGAGCCCCAGGATCGAGCCGACGGACAGGTCGACGTTGCGGGTGATGATGACGAGCGCCTGACCGACGGCGAGGATGATCATGATCGTCGCGTTGAGGAGGAGGTCCTTCACCCCCTGCGCCGACAGGAACAGCGGGTTCGCGAGGTAGGTCACGAGCACGAGGACGACGAGGGCGACGGTGACCGGGAGCTCCCGGAGTCGCACGATCGATGCGATCGGGTTCGTCGTGCGCTCGGTCGCGACGGTGACGGGGCGGCCGCCTCCCGGCTTGGTGGTGGTGTCGGTCATCGTGCGCCTTCCAGGGAACCGGTGGCCGCGTGCATCACGGTCTCCGGGGTCGCTTCTTCGCGGGTGAGCTCGGCGGTGATCCGGCCCTCGTGCATGACGAGGACGCGGTCGGCCATGCCGAGGACCTCGGGCAGTTCGGAGGAGATCATGAGGATCGCGATGCCGCGGCCGGCGAGTTCGGAGATGAGGCGGTGCACCTCGCTCTTCGTGCCGACGTCGATGCCGCGGGTGGGCTCGTCGACGATGAGGAAGGTCGGCTCGGTGGCGAGCCACTTCGCGAGGACGACCTTCTGCTGGTTGCCGCCGGAGAGGGTGGAGACCGCGTACTCCTGCGAGCCGGTCTTCACCTGGAGGCGGGCCGACCACTCCTCGGCCGCCTCGCGTTCGCGGCGGCCGGAGATGATCCCGAACCGCGCGAGCCGGTGGCGGAGGGTGAGGGTCGCGTTGCGGGCGACCGACAGGTCCATCACGAGACCCTGCTTGCGACGGTCCTCCGGGACGAAGCCCATGCCGGCGTCGATCGCGGCCTGCGGGTCGCCGGCCTTCACCGGCTTGCCGTCGAGCGTGACGCGTCCGGTGTCGTAGGGGTCGATGCCGAAGACGGCGCGGGCGACCTCGGTGCGCCCGGCGCCGACGAGTCCCGCGAGGGCGACGATCTCACCCGAGCGCACCGTGAACGAGATGTCGGAGAAGACGCCGGCGCGCGACAGCCCGTCGACGGTGAGGACCGCGTCGCCGATCTCCGCGTCCTGCTTGGGGAAGAGGGCGGCGATGTCGCGACCGACCATCTGCCGGACGATCGCGTCGACGGAGGTCTCGTTCGTGACGTGCGTGGCGATGTAGCGGCCGTCGCGCATGACCGTGATGCGGTCGCACAGCGCGAAGACCTCCTCGAAGCGGTGGGAGATGAACATGATGCCGGCGCCCGCGTCGCGCAGGGAGCGGGCGACCTGGAAGAGGCGGTCGACCTCGACGCCGGAGAGCGCGGCGGTCGGTTCGTCCATGATGAGGACCTTGGCGTCGAGCGAGATGGCCTTCGCGATCTCGATGATCTGCTGGTCGGCGATCGACAGGCCCTCGGCGACGCGGTCGGGGTCGATCTGGACGCCGAGGCGGTCGAACAGGGCGCGGGCGGCCTTCCGCATGGCGCCAGTGCTGATGAGTCCGAGGCCGTTCTTCGGCTGGCGGCCGATGAAGATGTTCTCGGCGACGGTGAGGTCGGGGAACAGGGTCGGCTCCTGGTAGATCACGGAGATGCCCGCGGCCTTGCTGTCGGCGACGCCGCGGAAGGCGACGGGCTTCCCGGCGAGGGTGAAGTCGCCGGCATCTGGGGTGTAGAGCCCGGCGAGGATCTTCACGAGCGTGGACTTCCCGGCACCGTTCTCGCCGACGAGCGCGTGGATCTCGCCGGCCTCGATCTGGATGGTGCCGTCGGCCAGGGCGACGACGGGGCCGAAGGTCTTGGCGGCTCCGATGAGGGAGAGCGCCGGCTGGGCGCTGCGCCCGGCAGGTTCGGTGCGCGCCGGTTGCGCTGGATGGTCGATCGTCATTGAGGGTCCGTTCCTCCACGGTGAGGGGCTCGCTCCCGGCGGGATGTGAATCGATTCAGGGTCGGGAGCACCTGCACTGTATGGCCGTCGGATCGCGGGCGGCAAGGCGAAGCGGTCGTTCCTGACAGGACCTTCAGAAACGGCGCCCCGGTCGGCTCGCCTAGGCTGTGGATGCTCGATGGCGAAGGAGGACGACCGTGCGGATCCTCGTCGTCGATGACGAACGCGAGATGGCTGGCCTCCTGTCCCGCGGTCTCGGGTCGGACGGCCACGACGTGACGACGGCGTTCGACGGCCCGACCGCGCTGGACCTCGCGCGGCAGGCGATCGCGCCGGTGTCCGGTGGCGACGCGGGCTTCCAGGTCGCGGTGGTCGACGTCATGCTCCCCGGGCTCTCCGGATTCGCCGTCTGCCGCGAGCTCAAAGGCCTCGACCCGACGCTCGCGGTGATCCTGCTCACGGCGCGCGACGCCGTGGACGACCGGGTCCGTGGGCTCGACGCCGGAGCCGACGACTACATGATCAAGCCGTTCGCCTTCGCCGAGCTCGCCGCCCGGATCCGCGCGGTCCGGCGTCGGGACGCGCTCACCGTGCAGCCCCGCTTGGACGTCGGTGGCCTGACGCTCGACCTGCACCGGCACCGGGCACGCGTCGGCGACCACGACGTGCCGCTGAGCGGGACCGAGTTCGACGTCCTCCGGGTGCTCGCGACCGATCCGGGCGTCGTCGTCTCCCGGGCGGCCATGCTGCGGGAGGTCTGGGAGACCTTCGACAACATCGACCCGAACGTCGTCGACCAGTACATCAGCCGCCTCCGTCGCAAACTCGACCTGGCGGAGGCGGGCGTCCGCATCGTGACGAGCCGCGGCGTGGGGTTCTCGCTCGTCGCCGCAGGGAGCTGAGGGCGTGTCGTCGGACCGTCGCCGGTCGACGCGGCACCACGGCATCCGCACGCGGATCGCCGGGGGCAGTCTGCTCATCGCCGTCGTCGTGTCGCTCTTCGCCGGGCTCGCGATCAACGCCCAGCTGGAGCGCATCGTCCGCGACGGCACCGTCCAGGCGCTCCGCAGTGACGGCGCACAATACGTGTTCGCGCTGCAGGCGAGACCCGACGACCCGCTCCAGGGACCCGGCCTCGGCACCCGCATCGCGGTCATCGCCCCCGACGGCTCCATCCCGGTCTTCAGCCTGCCGACGACCCTCGCCGCGCAACTCCCGGCGCTCGCCGCGACGCGGGAGGTCACCACCGTCGACGCCGGTTCAGCCACCTACATCCTGTTGTCACAGCCCGTGACCGTCGGTGGCGACACCTGGTACGTCATCGCCGGACGCGACGAGGCCGAGGAGACGACCGTCCTCGTCCAGATGCGCCTCCTGCTCGTCGGGTCCTTCGCGCTCCTCGTCCTCGGTGTCGCGGCCGGCGGGTGGATCCTGACGACGGTGTCGCTCCGGCCCGTCACGCGGCTCCGGGTGAGCGCGCAGAGCCTCAGCGAACGGTCGACGGACGAGGTGCTGCCGGTCGGCCGCGCGGACGACGAGATCGCGCAGCTCGCGATCACCCTCAACGACCTGATCGAGCGGCTGCGGGCCTCGGCGGACCGCGAACGGCAACTCGTGTCCGACGCGAGTCACGAGCTCCGCACGCCGCTCGCGATCCTCCGCACCCAGCTCGAACTCGCGCGCCTCGAGGACTCGTCGCGTGAGCAACTGCTCGCCGACATCGAGGGGGCGGAGCGCAGTGCGACGCGGCTGTCGGCGCTCGTCACCTCGCTGCTCGAGCTGTCCCGCATCGAGGCGGCGACGCCGGAGGAGCGGACGAGCGCGGCCAGGTTGGAGGCCGACGTGCTCGAGGCGGTCGAGCGCGCGCGGTTCCGGGTCGCCTCGGACGACGCGCTGGCCGGGATCGAGGTCGAATACGTGAGCGCGATCGCTGAGAGCGGGCCGGGGGAGGGTGCGGCGGTGTACGCCGTGCGCGCCGACGATGTCGGTCGGGTCGTCGACAACCTCGCGGGGAACGCGCTGCAGGCCTTCACCGAGCGCGGGGGCGCTCCGCGCCGGGTGTCGGTCATGCTCGACGACGACGGCGGTCAGCTCACGCTCCGGGTGTCGGACAACGCCGGAGGACTCGACCCGGCCTTCGAACCGCGGGCGCTCGAGCGGTTCAGCCGGTCGGACGCGACGCGGTCCTCCGGGCACGGTTCCGGGCTCGGGCTCGCGATCGTCGCCGCCATCGCACGCAACGCGGGTGGGGCGATCGTGCTGCACAACCGACCCGGCCACGGTCTCGAGGTCGTCGTCACCCTGCCCGCCGCGTCGGCCCTGCCGGTCGATCCCGCCTGATCATCGCGCCGTTCTCAGGAGTCGCCCGGTGTGTCGGGGTCGGGCGGGGGCGCCGCGCCGGGGAACTCCTGAGTTGGGGACGCAGGCGGGCGGGTGACCCGTTCTCAGGACTCGCCCGGTGTGTCGGGTTGGGGTGGGTGCGGCGCGCCGGGGGAGTCCTGAGTTGGGGACGGCGGCGGGCGGGTGGCAGCGGGCTGCGCGGGCGCGCGAAGGCGCTGCGTGCAACAATGAGCCAGCCCGTCCGGCGTCGCCTGGCGGGTCCGACAGGCGAAGGGGAGCCGTGAGCGCGAGCGTGAAGGACGTCGCGGCGAGAGCCGGCGTCTCGGTCGGGACCGTCTCCAACGTGCTGAACCGCCCCGAGAAGGTCTCGCCCGTCACCGTCGACCGCGTCCACGCGGCGATCGACGAGCTCGGCTTCGTGCGGAACGACGCGGCCCGCCAGCTCCGGGCCGGTCGCAGCCGCAGTGTCGGCCTCGTCGTGCTCGATGTCGGCAACCCGTTCTTCACCGACGTCGCTCGCGGCGCCGAGGACCGGGCCGATGCGGAGGGGTGGTCGGTCCTGCTCGGCAACAGCGACGAGAGCATCGACCGCGAGCGCGCCTACCTCGACCTCTTCGAGGAGCAGCGGGTCGCCGGTGTCCTGATCACCCCGCTCGGCGACGACCTCACCCGGCTCAGCCGACTGCGCGACCGTGGCACGCCGACGGTCCTCGTCGATCGGCAGACCGATGACACGAGCTTCTCATCGGTCGCCGTCGACGACGTCGCGGGCGGGCGGCTCGCGGTCGAGCACCTCATCGGACTCGGTCGGCGTCGTATCGCGGTCGTGGGTGGTCCGTCCTCGCTCCGGCAGGTCGTCGACCGGCTCGCCGGTGCGCGTCAGGCGGTCGATGCAGCCGCGGCCGGTGGTGCCGAGGTCACCCTCGAGGTCGTGGAGACCACCGCGTTGACGGTGCTGCAGGGCCGTTCCGCGGGCGAGACCATTCGGAACCGTCCTCGTGACGACTGGCCCGACGCGGTGTTCGCGGCCAACGACCTCCTCGCGATGGGGGTTCTGCAGGCGTTCAGCATGCTCGGTTCGGTGCGCGTGCCGGACGACATCGCCCTGATCGGATACGACGACATCGACTTCGCGTCGGCGGCGGTCGTCCCGCTGTCGTCGATCCGTCAGCCGAGCGCACTCATCGGCCACACCGCCGTCGAGCTCCTGCTCCGTGAGGCGGACGCGGGCGCTCGACGCGTGCCCGAGCAGATCGTCTTCCAGCCGGAACTCGTCGTCCGGCAGTCGACGGTCGGCGTCGACCCGTCCTGAGTCTAGTGCCGTCCTGCGTCATGCCAGGTGGTCGGGGACCCACGGGTCGATGAGGTGGATGCCGACACCGGCGAAGTCGCGCGTGTTCCGCGTCGCGAGAGCGGCGTCGGAGGATCTCGCGATGGCCGCGATGATCGCATCCTGAGGTCCGATGGGGTTGCCGGAGCGGCGTCGCGTCGTCATGAGCTCCGCGTAGTCGAGCGCGGCTTCCACGAGAAGGGGAGGACGCGTCCTGCGAAGTCGGCATCGAGCACGGTCGCCACGGCCCCGACGAGCGCCGATCGGCGAGCGCCTGCAGGGAGGCGCAGGGCTCCTTCGAGGAGCTCGGCAGCGGTCATCGCGGTGAGGTGGAGGTCGGCCTCGTCCTGCCGGTCGAGCCACCGGGCAACCGTGGGGTCGGGCCGTGGCTTGAACAGTTCGGAGACGACGTTCGTATCGAGGATGATCACCTCGGGGCCGGGTCGTCCGCGTCGGCGCTCGCGGCATCGTCGAACGGATTCGGTCGGGTGGTCGTGGCGCGGTCGGGCAGTTCGATGACGAGTTCACCGTCGAGGTGGAGGTCGACGAAGCGCTGATGGATACGCTCCGCCAGCCCCGGTCGGTCGCTGTCGGCGGCCGAGGCGGCGCGGAGATCCTCAGCCGTCGTCGTCCTGACGGCCGCGGCGAGGATCGCCCGGATCTCCGCCTCCATCGATCGTCCGTGCAAGGCGCCGAGCTGTTGCAGACCGCGTTTTGTGTCCTCATCGAGATTCCGGACGGTCACCGTGGGCATGTCGTCACCTCTCGTGGGAATGGAGTGCTAGCACGATGCTAGCAAATCGGCGATTCGGGCTTCATCGGTCCTCCACAGGCCGCGCCAAGCGGAGGATCCTCTCAGGGACGTCCACGTAGGGTGGCCGTTTCGCCTCCCTCGGATCGGGCAACCGGTCGACCGCGGTCATCGAGGGGCGGCTCTGCCGAGGCGATGCTGCACCCACCGAGCATGAACCGAGCGCGCCCCCGACGCGACCGAGACCCAGGACGGTACCCCGCACATGACCAGCACCACCCCTGCGCGCGCCCTCGAGCGCCGCGACCCGAACACTCCGGCCGTGACCCCCGCCCGGACCGGCGGCCGCCACGTGGCCCTCAGCCCACGAGCCGCCCGTCGCGCGGCTCGACTCGAAGACGCCAGCTGGACCGCCTCCGCCGAGGAGGAGCGACGCCACGTCGACCTCGTGCCCACCAAGCGGCCCTCGGCCCCACGCGGCAAGAGCTCGTTCGCGAAGCGCGCCAAGCCGTTCGCCACGTTCGGCGTCATGACGCTCGCAACCGGGCTCTTCGTATCGGTGTCACTGCCGGCGGCCGCTGCCGGCGTCGACGTCGATGCGGCGACCGGTGGCGCGATCCCGTCTGCAGCGACGATGCAGTCGGTGTCGTACTCCGTGCCGTCGACCGCAGCCGATGTGCCCTTCGTGCGCGACGGCTACGGCGCGACCAGCCAGGAGGAGGTCGACGCCGCCTCGGCCGCCGCTGCAGCTGCTGCAGCCGAGGCGGCCGCCAGTGCATCCGCCGCCTCCTCGTCGTCCGCGTCGGCTTCGGCGGGACGCACCTACGCGGCTCCCGCCGTCGCCCGATCCGGCGAGGCGATCCTCGCCTACGCTGCGCAGTTCGTCGGCGTCGTCCCCTACGGCAACGGCAACGACCCGTCCGACAGCTTCGCCTGCGACGGCTACGTGCAGTACGTCTTCGCGGCGTTCGGTGTGTCCCTGCCTCGCGGCGCCGGTGCGCAGGCAGCGTCGGGCGTGCAGATCTCGGCGTCGGAGGCCGTCGCCGGCGACCTGCTCTACTGGCCGGAAGGTCACATCGCGATCTACGACGGCGCGGGCGGCATGTACGACTCTCCCGACTGGGGACGCTACGTCCAGCACCGTCTGTCGATCTGGGGCGACCCGGTCTACATCCGCATCCCGTAGGCCGAGCGCTGAGTCGCCCGGAACGGTGCGTTTTCACCGTAAATACGCACGGTTCCGGGCAACTCAGCCGGAGCGACGGATAGCGTGGACTGATGAGCGACGCACGCGGCTTCGAGACCTCCCTCGGCACGATCCTCGGTCGGGTCGACGGCGCGGTGGTTCGGGCCCGCGGCATCCCGTACGCCCGCGCGGGGCGCTTCGAGGTGCCGGAGCCGACCGGTCTTCCCGTCGGCGCCGACGGCGATCCGGTGCCGTTCCGGGCCTTCGAACGGGCGCCGGCCTCGCCGCAGCGTTCCTCCCGGGTGCTCGAGGCCGTCCTCGAGGGTGCCGGTGAGGGGATGGTCGACTCGGAGGACTGCCAGGCGCTCTCGATCACGCTCCCTGCGGACGCGCGCCCGGACGAGTCGCTGCCGGTGATGGTGTGGATCCACGGCGGGGCCTACGTCACGGGCGCCGGCGACCTCGACGTCTACGATCCGATCAGCCTGGTCGTCGAGCAGCGGGTCATCGTGGTGTCGGTCACGTACCGGCTCGGGATCCTCGGCTTCCTCGGTGACGGAGAGACGCTGCCGGCGAACCTCGGCCTGCTGGACCTCGTCCTCGCGCTCCGGTGGGTCCACGAGCACATCGCTGCGTTCGGCGGCGACCCGGGGTCGGTCACGCTCTTCGGGCAGTCGGCGGGCGGCGATGCGATCGCGCACCTCATGATCAGCGACGGCACCGCGGGGCTCTTCCAGCGCGCCATCGTCCAGAGCGCGCCGCTCGGCATCAGTAGTGGGCGGGCGAAGATGGCGAGCGCGATGATGCGGGCGGCCGGCAGCCCGACGCGGGACACCCCGGTGGTCGAGTTACTCGCGCTCGAAGAGCAGGTGGAGCGGGCGGCGCGACGGTTCGGACTGCGTGGCGGCATGGCGTTCGGCACCCAGTACGGTCATGCGCCGCTCCCGGCAGAGGCCGACCGCGACGCCGCCTGGCGGGAGGCCGCCTCGCGCATCGACGTGCTGATCGGCTCGACCACGGAGGAGACGCGCTTGTACGTGCCGCTCATCCCGGCCTTCGCTCGCATGACCTCGGTGCCGTTCGTCGGTGACCCGATCCGGCGGGCGCTCGTCGGCGCGACGACGCATCTCACGTACACGCGCGACGCCCGGAAGTTCGTCGAACGGCATCGGGCGTCGGGCGGTCGGGCCACGCGGTACGAGCTCAGTTGGGCGCCGCCCGGCAGCCCCTACGGGGCGTCGCACGTGACGGACCTGCCCCTGCTCCTCGGCACCGAACGGTCGTGGAGCCGGACGGCGCTCATCGGCTCGGCGACGTGGGCCGAGGTCGACCGTCGTGGCCGCTTCCTGCGTCAGATGTGGGCCGACTTCGCGCGTGACGGGGTCCTGGCCGCCGACGCGACGGCGGGCCTGAGCGACGTGGTCACGCTCGACCGCTGAGCGTGGCCGGGTGCGTCGACTATTCGTCGACGACCAGTGCCAGGCACTCGCGGGCATGTGCCCGGGCTCCATCGGGCGTCGGCGCAGCGGCCAGGCCGAGCAGCCTGCGTCGATGCGGTTCGCCGAGGAGCAGGGTGTAGAGCTGCTCCGCCCGCTCGCCGACGTGGCCGGCGAGGAACGCGATCGAGCGGGCCGGGCCGGCGGCGTAGAAACCGGCGGCGACCTCGGGGAACCGAGGGGACTCCGCGATCACGAGTCGGTGCAGCGCGACCGAGACGTCCGAGTGCAGCGCGATCACGAGTCGTGTCGCCGCGTCCTCGAGGGGCTCGGCTTCGGAGCCTGGCTCGTCGGCCGCGAGGAGATACCCGTGCTGCCGTTCGACCGCCGCCGTCAGCATGCCGGCGAGATCGCCGAACCAGGTGTAGATCGTCCGCTTCGTCACGCCCGCGTCGGCGGCGATCGCCTCGATCGTCGTCCCGCCGTACCCGTGCTCGGTGAACCGGCGGATGGCGGCGTCGAGGATCGCGTCGCGCCGGCGGTCGCGTTCGGCTGCCGTCGGGCGACCACGTCTCGATTCCATGCTCTAATGATACGGTAACGTCTCATTAAACGGAGAGGGTGGAGATGACGAAGATCCTGCATGTCGCGATCGTCGACGATTGGGAGGCCAGTCGGCCGTTCGGCGAGTACGAGGTGTCGACTCGAGCCGTACCGTTCGTCGACGCCGGCTTCGTCCACGCGACGACCACTGACCGACTACCCGAGGTGCTCGAGCGGGTGTACGGGTCGCTCCAGCTGCCGCTCGTGCTCATCGTGCTCGACGTGGAGGAGCTGCAGGCGGCGGGCATCGAGGTGGTTCTGGAACCGGAACCGCGCGTGCTCGCACCCCTCCCGACCGCCGGGCCGGCCGTCGTCACCGAGCTGCCGCTGGAGCGAGACGGCTCGGGTGCCTGGCAGTCGCCGCAGACGTTGCCCTAACCTTCAGGCGCCGCACGTGGTCAGCCGAGGAGGGCGCGGAGGTCGGCGAGGACGTCGTCGAGCAGTTCGGTGAACGATCTCGTCTCATCGTCGGCGATCCAGGCGGCGAAGGCCAGGTGGAAGGCAGCGGAACCGCTCTGCGCTGCGAGTGCTGCGGGTACGGGCGCGACGCCCTTTGCGATGAGTGCGGTCGTGAGGGCGTCGGTGAGCGAGCTGCGCTTGAGCGACTCGCGTTCCATCAGGGCTGCGCTGGAGTCGACGATCCGCTGGCGTGCGCGGGACCACGGGCGCCGTTCGTCCGCGAAGAACGCCGCGCCCCCGTGGAGTGCGGCCTCGACGAGTGTCATCGGCGCCGTGGCTTCGGATGCGAGGAGGGCGTCCAGGAACCGCGCCTGATAGTCGTCCTGGTTCGTGAACAGCACCTCGCGCTTGTCGGTGAAGTAGCGGAAGAAGGTGCGCTCGGTGACACCGACGGCTGCGGCGATGTCGCTCACCGTGACGGCCTCGAATCCGTGCGTCCCGAAGAGTTCGATGGCGGCCAGCTTGAGCCGCCCCTCGGTATCCGCTTGCCAACGAGCCATGGATCCATCTTAGCGATGACAGTGGCTGACATCAGGTGCTAGAGTGATGTCATTCACTGACATGAAAGGAGCGCGCCATGCGTGTTTTCGTTACCGGAGCAAGTGGCTGGATCGGGAGTGCCGCCGTCGATGAGTTGCTCGCGGCGGGTCACGAGGTGCTCGGCCTCGCCCGCAGCAACGCCTCCGCGGCTTCCCTCGAAGCGAAGGGGGCGGTCGTCCTCCGCGGTGATCTTGACGACCTCGCGTCGCTCCGTCGCGGTGCCGCGGAGTCCGAGGCGACGCTCCATCTCGCGAACAAGCACGACTGGTCGAACCCTGCGGAGTCGAACCGCGCTGAGCGCATGGCGGTCGAGACGCTTGCCGAAGCGCTGGTCGGGTCCGGGAAGACACTCGGCCTCGCTTCAGGGCTGTTCCGACCCGACGCGGACCGGCCGGTGCTCGAGACCGATCCGCACCCGGCCGTCGGGCCGGAGTCGATGCGCGGTGGAAGCGAGAACCTCGCGTTCGACTACCAGGATCGCGGGGTCCGGAGCATCGCTCTCCGCTTCGCACCGACGGTGCACGGTCACCACGACCACGGCTTCATCGCACAGATCGTCGCGGCTGCGCAGCGCACGGGTGTCTCCGGATACATCGGCGACGGCTCGAACTCCTGGGCCGCCGTGCACCGCAGCGATGCGGCCCGACTCGTGCGACTCGCGCTCGAGCAGGCTCCTGCGGGAGCCCGAGTGCACGCCGTCGGTGAGGAAGGCGTGCAGACGCGCCGGATCGCCGAGGCGATCGGCGGGATGCTCGGCCTCCCGACGACATCGATCGACCCGGATGACGCGATGGGCCACTTCGGGTTCATCGGGCGCTTCTTCGGAGCCGAGATGACGGCGTCCAGCGCGGCGACCCGCGCCGCGTACGGATGGGATGCCACCGGCCCGACGCTGGTCGAGGACATCGCCGCTGGGGCGTACGCGGCATGACGCCGCCGCCCCGTTGGAAGATGGCGGTCGTCACCTGGCTCGGGGTGTACCCGCTCATCACGCTGCTGCTGTTGGCGCTCGGGCCACTCATCCTCGGCCTGCCGATCCCGGTGGTGACGCTCATCCTGTCGGTGACGCTCGTCTCGCTGCTCACCTTCGTCGTGATGCCGCTCCTCGTGCGCGCCTTCGGGCCGTGGCTGCGCGCGGGCGGGACCGGCGCCGATCGTCAGTAGTGGTCGCGCGCCTGCAGGATGACGATGTGGGTGTCGGTCACGAGGTACACGAGTCGGTTCGCGTCGTCGATCCGTCGGGACCAGGCTCCTGAGAGGATGTGCTTCAAGGGCTCGGGCTTCCCGATGCCCACGAACGGATCCCGGAGGACGTCCTGGATGAGCAGATTGATCCGCTTGAGCGTCTTGCGGTCTTGGCTCTGCCAGGAGGTGTAGTCCTCCCAGCCGCTGCGGTCGAAGGCCAGCTGCCGGGTCACGCGCCGAGCAGCTTGTGGGTCTCGAACTCGCCGTTCCGAGCGCGTTCGATCGAGGCGAGGAGGCGCTCGGCGCCCTTGGCGTTGCGGAGCAGGTAGGCCGTCTCGACCATGGCGTCGTAATCGTCCTTCGAGACGAGGACCGCGTTTCCCCGCTTCGACACGACCTCGACCGGGACGTGGTCGTCGTTCACCTGCTGGATGAGACCGAACAAGTTTTTGCGTGCGTCGGTCGCGGTGATCGCTGACATGAAGAGCCTCCTGGAGTGGTACAGAAAAGCGTACCACTCCAGTTCGCCGTTGGCCTCCTCGGGCTACCCGAGCGCCGGCTTGATGTCCTTGACGATCGACTCCAGGATGCGCGCGTTGAACTCGACGCCGAGCTGGTTCGGGACGGTGACGAGGACGGTGTCGGCGGCCTGCACGGCGGCGTCGGCCGCGAGCTCTGCGGCGATGACGTCGGGCTCGCCGATGAAGCTGCGGCCGAAGCGCGCGAGTCCGCCGTCGAGGTGTCCGACCTGATCCTTCGAGTCTGCCTGGGCGCGCAGTCCGAAGTAGCGGCGCGTCTCGTCGTCGATGAGCGGCAGGATGCTGCGGCTCACGGAGACCCGCGGCTGCCACTCGTGACCGGCCTCTGACCAGGCGTCACGGAACATCTGGATCTGCTCCGCCTGCAGTTCGTCGAACGGCACGCCGGTGTCCTCGGTGAGGAGCGTCGACGACATGAGGTTCATGCCCTGCTCCGCGGTCCACACCGCCGTGGACCGGGAACCGGCGCCCCACCAGATGCGCTCGCCGAGCTCCGGCGACTGCGGCTGGATCGCGAGTAGTCCGTTGGTCCCCGTCATCTGCGGGTTGGCACGCGCCACGCCCGCGCCGGCGATGGCCGCACGGAACACCTCGGTGTGCGAGCGGGCGATGTCCGCGTCGGTCTCATCGTCGCCCGGCACGTAACCGAACGACTCCGACCCGCGGAGGGCCGTCTCGGGTGATCCCCGGCTCACGCCGAGCTGCAGTCGGCCGTCGCTGATGAGGTCGGTGGCCGCCGCCTCCTCGGCCATGTAGAGCGGGTTCTCGTACCGCATGTCGATGACACCGGTGCCGAGTTCGATCGTCGAGGTCTTCGCCGCCATCGCCGCCAGGAGCGGGAACGGCGACGCGAGCTGCCGAGCGAAGTGGTGCACGCGCACGTACGCGCCGTCGACACCGACCTCCTCCGCCGCGACCGCGAGGTCGATGCTCTGCAGCAGTGCGTCACGCCCGGTGCGCACGCTGGAGCCCGGAACGTCTTGCCAGTGTCCGAAGGACAGGAACCCGATCTTCTTCACGGTTGATTCAACCGGCCCCAGTTCCCCCCTATTCCGCCCGCGAACTGTCGCCTGCGGCTAGTGCGAGGCCTGCACACTAGCCGGAAGTGACAGTTCGCGAGCAACGGTGTGGAGGCCGGAGCGGACGGGGAACGGTGGGTGGCCGGGGAGGTCGATCATCGCCGTCGTGCCGGTGGGGACCTCGATGTCGACGTGCAGCACGCCCGCCTCGATCCGCCAGGCGATCGAGGCCCGCCCGTAGGGTGTCAGGTGCACGGCCGAGGCGTGGGTGAGCCCGCCGCCGGGTCGGGGCCGGAACAGGATCGAGCGGTAGCCGGGTGCGGCTGGAGCGATACCGGCGACGACCCGGTGGAGCCAGTCGGCCACCGCTCCGAGCGCGTAGTGGTTGAACGAGGTCATCTGCCCCGGGTTCACGGTCCCGTCGGGCAGCATGCTGTCCCAGCGCTCCCAGATCGTGGTCGCCCCCTGTCCCACCGCGTACAGCCAGGACGGGCACTCGTCCTCGAGCAGGAGGTCGTAGGCGCGGTCGAGATGGCCGGACGTGGTCAGTGCGTCGCTCACGATCGGCGTCCCGACGAAGCCCGTCGCGATGCGGTTGCCGGCGGCGGCGACGAGGGCGCTCAGCCGCTCGCCGGCGCGGTCCACAGCCGCCGGGTCCGGTAGGAGCTCGAACGCGATCGCGAGCGAGTACGCGGTCTGGGCGTCACTCGTCATCAGCCCGTCCTCGCCGACGTACTCCGCGAGGAACGCCCGGCGGGTCGCCTCAGCGAGCTCGGCGTAGTGCTCAGCGTCGTCCACTCGGCCGAGCACGGCGGCGGTCTTCGCGAGGTGCGCCGTGGACCAGGCCGAGTAGGCGGTGGCGACGAGGTGGCGGTCGGTGAGCGACTCCGCCGGGCGATCCGGTGGTGCGGCCGGGTCGAGCCAGTCGCCCAGCTGGAACCCCTCGTTCCACAGGTGGTCAGGGCCGGAGAGCCGGTGGACGAGGTCGACCCACCGCTTCGCGCTGTCGTACTGGGCCGCCAGGACGCCGATGTCGCCGAAGCGCTCGTAGAGCACCCACGGGGTGAGGACGGCGACGTCGCCCCACACGGCGCCGGGTCGGTTCGGCGTCCACTGGCCGTCGTCGGGGATGAACGGGACGTACCAGGGCACGGTGCCGTCCTCGTGCTGCTCGACCGCGACGTCGCGCAACCAGGAGCCGAGCATGCCCGACACGTCGTACAGGAACGAGGCGGTGCGTGCGAAGACCTGCAGGTCGCCGGTCCAGCCCACGCGCTCGTCCCGCTGCGGGCAGTCGGTGGGGAGATCGACGAAGTTCCCACGCATGCTCCACAGCACGTTCTCGTGCAGGCGGTCCACCCGCTCGTCGGAGCTCTCGAACCAGCCCGTCCGCTCGAGGTCGGAGTGGTAGACCCGCGCCACGACGTCGCCGTTCGCGACCGCCACGTCGAGATCGCCCGGCCATCCGGTGATCTCCGCGTACCGGAAGCCGTGGATCGTGAACCGCGGCTCCCATTCCTCCGCGGGACCTCCGTCGGCCGGGGCCGGGCGGCCGGCAAGGGTGTAGCTGTCCGTCGCTTTCGCCTCGCGGAGTGGACGGGTGTAGATCTCGCCCTCCTGCATGACCTCCGCGGTCCGGATCACGACCGTCTCGCCCGCCGGACCGGTGACCCGGATCCGCAGTCGACCGACGAGGTTCTGGCCGAGGTCGAGGATGCGCCTGCCGCTCGGGCTCGTGAGGACCGCGATCGGCGCGACCTCCTGCGTCGCGCGCACCGGGGGTCCCTGCGGCGCGACGAAGGTGGCGGGGTCGCGTGTGCCGATCCGTACGCCGGCCCACCCACTGTCGTCGAAGCCGGGCTCCGACCATCCGGGGAGCTCCTCGCGGGCGTCGTAGTGCTCACCGTCGTAGTTGCCGGAGCTGATGATGGGGCCGAACGAGGCGCGCCAGTGCTCGTCGGTCACGATGGTCTCGACGCGACCGTCCTCATAGCGGAGTTCGAGCTGGGCGATGAGCGACAGGTCCGAGCCGAACAGGTTGCGGAAGCCACCGCGCCACCCCAAGCGGCCCCGGTACCAGCCGTCGCCCATCCAGGAGCCGATGGCGTTGTCGCCTGGCTGCAGGAGCTCGGTGACATCGTGCGTCGCCGTGCGCAGCCGGCTCGCGTAGCTGGTCCAGCCCGGCGCGAGCGCCTCGTCCCCGACGCGACGACCGTTGATCTCCGCCTCGTAGACGCCGTGCGCCGTGAGGTACAACCGCGCCGACACGAGGTCGGCACCGACGGTGAAGTCCCGCCGCAGCAGCGGTGGCCGACGCGTGTCGCTCTCCGGCTCCTCATCCCAGTCGGCTGCGACCGGCACCGCGACCCAGTCGCCCGGTACGAGCAGGCCGGCCTCGACCGTCGCCACGGGGCTCCAGTCGGCCGCCTCGACCGCCCGGCCAGGGCCGCTGTCGGTGCCCCACACCCGCACGCGCACCGATGCCACCTCACGCGAGCGGAGCGGAGCGGCGGGCCAGGCGACGAGGACGGATTCACCGGTGGCGACCCGGCCCGTGGTCGTGACCCGTCCGTCGCGGGTGATCTCGATCTCGGCGGCGTGCTGCTCCCAGCCGGCGGGCGCCAGATTCGTCCAGCTCAGCCTCGGGGTGGCGTCGCCGATCCCTCGGGCCTCGCGGAGGTGCTCGAATCTGGGGGCGCTCGTGGTCACCATCGTGGCTGCTGGTCCTTTCGTCAGGCAGGGCGCGTCGCAGCTCGCTCGGCGATCAACTCTGACACGTTTCAAAACCCGATGCTACAGCGTTGGTATGCAAGAAAGCGAGGATGGTGCGACACTTCTTGACACGTTTCAAAACCTGGACCAGGATGGAGGCGCTGGCGGGGTCGAAGCGGATCCGTCAGGTGGGGCGCGCCGATACGCGGCCGGCCCGCGCTCACGACGACGACGATGGAGAGCGACGATGACAGCACCCGAAGCACCAGCCAGACCGACCGTCGCCCTCGTCGGCACCCTCGATACCAAGGGTGCCGAGTACCGATGGGTCGCCGAGCGTCTCGGCGAACTGGGCGCGGACGTCGTGGTCGTCGACGCCGGAACGCGCGAGCCCCACGGGTACGACGCTGCCGTGGACCACCCGAACCACGAGGTGGCGGCCACTGCCGGGACCGATCTCGAGACGCTCCTCGCCGCGGAGGACCGTGGCGCCGCCGTGAGTGCGATGGCCGAGGGTGCCGCGACCGTGATCGGCCGGCTGCACGCCTCCGGGCGGGTCGACGCCGTCCTCGCCCTCGGCGGCAGCGGCGGGTCGGCCATCGCCGCCCGGGTCTTCCGCGAACTGCCGATCGGGGCCCCGAAGCTCCTCGTGTCGACGATGGCGTCCGGGGACGTCGCGCCGTACGTCGGCGCGAACGACGTGACGCTCATCTACAGCGTGGTCGACATCGCCGGGATCAACCAGATCTCCCGTGCCGTCCTCGGGAACGCGGTGGCGGCCATCGCCGGCATGGCGGCGGCTGCGCAGGCGCGCGGTCCGGCCTCGTCCGCCGAACGGACGGACCGCCCGCTCGTCGGGGCGTCGATGTTCGGGGTCACGACGCCCGCGGTCGACGTGGCTCGCGAGCGCCTCGACGAACTCGGCTACGAGGTCCTCGTCTTCCACGCCACCGGCTCGGGTGGGCAGGCGCTGGAGTCACTCGCCCGCAGCGGCATGCTCGCGGGGGTCCTCGACCTCACCACCACCGAACTCGCCGACGACCTCGTCGGCGGCGTGCTGACGGCGGGCCCCGACCGACTCACCGCGGCCGGCGCGGCAGGCGTCCCGCAGCTCGTCAGCCTCGGTGCGCTCGACATGGTGAACTTCGGCCCTCGCGACACCGTGCCGGAGCGGTTCTCCGATCGCGACTTCTTCGTCCACAACGCGACGGTGACGCTCATGCGCACCACGGTCGACGAGAACCGCGAACTGGGCGAGCGGATCGGGGCGAAGCTCGCAGGAGCCGAGGCCCCCACCGTCCTGCTGATCCCGCGCGGCGGTGTCTCGGCGCTCGACGCCGAGGGCTTGCCCTTCCGCGACCCGGCGGCCGACGCGGCGCTCGTCGATGCGGTGCTCGCGGGCGTGGCGGGCAGTGCGGTCACCGTCGTCGACCGTCCGGAACACCTCAACGATCCGGTGTTCGCGAGGATCGCAGCCGACACCCTGCACGCCCTGATCGAGCGGAACAGCAGCGGCCAGCACAGCACAACGGAAGAGGACTGACCATGGACAGGACCATCGCACTTGAACGTCTCCGTGCCACCGTCGCGCGCGGTGAGGCCGTCATCGGCGCCGGGGCGGGCACCGGCATCTCGGCGAAGTCCGCGGAGGCGGGCGGTGTCGACCTCATCATCATCTACAACTCCGGCCGGTATCGGATGGCCGGTCGCGGCTCACTGTCGGGGCTGCTCGCCTACGGGGACGCCAACCAGGTCGTCGTGGAGATGAGCCGGGAGGTGCTGCCGATCGTCCGCGACACCCCGGTGCTCGCCGGCGTGAACGGGACGGACCCGTTCCGGATCATGGAGCGCTTCCTCGATGAACTCAAGACGATGGGGTTCACCGGCGTGCAGAACTTCCCGACCGTCGGGCTCTTCGACGGCGTCTTCCGCCAGAACCTCGAGGAGACGGGCATGGGCTACGACCTCGAGGTCGACATGATCCGCCTCGCCACCGAGCGCGACCTCCTCACGGCGCCGTACGTCTTCGACGTCCAGTCGACGGTCGCGATGACCGAGGCGGGTGCCGACGTCCTCGTCCCGCACATGGGCCTCACGACCGCCGGCACGATCGGCGCGACCACGGCGCTCTCGCTGGAGGAGTCGGCGCACCGGGTACAGGAGATGCGGGACGCGGCCGTCGCGATCAACCCCGACGTCATCGTGCTGTGCCACGGCGGTCCGATCGCCGAGCCCGAGGACGCCGCCTACATCCTCGCCAACACGACGGGTGTCTCCGGGTTCTTCGGCGCATCATCCGTCGAGCGTCTCCCGACCGAGCGCGCCATCAAGCGCCAGATCGAGGACTTCAAAGCGATCCAGACCCGCTGACCGCCCGCACCGCCCACCGCACGACCACTCGATGAGGAGCCTCACATGACCGAACACGCCATCACCCCTGCCACCGCCGGCCGTCGCCCCGACGAGGTCCCCACCCGGGTTTTCGACTGGGGCACCATCAAGTGGCTCGTCACCCCGCATCTCGACGAGGGCGCCGGGCTCACGGTCGGCGAGGTCATCGTCTACCCCGGGCAGGGCCACGCACCCCACCAGCACCCGGGCGAGGAGGAGGTCATCACGGTGATCTCCGGTGAGGGGGTCCAGACGGTCGGCGACGGTCCGGCGTTCCCGATCCGCGAGGGCGACGCCGTGTACATCCCGAAGGACACCGTGCACTCCACCTACAACACGACGTGGCGCCCGCTGCGGCTGTCGGTCGTGTACACGCCGGGTGGCGCGGAGACGGGGCTCGACGGCCTGCCCGACGCGCGCATCCTCGACGCCGGAACGGCCCCGAGCTGGAAGCAGGACCGCTGATGCCGGTGATCGAACCGGGCTCCTGGGTGCATCCGGGTTCGAAGCCGGACTGGAGCGAGATCGGCACGATCGGGCGCTTCGCGGTGTCGGTCGACGGTGGACGGTTCGACCGGCACCACCACGACGACCACGAGATCTGGTTCATCACCGAGGGCAAGGGGAAGGTGCTCGTCGACGGTGGTGAGCGCTACGTGCAGTCGGGCGACATCGTGCTGACGCAGGCCGGCGACACCCACGACATCGTCGAAGTGTACGAGACGATCCGCGGCTTCTTCACGGAGACGGGACTCCCGGCCGGTGGGCGCGTCGGCCATCTGCATGCGAACGACGAGGACGCCGCCGGGCACGTGGTGACCGCGCTCCCGCTGCCTGCTGACTTCCCGGCCCGAGCCTAGGATCATCCGTATGCGCATCGCCGTCACCGGGAGTTCGGGCAAGCTCGGTTCCGCCACCGTCGAACGACTGCGGCGGGACGGCCACGACGTGCACGGGCTCGATGTCGCGGGCACTGCCGGGCCGGGGTTCACCCGTGTGGACCTGGCCGACTACGGGCAGACGATCGACAGCCTGCTCGGGGTGACGGCGAGGTTCGCAGGTGTCGACGCCGTGGTGCACCTGGCGGCGATCCCGGTGAACGGGCTCGTGCCGGATGCGGCGACGTTCCACAACAACCTGACCGTGTCGTTCAACGTGCTGCACGCGGCGCTGCGGGCGGGGATCCGGACGATCGTGACGGCATCGAGCATCACGGCCATGGGATTCCCGTTCGAGGAGGCGCCCGAGTTCCTGCCGATCGACGAGACCGTCAGTCGCGCGAACAACACCTACGCGCTCGGGAAGGTCGCCGAGGAGGCGATGGCCGCACAGCTGGTGCGGTGGGCCGACGGGACGTCGATCACGGCGCTGCGGTTCACGAACGTCGTGGCGCCGGGGGAGTACGGGACCTTCGCGCGGGCGTCGGAGCCCGGGTACCGACGCGATCTCCTGTTCAGCTATGTCGACGCACGTGACGGTGCGCAGGCGGTCGCGCTGGCGCTGACCCGAGCGGAGCCCGGCTTCGAGGTCTATGACGTGTGCGCCTCCGACAACGGGACGACCGTGCCGTCGGCGGAGCTCGCGGCGACGCACTTCCCCGGTGTCCCGCTGCGGGCGGGGCTCGGCGAGTTCGAGACGCTCATGTCCATCGACAAGGCCCGCACACGGCTCGGCTTCGAGCCCGAGTACTCCTGGCGGGACGAGTTCGAGCGCGAGCAGTCGACGCGGGGCTGACCGGCCGCCTCGAATTCGGTGCGGGTAGGGTGAGCGAGCGGCGGTCCGGGGGTGGACCGCCGCGTTGGGGGAAGTATGACCGGGTCATCGACCGAGCCGCCGACGGAAGAAACCGCGCCGGGTGCGGTCGTGCCCTTGGCTGATGGGTTCTTCCACGAGCGGGAGTATCCGAGGACTCCGTTCAGGCAGGCTGCTCGCCGGTTCGCAACCACGCTCGCGATGCTCGTGGCCGGTGTCGCCGCGGTGATCGCGGTGATCGGGTTCGGTATCGGATCATTCCAGGGCACCTACCCGACTCTCGACGGGCAGGTCAAGACGTGCGGTTACGCCTCCGTCGAGTCCGAATGCCAGGTCGAGTTGCGATCGTCGGTCGAGACGGTGTTCGGCGTCGACCTCGATGACGACGTACTCGTCAGTGAGTTGCGGAGATCAGGCATCCTGTCCATCACCTATACCGCCAGGCTCGAGTTCACCTCCTCCGCCGAGGTGCCGACGGCCGCGACCGCCGTGACGGCCTCCGCGGGCTTGATGGGCAAGCTCGAGCAGGATGGAGCGATCGCTGTGAACCCGATCCGCTTCGGGAAGGGACAGGCTGCGCGTGGCGACATGGCGGACGGTACCGTTGTCGTCTACCTCAGGACAATCGTCTGAACACCGCACGGCGTTCGTTCGATCATCCGGTCTCGGCGAAGGCCGGTCTTGTTTCGTGTTGACGTCCGTCAGGTGTCGTCCAATGGAGTGTGCCGCCAGGGCGATGCTCGACCTCCCACCCGGGTAGGTGTTTGAGTCGATGGTGATGACGGCAGAGGGTGGCCAGATTGTCGATACTCGTGGTGCCACCGTGCTCCCACGCCGTGGTGTGGTCGAGGTCGCAGTTGCGCGCCTGCCGGCCGCATCCCGGTGCCCGACACGTGACGTCGCGCAGGCGCACCGCGCGCTGGAGATCGGCCGGCACCCGGTACTGCTCGCGGCCGACGGAGAGGACGGCGCCGCTCTCTGGTTGGGTGAGCACTCTCGTCATGGACGGGGCTGCGACCGCGAGCCGGGCGGCGGTTTCGGGGTCGATCGGCCCGTAGCCGTCGAGGGTGCTCGGTTCATCGGTGACGCCGAGTAGCGAGAGGACGGGCACGCCGAGCTGGACGGAAGGGCGGATGTGCGCCTCGACGTCGACGGGGCACTCGATGAGCGCGGACTGCTGAGCCGACCTGGCGGCCCAGTCGCTCGGGGCACCCGCACCCCCGAGCCAGACCACTTCCCCGCCCGACTCCGGGTCTGCGGGGATCGGCTCACCGTCGGTGCTGACGGTGCCTGCCACGGCGAGCGAGGCCAACGCGTCGGCGCGAAGCTGCGCGAGCGTGCGGTCGTCGCCCGCGGCGCGAGCCGGCACGGCAACACCGTCGAGCCGCGACATGATCGCGTACGCGATGGGTGCGGTCGTCATGAGGTTCAGCCAGGCCATGCCGTCTGCGGCGGGCTCGATCGTCACTCGGCGGTCGGCTCGAGAACGGCGCGCTCGCACCGTGATCGACTCGGGGTGCAACCGTTCGCGCAGCACCCGGGCGCGTCGCTTGAGGAGCGCCGGCGTGGTCCGCTCGGCGACCGGGAGCACCTGCTGGAGGAACCTCTCGCGCCCGCCGGCCGGGACGTCGCGCAGCTGGTCGGTCACGGCCCTGGCATGTCCGGCGCTGATCGTGCCGCGTTCCAGCGCTTCGAGCACCGACGGCGCCTGGTGGACGAGGGTCTCCGCCTCACCCATGCGGTGTTGCAGCGTCGGCTCGGACATACGCGTCGCCATGGCGAGCGATGCGCAGATCGAACGCCGTGCGAGGTCGCGTCCCTCCGACTCGGACATGCGCGACGACATCACTGCGGAGGTGGTCGCGTCAGCGTACGCCACTGCCTCCGCGAGGAGTCGGGCTTCCTCGGCGTCGAGCGCGGCTCGTCGCCGGGCGAGCTCCGCGAAGCGGTCCGAGAACGAGGCGAGGCGCGCTGCGAACACATCGCTCGGGTACTCGCGGCGCTCGGTGGTGATCATGCCTCCAGTCCATCATGGACCACTGACATTCGAGATGGTCAGTACGAGTTTCCGTGACCGTGGACCGGGGCCGCGTTCGCGGGAGGGTCGCCGACCTCCTTCACCGTGTGGCCGCTGCAGCCCACCGACGTCACGCTGGCTCGCTCGATGCGCGCCACGGTGAACCACCGCATTGCGTCGCGCATTCGGCACCATCCGACGAGGTACCACTGACCGTTCGTCGAGGCGAACAGCACGGGCTCGACGTCGCGCGTGGTCGTGCTCCCGGCCCGCGAGGTGTACCGGATGCGGACGACCCGTTGCTCGGCCATCGCCGCTTCGAGCGCCGATCGGACGACGCGCGAAGCGGTCGGGGGCGCATCGACCCAGATCCGACCGGCCAGTGCGTCGGCTCGTGCCCGGGTCCTGGGGTCGAGGACGTCCAGGATCTTCTGCACTCCGGCGGCCGCCAGGTCCGCGTAGGGGGCGTCGGGTGCCGCGGACACCGCCGACATGAGCGCC
This sequence comes from Plantibacter sp. CFBP 8775, assembly GCF_014839505.1. Lineage (NCBI taxonomy): Bacteria > Bacillati > Actinomycetota > Actinomycetes > Micrococcales > Microbacteriaceae > Plantibacter > Plantibacter sp. CFBP 8775. The sequence goes on along the minus strand of NZ_JACYNV010000002.1, from coordinate 1,480,749 downwards.
ACCGCCTGCACCGGGGACAGGCTGACCGGGGGTAGCGTCGCCCCGACGGCCAAGCCGTATCCGCCACCTGGTCCGGGGCGTGACCAGATGGGCGCCCCGCTCCGCTCGAGCGCCTGCAGGTCTCGCTTGACGGTGCGCACCGAGACGCCGAAGTCCCTCGCCAACCGCTCGGCGGAGGTTCCTCGCGATCCACCCCGACGCAGTGTCTCGGACAGGGCGTGGAGCCGTTCCGCCCGCTTCATCGGCTCACGAGTTCGAGATTCATGACAGAAATAGTGACACACAGCTGCCTGGAGTGCGCTTCAGGCTGGAGTCATGAACACACAGAACGACACCCCGACCATCATCCTCATCGCCGGCCACTGGCTGGGCGCCTGGGCCTGGGACGACGTCATCGACCATCTCGACCCCGACCGCTCGCGCGCCGTCGCGATCACCCTGCCCGGCCTCGACGACGCCGATCCCGACCGGTCCAGCAGGACCCTCGACGACCAAGTGGCCGCGATCACGGAGGTCCTCGCCCGGCGGGACGTCTCCGCGGACGACCCAGCGGTCATCGTCGCGCACAGCGGCGCCAACGCGCCCGTCAGCCTGCTCCTCGACCGGCATCCGGAGCTCGTCCGCCGGGTGGTCTGGGTGGACTCCGGCCCGCTGGCGTCCGGAACGGTCTTCGCGCCGGACCTCCCGGACGACGTGGACGAGCTTCCGCTCCCGGCCTTCGACGTCCTCGCCCAGCAGGCGAGCCTCGACGGCTTGAGCGCCGAGGTCCTCGACCGGTTCCGCGCCCGGGCGGTCCCCGAGCCGGGGTCCGTCCTCCGACAGGCTGTCGAGCTGACCAACGAGGCCCGCGCCGCCGTCCCGACCACCCTGGTGTGCTGTTCGATCCCGAGCGCGCAAGTGCTGGACCTGGCCCGAGGCGGACACCCCATGTTCGCCGAGGTCGCGGGGCTCGAGACGGTCGAGGTCGTCGACCTCCCGACAGGTCACTGGCCGATGTGGAGCCGTGCCGGCGAGCTCGCGGAGGTGATCCGCTCAGCGGCGCTCACCCCGCGACCGAACGGTCGAGACCGATCTGACGCTGGAACCCGCCGCGTCGCCTAGCGGACGCCCGCCTCGGCTTCGGCCAATGCCCGCACCTCGGCGACCTCGCGGATCTCGTCGGCCCCGATGTTCGCCCCGAAGAGCTCGTGTCCGGGTTCGAGGACGACGCCCGCGCGCAACGGTCCGATCTCGACGGGGTCGAACCCGAGGGCGTCGACCACGGCCGAGGCGGCTGCCCGGTCCGCGGGGCGTCGCCGGCGATCGCGATACCCTTGCGGCCCGGCGTGCCGGCCGGACGCGGCTCCCCGTCGAGGTCGTGGTACCCCATGTGGTTGAACGCCTTCACGACCCGTGACTCCGGCAGGAAGGCGGCGACCAGCTCGCTCGTCGAGGTCTCCGGCGCGCTGAGGTCGTCGCGATGTCCGTCGACCTCCCACCAGTAGTTCATGGAGTCGATGACGAGCTTGCCGCGCAGCTCGTCGACGGGCACCGACCGGTGCTTGCCGAGGGGCAGCGCGAGGATGACGAGGTCGGCCTGGGCCGCTGCCTCGGCGGCGGTCGTGGCGACGGCACCCGGAGCGAGGACGTCGATCGTCAGGGCGATCCGGGCGGCGTCGCGTGATCCGCTGATGAGCACCCGGTATCCGGCGGCGACCGCGAGTCGTCCCAGGACCGTGCCGACCTTGCCGGCGCCGAGGATGCCGATGGTGATGCCCTGCGACGGAGTCGGCTCGTCGGCGGATCGGTCGGTTCCGGAAGCGGTGTCGGACATGGGTCTCCTTCGTGGACGGTGCGGCCGCACGCGGTCGCCTGGGTCAACCGGGGGTCGTCCGTCGCTATTCCGACACCGATCGCGCGGGCCGCGCAACCCCTCCTGCCCGATCGCCCACTCGACGTACCGTTGCCGCATGACTGACGCAGAACAGACCGATGCAACGACCCCTGACGCCACGACCTCCGGAGCCCCCGAGACGATCGGCGCCACCGAGGAGACCCTCGGAGCCCGGGGCGACGACAGCTCGACGAGCGCGAGCAAGGACCCCGAGGACTGGGTCACCGGCGACGAGCCGATGACCGGCCCGCAGCGCAGCTACCTCGACACCCTGGCGCGCGAGGCCGGCGAGGAGCTCCCCGCCGACCTGACGAAGGCGCAGGCCTCCGAGCACATCGACCGGCTGCAGAACGCCACCGGTCGCGGTCAGTCCGGATCCTGAGCGCCGCCGCCACCGTGACCGATCCCAGGACGGCACAGCTCCATCACGAGGTGGTCGTCGTCGGTGGCGGCAACGCCGGTCTCTCCGTCGCCGGGAGGCTCCGGCGATACGGCGTCGATGACGTCGCGGTCATCGAACCGCGGGAGCACCACCGGTACCAGCCGATGTTCTCGCACGTCGCGGGCGGGACCGCGTCCGCGTCGGTCGCCACGAGGCCACAGCTCGCCGTGACGCCGAAGGGCGTGACCTGGGTCCAGGACCGGGTCCAGTCCATCGACCCGGTCGCGAAGACGGTGACGCTGGAATCCGGAACCGCCGTCGAGTACGACCAGCTCATCGTCGCTCCGGGCATCCAGCAGGACTGGGACGCCGTGCCCGGTCTGACGGAGGCGATGGCGTCGCCGGTGGGGATCTCCAACTACACCTTCGAGTACGCGCAGAAGGCCTCGCGGGTGCTCCGGTCGGTCCGCTCCGGCACCGTCGTGTTCACGCAGCCCGCCGGCCCCGCGAGCTGCTCGGGTGCCGCACAGAAGCCGATGTACCTCGCGTGCGACTACTGGCGGCGGACGGGCGTCCTCGACGACATCCGTGTGGTGCTGGTCGTGCCCACACCCACGATGTTCGGCATGCCGATGATCGACGCCGAACTCGACCGCAAGGTCGCCGAGTACGGCATCGAGGTGCGGTTCTCGCGCGAGCTCGTCGCGGTCGATCCGGAGCAGCGCGTGGTGACCATCGCGCAGACCGACCCGCAGGACGGCCCGGATCGCGGGCAGGACGGCGTGACGGGCGGACTCCGGGAGGAGATCCCCTACGATGTCCTCCACGCCGTGCCGCCGCAGTCCGCACCCGACTGGCTCGCGGCCACGGCGCTCGCCGACCCCGGCAACCCGGGTGGGTTCGTCGAGGTCGACTCACTGACCCTGCGGCATCCGCGGTTCCCCGACGTCTGGGCGCTCGGAGACGCCGCCGCGGTGATGAGTTCGAAGTCCGGCGGAGCCCTCCGGCAACAGACGAAGACCCTCGCGAAGAACCTCGTCGCCGTGCGGTCCGGCCAGGAGCCGAGCACCGTCTACAACGGCTACTCGGTGTGCCCGTTCACGGTCTCCCGCGGGACGGTGGTGTTCGCCGAGTTCGACGACCGCTACCGCCCGAAGCCCTCGATCCCCTTCTGGAACGGACTCGCGAAGGAGCGTCGGTTCACGTTCATCGCCGACCGCTACGTCCTGCCCTGGGTGTACTGGAACCTCATCCTGCAGGGGCGGGCGTGAGCGTCCGCAACCGCACGCCGAAGGTCGTCTCCGCCACCGGCACGCGGTAGCGCTCGGGCAGGGCCGGGCCGCACGACGAGCTGCCGAGGCCCTGCTGGGCGTGGTCGAGGTTGAGCCATACGCGGCCGGAGTCTCGGAGGTCCTGCGGGTGGCGGGCCTCCTCGAGCGCTTCGCTCGTCCACCGTCGGGCGGTGAAGTCGAAGCCGGTGTCCTGCAGCTGCTCGGCTCGCAGGGTCGGCAGGCCGTCGCCGGTGAGTTCCACCCACCGCGTCCCGACGTGGTTGCCGTTCTCCTCGGGCACCGGGTAGTCGGTCTGGAGCCCGTCGACACTGCTCGTGAAGCGACCGACGCGTGCCGCGGCGAGGCTGTCGACGTACGACTCGCCCGGTCCGCGACCGAACCACGTCGCATCCGTGTAGCTGCCCGGTAGTCCGAGTCGGAGGCCCAGGCGCGGCAACGTCAGCACGTGATCGCCGATGGGGGTGTGCTCCCATATCCCCTCGGGGACGACGGTGACCGACAGGTCCAGGGCGCCGCCCACGTCGGTCCAGTCGAACGTCCAGCGCAGGCCGAGCCCGTGCGCGGCCGGGGCGCTGCGGCCGGAGACCCGCAGGCCGCCGCCCTGCCCGTCGTCGATCCGCTCGACGGCGTCGGTCCGGTGGAGGAAGCGGTCGAGTCCCGTGAGCTTCCAACTGGCTGCGGCCGTGTTCCGCGGCCCCTGGCCCCGGTCGTTCTCGGTGGGTGCGCGCATGATGTCGAGGACGGGGCCGTCGAACTCCAGGTCGCCGAGCGCGCGGAGTCGGCCGGTGCGGGCGTCGAAGGAGCCTGCGCCGAGGGTGATGCGGTGGCCCGGCGTGCGGTCGACCGAGGCAGCAGCCGGGCGAGCCGCGATCGGGACCGGAGTGGTGACGTCGGTCGGATCCGCCGTTCGGTCGGCATGGATCTGCGCCTGCCCGAACGCGACCTCGTGTCCCGCTGCCGCCCACGGCTCGTCGGTCGCCAGGACCGCGCGCACGGTGAGCCAACGCTCGACGGGTGCGCCGGTGACCGGATCGACGTCGACGGTTGTCGGTGCGACGAGCGCACCGGTCGGCAGGTCGACGGTCGTCTCCCTCCGGGCACCCACCGCAGGCATCTCCAGTTCACCGGACGCGACCGCGATACCGTCGTCCTCCATGACCCATCGCAGCGCGAGGTGGTCGAGCGACCGCACGTCGTACTTGTTGCGCACCGTCAGCCTGCCCCCGGTTTGTCGTCCACAACTCCTGCAGACCGCACCGATCGCCGTGTCCGCCGCCCGCGAGTCGGGGCCCGTCCTCCGGCTCGCGCCGCACGAGCAGGAGTTGTGGACGTCGAGGAGGAGCTCGACCGGACTGATCGCGGCGTGCAGCTCGGCGAGGCCGGGGGAGGGCGTGCGGTCGGCGAAGACGAGTCCGTCGAGGCAGTAGCGTCCGCCGTTCGGTCGGAAGGCGACATCGCCACCGTGCATGACGAACTCGTTCCCGGCGGCGTCGGTGCTGCGGAAGCCGTGGTCGATCCACTCCCAGACGAAGCCGCCGCAGAACCGGTCGGAGGACTCGAGGATCCGCTGGTAGTCGACGAGCGACCCCGGTCCGTTGCCCATCGCGTGCGCGTACTCGCAGAGCAGGAACGGGAGCCTCCGCCGACGCACGTCGTCCGGCGACCCCGCCACGACGCCCGCGGGAGTCGGTTCCTCGCGACGGCCGATGGCCTCGAGCAGCTCCTGGTCGGGGTACATGAGGCTCGAGAAGTCCGAGTTCCGGTAGGACGGATCGCGCTCGTACATGATCGGCCGAGACGGGTCGCGATCGCGGATCCACTGCTCCAGCACGTCGAAGTTCTCGCCGACCCAGCTCTCGTTCGCCATCGACCAGACGACGATCGACGGGTGGTTCTTGTCGCGCTCGACCATCCGCTGGACACGGTCGAGCATCGCGTCGCGCCAGACCGGTTCCGTCGGCGGATTGCCGGCCCAGTCGGTGTAGATGAAGCCGTGGGTCTCGAGGTCGCACTCCTCGACCACCCACAGGCCCAGCTCGTCGCAGAGGCGGAGGAAGTCGGGGTGGGGCGGGTAGTGGCTCGTGCGCACGGCGTTGATGTTGTGCCGCTTCATGAGCAGGATGTCCTGCCGCATGGTCTCCGTGTCGAGCGAACGGCCGCGGTCCTGGTCGTGCTCGTGCCGGTTGACCCCGCGGAACAGCACCGGGACGCCGTTCACGAGGAAGCGGCCGTCCTCGATGGAGACGGTGCGGAACCCGATGCGCAGCTCGACGGTCTCGCCGGCCACGGGCGTCTCGTCGGTCGGTCGCGGCCTGAGGTGCGCCGTGTAGAGGCGCGGTACCTCGGCGCTCCAGGGCTCGACCGGCAGAGCGGTCGCGGTGCCGGTGGGGAGGTCGCGGATGCCGAGCTCGGGGACGTCGACGAGGCCGGGGACGTCGGTGTCGACACGCAGGACGCCGATGCCGTCGCGGTGGTCGTAGCTCGCGCGGACCTGGACGTCGTCGATCGCGCCGGCCGGGCGTTCCAGGAGGTCGACGTCGCGGAAGATCCCCGGCAACCACCACATGTCCTGGTCCTCCAGGTAGGTGCCGCTCGACCACCGGTGCACCCGCACGGCGAGGACGTTCTCACCGGAGACGAGGTGCTCCCCGACGTCGTACTCCACCGGGAGCCGGCTGCCCTTGCTGTGGCCGAGGAGCACGCCGTTCAACCACACGGTCCCGCAGGAGTCGACACCTTGGAAGCGCAGCACCGTGTCAGAGCGTCGCCAGTCCTCCGGCAGGGTGAAGGTACGGCGGTAGTCACCCGTCGGGTTCTCCTCGGGCATGCGAGGCGGGTCGATCGGGATCGGGAACGCGGTGTTCGTGTGCAGCGGCTGCCCGTGGCCCTCGAGGACCCAGTGCGCGGGCACCCGGATGCGGTCCCAGGAGGAGTCGTCGAGCGACGGATCACCGAAGGTGTCGCCCGTCCCGTCGGCCGTGGGCGAGAGCGTGAACGCCCAGTCGCCGTTGAGGGACAGCCGACGCGCGTCGCTCAGTTCGTCGGCCCGGGGTCGCCGCCGCCCGGTTCCCGGGATCGGGTCTTCGACCCACGACGCCGCGAGCCCTGCTGAGTCGTTCATCGTGGTGCAACCTTCATCGTCGTGCAACCTTCACTGCCTGTTGTCCCTTTCTCAGGAGTTCCTCGGCGCGCCGGCCCGGCCAGCGGCCGCCACACCGAGGGACTCCTGAGAAAGGGACAGTGGAAGAGAACAGGGAGTGGGTGGATTGGTGGGTGGATGGATGGAGGCGAAGGGAGCTCAGTCGGTGATGGTGCTCGGCGGCGTGCCGAGGGCGTCGAGGTCCGACCAGAAGTCGTCGGGGATGAGGGTCGTGCGCAGTGCCTCGACCTGTTCCAACCGCTCCGGGCGGTTCATCCCGACGACGGTGGAGTCGACGAGTTCCGATCGCGTCGAGAACGCGAGGGCGGCAGCTGCGAGCGGGATGCCGTGGCGGGCGGCCAGTTCGTCGGCACGGTCGACCCAGGCGAGCAGCTCGGGCGACCCGGCCTGGTACGCGTACGTGGCCGGCTTGCCGTCACGGCCACGACGCCCGGCGAGGAGCCCGCCCCCGAACGGCGCCGCATTGAAGACGCCCATCCCCCGCGACCGCGCCTCCTCCAGCAAGCCGGTCGCCGAGCGGTCGACGAGCGTGAACCGGTTGTGGGTGAGGAGCACGTCGAAGACGCCGGTGCGAACGTAGGGCAGCATCACGCTGATGGCACCCGCAGCGATCCCGATCGCATCGACCAGGCCCTGCTCCTTGAGCGCCAGCATGCCCTCGATCGCACCGTCCGGTGCCGACGCCTCCTCGAACGACACCGAGTACGGGTCGTGCAGGTGGAACACCGGGATGCGCTCGACGCCGAGCCGCTCGAGACTCTCCTCGAAGGAGCGCAGCACCCGGTCGCGGTCGAACACCGCCGTCGACGGATCCTGGTCGGCCTTCGTCACGACCCCGCGCCCCTCGGGCAGACCGCCCTGGCGGATGGCGTCACCGATGGCCGTCTCGCTGCGCCCGTCCGAGTACGCGTTCGAGGTGTCGACGAGCAGGTTCGGCCCGCGGAGGGCGGCCGACGCGAACGTCGTGGAGCCTGCGGCCGGTGAGCCGTCGGCGCTCGCCGGGGTGCCGAGGCCGGAGGTGCCGACCGTGACCGGGCTCGCGAGGAGTCCGGTCGAGCCGAGCGGGCGGAGGTCGTCCGGTGTCGCCACCGCTGGAGTCGTCCGGTCGGTGGAGGGTGTCTGGGTCAGGTCGTCGTTGATCATGTCGTCCATCCTGCAGTCGTCGGGCACTCGGGCGTCACCCCTTGAGTGCGCCGGATGCCAGCCCCTTCATGATCCGCTGGTTGAGGAACACGAATACGACGAGCAGCGAGAAGACGTTGATGCAGATGCCCGCGAACAGTGGCCCGTAGTCGACCTGGCCGAACTCCCCGCTGAAGTTCAGCAGGCCGGCCTGGATGGTGCGGAGGTCGGCGTTCGTCGTGAACGTCAGCGAGATGAGCAGGTCGTTCCAGATGGACAGGAACTGCACGAGCCCGATCGTGAAGAGTGCGTTCCGCACCATCGGCAGTCCGATGGACCAGAAGGAACGGATGATGCCGGCTCCGTCGATCGTCGACGCCTCGAACACCTCGCGCGGCACGGCCCGGAAGTAGGCGGTCATCATGAAGACCGTCAAGGGCATCCCGAGTGCCGTGTAGGTGATGATCATCGGCCAGTAGGTGTTCGTCAGGCCGAGGTTGAAGTAGGCGACGAAGAGCGGCACGAGGATCATCTGGCCGGGGATCATGATGCCGGAGATGAACAGCAGCAGTGTCAGGTTGCGGCGCTTCCACACCATCACCTCGAGGGCGAAGGCGGCGGCGACGCCGAAGATGAGGATGAAGACGAGTGACGGCAGGGTCACGATGACGCTGTTGAGCAGGTTCTGCGAGATGTTGCCGGTCGTCCAGGCGGTGACGTAGTTGTCGAAGCTCCACGACTCCGGGAGGGAGAAGGTGGACTCCTGCAGGAACTCGCGCTGGTTCTTGAACGAGGACAGGAACAGCCAGACGATCGGGTAGATCTCGATCACGAGCAGGAGTCCGATGAGGACGACCGAGGGCAGTTTCCGCAGGTAGTAGGCGCGCGAGCGGGGAGCGCGACGCATCTTCGGCCGGCGGACGGCAGTGCCGGATCCGTCGCCGCTGCCGCTCGAGGCCGGCGTGGTGGCGCCGCGCGCCGGGGTGATGGCGGTCGTCATGGCGTCAGTCCTTCGTCAGGTCTTTGCGGGAGGTCTTGAAGATCAGGAGCGTCACGAGGAAGCACATGATCGTGAGCACGAACGCGAGCGTCGAGCCGTAGCCGTAGTTCTGGTACGTGAACGTCGTGTTGTACATGTACAGCGTCAGCGGGGTCGTCGCCGTCCCGGGCCCACCGCCCGTCAAGGCGAGCACCGAGTCGAACACCTTGAGCGTCGCGTTGAAACTGAAGATCACGGCGGACAGCAGGACGGGGAGCGACAGCGGCACGATGATGTACCGGACGAGCTTCAGGCCGCGGGCGCCGTCGATGCGGGCCGACTCGATCACCTCCTCGGGGATGTCGAGGAGCCCGGCGTAGAGCAGGACGGCGTAGAAGCCCATCGACCGCCACAGGTCCATGATGATGATCACGAAGAACGCGCTGTCGGGCGAGCTGAACCAGTCCACCGAGTCGATGCCGAAGCCGTTCAGGATGGCGTTGACCGGCCCGGTCTGCGGCGCGACCTCGAACAGGCGCTTGAACAGCAGACCGACCGCGACGGTGGGCAGCACGACGGGGAAGAAGACGAGCGTGCGGACGAGCGTCGACGCCTTCTTGAGGACGAAGACGTAGAAGAGGGAGAGTGCGTACCCGAGGGCGATCTGCGCGACCGTCGCGATGAGCGAGTACTTGATGCTGAAGAAGATCGCTTCCGGGGCCGTCGGGTCGGCGAACAGCTGGGCGAAGTTGTCGAGGCCGACGAACTCGAAGCCGCGCAGGTCGCCCTGGAAGAAGGTGAGGCCGAACGACCACATCACCGGGACGAGCTTCACCAGGGTGAAGATGAGCAGGGCCGGGCCCAGCAGGATGGCGATGGCCTTCCTGTCGCCGAGGACGTCTTTCATGCTGTGCTCCTGAGTCGGTCGGGGGACCGTGAGGCTGGGCGGCGAGGTGCGAGACCCGCTGCAGAGGTGGACGTCCGTGGACGGACGGATCCGGTCGCCGGGCGACTGCCGGGCGACCGGATCGCCGGTTACTTCTTGAGACCCGCGTCCACGCCGGCCTGGACGAGCGCCGCGAAGTCCTCGGGGGAGATGCCGCCGGTGAGCAGCGGGGCGGCGTTGGTCTGGGCGTCGACGCCGGCCTTCTCGGGGAGGAAGGTCTCGAACCAGGTGACCGTCTCATCGGTGTCGGCCATGATGCCCTGCACCTCGGCGGTGAGCGCCGGGACGTCGGTGACCTCTTCGTTGAGCTTGAACCCGGAGATGACGCCCTGGTTCTTCAGCACGCTGGAGCCGTAGTTCTCCGCGATGCAGCTCAGCCAGCCGCCGACCTTCTCCTCGTCGTAGCCCTTCGTGGAGAACGAGGTCGCCGCACCGGTGTTGGCCGGGTACTGGTCGATCGAACCCTTGCCGCCTTCGACGGTCGGGAACGGCATGAAGCCGACCGCGTCCTCGCCGATCTGGTTGAGCTCGGTGTTGTAGACGTCGGCGAGCATCCAGGTGCCGTTGTACATCATGGCCGCGTTGCCGGTGAAGAACTCGCTCGTCGCGGTCTGCATGTCCATCGTCGTGATGCCGGCACCGAAGTACTTCCCGAGGTCCGCGACGGCGGTGATCGCCTCGACGTACTCGGGGTCGGTCAGCTTGGCGTCACCGGAGGCGATGTCGTTCATCGCATCCGGGCCGAGCAGCCGGAAGAGGTAGGTGCTGATGTAGCGGGTGATCGTCCACCCCTGGGCGCCGGAGACCGTGAAGGCGGACTTGCCGGAGGCCTGGACGGTGTCGGCCGCGTCGAGCAGTTCGTCCCACGTCTGCGGGACCGCGATGCCGAGGTCCGTGAACATCGTCTTGTTGTAGAAGAAGCCCTCGACGTTGTACTGGTAGGGCATCGAGACGAAACGGTCGCCGTAGATGTGCTTCACGGTGGCGACGGCCGAGGGGAGGATGTCGTCCATGACGCCCAGCTCGGTGAGGGTGTCCTCGAGGTCGAGGACGGTGTCGTCGTCGCCGAGGGTGCCGCCGGGCCGCAGCGGTGCGGTCGGTGCGGTGAAGGTGGTGGGCAGGGCGTTCTGGCTGGCGAGCAGCGTGACGCGCTGGAGCACGTCGGCCTGGGGCAGGGTCTCGACCTTGAGCGGCAGTGCCTTCTCGTTCGCGGCGCACGCGCCGTCGCCGAGAGCGGTGAGTTCGTCGCGGACGATCGAGTTCTCGACGGCCGCGAGGTAGTCGAACGACGTGGCGCTCGATGCGCCGCCGTTCCCTGCGCAGGCGGTCAGGGCGAGTGCGGTGACGCCGAGTGCGGCGATGGCGGTGGCCGACCGACGTTTCGGGGCCCGGTGCGCTGTGGACACATTTCCTCCTTGAAGATGTGGCAGTGATGTTGAGACGCGAGCGGTGATGGTCGCGAGCAAAGTTGAAGCGTTTCAATGGCCGAGGCTAACCGCGCTCGGGTCGCATGTCAAGCGTCGGATCAGTTCCGCTCGGCGAGGCACTTCGAGCATGACAATGGCTGGACGGAATGCATATTGACACGTTTCAAGACGGCGACGAGAATGGGTGATCGTCGTCCCGTGATCTCGATCATGTCGGCACGACCACAGTCAACGACGATGCACGGCGATTCAACCCGCCGGACGAGGAACGGAACCGCACATGAGGTTGCAGGGCAAACGAGCCGTCATCACCGGAGCAGCAGGAGCGCTCGGGCGGGTGATCGCCCAGAAGCTCGCCGCGGAGGGTGCCGACGTCGCCGGCCTCGACCTCAACGCCGCGGGGCTCGAGGAGACGGCGGAGCTCGTCCGTGCGCACGGGGTGCGGGCCGCATCGGCGACGGCCGACCTGACCGACTTCGACGCCGTCCAGGCTGCCGTCGGCGGCATCGTCGACGAGTGGGGCGGGGTCGACATCTTGCTGAACGGTGCGGGCGGCGGCGCGGTCAGCTTCTTCCACGAGATGACGTACGAGACCTGGATGACCCAGATGGACCGCAACCTCAACTCGGTGTTCAACGTCACGCGCGCGGTCCTGCCCTCGATGCTCGAACAGCGCTCCGGTCGCATCATCAGCATCGCGTCCATCGCCGCCGTCAGTGGCGGACGCCTCGTGCGCGGGGCGACGGCCTACGCCGCGGCCAAGGCCGGCGTCGTCGGACTCACGAAGGCGCTCGCGATCGAGGTCGCCGAGCAGGGTGTCACCGTGAACGCGCTCGCCCCAGGAGCCCAGGCGACCCCCGGCCGCGACAACGACACCCCGGAGCGTCGCGAGGCGCTCCTCGCGCAGATCCCCACCCGGCTCCTCGGCGAGCCGGAGCACCTCGCGGAGACGGTCGTCTTCCTCGCCTCACCAGCCGCCGTGAACCTCACCGGCCTCATCCTGCCGCTCGACGGCGGACACTCGATCTGAGGCCACGGACGATGACGACAGGACCACAGGACATGACGAGACTCGAGCGCGGCAAGGCGAAGTTCGACGAGGTGTACGGCGAGGGGAAGTCGGAGGGGCTCGTCGCGATGCAGACCGGGCTCGCGCAGGACCTCGCGCGCTTCGGCATCGAGTTCAACTTCGGCGACATCTACTCCCGGCCGGGGCTCACCCTGGCGCAGCGGGAGCTCATCACCCTCGCGGCTCTGGTCGCGCTCGGTGGGCTCGAACCACAGCTGCGCGGCCACACCCGCGGTGCGATCAACGTCGGCTGCACCGCGACGGAGATCCTCGAGACGGTGATCCACACCGTGCAGTACGCGGGGTTCCCTCGCGCCCTCAACGCGATCCGGGTCGTCACCGACGCCCTCATCGAGCACGGCGTGGAGATCCCCGAGCCGCTCGGGCCGGAGCCGCATCGCGATCAGGAGTGACCCGGACGGGGCGATCTAGACTGAGCCGGGCCGCGGGGACGCTCCCGGGGGATGCAGCACGAGAGCAGGGGTGAACCATGGGACGAGTCGGAATCCGCGAGGTCGCGACGCTCGCCGACGTCTCCATGGGGACGGTGTCGCACTACATCAACCACCCCGATCGCGTCTCGCCGGAGAAGCAGGAACGGATCCAGCGGGCGATCGACCAGCTGGGGTTCGTGCGGAACAACGCGGCCTGGCAGCTCCGTCTCGGTCGGAGCGGCACCATCGCGTACATCGCGCCGGACGTCAGCAACCCGTTCTTCGCGACCATCGCCGAGGGGGTGGAGCAGCGCGCGGCCGAAGACGGTCTCTCGGTGTTCATCGCCAACTCGAACCGGAGTCGTGAGCGCGAGGACGCCTATCTCGGCATGTTCGAGGCGCAGCGTGTGCAGGGCATGCTCGTCGCCTCCCACGAGTCCGTCGAGGAGCGGTTGACGAGCATCCGGCAGCGGGGCATCCCGTCGGTCCTCGTCGGGCAGCTCGCATCGTCACCGGACCAGCCGTCGGTGTCGGTCGACGACGTCCGTGGTGGGTTCCTCGCCGCGGAGCACCTGCTGCAGACCGGTCGTCGCCGGCTCGCGTTCGTCGGTGGTCCGCTCGGCATCCGTCAGGTCGCCGATCGGTTCGAGGGTGCGAGTTCCGCCGTCGCTGCGGTTCCGGGAGCCACGCTGGAGGTGATCGCGGGCACGGAGCGCACGATCGCCGAGGGGCGCGAGCTCGGACGAGCGATCGCCGCACGACCGGTCGACGCCCGTCCCGACGCCGTCTTCGCGGTCAACGACCTGCTGGCGCTCGGCATCATGCAGACGCTCGTGGTCGAGCACGGGGTCCGGGTGCCCGAGGACATCGCGATCGTCGGCTACGACGACATCGAGTTCGCGGAGTCGTCGATCATCCCGCTCACCTCGGTGCGGGCGCCGCACGAGGGTTTCGGTGTCGCCGCCGTCGAGCTGCTCCTCCTGGAGTTCGCCGTCGCCGACGGTGCCCCCGTCCCGCCTCCGTCATCCCGCCACATCGTCTTCGCCCCGGAACTCGTCCCCCGGGCCAGCTCGCGAACTGTCACCAACCGCTAGTCCAGCGCCCCGTCACTGTGCTGGAGTGACAGTTCGCGGGCTTTGGCGGGTGGCGGTTCGGATCCGGTAGAGGGACGTGCTGGCCGTGATGTAGAGGGTGCGGCCGTCGGGGTCGCCGAAGCAGACGTTCGCGGTGCGCTCCGGGACCGGGATGCGCAGGATGGTCGCGCCGGACGGGTCGAAGACCTCGACGCCGTCGCCCGCCGATGACCAGACGTTGCCGTCGACGTCGATCCGGAAGCCGTCGGACGCGGGTACCGCGGTGCTCGCGAAGGTGCGACCGGGGGTGTCGCCGGCGACGACCGAGACGCCGTCCGCTGCGACGTCGTAGGCCGCGATCCGGCGGGCGGCGGTGGCGGTGTCGGACACGTACAGGATCGACTCGTCGGGTGAGAACGCGAGCCCGTTCGGGTGCACCATCGCCGTGATCACCGGCTCGATCGCTCCGGTGTCCGGCTCGAAGCGGAAGACGTAGCACCCGCCGTACTCCTGCTCGCCGGGGTGGCCCTCCTCCCCGCTCGGGTCGATGCCGTAGGGCGGGTCGGTGAACCAGATCGAGCCGTCGGAGTGCACGACGACGTCGTTCGGGGAGTTGAAGCGGCCGCCGGCCCAGTGGTCGACGAGCGTGCTCGGGCCGTCGGGCCCCTCGATCTCGACCGCGCGGCGCCCGTGACTGCACTGCACGACCCGGCCCTCGCGGTCGATCGTGCGGCCGTTCGTGTACTCGGCGCCGTCGCGGAACACGGCCGTGTCGCCGGTCGCGGTGTCGAACTCGAGGATGCGGTCGTTCGGGATGTCGCTCCAGCGCACGCGTCCGGTCTCCGCGATCCACGCGGGCCCCTCGCTCCAGATCGCACCCGTGTACAGGTGCTCGAGTCCGGCTCCTTCGGCGAGCAGCGGTGAAGGATCGGTCATGGTGACGTCGTCGTCGGTCATGACGCCCAGCCTATTCGGCAGGTGCCGGTCTACGCCTGGTCGATGGGGGAGGAGCCGAGGTTGCGGGCGCTCGGTCGGGTTACGGGCGGCTCGACGATCGACTCCAGGAAGGCCCACGCGTCCATGCGCCAGCGGTCACCGGCGACGTCGATCGCCTCGATCCGGAACGGTGGCGTGAGGATCGCGTCCCAGTCGATCGAGTCGAGGACGCGTCGCGGGATCATCTCGTCGACGTACGGTGCCTCACGTTCCGGATCCGGTGCGACCTCGGGGGCGTCGTCGTCGACGAGGACCTCGAGTCGGTCGATCATCGCGTCGTCGAACGCCTGCATGCGGGTCACGAGCGTCTGGAGTTCGTCGGGTTCGAGACCGGCGACGAGTTCGAGCAGATAGGCGCGCCCCGGATACGCCTCCGCGGGCACGTCGACGATGTTGTACCGGCCGTCGTCGGAGATCCACATACGTCAACGCTAGCCCGTCGCGGCTGGAGGCCTGCGGTGAGGTGCGTCGATTCGTCGTTCGAGTCGCCGTGGGACGGCGATTCGCCGCATCTCAGGCGGTCGGCACCTGGCTCGGGTGGACGGGCAGCTGCGCGGCTGGACGGACGAGCGCCGTCGGGCCGGGATCGGTGAACCCGAACTGCTCGTAGAGGCCGTGCGCGTCGCTCGTGAAGAGTGTCCACCGGAAGTGCGCGCCGGGACCGTCGTCGATCATGGCCTGCACGATCCGCTTACCGAGACCGTGGCCCCGGTGTGCTTCGTGGACGATGACGTCAGCGAGGTAACCGAAGCCGAGTCCGTCGGACACCGCCCGAGCGAAGCCGACCTGTGCGCCGGTCTCCTCCTCGTACACGCCGATCACGCGCCAGGCGTCGTCGATCTGTGCCTCGACGTCGGTTCGGCTGCGCCACTTGGCCCAGTAGACCTCACGGAGCAGGGCCCACACGGCGTCCCGGTCGATGCGGTCCTTCGAGTCGTCGATGCGGTAGCCCATCGGCCCACTGTAGGACGGTCGGCGCAGGGCCGTGGAGAGCCAGTCCGGCCTCGGTGGCACGCTCGTCATCGGGCGACACGACGGAATAGTCGAGCCGCCCGCGGGCTTAGCGTGAGGAGAAGCACCAGCGATGCACCGAACCCTGGAGGACCATCAGATGACTCACGCCCGCACCACCCTCGGAACGTCCGACCTGTCCGTCTTCCCGCTGAACCTCGGCGGCAACGTGTTCGGCTGGACCGCCGACCGGCAGACCTCGTTCGACATCCTCGACGCCTTCGTCGCGGGCGGCGGCAACTTCATCGACACCGCCGACGGCTACTCCGCGTGGGTGCCCGGCAACACCGGCGGTGACTCCGAGCGACTCATCGGCGAGTGGCAGGAACTCCGCGGCAACCGCGACGAGCTCGTCATCGCGACGAAGGTCAGCCAGCACCCCGATTTCCAGGGCCTCGCGGCCGACAACATCCTGAAGGCCGCCGACGCCTCGCTCGAGCGTCTCCGCACCGACCACATCGACCTCTACTACGCGCACTTCGACGACGAGTCGGTGCCGCTCGAAGAGACGGTGACGGCACTGTCGTCCCTCGTCGACGCCGGCAAGATCCGCCACCTCGGCATCTCCAACTACTCCGCAGCGCGCATCGCCGAGTGGTTCGAGATCGTCGAGGCCAAGGGACTCCACCGCCCGATCGCCCTCCAGCCGCACTACAATCTCGTCGAGCGCGAGTTCGAGGGTGAGCTGCGCACGATCGCCGAGCGCGAGCAGCTCGCGGTGCTGCCGTACTTCTCGCTCGCCAAGGGCTTCCTGACGGGCAAGTACCGCGAGGGTGCGAGCGTCGACAGCGTCCGCGCCGAGGGTGCGCAGGCCTACCTCGCCGACCACGCCGCGCTCCTGCCCGTCCTCGACGAGGTCGCCGCGGCCCACGGCGTCTCCGTCGCGACGGTGTCGCTCGCGTGGCTCCGCTCGCAGCCGACCGTCGCCGCGCCCATCGCGAGTGCCCGCACGGTCGAGCAGCTGCCCGACCTCCTCGCCTCCGCGACACTCGAGCTCTCCGCCGACGAGCTGGCCGCCCTCACCGCCGCCTCGGTCGCGTAGGCACCTCTGGATCTCTTACACGCGTGTCTCCGGGTCGGTGCAAGGCGTGCACACCGACCCGGAACTACGCGGCGGACAAGAGGAAGGCGAGCGTCGCGACCGTCGAGGCGGTCGCAGCCGCGCACGTGATGACGATGCCCACTGTCGCGAGGCGGCTCGCATGACGACTTGCCCGTTTGCGCATCAAGCAGACGACCGTACCGATGACGGCTGGAATGAACGCCACCGGACACGGTATCGCGACGAGTGCGGATATCGCGGTGAGCGCGCCAATGACTCGGCCGCCTCGTAGGTCGGCCGAAGCTTCCTGATCTCCTGACGACGAGGTCACGATATCGCTAGAGGTTCACAAGATCCCCGGCGGCGCCACCTCGGCCGTCGACGTAGAGTCGGAGCTGCTGATTCATCGTGATACTCGATCCTTGGAAGAACAAGGAGTAGTGGAACGTGGAGTGGCATACGCCCGAGCCGCCGCTGACCCAGTGCGCGTTGGACGCCGCGGAGCCTGACCAAAAGCCGGTGAAGCCACTGAAAGTCGCCTCGCAGGCATCGGTGCTGTAGACCGAGCTCCCAGTCCCCGTGTAGTAGAAGTCCTGGTTGTATTCGCCAAACGTGATGCCGAAGAGCGTGACGACGTTCTTTGCCTTGGTGTGCCACTCCTCTATCCCGCGAGTGTTCGGGTTGTCCATACGCATCGTCTGCTCCGGCTCGGCGATCACACGGAAGTCATCGACGATCGATCCGTCCTTGAAGGCTTCCACCGCGTCGACCTGCGTCTCCAGCGGCAGGTCGCTGAACTCCGATATGAACTCGAGAGCGATCGGGTCGTCACCCGCGTGATCTTCGAGGTCTTGAATGAATGCGTCTACGTCGGCAGCGTCGCTGGTGTCGGATGCCTGCGCGAACGCGGGCGACCCGGGGATTGTGAGCCCCACCGTGAACACCGCTAGGGCGGCGATGGATGCGAATCTTGACATGATAGTCCTCCTTGCGTTCCATCGAGACTATCTCGATTTTTGGATACTAGTACTGAAATATATGTTGAGTAAAGGGTGTGTTCTCGGACTTGGCGGACCTGCGGGCCATGAGCACGATCCCCGGGCCACCGCATTCGACTGGCCCTCCGCGCTCCGAAACACCCCGGCAACATGTGTCCCGGTAGAGTCGGCCCATGGGTGACCTGTTCAACGGCTATGGCGGCACGCTCGCCCCGCGTAAGACTCCGGGCGGCGTTCCCGCCTTCGACGAGATGTTCGGCGAGGCGGCGGAACACGCGGGTGGTGCGACCGCCAGGCGGGCGTATCAGGAGATCTACAGCTCCCTCGCACGGATGACCCAGGAGGAGCTTCGAGGCCGCACCGACGCCCTCGCCAGCTCCTACCTCGCCCAGGGCGTGACCTTCGACTTCGCCGGCGAGGAGCGTCCGTTCCCGCTCGACGCGGTCCCGCGGGTGATCGAGCAGCAGGAGTGGACGCAGGTCGAGGCCGGCATCAAGCAGCGCGTCAAGGCGCTCGAGGCCTTCCTCGCCGATGTCTACGGCCCGCAGCTCGCCGTGCGCGACGGCGTCATCCCCGCGAAGCTCATCTCCTCGTCGTCGCACTTCCACCGGCAGGCCTACGGGATCCAGGCGGCGAACGGCGTCCGCATCCAGGTCTCCGGCATCGACCTCATCCGCGACGAGCACGGTCAGATGCGTGTCCTCGAGGACAACGTCCGGGTCCCGTCCGGCGTCAGCTACGTCATCTCCAACCGTCGTGTGATGGCGCAGACGCTCCCTGAGCTGTTCGTCTCGATGCGCGTGCGGCCCGTCGGCGACTACCCGAACAAGCTCCTGCAGGCGCTGCGTGCGTCGGCCCCGCCCGGCGTCGAGGACCCGAACGTCGTCGTCCTCACCCCCGGCGTGTACAACTCCGCGTACTTCGAGCACACGCTGCTCGCGCGCCTCATGGGCGTCGAGCTCGTCGAGGGTCGCGACCTCTTCTGCTCCGGCGGCAAGGTCTTCATGCGCACGACCGCCGGGCCCACGCGCGTCGACGTCATCTACCGCCGCGTCGACGACGAGTTCCTCGACCCGCTGTCGTTCCGCGCCGACTCCATGCTCGGTTCGCCCGGGCTCATGCTCGCCGCGCGCCTCGGCAACGTGACCATCGCGAACGCGGTCGGGAACGGTGTCGCCGACGACAAGCTCGTCTACACGTACCTGCCCGACCTCATCAAGTACTACCTCGCCGAGGACGCGATCCTCCCGAACGTCGACACCTGGCGGCTCGAGGACCCGCTCGCCCTCGAAGAGGTGCTCGACCGCCTGGACGAGCTCGTCATCAAGCCCGTCGACGGCTCCGGTGGCAAGGGCCTCGTCGTGGGTCCGGACGCCTCGAAGGAGGAGCTCGCGACCCTCAAGACGAAGCTGCAGGAGGACCCGCGCGGCTGGATCGCGCAGCCGGTCGTCATGCTCTCCACCATCCCGACGCTCGTCGAGGACGGCATGCGTCCCCGCCACGCCGACCTGCGTCCGTTCGCGGTCAACGACGGCAACGACGTCTGGGTGCTGCCCGGCGGCCTCACGCGCGTCGCCCTGCCGGAGGGCCAGCTGGTCGTGAACTCCAGCCAGGGTGGCGGCTCGAAGGACACCTGGGTGGTCGGCCGCGCCTTCGATCCGAACGCCGCGCCCGAGGCCTCGTCGCACGACATCCAGGGTCTCGTCGCCGAACAGGCCACGACCGAGACGACGTCGATCCCGATCATCTACGACCACGGCACGACCCCGGAGCATTCGCCCCAGGACCGTCCGGCCGGCAACCAGGACCAGCAGGAGCAACAGCAGCAGACGCTTGCCACGCCCGCTGCCGGCGGGCAGGAGGACGCATCATGCTGAGCCGCATCGCCGAGAGCCTCTTCTGGATCGGCCGCTACATCGAACGCAGTGACGGTACCGCGCGCATCCTCGACGTCCACCTGCAGCTGCTGCTCGAGGACCCGTGGATCGACGAGGACACCGCCTGCCGGTCGCTGCTCTCCGTCATGGGCAGCGACGCGCCCGCCGACCAGGAACTCACCCGTCAGGACGTCCTCGCGCAGCTCGCCGTCGACCGCACGCACCCGGCGTCGATCGCCTACTCGCTCGGCGCCGCTCGCGAGAACGCCCGACGTGCCCGCGAGATCGTGTCGACCGAGCTCTGGGAGTGCCTCAACACGACGCGTGCCCGGATGCCGCGCCGGGTTGCGAGCGACAAGGTGCACGAGTTCTTCGGGTGGGTGCGCGAGCGTTCGGCTCTCGCCGTCGGCATCGTCGACTCCGCCACGAGTCGCGACGACGCCTGGCGCTTCTTCACCCTCGGTCGCAGCCTCGAACGCGCCGACATGACCGCCCGACTCCTGGCGACGCGGTCGCTCACCGAGGCGAGCGGCCCGTCCTGGACGACGATCCTCCGCTCGTGCGGCGCCTATGAGGCCTACCTGCGCACGTACCGCGGCATGCCGAGCGCGAAGAACGCGGCCGAGTTCCTCCTGCTCGACCAGCTGTTCCCGCGGTCGGTCATGTTCTCGATCAGCCGGGCCGAGGAGTGCATGCGCGACCTCGAACCGCGCCGAGGCCGCGTCGGAACCGTGGATTCCGCCCAGCGCCTGCTCGGGCAGATCCGCAGCGACCTCGAGTACCGGCCCATCCAGGACACGCTCGTCGACCTCCCCGGTCGGATGGACGCCGTGCAGAACGTCACCAGCCAGGTGTCGGAGGCGATCCGCGAACGCTACTTCCCCACTCATGCGGTGCCCGCGTGGATCGGAGAGAACTCATGACCCGGCTCCACATCAAGCACAGCACCGGCTTCTCCTACGGCGGCAAGGTCAACGCGTCGTACAACGAGGCGCGCATGCTGCCGGTGACGACGGAGGACCAGTACGTCCTGTACTCGCACATCGACATCCAGCCGGGGGCGTCGCAGTCGACGTACACCGACTACTGGGGCATGAAGGTCTCGGCGTTCGAGGTGCTGACCCCGCACGACGAGCTCTCGCTCACGGCGACGAGCCTCGTCGAGGTCCGGCCGCGCCAGCACGAACCGCACCCGACCGGCTGGGAGCAGCTCGACATCGCGACCCAGGCCGCCGTGACCCGGGTGGAGCACCTGGAACAGACGCGCCGGACGACCCCGCCGGACGACCTCGTCGAGCTCGCCCGGACCATCGCCGACCGCTACGAGAGCCCCTGCGAGGCCGCGATGGCCATCAGTCGGGAGATCGGCGAGCAGATGGACTACGTGCAGGGCGTCACGAGCGTGTACTCGACCGCTGCCGAGGCGTGGGCGAACCGCAAGGGCGTCTGTCAGGACATCACGCACATCGTCCTCGGGGCGCTGCGATCGGTGGGGATCCCGGCCCGTTACGTGTCGGGGTACCTGCACCCGAAGCCGCACGCGGCGATCGGCGAGACGGTGACGGGGGAGTCGCACGCGTGGGTCGAATGGTTCTGCGGTGACTGGCGGGGGTTCGACCCGACCAACATGGTCGACGTGGGCGAGCGTCACGTCCTCATCGGGCGGGGTCGTGACTACGGTGACGTCTCCCCGCTCCGTGGTGTCTACGCGGGCCCCTACCGCTCGAAGCTCTTCGTGAAGGTCGAGATCACCCGAGAGGCCTGACCCGACTCCACCGCCGGGATGCCCTCCTCGGTGGATGCGCCAGCGCGGTGCGCTGACGTGAGCGCGGGTCATGCGCGTGAGCGCGGGTCTCCGGAGGGTCGCGCTCACGCGCAGGCCACGCGGTCGCGCCCGTTCGGGTGCTCTCGCGTCAGTGCACCGCGCCGACGCCTACAAGCCCGCGCTCGCCTCAGCGCCCCGCGCCGGCACCCGTAGGATCGACGGCATGCAGACCGAGATGATCGTCCCGGCCCGCCGCCCGATGAAGCTGATCCCCGCGGTGCTGCTCGCCGCGTCCGCGTTCTGCCTCTTCGGCCTCATGCAGCCGCTCGCCGGCTACCCGCTCCTCGTCGCCGCGCTCGCGACCGCGATCCTGATCGACCGCGACCTCGCGAAGGACCTGTTCCTCATCGCGATCGGCATCGGGATCGTCTCGACCACGTCCGTGGAAGCGGACGTCTCCTGGCCGAGCTTCTTCCGCATCGGCACCGTCCTCCTGCTGGCGGTCGGTGTCCCGTTCCTCATCGACCGATTCGTCTACCGGCGGAAGGCGATCACCTTCCCCTGGCGCAGCCGCGAGAAGAAGACGAAGGGTGAGATCGCCTATCTCTTCGCCGTCCCGCTGCTCGGCTGGGCGATCCTCCCGTTCTACTTCATCCGCTCCGGTGCCTACGAGAACTGGCCGGTGATCAGCGACGCCGGAGAACTCGGCCGGTTCTTCGTCGGCGTCAACGCGGTCGGCACGTGGGACGAGCTGTTCTTCATCTGCACCTGCTTCGCCCTGCTGCGCCGGCACTTCCCGGTCTGGCAGGCCAACCTGTTGCAGGCCGTCATCTTCGTCTCGTTCCTCTGGGAACTGGGTTACCGCTCATGGGGCCCGCTCCTGACGTTCCCGTTCGCGCTCCTCCAGGGGTACCTGTTCTCGAAGACGCGGTCGCTCGGGTACATCCTCGCGGTCCACCTGCTCTTCGACGCGATCGTCTTCCTCGCGATCGTGCACGCGCACCATCGCGACTGGATTCCGATCTTCTGGTACTGAGCGATGTGTCCGCCCGCCAGCGCGGTGCGCTGATGCGAATGTCGGTGTCCCGGGCCCAGCGCGGTGCGCTGACGCGAGCGGCGGTGTTCAGGCTTCAGCGCGGGTCTGGCAGGTGACCGCGGGTCTCCAGAGGGGCGCGCTCACGCCACAGACCCGCGCTCACGCGAGCGCACCGCGCTGGCAGCAACCCGGACGGGAGTCAGGGGGCGGCGGGCTTCGTCGCCGCTCCGTCGAGCCAGAGTTCGGTCGACTCGTCGCGGTGCACCCCGTCGAGGCCGACGTGCTTCTCGCTGATCGTCGGACCGTTCTTGATGACGTGGACGAGCGCCATCCCATGACCCCGGCCGAGCTCGTAGTCCGTCTTCAGCCACTCCAGGATCTCGCCGGCCTTGGTCGACGCGTCGAAGCCGCGGTCGTGCGCCTCGTCGACGAGCTCGCGCGGGGTCTTACCGGTCTTCGCCTCGGCGGCATCGAGATAGGCCTGGAACGACATGACGGCTCCTTCGTCGATCGGGTGTCAGCGCCATCGTAGCCAGCGACGGCACCGAGCGACAGGCCCCGCAGCGCGCCATGCGGCCTCCCTCCAGGGTGGGCGGCGGCGACGCCAATAGGGTGAGGGGATGGACCGCCCCAGCAGGACCCCCGCCGGATTCGCCGCGACCGTCGGCATCGACCTCCTCGCCGTCATCGTGTTCGTCCTCATCGGCCGCGCCAGCCACGGCGAAGGCATCCTCGGACTCCTCGTGACGCTGTGGCCGTTCGCCGTCGGGCTCCTCGTCGGACACGTCCTCGCACTCGTCCTCGGTCAGCGCGAGACCCGCTCCGTCCGCTGGGCCGGCGTCGTCGTCTGGGTGTCGACCGTCGTCGTCGGGATGGTGCTGCGCGCGGTCTCCGGCCAGGGCGTCCAACTCAGCTTCGTCATCGTGACCGTCCTCGTCCTCGCCGCACTCCTCCTGGGGTGGCGTTTCGTCGCGTGGCTCATCGCCCGCCGACGCCGATGACGCCGCCGACACCGACGATCACATGAGCGCCGAGCGCTGGGGGCGCTGGTACTTCGCCGTGCAGGCCCTCGCCGGGGCAGCATGGTGGGTGTCGGTGTTCCTCGTCCCGCCCGTCCGTGCGGTGACGCTCGGCAGCCTCGACCCCGTCGTCACGGCCGTGCTCGACGTCCCACTCTTCGTCGTCGCCTCGGCGCTCGCCGCATGCGCCATCCGATGGGCGGCGATCCTCGCGACCGGATGGACGCTGCTGGTCACCGTGTCGCTGGGGATCTTCGCGGCCGTGACCCAGGAGGCGGGGATCGGCGCCCTGCTGATGGTCGGCGCCGCGGTCGGCTCGGTCACGGCACTCGCGCTCGTCCTCACCGGCGGGATCCCGAGAGCATGGATCGCCATCGGGCCGTTCGCGTTCCGCCCAGCCGATGCGTCGGCGTCGACCGGTTCGCAACTCGTGAGGACCGCCGTCGAGATCGTCGCGTTCTGGGGCGTCTTCCTCGCGGTGATCCCCGCCGTCCTGCGGTTCTTCGAGCTGCGATGGCGGGTCGCGGTCGCCCTGCCGCCGGGTGCGGAGCCGTTCGCCGTCATCGCCGGCATCGTCGTCGTGGTGCTCGGGAGCGTCGTCGGGCTCTGGTCCGCAGCCGCGATGGCGACGACCGGGGGTGGGACGCCACTGCCCGCCGCGATGCCGAACCGGCTCGTCATCGCCGGACCGTATCGCTTCGTCCGCAATCCGATGGCCGTCGGCAGTATCGTCCAAGGCGTCGGCGTCGGACTCCTGCTGTCGTCCTGGATCGTCGTCGTCTACGCGGTCTTCGGCGCCGTCGTCTGGAACGTCCTGGTCCGGCCGGTCGAAGAGGCCGACCTCGAGGCGCGCTTCGGTGAGCCCTACCGCCGCTATCGCGAGGACCTGCGGTGCTGGGTCCCGAGCCTCCGTCCGGTTGCGGCTCGTTCGTAACTCCTGCTGCCCTGCCGGTGACGGCCGGCCGCGTCACCCGCCGCCCCGCCCGCCCGGGAGCCCCGGCGGTCGCAGGATGCAGGAGTTGTGAACGCCGAGCGGGTCGGAGCGGAGGCCCGCCTAGCGGCGGGAGCCGGTGAGGGGCGTCGACTCGTCGACCGGCGACGACTCGGGACGTGACTCCGGACGCGGCTCGGGCGCCTTCGCGCGCGACTTCGGCTTCGGCAGCGGGATCGGCGAGGTGAGCGCGATCTGCTCCGAGAAGTCCTCCGGCGTGACCGGAGACACGACGCCGTCGTGGGTGAACTGCAGGCGCCAGCGGGAGTCGGGGGCGACGCGCAGGCGGAGGTGATGACGGAACACCCCGTAGGCCAGGCCGGTGGCGCAGGCGGCGAACCCGGCGAGTGCGCCCAGGCCGAGCGCCCAGCGCGGCCCGAAGGTGTTCGCCACCCACCCGACGATGGGCGCGCCGATCGGGGTGCCACCCATGAGGATCGCCATGTACAGCGCCATCACCCGGCCACGGACGGCCGCCTCGGTGCTCGTCTGCACGAGTCCGTTCGCGGTGGTCAGGAGCGTCACCGTCGAGAAGCCGACGAGGATCAGCACGGCGGCGAACGACCAGTAGCTCGGCATGAACGCGGCCGTGAGCGCAGCGACCCCGAAGAGCCCGGCCGCGCCGACGATCATCCGCATCTGGGCCTGCGCCCGCCGCGCCGCGAGGAGTGCGCCGGTCAGGGAACCGATCGCGAGCACCGAGGAGAGGATGCCGTATTCGCCCGCGCCCTTGCCGAACTCGACGGCCATGGTCGAGGCGAAGATCGGGAAGTTCATGCCGAACGCGCCCATGATGAACACGATCACGAAGACGACCATGAGGTCCGGCCGCCCGCGGACGTAGCGGAAGCCCTCGACGAACTGTCCTCGAGCCCGCGGTGGGCGCGGCGCTCGACGGAGCTTGCCGGTGCGCAGGGCCAACAGGGCGCCGATGACGCCGAGGAAGGTGAAGGCGTTCACGACGAACACCCACCCGGAGCCGATCGCGACGATGAGGAGACCGGCGATGGCGGGGCCGACCATGCGCGCCGCGTTGAAGGACGCCGAGTTGAGCGCGACGGCGTTCGACATGTTGTGCTCGTCGACGAGCTCGGAGACGAAGGTCTGCCGGGCCGGGCCGTCGACGGCGTTGATGATGCCGAGGGCCAGCGCGAAGAGGTACATGTGCCACAGCTCGGCGTGACCGAAGATGAGCAGGGCGCCGAGCGCTGCGGCCAGGAGCATGAGGCTCGACTGGGTGAGGATGAGGATCTTCCGCTTGTCGAAGCGGTCGGCGATGAGACCGGTGATCGGCACGAGGACGAGCTGCGGCCCGAACTGCAGGGCCATGGTGGCGCCGACGGCCACGGCGTCGTTGTCGGTGAGGTCGGTCAGCACGACCCAGTTCTGGGTGGTGGCCTGCATCCAGGCGCCGACGTTCGACACAAGGGCGCCGATGAACCAGATGCGGTAGTTGACGCTGGACAGGGAACGGAACATTGCACTCACTGGGTGGCGAGTCTCCTCATGATCTCGGCTGCGCGGGCGAGGGTGTCGCGTTCGTCCGGGGTGAGCGCGCGCAGCTGCTGGGTGATCCACGCGTCGCGTTTCCGGACGGTCTCGGTGACGGTGGTGTGGCCCGCTTCAGTGAGGGCGATGGTGACCTTCCGGCGGTCGGCCGCGTCGGTTTCTCGGGTGACGTACCCGGCCTCTTCGAGGCAGTTGACGGTGCGATTCATGGATGGCGCGGACACGCGGTCGCGTTCGGCCAGTGCCCGCAGGGTTGCGGAGCCCTCTTTGTAGAGCCCTCCGAGGACGGAGAACTGCGGATCGCTGAGGTCGTCGACCGACTTCTCCCCGCGCAGTCGTCTCGCGAGCCGGAAGGTGCCCATCCGGAGTTCGGACGCCTGCTCGGCGATCGTCAGTGCCCTGGTCTTCGTCGCTGCTCCGCTTGCCACGATTCGTTAGCCTAGCAAATTAGCCACCCTAAGTAAACCCGCGAACTGTCACCAACCGACAGTGCACGGGGTGCAGGACTGACCGTTGGTGACAGTTCGCGGGCTGGGGTGCGGTCAGAGCCAGCGGCGCGCTCGGAAGATGGCGTAGAGAGTGCCGGAGAGGACGAGCATCGCTCCGATCGCGACCGGGTAGCCGAACTGCCAGTGGAGCTCCGGCATGTCGTCGAAGTTCATGCCGTAGACGGTGCCGATGAGTGTCGGGGCGAAGAGGATCGCCGCCCAGGAGGAGATCCGTTTGATCTCCTCGTTCTGCGCCAGTGCCGTCTCGCTCATCCGACGCGACTCCT
This sequence comes from Plantibacter sp. CFBP 8775, assembly GCF_014839505.1. NCBI lineage: Bacteria > Bacillati > Actinomycetota > Actinomycetes > Micrococcales > Microbacteriaceae > Plantibacter > Plantibacter sp. CFBP 8775. The sequence goes on along the minus strand of NZ_JACYNV010000002.1, from coordinate 1,453,973 downwards.
CGTTCTGCGCGAGGCTCGCCTCCGAGAGGCGTCGCATCTCCTCGTTCTGCTGTTGCGTCATGAGCGTCGCGTGCACCGTCAGCGCGTTCCGGAGCAGGTGACGGAAGGAGTCGACGCGCTCCGCGATCCGGAGGGTGTGGTCGAGGACGTCGCGGAAGCCGTTGCGCAGCTCCTCGTCGAGACCGTACTTGTCGGCGCCTTGCAGCAGGCCGTGGAGCATGGCCCGCAGGGGCGTGGTCGCGCGCTGGAACGCGATGACCTGGCGCAGCAGCTCGTAGATGCGACGCGAGACGTCCGCGGCGTCGCCGAAGAGCTCGTCCTCGATCTCGTCGATGTCGTTCTCGAGCCCCGCGACGACGGGACCGTAGCCGTCGACGACCTGGTCGAGCACGGCGTGCAGGACGGCGTCGGGGCCGAGCGCGAGGATGTCGGGCCGGGCTTCGAGTCGCCGCCGGACCTGGCCGAGGTCGGGCTTCTCCGCGTGACGGACGGTGACGACGAACCCGGGTCCGACGAACAGGTGCACCTCGCCGAACTCGACCCGCTCCTCCTCGTCCAGGTAGCGTGCCGGACGCAGGACGACGAACAGCGTGTCGCCGTAGCGTTCGAGCTTCGCCCGCTGGTGGCCCTTCAGAGCGTCTTCGACGGCGAGCGGATGCAGGTCGAACTCCTGAGCGACGGAGCGGATCTCCGACGGTTCCGGGCGGTACAGACCGATCCAGGCCATGCCCCGCTGGTCGTTGAGGAGCTCGTACGTCGCGTCGAGCGATCGCGGGCTCGCCGAGCGCCGTCCGGTCACGTAGATGCCGTTGTCGATGAGTGCCATGAGGTCTCCGTCCATCGATCGACGGGAACGTGCGGCGGCCGCGCGGGTGCAGGCGATCGCGGTGGATCGCACCCGGGGAGGTGTGAGTGAGGGCGCCTCGGCACCGGCGGTGGCAGCGCCTACCGGGTGAGGGAGGCGAGGCGGTTCGTCGATGCGATGGCGCGGATACTGTCACCAGCCATGGCCGCTCACCTCGCTTCCGTCGAAACCTGCCGGCCCGCCGTTCGGGCCTCGTTCACCGTACGCCTGCCCTCCGGGAACTGCAAACGGACTCGCCACGCCGCCGGGCCGAGGGCCTACGCTGGCGGGATGAGCGAGCAGACCCCGCCACCCGTCGACGACGCGAACCGCCCCGTCGAGCCGCGACCGTATGCGACCGAGACGATCGTCGACGACGACGGCGTCACGGTCTACGTCTACCTGTGGGAGGTGCCGAACCCTCGGGCCGTCGTGCACATCGCCCACGGTGCGGGGGAGCACGCCCTCCGCTACGGTCGCCTCGCCGCACGGCTCAACGACGCGGGGTACACGGTCGCGGCCGACGACCACCGCGGCCACGGTCGCACGGGGCTCGAGCACCTCGGCCTCGGCAAGCTCGGCCCTCGGACGACCCGGGGTGCGATCGACTCCGTCGCCGCCGTCGGCCGGTACCTGCGGACCCGCTTCCCCGAGTCGCGGCTCGCCTTGCTCGGGCACAGCTGGGGCTCGCTCATGGCGCAGAAGGTCGTCGCCGAACACGACCTCTACGAGCTCCTCATCCTCTCGGGCACCTCGCTCGCGATGCCCGGCGTCATCAACGCCGGCGACCTCAACAAGCGCTGGCGGAAGACCGGGAAGACCGGTCTCGAGTGGCTCAACCGCGACCCGGCCGCCTGGGCCGCGTTCGCCGCCGACGAACGCAACTTCGACATCGGCGTCACGCCTGTGTGGAACCCGATCCAGGCATTCGCGTTCCTCGGTCGCCCGCCGAAGCGCCTGCCGCGCGCGGTTCCGGTGCTCATCCTCGGTGGGTCCGACGACTCGCTCGGTGGCGTCCGTGGCCTGACCCTCCTCCGCGACGCGTACGTGAAGCGGTCGAAGCTGACGGATGTGACGCTCATCATCTACCCCGAGGCTCGGCACGAGATCTTCAACGAGCTGAACCGCGAGGACGTCGAGCGCGACGTCGTGGAGTGGCTCGACAAGCGCACCTGAGCCGCCCCGGTCCGTGAGCGCCCGCTCCGGTCCCTGAGCCTGTCGACGGGCAGCGAACGCCACCACCCGGTGACAAGCTCAGAGGCCGCGGGGTACAGTCGCGGCACCCACACTCGACGCAGAGGAGACCCGGTGACCTCGGACGGACCCACCTACAGCCACCGCAGACGGAACTCGGCGGAGCGCATCGCGTTGTCGCTCGCGGGAGCGAGCACGGTCCCGTACTGGCTCGACAGCCCTGATCGGCCGTCGCCGGAGCCTCGACTCGTCGGCCAGGTCACGGTGGATCTCCTGGTCGTCGGTGGCGGCTATTCCGGACTCTGGACGGCGCTCATCGCCAAGGAGGCCGACCCCTCGCGTGACGTCGTGCTCATCGAGGGCAAGGAGGTCGGCTGGGCGGCGAGTGGCCGGAACGGCGGCTTCTTCGAGGAGAGCCTCACCCACGGCGTCGACAACGGCGAGCGCCACTTCGCCGACGAACTGCCGGAGCTCGATCGCCTGGCGGACGAGAACTTCGACGAGTTCGTCGCCACGCTCGACCGCCTCGGGATCGACGCCGAGTTCGAGCACACGGGTGTGCTCACGGTCGCGACCGAGCCGCACCAGGTGGACGCGCTGCGCGAGGTGTCGGGGGACGGTGTGTTCCTCGATCGCGAGGCTGTCCAGGCACTCGTGCATTCGCCGGTGTACCTGGCTGGTCAGCGCGAGTGGAAGAGCACCGCGCTCGTCCACCCGGCGAAGCTCGCCTGGGGTCTGAAGCGCGCGTGCATCGAGCTCGGCGTGCGGGTCTTCGAGCACACCCCGGCGACCCGGCTGCGGCGCTCGGGCGACGGCGTCACGGTGACCACGAAGCAGGGCGGGGTACAGGCTCGGCAGGTCGCGCTCGCCACCAACGGCTTCCCGTCGCTCCTCAAGCGCACGGAGCTCCTGACGATCCCCGTGTACGACTACGTGCTCATGACCGAGCCGCTCTCCCCGGAGCAGCTCGAGAGCATCGGGTGGACCGACCGCTTCGGCATCGCCGACTCGAGTCGTGAGTTCCACTACTCCCGCCGGTCAGCCGACGACCGCATCCTCTACGGCGGCTTCGACGCGGTCTACCACCGGGGTGGCAGGATCCGACCGGAGCACGATCAGCGCCGCGAGACGTTCGAGACCCTCGCCGACCACTTCTTCACGACCTACCCGCAACTCGACGTCCGGTTCACCCACGCGTGGGGCGGCATGATCGACATGTGTTCGCGGCTGTCGGCGTTCCAGGGCACGGCACTCGGCGGGCGCGTCGCCTACAGTGCCGGCTTCACCGGGCTCGGGGTCGGAGCGACGCGCTTCGGGGCGAAGGTCATGCTCGATCTGCTGAGTGGCGAGTCGACCGAGCTGACCCGCCTGAAGATGGTCCGGTCCAAGCCGATCCCCATCCCGCCGGAGCCCATCGCGAACCCCGCGATCCAGACCGTCCGCCGCGCGGTCGCCCGTTCCGACGCGAACGAGGGCCGCGACGGCCTGCTCCTGAAGGTCATGGACCGCTTCGGCATCGGCTTCGACTCCTGAGGGGTTCGGCTCCCCTTCCGGGGAATCCGGACGCCGTCCAGGAATAGGCTGGGGGCATGCATGGTGAGTACAAGGTCCCGGGTGGCAAGCTCGTCGTCGTCGATCTCGAGGTGGTCGACGACCGCATCGCGGACTTCCGCCTCGCGGGTGACTTCTTCCTCGAACCCGACGACGCGCTCGCGCTGATCGACCGCGCCGTCACTGGGCTCCCCGCCACCACGGACGCCGCAGGTCTCGCCGCCGCCATCCGCGGCGCCCTGCCGGAGGACGCCGTGCTCCTCGGCTTCACGCCCGAGGCGGTCGCGACGGCCATTCGCCGCTCCCTCGCGAAGGCGACGGGCTGGGGCGACTACGACTGGCAGCTCATCCACGAGGGCTCGGTGTCGCCGCAACTCCACCTCGCGCTCGACGAGGTCCTGACGAACGAGGTCGGCGAGGGCCGCCGCGGTCCGACGCTCCGCATCTGGGAGTGGGACCAGTCGGCCGTCGTCATCGGCAGCTTCCAGTCGCTCAAGAACGAGGTCGACCTCGACAACGCCAAGGCGAACGGCTTCGAGGTCGTCCGCCGCGTCTCCGGCGGCGGCGCGATGATGATGCAGCGCGGCGGCATCATCACCTACTCGCTCTACGTCCCGGCCGAGCTCGTGAACGGCATGACCTTCGCCGACTCCTACGCCTACCTCGACGACTGGGTGCTCGTCGCCCTCCGCTCGCTCGGCATCGAGGCGACGTACCAGCCGCTCAACGACATCACGAGCCCGTCGGGCAAGATCGGCGGTGCCGCGCAGAAGCGACTCGGGAACGGCGCCGTCCTGCACCACGTCACGATGAGCTACGACATGGACGGCGAACTCATGACCCAGGTGCTCCGCATCGGGCGGGAGAAGCTCAGCGACAAGGGCACCACCTCGGCCGCCAAACGCGTCGACCCGCTCCGCAGCCAGACCGGGCTCTCGCGGGCCGAGATCATCGATCGCATGAAGGACACCTTCGTCGAGATCACCGGCGCGACCCCGGGCCATGTCACCGATGCCGAGCGCGCCGCCGCCGAGCAGCTCGTCACCGACAAGTTCGCCACCGACGCCTGGCTCACCCGCGTCCCGTAGCCTGCCGCAGCCCGCGAACTGTCACCAGTGGCGGGTGTGCGGCTGCATCACCCACCGTTGGTGACAGCTCGCGGGCTAGGGTGGGGGGACGATGACAGCGCAGAACGAGACACCCGACCCGTCGACCCCCGCCACGCAGGCGTCCCTCGAGCAGCGGCTCGCCGACGCGGTGGCCGCCGAGAGCGACACCCGGGTCGTCGAACGCTGCGTGTCCCTCCTCGCCGGTCGCTACGAGGGTGAGGACTTCCTCCGCGTCGTCGGCGGACACCACGCCGAGGGCATCCTCGGCGGAGCGCCCGCGCTGTACTGGCCCGAGCTCTGGGGCACCCGCGCCCTGCTGCACGTGTGGGACGACTCGGCGACCGCGCCCGTCATCGGAGCCCTCGGCAACCAGGCCTGGCGCGTCCGCGAGATGGCCGCGCGCGTCTGCGCCGAACGCCGCATCGGCGACGTCGCCGCGATCGCACCACTGCTGAGCGACGACCACGCCCGTGTGCGCGCTGCCGGAGCCCGGGCGCTCGCCGTCGTCGGTGGTGAGGACGCCAAGCCGCTCCTCGAGGCGCTCCTCCGCGACCCCGACCGCGAGGTCCGTCGCGCCGCGCAGCAGTCCGCGAAAGCGCTCGCCGCCCGCCGCTGAGCTCGCGAAGGGGCCCGAACGGTGGGTCCCGGACGCTCGATACCGGCCATTCGGGACCCACCGCGGGCCGGACTAGTGGGTGCCGGCCTCGAGCAGGATGATCACGATCCCGAACAGGGCCGTCGCGACGCCACCGAGGAGACACCACCACCAGCGTGACCCGCGCACCACGAACGCCGCGCAGCCGAGCACGAAGAGCATCAGCGTGGACACCTGCAACGCCAGGATCACGGCGTGCTCATGGCTGAGCACACCGGCGACGCCGAACACGAGCGGGATCGTCGGAAGGACGGCGGACAGGAGCATCCCGGACGACTCCTGGAACCCGTGCCTGATCGACGCGCCGAGCGTCACCAACGCCTCATGTCGGTCGTCACCGTGGTGCGCGAGGGCGGCCGAGTAGACGTGCGCGAGCCAGAACACGATGAGGGTCAGCGCACTCGTGATGAGCACCTGCTCGACGTCGTCCTCCTCGTACACGCTCGACGCGCCGACGAGGCCGGCGTAGACGACGGTGCCGTAGATCGCGCTCGACGAGGTCAGTCGGCGTAACGGCGACGGTTTCGGCTGCATGATCCAGAGGATAGCGGGAGCTGCGGCCCGGCGTCCGGTTCAGTCGCCGACGTTGCGCTCGCCGCGTTCGTAGACCGAGGCCGCTGGCCCGACGATGTTGGTGTCGGGCGTGCCGACGACCTCGTGGTCCTTGTTGTCGTAGTCGAAGCGGTGCAGCACGTGCCGCATCGCCTCGACCCTGGCGCGCTTCTTGTCGTTGCTCTTGACGATCGTCCACGGCGCGTCGGCCGTGTCCGTCGCCTCGAGCATCGCCTCCTTCGCGCGGGTGTAGTCGCCCCACTTGTCGAGGGAGGCCAGGTCCATCGGGGAGAGCTTCCACTGTCGCACCGGGTCGACCTGGCGGATCGCGAAGCGCGTGCGCTGCTCGTCGGCGGAGACGGAGAACCAGAACTTCACGAGGTCGACGCCGTCGCCGACGAGCATCTGTTCGAACAGCGGGGCCTGGCGCATGAACTCGTCGTACTGCGCCGGGGTGCAGAACCCCATCACGCGTTCGACGCCCGCCCGGTTGTACCAGGACCGGTCGAACAGCACGATCTCGCCGGCGGCCGGCAGGTGCTGGACGTAGCGCTGGAAGTACCACTGCGTGGACTCGCGGGCGGTCGGCTTCTCGAGCGCGACGACGCGGGCGCCACGCGGGTTGAGGTGCTCGGTGAAGCGCTTGATCGTGCCGCCCTTGCCGGCCGCGTCGCGTCCCTCGAACACGACGACCAGCCGACGGTCGTTCGCCTTGATCCAGTTCTGCAGCTTCAGCAGCTCGATCTGGAGCAGCCGCTTGTCGCTCTCGTACTGCTCTCGCGACATGCGCTCCGCATACGGGTAGCCCTCGCGCCACGTGTCGATGTGGCTACCGGCGGCGTCGAGCAGGATGGGGTCGTCGTCGTCGACGTCGACCACCTGGTAACCGTCGACCTGGTCGAGTGCGGGCGGCGGGGCGTAGTGCGAGACGAGCTGCTGCATGGTCGGGACGCTAGTCCCCGTGCGTAACCGCCAGGTGGCCGGTGGGTGACGCGCTGGTGGCTAGCCGGCGGAGCGGGTGAGGAGGTCCTGACGCTCGGGGTGCGCGTCGAACCACTCGCCCACGTACCAGCACATCGGGACGATCCGACGGTCGCTGTGCTGCTCGACGTCGTCGACCGCGTAGGCGACGAGTTCGCCCGCGTACCCCTTGCCGCGGAAGGGCGGCGTCGTGAAGGTGCGGGGGAACGAGATCGAGTCGCCGGAGATCCGGTAGTCGACGACGCTCACCAGCTGGCCGTCGACGTGCATGGTGTAGCGCTGGGCATCGGTCTCGTTGGCGAACTCCGTGGTCATACGCGGTACAACGCGCGGGGCCGATCGTTCCTTCCCGGGTGTGCGGGCAGCGGACTGCCAGAATAGGCACATGTCCCTCGCCGCAGCAGCCGATGAAGTGCCGCTGCGATGGACCCCGGACGGCCCCGACCTCGTTCTCGAGGGCGACAACCTCGACGTCGTGGCGCAGCTGCCCGACGAGTCGTTCACGCTCATCTACCTCGACCCGCCGTTCAACACCGGCCGCGTGCAGCGTCGTCACTCCTCGACCTCGGTGCGGACGGCCGAGACGGGGGTGAACCGTTTCGCCGGCTTCAAGGGGCAGGCGTACGAGCGCATCCGCGGCGACCTCCGACGCTTCGACGACGCCTTCGACGACTACTGGGGCTTCCTCGAGCCGCGCCTCGTCGAGGCCTGGCGCGTCCTGGCCGCCGACGGCACCCTCTACCTCCACCTCGACTACCGCGAGGCGCACTACGCGAAGGTGCTCCTCGACGCCCTCTTCGGCCGGGAGTGCTTCCTCAACGAGATCATCTGGGCCTACGACTACGGCGCGAAGGCGCAGAGCCGCTGGCCGACGAAGCACGACACGATCCTCGTCTACGTGAAGGACCCGAAGGGGTACCACTTCGACAACGCGACCGTCGACCGCGAGCCCTACATGGCGCCCGGGCTCGTCACCGCGGAGAAGGCGGCGCGCGGCAAGCTACCCACCGACGTCTGGTGGCACACGATCGTGTCACCGACCGGTCGCGAGAAGACCGGCTACCCGACGCAGAAGCCGGAAGGGATCCTGCGTCGCATCGTGCAGGCGTCCTCCCGCGAGGGCGATTGGGTGCTCGACTTCTTCGCCGGCAGCGGCACGACGGGGGCGGTCGCGAAGGCGCTCGGACGTCGGTACGTCCTCGTCGACGAGAACCCGCAGGCCATCGAGATCATCCGCGCCCGCCTCTCCTAGCCCGCGAACTGTCAGTTCAGCACAGTCGCTGCGCCCGGAACTGTCGTCTGGTGACAGTTCGCGGGCTGGCGGGGAGGGTCAGACGGAGGCGCGCGGGACGAGGCGGGTCGGCATCATCGTGACGCGCTCGACCGGCTCGCCGGCGAGGCGACGGACCAGCACCCTCGCCATCTCGGCACCGAGGTCGACGGGCGACTGCGCGATCGTCGTGAGCGGCGGCGCTGCGGTCTCGCCGTAGCGGTCGTCGTCGTAGCCCACGACGGCGATGTCGCCGGGGATCGTCAGCCCGGCCTCGCGGATGACGGAGTAGGCGCCGGCGGCCATCTGGTCGTTCGCGGCGAAGAGCCCGTCGATGGGCACGCCGCGCGCGAGGAGACGCCGCATCGCGGCAGCGCCGTCGGCGGGGGAGAAGTCGCCCACCTCGACGAGGTCGTGTGGAAGACCCGCGAGCTCGAGCTCCGCACGCCACCCGGCGAGTCGGTCGACCCCACCCGGCATGTCCTGCCGGCCCGCGATCGTCGCGATCCGCGTCCTGCCGGCCTCGATGAGGTGACGGGCAGCGGTCCTCGCGCCCTCGACGTTGTCGACGTCGACGTAGGTGCTGTCGACGACGTCGGCACCCATCGGGCGACCGCCGAACACGATCGGGAGCTCCTGGCCGAGTCGGGTGTACGAGTGGTCACCGCTGTGGTGTGACACGACGAGCGCGCCGTCGACGTTGCCGCCGAGCAGGTAGCGGCGGGTCTTCTCGGAGTTCGCCTCACTCGCGATGAGGAGGTTGAGCGTGTAGTCGGTCTCCGCCAGCTCGAGGGCCACTCCCTGCACGACCGACGCGAAGAAGGGGTCCGAGAACACCCGGGCGGTCGACTCCGGGACGACGAGCGCGATGACCTGGGTGCGGCGGGAGGCCAGCGACCGGGCGGCGCGGTTCGGGACGTAGTCGAGCGCGGCGATCGCCTCGTTGACGACGGCGACGACCTCGGCCGTGACCTTCGGCGAGCCGTTGACGACGCGCGACACGGTCGCGCGGGAGACGCCTGCGCGTGCCGCCACCATCTCGAGCGTCGGGGCTCCTTGACCGGACTGCATCATCGTCCCCTTCCGAGCGGGTGAGCGTGCCGAGTGCAGTGTATCGCCGGGCGTCTGGACGTCCGTGGCCGGTGCCGCTCCTCAGGAGGTGACCGGCGTGTCGCGGCCCCTCGATCGCGACATGCCGGAGTGTTCCTGCGTCAGGGAAGCTCCGCCACGGCGGGCACCACACGCGAGGCGGCGATGCGGCGCGCGTACGCGAGTCCGCTGTCCTTGATCGTGCGCTCCTGCGTGTCGTAATCGACCCGCACGATGCCGAACCGCTTGTCGTAGCCGTACGCCCATTCGAAGTTGTCGAGCAGCGACCAGACGAAGTAGCCGCGCACGTCGGCACCGTCGGCGATCGCGAGTTCCACCTGGTCGATGTGGTCCTGGATGAAGGCGTCGCGGTCGACGTCGTGGATGCGGCCGTCCTCTGCGACGACGTCGTCGTAGGCCGCACCGTTCTCGGTCACGTACAGCGGCGGCAGCGTCGGGTACTCGCGGCCGAGCCGGACGAGCAGGTTGCGGAGGCCAGCGGGGTGCACCTCCCAGTCCATCGCGGTGCGCGGAAGGCCGCGGCTCGGGAAGGAGATGTCGGGGGAGGCGAGCCACGGTGAACCGGCCTCGCGCTCGGTCGCGCCGGAGTGGCCGCCGTCGGCGCCGGAGTCGTCGGGGTGACCCGACACGAGGTCGTCGTGGTAGTGGTTGACGCCGAGGAAGTCGATCGGGGCGGAGATGGTCTCGAGGTCGCCGTCGTGGACGAGCGTGTCGAGGCCGAGGCCCTCGAGGTCGTGGGCGACGTCGGCCGGGTACGCACCGAGGACGATCGGTTCGAGGAAGATGCGGTTCATGATCCCGTCGACGCGGCGGGCGGCGTCGACGTCGGCCGGGTCGGTGGGGTCCGCTGGGATCGCGTTCGTGAGGTTGAGGGTGATGCCGATCTGCTCGGCACCGAGCTCGCGGAGGCGCGTGGCGGCCAGGCCGTGGGCGAGGTGCTGGTGGTGGATGGCGGCGAGCGCGGCGGCCTCGTCGCGGCGGCCGGGTGCGTGCACGCCGACGGCGTAGCCGAGCAGGGAGGAGCAGAACGGTTCGTTGAAGGTCGTCCAGTGCTGGACGCGGTCGCCGAGCGCCTCGTAGGTGGCCTCGGCGTAGTCGACGAAGCGCAGGGCGGTATCGCGGTTCGTCCAGCCGCCCTGCTCCTCGAGCGCCTGCGGGAGGTCCCAGTGGTACAGGGTGAGCCAGGGGAGGATGCCGGCGTCGAGGAGCTGGTCGACGAGACGGCTGTAGAAGTCGAGGCCGGCGGGGTTGACGTCGCGGTCGCCCGGCTTGATGCGCGCCCAGCTCGTGGAGAAGCGGTAGGCGTCGAGGCCCAGCTCGGACATGATCGCGACGTCGCCGGCGGTGCGGTGGTAGTGGTCGACGGCGACCTCGAGGTCGTCACCGTTGGCGATCGCGCCGGGCACCCGGGCGAAGGCGTCCCAGATGGAGTCCTCCTTGCCGTCCTCGTGCGCTGCTCCCTCGACCTGGGCGGCCGCGGTGGCGGAACCCCAGAGGAACGGCGGCAGGATCAGGGCCGGACGGGTGGTGGGCTGGGGGGCGTGCGTCATCGAAGCTCCTCGTGGCTGGGTGCACGCCCATGCTATCGCCTGCTGAGAGCGCTCTCATGCTCGTCTGATGTGTGGGTGGGGTGTGGCGCCAGCGCGGTGCGCTGACGCGAGCGCGGGTCTGCGGCGTGAGCGCGCCCCTCCGGAGGGGCGCGCTCACGCGCTGGGGTCGCGGTGACGCCGATTCGACAGCGGTCACGTCAGCGCACCGCGCTGACACCCGGATGACCCTTCAGCGCGGTGCGCCGGCGGCGGTCACCCCGCGCTCACGTCAGCGCGGTGCGCTGGCAAGCCGACGAACGACGGTCAGCGACGGGCGGACGGATCGACGACGCGGTTGCTCGCGGTGTCGGGCGACAGCTGCGACCCCGCGAGCTCGGCGGCACGCTGGGCGGCGAGCGACAACTCGTCCTCGGCGTCCTCGGCGTCCTCCGCAGCCTGGGCGTCGGTGCGCTCCTGCAGCGCGGACTTCGCCCGCAGCGGCGGCGCCTTGAGGAACCAGCTCAGCACGAACGCGACGGCGACCACCGCGAAGCTCACCCAGAACACGGTCACGGTCGCATCCGCGAACCCCGTGAGGAACGGCGCGGCCAGGTCGTGGTTCGCACCGACGAGGAACGAGGTGTCGCCGTCGAGCGCGGAACCGGCCGAGCCGCTGTTCTCCTGCGCCCGCTGCAGCACCTTGAGGATGCCCTCGTTCGCCGGGTCCGACAGCACGGCCGGGTCCTGCGCCGCAGCCCGGACCCGCTCGCTGAGCGTCGGGTCGGCGAACGCCGCCGCGATGGTCGTCGGGATCCGCGTGTAGAGCACGGAGAAGATCACGGCCGTGCCCAGCGTTCCACCGATCTGACGGAAGAAGGTCGACGAGCTCGTCGCCACCCCGATGTCGCGTGCCTCGACGGCGTTCTGGCTCGCGATCGTCAGCGTCTGCATCAGCTGGCCGAGTCCGAGGCCGACGAGCAGCATGCCGCCCATCATCCACCAGACGGGCTTGTCGGCCGTCGCGAAGCTGAAGTAGAAGAAGCCGCTCAGGAGCAGGAAGGTCCCGACGATCGGGAACGCCTTGTACTTGCCGGTCCGCGCGATGATCTGGCCGCTCGCGATCGACGAGATCATGAGGCCGAGGATCATCGGCAGCATCAGCAGGCCGGACTCGGTCGGCGTCGCACCCTCGACGAGCTGCAGGAACAGCGGCACCGTCATCATCGCGCCGAACATGCCGAACCCGACGAGCACGCCGAGGATGGTGGCGACCCGGAAGGTCGAGTTCTTGAAGAGCTTCAACGGGATGAGCGCATCGTCGCCCATGGCCCGTTCGACGAGGATGAACCCGATGATGCCGGCGACCCCGATGGCGTAGCAGGCGATGGACCCGGCCGAGGCCCAGCCCCAGATGCGGCCCTGCTCGGCGACGAGCAGCAGGGGCACGACGGCGAGGACGACCGTGGCGGCACCCCACCAGTCGATGCGGACGCTGTGGCGGGTGTGCGGGATGTGCAGGAAACGGAGGACGATCGCGAGCGCGATGACACCGATCGGCAGGTTGATGAGGAACACCCAGCGCCAGCCGGTGATGAACAGCAGCTCGGGGGCGCCGGCGAACAGGCCGCCGATGAGCGGGCCGATGACGCTCGAGACGCCGAAGACCGCGAGGAAGTACCCCTGGTACTTGGCGCGCTCGCGCGGGGCCAGCATGTCGCCCATGATCGTCAGCGGCAGGGCCATGAGGCCGCCGGCGCCGAGGCCCTGGATGGCACGGAAGATCGCCAGCTCGTACATCGAACCGGACATGCCGGCGAGGAGCGAGCCGATGAGGAAGATCGAGATCGCGATGATGAACAGCGGGCGGCGGCCGAAGATGTCGGACAGCTTGCCGTAGATCGGCGTCGAGACGGTCGAGGTGATCAGGTAGGCGGTGGTGACCCACGCCTGGAGGGCCATGCCGTCGAGGTCGTCGGCGATCGTGCGCATCGAGGTGCCGACGATGGTCTGGTCGAGTGCGGAGAGGAACATACCGGCCATGAGGCCGAAGATGATGAAGAGGATCTGCCGGTGACTGAGGACGGGGGCGGATCCCGACGGCTCGGTCGAGGCGGGGGAGCTGGATGACATGCGGTCTCGTTCGACTCTGGGCGCGCCGGTTTGCAGGCGCACCGACGTTGGGGATTTTGCGTAGTGTGCAAACTTACACCCGGCGCAAGTTCCGCGGCAACCGCTTCGGTCAGGGCGTGGTGGTCGTCGCTGCGTCGAGGTTCGCGTCGAGCGCCGCGAGGTAGTCCAGGGTGGCCGTGAGTGCCACGTGGGCGTCGTCGAGGTCGAGGTGGAACTGGTACTCGTGGGGGAGTGCCGGCTCGTGGTCCGCGGCCCAGAACAGCTTCGTGACGTCGACGCCGGCGTCCTCGAGGGCGCTGCTCATCGGGACCGACTGCAACCAGGTGAGCGCGTCGCCGTTCCCGCCGGTGATGAAGGTCGGCGGGAAGTCGACGGTGACGAAGTCGATCGTCGACATGAGCGCGCCGGTCGACGTCTCCGACCAGTCCTTCGTACCCGCGTAGGCCCAGAGGGCGGTCTGGAGGCCCCAGGCGCCGATGCCGTCGAGCTCGGCCATCGACGGCAGGTCGTAGACCCCGCAGTTGAGGATCGTCCCGACGAGCTGGTCGGCGTCGATACCAGGGGTCATGCCCGACAGCGTCGCGTAGTCGGGGTTGGTCGTGAGGACGGCGAGCTGGCTGGCGAGCTGCGATCCCGCTGAGTCGCCCGCGAGCACGAGGCGGTCCGGGTTCCCGTTCCACTCGGCGGCGTGCTCCGAGATGTACGCGAGGGCGTCGTTGAGTTGGTTCACGGCCGTCGGATAGACGGCCTCGGGAGCGATCGTGTAGTTGACCGCGATCGTCGTGTACCCCGCTGCTGCGAGGATGCGGAGGTAGGGCTCGACGTTGCCCTTCTCGCCGGAGATCCAGGCGCCGCCGTGGATCCAGACGATCGTGGTCAGCGGTTCGGTGCCGTCCGCTGGGGTGAAGACGTCGAGGGTGGTGTCCACCTGTGGTCGGCCGCCGCTCGGTGCCGCGTACGCGATGTCGCGGAACTCCGTGAGCTTCGTGTCGGGGACGTACGGTTCCATCTCGGCGACCGTCGCAGCACCGCCGCGTTCGAACACCGAGCGGATGAGGAGCGCGGACGGCCACGGGGTGATGGCTGCGATGACCGCGACGACGAGGCCGAGACCGATCACGACGGCGGCCGCGGTCAGGAGCCGACGGAATCGCGGGCGCTTCCGGTGCGTCGGCGCGTGGTGTGCTGGCGTCCCTGCGGTCATGGTCGGGCCCCTCGTCCGGTGTGCAAGCCTGTCGACAGTGTGGCAGAGGCGCATGCGCCGTGTCGCGGTTAGGCTCGACGTGTGACCGCAGCCCACCAGCCCTCCCATCGACGCCCGGTTTCGCGGCGCGTCCGACGCAACCGCGTGATCGCGTTGAGCGTCCTGGCCGCCGCGCTCGCGATCCTGCTCGTGGTGCTCGTCGTGAACATCGCCGGCGGCGCCACGCCCACCCCGGCCGCCGCCACGAAGACGCCGAGCGCGACCCCGTCCGTCACCCCGACGCCGACCCCCACCCCGACGCCGACGGAGACGGTTCCGGTCGCGCCCCCCGCCCCGCCGGCGTTCGACAAGGCCGCCTACTCGATCGACGACCCGCTGAGCCCGTGGGTGGTCGTCAACAAGACCCGGCCGCTGAACCCGGTCGACTACACACCACCGGACCTCGTGTCCGTCCCCGTCGCCCACACGTGGGACCCGCTGTTGCGTGCCGAGGCCGCCGCCGCGATCGTGCAGCTGTTCGACACCGCCTCCGCCGAGGCCGGCCTGTCGCTCGCCTCGAACAGCGCGTACCGCAGCTACTCGAGCCAGGTGTCGGTGTACAACAGTGAACCCGACGACTCGACGACGGCGCGCCCCGGCTACAGCGAGCACCAGACCGGCTGGACGATGGACATCGGTGCCGAGAGCGGCAACTGCTCGCTCAACACCTGCTTCGGCGACACGGCGGAGGGGCAGTGGCTCGCCGCGAACGCCTACCGCTTCGGGTTCCTCCTGCGGTACCCGGCCGACAAGGTCGACGTCACCGGCTTCTCGTTCGAGCCATGGCACTACCGCTACATCGGCGTGCCGCTCGCGACCGAGATGCACAACACGGGCGTGACGACGCTCGAGGAGTTCTTCGGACTCCCGGCGGCTCCCGGGTACCTGAACTAGCCCTTCGACAGGCTCAGGGACCGGGGCGGAGTGGGCTCAGGGACCGGGGGTCGGCACGTCCCTCGACAGGCCCGGATGCAGGCGACGGGCTCGGATGCAGGCGACGGGCTCGGCGAGCGTGTGTCCGCTCACCGAGCCCGTCGAGGCGTCGGCTGCCTAGGCGCCGAGGGCGGCGTCGACGATCTGCTTCGCCTCCGCCTGGACGAGCTTGAGGTGCTCCGCGCCCTTGAACGACTCGGCGTAGATCTTGTAGACGTCCTCGGTGCCGGACGGACGAGCGGCGAACCACGCGTGCTCGGTCACGACCTTGACGCCGCCGATGGCCGCGTCGTTGCCCGGCGCGTGACTGAGCTTCGCGACGATCGGGTCGCCGGCGAGCTCGGTCGCCGTGATGGCGTCGCCGTCGAGCTTGCCGAGCCGCGCCTTCTGTTCCTTCGAGGCGGCGGCGTCGACGCGCTCGTACACGGGGTCGCCGAAGCGCTCGGTCAGCTCCCGGTAGAGCACCGAAGGGGTCTTGCCCGTCACGGCGAGGATCTCGGCGGCGAGCAGGCAGAGGAGGATGCCGTCCTTGTCGGTGGTCCACACCGAGCCGTCGAAGCGGAGGAAGCTCGCGCCGGCGCTCTCCTCGCCACCGAAGCCGACCGAGCCGTCGACGAGACCGGGAACGAACCACTTGAAGCCGACCGGGACCTCCCAGAGGCGGCGTCCGAGGGATTCGGCCACGCGGTCGACGACCGACGATGACACGAGGGTCTTGCCCACGGCTGCGTCCTCGCGCCAACCCGGCCGGTTCGCGTAGAGGTAGTCGATCGCGACGGCGAGGTAATGGTTGGGGTTCATGAGCCCGGCGTCGGGCGTGACGATGCCGTGGCGGTCCGCGTCGGCGTCATTGCCGGTGAGGAGGTCGAACTCGTCGCGTCGTGCGACGAGTGCCGCCATGGCGGAGGGCGACGACGGGTCCATGCGGATCTTGCCGTCCCAGTCGAGCGTCATGAACGCCCAGGCCGGGTCGACGTGCGGGTTCACGACGGTGAGGTCGATCTCGTAGCGGTCGGCGATCGCCTGCCAGTAGTGGACGCTCGCACCGCCGAGGGGGTCGGCACCGATGCGGATCCCGCTGCGCTTGATGGCGTCGAGGTTGATGATGTGCTTCAGGTCGTCGACGTAGTTGCCGCGGAAGTCGTACGTCTCGACGGCAGACGGTTCCGCCATCTTGACGTCGTGCAGCCCACCGGCGATGAGCTCGTTGGCGCGGTTCGCGATCCAGGAGGTCGCGTCGGAGTCGGCAGGTCCGCCGTGCGGGGGGTTGTACTTGAAGCCGCCGTCGGCCGGCGGGTTGTGGCTGGGCGTGACGACGATGCCGTCCGCCTGGTCGCCGTTGCCCTCGGCGTTGTACTTGAGGATCGCGTGGCTGAGCGCCGGGGTCGGCACGAAGTCGTCGAACTCGTCGACCAGGACGCGCACACCGTTGGCGACCAGGACCTCGAGGGCCGTCGTCTGCGCCGGCCCGCTGAGCGCGTGGGTGTCGGAGCCGATGAAGAGCGGCCCGGTGATCCCCTGGCTCGCGCGGTACTCGACGATCGCCTGCGTGGTGGCGGCGATGTGGTCCTGGTTGAACGCGGTGTTCAGCGAGGAGCCGCGGTGGCCGGAGGTGCCGAACACCACCCGCTGCTCGGGGATCGAGACGTCCGGCTTCAGCGTGTAGTACGCGTCGATGAGCGACGGGACGTCGATCAGATCTGCTTCGGTGGCGGGGGTACCTGCGCGATCGTTCATCGCACCAGTCTGGCAGGAACGACCGATGTCAGGAAGGCGCTTGACCCGTGGCGAGTGGCGATTCCCAGCGGAGGTCGGGGAAGCGCGCGAAGTCGCGATCGAGCGTGACGAAGGTGGCCCGGTGTTCGATCGCGAGTGCGGCGTGGGCCGCGTCCGAGACGAGGTTGCCTTGGGCCTCGACCGCTGCACAGAGCGAGGTGAAGACCGTCCAGAACGACGGGCCAGGGCGGACGACCTGAACGCCGGGCTCGTCGCGGAGTCGCTGCATCTGCTCGAGCGCGACGGAGATCGGAGTGGGATCGACGAAGATCCGACGCTGGGTCACGATCCGGATGTACCCCGCGAGCACGGCTTCGCTGACGCCCAGGGGCTCTCTCGATCGGACGGCATCTTCCAACCAGGTTGCGAGCGTGCGGTGGTGTTGTGAATCGGGTCGGAACGCGCCGATGAGGACGTTGGTGTCGACCACCTTCACCCGAAACCGTCCATGATGTCCTCGAGTTGCGCGTTGTTCGTGAGGTCGATTCCTGGGCGGGGTCCTCCCTGGCCGTACGGCACGACCTTGTAGGGCTCCCGCTCGGGCGGTGCGGCCGCTGCGGCCAGCTTCGCGCGCAGGGCCTCTTCGATGTAGGCGGTCACGGTCTTCCCCTCCTGCGAGGCGTGCTCGCGGACGGCCTCGTAGAACTCGTCGGCGAGTCGGATGGTCGTTCGCATGAGCCGAGCCTACGAAGGCGTATGTCGGTATGTCAACGACGCTACCCGGTTCCCTCGGCGCAGGGGCGGGCCGACACAGATCTGTGGAGCGGTCGCTGCTCCGGGTGCCAGTGGAGGGCCGTCGACTAGCGCGTGGCGAGGAGCGCCGCGGCCGAGGCGGAAGCGGAGGCGGTCGCGGAGGCGCTCGTCGTGGATGCGCCCGCGCCGGCGCCCGCGGCGTCCGGCACGGAGGTGCGCTGGTGGGACGATCCGGGCGTCGTCAGGTCGGCGACCGCGTAGGCCTGACCCGTGACGATGCGCTGGATGGCGTAGAGGCTCTCGGTGGCCGGCCCGAGGTACTTGCCCCGGTCGTCGGCGTTGCTCGACCCGACCGCGTTGTGTCCCTCGACGGCGCCGAGGTGGTCGCCGTCGCCGAGCGTCAGCCCGTCCGAGCCGAAGGTGGTCGCGCCCCAGGAGCTCGTCGCGGGGTCGGCTCGACCGGACAGGAGCTGGCCGAGACCGGCGAGGGTGTCGGCGCTCGCTTGGGAGGCGTAGACGCGGCCGGCCGGGACGTGCAGATCGTCGATCCCGATCTCCGTCGGGATGCCGGCCGAACCGAGCATGACGAAGTCGTCGACGTGATAGTCGCCGGACGCCAACGCGAGTGAGGCCGTCGCCGTGCCGTAGGAGTGCGCCACGACGCTCAACCGGGAGACGACGCCGTGAGCGGAACGGACGGCGTCGTATCCGGCGAGCACCCCGGCGAGCAGGGGAGCCCCCTCGATGGCCCGGTCGTTCGACGGCACCTCGAGTGCGCTCGGGCTGTGTCCGCCGATCCAGAGGATGACCGCACTGTCGGCTGCGGCGGTCTGGATGCGCTTCGCCCCGCGCAGGTAGTCGTCGAGTTCGAGGGCGCTGCTGTTCATCCCGGGGACGAGCACCGTGACGTAGGCGGCGGTGTCCACGTCTCCGACGGCGACCGCGACCCGCGGGGGTCCGGAGCCGCCCGCCTGCAACGTGATCAGGTACTCGGGCTGGAGGCGGGCGGCGATCGCGTCCGGTGCGTACCGGTCGGCGAGCAGCTTGATCGCGTCCAGGCGCGACAGGGTCGTGGCGAGGGCCGCCGAGTCCGCCTGCCCGTCGACCTGGTCGCTGCTCACCGTCAGCGAGCGGTAGCTCGCCTCGGTGTCGGCGAGGAGGCCGGCGAGCCGGGAGACGTTGGCCGTCGCCCGGTCCGTGTAGGCGACACCCTCGAGGTTGCCGATGACCGCCGGGTAACCGGTGATGAGCAGTGCGCGGTATCCAGGAGCGAGCTCGGTCCACAGCTGCGCGACCTGCGATGAGGACATCGTCGTGAGGGTCGTCGCCGCCGCGGCGAGATCCCCGGCGTAGGCGGTGGTGAAGGCGGCGGCCGTCATCGTCGGGACGGAGGAGGCCGCCGGTGCGAAGTCGGCGGCGGAGATCGCGGACGCACCGGCGGTCGAGGTCTGCGTCACCGTGACCACGCCGGCCAGGATCGCGGCGATCGCGACGGTCATGACGAGCGACTTGACGAGGGTCGCGCGGGCCGCCGAGATCGGCCGGTGCACCCAGGTCGGCAGCGACAACGACGGGAGGCTCCAGGAGGAGCCGAGGCTGAACGCGGCCTCGCTGCCGCTCGCCAGGTTCAGTCGGGGAGTGGACCGCGGGGCGGCGTCGGTGAAGACACTCGTCACGTCACTCCTGTTCCTGTCTCAGCCCGTCGGGTGGAGCCTCGCGCGACATGGATCACGCATCGAGATCGGGGAGACGAACGGCCGTGAACTCGCTTCCCGAGACGAGCGGCAGCGCTCAATACACCCTTGTATCCATTGTGGCGGGTAGTGGCGTGATTTGAATAGCTCAAAACGGGGGGTATCGGGGCCGAAATGACCCGATCTTCCTGGAAATCACCCGAATGTGACCTGGATGGGAGTCAACGGTCGTCCAAGGGCGTGTCGCGAACCACACGGTACGCTCGGAGGCATGCCAGCCGCACCCGCCGACGACGCCCTCCGGAGCTACAGTTTCCTCGGTCCGAGCGGGACGTTCACCGAGGTGGCGCTCGGCCAGGTCGAGGAGGCCAGGGGCCAGATCTGGAAGCCCGTGTCGAACGTCGGCGAGGCGCTCGGCGACGTCCTCGAGGGCCGCAGCACAGCCGCGGTCATCGCCATCGAGAACTCGGTCGACGGAGGGGTGTCCGTGGCGCAGGATGCACTCGCCACGATGCCCGGTCTCCGCATCGTCGGCGAGGTGCTCGTGCCGGTGAACTTCGTGCTCGTCGCCCGCCCCGGAACCCGCCTCGAGGACGTCTCGGTCGTGAACGCGCACCCCGTCGCCTACGGGCAGTGCCACCTCTGGCTCGACGCCAAGCTGCCCTCGCACGGACACATCCCGGCGTCGAGCAACGTCGCCGCCGCGGCCTCGCTCCTCGACGGCACCTCCACCGCCGACGCCGCGGTCGCCCCGCCCGGCATCGTGAACCACTACGACCTCGACGTACTCGCGGAGAACATCGGCGACAACCCGAACGCCGTGACCCGCTTCGTCGTCGTCAGTCGCTCACGGGAGATCCCGGCCAGGACGGGCGCCGACAAGACGAGCCTCATCGTCGAGCTGCCGAACGACGAGTCCGGCTCGCTGCTCGGCATGCTCGAGCAGTTCTCCACGCGAGGCGTGAACCTGAGTCTCATCGAGTCCCGGCCCATCGGCGACGCGCTCGGCCGCTACCGCTTCGTGATCGACGCCCTCGGACACATCGAGGACGAGCGGATGGCCGACGCCCTGCTGGGGCTCCGACGCTTCAGCCCGAACGTGATCTTCCTGGGCTCGTACCCGAGTGCCGACCGCACCGCCGTCGACTACCACTCGCGCTACAACGACGAGGTGTTCATCGAGGCCCGTGACTGGTTGCGCGGGCTGCTCTCGGCGGAGCCGCTCGACGACTGAGCTGTCACGCTCGCGCAGAACTCCGGCTGTCGGTTCGTGTCCGAGCTCGGGGACGGCGTGTCAGCGGGATTCGCGGCGGGGTGCAGGAGTTGTGGACGCCGACCGCGCGTCAATGCTGCCTCAGCTGACGATGTCGACACCGTGACCGCGGAGGCGCCGCTGGTCGGCCGTGAGCGAGGCGATGAGCCGCTCGTTCGTCCCGCGGATGTGGCGCGCGACGAGGTCCGCCGCGCGCTCGGGGTCGCGCGCCGCGACCGCGTCGAGGATGGCGCGGTGCTCCGTGGCGGCCTGCTCTCGGGCCTCGGGCGTCCGCACCTCGAGCCAGCGGGTACGGGCGAGCCGGACCATCGCGCCGCGCACCCCTTCGGCGAGCAGGTGGTTCGCGGACAGTGCCGCGAGCTCCTCGTGGAAGTCGCCGCCGACACGGAGCACCGTGTGCTCGTCGTCGGGGCGGGGTTCGTCGAGCAGGGTGCGGATCGCGGCGAGCTGCGCTTCGGTCGCGCGTTCGGCGGCGAGCCGGACGCCGGCGGTCTCGAGCGCCTCACGGACCTCGGCGATGAGGCCGATCTCTTCGAGGTCGATGGGCGCGACGATCCAGCCGCGGCCGTCCCGACGCGCCAGTCCCTCGGCCTCGAGCCGGGTGAGTGCGGCGCGTACGGGTGTCCGTGACGCCGCGAAGCGTTGCTCGAGCCCCCGCTCGGTGAGCGGCTGCCCGGGCGCGAGGTCGAGGGTCAGGATCGCCCCGCGGAGGCGCTCGTACAGCTGCGTGGTCTGCGTCGGAGTGCTCATCCGTGTTCCCGATCCGGCCGGTGGCGATTGGTATACCAAAATGGTGTACCGTCATGCTAGCAGTGGGAGACGCCCAGCGCAGGAAGCGGCACGATGACCGGATCGACACCAGCCCCCGTGGCCCCGGCGACCGCTCGCGGCGCGCGCCCACCGATGCCGAACGCCGGTCGGGCCTGGACCGTCCTCGGGCTCGGCGTCGCCGCGCAGACCGCCGGCACTCTTTTCGTCAGCACCCCGGCGTTCCTCATCCCGCTCCTGCACGCCGAGCGGGGCATGTCGCTCGCCGAGGCCGGCGTCCTGGCCGCTGCCCCCACGCTCGGCATGGTGCTGACGCTCATCGCCTGGGGCTGGCTGGCCGACCGTGTCGGCGAGCGCATCGTCATCGCCGGCGGCCTCGCCCTCACCGCGTTGGCCGCTGCCGGGGCGATCGCCGCGGACGGCCTCATCCCCTCGCTCGGCTATGGTCCACTCGGCATCCTGCTCCTCCTCGGTGGTGCCGCCTCCGCGAGCACGAACTCGGCGAGCGGCCGGATCGTCGTCGGCTGGTTCCCGAAGGACCGCCGCGGCCTCGCGATGGGGATCCGCCAGATGTCACAGCCGCTCGGCGTCACGGCGGCCGCGGTGACGGTGCCGTCCGTGGCGGCGGCGTCGGGCATCTCCGCCGCCCTCGTGATCTCGCTCGTCGCGACGGGTGTCCTCGCCGTGGCCTGCACCGTCGGACTCCGGAATCCGCCACGGATCGTCGTGCCGAAGCCGGTCCCGACGGAGACGACGCCGAACCCCGTGGCCGCGCGACCCCGCAACCCCTACCGAGGCGACGGCTTCCTCTGGCGCATCCACGCCGTGTCGATCCTGCTCGTGGTGCCGCAGTTCACCCTCACGACCTTCGCTCTGGTGTGGCTCGTCACCGATCAGGGCTGGAACGCACTCGCGGCGGGCGTGCTCGTCGGCGTGGCGCAGTTCGTCGGAGCGATCGGCCGGATCGGCGTCGGGGTGTTGAGCGACCGCGTCGGCAGCCGGGTGCGACCGCTGCGCTGGGTGGCGGTGTCGGCGGTCGTCGTCATGTTGCTCCTCGCCGGTGTCGGGCTGCTGCAGTGGCCGGTGGCGGTCGCCGTCGCGCTCGTCGTCGCCAGTGCCGTGACGGTCGCCGACAACGGGCTCGCCTTCACCTCGGTCGCGGAGATGGCCGGCCCCACCTGGGCCGGGCGGGCGCTGGGAGCGCAGAACACCGGCCAGTTCATCGCCGCGTCCGTCGTCGGCCCGGCGGTCGGTGCGCTCATCGGGCTGGTCGGCTATCCGCTCGCCTTCCTCGCGGTCGCCGTGCTCCCTGCCCTCGCGATCCCGATCATCCCGAGCGAGGCCGCGGAGCACGACCACCTCTAGGTCGTCGTCCCACCGGACCGGTCGGCTCGTCTAGTCGACGTTTGACGGATATCTATCGCGGCTGCCAGGCTTGCCGAGGCCCCACGACGGCCCGTGTACCTCCCCGCCGGCGAGTCGCGCTCCACTGCCTCCGACCACCGTCGAGCGACAGCCGGAGACGCCTGGTCGGCCGATCAGAAAGCACCACAGTGACCGGCACCACCACGTCCACCGACCCCGTCCACGCCGTCGCGGAGGCCGCCCTGCGGCGCAACGCGGGCGAACCCGAGTTCCACCAGGCGCTCCTCGAAGTCCTCGAGTCCATCCGCCCGGCGCTCGACGAACACCCCGAGTACCTCGAGGCGGGCATCCTCGAACGTCTCGTCGAACCCGAGCGGCAGGTCGTCTTCCGCGTGCCGTGGACCGACGACCGCAACCGGGTGCAGGTGAACCGCGGATTCCGCGTCCAGTTCAACTCGGCGCTCGGCCCGTACAAGGGCGGGCTGCGCTTCCACCCGAGCGTGAACCTGTCGATCGTGAAATTCCTCGGGTTCGAGCAGATCTTCAAGAACGCCCTCACCGCGCAGGGCATCGGCGGCGCGAAGGGCGGGAGCGACTTCGACCCGCACGGGCGGTCGGACGCCGAGATCATGCGCTTCTGCCAGAGCTTCATGAACGAGCTCTACCGCCACCTCGGCGAGCACACCGACGTCCCGGCCGGCGACATCGGCGTCGGCGCGCGCGAGATCGGCTTCCTCTTCGGTCAGTACCGGAAGATCACCAACCGGCACGAGTCGGGCATGTTCACCGGCAAGGGCGTCGGCTGGGGCGGCGCCGAGGTGCGCACCGAGGCGACCGGGTACGGGACGGTGTTCTTCGTGGACGAGATGCTCGCCGTCGACGGCCGCGGGGTCGAGGGCAAGCGCGTCATCGTGTCGGGCTCCGGGAACGTCGCGACGTACGCGATCGAGAAGGTCCACCAGCTCGGTGGCACCGCCGTCACCGCATCGGACTCCTCGGGGTACGTGGTCGACGACGCCGGCATCGACCTCGAGCTCCTCAAGCAGATCAAGGAGGTCGACCGCGGCCGGATCTCCGAGTACGCAGCCCGCCGTCAGGGCGCCCACTTCGTCGCCGACGGTAGCGTCTGGGACGTCCCGGGGGAGATCGCGCTGCCGAGTGCGACGCAGAACGAGCTGCACGAACGCGACGCGATCGCCCTCGTGAAGCACGGCGTCATCGCGGTCGCGGAGGGCGCGAACATGCCGTCGACGCCCGAGGCCGTGCGGGTGTTCCAGCAGGCCGGCGTCCTCTTCGGCCCGGGGAAGGCGGCGAACGCCGGTGGCGTGGCGACCTCGGCGCTCGAGATGAGCCAGAACGCGGCCCGGCAGCGGTGGTCCTTCGACGACAGCGAGGTGAAACTGCGCGGCATCATGCACGGCGTGCACCGCGCCGCTTATGAGGCCGCCGAACGGTACGGCCGGCCGGGCGACTACGTCGTCGGGGCGAACACCGCCGCGTTCGTGAAGGTCGCGGACGCGATGCTCGCCCAGGGCGTCATCTAGTCCCGCCTTGTCCCCGACTCAGGAGTGCTCCGGCGCGTCGACCGCTGACGGGCCCGGCGCGCCGCGCACCTCCTGAGTCGGGGACGCGGAATCCGCCGGCGAGGGACGCGGCGGGTGTCGGATTGCGACGGGGTGGTCGGCTCCTGGACGGTGAGTGACTAGCCTCGAAGGGTGACCGACCCACGCCCCGCAACCACCGTCATCGTCGGTGCCGGCCTGTTCGGCCTGGCGACCGCCGTCCACCTCGCCCGCGCCGGGCGCCGGGTGACGGTGCTCGAGTCGGGCACCGCCGCCGGAGCGACGACCGCCGCGGGAGCGGGCTTCGTCGGCCTCTGGGCGGCGGGCTACGCCTGGTACTGGGACGAGTCGGAACTCGCCCTCGAGCAGGCGGGCCTCGACTTCTACCGCGGGCTCGACGCGTCCGGATACGACATCGGGCTGCGGAACACGGGCAACGTGTGGCTCGCCCTCACCGAACAGGCCGTGCTCGACCACCTGCTGCCGTTCGCCGAGCACCCGCTCCGTCCCGAGGACGCCCGGCTGCTGACCGCCGTCGAGACCGCCGAGCTCGTTCCGGGTCTCGACCCCGAGGTCATCGTCGGGGCGTTCATCCATCCCGACGGCATCCAGATCAGCGCGCCCGACGCCGGACTCGCGCTCGCGGCGCTCGCCCGGGCCGAGGGCGTCGAGATCCTCGAGCACACGCCCGTCGTCGACTTCCTCGCCGAGGGTGGCCGAGCCGTCGGCGTGCTGACCGCGGCCGGCGAGCGCGTCCTCGGCGACGAGGTCGTCCTCGCCGCCGGGTCCTGGACGAACGAACTCCTCGCCGCCACGGACCGCGTGCTGCCGTTCGCACGCGTGATCGCGAGCCGCCTGACCACCGCCCCGTTCGGCCTCGGCGAGGTGCCGACCCTCATGATCCCGGAACTCGACGGACTGTGGATCCGGGAACACCTCGGTGGTCTCACGTACGGCAACGGCGTCGGCTACGAGGCGCTCGCGGTGCACGACAGCCCGGCGGACCGTCGCCCGGACCGCCCCGACCTCGTCGATGCGATGCGGGAGCACCTGTCGCCGATCATCTCCGAGCTCATCCCGGCCGCCGCGCCCGTCGTCGACGACGCCGAAGCCGTGCAGGGGATCGTGTCGTACACCGCGGACCGCCGCTTCATCGCGGGGCCCGTACCGGAGCTGGACGGGCTGTACGTCGTGGCCGGCGACAACGAGTCCGGCGTCACGCACGGCCCCGGACTCGGTCGGATGCTCGCCGAACTGATGGTCACGGGTGAGAGCCCCTTCGTCGACGCGTCACGGTACGCGCCCGGTCGATTCCCGTCCCGTCCGTTCGCCGACGAGGCCGCCGTGGCCGCCGCGATGCCGGCTCGTCGGGCGGTCGACGCGCGCGCCACCGCAGCGACGCGCGTGACGACGGAGTCGGGCCTGCCTGCAGAGTCGGGCCGATGACCGCGCCGGGTCCGGCAGCGGACGCGACGCCGACCGCGCTGCCGGCGCGCGCCGAGGTCGTGGTCATCGGCGCCGGGATCGTCGGTGCGGCGGCTGCACGCTCGCTGGCCGAGCAGGGCCGCGACGTCCTGCTGCTCGAGCGGTACCCGCGCGGTCACGAGCACGGCTCCTCCCACGGCGCGACCCGCATCTTCCGTCAGGGTTACGACGCCGACGACTACGTCGCCCTGACCTCCGAGGCGCTCGCGGCTTGGCGGGCGCTCGAATCGGCGAGCGGGCGGACGCTGCTCGACCTCACCGGTGCGCTCGACCACGGCCGCCCCGAGATGCTCGCGGCGATCGAGGCGGCGATGACCCGGGGTGGGATCGCGTCGGAGCGCCTCACCCCGGAGCAGGCGAGCGACCGCTGGCCCGGACTGCGGTTCGACCGCGAGGTCCTCCACCACGCGACCGGCGGGCGACTGTACTCCGCCGAGGCGATCGAGGCCCTGCTCGACCTCGCCGAGGTGGCCGGAGCGACCCTGCGCTTCGGCCTGCGGGTGGCGGGCGTCGATCCGACTGAGTCGACCGATCCGACCGCCGGTGTCGGCGGCGCCGTCGTCCGCACCGAGCTGGGCGACGTCGTCGCGGACCACGTGGTCGTCGCGGCCGGCTCCTGGACGCCCGACCTCGTCGGCGCCCTCGCTCGCAGCGTCGGCCGTCCGCTGCCCGAGATCGTCGTGACGCAGGTCCAGCCTGCCCACTTCCCGAGCGAGCTGGGCGCCGACGCCTGGCCGAGTTTCGTCCACTACCCCGCCGAGGGGTCGAGTGTGTACGGGCTGCTGACGCCGGGCGAGGGGGTCAAGGTCGGGCTGCACGGCGGTGCCGTCCACGTCCACCCCGACGAACGCGACGGCCTCGCCGAACCCGAGGAACTCGCGCGGCTCACCGCCTACGTCGCCGAGTGGGTGCCCGGCGTCGACGCGTCCGCACCCCATACCATCAGCTGCCTCTACGATCTGAGCCCCAGCGAGGATTTCGTGATCGACCGGATCGACAGCATCATCGTCACGACGGGATTCTCCGGTCACGGGTTCAAGTTCGGCCCGGTACTGGGACGCCTCATCGCCGATCTCGTCGACGGAGCCGAACCGCACCCGAAGTTCGCGCTCGCCGCGCACGCGGTACCCGTCGCGCCATCAGCATCAGCACCCCCGCAGTCACCCGAAGGAACCGCTCCATGAACCGATCCGCCAGATTCGCCACGGTCGCCATCGGCCTCGGTGTCGTCGCCGCCCTCACCGGGTGCACGGCCCAGGGCGGCACCACCACGACCACCGCGCTCGTCATCGGCACGACCGATCAGATCGTCTCGCTCGACCCGGCCGGTGCCTGGGATCGCGGATCCTTCACGCCGCAGAACCAGATCTACCAGCACCTCCTCAGCTACGACGAGGGCGACGTCGTCCCCGCCCCCGACGCGGCGGAATCGTGCGACTTCACCGACGAGACCACCTACGTCTGCACCGTCAAGGAGGGGCTGACCTTCTCCAACGGCCACGCGCTCACGGCCGAGGACGTCGTCTATTCCTTCACCCGTGTCCGTGAGATCGCCGCCGACAACGGCCCCTCGCCGCTGCTCGCGAACCTCGACAGCGTCGAGGAGGGAGACGGCAACCAGGTGGTCTTCCACCTCACGGTCCCGAACGACCAGACCTGGCCCTACGTGCTCACGAGCATGGCCGGGCCGATCGTCGACGAAGAGGTCTTCCCGGCGGACGAGCTGCTGAGCGACGACGACGTGATCGGCTCCGGCCCCTACGCCGTCGACAGCTACCAGGCGGGCGGGCTGCTCTCCCTCGAGGCGAACTCGCGCTACTCCGGGACCCGCGCGAAGACGCAGCACGTCGTGCTCAAGCCGTACACGACGGCGTCGAACCTGCGGCTCGACCTGGAGAAGGGCGACGTCGACATCGCCTACCGCTCGCTGACCGCGACGGACGTCGCCGACCTCAGGAGCGACTCCGACCTGCAGGTCGTGGAGGGGCCGGGCGGTTCAGTGCGGTTCCTCACGTTCAACCTGAACACCCAGCCGGGCGCGAACGACGCACAGAAGCTCGCCATCCGGCAGGCGGTCGCGTCGCTCGTCGATCGTGAGGAGATCGCCGACCAGGTCTACAAGGGCACCTACGCGCCGGCGTACTCGGTCGTGCTCGACGGCCAGACGGGTGCGACGCCCGCATTCCAGACCGCGTACGGTGACGCACCGGACCCGGCGAAGGCCGCGGCGATCCTCGCGGCCGCGGGCGTCAGCACCCCGGTCGCCCTGCCGATCCAGTACACGAGCGACCACTACGGCCCCGACTCCGACCAGGAGTACGCGCTCATCAAGTCGCAGCTGGAGGAGTCCGGCCTGTTCACCGTCGACCTGCAGTCGACGGAGTGGACGAGCTACGTGAAGGAGCTGAATCCGGAGTCGGGTTACCCGGCGTACCAGCTCGGGTTCTTCCCGGACTACCCGGATCCCGACAACTTCCTGCGTTCGGCGTACTCGACGACCGGGGCGTCCGTCGCCAACGGGTACTCGGACCCGGCCGTCGACGCGCTCATCGACACCGAGGCGACGGCGACCGACCCGGCGGCGCGCATCGCGGCGATCGAGCAGATCCAATCGCTGACCGCGACCGCGGCTCCGATCATCCCGCTCCTCCAGGGCACCGAGACGGTCCTCGCGCAGAAGAACGTGACGGGCCTCGAGGACACGCTCGACGCCACCTACACCTTCCGCTTCGCGGTCCTCGACCGCACGAAGTAGCCGTCGCCGCTGGGGAGTGCGTCAGCGCGGTGCGCTGACGTGGGCGCGGGTCTGTGACGTGAGCGCGCCTCTCCGGAGCCCCGCGCTCGCGTGCGCGGGGAGCGCTCACACCGGGTGTGCGTCATTCGCGTGGGCGCACCGCGCCGGCACCCGGTGGGGAGGTCTCAGGTCAGCGCGGTGCGCCGGCGCGAGACCTGCCGAGTCGGCGTGGGCGCGGGTCTGTGACGTGAGCGCGCCTCTCCGGAGACCCGCGCTCGCGGCTGCGGAGCGCGCTCGCGTCAGCGCACCGCGCTGGCACCCATCACAGGTGGGAGAGGACCTGAGCGAGCGCGATCGTGGCGTCGCCGGTCAGGGACAGGGTGCCGGCCTCGAGTCGGAGGGTGTCGTGCCGTCGGAGGGCACCAGGGCCGAGACCTGGCCCCGTCGCCGACAGCAGTCCATCGAGGAACACGACGAATGTGGTGGCTCCCGGCGGCGTGGTGACGAGCCTCGACCCGTCGACGACGCCGACCTCGAGCGATCCACGGAACCGGTCCCGCGACACCATCAGGTTGAGATCGAGCGTCGGCCCGACCACGCCCCGCGACGACACCGCCGAGGCCCCGTCGAAGGCGGCGACCTGCCACCGGTCCAACTCGACCGGCTCACCGTCGATCACGAGTCCGAGTCCGCCCGCCGACAACGCCATCAGCTGACGGTCGACGCCGGGGAACGACGAGAAGGCGACGTCCGACTCGACCGTCGCGATGCTCAGCGTCCACCCCGGAGCGGCCGGCGCGTCACCCTCACCATCGCCGCGCCCACCATCGGTCCGAAGCCCGACCGCCTCGACGGCGATCTCCGTCGCGGTCCCCAGCCCGTTCCGCCAGCGGTAGCTCCGATGCCGGTCGGCCGGCAGCAGCACGAGTGCACGACCCTCCGCTGCGTCGCTCACCGCTGCGTCGTCCCTGCCGTGACGCGCTCGCCGCGCTGCCGGACGCCGACCGTCAACGGCACGCCCGGCCGGTAGGCGAGATGTGAGACGGAGGGGGCGTCGAGCACTTGAAGGTCCGCGAGACCACCCACGCGGAGCGATCCGACGGCGTCGGCCCCGTGCTCGCGACCGACCGCCACCCCGGCCCCCCGCGTCGCCGCCCACACCGCTTCGGCGATCGTCAGCCGCATCTGCAGCACGGCGGTCGCCACGCAGTACGCCATCGACGTCGTGTACGAGGTGCCCGGGTTGCAGTTGGTCGCGAGGGCGATCGAAGCACCGGCGTCGATGAGCGCGCGCGCCGGCGGGAACGGCTCGCGCGTCGACAGGTCGCAGGCCGGGAGCAGGGTCGCGACCGTCGACGAACCCGCCAGGAGGTCGACGTCGGCGTCCGAGAGGTGGTTGCAGTGGTCGACGCTCGCCGCCTCCAACTCGACCGCGAGGCGCACTCCGCCACTCTCGCCGAGCTGGTTCCCGTGCACCCGGACACCCAGCCCTGCGGCGCGACCGGCGAGCAGCACCTCGCGCGACTCCTCGACGTCGAAGGCGCCGACCTCGCAGAACGCGTCGACGTAGGACGCGAACGGAGCCACCGCCGCGAGCATCGGTCCGGTCACGAGGTCGAGGTAGTCGCGGCGGTCGACACCGGCCGGCACGAGATGGGCCCCGAGGAAGGTGACGACGTCGGCGACCTCGGCCGCCGCGCGAGCGGATCGTGCCTCGCCCTCCACATCGAGCGCGTATCCCGTCTTCGCCTCGAGGAACGTCGTCCCCTGCGCGAGCGCCTCCGCCCGCAACCGCCGCGCACCCGCGACGAGCTGCTCCTCCGAGGCGGCTCGAGTGGCCGCCACGGTCGTCGCGATCCCGCCCGCCGCGTACCGGCCGCCGGCCATGCGCGCCTCGAACTCCGCCGAGCGGTCGCCCGCGAACACGAGATGGGTGTGCGTGTCGACCCAACCCGGCAGCACGGCGCGCCCGCCCACGTCGGTCCGCGCGTCGGCGTCGGGCGCGTCGCCCGCTGCGCCGAGCCACGCGATCCGGCCGTCTTCGATGACGAGCGCCGCATCGGTGATCCGGTTGCCGTCGACGTCGCCCGGCCCGGAGCCGGCGTTGGTCGTGAGCTCGGCGATGCCGGTGATGAGTTCGCTGGTCATGGCTGCATCTCCTGCGAGGGGTGATCAGGTGTCGGGGACGAGGTGGCTGTCCGGGGCGTATCCGTCGATGCTGCCAGCTCGGCGAGCGCCACCGCGAGGAGCTCTTCCGGTGTCGACTCCCGTGACGTCGCGAGCAGCCGACCTCGCTCCACGACGAGCCGCCCGCCGACGACGACCCGCACGACGTCGGACGCGGTCGCGACGAGGGCGAGTTGTGCCGGGTCCATGCCGGTCGTGCGGAGGCTCGACGTCGACACCTCGACGAGGTCGAGCGGGTCGCCGACATCCAGCGTGTGCCGCCCGAGTCCGAGCGAACGGTACCCGTTGTCGGTGCCCGCCGCGAGGAGCTCGGCGGGCGAGAACCGGCCGCGTCTGCCGGAGGCGAGCCGCTCACCGGCTTCGAGTCCACGCAGTTCGAGCAGCGGGTCGACCACGGCGTTCTGGTCGGAGCCGACGGCGATCCGGGCACCCGCGTCCGCGAGGCGGCGGGCCGGTCCGATGCCGTCACCGAGGTCGGCCTCGGTCGTCGGGCACATCACGACGGTCGCGCCGGACCGCCCGATCGCCGTGACGTCCGCGTCGGTCAGGTGCGTCGCGTGGACGAGGCTGATGCGTGGGGCGAGCGCACCGAGCGCGGCGAGCACGCCCGTCGGCGTCCTGCCCGTCTTCGCGAGCGTGTCGACGTTCTCCTGCGGTTGCTCCGACAGGTGTACGTGCAGCGGGACGTCGTCGGGCAGGCCGGCGAGGATCGTGCGCATGGCATCGACGGGCACGGCGCGCACGGAGTGCAGCGCGGCACCGAGCGTGACGAGCCCGGTGGCGCCGACCGAGCCGGAGAGCGCGTCGCGCAGTCGATGCCAGCGGGCGAGCCAGCCGGACGCGTCGCCGTCGCCGAACGCGAGCTGTTCGGTGAGCAGCGGAGCGGCGGGACCCCCGGCGGACCCGAGGCCGCTCGCGAGGTAGGCCGTGTCGAGGAGGGTGAGCCGGATGCCGACGTCGGCGGCGGCTTCGGCGACCGCCAGTTCCATCGCGTGGGCGGTCGCGTACGGGGTGCCGTCGGCCTGGTGGTGCACGTAGTGGAACTCGCCGACCGCCGTCCAGCCGCAGACGAGCATCTCGCCGAACACGGCGCGAGCGACCCGGCCGTAGTGGTCCGGGTCGAGGCTCGCGGCCGCCGCGTACATCGCCTCGCGCCACTGCCAGAAGTCACCGCCGTCGGCGTGGGTGCGTCCGCGGAGCAGACGGTGGAACGCGTGGGAGTGGGCGTTCCCCATGCCGGGGACGACCGTTCCGAGGCGTCGGTCGCCCGCTTCCGGCTCGACGCCCCGCTCGACGGCGGTGATCCGTCCGGAGTCGTCGGCTGTAAAGCGCACGCGGCCGGTCGGGCGACCGTCGATGATCGCCGTCGCGGCCCAGATGGGACCCCGCACGTCTGCCGCGCCGGCGTCGACGCTCGCGACCGTCACAGGACGCTCCGGAGCAGGGTCTCGAGCGCCTCGACACCGGCGACGCAGTCGTCCGCCTCGGCGAACTCCTCCGGCGAGTGCGAGACGCCCGTCGGGTTCCGCACGAAGACCATCGCCGTCGGCACGGCTCCGTTCAGGACACCGGCGTCGTGACCGGCACCCGTCGGCAGCAGGGGGACCCCGCCGAGCGTGCCCGCCAGCCGCGCGGCGAGCTCTGGGTCGAACTCGACGACGCCCGACCACGACTCCTCGACCAGCTCCGCTGTACAGCCGGAACCGGCGACGGCCTCTTGCACCCGGCTCTCGATGTCCGCGACGAGGGCGCGCGTGCCGGCATCGGTGGCCGCGCGCGCGTCCACCCAGGCGTCGACCTCGGAGGCGATGACGTTGGTGCCGCCCGGCACGATGCGCATGCGGCCGACGGTGGCGCGGGCGTCGTCCGTCGCGAGGGCGGCCTGCTCGACCGCGATGACGGCCCGTGCCGCGGCGACCACGGGATCACGACGCTCGCGCATGCCGGTCGCGCCGGCGTGGTTCCCCTGACCGCTCACGCGGAGTCGCCAGCGGCCGTGGGCGAGGATCGACGAGGCGACGGCGGTGGGCGAGCCGAGGTCGATGAGGCCGCGACCCTGTTCCACGTGCAACTCGATGAAGAGTCCGATGCGGCCGAGCGCCTCGTCGTCGCGGCCGAGGTGCTCGGGAGCGAGCCCGGCGGCCGCTGCGGCCTCCGCCACGGTGACCCCGTCGGCGTCCGTCAGCGCTCGGGCGGCGTCCGCGGTGATCGCACCGGACAGGAGCCGGGATCCGAGGCAGGCGACCCCGAACCGGGACCCCTCCTCCTCGGCGAACACCACGACGGCGACGGGACGCGACGGTTGGAACCCGGTGGCCTGCAGACGCGCGACGGCGTCCAGCGCTGAGACGACGCCGAGCGGCCCGTCGAAGGCGCCGCCGCCCGGGACGGAGTCGAGGTGGCTGCCGGTGACGACCGCGTCGGGCCCACGCGCGCCCCACCACGCCCACAGGTTGCCGTTCCGGTCCGTCTCGACGTCGAGCCCGAGTCGGGCGGCGCGAGCCGTGAACCACTCGCGCAGCTCCGACTCGGCCGGCGTCCAGACGTGCCGGGAGTACCCGCCGCGTGCCGGATCGACGCCGACGCCGGCGATCTCGTCGAGCCCGGCGAGCCGACCGTGGGCGATCAGGCCGTCGGTCACTCGCCCTCCCACATCGGCACCCGCAGGCCGCGTTCGCGGGCGACCTCGGCCGCCCGCTCATAGCCGGCGTCGACGTGACGCATGACGCCGGTGCCCGGGTCGTTGACGAGCACGCGCGCGATCTTCTCGGCGGCGAGCGGCGTCCCGTCGGCGACGATCACCTGACCGGCGTGGATGGACCGGCCGATGCCGACCCCGCCGCCGTGGTGGATCGACACCCAGGTCGCGCCGGACGCCGTGTTGAGCAGGGCGTTGAGCAGCGGCCAGTCGGCGATCGCGTCGGAGCCGTCGGCCATGGCCTCCGTCTCGCGGTACGGCGAGGCGACGGAACCGGAGTCGAGGTGGTCGCGGCCGATGACGACGGGCGCGCTCAGTTCACCCGAGGCGACCATCTCGTTGAACTTCAAGCCGGCGAGGTGGCGCTCCTGGTAGCCGAGCCAGCAGATTCGGGCGGGCAGCCCCTCGAAGGCGATCTTCTCGCCGGCCGAGGTGATCCAGCGGCGCAGCTTCTCGTCCTCGGGGAACAGTTCGAGGATGGCGCGGTCGGTCGCGGCGATGTCCGCCGGGTCGCCGGACAGGGCCGCCCAGCGGAACGGGCCCTTGCCCTCGGCGAAGAGCGGCCGGATGTAGGCGGGCACGAAGCCGGGGAAGTCGAAGGCGCGCTCGCAACCGCCGAGTTTCGCCTCGGCGCGGATGGAGTTGCCGTAGTCGAAGACCTCGGCGCCGGCGTCCTGGAAGTCGACCATCGCCTGCACCTGCTTCGCCATGGCGAGTCGCGAGCGGCGCGTGAAGTCGACCGGGTCGGCCGCCGCCTCGGTCTGCCAGTCGGCGAGCGCCGTGTCCTCGGGCAGGTAGCCGAGCGGGTCGTGAGCGCTCGTCTGGTCGGTGACGATGTCGATGGCGACACCGCGCCGCAGCAGTTCGGGGAAGACGGTCGCGGCGTTGCCGACGAGACCGACCGACAGCGGGCGCCGTTCGGCCTTGGCGGCGAGCACGCGTCCGACGGCGTCGTCGAGGTCGTCCGTCATCTCGTCGAGGTAGCGGTGCTCGACGCGTCGCTCCAGTCGGCTCGGGTCGACGTCGACGATGAGCACGACGCCCTCGTTGAGCGTCACGGCGAGCGGCTGTGCCCCGCCCATGCCGCCGGCGCCGCCCGTGAGGGTCAGCGTCCCGGCGAGGCTGCCACCGAACCGCTTGTCGGCGATGGCGGCGAAGGTCTCGTAGGTCCCCTGGAGGATGCCCTGCGTGCCGATGTAGATCCACGAGCCGGCGGTCATCTGCCCGTACATGGTGAGACCCTCGGCCTCGAGCTTGCGGAACTCGGGCCACGTCGCCCAGTCGCCGACGAGGTTGGAGTTCGCGATGAGCACGCGCGGTGCCCACTCGTGCGTGCGGAAGACGCCGACGGGCTTGCCGGACTGCACGAGCAGGGTCTCGTCGGCCTCCAGTCCTTCGAGCGTGCGGACGATCGCGTCGTACGCCTCCCAGTTGCGCGCGGCCTTCCCGGTGCCGCCGTAGACGACGAGGTCCTCGGGGTGCTCGGCGACCTCGGGGTCGAGGTTGTTCATGAGCATCCGGAGCGGGCCCTCGGTCTGCCAGCTCTTGGCGGTGAGGGTGGTGCCGCGAGCGGCACGGATGGTCCGGGTGGTGGTCGGCATGCGCTGGTCCTTTACGTCTGCGGTGCGGTGGTGGTGGTGCTGTTCCGACGGGCTCAGGGGCGGGTCGCCGGCCCTGAGCCGGTTCTCGGCCCGGAGCTGCTTCTCGGCCTCTGAGCCCGTCGAAGGGTGCTGCTAGCCGAGGTCGGCGTCCTTCAGCCACTCCTCGGCGATGCTCTTCAGGCTCGTGCCGTCGGACGCCTTGCCGTTCATCTCGATGAGGTCCTCAGTGGTGAGGGCCGCGGAGACCTTGTCGAGCGTCTTCGAGATCGTGTCGTCGAGCTTGCTCGTGCTGATGACGGGGACGATGTTCTCGGCCGCGAAGAGCGACTTGTCGTCTTCGAGGGCGACGAGCTTGTTCGCGGTGAGGCCCGGGTCGGTGCTGAAGATGTCGCCGACCTGCACCTGGCCGCTCGTGAGCGCGGTCATCGTGAGCGGTCCGCCGGCGTCGAGGCTGACGAACTCCTTGAAGGTGAGACCGTAGACCTGCTCGAGGCCGACGACGCCGTTGACGCGCGTCTTCCACTCCGGCGGGCCTCCGAGGCTGAGCTCGGACATGTACGGCACGAGGTCGGAGATCGTCTTGAGGTCGTACTTGTCGGCCGTCTCCTGGGTGACGGCGAGCACGTCCTTGTCCTCCGCGGGCGAGATGTCGAGCATGCTGACACCCTTCGGGAGCTTGTCGCCGAGTTCCGCGACGACGTCCTCGCTCGTGCTGGCCTTCGACTCGGAGTCGAGGTACTTGAGCAGTGCGCCCGAGTACTCGGGGAGGAGGTCGATGGAGCCGTCCTGCAGCGCGGCCATGTAGACCTCGCGGCTGCCGATGTTGAACTGCTCCTTCACCTTGACGCCCTCGGCTTGCAGTGCCTGGGAGTAGATGGTGGCGATGAGCTGGCTCTCGGTGAAGTCGGCTGAGCCGATGATGACGGCGTCGCCGGAGGAGCCGGACGCACCGTCGCTGCTGAGGGCGTCCTGGCCGCCGCAGCCGGTGAGGACGAGAGCGGCGGCTGCGGTGGTCGCGGCGATGGCCGCGAGTCGACGGGGGAAGGTGGGGAAGGGCATGAGGACCTCGATTCGGTGAGATGGACGGATCGGTGGTGCGGTCGTGCGGAGGTGGTCGTGCGGTGCGGGTGCGGCTCAGGCCGGCCGGGGGATCGCCCCGGTGACGGTGGTCGGGGCCGCCGTCCGCCGTCTGCGGCTGGTGCGCCGTAGACCGGGGGAGACGATGAGGGTGCCGAGGAGGGTGAAGGCGATCTCCAGCGCGAAGGCGAGGGCGGCGACGAGGATCGCGCCGCCGGCCATCTGGAAGAAGTCGGCCTGGGCGCGGCCGTCGATGATGTACCGGCCGAGCCCCTGCAGGCCGAGGTAGGCGGCGACCGTCGCGGTCGAGACGACCTGGAGGGTGGACGAGCGGATGCCGGACAGCAGCAGGGGGAGGGCGCAGGGGAGCTGGACGTGCCAGAGGATCTGCAGCTTCGTGTAGCCCATGCCACGGGCGGCACCCACCGCGTCGGGA
The DNA here is from genome assembly GCF_014839505.1 of Plantibacter sp. CFBP 8775. NCBI lineage: Bacteria > Bacillati > Actinomycetota > Actinomycetes > Micrococcales > Microbacteriaceae > Plantibacter > Plantibacter sp. CFBP 8775. The sequence continues at coordinate 1,417,523 of NZ_JACYNV010000002.1, read as the reverse complement.
TCGGCGCTCTGGATGCCCGTGTACGTCCCGGTCAGGATGGGCGGGACGGCGAGGAGCACGAGGACGACGATCGTCGGGATGACGTAGACGAGCTGCCCGGGGACCACCGGCGAGATGAGGAGGAACAGCAGGATGAGGAGGCCGAGGGTCGGCAGGGCGCGGAGCGCGTTGGCCGATCCGGCGACGAGGCGCTCGCCCTTGCCGGTGTAGCCGACGAGGACGCCGAGCGGCACGGCGATCGCTGCGGCGATGACGAGCGCGATACCCGTGTACAGCAGGTGGTAGCCCATCTGCGAGGGGATGCCGTCGGGGCCGGTCCAGTTGGCGGGGTCGGTCAGCCAGTCGATGACGCTCATGCTGCCACCGTCCGATCACGCCAGGGCGTCGCGAGCGAGCCGAGCCGGACGATGATCAGGTCGAGGATCACGGCGAGGACGACGCAGAGCAGGATGCCGGTGACGAGCGGCACGAAGAGGCGGAGCTGGAAGCCCTGCGTGAACAGTGTCCCGAGTTGCGGGATGCCGAGCAGGGCGGCCATCGTCACGATGCTGACGTTGGAGACGACCGCGACGCGCAGGCCGGCGGCGATCACCGGGACGGCGACGGGCAGTTCCACCAGCACGAGCCGCTGCCAGGACCGGTAGCCCATGGCCTCGGCCGCCTGCACCGCGTCCACCGGCACCGAGGAGAGTCCGTCGGAGACGACGCGGACGAGGAGTGACACCGTGTAGACGGTCAGTGCGATGACGATGTTGATCGGGTCGAGGATCTTCGTGCCGAGGATCGTCGGCAGGATGATGAACAGCGCGAGCGACGGGATCGTGTACAGCAGCCCGGCGGTACCGACGATGAACGGTCGGCCGCGACGCGAGCGGTGTGCCCACCAGCCGAACGGGAGGGCGACCAGGAGGCCGAGCACCGTCGGGGTGAGCGTCAACCAGAGGTGGTTGAGCGTGAGGTCGCCGATGAGCGGGAGGTTCTCCCAGATCCAGTCGATCGTCATCGGAGGCTCCGCTCGGGGGCGGGACGCTCGAGCAGTTCGCTGGCGGCGATGGTGCCGGTGAGCCGGCCGTCGTCGTCGAGGAGCCCGACGCGTCGACTCGGGTGCGCGAGCGCGGCGTTGAGCGCGATGCGGAGCGACGCCGTGCGCGGCACGAACAGGCCGTGGCCGCTGATGGTGTCGGTCGAGACGGAGCCGTGACCGGCTGCGGTGTCGAACCAGCCGAGGGGACGGCGTTCGTCGTCCGTGACCACCACCCAGCCGCTCGCGTGCACACCGGTCACGGCGGTGTCGCCGAGCCGGGCGACGGGCTCACGGTGGAGGGCGTCGTCGTGGTCGAGCCCGAGGAAGCCGAGTGCACGGTAGCCGCGGGCCTCACCCACGAAGTCGGCGACGAACGCGTCGTGGGGGCGGGTCAGGAGGTCGACCGGCGGCGCGATCTGCGCGAGGAGACCGCCCTCGCGCAGGACCGCGACCTGGTCGCCGAGCTTGAGTGCCTCGTCGATGTCGTGGGTGACCATCACGATCGTCTTCGAGATGTCGGCCTGCAGGCGCAGGAACTCGTCCTGGAGCTGCGTCCGGACGATCGGGTCGACCGCACTGAAGGGCTCGTCCATGAGGAGGAACGGCGGGTTCGTCGCGAGGGCGCGGGCGACGCCGACGCGTTGCTGCTGACCGCCGGACAGCTGCCACGGGTACTTCTTCGCGAACTTCTCGTCGAGACCGACGCGCTCCAGCAGCTCGAGGGCCGCGGTGCGCGTCTCCCGACGCGAGCCGCCGAGCAGACGGGGGAGCGCTGCGACGTTGTCGACGACGGTGCGGTGCGGGAAGAGACCGGCGTTCTGGATGACGTAGCCGATCCGACGACGGAGGGTGACGCGGTCGAGCGACTGGGTCTCGACGTCGTCGAGCAGGATCGACCCCGAGGTCGGATCGATGAGGCGGTTGATCATCCGGAGCGAGGTGGTCTTGCCGCAGCCGGACGGGCCGACGAGCACCGTGAGGGATCCGGTCGGCACCTCGAAGGAGAGGTCGTGGACGGCGACCGTGCCGTCCGGGTAGGCCTTCTTGACGTTCGTGAAGCGGATCATGCGCGTCCCTCCAGGAGGTCCGCGGCGTCGTCGGGGACGGTCGCGGGTGTGTTGTCGGTGGGGCCGGTGTACGAGGCGAGCCCGCTGGAGAGCCGGTCCGTGGCGGCGACGAGGAGCTCGCCGTAGGAGGCGATGAGGTCGTCGGTCATCCGGTAGCTCGGGATGACGAGGCTCAGGGCCGCGACGATCCGTGCTCCCGAGCGCACGGGAGCGGCGATCGCGGTGACGTCAGACTCGACGCCCCGCTCGACCGTGACGTAACCGGCGGTGGGGGTCCGCCCGGAGAGTGCGGCACCCGCGGCCGACCCGTCGAGGGGGATCGTGCGACCGACCCAGCTCGCGTGACGGACGGAGTGGGTGCCCTCGGTGATCGCGAGGTAGAGCGCGGTGGACGCGTGACCCTCGACGCTCAGGTAGGCGGACTCGCCGGTGCGTTCGACGAGGTCGAGCATCTCCGTGTGGCAGAAGCCGACGAGCGACTCGTTGCTGAGTGCCTGCGTGCCGAGCTGGACGACGCGGCTGCCGGGTCGGTAGCTGCCGTCGGCGTCCTTCCGGACGAAGCCCGTGGACTCCAGGGTGCGGAGGAGCCGGAGGGCGGTGCTCGGCGAGAGGTCGACGAGTCGCGCGCTCTCGGCGAGGGTCGTGCGGCCGCGGTCGCACACCACGGCGAGGAGCGAGAGTGCACGCTCCACGGTTCGAGTCGATGATTCAGCCATCAGATCCCTCTCTGTCGAGCCACCACGCTATGGCTCCGCCGTTTCAGCGAACCGCCTCGAATGTTTCCGTCAGGTAAAACTCGAATTTCATCTGGTGGGACGTTCGCCGTGTGAGCAAGGATGGTGCACACGACGGCGGAGCGCAAGAGAGGGTGTCGGGATGATCGAGATCGCGGGAGCACTGGGCATCGACGAGCTGCGGCGGATCGCGGACCTCGAGGAGGAGGCCTCGGTGCCTCGCGCGGTGCTCGACCGGCTGGCCACCGCTCATGACGAAGCGCGGGACCTCGCCGAGCACGCGGCCGTCTACGGCAGGAGCACGGGCGTGGGGGCGAACAAGGACACCGCGGTGGCCGACGACGGCGATGCCCACGCACGCCGCCTGCTCCGCAGCCACGCGGTCGACGCCGGGGAGGTCGTCCCCGACCGGGTCGTGCGGGCGATGCTCGCGGTCCGGCTCAACCAGCTCGCCGTCGGCGGATCGGGTGTCGAGCCCGCGGTCGTCGCGGCGCTCGCCGAGATGCTGCGCCGCGATGCACTGCCGACCGTCCGGACCCTCGGGTCGATCGGGACCGGCGACCTCACCGCGCTCGCCGGTACGGCGCTGACCCTCCTCGGCGAACGGCCGGCGTCGACGCCACTGGAGCCGATGGACGCCTGGGGGTCGGAGAGCGCCCTGTCGTTCATCAGCAGCAGCGCCCTCACCATCGCGCGTGCGGCGCTCGCGGTCGCGGAGCTGCGGAGGCTCGACCGTGCCTGGTCGGCGGTCTGTGCGCTCAGCTTCCACGCGCTGGACGGCAACGCGCAGGCGTACGCCGAGGCGGCGGCGGGTGCGTCAGCCGCGCCCGGTGTCGAAGCTGCTGCTGCGGCGTTGCGCGCGCTCATCGGACCCGCGCCGGAACCGGCTCGGATCCAGGACCCGTTCGCACTCCGCATCGCCGCGATCACGCAGGGTGTCGTGGCGACGGCGACGGACCGGCTCGCGGACCAGGTGGAAGCGCTCATCGGTGCTGCGCAGGAGAACCCGCTGTACGTCCTCGGTGCCGATGACGGATCACGGGCGGTCCTCCACCACGGTGCCTTCTTCCAGGCGCAGCTGGCCGCGGAACTGGACGCGACCGCGCTCGCGCTCGCGCAGACGTCGACGGTCACCCTCTCGCGCCTGCGACTGCTGAACGAGCCCGCGTTCACGGGCCTGCCGCCGTTCCTCGGCGACGGGGAACCGGGTGCCTCAGGACTGATGATGGTGGAATACGTCGCGGCGGGCGCGGTCACCGACATCCGGCACGCGGCGCAACCGGCGGCGCTCGGCACGGTCGTCCTGTCGCGCGGCGCCGAGGAGGACGCACCGTTCGCCGCGCAGGCCGTCGCCCAGCTGGAGGACGCGGTGGCCGCCACGAGGACGCTCATCGCCTGCGAACTCCTCGGAGCGGTGCGGGTCGTGCGGCGCCGCGGTGTGGCCGAACGGCTGACCGGGGCGCTCGCCGCAGTGTTCGCCCGGGCATCCGCGTCGCTCGGCTCGGACGACGCCGACCACGACCTCCGCCCCGACCTCGAGCGGGCTACGGCGCTCGTCACCGAGATCGCGGACCTCGTCGAGGGACGGTAGCCGGACTCAGTGGTGTCGCCGGCTACGGGAGCTTGACGAGCAGCCCGCCGCGGTGCGCGTCGAACGCGACCATCGTCGCCATGCCGAACGCGTCGCCGTCGAGCTCGAGGTCCTGCGCCTCGTCGACCCGCACGGTCAGCGCCTCAGCACGCAGGTTCGTCACGGTGTTCCCACCCCGGCCCTCGGTGAAGCGGATCATCCGTCGCCCGACGGCAGTCCGCCGCAGGACCCGGTTCTCCCACGTGACCTTCCGCCACACGAGGAGCCAGCCGAAGGCACCCTTCGGCTGCAGCACCGCGACGTCGAGGAACCCGTCGTCGAGCTCGGCGTCCGGCATGAGCTGCACCCCGCCCTGCAGCGTGCCGCAGTTCCCGACGAGCACCGAGCTCACGGTCGCCGCATGCTGACGGTGCCCGCGCAACTGGTAGTGGATGCGGAACGGCGCGGCCGTGGCGATCGAGCGGAGACCGGACTCGACATAGGCGAGCCAGCCGAGCGACTTCTTGAGGTCGGGATTCGCGGTGGCGATCATCATCGCGTCGACGCCCATGCCGGCCATCACCACGAACGCGTGCTCCTCCTCCGACCCGTCGGCGCGGGTGATCATGGCCACGCCGATGTCGATCGCGCGCGTGTCGCCCGTGAACGCCGTCCCGATCGCGGACACCTGGTCGCCGAGCGGCAGCTTCAGGTTCCTCGCGAGCAGGTTGCCGGTCCCCGACGGGATGAGGGTCAGCGGCACACCGCTCCCGCGCAGCCCCTCGGCGACGGCCCGCACGGTCCCGTCGCCGCCGGCCACGAGCACCACCTGAGCGCCGTCGAGGACCGCGCGCCGCGCCTGACCGACACCGGGGTCGTCGACACTCGTCTCATACAGGTGCGGAGCCGCCCATCCGGCCTCCTGCGACCGCGCCTCCAACGCGCTCCGCAGCCGGGTGGCGTCGACCTTCACCGGGTTGTACACGAGCGCGGCGTGCGGGGGAGTCGGCATGGCCCAACGGTACTGTCCCGGGGCCTCGTCACCGACCTCGATCGCTAGACTTGCCGGGTGATCGATCCCGTACTCCTCCGCGAACAGCCAGAAGTCCTCCGAGCGTCGCAGCAGAAGCGAGGGTCCTCCGTCGACCTCGTCGACCAGGCGATCGACGCCGACACCGCACGCCGCGCCGCGATCACCGGGTTCGAGGAACTCCGTGCCGAGCAGAACGCGTTCGGCAAGCAGGTCGCCAAGGCCCCCAAGGAGGAGAAGGCCGCCCTCGTCGCCCAGGCGCAGCAGCTCGCCGCCCGCGTCAAGGAGGCCCAGCAGGTCGCGACCGAAGCCGAGGCCTACTTCGCCGACGTCGCCGGTCGCATCCAGAACCCGGTGCTCGACGGCGTGCCCGCCGGCGGCGAGGCCGACTTCATCACGCTCCGCGAGGTCGGCGAACGCCCCTCCTTCGACTTCACCCCGCGCGACCACCTCGAGCTCGGCGAACTCCTCGGCGCCATCGACATGCAGCGCGGCACCAAGGTCAGCGGTTCGCGCTTCTACTTCCTCCGCGGCATCGGCGCCCGGCTCGAGATCGCCCTCATGAACCTCGCGCTCGACCGCGCGATCGAGGCCGGCTTCGTCCCGCTCATCACGCCGACGCTCGTGCGCCCCGAGATCATGAAGGGCACCGGCTTCCTCGGTGAGCACGCCGACGAGGTCTACCAGATCGCCGGCGAAGACCTCTTCCTCACCGGCACGAGCGAGGTGGCGCTCGCCGGGTACCACTCCGACGAGATCCTCGACCTCGAGCAGGGCGCGCTCCGCTACGCGGGCTGGTCGACCTGCTACCGCAAGGAGGCCGGGTCCTACGGGCGCGACACCCGCGGCATCATCCGGGTGCACCAGTTCAACAAGCTCGAGATGTTCGTCTACACCAAGCCGGAGGACGCCGCCGCCGAGCACGAGCGCCTGCTGTCGTACCAGGAGGCGATGCTGCAGTCGCTCGGCCTCAGCTACCGGGTCATCGACACGGCCGCCGGCGACCTCGGGTCGAGCGCGGCACGCAAGTTCGACGTCGAGGCCTGGGTGCCGACGCAGGACTCCTACCGCGAGCTCACCAGCACCTCGAACTGCACCACCTACCAGGCGCGTCGCCTCGACACCCGGTACCGCACGGAGTCGGGCAAGACCACGCCGGTCGCGACGCTCAACGGAACGCTCGCGACCACCCGCTGGATCGTCGCGATCCTCGAGACGCACCAGCAGGAGGACGGCAGCGTCGTCATCCCCGAGGTGCTGCGTCCGTATCTGGGCGGCATCGAGGTCGCGAGGCCGATCCGATGACGGACGAGACGACCACCACCGCGACCCCGTTGCTCATCGCCCTCGACATCGACGGCACCGTGCTGCACGAGGACGGTTCGCTCAGCCTGTCGGTCGCTGACGAGGTGCGCCGCGTGGTCTCGCTCGGCCACATCGTCACATTGGCCACCGGTCGCAGCTGGGAGAGCACGCGCCCGGTGCTCGAGGAGCTCGAGCTGACGCCGCAGTACGTCGTCTGCGCGAACGGTGCGCTCATCATGAAGCGCGACGAGTCGAAGCCCGACTCCTACGAGCGCTTCTTCATGGAGACCTTCGACCCGACCGAGGTCCTCGGGCTCATCCAACCGCACCTCTCCGAGGGCAGCTACATGGTCGAGTACCCCGACGGCTTCCGCAAGTACACGGTCGGCATGGAGGACTGGAACCTCGAGAACGCGATCGAGGTGCCGTTCGAGGAGCTCGTGACGAGCCCCGTCACGCGCGTCGTCGTCGTCTCACCGAGTCATGACGAGGAGGAGTTCCTCCGCATCGTCGACAAGATCGGGCTCAGCCAGGTGAGCTACGCGATCGGCTGGACGGCGTGGCTCGACATCGCGCCGAAGGGCGTCAACAAGGCGACCGCGCTGGAGCGTGTCCGGGAGTGGCTGGGGCTCGAGCGCTCGCAGATGGTCGCCGTCGGCGACGGCCGCAACGACGTCGACATGCTCGGCTGGGCGGCCGCCGGAGGACGCGGTGTCGCCATGGGCCAGGCGCCCGAGGAGGTCCTCGCAGTCGCGTCGGAGGTCACCGGCACGGTCACCGACGACGGTCTCTCTCAGCTCCTGAGGAGCATTTCGGGTTAGCATCGTCCAAAGCTCCGTGCCGATTCGCCGTTTCCGGTGGGCACGGGGCGTCGGTGCGCGCCTGCTCCAGGGGTCACCGGACGACTCGCCGCAGCCCGGTCTCCTGGGTTCCGGCCACCCCTGTTCCTGAGACGAGAGCGAGATCCATGACCCGCAACGCCGACGCGTCCAAACCGCGCGCCGCCGTCCGTCACGGCAGACTCCGCAAGTCGAACCCGTTCGTCACCGTCGCGAAGATCGTCGCCGCGACGGCCGCCGTCGTCGGCGTGAGCGGCATCGCGGTCGCCGGCGTGGCAGCCCTCGACCTCGCCAACAGCGTCAAGCCCGTCGCCCACCTCGACAACGAGACGCCGGGTGCTCCGCCGCCCAACATCGGGGCGATCGAGGGCGGCGTCAACCTGCTCCTCGTCGGCAGCGACTCGGGCGACGGCAACCAGGCGTACGGCGAGCGAGACGAGAACCTCAACGACGTCACGATCCTCATGCACATCTCGGCAGACCACTCGAGCGCGACCGTGGTCAGCTTCCCGCGCGACATGTACGTGCAGATCGGCGACTGCGCCGACGGCGGCAACGGTCGCGACAAGATGAACACCGCCCTCATGTACGGCGGAGCCGACGGCGGGCTCGCCTGCGCGGTCTCCACGGTCGAGGGCATCACCGGCCTCTCCATCCCGTTCGCCGCGCAGATCGGCTTCGACGGCGTCATCTCGATGTCGAACGCGGTCGGCGGCGTGCCGGTGTGTGTCACCGAACCCCTCAACGACGCCTGGAGCGGCATCAACCTCGACGTCGGCACCCACGACCTCTCGGGCGCGTCCGCCCTCGCATTCCTCCGCTCACGTCACGGCGTCGGCGACGGCAGCGACCTCTCTCGCATCTCGAACCAGCAGGTGTTCCTCTCCTCGCTCGTCCGTACGCTGAAGAGCAGCGACACGCTCTCCGACCCGATCAAGCTCTACTCGATCGCCCGTGCCGCGCTGAAGAACGTGACGCTGTCGAGCAGCCTGAACAACATCGACACGATGGTGTCGATCGCCGCAGCGCTCAAGGACATCCCGCTCGACCGGGTCGCGTTCGTCCAGACGCCGACGGCCACGGTCGAGGGCGGGGTCGAGGCGACGTCCGATGCCGACGTCCTGTGGACGGCGCTGCAGAGCGACCAGGCCGTCGCCCTGTCCGCCACCGGCAAGTACGTCGTGACCGACCCGAACGCGCCCGTCACGCCAGACCCGGCGACGACCGACGCGGCGGCCGACCCCGCTGCGACGGCGGACCCGGCAGCGCCCGCGGACCCGTCCGCTGCCGGCCCTGTCGCCCTGCCCGACACGATCACGGGCCAGAACGCCGCGCAGAACACCTGCACGGCCGGTCGTCCGGAGGAAGACCAGTAGTCTCCGCGTGATCGGATGGGGCCGCTTCGTCGCTGGCCCCATCCGATACACTCGATCCTGGTCGTCAGCTGCGTCATCGCGGGCGATCGACCATCAGGAGGGCTGTCCGAGCGGCCGATGGAGCCAGTCTTGAAAACTGGTGGGCAGAAATGTCTCGTGGGTTCGAATCCCACGCCCTCCGCACGTTCATCAGATGGCTGGTTGGGCCTGGCGGCGCAACGCTGGCGCGTTGCGGGGTTCGAATCCCACGCCCTCCGCACTGCTTTCACCGCCCCGAGAGACTCCCGCGCCTCGGAGCCCACGGCTCCGGGCTGTGCGCTTCACATGAACCCGTGGTTGAATCGACGAATGCCCCCGCATTCGACCGACATCGACGAGCCCGCCGGCGACGCCCCGGCTCGCCGAACGGCAGCTCGTGGGCCTCGCCCGAAGAAGCTCGCGACCATCGCCCGCCACGGACGACTCAAGCGCTCGAACCCGATCACGACCGGCCTGAAGATCGTCGCCTCGACGCTCGCGGTCGCGTTGGTCAGCGGTGGCATCGTCGCCGGCATCGCCCTCTGGGACGTCGCCGCGACCGTGAAGCCCGGCGTCGCGCTCGTCGACTCGCAGGGTGAGGCGGTCACCGACCTGCCCGCGATCGGAGCGTATCCGGGTGGTGTCAATCTCCTCATCGTCGGTAGCGACTCGCGCGCCGGTCAGGACCCCGTCTTCGGTGATGCCGAAGAGGAGACGGGCAACCTCAACGACGTCACGATGCTCGTGCACATCTCCGAGGACCACAGCAACGCGACCGTGGTCAGCTTCCCGCGCGACATGTTCGTCCCCATCCCGTCCTGCCCCGACCCGTCCGGTGGCTCGTTCGACTCGATGAGCCGGCAGAAGATCAACACTTCGCTGAGCTACGGCGGGCTCGCCTGCACGGCGCTGACGGTGTCGCAGCTCACCGGGCTCGAGATCCCGTTCGCCGCAGAGGTCCAGTTCAGTGGCGTGATGGCGATGTCGACCGCGCTCGGCGGGGTGACGGTGTGCGTCGCAGACCCGATCGAGGACGAGTACACGAACACCTTCCTCTCGGCGGGCGAGCACACGCTCGAGGGGTACGAGGCGCTGCAGTTCCTCCGCACCAGGCACGGTGTCGGCGACGGCAGCGACCTCAGTCGCATCAGCAACCAACAGGTCTTCCTGTCGGCGATGATGCAGCAGGTCAAGAGTGCCGAGACGCTGACCAACCCTGGGATCCTCTACTCCCTGGCCAAAGCGGCGGCGAAGAACATGCAGCTGTCCGACAGCCTGACGAGCCTCGACACGATGATCGCGATCGCCATGACGCTCCGTGAGGTCGACCTCGCCAACATCGCGTTCGTGCAGTACCCGAACGCCGCCGTGGAGGGTGGCGTCGAGCCGATCGACGATGCGGCGGCCGCGCTCTTCGAGGCGCTCGGCAACGATCAGCCCATCCAGCTCTCGGGCGCGACGGGCGCCGGTGCGGTGGCGAATCCTGCAGACCCCACCGCGGTCGACCCGGCCGAGGGTGCAGATGCCGGAGCCGACCCGGCAGCGACGGCTCCGCCCGCCGATGCGACCGACCCCTCCGCCGGTGGTGCAGTGGTCCTTCCGTCGTCCGTGACGGGCCAGACCGCCGACCAGCGCACCTGCTCCCGCGGTCGTACCCTCGACAACCAGTAGGCGTCCCGGTACCGCTCCGACGACGGTCTTTCAGCGAGCGCAGAAGTGGCCGCCGCGGTCCCGGTCCTCCGACAGACTCAGGAACCAGAGTCCCGGTCACTGAGCTTGTCGAAGTGTCGTAGGGCGTCTCGGACCCGGGGATTCGTCACCACGCCCATCACCGGTTATGCTGGTCGTCGTGCGTCCGCTTGCGAGCGCACATGGAGACGTCGCATAGTTCGGCCTAGTGCACCACCCTGCTAAGGTGGAGTCCCCGTAAGGGGACCGCGGGTTCAAATCCCGCCGTCTCCGCACTGGATCTCAGCTCGAAACCCTCGGTTCGCCGGGGGTTTCTGCGTTGCGCGATGTCTGTCGGAATCGCCAGCGCGGTGCGCTGACGTCACCGCGCCCCGCACGCGTGAGCGCGCCCCTCCGGAGACCCGCGCCCGCGACTGTGACCCGCGCTCACGTCAGCGCACCGCGCTGGGGAATCCACCAGGTGGCGGTGAGCTCAGTCGCCGAAGTTCGTGTACGGTGCGCCGATGCTCTCGATGGGGCTGTCGGGATCCTGCGCGGAAATGAAGACGGAGTACGTGTGCTCGTTGCCTTGGTCGTCGGTACCGACCGGTGTCTCCGCCACCGAGATGCTGAAGTGACGTCCGCCGTTCGCACCAACCTGGTCGGGGTGCTCCGGATAGCGTTCGCGGACGGTACTGACCGATGCCCCGACCACCGTCCCCTCGATGGACCGGAAATCGACCTCGCCGAGGGCCGACGCCGTCACGGCGACCGACCAATCAGGGATGAACTCGCCGCCGTCGCCCTGGCGGTCGAAGATGCTGATACCCGCCCATTGATAGGTGGTGTTCGGGACTTTGCCCGTCGAGTTGTCCTCGACGACGGGTTCCTCTCCGAACAGGTTCGTGAGCTTGGCGCGCGCCTCCTCCGACGGGTCGTCGTAGGCGAAGCTCTCCAGTGGCGTCCCGGTCGTATCGACGAGTTCGAGTGCCAACGGGCCGACGACGATGGCGACGACGTCCTCCGCAGGAGGGGCAGTCGGTTCCGGCGTGGCCGACATGGTCGGGGAGCCGACGGGCGTGCCGGTGGGTGCCGGTGCACTCGGCGCGCAGCCGGTGAGTGCGACTCCGAGCGCGATGACGATTCCGACAGCTGCGGACCATGTGCGTTTCCCCATCGGGCCAGTCTAGGAGCCCGAGCGCGAGCAGCAAGGACGTCACGCACCGTGCCGAGAGCCTGCCCGGCCGAGCCGCCACGCGGTGCGCTGACACCACCGCGCCCCACACGCGTGAGCGCGCCCCTCCGGAGACCCGCGCCCGCGTCTGTGACCCGCGCTCACGTCAGCGCACCGCGCTGGGGAGACCACCAGGTGTCGGACGGGGTGGTCAGGCGGAGCGACGGAGCTCGCCGTGGTGGCGGAGTTCGCGGAGGATGCTGAACGAGCCGGCGTAGTGCTCTTCGGTGAGCGTGTTGAGCGCGGCGAGCGTCCCGCGGTCGAGTCCGGAACGGACGGCGATCGACTGCAGTTCGCGGCGTGAGATCGGGAAGTCCACGGTCCTGAGGAGGGTCTTCAAGTCGGTGCAGGCCGCTGTTTCTGGCGGCTCCGCTGTGTCGGGGTAAGGTCTGGCATCCATGTCCACATTGTCGGTATCGACCCCCGAAAAGGCGACAGTCGGACTCCGTTCTGGCGCAAGAGGGCGCTAGCCTGACGTGAAATGATGCGAGGGAGCGGCACCGTGCCCGATGACCGCGACACCGGAACGCCGGCCCCGACTGGCCTCGCGTCCGCAGCCGTCGAGTTGCTGCGCGTCCCCCTCAGCGGCTTCGTGGCGGAGCGCAAACGCCTGGCCGTCGCAGCGCGCGACGACGGGGACGACGACCTGGCGACGGCGATCCTCGCGCTCCGCAAACCGTCGGTCGCCGCCTGGGCGCTCAACGTGTTGACGGCGCACCGCCCGGACCTGCTCAGCGAACTGGAACAACTCGGCTCCGCGCTCGGCGACGCTCAACGCTCCGGAGACGCCACAGCGCTCCGCGCGCTCGGCACCGAACGTCGCTCGCTGATCGCGACGCTCGTCACCGCCACCGTCGAGGCCGCAGCAGCGGAGGGGGCGTCCCTCTCCGGAGCGGTGATCGAGACCGTCCGCCAGAGTCTGCAAGCGGCGAGTGCCGACGCCGATCTCGCCGCGCAGGTGTCGTCCGGGCGGCTGACCGACGCCCCGACCTCGAGCGGAGCGGGGTGGGGTGGTGTGGTCGGCGGTCCAGGATCCCCCAGTGGGCGCTCCACCGCCGACGGCTCCCTCGGGACGTGGGGCGACGGAGACGGCGACCATTCCGACGAGGACGACGACCGACGCCGACGCCTTCGGGCCCGGCTGGAGGCGGCCGAGCGCGACGAGGAGGCAGCATCCAGCGCGAGTGAGGAGGCGACCGCCTTCCTGGACGAGTCGGCGGTCCGGCGATCGGGACTGCAGCGTGACCGCGAGGACCTCGCACGGCGGCTCGAGGAGCTCGACGCGGACATCGCCGACGCCGATCGCGAGTGGGCCCGACGCCAGCGGGAGGCTGACCGGGCGCAGCGTGCGAGCGACGCAGCACACGAGGACGTCGAGCGTCTGCGGAGCGCGCTCGAGGACTGAGTCACCGAGCCGATCGAGTCACCGCGGTGCCGAAGCCCGCCGCGACGGATCGCTGCTCGAACGTTCCGGCGCACGCACCATGCGGCGCGCGCCTAGACTCACCGTGTGGGTGAAGTGCGACAACCGGAAGCATCGCGGCGGCGACGGACACAGCAGCTGGAAGCGGAGCGTTTCGAAGGCATGCCGATCCTCGCTGACGTCGCGCAGCACGATCGGCTGAGCCTCGTCGCCCCCGATCTCGCGTGCACGATCTGCACCGCGACTCTCGAGCTCGGCGACCGCGTGCTCCGCTGCCCCGCCGGTCACAGCTTCGACATCGCCCGGCAGGGGTATGCCTCGCTCGTCGTCGGCGGTCGGACGCCGAAGACCGGCGACACGCAGGAGATGGTCGCGGCCCGCGCAGCGTTCCTCGAGGCCGAGCACTACGAGCCGATCGCCGACCACGTCGCCACGACCCTGCCGCTCGCGCGCTTCCTCCCGGACGGCTCGGTCGACGACGACAGCGCCCCGCTCGTCGTGGACATCGCTGGCGGGACCGGCTACTACCTGGGCCGGATCCTCGACGCCCGGCCGGCTTGGCGCGGGTTCGGGTTCGACTTGTCGCCGCTCGCTGCTCGTCGCGCCGCCCGCGCGCACGGACGAGCGGCAGCCGCCACGGCCGACGCCTGGGCACCCTTCCCGCTCCGGACCGCCTCGGTCGACCACCTGTTGAGCATCTTCGGCCCACGCAACGGTCCCGAGATGCGTCGGGTGCTCCGCCCGGACGGCCTGCTCACCGTCGTGACGCCGCAACCCGGTCACCTGGCAGAGCTGCGCGACCGGCTCGGCATGATCGGGATCGCCGAGCGCAAGGACGCCCGCCTCGACGCGCAGCTCGACGGGTTCGAGCTCCGCTCCCGCGACACGCTCGACTATGCCGTCGAGTTGATGCCGGAAGAGGTGCGCGACGAGGTCCGCATGGGGCCGAGCGCCCACCACCTCGACGACGACGTCTTCGAGCAGGCGATCGCCGACCTGCCCGGCTACACGACGGTCACGGTCGCCGTCACGCTCAGCGTCTTCGCGCCCGCCTGACGTCGCCCGCCCGACGCCGGGCCAGCCCGACAGCGGCACCACGGGACCGGCGTCGGGGCGTCGGTGGTGCGTCGATACGATGGAGGGCACTCATCGAAAGGCGCTCATGACGATCACCGCTGCCGCAGACGGCTCCGCCCTCGGCAACCCCGGACCCGCCGGCTGGGCCTGGTATGTCGACGACGATTGCTGGGCAGCCGGGGGATGGCCGCACGGCACGAACAACATGGGCGAGCTGCGCGCCGTCCTCGAACTGTTCCGCGCCACCGAGCACCTCGACGAGGACCTCCACATCCTCTGCGACAGCAAGTACGTCATCGACTCGATCACGAAGTGGATGCCGGGCTGGAAGAAGAAGGGCTGGAAGAAGGGCGACGGCAAACCCGTCATGAACCTCGAGCTCATGCAGGAGATCGACGCCGCCATCGCCGGGCGGCGCTACCGGTTCGAGTGGGTGAAGGGGCACGTCGGTCACCGACTCAACGAGGCCGCCGACATCCGCGCCCGCACGGCGGCTGAGGCCTTCCAGCGCAAGACGCCGGTGCCGGAGGGACCCGGGTGGACCGGCGCCGGAGCTGCGTCGACCCCGTCGACCCCCGAGGCCGACGTCGTCGCAGACACCGCCACAGAGACGACCGAGCCGGAGCTGTTCGCCGACCTCGAGGTGGAGGAAGAGCGCACCGCCCCCGTCTTCGACGCGGAGGACGACGGCGCGCTGTTCTCACTCGACGTCGAGCCGACGTGGCACCAGCTCACCCTCGACCTCACGACCGATGAGCACGAACGCCTGGTCCGCCGGGCCCGCGAGGCCGGGACGAGCGTCCAGGAGTTCCTCCGCGGCCTCATCTGACGTCGCTTCCGAGTTCACAACTCAGGACGAACGCGGCGTGTCCCGCGTCACACGCTGCGGCAGAAGGGCGCCGCGCCGACCGCATCCTGAATTGCGAACCGGACGGGGCGCGCGCAGGGGCAGGCGACCGGGTCAGCGGGCGGCGGACTCCGGCGCGTCGTCGTCCTCGGGCACGGCGAAGCCGTAGCTGGCGTCCACGAGGATCGGCAGGTGGTCCGAGATACCGCGGCGAAGCGTCTGCACCCGGTCGATCTTCAGGCCCACGGACGTCGCGAAGTCGAAGTGCCCACGGAACATCTTGTAGCGGGTGTAGGTGCTGCGGTCGCTGAGGCTCAGGTCGTAGCCGCTCTCCTGCATCTTGGTGCCGAGGCCCTTCTGGAAGAGCGGGTAGTTGTAGTCGCCGACCATGAGCGTCGGGACGTCGCCCATCGCGTGCAGCTGCTCGTGCGCGGCCTTGATCTGGTGCCGACGCAGTGAGTTGAGCGCGGTGAGCGGGGCCGCGTGGAACGAGGCGACGATGAGTTCGCGCCCGGCCTCGACGTCGGTGAGGCGGGTGCCGATGAGGCGCTCGTGCGCCGGCGCGAGCACCATGTCGTGCAGCGACTTCTTCAGCGCGAACGTCTGCGTCGACTCGGCGGTGAACCGGTCGCGGCGGTAGTAGATCGCGAGGCCGAGCCGGTTGCGGTGGGTGCTGTCGGCGAGGTGCAGGCCGCCGAGCTCGGCGGGCAGCTGCAGGGTGTCGGCCTCCTGCAACGCGAGGACGTCGGGGCCGAACTCTTCGGTGAGCGCGACGAGCTCGCCGCTGGCCTTGTTCTTCCGGAGGTTGTAGCTGATGACCTTCATCCCAGCCTCACATTCTGTTGGCAGAGCCCAAGCCTACGGTCCTTCCCGTCGCCCGGTGCTCTGGAGGGGTCCGGACGACGGTGCGTCGCCGGTTGCCCACGGTCAGCTCGACGAGTCGACGACCGTGAGCCGTTGGGTGGCACGGGTGAGCGCGACGTACCGGAGTGACAGGGCCGCGTGGCCCGTTCCGCCGAGCGCGTCGGGCTGCACGAGGACGACGCTGTCGAACTCGAGGCCCTTGCTCTCCCGCGCGGTGCCGGTCCATACCCGGGCGCGATCGGCTCCGGCGTCGGCGAGGAGGGCGTCGATCTCCGCCAGGAGCGAGCGCGGTGCGATGATGCCCGCGATGCCGGGGTGTGCGGTGATCGCGTCGACGGCGGCGCGGACCGCGGCCGGGGCCAGCGCGGCGGGTTCGACCGTGAGCTGCACGGGCTCCTCCTCGCCGCGTCGGATCGACACGGGCGCCGGGGAGTCCGGGTCGAGTTCGAGCCGGACGGGATCGGCGAGCGCCATGATCTGCTCGGGCGTCCGGTAGTTGACGGTGAGCAGCTCCTGCGTCCAGCGCGGGAGCTGGGGGCCGAGCAGCTCCTGCCAGCTGGAGCGGGTGGCGGAGGTGCTCTGCTGGTTGATGTCGCCGACGAGGGTCATCGAGCGGTTGGGGCCGCGCCGCAGGACGGCCCGAAGCAGCATGGGGGTGAGCTCCTGCGCCTCGTCGATGATGACGTGCCCGTAGACCCAGGTGCGGTCGCTCGCGGCGCGTTCAGCGGGGCTGCGGTCGTCCTCCACGGTCTGGCGGTCGGCGAGGTCCTGGGCGGAGCGGAGGTAGTCGTCGTCCTGGGCCTCGTCGTCGATGCTGATGTCACCGATCATCTCGAGCACACTGCGCGCGTACTCGACGTCGTGCCGGCGCTCGTAAGCGGCGCGGCGCTGCCGTTCCAGCTCGGGGCGCTGGTCCTCGCCGATGAGCTCGGCGGCCTCGTCGACGAGGGCGATGTCGCCGGGCGTGAGCCGGGCGGCCCAGTCGGTCTCACCTGCGCCGTCCGTTCCGGCGACGGGTTCGCGGAGCAGCAGGCGACGCTCCTCCTCGGTGTGGTCGGGCGCGACACGAGCCAGCAGTTCGTGGTCGGTGAAGAGACGGTCGATGATCTCGGCCGGTTCGAGGATCGGCCACATCGTGTCGAGCAGCTCCTCGACCTCGGGCTCCTCGCTCAGCTCCTGTCGACGCTCGTCGGCGTCCTCGCCCGTGCGGGGTTCGAAGCCGTCGCGCTTCGCCTCGAGCCCGATGAGATGCGTCAGCACGGCGCGGTCGAACCGCAGCTTCGCCTCGTTGTGCGGGGTGCCCGAGCGCTCGATCCCGGCCTTGATCCGCCGCAGGACGCCCGGCGTGACGCGGAGCGGGCCGTCACCGGCGATGCGGATCGTGACCGGCTCGTTGAGCGGCACTTGGCGCTCACGGACGGCCCGGGCGACGACGTCGGCCATCCGCAGCCGACCCTTGAGTTCGGCGGCCTCGAGCGAGTCCTCCGCGTGTGCGTCGAGTCCGGGCACGAGGGTCGCCGGTGTGACGAGGACGACGGCGGTCTCGCCGAGCGACGGCAGCACGCGGCTGATGTAGTCGAGGAAGGTCGAGTTCGGCCCGACGATGAGCACGACACTGCGCATGAGCCGCTCGCGGTGCTCGTACAGGAGGTATGCGGCGCGGTGGAGCGCGACGGCGGTCTTCCCGGTGCCCGGACCGCCCTGGACGAGGAGTGTGCCGGGAAGGGGTGCCCGGATGATCGCGTCCTGCTCGGCCTGGATGGTGTCGACGATGTCCGCCATGTGCTTGGTCCGGGCGCGACCGAGGGCCGCCAGCAGCGCACCCGACTCGCCGATGCCGCTCGGCTCGTCGTCGCTGAGCATGGTCGTGTCGAGGACCTCGTCGTGCACTTCCGTGACGCGGCGACCGGCCGTGCCGATGCGGCGGCGGAGGCGGAGGCCTTCGGGGCGGAGTGGCGTCGCGGTGTAGAACGGGCGCGAGGCCGGTGCGCGCCAGTCCAACAGGAGCTGGTCGCCGCTCTCCGGGTCGCGCAGACCGATGCGCCCGATGTGGTGCCGTTCGTCGGTCTCGCGTTCGAGGAGACCGAAGAGGAGTCCGAAGCTGGACGAACGCAGCTCGACCATCCGCTGGCGGTGGTGGGCGACCAGGGCATCGCGTTCCGAGAAGCTCGAGTCGTCGTCGCCGTCGAAGGCGCGGAGGGCGAGTTCGGAGCGTCGTTCCTCGAGGTCCGACTGCGACCGGATCACGTCGTGCAGCCGATCGAGATGGTCCTGTTCCTCGGCGATCGCGTCGTTCTGCACGGTGCTCCTTCTGGGTGTGGCGCGGTCCGTGTTCCGGGTTCACTGCGAGGACCGCACGAATACGGTAGTCGCTTTCCGGGCCCCTCACCGCCCTTGAGCGTGAGCTCCCAGAGACCTGGAGGCTGCCGTCGGGGCGCGGGGTCGGGCACCGAGCGCGGGCTGGTCGATAGGCTGACGGGCATGAGCACACCGGACGGATCGAAGCCGCAGCCCCTTGCGCCGCAGCAGGCGCACTCGCAGCAGTCGGTTCCGCCGCAGCCGTACCCGCAACAGCAGCTCCAGCCGCAGCAGTACGGGGTGCAGCCGTACGCCCAGCAGGCGCCCTACCCGCCGCAGCAGCCCTACCCGCCGCAGTACGCCATGCAGCCGTACGCGCAGCCGTATGCGCCCGTGTACCCCGCGCCCTACCCCTACCCGGCATCGCCGCCGAAGGGGCTCAGCATCTCCAGCATGGTCATCGGCCTGGTGTCGCTGTTCTTCGGGTTCACCTTTGTGCTCCCGGTCGTCGGATTCGTCCTCGGCCTCATGGGGCTCCGCCGCGAGCCCGCCGGTCGCGCGATGGCCATCACGGGCGTCGTGCTCAACGGGCTGTTCCTGCTCGTCTGGGCGGCACTCGTGCTGCTCTGGGTGTTCGTCATCGGCGGTCTACTCGCCGGCGTCGGCGGCGCGGCCTCCACGGGCATCGCCGCTTAGCCGCCGGTCAGCCGCCGAGCCATCGGTCAGCCGGCCGGGACGACCGTGCTGACCATCGACAGCACTACGGCACCGTCGACCTCTTCGCGTTCCAGCCAGACGGCGATACTCGAGAACTCGCTCAGCGACGCCGCGTGGGTGCCGCCGCAGGCGATGACCGCCGGGCCGCCCGGCAACTCGCAGTGCCAGCTGCGCCGATCGGTGAGCAGCTCGCCCTCGCGATCGATCCGGACGGCGGCGCCGCTGTCCAACCAACCGTCGAGCGTGTTCCGGATGCGTGACTCGAGCGCGTCGAGGTCGTCGAGGGCGGCCGGGTCGAACCCCTTCCGCCGGAGCGACTTGCCGATGCGGTAACGATCGGTCGACGCGTCCGGAGCGATCCGCGACGACTCGCAGGCGAGCGCGTCGAAATCGGGGGCCCCGAGAGCATCGGGGACGACCTCCTTGCGCCAGGCGTCGGCGAGCGCGGCGTTCAAGGCGAGTGATGCGAGGTGGCACCCGGTGTGCCCGGCGGAGAGCGCGTGCCGGGTGGACGCGTCCACCTCGATGCGGGCCGTCGCGCCCTCGACGGCGCTCCGGGCCGCCTCGGTGGAGACCAGGTGGGCGACGAGGAAGGCCCACCCCTCGGTGCCCTTCTTCACGGGGATGTCGGCGCCGAGGTACAGCCGGGTGCCGTCGCTCGCGGCGACGACGCAGTCGGTCACGGCGACCTCCACGGCGCTCGTGCCCGCACCGAAGGTGATGGTCGCCGTGTCGGCGGGCTGGTCGGGCCATGCTGCGTCGACCGGGTGGCAGGCCGTCTCGTCGAGCACGACGGCGAGGTGGTCGCCAGCGGATTCGACGTGCAGTACCGTGCCCGTCGAGACGAGGGCTCCGGTGGGATAGGTGACGCGCGTGTCCGTGACGGGGAGGCTCATGTCCCCACGCTATCGCGACCGGCCCGGACGCCCGTCGGCGGCTGTCAACCCCGGGAGACCGTGGAGGATCACGTCGTAGAGTCCGAGGACACGGAGCGCGACGCGTTCCGCGGAGAGGAGTGCATCATGACGGATCAGCAGGACCAGCGTTCAAGCGACGACCTCGCGACCGGTGCGGCCGGAGCGGACCAGGAAGCCTGGGAGGGTGCCGACATCGACACCGCAGCGCTCGTGAGCTCCGACCAGACGACCGCCGGACCGGGCTCGGACGGGTCGAGTCAGACCGTCGACGGCACCGGCTCGGAAGACGCGGCTCCCGATGAGGAGCAGGCGACCGAGGAGGCCGTCGAGACGCCGGAGCCCTCGACCGAACTCGACGCGCCGCTGGCCGAGGGTGACGGTGGCGACGCCGACGGCTCGACCGATCACCAGCCCGACTCCGGGCCGGCCTCCGAGGCCACCGACGACGCCCGCGAGGTCTACGACACCGCACCCGACTGAGTCGGGCATCACGCGACCGACGGGCCGTCCTCCGTTCCATTCGGAGGACGGCCCGTCGTGCGCTGCGGGCGTCGTCGTCCTCGGGTGGGAGGGCGGCTCAGATCGGCAGGAGCGACCAGACCACCGCGAGGGCGATCAGGCCCGCGACGCCTGCGATCGCCAGCGCATTGAGCAGACGGTGCTCGACCATAATGGCGACGTACTCGCGGAGGAACGCGCTCGGCACGTAGTAGGCGGCCGTCGGGGAGCCGATCACCTGCGCGTCGCTCCCGATCGAACGTGCGAGGAGCGCCGCTCGGAGGACGTGGTAGTTGTTCGTCACCACGATCGTCTCACCGTTCCGCCCGGCCGACTGCTGCAGGTCTCGTGAGAGCAACAGGTTCTCGCGCGTGTTCGTGGACGTGGTCTCGGGGAGCACGTCGGACGGGTCCGCGCCGTTCGCGACGAGGTACTCGGCCATGGCCGTGCCCTCCGGGCGGGGTTCGTCGTCGCCCTGTCCGCCGGATGGGATCAGGATCGGCCGCGTCGTCCCCGGTGAGGCGGCCCGGTAGATGCGGAGCGCCAGGTCCAGGCGACTGCGCAGCAACGGCGGGACCTCGCCGTGGATGAGGCCGGAGCCGAGGACGACGAGGGCGTCGGGCGTCCGCGTGTGGCGGTAGCGGCTGTAGACGAGTGAGTACACGCCGAAGGCCGCGAACGTCGCCGCCGCGTAGAAGCACGCGAACCCGAGCAGGAGACCCAGGGCGACGAGGACGATCGTCAGCCAGGAGGGCAGGGACTGCGGGTGCGCTCCGAGGACGAGCAGCACGGCCAGCACGGGCAGGACGAGGATCGCGACGCCGGCGAACAGCGAGAGCAGGTTGCCCAGGCTGCGTCCTTCGAGCCGGAGCATCGTGATGCCGTTGCCGATGAGGAGGACCCCGAGCACGCCCACCAGCAGGACCGTGCCGAACGCGGCGAGGATGACGGTGAACGGCGTCGTGCGGGACGCCTCCGAGAGGAGCGCCACCAGCCCGCAGGCGATCGCGGAGACCAGGAAGACCCCGTTGCGCAGGCGGCGGGCGTCGCGGCGTCGACTCGCGACGTAGAGCACCGCGAAGACGGCGGCCGGGAACAACATGATCATGCCCTCATCCTGCCCGACCGATCGTCCTGCACCGGTCGTGCGGATGGGGCGTGCGGGCAGACCGTCCGGGGTGCTATGACCGCGGCGGCTTCGGCGTCATCGCCTTGAGTGTCGCCTCCTCGGCGTCGATCGCCGCCAGGACCGCGGCGACCGCCGGTTCCTGGTAGCGACCCTCGGCGCGCGCCGAGAGGAGCGCCTCGCGTTCCGCCGCGATCATCTGGCGGCGGAGTCGGGCGAACGCGACCGTGCGGAGTTCGGAGCCGTCACCCGTGTACTGCTCGAGGGCGTTGGCCACGAAGCTCGCATTGGTCCGCAGACGGTTGAGCACCTGCTCCTCATCCGCCTCGGTCGTCAGCTCGTCGAGGCGGTCCAGGCCGGCTGTCTGGACCTCCGCCATGAGCATCAGTTGTTCGACGCGCTCCTGGCTGTGGTTCGGCGGCGGGAGGTGCAGCGCGCGGATGATCCGGGGGAGCGCGAGCCCCGAGAGGAGCGTGCCGACCACGACGACGAACGCCAGGAACTGCAGGAACTCGCGCGACGGGGTGTCCTCGGGCAGCAGGAACACGGCCGCCAGGGTCACCACGCCACGGACGCCCGCTGCGGAGACGGCTATCCCGTTGCCCCACGACCAGCTCCGCTCACGGAGCCGTCTCGGCCCGAGCCGGTAGATCGCCGTGACCGTCATCTCCCACACGAACCGCGAGACGATGAGCGCCGCGAGGACCCCGACACTGATGAACACGGTCGGCCAGAGCCCCGGACCGGTCTGGATCGCCCCCTCGAGGATGCCGGCCAGGTTGAGCCCGATGAACAGGAAGACGGCGTTCTCGAGGAGGAACTGGATGGTGCGCCAGTTGAGCGACTCGGCGATGCGCGCCTCGGCTGACTGCACGATGGGCGCCCGGTAGCCGAGCAGCAGCCCGGCGGTGACCACCGCGAGGACGCCCGAACCGTGGATCGCCTGCGCCAGGAGGAACGCGAGGAACGGGGTGATGAGGGAGAGGCAGGTGTCGAGGACTGGGGCGCGCAGGCGTCGGCGGACCTCGGACAGCACCCAGCCGACCGCGAGACCGACGCCGGCACCGGCGACGACCTCGATGACGAACTCGCCGGCGATCATGACCGGGTTGACGACGCTCGTGATGGCGAGGATCGAGGCGTTGAGTGCCACGAGTGCGGTGGCGTCGTTGAGCAGGCTCTCGCCCTCGAGGATCGTCAGCACGCGGCGGGGGAGCCCGAGTCGTCCGGCGATCGCGCTCACGGCGACGGCGTCGGTCGGCGCGATGACCGCTGCGAACGCGAACGCCGCCGCGAGGGTGATCGACGGGATGAGGAGCCAGCTGGCGAACCCGACCGACACGACGGTGAACGCGACCGCTCCCACCGAGAGCAGGATGATGCCGTCGTTACGGGCACGGATGTCGATGAGGGAGATCCGGATCGCCGACGCGAAGAGCAGCGGCGGCAATAGTCCGTAGAGGATCAGGTCGGGTTCGATCTCGACGGTCGGGACGGCGGGGATGAACGACGCGACGCCGCCGACGAGCACCAGGGCCACCGGGGCGGAGACGCCCGCTCGGCCGGACAGGCCGGAGACGATGACGGTGACGACGACGAACACGACGATCCACGAGATGAGCGCGACGGGATCCATGTGGGGATTCTCCCACCTGGGACGCCGTGGTCGTCCGTACGATCGTCCGAACTCCGGAGCGGCCGGGATCGGCGCCGGTTCTGGACGCACGACGCCCCCGCACGGTCAAGCCGTGCGGGGGCGTCGATTGGAGCGGTGAGGCGGCTCAGCCGCGGCGGTTGGCCGCACTGCTGGAGCCGCGCTGCTCCGCACCGGTCTCCCGGGTGCGGAGACCGAAGCGGTAGGTGAGCTTCTCGGTGGAGTGACCGCGGCCGTGGACGGCGGTGCCCGCGGAACGGTTGGAGGACGCTGGGGTCCGAGTCTGAGTGATGGACATGGTGGTTCTCGATTCTGGTGTTACGGATGATGGATGGGCCGGTTCCAGAGGGGGAATGCGATGACGATCGGTGCAGGTCGCATGGATGGAGCGACGAGACCGTCCGGTATGCAGCTGCGCCGAGATTCGGCTGCGCTGGTCGGCTGGGGCCGTCCGGTGGATCGTTCTTCGCCGTTCTGGATGACGGCTGGTGGTGTCGTGTCGGGAGCATCGGCGTATCCGTGGAGGTGTGGACTCTGCACACGGAAGCCGGTTGTGACATCGGCACTCGAGGAACAAACGTACGCGACCAAGCTGAGAACGACCTGGGAATGCCTGGCGTCAGTGCTTGCGCGGGTCGATGCCCGAGGTTGGACCCGAGCATCGACCGGCGGTGTCGCAGAGCTTCGGGCCACCGCACCTAGGGGAGGGGTGGCCGTATCTCCCGCGCACCCGAAGGGATATCGGGCTCGGGAGGCCGGAGGGTGATCGCGGGGGACGATCGGTTACCGGTGGAGGCGTTGGAAGAACTCCAACACAATATATATTAACAGCTCAGCGTTGCGTGTTGCTGTGGGATTGCTGGGAGTGCTCAGTCCGTCGCAAGGAGGCGCAGGATCCGCGCGGTCTCGGCCGCGACCGCGCTGCGCCCGGCCCGCACGTAGGTGCGGGGGTCGACGAGCTTCGGCTGCTCGTCGAGGACGTCGCGCACCGCCCGGGTGAACAAGCCGTTGAGGTGCGTCGAGAGGTTGATCTTCGTCATCCCGGAACGGACCGCCGCGCGGAGCTCGTCGTCGGGGAGCCCGGAGGAACCGTGCAGCACGAGCGGGACGGGCACCTCGCGGCGGAGCTGTGCGATCAGCGCGTGGTCGACGGCGGCCTCCCGGCTCGTCATCGCGTGCGAGGTGCCGACGGCCACGGCCAGGGCGTCGACGCCGGTCGCAGCGACGAACGCGACGGCCTCTGCGGGCACCGTGCGTGCGCCCGGAGCGTGGACGCCGTCCTTCCCGCCGACCTCGCCGAGCTCCGCTTCGACGGCCACGCCGCGCGCGTGGCAGAAGTCCACGATCTCCTTCGTCGCGCGGACGTTCTCGTCGTACGGCAGGGTCGAGGCGTCGTACATGACGCTGTCCACGCCGAGCTCGACACCCTCGCGCACGAGCTCGGCCGACTCCACGTGGTCGAGGTGGACGAGGACCGGGACCGTCGCTGCACGGGCGATGGCCAGCGAGGCGAGTGTGATGGGGGCGAGCGACCCGTGGTACCGCACGCAGTTCTCGCTGATCTGCAGGATGACCGGCAGCCCGGCCTCCTCGGCGCCGGCGACGATCGCCTCCGCGTGCTCGAGGAGGACCACGTTGCACGCCGCGATGCCGGCGTTCGAGGACGAGGCGTTGGCGAGGAGCGTGGTGAAGTCGAGGGCGGTGGTCATTCGGTTGCTCCAATGGGGTCGGGTGCGTCGGGTGCGTCGAGGAATCGGTGGAAGGCGGCGAGGTCGATCGCGCCGGCGATCGGTTCGAGCACGGCCGCCGCGCCTGCGGCCGCCGCCGTGCGGAGTGCCTCGGGAAGTGTGGCTCCCGCGCGGAGTGCTGCGACCAGGCCGGCCGTGGCGGCATCGCCGGCGCCGGTCGGGTTGCCGCTGACGCCGGGGACGGCCGGGACCTCGTGGGCACCATCGGCGTCTCCGGCGGTGAGGCCGTCGGCCCCACGGGAGATGACGACCGCGCGGGCCCCGAGCGCGAGGAGTGCCGCGCGAGCCGATGCCAGGTCGGCGGCGCCCGTCGCCTCGAGGGCCTCGTCGAGGTTGGGTTTGAGGATCGTCGCACCGGCGCGGGCCGCGGCGAGGAGCGCCGTGCCGCTGACGTCGACGATCACCGGGACGCCGGCGTCGTGCCCGGTTCGGACGAGGGCTTCGACGACGGTGTCGGGCGCGGCCGGCGGGAGCGAGCCCGAGATGACGAGTGCGCTCGCGTCGTGGAGGGCGCGTCGGAGCTCGGTCGTCAGGGTGGTCCACTCCTCGGGCGTCACGACCGGACCGGCTTCGGCGAAGAGGGTCGGATGCTGGACGCCGTCGACGACCGCGACCGTCGAGCGTGTCTCGGCGCGGAGCTCCACGAC
Organism: Plantibacter sp. CFBP 8775; assembly: GCF_014839505.1. NCBI lineage: Bacteria > Bacillati > Actinomycetota > Actinomycetes > Micrococcales > Microbacteriaceae > Plantibacter > Plantibacter sp. CFBP 8775. The sequence goes on along the minus strand of NZ_JACYNV010000002.1, from coordinate 1,391,842 downwards.
CCGGGTGGGGAGGTCGTCGGCCGTGAGGGCGTCCGCGAGCCAGGTGCCGGAGGCGCCACCGAGGGGGAGCACCTGCAGAGTCGGGACGCTGAGCGACTCGAGGACGCGGGCGACGTTCACGCCCTTCCCGCCGGCACGACGCACGACGGACTGGACGCGTTGCGTGACCCCGAGCTGCTGCTCGGCGACCGTGTAGGTGATGTCGACGGCCGGGTTCGGCGTGACGACCACGACGCGACGCGGTGCGGGGGTGGTCGTCATCGGGCTGTCACCAGTCGGCGAGCGAGGATCCCCGCACCGACCGTGGCCGCCTCGTCGCCGTGACGAGCGGGCAGGAGCTGCGGGACACGGACGACGTCGAGGCGCTCGCGGAGTCCGTGCTCGAGTGGCTCGAAGAGGGCGGCTCCGGCGAGGGCGAGCCCACCGCCGATCACGATGGCGGTGGGTGCGGCGACGACGGTGATGCCGGCGAGGGCCTCGGCGAGTGCATCGACGGCGTCGTTCCAGATGACGATGGCGGCGGCGTCACCGCTGGCGACGGCGTCGGCGACGGTCTTCGCGTCGCGGGTGCCCGCGCGTCGTGCGATGCCGCCCGCCGAGGCGAGTTCCTCGACCCGGAGCCCGCGGTGCGGGCCGTCCTGGATCACGCGCTGGCCGATCTCGCCGGCCCAGCCGCCGCCGGCGAAGGGGATGCCGTCGATGACGAGCGCCGAGGCCAGACCGGTTCCGACCGGTACGAACGCGATCGTGCCCGTGACGTCGGCTGCAGCGCCCGAGACCGCCTCCGCCAGCGCCCCGGCGCGGACGTCCTGCCCGAAGGCGAGCGGCACCTCGAGCGCGGGACGGAGGAGCTCGGGGAAGGCGAGGTCGCGCCAACCGAGGTTGACCGCGTGGATGCAGACGCCGTGCTGCTCGTCGACGACGCCGGGCACGACCACCCCGACGGCCGCTGGGGCTGCGACGCGGCTGGCGGCGCCGACGAGTCCGAGGACGATGTCGAGAGTCAGGACACCCGAGGTGTCGCCCGAAGGCGTCGCCTCGCGCCAGCGCCCGAGGACCGTGCCGTCGGCATCCGTCAATGCGGCTTTGATCCCGGTCCCGCCGACGTCGATGCCGAGGACCGCCCGCTCGGTCACGGCGTCAGGATGACGGAGCGCGTGAGCGAACGGGGGTGGTCGGCGTCGAGGCCGCGGGCCTCAGCCAACGCGACCGCGAAGCGCTGGGCGACGACGAGCCCGGCGATGGGGTCGAGGTCGTGCTGCACGAAGGTCGCTCCGGTGGCCGCGACGTCCTCCGGCAGGCCGACGGGCGTCGGGCCGAGGGACCAGACGAGTCGGCCGGGCTGCGCGATCGCGATAGGACCGTGGCGGTAGTCCATGGCGGGGTAGGACTCCGCCCAGAACTGTGCCGCCTCCCGGGTCTTGAGCGCGGCCTCGAAGGTGAGGCCCACGGCGTGCCCGAGTCCGATGAAGGAGACCTGGTCGGCGGCGAGGTACTCGTCGATCGGGATCTGCAGCGCCCGCTCGGCTTCCACGGCGAGTGCCTCGACGTCGTGGCCGAGCGAGCCGCGGAGGAGCGCGAGCGTCGTCGTGGCGAAGCGGGTCTGGACCACGGAACGCTCGTCGGCGAAGGGGAGGGCGATGACGTGTGCCGCCGGAACGGTCGCGGGGGAGTCGTCGACCGCGGTGATGAGGACGGTGGTGACCGAGTCGCCCACCGCCTCCAGCAGGTGCACGATCTCCGTGGTCGTGCCGGAGCGTGAGATGGCGACGATACGGTCGTAGTCGCGGATGCCGGGGAACTCCGAGCCCGCGAACGCGTCCGTGATGCCGAGCCCCGCCTGTTCGCGCAGCACGGCGTAGCTCATCGCGATGAACCAGCTGGTGCCGCACCCGACCACCGCGACGCGCTCACCTGGCTGCGGCAGTACGGCGGCGGCCTCCGGCACGAGGGCGGCGGCGGTGCGCCAGGATTCGGGCTGCGACGCCAGTTCGGCGGCGACGAAGGTCTCGGGCATGACGTGCCTTTCACGTGAGGGGACGCGATCGCAGCGTGGCGATACGTTGCCGCAACCATAGCGGATCGAATCTGATCGATACCAGTGCAAATCGTCAGAATCAATCAGACAGGCGCTGGCTGAGCGCCCATATGATGGTCACAGTACGCCCGACCCGACCGGAAAAGCAGGACAGATGACGCAGCAACAGCGACTCAACGCCCTGCTCGAGCTCGTGAGCGAACGCGGCAACGTGACGATCGCCGAGATCGGCGAAGCGCTCGGCATCTCCGCGGCCACCGCTCGTCGCGACCTGACGGCGCTCGCCGAACAGCGACTCGTCACGCGGACCCACGGCGGTGCCGCCGCCCTCGGCACCGGCTACGAGCTGCCGCTGCAGTACAAGATCGCCCGCCAGGCCGACGCCAAGATGGCCATCGCGAAGGCCACGGCCGCCCTGATCAACGTCGGCGACGCCGTCGGACTCAACGGCGGTACCACCACGAGTGAGGTCGCGCGCGTGATCGGGCGGAGCGAGCACCTCGTCCGTTCGGACGGCGACGCCTCGGTCACGATCGTGACGAACGCGCTCAACATCGCCTTCGAACTGTCCGTGCGCTCGCACGTGAAGATCGTCGTGACGGGTGGCGTCGCACGACGCCAGTCCTATGAACTCGTGGGATCGCTCGTCGCGGGGGCGCTCGCCGAGATCGCCCTCGACGTCGCGATCCTGGGCGTCGACGGCCTGAGCGCGCAGTTCGGCGCCACCACCCTCCACGAGGGTGAGGCCTCGGTGAGCCAGGAGTTCGTCAAGGTCGCGAAGCGGGTCATCGTGGTCGCCGACAGCACCAAGATGACGAAGGCGACCTTCGCCCGCATCTGCCCGCTCGACCGCATCGACGTGCTCGTCACCGACCAGCCGGTGGATCCGACGCTTGCCGACGCCCTGGCCGCGGCCGGCGTCGAGCTCATCATCGCCGCCTGAGTCCTCTCCTTCCGGACGCTGAGCCGCCCCCTCCCGGTCGCTGAGCGGCCCTTCCCGGTCACTGAGCCGCTTTCCGGTCACTGAGCCGCTTTCCGGTCACTGAGCCGCGTTCCGGTCACTGAGCCTGTCGAAGTGCCGCACCCTCCCGCTCGTTGACCCCTCCTCTCGGCCGCTGACCCGCCCTTCCGGTCACTGAGCCGCCCTCCCGGTCACTGAGCCGCCCTCCCGGTCACTGAGCCTGTCGAAGTGCGACCCCGCTCCCCATGTTTCCGCGCGGTAAAACCTCTCCACATCGGCCGCTCCGCACTTGCGTCAGCGCTGTGATCGCCTATTGTCATTTCATGATCGTTTTGGCATCATATGAATCAACTTCACGCAAGGAAGCGGATGTGATCGAGTGAGCACTGCACCAGCCACCACCCCCGAAGGCCTCCGGGTCGCCGTCATCGGCACCGGCCAGCGGGCCTACATCGCCGAACACGTCGCCACGAGCCCCACGTCCGCATCGGTCGTCGCTGCGGTCGACACCAACGAGATCGGTCGCGGTCGGGCACGGCAGCTGTTCGGCGACGACATCGAGGTGTTCGACTCCCACGAGGCGCTCATCGCGCAGGGCGGTGTCGACGCGGCGATCGTGACGACGCCCGACTGGACCCACAAGGAGATCGCGGTCGACCTGCTGCGCGCCGGCATCGCCGTCTACCTCGAGAAGCCGCTCGCGATCACGCTCGACGACGCCGACGCGGTCCTCCAGGCCGCCTACGAGTCGCGGACGCCGCTCTACGTCGGGCACAACTTCCGCCATGCGGCCGTCGTCCGGCTCATGCACGAGGTCATCGAGCGCGGCGAGATCGGCGCGGTCAAGTCCGTCTGGGTGCGTCACTTCGTCGGCAACGGCGGCGACTACTACTTCAAGGACTGGCACGCCGACCGCTCGCGCGTGAACACCCTGCTCCTGCAGAAGGCGAGCCACGACATCGACGTCGTCCACTTCCTCGCCGGCGCGTACACGCAGCGCGTCGTCGCGATGGGCGACCTCGCGGTCTACGGCGACGTCGACGATCACGAGGACCGCAGCGGCCAGACCATGGCCGACTGGTTCTCCTACGACAACTGGCCGCCCGAGGCGCAGCGCGGCCTGAACCCCGTGGTCGACGTCGAGGACGTCTCGATGATGCTCATGACCCTCGAGCACGGGATCACCGCCAGCTACGAGCAGTGCCACTTCACGCCCGACTACTGGCGGAACTACACCGTCATCGGGACGCACGGTCGGCTCGAGAACATCGGCGACACCGCAGGTGGCACCGTCAAGGTGTGGAACCGTCGTCGCACCTGGAGCACCGAGGGCGACGTCGAGTACCCGATCGCGGGCGTCGAGGAGGGCCATGCCGACGCCGACCTCGACACGATGAACGAGTTCCTCGCCTTCGTCGCCGACGGCACCCCCACCACGTTGTCGCCGGTCGCCGCACGCCAGGCCGTCGCCGCCGGTGCCCTCGCCGCCCACTCGCTCCGCAACGGTTCGATCCCGCTCGACGTCCCGCCACTCGACCCCGCACTCGTCGAGTACTTCTCCTCCCTCACCGCCAGCACCGCACCGCACTCCCTCGACGCCGCCGCCCGGTAGCGCACCTCGAAAGGACTCCAGTCATGCCTTCGCCGTTCATGAACCGCAACACCGCACCCGGCGGTCGCAACCGCCGCCGTGCCGTCCTCAGCGGCATCGGCCTCCTCGCCGCCGCCGCGCTCACCGCCGGCTGCAGCACCGGTGGCGGGGGCGCCACCGGTGGCGAGTACGCCGCCGCTCCGAAGGACCTCAAGGCCGAGATCACCTACGGCGTCTGGGACCAGGCCCAGGTCGAGGCGATCGACGCCAACATCGAGGCCTTCAACAAGGTCTACCCCGACATCACCGTCAACGTGAACGTCACACCCTGGGCCTCGTACTGGTCGAAGCTCCAGACGCAGGCCTCGAGCGACACCCTGCCCGACCTCTTCTGGTTGAACGGCCCGAACTTCCAGGTCTACGCGGCGAACGGCAAGATCGAGCCGATCACCGGCGCCGTCAAGGCGGGCGACATCGACCCGAAGAACTACCCCGAGGCACTGAACGAGCTGTACTCGCTCGACGACACCCAGTACGGCGTGCCGAAGGACTTCGACACGATCGGCGTCTGGGTCAACACGGCCCTCTTCGAGCAGGCCGGCGTCGCGCTGCCCGCCGACGGCTGGACCTGGGACGACTTCGACACCGCCGCGCAGGAGATCTCGACGAAGCTGAAGGATCAGGGTGTCTACGGCGCTGCCGGCGGCATGGACGGCCAGACCACCTACTACAACACGATCCTGCAGGCCGGCGGCGAGGTCATCAACGACGACCAGACCGAGTCCGAGTACGACAGCCCCGAGGCCCAGGAAGGGCTCCAGTTCTGGACCGACCTCATCGCGAACGGCTCATCACCCAGCATCCAACAGCTGACTGACACGCCGGCCGACCAGTGGTTCACCTCCGGCAAACTCGCCATGTACTGGGGTGGCAGCTGGCTGCGTCCGCTCGTCGGCGAGTCCGACGTCGCCGCCACCGCCCAGGCCTTCCCGCTGCCGACCGGCGAGGAGCAGGCGACGGTCATCCACGGTGTCTCGAACGTCGTCGCGGCGGCGAGCAAGAACAAGCAGGCCGCACAGGCGCTGCAGGTGTTCCTGGCGAGCGAGGAGGCCCAGCAGCAGCAGGGCGACCTCGGCGCCGTCATCCCCGCGTTCACCGGCACGCAGCAGTCGTTCGTCGACTCCTACCCGACGATGAACCTGCAGGTCTTCCTCGACGCCCTCGACTACGCGATGCCACTGCCGGTGTCTGAGAACACCGCCGCGTGGAACGCGCTCGAGGTCGAGCTCCTGCCCGACGCGTTCAGTGGCGACAAGCCGGTCGCCGACGTGGCGAAGGATCTCGCCGAGCAGATGAACGCCGCGCTGGCCAAGAAGTGACCGGTCAGACCGTGCTGCGCACCCCGTCGGCGCCGCTCTCCTCACCGAGAGCGGCCCGGCGGGGTGCCGCCCGCGGCGACGGTGCCTGGCCGTGGGTCTTCGTCCTCCCGCTCCTCACCGGCATCGGCGTCTTCTTCATCTGGCCGATGGTCCAGACCGCCTACTACTCGTTCACCGAGTGGGGCGTGTTCGGCGGCACCACCTTCACGGGCATCGAGAACTACGTCCGGCTGTTCGCCGACCCGCGGCTCTACGCCTCCCTCGGCAACACGCTGATCTACACGGCGGTGGTGCTCCTCGGCATCCCGATCGCCGTCTACCTCGCGAGCCTGTTGAACCTCCCGGGGCTCCGGTTCGCGAGCTTCTACCGGGTGCTCTTCTTCCTGCCGTACGTCGCGATGCCGACCGCCGTGGCCATCGTCTGGCGCATCATCTTCAACGGTGACTTCGGCATCCTCAACTACACGCTGTCGCTCGTCGGTGTCGACGGCCCTTACTGGATCAGTACGCCGGGCACCGCGATGTTCGCCGTGGCGATCGTCGGCCTCTGGTCGTCTCTCGGCTTCTCGATGATCATCCTGGCGTCCGGGCTCAAGAACATCGCACCGGAGCTGTACGAGGCGGCGGAGCTCGACGGCGCGACCCGGTGGCGGCAGTTCCGCTCGATCACGGTGCCGCTGCTCACCCCGAGCATCTTCTTCGTCACGATCATCACGGTCATCTCGAGCTTCCAGCTCTTCGACCTGCTGTACGCGATCCTCGGCAGCACCAACCCGGTGCTCCCGAAGAGCATGTCGCTCGTCTACTTCTTCTACGACCAGGGCTTCGTCCAGAACGACAAGGGGTACGCGGCGGCGATCGCGATCGTGATCTTCCTGATCATCGGACTCGTCACGCTCCTGCAGTTCCGGCTCCAGAAACGATGGGTGAACAATGACTGAGCAACTCACGGCCACAACACCGCTCACCACCCGTGCCGTCACCGTTCCGGGTTCGGGTCGCCCCTCCGCCGCGTCCGCGCGACGCCGCGAGGCCGGTCGGCCCGGCCAGCGGCGCGGGTCGCACGTCGTCGCCCACATCGTGCTGGGCGTCGGTGGCCTCATCATGGCGTTCCCGTTCATCTGGCAGATCATCATGTCGCTGTCGACGAACGCGGAGGTGCAGAGCGTGGTCCCCACGTTCTGGCCGGCCGAACTGCAGTGGCAGAACTACGCCGCGGTGTTCGAGCGCCTCCCCTTCCTCGATCAGCTGCGCACGTCGATCGTCATCACCGTGATCAGGACGCTCGCGCAGATCGTCCTCTGCACCATGGCGGGGTACGCGTTCGCGCGGATGCGGTTCCGCGGGCGCGCGGTGCTGCTCGCCGTGACACTGTCGATCCTCATGGTGCCGTCGCAGGCGTACCTCATCTCGCAGTACCAGATCGTGCAGGGCTTCGGCTGGCTGAACACCACGCTCGGCATCGTCGCACCCGGCCTGTTCAGCGCGTTCGGCACCTTCCTCATGCGGACGGCGTTCCTGAACCTGCCGACCGAGCTCGAGGAGGCGGCGCGGATCGACGGCGCCGGGCCGTTCCAGATCTTCTGGAAGATCATGCTGCCGCTCGCGAGGCCCAGCATCAGCGTCCTCGCGATCACGACCGTGCTGTGGTCGTGGAACGAACTGCTCTGGCCGCTCGTGGTCTCCACGTACGCCAACTCGATGCCGCTCGCCGCCGGTCTCGCGACACTCTCGAGCGACAAGACGACGGACTACCCGGTGATGATGGCCGCGTCGATCCTCGCGATGGCACCGGTCCTCATCCTGTTCATCGTGCTCCAGCGACGGGTGATCGACGGGCTGGCGTTCTCCGGCCTGAAGTAGCACTTCGACAAGTGGTCCCTGAGCTTGTCGAAGGGTGGTTCCTGAGCCTGTCGAAGGGCGGGACCGGGTTGCCCTTCGACAAGCTCAGGGACCGAGGGGAGCGGGGCGTCAGGCCTCGCCGGTGCTCCACCAGGAGGCGATCGGTGTCCCGTTCACGACGTGGTCGCCGATCGCCCTGGCCTTGAAGCGTGACGGGTTGTGCGAAGCGATCGTGCGGGCGTTCCGCCAGTGGCGGTCGAGCGCCCGGTGCGTCTCGACGGCGCTCGCGCCGCCCACGTCGAACAGGGCGGTCGCGGCGTCGAGCACGGCGGGCAGGATCACGAGCTGGGCGCGCGCCGTCGCGAGCTCGACGGCGGCGATCCGTTCCTGGACGAGGTCCGGGTCGGCACCGTGGATCGCCGCGCTCGAACGCCCCAGCGCGGTCGTCGCGGCGGCCAGGGCGGCGTCGGCGGCGAACGACTTCGCCGACAGCTCGCCGACGACCTCCTGCACGATCGGGTCGGCCTGGGCGGTCGACGCCGCACCGTGGCTGTACGTCCTGGTCCGCGCGCGGACGAACGCGCCGGCGTCGTCGACGATGGCGCGGCCGATGCCCGTCACCGCCGCCAGCAGGACCAACTGGACGAACGCGCCGCCGTGCGAGGGGCGTTCCGGCTCGCGCCGGGTCACCGCCGACGTGTCGACGGCGACCTCCGTGAAGACGGTGGTGCCGCTGCCCGTCAGTCGCTGTCCGAACCCGGTCCAGTCATCGATCCGATCGACACCCGCGGCCTCCGTCTCCACGAGCACCGAGACGAACTCGCCCTCCTGTTCGGCGGCGACCCCGACGAGGTCGGCGAACAGGGTGCCCGTGCTGTAGAACTTGGTCCCGTTCAGTCGGAGACCGCCCGGCGTCTCGGTGAGCCGGGTGGCGAGCGAGCCCACCTTCGCGGCCGACCGCTCGTGGCTCGCGTTGCCGACGATGGCTCCGTCGGCCAACCGGGCCAGGCGCGCCTCGCGGTCCGCGGTCGCCGGGGCGTGCAGGGTGCGGTCGATGTAGGAGAAGTGGGAGCGGAACAGCTGCGCGAGGTTCGGGTCGCGTCTGGCCAGCTCGGCGAGCAGCTCGAACAGCTCGCCGTGTGTGGCCTCCTCGCCGCCATACCGTCGCGGCAGCGTCACGCGGGTGAAGCCTGCTTCCCGCAGCGCCTCCACCTCGGCATACGGCAGCCGGCGCTCGCGCTCCCGTTCGACGGCGTCCCGCCCGAGCTCGTCGAAGAGCGGTGCGAAGCGCTGCGCCAGGTCCCGGTCGATCGTCGCCGTCTCGCTCATGCCTGCTCTCCATCCGCCGGAACGGGCTCGGTCTCGGGCCGCGCCCCCGGAGCCTGCCACTCGGGCAGGGTGCCGTTGAGTTCGAACTGCCCGAGTGCCGCCGAACGCTGCACGGCGGGATTGTGGGAGGCGATCGTCCGGACGTTCCGCCAGTGCCGGTCCAGCGCGGTCGACCGGCCGACGGCGGAGGCACCACCGACCTCGAACAGGCGGCTGAGGGCATCGAGGACGAGCGGGAGGACGACCTGCTGGACGCGGAAGACCTCCAGGAGCGCCGAACGCGCGGCGTCGGGATCGGTGGCCGGTTCCTCCAGGGTCCGAGCAGACGCGAGGACGAGCGCGCGGGCCGTGTGCACGACGCTGCTCAGCTGGCCCACGATCGACTGCACGAGCGGATCCTCGCGTGGCAGGTGCTCGCCCGCGTGGCCGACGGTCCGTCGCCTGGCGCGCACATAGTCGACGGTGTCCTCGAGGGCACGTTGCGCGATGCCCGCCACCACACCGAGCAGGATGAGCTGTTGGAGGGCGCCCGTCCGGTGCCACCCCGCCGCGTCGCTGCTGTGAACGACGAGGTCGCGCGGGTCCACCGGCACGCGGTCGAAGGTGGTCGTCCCGCTTCCCGTCAACGGCTGTCCGAAGCCGTCCCAGTCGTCCACCGAGCGGGTGCCTGGATCGTGCGCGGAGACGGTCACCGCGACGCGGTCGGTCCCGTCGAGCGCGGACAGGTGGATCCAGTCGGCGTAGATGCTGCCGGTCGTGTAGTACTTCGTGCCGGTCACCGTGAGGAGTTCGCCGTCGCGGTCGAGGACGGTCTCGAGGTGTGCGGTCGCGTGCCGCTCCGACTGCGCGTTCCCGACGAGGTCGCCGGCGCTCAGCCGGGCGAACCAGTGCTCCCGATAGGCGGCGTCGGGCGAAGCGAGCAGCGCCTCGACGAACAGGATGTGTCCGCGCCAGACGTGCCCGAGGCTCGAGTCCGCCGCCGAGAGCGCGATGAGCCGCGCGAACAGCTGCTCGAGCGTGAGCCCGCCGCCGCCGGACGCGACGGGCACTCTGGCAGCGGCGAAGCCCAGGTGCTTGAGCTCGGCGACCTCGTCGAACAGGAGGCGCCGGTCGGTCTCGCGCGACACGGCGCCGCCGCGGATGGAGGAGAGGAACGAGTCGAAATCGTCGGTGCTCATCGGTGCAGCACCCGCTTCGCCAGCACGTTGCCGAGCAACTGGGCGAGCTGCACGAGCAGGACGAGCGTGACGACCACGAGTCCGACGACGATCCAGTCGAACCGCTGGTAACCGTAGGTCATGGCGAGGTCGCCGAGGCCGCCGCCGCCGAGCACACCGGCCACGGCCGTCGCATCGACGAGGGCGACGAGGATGTAGGTCAGTCCGAGGATGAGTGGGCCGAGCGCCTCGGGCACGACGATCGTGAACAGCACCCGCACGGGGCTCGCCCCCATGGCCGCGCCTGCCTCGATGGCACCCGGTGAGACGGCGACGAGGTTCGACTCGGAGACGCGACCGATGGCGACGCTCGCGACGAGGATGAGCGGGATCGTCGCCGGAAGCGGTCCGAGGCCGGTGCCGAACACGAGCCGCGTGAGCGGGATGAGCGCGATCGCGACGATGAGGAAGGGCACCGGTCGGATGACGTTGATGACGAAGTTGAGAACGCCGAACACGACGCGGTTCTGCAGGAGGTTTCCGGGCCGGCTCGCGTAGAGCAGGAGGCCCAGCAGGATCCCGATGACCGTCGCGACGGCGAAGGACACGGAGACCATGAGGCCGGTCTCCCCGATGGCCTTGAGGAGACGCGGGAAGAACGCGTCGGGATCGAAGTCACGCATGGGTGTGCTCCTTCAGGGAGTCGGGGTCCTCGGCGAGCGGTTCGTGCCCGGCGGCGATCGGTCCGTGTTGCCCCACGCCCGGTCCCTGAGCTTGTCGAAGGGCGTGCGCAGGGTCGATCGCGGTGACGGTCGCCGTGGCTCGGAGCCCCGCGATGGCGGCGTCCACGCGGTCGTCCGGTCCGAGTAACTCGACCGTGAGACTGCCGAACAGTCGCCCCTGGAGTTCGTCGACGCCGCCGAACACGACGTTGAAGTCGATGTCGTTGTCGCGTGCGACCCGCGAGAGGAACGGGTGGTTGGTGTCGCGGTCCTCGACGTGCAGCTGGACCAGGCGGCCGTGGTGGACGGCCCGGATCTTCGCGAGCACCTCGTCGGAGGGGATGTGGTGGAGCACCGACGAGACGAAGCGTCGCGCGGTCGCGGTGCGTGGTGCCGAGAACACCTCGTACACACTGCCCTGTTCCACCACCTCGCCACTCTCCATGACGGCGACCCGGTCGGCGAGTTCGCGGATGACGTCGATCTCGTGAGTGACGAGCAGGATCGTGACGCCGTACTCCTCGTTCACCCGCCGGAGGAGCTCGAGGACCTCGCCGGTCGTCTGCGGGTCGAGGGCGCTGGTCGCCTCGTCGGAAATGAGGATCTCGGGGCGGGTGGCGAGGGCGCGGGCGATGCCGACCCGCTGCTTCTGCCCGCCGGAGAGCTGCGACGGGTAGGCGAGCGCCTTGTCGCTCAGCCCGACGAACGCGAGGAGCTCTTCGACGCGGTCGAGGATCTCGGCGTCCGGCACCTTCGCGAGTTTGAGTGGGTAGGCGATGTTCTTGTAGACGGTCCGGGACTCCAGGAGGTTGAACTGCTGGAAGATCATGCCGATCCGCTGACGCGCGGCGTAGAGCGCCTGCCCGGCGAGTGCGGAGATCTCGAGGCCCTCGACGATGACCCGCCCGCTCGTCGGCCGCTCGAGGGCGTTGACGGTGCGCAGGAGCGTCGACTTCCCGGCGCCGGAGTACCCGACGATGCCGAAGATCTCGCCCCGCTCGACCGTCAGGTCGACGTGCCGCAGCGCCTCGAAGGCACGGCCCTTCACCTCGAACGTCTTGCTGACGTCCTCGAAGACGATTGCTGTGTTCATCACCTGCTCCTCTCGCGGGAGGGCCGTCCGGGAGACCCCGGACGGCCGCTGCGTGGTGGCGGCAGATCATCGCGCGAGGCGATGATCGCCCTCCGTCGTCCTACTCGGCTTCGGATTGGAGCTCGGCGAGTTTGTCGCGGAGGTCCTTCACCGGCACCTTCACGAGGATCGAGTTCCCGGCGAACTCGTCGTCGAGCGCCTCGGCGACGCGCGGGTCGGCGTAGGTGTCCTCGAGGATCTTCCAGGCCGGGTTGTCCTTGTCCTCTGCGCGGGTGGCGATGATGTTGACGTAGGGCAGGTTCTTCTCGGAGAGCGAGTCGTCGAGGAAGAGCGCGTCGTCCTTCGTGATGCCCTGGCTCGGGTCGAAGTAGGAGGTCCCGACGACGACGGCCGCGAGGGACGGGTCGTCGAACTGCTGCGGGATGCTCGTCGCGGGCAGTGGCACGAACTGGAGGTTCTTGTCGTTCGCGGTGACGTCCTCGACGGTCGGGAAGTTCCCCGCGTCCGCTGCGATCTCGATGAGTCCGGCCGCGGCCAGGATGTTCAGGGCACGGCCGCCGTTGGACGGGTCGTCGGGGATCGCGATGCGCGCGCCGTCGGCGAGGTCCTTGACGTCGGGGAGCGTCTTCGAGAAGACGCCCCACTGCGTGATGACGGTCGAGAACACCGGTGTCAGGTCGGCGTCGTTCTCCGCGTTGAAGGCCGAGAGGTAGAGGATGTGCTGGAAGGCGTTCGCGTCGACGGTGCCGGCGACGAGTTCGGTGTTCGGGAGGACCCAGTCCTTCACGTTCACCCACTCGACGTCGAGGCCCTTCTCAGCGGCGACCTCCTTGACGGCGTCCTGGAACTGCGTGTCCTCCGACACCGCGATCTTCACGCTGAGGCGCTCGGCGGGCGCACCGGAACCGGTCGCCGCGTCGGCTGCCCCGTTCTGGCCACCGACGACGACCGAGACGACGACGGCGATCGCGGCGACGGCGACGACCGCGACACCGCCGATCAGCAGGTTCCGGCGCTTCCGTTTGCCGGAGGCGATCGACGCCCGCAATTCGCTCGGTTCTGGTCCCGTGTGCTCACTCATGATGGTCCTCGGCTCTGTCTGTGGGTGCACTGGTGCGTGCACAGAGCCAGTTTCCACAGGCGTGCGGAGGGACGCCCGTTGCGTTACCGCGGACCGTCACCGTTCGAGATGAAACGTAAACGCGCAGCACGGACGGGCGATCGTCCCTACACTGCGGCACGTCCACCGGCGCTCCGCACCCCCGGTCCCTGAGCTCCCACTCCGGTCCCTGAGTTCCTCCTCCGGTCCCTGGGCTCCTCCTCCGGTCCCTGAGCTCCCTCTCCGGCCCATGAGCTCCCACTCCGGTCCCTGAAGCTTGTCGAAGGGTGGTGGGCACTTCGACAAGCTCAGTGACCGGGGCTGGGGCTCAGCGAACGAATCCGGAGGCCCGTGGCCGAATCCGGAACGTAGCGACCGTGTTCGCTGCGCGCACCTCTTCCGGTCCCTGAGCTTGTCGAAGGGTGGGGTCAGGCGGGGTGAACGAAGTTACTCCGGCGGCGGGCGAGGCGTCGGCCCGCGAGCTGATCGAAGATCGGGCAGTCGGGTGAGGGGATCGGCGACCCGTGGTGGGTCGGTGCTCCGGCCAGAGGGGTCTGTTCCGGAGGAGAGGACGCCGCCCGTGCGTCGAACCCGTGGGTGAGCGTCGTGAAGATCGGGGACGCGGAGCGCGGCGGGCGCGCGGACGAGCTGGGCACGGGGTCCTCTCGGGAGTCGGCGGCGAGGGCTTCGCGATCACGGTGAGTACGTCGCGACAGCAGAACTCATATTCTAGAACATGAATGCTGAGTGTCGACCTCGCGTCGTCGGAGATCGAGGGTCACCCGACGTCGTAGCGAGCCAGAGCGTCCGCGTCCTGGGCGATCCGCGACGCGCGGCGGGCGGCGTCGAGCGCCTCGACCGGATCGTCGACCGCTGCCGCCTCCGCGAGCGCGAGCTGCCGCTGTGCCTCGGCGAGGCGCGTCCTCGCGTCGGCACCCACCCTCCCTCGGTGCGCGGAGATGACGTCGACGGCGACGCGGATGTTGCTGTCTGCGGTGAACAGCGCCCCGCGCATCGCCTCGCGAGCGTTGTCGAGGCGCTGCTGTGCGCTCCGGGCGGTTGCAAGGGCCGCGTCGAGATCGACGTCGGCGGCGCGAACCGCCTCCAGACGTCGCACCGGATCGGGCAGGACGCGGTCGCCGTCCGCGGACGTGGCCGACTCCGCCTCCAGGAGCGCGCGGTTCGCCCGCTCGACGGCAGCCGCGATGACGGCGGCCGTCTCCGCGCGTTCCACCGTCGCGCCCAACGCCTCCGCTTCGGCGATCACCGTGCGGAGCTCCCGCCCCGCTGCGGCGAGTTCGGTCTCCGCCGCAGTGATACCCGCGAGCGAACGCTCGACGGCGTCCAGCCGGTCCTCCGCCTGCTGCAGCTCGCGCCCCAGGGCGTGCAGTGACGCGGCGGCCGGCCGGGCGGTGTCGATCCGATCCTTCGTCTTCGCCGCATCGGCCGTCGCCTGGTCGACCGTGTCCTGCGCGGCCCGGCGGAGCGCCCGGGCGTCCTCGACGGCGCTCGCCGCATAGCGCTCGGCGGTCGAGGCGATCGCGAGGCCGGTGGTGGCGAGTCGTTCGCGCGCGCGGTCGATGCGTCGCTTGAGCTGGTCGAGGAGGTCGGGGGCCGAGCGCTCCGCTCCACGCCGCTCGTCGAAGCCGCGCAGTCGCGCCCTCAGCGTGCGCTCGACGTCCTCGCAGACGCTGATGATCCGCTCGTTCCAGGCGCGGCGCTGCGCCTCCGTGTCGGCGATCTCGTCCTCGAGCGACTGGCGGAGCCGGAACGCCTCCCCGATCGCCGAGCGTGCCGAGGCGACGTCGGCTGCATACCCTCGGGCGGCTTCGCGTCCGAACTCCGCTTCGGCGAATCCGACCTCGTCCTCGGCCTCGCGGACCGCGTCGTCGGTGCGGACGAGGGCGATGCCCGCGCGGCGGTGGAGGTCGTCGATGGAGGCGACGGGGGTCTTCGGATTGCGCCGACGCAGCAGGGTGACGAACAACCAGACGATGATGCCGACGCCCCCGAACACGATCAGCGAGGGGAGCCACCACAGGTCGTCCATGGGCTCCAGTCTACGAACGCGGAGCGGGGATCGGCTGGGAAGGACGTGGCGTCGGGCGTCGGTCGTCGGCGGTGTTTCGACGCCTGTCGAGCTTCCTCGGGATCGCGTTCGACGCGTCGGTCCGCGGGGCTACCCTGAACCCATGACCCGCCAGCAGCGCCTCGTGCTCACGATCGCGATCCTCTCCTCGTTCGTGGCGTTCCTCGACGGCTCGGTCGTGAACGTCGCGCTCCCCGCGATGACGAAGGAACTCGGCGGCGGCCTCATCGTGCAGCAGTGGGTGGTCGACGCCTACCTGATCACCCTCGGGTCGCTCATCCTGCTCGCGGGCTCGCTCTCCGACGCGTTCGGGCGCATCCGCATCCTCCGCATCGGGCTCATTGGCTTCGGCGTCACCTCGATCCTGTGCGCCGTCGCGCCGACCGCCGAGGTCCTCATCGTCGCCCGGCTGCTCCAGGGTGGCGCGGCTGCGCTGCTCGTGCCGAGTTCGCTCGCCATCATCATCTCGACGTTCAGCGGCGTCGCGCAGGGCAAGGCGATCGGCACCTGGACGGCATGGACGGGAGCTGCGGGCATCACCGGCCCGCTGCTCGGCGGCGTGCTCGTCGACACGTTGTCCTGGCGCCTCATCTTCGCGATCAACATCATCCCGATCCTCGTCACCCTGTGGCTCATGATGCGCACCGACCGCGTACCCGAGCCCGAACACCGCCCGCGTATCGACGTCGTCGGCGCGGTGCTCGGCGCCGTCGGGCTCGGCGGTCCTGTCTTCGCGCTCATCGAGCAGGAGCGCTACAGCTGGTCGAGCCCGATGCTGCTCGTGCCGCTCATCGGCGGGGTCGTGTCCTTCGTCGCGTTCCTCTGGTGGGAGCGCCGCCACCCCGATCCGATGCTGCCGCTGTCGCTCTTCCGCGTGCGCAACTTCGGCTACGGCAACATCGCGACCGTCTTCATCTACGGTGCCCTCTCGCTCGGCTTCTTCGCCATCGCGGTCTTCATCCAGCAGACGGCGGGCTTCAGTGCCACTCTGGCCGGCATCGCGACGCTGCCGCCGACGCTCGTCATGCTCGCGTTGTCGTCGTGGTTCGGCAAGCTGGCCGGCAAGCACGGACCGCGGCTGTTCATGACGATCGGACCGATCGTCGCCGGCGTCGGCTTCCTGCTGATGATGGGTGCGCAGCAGGACCTGAACTACTGGGTGCAGCTGTTCCCGGGCATCCTGCTCGTCGGTCTCGGCCTCGCGATCACGGTCGCGCCGCTCACCGCGGGCATCCTCGGATCGATCGACCCGGCCCATGCCGGCATCGGATCGGCGGTCAACAACGCGGTGTCGCGCGTGGCCGGCCTCGTGTCGATCGCCCTGGTCGGCATCATCGCCGGTGGCGCGCTCGGCGTCGACGGGTTCCCACGGGTGGTCCTGGCGACCGCCGTGTTCATGTTCGTCGGCGGTGTGGTGTCGTTCGTCGGCATCCGGAATCCGCGGACCGCGACCGCGCCGGAGACGACGACCTCGTCGCCGGCCTGACGCTGTCGCCTGGCGGCGAGCCCTCGGTCAGCGCGGGTCGACACCCGTGACGGCGGGCGCGGTGGTGGCCGCTCCGATCACCGCGTGGAGCATCTCGCGGAGCTGGGTGAGATGCTCGGCGTCCATCCGGAGCTCGTTCATGACCCGGTGCGGGATGGCCTCCGCCTGGGTGCGGAGCTCACGGCCGGCGGTGGTGAGCGAGACGTCGAGGACGCGCTCGTCGAGTCGGCTGCGGTCGCGTCGGACGAGCCCGGCGGTCTCGAGGCGCTTGAGGAGCGGGGACAACGTCGCCGGCTCGAGCTGCAGCGCTCCGCCGAGGTCCTTGACCGAGCGCGGGCTGTGCTGCCAGAGGGCGAGCATCACGAGGTACTGCGGATGGGTGAGACCGAGCGGTTCGAGGATCGGCCTGTAGAGCGAGATGACGCTGCGCGACGCGACGGCGAGCGCGAAGCAGACCTGGTTCTCGAGCTGGAGCAGGTCATCGGCCGTGGCGACGGTGGTGGATTCGTTGGCGGTCACGGTCCCATCGTACCCAAATGATTAGTACACTCATCAATATGAGCGAGAAACGATCCTTCCGGGAGTCCGTGCGCGAGGCCGGTGGTCTGTACGGCTGGGTGAACGGCCGCATGTGGAAGGTGCTCGGTCCGCCGCCCCTCGGTCCCTACAACGAGGAGCCGTTGCCGCCGGCCGCGCAGTCGGGGTGCCCGATCTGCGGCCACGCCATGTCCGAGCACATCGTCGACCGCACGACCGGCCCGCGCACGCAGCTGCACTGCCCGAAGGCGCCGGCCGCCTGAGGGCGGTCTCCATCCCGGGTGGCAGGACGTCATCCTCCAGGTGCATGCGGGCTTCCGCCACGCCTGCTGAACTGGTGATATGCCTCAGGTCAACATTTCTTCCACGCCGCCGGTCCCGTCCACCGGCGACGCCACCTCGCGTCGCTGGCACCTCATCGACGCCCTCCGCGGGTTCGCACTCGTCGGCATCGTCTTCGTCAACGTCCCCGACATCACCCGGCTCGGTAGCGACATCCCGTTCGACCAGCGACAGTCCACGCTCATGGACACCGTGCTCGAGTTCGCGGTGCAGACGCGGTTCGTCCCCATCTTCGCCTTCCTCTTCGGGCTGAGCGCGATGCTCGTGATCCAGGGCGCCCGCCTTCGCGGCACCGGCGCGCTCGTCCCGATGCTGCTGCGTCTCGGAGCGTTGCTCCTGATCGGTGTCGCGCACGGGTTCCTCTACCCGGGCGAGATCCTCCGCGAGTACGCGATCTGCGGGATCCTCATGCTCCCCCTCATGCTGTGGTTGCCGCGCTGGGCGCTGCTCGGGTCCGGCGTCGTGCTCACGATCGCCGCCTACGCGCTCACGGGCGGTGGCCTCGCGACCCTGCCCGGACTGTTCCTCGCCGGTGCGGGGGCGGCGGCGTACGGCTTGCCGAAGGTGCTCGACGCCGGGCGGCGGCCCGTGTGGATCACCTTCCTCGTGGCGGCGGCCCTCGCCGTCCCGGCCGTCGTCTGGCAGACCACCGAACCCGGCGACCCACGGTTCACGACCGCCGGAGGGATCGCGGGCGGGATCCTCGCCGTCGTGTACGTCACCGGATTCGCGCTGCTCTGGCAGACGCCGGTGCGTCGGGTGCTCGCGGCCGTCTTCGAACCTCTCGGTCGCATGGCCCTCACCAACTACCTCGCCGCGAGCGCCGTGTTCGCGGTCGTCGGGCTGGTCGTCCCCTTCCGGGAGATCGACGACCTGGCCGCGGTGAGCGTCGCAGCGGTCGCGCTCATCGCGGTGCAGTCGGTACTCAGCCGCCTCTGGCTGCGACACTTCCGCTACGGGCCGGTCGAGTGGGTCTGGCGGATGGCCACCTGGCGTCGCGCCGTCCCGCTGCGGGGTGCTGCGCTGCCGGCCGCCTGAGCACTGAGTCGCCCCAAACTGCGAGCTTTCTGCTCGGATTCGTGCAGTTCCGGGCGACTCAGCGGGGCGGGAGTGAGGCGGCGGCGACTGCGACCGCGTCGGCCGGTTCGCGTCCGAGCAGGGTGCGGAGGTCGTCGCCCGTGCCGTCGAGGAATCCGTGCCGGACGCCGGTGAAGATCGACATGAGCATGGCGGGCTGGAACGGCTTGAGCGCGGCCTCAGTCAGTGCCTCCCGTTGCTCGGCGAGGGAGACGGTTTGGATTGGGACGCCCAGTCGATCGGCCACCTGTGCGGCCGTGATCGGTTCGCCGACGAGGTCGTAGCGGCGACCGACGTGGTCCGACGGTGACATCGCGACGACGGCTGCGGCCTCGGCGAGGTCGGCTCGCGCGACGGCGGCGAGCGCGCCGTCGCCGAACGCCGAACCGAGCGAGTCCCCCGACCACGCCAGGAGCGACCCGAACAGCTCGGCGTACAGGCCGTTCCGCAGGATCGTCCAGGACAGGCTGCTGTGCTGCAGTCGACGCTCGGTCCACCGGTGCGCGAGCGCGAACGCGAGGTGGTCTCCGGCCGAGGTGAGGCTCGTGTACACGACGTGCTGCACCCCGTCCCGCTCGGCCGCGGTGATCGCCGTCTCGTGTCGGGCGATCACGACGTCGTCCTCGGCTTCACCCGCCGACACGAGGACGAGCGTGTCGACCCCGACGAAGGAGACGGTGTCGGGGTCGTCGAAGTCGATCCGTCGCGCGCCGTCCTGACCGCTGCGATTGCTCGCGAGCGGTGCGGCCCCACGGGTGGTGAGCGCATCGAGGATCGCGCTGCCGAGTTGGCCGGTGGTTCCGGTGACGAGGATCATTTCAGGGCCTTTCGGTGTTCGGACTGATGACTCGGACGAGTCTGCGTCCCCCGTTCCGGCCCCACAAGAAGGCACTTCCATGTCACTCACGCACACCGCGGTAACCGCCGACCTCGAACCCTGCGGCAAGGAGGACCACCCGGACTGCGGCATCCGGGACGTGCTCGACCGCATCGGCGACACGTGGTCGGTCCTCGTCGTCGTCGAACTCGCGTCGGGCGACCGCCGGTTCCGCGAGCTCCAGCGGGCGATCGACGGGATCTCCCAACGCATGCTGACGCTGACCCTGCGCCGACTCGAACGCGACGGCCTCGTCGACCGGACCGTGTACCCGACGGTGCCCGCGCAGGTGTCCTACGCCCTCACCTCGTCCGGTGCGGGGCTCTCCCACCTGATCAAGACGCTCGCCGACTGGTCGCTCGAGCAACGGCCGGTGATCGCGGCGTCGCGTTCGGCGTACGACGCCGCCCACCCGGGGCATGCCATCCGGTGAGCACTGTCGCGTGACGCCCGCGCGGAGTAGCGTCGGCGCATGGAGCATCCGATCGTGCATGATCCCGACGACCCGTTCGTCGAACGCGTCAGGCGGTTGTGCCTCGCCTATCCGGAGGCCGTCGAGACGTTCGGCCACGGACGCCCGCGGTTCAAGGCGGGCAAGCGCGTGTTCGTGACCGTCGGGTCGGAGATGCGCATCCCGCACAGCATCACGTTCACGCCGGCCGAGGAGGAGCGCGGCGCCTGGCTCGAGGACGACCGGTTCTGGTCGCCGAAGTACGACGGCCCGTCGGGCAAGCTCGCGTTCGACGCCGGTCTCGACGGCGACGACGGCCGCACGCTCGACGACGTCGACTGGGCACTCATCGCTGAGTTGATCGACACCTCGTACCGGCAGGTCGCCCTCCAGCGGCAGCTCCGGGCGCTGGACGCGCGCTGACCCGGGACGGGCCCGGTCGCGGCAGCATCTCGAAAGGGTCGTGCCAGACTGACGACCGGGGGAGCGTCATCGAGACGCATCGGAAGTGGGGAGCCATGAGCGACGGGGGCGCAGCCGGGACATCGCCTGAGCGCGATGACACCGAGGCCAGCGCCGCCGGATCCGTCCACGCGACCTCGACCGTGGCGACCTCGCCCGACCCCGACGACGCATCCGCGGATCCCCAGGATCCTGCCCGCCGGTCGCCCCGAGTCGCGTTCCTGATCGCGTATCTCATCCGCTCCGTCGACCTCGTCGTCTCGGCCGTCCTCATCATCGCCATCGGGGGCGTCGTCACGACGCTGTTCGACATCGTCGGCACCGCCATGCGCGTCGATCAGTCGACCGGGTCGTACGGCCCCGACGCGCCGCTCGTGCTCGGCGGGCCGTCGGGGGCGGAGCTCTGGTACCAGATGCTCGGCTCGCTCGGCGGGTGGATCCTCCTCGCTGTCGGCGTCATGCTCGTGATCGTCCAACCGGTGATGGAGGTCGTCCGTCGGAGGACCCCCTCGCGCGGGCTCGCCTACGTGAGCGGCCTGACGGCGGTCATGGTCGCCGGGATCGGCTTCGGTGTCCTGGTGGTCTTCGGGATACCGCCCGTGGGGTTGATCGCCAGCGGAGCCGCTGGTGGGCTGGTGAGCAATCTCGGATCAGCACTCGCGATACTCGTCTTCGGACTCGTCGTCTACGGAGCCCCCGTGCTGATCGTCGCCGCGCTCATCATGCTCCTCTCCTTCGCCATCGGCCGGCGACGGGTGCGGGTCGTCACTGCGGTGCTCGCCGGTCTCATCGTCGTCGCCGTCATCGTGGCGTCGACGGGCGCGTTCCGACCGCCGCCCGCGCGTGAGGTGGCGGCAGCGCAACGATCGGAAGCCGTGGACGGATTCACCCGCGCGCTCGCCGACATCGACGGGATCGCCGACATCGAGGTCGTCGGTCACGGTGCGACGGTGACGATGTCGCTCGATGCCGGCGTCGGGCAGGTGCTCGGCGCCGCCGACGCGGCGAAGCGTGCAGGTGAGGACCTCGAGGGGATCGCGATCGTCGTGATCCAGCGGGAGGCCGACCCGACCTCGCTCGCCCAGCAACAGGACCCACCACGGGGACCGTGGCGGGTGCAGCTCGTGCCGAGCGATCAGAGCATCGACGAGATCGCCGACGAACTGCAGCGGCTGATGCTGACGGAGCGGCTGCAGGTGTCGATCGCCGTCACGGAGGGGGCACCGCTCATCACCGTCTTCTCCATGGACGCTCTTCCCGCGGCGGTCCGGGAACTCCGTGGGATCTACCCGGACGGCGCGCATTACCGTGTGCCGGAACGCTTCTCCATGGCGGACGACCCGGCCGAGCTGAGCGTGCCGATGGTCGACGCCATCCTCGCCGTCGTCGAGGCCTACCCCGGCGTCGAGATCGAGGTGACGACGCAACCGAAGCTCTGGATCACCGACGTGACGCCGGAGCAGGGTGCTGCGATCGTCGCCATCCTGCAGGACCCGGCGCTCGCCGGAACGAGCCCGTCCGGCTATCCGGTCGACTACTCGATCAACAGCTCCGGTTCCGGCCAGGACGTCGAGGGCACCTTCGGCTGAGCCTCTGCCGGTAGCGTGAGGGGATGACCGCCGCTCAGCCCTCCCGCCTCCAGTTCGGTGCCTTCGTGATGAACACGGGCTCCCACATGCAGCACGGTCTCTGGCGCCACCCGGACGCGAAACAGCACACCTTCGACGACGTGAACCTCTGGGTCGACCTCGCGAAGACGCTCGAGCGGGGCCGATTCGACACGATCTTCTTCGCCGACGTCGTCGGGGTCTACGGCGGTGCCGGGGCGTCCTTCGACGTGAACGCCCGCGAGGGCATGCAGTTGCCGAGCAACGACCCGTCGATGCTGCTGTCGGCGTTGGCGATCAGCACCGAGCACCTCGGCCTCGCGTTCACCTCGTCGATCCTGCAGGAGCACCCGTTCACCTTCGCCCGGAAGATCTCGACGATCGACCATGCGTCCGGTGGGCGGGTCGGCTGGAACATCGTCACGAGCTTCCTCGAGAACGCGGCGCGCAACTACGGGCTCGACCGCCTCGTCGAGCACGACGAGCGGTACGCGTGGGCCGAGGAGTACGTGGCGGTCGTCGGCAAGCTCTGGGAGGGGTCGTGGGACGACGGCGCGCTCCTCGCCGACAAGGCCAGCGGCGTCTTCGCCGACCCTGCCAAGGTGCACCGGATCGACCACGTCGGCGAACGGTATCGCGTGGAGGGCCCGCACCTGTCGTCGCCGTCACCGCAGCGCTCGCCGCTCCTGTTCCAGGCCGGGTCGTCCGGCGCGGGGAAGGCGTTCGCCGCGAACTACGCCGAGGTGCAGTTCATGATGGCGCCCAGCATCGAGGCCGCTCGGGCGTCCGCGGAGTCGACGCGCGCGCTCGTCGCCGCGACCGGCCGCGACCCGCGCGACGTCAAGTTCTGGCAGGCGATGTCGTTCATCGTCGGCAGCACCGAGGAGGAGGCGAAGCGCATCGAGGCCGAGTACGACGAACTCCTGTCGGCCGACGCGTTCCTCGCGCACTCGAACCTCGGCACCGACCAGGCGACCGGCAAGCCGATCGACCCGGACACCCCGCTCAAGGACGTCGAGACCCAGGGCGGGCACAGCATGCTCGAGGCGCTGCAGGCCCTCTCGCCGGACCGCGAGCCGACCGTCCGCGACCTCGCCAAGCTCACCGCGAAGCTGCGGGGTCGCGTCGTCGGCACGCCGGAGCAGATCGCCGACCACCTGGCCGAGTGGCGCGCGGCCGGGATCGACGGGATCAACGTCGCCAACTGGATGATCCCGCACTCCTACGAGGTCTTCGTCGACGAGGTCATGCCGGTGCTGCAGGAGCGCGGTCTCGCCCAGCGGGAGTACGCGCCGGGCACGCTCCGCGAGAAGCTCTTCGGTGCGGAGTCCACCCTCCCGGAGACGCACCCGCTGCGCGCCTACCGCGGCGCCTTCGCCGACCGCTGACCCGCGCCCGCTCGGCAGCAGGACATCCGCCCGAGAGCAGGACGTTTCGACGCGGAATGTCCTGCTCTCGGGCGGATGTCCTGCGCTCGTGCCGCGGGGCTACTGCGGCTTGGCCGTGCCGACGGCCCAGACGAAGGGCGGCGGCGTGCCGTTGATGGACCAGTCGCCGACGATGCGCGTCTTGTAGATGACGGGGTTGTGCGACGCGACCGTGCGGGCGTTGCGCCAGTGGCGGTCGAGGGCGCTCGTGCGGCTGACGGCTGAGGCGCCGAGCGTGTTGAACAGCAGCGTCGCGGACCGTGGGACGAGCTCTGAGAGCACTACCTGCGCCTGGGCGGAACGGATCTCGGCCTCGATGTTCGCCTGCAGGTCATCCGCGGAATCCCGGTCGGCGGCGGTCTCCGACGCCCGCTCGATCGCCGCGGCGACCCCGAGCACGGTCTGCTTCGCGACGAACGCGATCGACGAGATCTCGCCGACCACCGCCTGGATCTGCCCGTCGTCCTTCACGAGTGGCGCGAGACCATGCGTGTAGACGCGGGTGCGGGCGCGGATCTGCTCCCCAGCGTCGCGCTCGACCGCCGCAGCGATCCCCGCGTGCACGGCGATGAGCACGTGCTGGTAGAGCGCGGTCTGGTAGCGGAACCGATCGGTGAAGGGGTGCAGCTGGTCGGCGTCGACGACCGCGTCCTCGAAGACGATCGTCCCCGTGCCGGTGAGCTGCTGCCCGAAGCCGTCCCAGTCGTCGGCGATCGTCACGCCCAGCTGGTTCGTGCGGACGAGCACGGTGACCTCGGTGTCGGGCTGGCCCTCGACGACGAGTCGCGCGGTCGCGTCCGTCCAGTCGGCGTAGATGCTGCCCGTCGTGTAGAACTTGCGGCCGTTCACGACGTAGCGGCCGTCGCGCTCGGTGACGACCGTTCCGGAGACGCCGAGTGCACCGGAGCCGACCTCGCTCCAGGCGTTGCCGACGATCTCACCGGCGACGAACCGCTCGAGCCAGGCGGTGCGTCGGTCGCTCGGGGCCGCGACCAGCTGGTCCTCGACGAGGGCGATGTGCCCACGGAAGATCTGCGGGAGGTTCGAGTCCGCCGCCGCGACCTCGATCAGGAGCTCGGTGAACTCCGGGAAGGTGAGTCCCGAACCGCCGAACTCGGCGGGGACCCGGAGCGCGCCGAAGCCGGCGGCGGCGAGCTTCCGCACCTCCTCCCGCGGGAGCCGGTGCTCGAGTTCGCGCTCCACGGCGCCGGCCTGGATCTCGGCGAACAGCGGCAGGAGCAGCTCCCGGGTGGCCGCGAAGCCGACCGGGCGGGCGGTGGTGGAGGTGGTGGTCATGGTGGAGTCCGTTCCTGGGTGGGCCCTTCGACAAGCTCAGGGACCGGTGGAGGTGCGCAGGGGCCGGTGGAGGTGCTCAGGGACCGATGGGCTGTCGGACCCTGAGCTGGGGTTCGGTCCCTGAGCCTGTCGAAGGGGGGAGTGGCGTGAAGGCCTAGGTGTAGAGCGAGATCGGCTGCAGCTCGCCGTTCAGGTGGTTCGCGCCGACTTCGAGCTTCTTGTAGTCGACCGGGTCGTGGAGGGAGTGCGTGCGCACGTTCCGCCAGAACAGGTCGAGCCCCACGGAGGCCTTCGCCGAGCTGGAGCCGGTGACCTCGAAGATGCGGTTCGCGACCTCGATGCCGAGCTCGGTGGAGACGACCTTGAGCTTGGCGATCTCGATGGCGATGGCGCCGCGGTCCTCCGCGGTCACCGCCGCTCCCCGCTCGATGATGCGGTCGAAGCGGGCGTTCGTGCGGTCGGCGAGCGCCTCGACGGCGGCGATCGACGACACGAACTCGCCGACGACGCGCTGGACGAACGGGTCGTCGCGGTAGGTCTCGGCGTGGCTGAGGAACCAGGCGTTCTTCCGCGCCCGGACGAGCTCGGTGCCCTGCGCGAGCGCGCCCTCCGCGATGCCCAGGTAGAGGTTGCCGAAGGCGAGCTGGATGCCGGGCGTCACGAGGGAGGAGAACGGTTCGTCGCCGACGGTGCCGAGGATGTCCGTCTGCTCGACGAGGACGTCCTCGAACCGCACGGAACCCGACGCGGAGAGCCGCTGGCCGAGCGCGTCCCAGTCGCCGAGGTAGGTGATGCCCGCGCGGTCGCGGTCGAGGACGAACTGGAAGATCGTGCCGTCGTGGTCGCCACCGCGGACGACCGCGTTGACGAGGATGACGTCGCCGGCCGAGGCGCCCGTCGAGAACCGCTTGAGTCCGTTGAGGCGGAACGTGTCGCCGTCCTGGGTGAGCGAGAGGTCGGGGTCCGTCGGGTTCACGGAGTCGCCCCAGATCCACCGGCCCTGCACGGTTTTGCGGTGCCACTCGGCCTGCGTGGCCGGGTCGGCGGTGAAGCCGATGTTGCCGGCGTTGATGTAGTGGTAGGCGAGCAGCTGGCCGATGGAGGCGTCGACGCGCGACAGGATGCGGACGACCCGGAAGGCGCTCTCCCAGTGTCCGCCACCCCCGCCGAACTCGGCGGGGTCGAGCAGGTTGACGAGGCCCGATTCGCGGAGGAGGTCGAGCTCGGTGGTGGGGTCGAGGTTCGCGCGGTCGCGTTCGAGGACGTCGACCGCGAGCTTGGTGGCGACCTCGGTGGCGACGGCGTCCCAGTGCGCGAGCTCGGCGTCGTCGGCGGTGCCGGACCAGTGCGTACGCCCTTCGGGGACCGGCTGCCCGGTCACTGAGCCTGTCGAAGTGCTGATCGTGTCGATGCTCATGCTGAGGCTCCTTCTGGGGCGTAGGCGTTGGTCTCGTCGGCGTTGTCGGTGTCGAAGAGGGAAGGCGCGGTGTCGTCGGCGGCGGACGGCTGCCCGACGTACGCACCGCGGTAGCGGTGGGCCGGGTGCCACTCGGGCACGACGGGAGAGCCGGTGCCGTTCAGGCGGCCGCGCAGCGTCCCCTCCGGGTACTCGTCCCAGACGCGGCCACGGCGACGCAGCTCGGGCACGAGCAGGTCGACGACGGCCTCGAAGGTGCCGGGCGTGATGACGTAGGCGAGGTTGAAGCCGTCGGTACCGGCGACGTCGATCCAGCGCTCGATCTCGTCGGCGACCGTCGCGGCGCTGCCGACGAACACGGGCCCGATGCCGCCGATGCCGATGTAGTGGGCGATGTCGCGCGGCGTCCACTCGCGCTCCGGATCGGCGAGCGTGAAGATCGCGAGCGCCGAGCGGGCGGCGTCGGTGTCGACGTACTTGAGCGGCTTGTCGGGGTCGAAGGAGGAGAGGTCGAGGCCGGACCAGCCGCCGTAGAGGGTGAGGGCGCCGTCGAGCGAGATGTACTGCTGGTACTCCTCGTACTTGGCCTGCGCCTCCTCGTCGGTCTCGGCGACGATCGCCGTGGCGAGGGTGAGGATCTTCACGCTGTCGCGCGGGCGTCCGAGGGCCTCGGCGCGTTCGCGGATGTCGTCGGTCGTCTTGCGGGTCAGCTCCGGGACGAGCCCGTTGATGAACACCGCCTCGCCGTGGGTGGCTGCGAACTGGCGACCGCGGGCCGAGGCGCCGGCCTGGAAGATGACCGGGGTGCGCTGCGGCGACGGTTCCGAGAGGTGGATGCCGGGCACCTGGAAGTGCTCGCCCCGGTGGTTGATCGGGTGCACCTTCGTGGGGTCGGTGTAGACGCCGTTCTCCCGGTCGATGACGACCGCGTCGTCCTCCCAGGAGCCCTCCCACAGTTTGTAGGTGACGTCGAGGAACTCCTCGCCGATGCCGTACCGGTCGTCGTGCTTGATCTGGGTGGTGAGCCCGAGGTTGCGGGCGGCGGAGTCGAGGTAGGAGGTGACGACGTTCCAGCCGACCCGACCCTTCGTGAAGTGGTCGAGCGTCGAGAAGCGGCGGGCGAGGGCGTAGGGCAGTTCGTAGGTGGAGGCGACGGTGACGCCGAAGCCGAGGTGCTCGGTCGCCTTCGCCATGGCCGACACCTGGATGATCGGGTCGCCGACGGGCAGTTGCGCCGAGTCGATGAGCGCGGGTGCGGAGGAGTGACGGTAGACGTCGTAGATGCCGACGACGTCCGCGATGAACAGGGCGTCGAAGGTGCCCCGCTCGAGGAGTCTGGCGAGGTCGATCCAGTAGTCGATGTCGTTGTAGCGGTGCGCCTGGTTGTCGGGGTGCTTCCACAGGCCGGGCGCCTGATGGGTCACGCAGCTCATGTCGAACGCGTTGAGGATGATGCGCTTGCTCACAGGGATACCACCGGGTCGTCTCGTCGAGGCTGGGTCCGACGGCGATCACGGCGCCGTCCAGCACGACGGTACTCGGGGGCTCGGGTGCTCGCGAGGTGCCCGAAACAGAGCGTCACATGGGCCGCGACGGGCCGCTTCCTCACGGTTCCTTCCCAGAGTTACTTTACCTTACGTAAGGTAAAGTAACTTCCATGAGACCCAGTGCACGGAACGAGATCCTCGACGCGGCCGTCCGCGTCGTCGACGCCTCCGGAGAGGCCGACATCACCTACGAGGCGGTGGCGCAGGAGGTCGGTCTGACGAAGGCCGGCCTGCGCTACCACTTCCCCTCACGGGACGCGATGATGATCGCGGTGATCGAGCACGTGGTCGCTCGCTGGCAGCGCGAGCTCGTGGAGGAGGTGGGGGCGCCGCTCGAGACGTCGACACTCGAGGAGCGTGTGCGGGCCTTCGTCGCCTTCGCCGGGGAGGGCGGGGCGAGCCAGGGCGAGTTCGTCGTCTTCGCCGAGGCGGTCAGGCGTCCCGAACTCGCCGCTCCCTGGCTCGAGTACCTCCGCACCTGGTTCGGGTTCGGTGAGGATACCGATTCGACCTCCCTCCTGCTCGTCTGGTTGGCGGCGAACGGCCTCTGGATCGCCGAGGCGACCGGCATCCTCGACGTCGGCCGCGACCAGCGCGCCGACCTCGTCTCGCGACTCCTGGCCCTCGCTGGAGGTGAAGCTCGATGAAGAAGTGGCTGATCCTCTCCGCCGCCATCCTGTTGGAGGTCACGGCGACCCTCTCGCTCCGTGGCTCGATCGAAGACCCACGGTGGGTGATCCTCGCGGTGGTCGGATACTCCGGTTCCTTCATCGCGCTCTCCCTGCTGCTCCGCATGGGGGTGCCGATCGGGGTGGTCTACGGGATCTGGGCGGCCGCCGGCGTCGCACTCACCGCGGTGCTCGCGTCGCTCGTGTTCGGCGAGCAGTTCACCTTCACGATCGGGCTCGGCATCGCGATCGTGATCGCCGGCGTCGTGCTCGTGGAGACGGGCCACGCGCCGGAGTCGCCGACGCCCGCCGCGACCAACGAGGAGGTCGGCGCATGACCTGGTTGCTCCTGGCCGGCGCCATCGTCACCGAGGTCGCCGCGACGCTCTCCCTGCGCGCCTCGGAAGGCCTGCGGAAGAAGCGGTGGATCGCTCCCGTCGCCGTGTTCTACGTGACCGCCTTCGGATTGCTGACCATCGCGCTCGCGAACGGCATGCCCGTCGGGATCGCCTACGGGATCTGGGCCGCCTGCGGGGTCGCGCTCACGGCCATCGGTGCGCGCGTGCTCTTCAAGGAGAAGCTGACGCCGAAGATGATCGTCGGTATCGGCCTGATCGCGGTCGGTGTCCTCGTCATCGAGCTCGGCTCCCAAGCGCACTGACCCGCGTTGATCGCGCCCGCGCGCGGCGGTGGGGACCGGTCCCCATTGAGCGTGCGGCGAGTCTGCGGCATCCTCGTCCTGAGTGATACCGCTCGTGACCGACAGCCTTGGGGGGCTCCTGTGGACAGCAACGTACTCGCGATCATCGCCATTCTCGTCCTGCTCGCCATCGTCGGGCTGGGGGTGTTGAAGGGACTCGGCCGCCGGAAGATTCGGGAGACGGCGACGAACCGTCGCGCCACCAAGGTGCCGGAGATGCTGCAGGAGTTCGGGCGCTCGGTCGTCCTCGGCACGGACCCCGCCGGTGCGACCGCGCTCATCGAGGGGCTGCCGAAGCGCAAGGCCAAGTCGTTGCGGCCTGGCGTGTGGGGCATCGACTACGTCGCCAAAGACGACGTCACGATCGAGGTCCAGCCGACGGGCGCAGGTTCCGAGGTGGTGGTGACGTCGCTCACCGAGTACCTCGGCTTCCCGCAGGGCCTCGACGGCTGGCAGCGCTTCGCCACGCAGCTGGAGGAGGCGGCGAAGGCGCAGGGCGTGCCGGTGCAGCGTGGTGCTCGGGCGTTCCAGTACCTGCCGGCACCCGCGAACACCCTCGACAAGGCGCGCTGGGTGCTCGCCAAGGTCGTCGCTCGCTGAGAGTCCCCGGTCCCTGAGAGTCCCCGGTCCCTGAGCTTCCCTCCGGTCCCTGAGCTTGTCGAAGGGCTGGGAGCCCTCTTCCGGTCCCTGAGCCCTCTTCCGGTCCCTGAGCTTGTCGAAGGGCTGGGTGTCTTCTTCCGGTCCCTGAGCTTGTCGAAGGGCTGGGTGTCTTCTTCCGGTCCCTGAGCTTGTCGAAGGGCTGGGAGCCCTCTTCTGGTCCCTGAGCCTCCCTCCGGTCCCTGAGCCCTGGTCCCTGAGCTTGTCGAAGGGCCCGCCGACCGCCCGCTCGCCTACAGGTTCCCGAGGTAGGCCAGTCGCTCGCCGCCGAGTTCGATCGCCAGCGCCCGCTGCCGCTTCACCCGCCGCCACCTCAGGATGAAGAACACCGTCCCGACAGCCGTGAGTACGAGGCTGACGCCGAGCATGATCGGCCCGGTCGCGCCGAGCTCCTCCGGGTCGACGGACAGGAGGGCGCCCGCGAGGACACCGACGCCGCCGATGCAGGTGCCGAAGTACGCCCCGGCCGCGAACAGGCGCGACGCGGGGATCGGGCCGAGGAAGTGCTGCAGGAGCACCGGCGGGAGTCCGCGGCGGCGTTGTTCCGGGCCGCGCCGGTCGAGCCACTCGAGGGAGAACCGCTGGGCGATGTGGATCTCGCGTGCCCGCGCGATGCCGCCGACGATCCACGCGACGAACGCCAGTAGCGCGGATCCGACGACCGCGACAGCGACGAGCGCGTTCGCGTCGGACGGCAGGAGGCGGTCGATGACCCCTTCCGCGATGGCCGCCCCGAAGATAGCCAGCAACCCGATGCCGGCGAGCCCGAGGAGGATCCGATCGCAGACCTTCCGGAGGGTGCGTGCGCCGACCGTCTCCGGAATCGGTTGCAGGTGGACGACGTCGTCGTCGTCCGCGAGCCAGGACCGCACCCGAGCCTGGTCCTATGGCGGAATCCACGACGGCAACTCGCGTCCGTCGTCCGGGTCGACAAGCGCGTCCTCCTGGCCGCCGCGATACCCATCCTGGCCGACGCGCTCCGCATCCCGATTGCCGAGCGCCCCATTCCGGTCACCGAGCTTGTCGAGGCGCACTCGGTCGACGATCTGCTCCGCGGCCAGCCGGGCCGGGTCGTCCGGTCGACGGAACCGATCGTCGTCCGTGTCGTCGTCGACCGCCGTCCCCGCGGCCTCGTCCGCGACGACCGACCCGTACTGCGGTGCAGGCGGCACGAGGGGAGTCGGGTTCAGAGCGTCAGGCGCCGCTGGAGCCACGTCCTGATGCGCGCGCACGACCTCCTCCACTGCGCCCTGTGCGGCCCGCATCGCCTCGTCCCGGATGCTCCGGCCGAGCGGCCCCGCGGCCTGGACCACCGCGTCGAGCAGCTTCACGTCGCCGGTGGACTCCACCACGGTGATGCAGTCGCCGATGAACCCGCGTCGGCCGATCATGACGTCCGAGCCCTTCCCGGCGAGGGAACGGGAGATGCGCTCTCGTCCGACGTCGAGCGGATCTTGACCGGTGTCATCGGGGATGCCGCTGCCGGCGATGAGCGCGACGAGTGGCACGAGGTCGGAGGTGGGGAGGCTCCGGAGCCACCCGCCATTCATGATGATCCGCGCGCGTGCGCCGGTGTCGGTCGTGAGTCGCAGGCTGAGGGCCGGCGTGGTGGCGGCTGGATTGCGGGTGAGGAGTTCACCGCTCACGATCGAGCGCATCGGGATCGTCTCGCCGCCGAGGAGCGCGGTCCCGCGGACGGTGTCGACGCCGACCGGGCGGAAGGTGGTCCGGAGGTAGGACAGGCAGATGCCGGCGGTGAGGAGGAAGCAGAACGGAATGGTGATGATCGGGGCGAGCGCGATGTCGAAGACGGAATCGATGATGCTCCCGAGGCCCCACCCGACGATCGTGGCGAGGATGCCCGACAGGATGACGATCAGGACGAGGTTCGCCCGGACGGGAGGTCGGCCGATCATGGTGAAGCCGTCGTTCGTCGGTCCTGGTGCTGCGCTCACGTCGTCCTCTCGGCAGGTGGTCGCATCGACTGTTCCATGTCGGTACCCGTCGTGTCGATGGGGAGGGCTCCTGTGGTCCCGGGCCGCACCCGCCCCCCTGAGCGGCCATCCGGGTCCCTGAGTGAACACGCCGGTCCCTGAGCCTGTCGAAGGGCCGCCCCTCCCGCTCCGGGACCTCGTCGCAGCACGATTCGCGTCTTCGGCTTCCGTGTTGTAGGCTCTACTTCGGCCTGCCGAGCCGAAGTTCTCTTCTCTCAGCAAGCAATGCGCCCGTAGCTCAACGGATAGAGCATCTGACTACGGATCAGAAGGTTGGGGGTTCGAATCCCTTCGGGCGCACGTTCTGAAAAGCGGTCCACTTCGGTGGGCCGCTTTTTTCGTCCCGCCTGACAGCAGGATATCGGCGCGAGAACCGGATGGAATCGCGGGAAATCTCCGGCTCTCGGGCGGTTGTCCTGTTCTCGTGCGGCGGCCACGCGCCGCTACGCCCGGCAGCTGTCCAGCGTGCCCGCGAGCGCCTGGCGGTCGGCGTCATCGACCGTGAGGTCGTACGCCATCAGCACGAGGACGAAGCGCGCCGCGTACTCGCAGTGCGACGCGGCCGCCGGCGGCATCCAATCGCCGGGGCCGGAGTCGGACTTCGACGAGTTCGTCGCGCCGTCGACGGCCTGCAGGTTGATCGGGTCGTTCGCGAACTGCTCGCGCTGCTCCTCCGTCCACGTGTTCCCGCCGTGACGCCAACCCCACGCGAGCGGGACGACGTGGTCGATCTGCACGAGCTGACTCGACCGCTCACCGCGCTGGAAGTCGATCGTCGTCCCCGTGTAGAGGTCGTGCAGCGCTCCGGTGAGGACGACGCAGTCGCGGGTCCCCGGCTTGAAGGTGACGTCGACGAGGTCGCGTGCCAGCACGTCGTTGCGGGTGTCGCAGCCGTTGCGGTCGATGTCGGCCCAGCGCTGACCGAACCGGTCCCGGTCGTAGCCGGTGGCGACCCGGGTCGCGGTGTCGACGTCGGCCAGCGCGTCTTCGACGGCGGTGGCCGAGACGACCAACTGCCCGGACGCGTCCACGACAGCGAAGCCGGCGGCCTCGAGCGATGCCCGCGCGCTCGGACTGACCGCCGCGGGCGTCGGTGCGAGCGACGTCGGCGCTGGTGACCCCGGCTCGCCGAACACGATCCCGCCGTCGAACTGCGTTGCGACGAGCACCACGACGGCTGCAAGGAGCGCGACGAGCAACGCCAAGGGAGTCTTCTTCATGCTGGGTGCTCTCCTCGGGGTCTGCTCCACCAGCGTAGAGGTGGGCGCCGACACGAAGTCGCCGGACGTCAGCCCCGGTAGACGTCGCTCCGATGGCCGAGCGTGATGACGACCACGAGGAGCACACCGTCATCGATCGTGTACACGATCCGATAGTTGCCCACCCTGACTCGGAAGCCGGGGCGCCCCTGCAACGCCGTGGCGCTCGGCGGGCGTGGATTCTCCCCGAGCAGAGCGATCGCGGCACGGATCCGCCGCTGGTCCTGAGGGTCGATCCTGCGGAGCGCCTTGATCGCGGCCGGCCGCAGCTCGATGTCGTATCGACTCATTCCCAGCCGAGGTCGGCCTTCGCCTGCGCCCACGGGATGCTGTCGCCCTCCTCGGCCATCGCCGCATCGAAGGCACGGGCGTCCTCGGCGTCTTCGAGCGCCTCCATCATCCGGTCGTACTGTTCGGGACTGATGATGACGGCCTCCGCGCGCCCGCGACGCTCCACGAAGACGGCTTCGGTGTGGGATCGCGCGATGAGCTCGGAGAACTTCGCGCGAGCTTCGGTGACGTTGATCCGGGACATGTCGCAAGTGTACGTTTTGGGCCTCCGTCTGTACATGTGGGATGACCGCAGCTTCGGACAACGGCCTCCGGGCTGCCGAGACAAGGTGTGCGGACGACCGAGCGTGCTCTCCACAGGGGTGCCCTTCGACAGGCTCAGGGACCGGACGTGTGCCGAGGAACGTGCGGGGGAGCGGGCCGGTCTCGGGATGGCAGCCCTTCGAAAGGCTCAGGGACCGGTGCCCTTCGACAAGCTCAGGGGTCGGCGGAGGTGGTCTCAGGGACCGGGCCCTTCGACAGGCTCAGGGGCCGGCGGAGGTGCGCTCGCCGACCGGCGGAGGTGTTCTCAGGGACCGGGGGACTGCCGCTCGCGGCAGGGGCGGGATAGGGTCGAGCAGACACAGGGTGCCACACAACGGGCGCCCGCGATCAAGGAGGATCACGTGTCAGGTAACAGAGCTGTCGCCTACAAAGCAGCGGGTGTCGTCGAGGTCATCGACATCGACTACCCCACCTTCGAACTCAAGGACGGACCGGGGGTGAACCCGGCCAACGTCGGCCGGAAAGTCCCCCACGGTGCCATCCTCAAGACCATCGCGACCAACATCTGCGGCTCCGACCAGCACATGGTCCGCGGCCGCACCACGGCACCGCCGAACCTCGTCCTCGGACACGAGATCACCGGTGAAGTCGTCGAGGTCGGACCGGACGTCGAGTTCATCAAGGTCGGCGACATCGTCTCGGTGCCCTTCAACATCGCCTGCGGTCGCTGTCGCAACTGCAAGGAGCGCAAGACCGGCATCTGCCTCAATGTGAACCCCGACCGCCCGGGCAGTGCCTACGGCTACGTCGACATGGGTGGCTGGGTCGGCGGCCAGGCCGAGTACGTGCTCGTGCCCTACGCCGACTGGAACCTCCTGAAGTTCCCGGACCGCGACCAGGCGCTCGAGAAGATCATGGACCTCACGATGCTCTCCGACATCTTCCCGACCGGCTTCCACGGTGCGGTGACGGCGGGTGTCGGCGTCGGCTCCACCGTCTACGTGGCAGGCGCGGGTCCCGTCGGCCTCGCCGCAGCGACCGGGGCCATGCTCCTCGGCGCCGCTGCAGTCATCGTCGGCGACATGAACGCCGACCGGCTGGCGCAGGCGCGGAGCTTCGGTTGCGAGACCGTCGACCTCACCAAGGGCGAGCCGGCGGAGCAGATCGAACAGATCCTCGGTGTCCCGGAGGTCGACTGCGCGGTCGACGCCGTCGGCTTCGAGGCTCGTGGCCACGGCGGTGACGCGGGTCATGAAGCCCCGGCGACCGTGCTCAACTCGCTCATGGACATCACGGCGGCCGGCGGCGCGCTCGGCATCCCCGGGCTCTATGTGACGGGTGACCCGGGCGGCATCGACGAGGCCGCGAAGAAGGGCGCGCTGTCGCTGAGTCTCGGCACCGGTTGGGCGAAGTCGCTGTCGTTCACCACCGGTCAGTGCCCGGTCATGAAGTACAACCACGGCCTGATGATGGCGATCCTGCACGACAAGGTCCACATCGCGAAGAACGTCAACGCCACCGCGATCACCCTCGAGGACGCCCCGCGCGGGTACGCCGAGTTCGATGCGGGGGCTGCGCAGAAGTTCGTCCTCAACCCGAACGGGTATCTGGACGCAACGTAGGCGGCACTGCGACATCACCGAGAGCGCCCGTTGCGTCGTCTGGAGAGCTTCAGGACGACGGAACGGGCGCTTTCGGCTGCCCGCCGACAGGCTCAGGGACGGGGCGACGGGGACGGATTCATCTCCTCACCAGGAGGTCCCGACTACTGAGTTTTCACCCAAACGCGTGCGGCGAGGCATCCGGTACGGCGTTGTCTGACGAACTGCTGAGTGAACCGTGAGATTCCCTCCTCTCGGTCCGTCTCTCCAATGACGCGGGAAACCGACGGGGCCATGGGGCCCGTCCCGCGACGAAGAGACCCCCACTCGCACAAGGACGACCATGCAACACTCCTTCCTCGCATCCGAATCAGATCCGGAGAGTGACTCCGACACCGGCCCGCTGCTCGGCAGCACGAGTAGCTCGGTGTCGACGGTTCCGATCCGCAAGGTCACGGTCAGCGGCGACGACCCGGCGGTCGCCCGGCAGAACTACGAGCGCGCCTACGACGGCAGCCGCTTCACCGTCACCCGCGGTTCCGAGCCGTTCTCGTTCCAGTGGGTGTCGATCGGCGACGACCGCGTCTCGCTCCGCACCGCGACGATGACCGGGCACGTCACCGGCGAGACCCCGGGCCTCACCGACTACGTGGTCTCGTGGGTCACGACCGGCGGCGGCTGGATCGTGCGTCGCGACGGCCAACGGATGGAGATCCCGCGCTCGCCGTTCGTCCTCCCGTTCCACCGGCCGTACACGGTGCACCTCACCCCGCATCGGCAGAACTCCGTGCTGTTCTCCGCACCGTACCTCGAGGACATCGCGACCGAGATCCACGCCGGCCCGAGTCAAGCGGTGTCCTTCGACCTCGAGGCGACGCCGACACCCGAGGCGATCGAGCGCTGGCGCGTGGCGCTGAACGCCTCCACCCCGGTGCTCACCGACGAGACGGCCCCTCCGCTGCTCCGCATGAACGCCCAGCGACCGCTCGCCCTCGCGCTGCTGCAGCTCGCACCGTGGGCGGTGGTCGACCTGCCGGAGCCGCTCCGCGAGCCCTCGATGGCGCGCACCCGCCTCGCGGTCGAATACCTGCACCACCACGCGGCGGAGCCCATCACGCCCGCCGACGCGGCGAAGGCGGCCGGGCTGCACACGAGGACGCTGCAGCTCCACTGCCGTCGCGAGCTCGGCATGTCGCCCACCGCCTACCTGCGCGACATCCGCCTCGACCGCACCCGGCGCGAGCTCGCCGACAGCTCGCCGCAGGAGACGACGGTCGGCGAGGTCGCGAAGCGGTGGGGGTTCGTCCACCTCGGCCGCTTCGCCTCCGCCTACCGGAACCGCTTCGGCGAGGGCCCGAGCCAGACCCTCCGCGCCTGATCGACGAGTCGCGAATATCCAGAAACTGAGTGCTTCGCGACGAAAACGAGATCGACCGTGAGGATCGGGCGTGACGCGCAGTCTCATAGATGTCGCCCGGAACACGGGCACCGCGACCGGACACCCGGACCGCGAAACCGCAGTACCAGCCACCGAAGGAGCAACACCATGTCGAACACCACCGACACCGCGAACCACGCCGCCACCACCTCCACGGGCAAGAACGTCATCGCCGATGGCGTCGTCCAGAAGGTCGCCGGCATCGCAGCCCGCGAGGTCCCGGGCGTGCACGACCTCGGCGGCGGAGCAGCTCGCGCCATCGGCGCCATCCGCAACGCCATCAACGCCCAGGACCGCGGTCAGGGCGTCTCGGTCGAGGTCGGCGAGAAGCAGGTCGCCGCTGACATCGTGATCGTCGCCGAGTACCCCGTCGACCTCCAGCGCGTCGCGGACGACGTCCGTCGCAGCGTCACCGATGCGATCTCGAACGTCGTCGGCATGGACGTCACCGAGGTCAACGTCACCGTCTCCGACGTCCACATCCCGTCGGACGACGACAACGACGCTGACGAGAGCCGCGTCCAGTGACCACGACCGATCGCGGCATCCTCGTCGGTGCCGTCCTGGCACTGGCTGCCGTCGCATTCGGGTTCTGGAGCATGATCCTCGTCGCGCTGTTCATGCTGATCGGATTCGGCATCGGACGCGTTCTCGAGGGCAAGCTCGACCTGCGCGGTGTCGCCGACGCGCTCCGCGGGCGGCGGTCGTCGTGACCGCGGCGGTGACGGCCGAACAGGCCGTGCATGGTCGCAACACGATCAGCTCCCGCGCCGTGCGTCGCGTCGTGTCTGCCGTCACCGCGGAGGAACTCGGTGTGCGGGCGTCGGAGGTCTCGGTCGAGCTCTCCGACGCCCAGGGTGCCCTCACGGTCACCGCGAGCACGCCCATCCACGTGTCGCCGCTCGGCGCCGGATCCCGGACCTCGGGAACCGTCCTCGAACGCCTGGCACGCGCACAGACCAGCATCCGTGAGCGGTGCCTGGACCTGACCGGGTCGACGATCGGACGCGTCGACCTCCACATCACGGGCGCGAAGCTCGAAGAACGAAGGAGGGTGTTGTGAGCACCCCAGCCCTGTACCGCCGCGCGGTGCGTCGCGAGACCCACTCGCCGCGGTCGACGCTTGCAATCACGATCGCGATCATCCTCGCGCTCGTGCTCGCCTGGCTCGGCACCGAATCGGTCCTGGCCGCGATCGGGCAGCCGGCGCTCCTCGTCGCACCGAAGGACATCGTCACCGCGGTGCTCACTGCCGCGACCGCACCGGCCCCGCTGCTCGTCGCCATCGGCGCGGTCGCGGCGATCATCGGCCTCGTGCTGATCGTCCTGTCGCTGGCCCCCGCCCGCCAAGGGCGTCGCGGGTCGATCGCCGATCGCACCGCGGCCGTCGTGGACGACCGCGTGATCGCGCAGTCGCTCGCCCGCGTCGCCTCGTACGCCGGTGACATCGACCCCTCGCAGGTGAGCGTCAGCGTCGGCGCCAGGAGCGCCCGCGTCGACGTCACGCCGACGAGCGGCCGACGCGTCGACCAGCGCGAGATCCAGCAGGCCGTGGACGCGGAGGTCGCGTCCTACGACTACCGGCCGGCGCTCCGCGCCAAGGTCCGCGTGAGCAGCAAGGGAACGGTTGCCTGATGAACTCCACGAATCGATTCCTCAACCGGTTCTTCATCTTCGTCGTGGGACTCGTCGTCCTCGCGGCCGGTGCGGCCCTGTCCGCGGGCGCGCTCCTGCCGGACGTGCAGCGGACGATCAGCGAGAACGCGGAGCGAGCCGTCGGACCGACGAACGACACCATCGACGCCCAGCCGTGGATCCTGTGGGTCGCGGCGGTCGTCGCCCTGCTGCTCATCCTCGTCATCCTCTGGTTCGTGTTCCGGCAGGGCCGCGGGCACACCGGAACGCTGCTGCAGGTCGACGAGCAGCGGACGAAGGACACCCCGACCGGTGGTCGCGTCCTGCTCGACGTGAAGGTCGCCGAGCAGGTCCTCGAGGAGGCGATCGGGCGCAACCCCGACGTGGTTGCCGTCGACGTCACCGGCTTCCGGATCCGCAAGCAGTCCACGCTGCGCCTCACCGCGCACGCTCGTCGCGGCGCCTCGCCCGTCCAACTGCGGCGCGACATCGAGGCGGCCATCCACGAGTGGGACAGCGTCCTCGGGACGTCCACCCCGGTGGTCATCCAGATCGTCAGCGGACTGCGCACGCGGCTCGCCAGCACCAACCGGGTCGTCTGACCCGACACCCCGCGGTGCCGTTGCGGCACCCGAACCGACAGCAGTAGGACCGATGCACCGCCGACGCGGTGCGAGGAGGATCGCATGAGCGACGACACGAAGCACCCGGACCAGCACCACATCCCCACCCCGGCCGAGGTCCGGGCTGAGCACCCGACGGTGCTCGTGCCCGCGCATCCCGATGACGAGGTCCGTCGCATCGAGTCGCACGACGGCGAGCACGCGGGTGGGACCGCGCCCGCTCCTGTGGTCGCGCCGGCGAACGGGGCTGTCGCTGGTCCGGAGGCCGCTGAACCGGCCGTGGCCGACTCGGTCTCCGCCGAGACGCCGACGGTGACAGTGACGGTGTCGGAGCCGGTGGCTTCGCCGGAACCCGCGGACGCTCCGGTGGTCGAGCTCGACTCCGGCCGGAGACGTGAGCAGGAGGCCGACGAGCTCGCCCAGGTCATCGCCTCGACGGCCGAGACGGTCCCCGGTGTGCACGCCCTCGGTTCCCCGACGGCCCGCGCCATCGACAGCGCCCGCACCCGCCTGCTCGGCCGCACCGCCGTCCCCGGCGTCAACGTCCTGGCCGACGACGACGTGCTGAACGTCGAGGTCTCACTGGTGGCCGAGTACCCGGCCAGCATCGACGAGGTCGCGGACACGGTCCGGGCCGACGTCGCGGCCGTGCTGGAGGCCCGCCACCCCGGACCGGTCGACATCGACATCACGGTCACCGACATCCACGGGCCGTTCGACCCGATCGAGCCCGATCCTGGGGAGGCGATCGACGACGCCACGGCCGCGATCGGTGACGCGACGTCGGCGGCTGGTGCTGTGATCGGCGATGCTGCGGAGGCCGCCGGAGATGCCCTCGGCACGGCGAAGGCTGCTGCATCGGACGCGGTGGACTCGGCGCGAGCCGGAGCGGACGACCTGGCCGACGCCGCTGGCGATGCGGTGGAGCAGCGGACCGGCCGGTCCGAGGGCGACGACGGCCGGTCGCTGGGGAACGAGCAGCCGGGCGTGGTCGCGGGTGCCGACGACGAGCTCACGGCCGACGGCGACGTCGCCGGTGAACCGATCGATGCGGTGGTGTCGGATTCCTCCGACGACGTGTCGGAGGAACTCGCCGAGGCCGCCCGCCAGCTGGCCACCGCGGCCGACTCGCTCGCGACCGTCGCTGACGAGGTGACGCACGGCGACTCGAACCTCGCCGGCGCCGAGCCCGTCGGGGCGGCTGACGCGATCCACGACGTTCCAGCGGAAGTGCCGGCCACCACCAGCCCGGATGCCGACCTTGTTTCGGACCCCGAGCAGAACGGCGGCGCCGCGGAGCCCGTCGACGGAACCCCGAGCGCACTCGAGCCCGCCGACGATGACACGCACGACCAGCCTGCCCCGAAGGTCGCTGATGTCGACGAGGTGGCGGACGCTCCCGCCGAGGCCACGGCCGTCCAAGCTGCGGCGCCGACGAAGGAGCAGTGACATGCCGCTCTTCAGTCGGACCACGTCGTACGGCGTCCGTCCGCGTCCGCGTGCAGTGTGGGCGGCCGCGATCACGGGAGTCGTCCTCCTCGTCCTGATCGTCGTCGGGGTGCTGATCCCGATCCTCGGGCTCATCGGTGCGGCCGACGGCGCGACGGTCGGTGCGCTCAACGTCCCGGTCGGTGGCATCGTGGTCGCGCTCCTCATCGGGTACGTCCTCGCGCTGCTGTTCCTGCTCGGGTGCGTCCGCAGCCGCAACGGCGCACTCTCCTGGGTGCTGGCCGTCGCGGCGGTGATCTCGGCGCTCCTCGTGTCGCTGTGGCCGCTGCTGGCGGTCGCCTTCGCGGGCGTCGACCAGG
The DNA here is from genome assembly GCF_014839505.1 of Plantibacter sp. CFBP 8775. Taxonomy (NCBI): domain Bacteria; kingdom Bacillati; phylum Actinomycetota; class Actinomycetes; order Micrococcales; family Microbacteriaceae; genus Plantibacter; species Plantibacter sp. CFBP 8775. Next base: position 1,351,078 of record NZ_JACYNV010000002.1, on the reverse strand, counting down.
CATCGGACGTGGTGCCGTTCATCCAGGACCTCATCCGCCGGGTCACGGGCGGCTGAGCACAGGAGATCCGCCCGACAGCAGGAGGTCCTCCCTCAGGATCTCCTGCTGTCGCGCGGATCTCCTGTCGTCAGCTCAGGCGGCGGGTGAGATGGACGTCGACGGTGTCGCCGATGTCCTTGCCGAGACGCTTCCGCAGCTTCGCGCTGATGGACAGCATGTGACCACCGGAGCCGGTCGGCATGAGCCCGACGTTCGGGAGGTCGACACCGTCGACGGTCGCATCGACGCGGACGGATTTGCCGGTGCCGAAGAACTCGGCCGAGCCGGGCATCTCGACGCAGGACCAGACGTCGCCCTTCACGTCGACGCCGATCGGCGCGGTGAAGCAGTGATCGAGCTCGGTCGGTTCGATGGCCATCGGTGGTGCCCCTCGTCGGTCGTGGTCGGCGGGGCCATTGTCGCGGCTGAGTCCGACCCGTGGCAAGGGCGGGACCAGGGACCGCCCTTCGACAGGCTCAGGGACCAACACCACCCGCCGGTCCCTGAGCTTGTCGAAGGGCCAGCCCCCGCCGCGCGAACCTCAGTTCTGGGGGAAGCCGAGGTTGATGCCGCCGTGGGAGGGGTCGAGCCAGCGGGAGGTGATGGCCTTCTGCTGGGTGAAGAAGCGGACGCCCTCGGCGCCGTGGGCCTTGGTGTCGCCGAACAGGGAGTCCTTCCACCCGCCGAAGGAGAACGTCGCGACCGGGACGGGGATGGGCACGTTGATGCCGATCATGCCGACCTGGATCTCGTTCTGGAACCGTCGGGCGGCACCGCCGTCGTTGGTGAAGATCGCGGTCCCGTTGCCGAACGCACCACCGTTGATGAGCGCGACACCCGCTTCGTAGGACTGCACGCGGACGACGGCGAGGACGGGGCCGAAGATCTCCTCCGTGTACACCTTCGACGTCGTCGGGACGTTGTCGATGAGGGTCGGGCCGAGCCAGAACCCGTTCGGGTCGCCGTCGATGGGGGTGTTGCGGCCGTCGACGACGATCGTGGCGCCGTCCTGCTCGGCGATGTCGAGGTAGGACGCGACCTTGTCGCGGTGCACCTTCGTCACGAGCGGGCCCATGTCGCAGTTCCGGCGTCCGTCACCGATCCGCAGGGTCGCTGCGCGTTCGGCGATCTTCGCGATGAGTTCGTCCGCGACGGGCTCCACGGCGACGACGACCGAGATCGCCATGCACCGCTCACCGGCGGAACCGAAACCGGCGTTGATCGCGGAGTCGGCGACGAGGTCGAGGTCGGCGTCGGGCAGCACGAGCATGTGGTTCTTCGCCCCGCCCAGCGCCTGGACGCGCTTGCCGTGTGCGGTGCCGGTCTCGTACACGTACTTCGCGATCGGGGTGGAACCCACGAAGGAGATCGCGCGGACGTCGGGGTGGGTGAGGAGCCCGTCGACGGCCTCCTTGTCACCGTTCAACACCGTGAACACCCCGTCGGGGAGGCCTGCTTCCTTCCAGAGCTTCGCGAGCCAGATCGCCGCGGACGGGTCCTTCTCACTCGGCTTCAGCACGACCGTGTTCCCGGCCGCGATCGCGATCGGGAAGAACCACATCGGCACCATCGCGGGGAAGTTGAACGGCGAGATGATCCCAACGACCCCGAGCGGCTGCTTCGTGGAGTACACGTCGACACCGGTCGAGACCTGCTCGGAGAACTCGCCCTTGAGGTGGTGTGCGAGGCCGGTCGCGAACTCCACGACCTCCTGCCCGCGCGTGATCTCACCGAGCGCGTCGGAGACGACCTTGCCGTGCTCCGCGGTGATGATCTCCGCCAGCTCACCCTTCTTCGCCTCGAGCAGCTCACGGAACTTGAACACGATCTGCTGACGCTTCGCGAGCGGCAGGTCGCGCCAAGCGGGGAAGGCCGCGGCAGCGGATGCGACGGCGCGGTCGATCTCCGACTGGTTCGCGAGCGCGACGTGCTTCGTCGCGACACCGAGCGCGGGGTCGTAGACCGGGGCGGTCCGACCCGAGGTGGACGGGGCCTCGGCTCCGTCGATCCAGTGCGGGACGACCGGCAGCGAACCGGCGTCGGTGGTGGGGGTGGTGCTCGTGGCGGTGGTGGTCATGCGGGGGGCTCCTGGGCGTCGTGGGGTGCAGGGGTGCTGGGTGCTGGTCGTGCCGGGACGGGTGCCGGGAGTCCCGACACCGAGTCCCAGAACGAGTCCGGGTCGCCGCTCACGCGCGCAGCTCCCCGAGGGCGGCGTCGATGATCGCGATGCCCGAGGCGACCTCGTCGGCGGTCACGACGGCGGGCGGGACGACGTGGATGCGGTTCTCGCTGATGAACGGCAGGAGGCCGGCCTCGAGCAGGGACGACTTGAACCGACCCATCGACGCCGCATCGAGCGGTGCGCGGGTGTCGCGGTCCTCGACGAGCTCGACCGCCCAGAAGACGCCGCTGCCACGGACCTCGCCGATGAGCTCGTGACGCTCGGCGAGGGAGCGGAGCGCGGGCCCGATGTGGTCGGCGCCGATCGCCTTGGCGTGTTCGACGACACCCTCCTCGGCCATCGCGGTGAGCGTCGCGACGACACTCGCGGCGGCGAGCGGGTGGCCGGAGTACGTGAGCCCACCGGGGAACACCTGCTCGTCGAAGACGCGGGCGATGTGCTCGGAGACGATGACGCCACCGAGCGGCACGTAACCGGAGTTGACGCCCTTCGCGAAGGTGATGAGGTCGGGGCGCACGTCGAACGCGTCGAACGCGAACCACTCGCCGGTGCGGGCGAAGCCGGCCATGACCTCGTCGAGGATGAGTATGATGCCGTAGCGGTCGGCGATCGCGCGGACACCCGCGAGGTAGCCGGGCGGCGGGGTCAGGATGCCGGCGGTGCCTGGCACGGTCTCGAGGAGGATCGCGGCGATCGAGCCGGGGCCTTCCGCCTGGACGGTGCGCTCGAGGTGGCGGAGGGCGCGCTCCGACTCCTCCTCCGGCGTCGTCGCCCAGAACTCGGTGCGGTAGAGGTACGGGCCGAACACGTGCACGTGGCCGCGGGCGTACTCGTTGGGGATGCGGCGCCAGTCGCCCGTCGCGACGATGGCCGCGCCCGTGTTGCCGTGGTACGAGCGGTAGGTCGAGATGACCTTGTCGCGGCCGGTGGCGATGCGCGCCATGCGGATCGCGTTCTCGTTCGCGTCGGCGCCGCCGTTGGTGAAGAAGACCTTCTCGAAGCCCTCGGGGGCGCGGTCGAGGATGAGACGAGCCGCCTCGGCACGGGTCGCGTTCGCCGCAGCGGGCGCGATCGTGGTGAGCTGCGCCGCCTGCTCCTGGATCGCCGCGACCACCTTCGGGTGCTGGTACCCGAGGTTCACGTTGACGAGCTGGCTGGAGAAGTCGAGGTAGTGGCGTCCGTCGTGGTCCCACACGGTACTGCCGAGCCCACCCGCGATGGGGAGTGGCTTGAGCGTGCTCTGGGCGGACCAGGAGTGCAGGACGCGCTGGGTGTCGGCGTCGCGGACGCCGGCGTTGTCGAGGCCGGAGAGGAAGTCATTGATCACCCCTGCAGCCTGACAAGCGACGCGGCCGATGTACATGGCGGGATCGGTGATAGCTTCGGCACATGTCCACCACTTCAGTGATCGCTGGCGAGGTCGGCCGTGCGTCCTCGAACGTGTCCCTGCGCACGCTCATGGCGGAGCCGGTCTTCAAGCTCGGCCTCGTCGTCGCGGGTGACGCCGACGTCCTCGATCGCGACATCGCCTGGGTGCACAGCTCGGACCTCGGCGACCCGACGCCCTGGTTGGAGCCGGGCCAGCTGCTCCTCACCGACGGCATGCAGTTCACCGGCGAGATGAGCGACGAGCTCGCCGACCGTCGCGCCGACGAGTACGTCCGTCGCCTCTCCGCCCGGGGCGTGCTCGCGCTGGGGTTCGCCACCGGGATCATCCACGCCGACATCCCGCAGCGTCTCGTCGACGCGTGCGGGCGTCACGGGTTCACCCTGCTCGAGGTTGGCGAGCGGACCCCGTTCATCGGCATCATCCGGTTCGTCGCCGACGCGGTCGCGGCCGCGCGCGTGGCATCGCTCGAGTGGTCGCTCGCCGCCCAGCGTGCGGTCGCGAGGGCGGCGCTCCGACCCGACGGCCTGACCGCGATCCTCGCGGAGCTGGGGCAGCAGCTCGGCTGCTGGGTCGCGCTGTACGACGCCCTCGGCAACCGGGTCACGACGAGGACGCGCGAGCCGGTGCCGGAGGGTGTGGAGGCCGCCGTCGCGGAGGTGTTGCGCCGCGGGTCGCGGGCCGGCCTGCACCTCGCGGACGGAGCCGAGGGTGCGACGCTGCTGACGCTCGGTCGCCGGGGTGAGCTGCGGGGCATCCTCGCCGTCGGCTCCAGCGTGCCGCTCGACCACGCCGAGCACGACCTCGTCTCCAGCGTCATCGGCCTCGCGAGCATCGCCCTCGAGCAGCACAGCGCCCTCGACCTCGCACGCCGACAGCTGCGCTCCGGGCTCCTCGAGCTGCTGCTCTCCGGGGACCGCGCTGTCGCCGAGCGCACCGCCCAGCGGCTCTGGGGGCCGCTGCCGCCCGACCCGATCCGGGTCGCCGTGGTCGACATCCCCGAGGGTGAGCTGGGCTTCCTCTCGGAGCTCGACGTGCAGGCCGCGGCGCACGGCGGCAAGCTGTTCTTCGCCGAGCAGGACGAGCGGATCGTCATCGTGTCGAGCGACGCGGACACCGGACTCTGGGACGCCGTCGTCGGCCGCCACGGGCTGTCCGGCGGGGTGTCGGCGAGGACGAGCTGGGAGGGGTTGCGGGACGGGCTGTCCGAGGCCGAGCGGGCGCGCGCGTCGGCCGGGGAGACGCCGCGACTCGTGCGGTACGAGGCACTCGCCGAGCAGGGGTTGCTCGGGTTGCTGAGTGCGTCGGGCGGATCGGTGTTGGCGAATCGGCTGCTGGAGCCGTTGGGCGGGCTCGGAGCCGAGGCTCGGGCGGTCCACGTGGAGACGGCCCGGGCGTGGTTGGAGGCGAACTGCGTCACCGATCAGGCTGCTGGCCGCCTCGGGATCCACCGGCAGACCCTCCGCGCGCGCATCACCACGCTCGAGTCGCTGCTCGACCTCGACCTCTCGCGCTTCGGCGACCGCGCCGAGCTGTGGAGCGCCCTCCAGCTCACCGACGGCTGAAGGTCCTTCGGGCCCAGGTCACCGAGCCCATCCCGGTCACCGAGCCCAACCCCGGTCACCGAGCCCACCCCGGTCACCGAGCCCAACCCCGGTCACCGAGCCCAACCCCGGTCACCGAGCCTGTCGAGGTGCCTCCGTGGGCCCTTCGACAGGCTCAGGGAGCGGAGAAGGTGCTCGGCTCGGGGTGACCGCCGCTTGCAGACGAACCCCAACGGGGTTCCGGTCCCCAAGTCGCACCCTGCCGTCCAGGTCCCCGAGCCGCACCATCCCGGTCCGGTCCCTGAGTCGCACCCCTCTCGGTCCCTGAGCTTGTCGAAGGGCAGCGACCGCACGACGGGACCGCACTTCGACAAGCTCAGTGACCGGAAAGCGTTCCGCGGGTGAGGAGCGCGGTGAGCGGGTGCACCGTGTCCCGGTCCTCGCGCGCACACCATCCCGGTCCCTGAGCTTGTCGAAGGGCGGTCGACATGGGGCGGGACCGCACTTCGACAAGCTCAGTGGCCGGATGGGGCGTCAGCGACCGGTGGCGCGAGCTCAGTGACCGGGGCCGCGACACCTACGCGATGCGGATGAGCTTCTTGTTGACGAACTCGTCCATGGCGGGCTTGCCCATCTCGCGGCCGGTGCCGGAGCGCTTCACGCCGCCGAAGGGCAGCTCTGCCGCGTCGCCGAGGACGAGGTTGATCCACACCATGCCGGCGTCGATCCCGTCCGCGACCCGCAGCGCCTGCTCCTGGTCGGTCGTGTACACGTACGAGCCGAGGCCGAACGGGGTGTCGTTCGCGAGGCGCACGGCCTCCTCCTCGGACGCGACCCGGTAGAGCGACGCGACGGGTCCGAAGAACTCCTCGTGGAACGCGTCCATCTCAGGCGTCACGTCGGTGAGGACGGCCGGCGGGAAGAAGTTCCCATCCGGCTCGCCCGATGCCAGGATCGTCGCGCCCTGCGCCTTCGCGCGGCCGAGCTGCTCGCCGAGTCGCTCGGTCGCGGCGGCCGACGACAGCGGGCCGAGCTGCGTGCTCTCCGCCATCGGGTCGGCCGGCGCGTTCGCGGTGAAGACCTCGGTGAACTTCGCGGCGAAGTCGTCGAACAGCTCGTCGATGATGATGAACCGCTTGGCGGCGTTGCAAGACTGGCCGTTGTTGTCGATGCGGGCGTTGACGGCGTCCTGGACGGCGGCGTCGAGGTCGTCGGTCGACAGCAGGATGAACGGGTCGGACCCGCCGAGCTCGAGCACGACCTTCTTGAGGTGCTTGCCGGCCAGCTCGGCGACGGCGGAACCGGCGCGTTCCGAACCGGTGACCGAGACGCCCTGCACGCGCGGGTCGGCGATGACCGTCGCGATCTGGTCGTTCGTCGCGAAGATGTTCACGTACACGGAGTCGTGGGCGCCGAGTTCGGCTTCGGCGTCGTCGAAGATCTGCGCGATCGCCAGCGCCGACTCGGGGCACTGCGGTGCGTGCTTGAGGAGGATCGTGTTGCCGTTGACGACGTTCGGGCCGACGAACCGCGCCACCTGGTAATACGGGAAGTTCCACGGCATGATGCCGAGCAGCACGCCGAGCGACGCGCGACGGATGAACGCGGAGCCGGTGCCGTCGGACAGCTCGATCGGCTCGTCGGCGGAGAAGGCCTCGCCGTTGTCGGCGTAGTACTGGTAGATCGCGGCGGCGAAGTCGACCTCGCCGAGCGCTTGCTCGTACGTCTTGCCCATCTCGCGGACGGCGATCTCGGCCAGCTGCTCACGGCGCTCCGTGTGGAGGGCGGCGACGCGGGCGATGAGCGCGGCGCGGTCGGCGACGGGAGCGCGACGCGACCACTCCTCGTGGGCGGCGGACGCGGCGGTGATCGCCTGCTGCAGCTCCTCGTCCGTGATCGTCGGGTAGTCGCGGAGAGTCTCTCCGGTCGCGGGGTTGACGACGGCGTAGTCGCTCACTGGTGTGCTCCTTTGTCTGAGGTGCTGCTGGTGCGGTGCGGTGTCCGTTGCCGGCCGATGCGAGCTGTGCGGGTTCGACGTGAGCGGGACCACCACCTGCACCGTATCGAACCAGGCTCCGCCTGTCATGGGTTGGACTGCGGCTCCTGCGTCGAAACCCGGCTCAGGAGTCGAAGCCAAGCCCGACGGCGTCCATCGTGCGGAGCCAGAGCCCGCGCTTGCCCTCGTTGCGGTCGGCCCGGGCCATCTCCGACAGCGAGATGCGCGCGCCGATGAACGCGAGCGGGTCGGGCGGGAACGGCGTCGGCTTCTTCTGGACGAAGTCCATCGTCGTGCGCTCGGTCGGCGTGCCGGCGAGGAGGTCCAGCATGACGTTCGCGCCGTACCGCGTCGCGCCGACACCGAGGCCGGTGAACCCGGCGGCGTGCGCGACCTTGCCGCCGTGCGCGGTCTCGAAGAAGGAGAAGAACCGCCCGCAGGTGTCGATCGCCCCGCCCCACTTGTGGGAGAAGCCGAGGTCGGCGAGCTGCGGGTAGGTGTGGGCGAAGTGGGCGGCGAGCTTGAGGAAGGACTCCTCACGCTGGTCGAACCGCGGCTCGACGCGCCCGCCGTAGTTGTACACCGCGTCGTAGCCGCCGTAGAGGATGCGGGTCGACCCGTTCGCGTCGGTCGTGAGCCGCGAGTAGTGGAACCGGTTGTCGAGGTCGGAGATGCCCTGCCGGCCCTTCCAACCCAGGCTCTCGAGCTGTTCGGCGGAGAGCGGGTTCGTCATGAGTGCGTAGTCGTAGACCGGCACCGTGTACTTCCGGGCGCTCGGGATGAGTGCCTTGAAGACGTTGGTGCCGAGGGCGACGTGCTTCGCGACGACCGAACCGTGCGTCGTCGTCAGGGTGACCGACGTCGCGTCCGACCGGATCGAGCGGACGTGCGTGTACTCGTGGATCTCCACACCCAGGTCGAGGCAGACGCGTCGCAGCTCCCACGCCAGCTTGGCCGGGTTGACGAGCGCCGCTCCGGTGGGCTCGAACAGGCCGGCCTGGAAGATCGGCGAGTGGACCTCCGCCTGCATCGCCTCGCGGTCGAGGAACCGGGCGCCGTGCTCCTCGGCACTCTCCCGCAGCCAGTCGACGTGGTGTGGGGCCGTCGCCGCCTGCAGCAGGCCCGTCTCCTCCCAGTCGCAGTCCATGTCGTACCGGGCGATGGTCTCGCCGATCTCGCGCAGGTTCTCGCGTCCCAGCTCCTCCAAGCGGTCGAACTCGTGCGGCAGGCGACTCTTGCCGTTCGAGGATCCGTGGGTGAGGCTCGGCTCGCAGAACCCGCCGTTGCGACCGGACGCGGCCCACGCGATGCGCCGGCCCTCGAGGAGCACGACCCGGCGGTCCGGGTCGCGCTCCTTCGCGAGCAGCGCCGTCCACAGGCCCGAGTACCCACCACCGACGATCGCCAGGTCCGTCTCGACGTCCGCCTCGAGGCGGGGGAGCGGGGCGGGCCGTGCCGGGTCGTCGAGCCAGTACGGCTCCGGTTCGGCCGAGGCCAGCTGTTCCCGCAGGCGTGCGGTGTCGGCGAGCTCTTCGGCCAGTTCGTAGGTGGTTCTCATGGTGGGTCCCCTGTGGTGCGTGGTTCGGTGCGGTCGCGTGGTGCGCGGTCAGTCGGTGCGGGCGGCGTCGGTGCGTTCGGTCTCGGCACGTGGGGTTCCGGCGGATGCCCCGCCGCTCCCGAGGCCCGCGTCGCGCTTGGTGCTCCGCTGCACGAACAGCCAGATCACGACGCCCAGTGCGAGCAGTCCGAGCGCGATGCCGAGCTCCAGGAACCCGCCGTAGCCCGTGGTGGAGAACCCGGTGGCACCGACGATGAGGATGATCGCGAGGAGCACCGACAGCACGACCGACAGCGGCACGAAGAAGCGCGGCAGGCGGATCGGGCGGACGGCGTCGGGGCGGTCCTTGCGCAGCAGGAAGAAGCCGGAGACCGCGAAGAAGTGCGTGAGGATGTAGCCGAGGTTGCCGGTCACGATGATCGCGAGCGGGTTCTGCAGCACCACCAGGATCACGACGTTCATGACGAGCATCACGTTGAGCGAGCGGAACGGCACCCCGCGACGGTTGAGCACGCCGAGGGACGGGACGGTGACGCGCTCCTTGCCCATGTTGAACAGCACGCGCGAGGCGTCGGCCACCGAGGTGGTCATGATGAGCAGCAGCGAGGCGATGAGGCAGAGCACCATGACGTCCGCAGCGCCACCGACGAGCGAGGCGAAGCTCGCGACGAAGAAGGTCGCCGGGTTGTCGGCGATCGCCGCTTCACCCGCGTAGCCGCCGAGGGTCAGCGGGATGACGAAGAAGACGCCGAGGCAGAAGAGGACGGAGGCCTTGATCGCCTTGGTCGTGTCCTTCACCGAGTCGCGGTACTCCGGGGCGAAGGTCGCGCAGACCTCGATGCCGAAGGTGGTCCACGCCATGATGTACAGCCAGACGATCGCGGTGTGCAGGCCCTCGATGCCCTCGAGCTTCCAGGTGAGGTCGAGCGGTGCCCAGTCGGCGCTGAAGAGCGGGAAGACGATGAACACGAACAGGGGGATGAGCAGGATGCCGGCCGTGATGTAGACGAACGCCATCGTGACGCGGACGCCGATGACGTTGATGAGGTACATCACGCCGATGACGCCGAGTCCGATGAGGATCGGGAAGGTGATGGAGATCGGGCCGAGCTGGATCACCCAGTCCTCGTTCGGGAACCACTGCGCCTGGATGAGCGCACCGGTCACCGCGCCGTAGGTGGCGAGGTTGGTGCCCCAGGGGAGCCAGTAGCCGACGCCCGTGATCGGTGCGACCCAGGGTGCACGCGACTTCCACGCTTCGGCCGCGTAGTGCGCGATGCCGCCGGAGGAGTTCGGGAACATGGTGGCGAGCTCGGTGTAGATCCAGTTGACGCCCATGGCGAGGATCATGGAGATCGCCCACAGGACGGCGGCCCCCCAGCCGCCGAGGCCGGTGATGGAGGCGCCGAGGGTGGCGATGAGCGCGGCTGGCATGGTCATCGCCATGGCGAAGCCGTCGAACCAGCGCATCCGTTTCGGCAGGTGCGTGGTCTCGTCGGTGCTGGTGACGTGTTCGGTCGACATGGGCTCTTCTCGATTCGTGGGGGACGGGACGTCGCTGTCTCGCTGCTGGTGCACTCAATGTGCCGAAGAATTGTTGTGACGACAAGATCGCGTCGGTCTCGTTGTTGTAATCGTAACTTTGACGAAACAATACTGCTTGTTCGAGGAATCGCAAGGTCCTAGGCTGATCCCACATTCTCCCGACGACATCCGCACGACGCTGTTCGGCGTCGTCGGCCCAGCCACGACACCAGGAGGTCCGGAATGACCACGTTGCCGACACCCACTCGCACCCAGCTCTTCATCGCCGGCGAGTTCACCGACGGATCCAGCTCGGAGCGCTCGGAGGTGATCAGCCCCGTCACCGGTGACGTCATCGCGTCGATCCCCGTGGCCGGCACCGCCGAACTCGACGAGGCGGTGCGACGTGCGCACGAGGCGCAGCGGGAGTGGCGGAAGCTCGGCGTGTTCAAGCGCGCGGAGATCTGTCACCGGGTCGGCGACGCGATCAGCGCCCGCGTGGAAGAGCTCGCCCGCCTGCAGACGCTGGAGCAGGGCAAGCCGCTCGCCGAGTCGATCGCCGACATCGCCGAGGCCGCGCAGCTCTTCCACCTCCACGCCGAGGACGCCCTCCGCCTCTACGGCGAGACGCTGCCGTCGAGCGACATCGACAAGCGCATGTTCACCTGGCGCGCGCCGGTCGGCGTCTGGGGCATCATCACGCCCTGGAACTTCCCGCTCCTCATGTTCAGCGAGTTCGTCGCCCCGGGCCTCGCGACCGGTAACGCCTGCATCGTCAAGCCGCCGAGCAACACGCCCCTCGCGGTCCTCGCGGCGATGGACTGCCTCGTCGAGGCGGGCGTCCCGGCCGGGCTCGTCAGCGTCCTCCCCGGCGACGGCGCGTTCGGTTCCGAGCTCGTCTCCCACGACGGCATCGACGCGATCGGCTTCATCGGTTCGTCCGCCACCGGGGCGAAGATCGTCCGCACCGCGGGCCTCAAGCGCTCGCTCATGGAGTGCTCCGGCAACGGCCCGATCGTCGTCCTCGAGGACGCGAACATCGAACGCGCCGCGAAGGCCGCCGTCGACTCCGCGTTCTACAGCGGCGGGCAGGTCTGCTGCGCGACCGAGCGGCTCATCGTCCACCACAACGTCCACGACGCCTTCGTCGAGGCCGCCCTCGCCTACGCGAAAGCCACCGTGCGACTCGGCAACCCCTTCGACGAGGGGATCAACCTCGGCCCGCTCAACAACGAGGGCGTCGCCGCGAAGATGGACCGCCACCTCGACGAGGCCCGCGCGCTCGGCTTCGACATCCTGCTCGGCGGCGGTCGTGCCACCGGCCACCCGACGGACCTCTACTACGACTTCACGATCGTCGACGGCGTCTCCGAGGACAGCCTGCTGTCGCGCGAGGAGTCGTTCGGTCCGGTCCTCCCCATCCTCACGGCGCAGGACGACGACGACATCCTCCGCATCGCCAACGCCGACGCGCTCGGCCTGCAGTCCGCGGTGTTCACCGAGAGCCTGTCGAAGGCCTACCGCTTCATGGAGGAGCTCGAGACCGGTCAGGTCATCGTCAACGACTCCAACGGCTGGTGGGACATCAACATGCCCTTCGGTGGCGCGGGCGGCAAGGGCACCGGCTGGGGTCGGATCGGCGGCATGTACACGCTGCACGACATGACCGACCTCCGGACGGGCGCGATCCACGTCCGCTAGTCGGACCGATCCGCCGATCAGCGACCTCCCTCGGTCCGCTCGATCGGCGTCGCCCCGGTCGACCGCCCGTGTTCGGGTCGGTCGGTCGGCCGGCCGGGGCTCGTGGCTCGGGTGGGGCGGACACCGCACCCGGGCCGCACGGCTTCCCTCGCTACGCTTGCCAGATGACCATCCGCCCGCTGCCGGAGGAGCCACATGAACGACCTTGACGACATCGACCGTCGGCTGATCGCGATCCTGCAGCAGGACGGACGGAAGGCGTTCTCCGAGATCGCCACCGAGACCGGGCTGCCGGCGTCGTCCGTCCGCTACCGGATCCAGCGACTCGAGGACACCGGGATCCTGCAGATCGTCGGCATCGCGAACCCGCTGTCGATCGGCTTCGACCACCTGGCGCTCATCGGCATCCGCTGCGAGCCGGGGATGGCGCGTGGGGTGTGCCAGGAGCTGTCGAAGCACGCGGAGACGAGTTACGTGGTGCTCACGAGCGGCGGCTTCGACGTGATGGTCGAGGCCGTGTGCCGCGACATGGACCACTACAAGACCTTCCTCCTCGACACCCTGCAGCCGACGCCCGGCGTGCGATCGACCGAGACCTTCTTCGTCCTCGAAGCCCACAAGCTCGCCTACGGCTGGGGCGTCGGGTAGGTCGTCGGGCCGCGCCGACCCGCCCCCTCGTCTTCGTCCTGCTCAGAGAGGTACCTCATGACCGACCACCTGCTCGCTCCCAACACGGTGCTTCAGGGTGCCGAGGTGGCGCTCGCCGACAACCCGCTCGCGCCAGCGGACGTGGTCTCGGGGTCGCCGCGGAGCGGGATCCTGTCCCTCACGGCCGTCGGTGACACTGAGGTGGGCGTCTGGGAGTTGGGTGTCGGTGTCGTGCAGGACACCGAGATCGACGAGGTGTTCGTGGTCCTCTCCGGTGAGGCGACGGTCGACTTCGCCGACGGCACCCCGTCGCTGGAGCTCCGCGCCGGCTCCATCGGCCGGCTCACCGCCGGCGCCCGCACCACCTGGACGGTCCGCGAGACCCTCCGCAAGGTCTACATCGCCTGACCCGCCCGGCGCGGCAGCAGGACATCCGCCCGACAGCAGGACGCTTCGCGCCCGCCCGTCCTGCTCTCGCGCCGATCTCCTGCGTTCCTGCCACTCCGGTCCCTGAGCTCAGCCTCATCCGGTCCCTGAGCTTGTCGAAGGGCTCCGGGGTGACCTCCTCTCTCGGGGCGGTGTTCTCGGTGTGCACTTCGACAGGCTCAGTGACCGGGGTGGGTTCTCCGATCGGGTGCCTTCTTTCGGTCCCTGAGCTTGTCGAAGGGTTCTCGGGCTGGCCTCTGCTCGCCGGGTGGTGTTCTCGGTGTGCACTTCGACAGGCTCAGTGACCGGGGTTCCTTCTCCGACCGGCTGCCTTCTTTCGGTCCCTGAGCTTGTCGAAGGGTTCTCGGGCTGGCCTCTGTTCGCCGGGTGATGTTCTCGGTGTGCACTTCGACAGGCTCAGTGACCGGGGTTCGTTTTCCGACCGAGGTCCGTCACCGCGGCCGCAATAGGCTTGTCGCATGAACCTGCGCACCGTCGAGCTCGACCACACGGACCACGCCGCCCTCGACCTCTGGTGGGGTGCAGCGTCCCGCGGCTTCCTCTCGAAGCCCGAGACCGACGTGGCGGTGCGTGCCGAGCGGCGTCAGCTCCTCGTCGGCAGCTCCATCCTCGGGGTCTACGACGACACCGCGGCCGAACCACTCGTCCCCGTCGGCACGCTCGGTTCCTTCCCGACCGCCCTGTCGATCCCCGGTGGCTCCGTCCGCGCCCTGGCCATCACCGAGGTGACCGTCTCCACCTCGCACGAACGTCGCGGTATCGCGCGATCACTGATGGAGAACCGACTCCACCACGCGAAGGCCACCGGTGCCGCAGTCGTCGCGCTCACCGCGAGTGAGGCGACCATCTACGGTCGCTACGGCTTCGCCCCGGCGACCTGGGAGTTCACGCACGAGGTCGACCCCAAGCGCGTCGCTTGGCGGGGTGCGCCGCCCGCCGGCCGCGTCCACACGCTCGACCCGCGCTCGCTCGCCACCGTCGCACCCGGGCTGTTCGAGCGCTCCCGCAGCACCGGTGACATCGACCGCGGGGTCGCGTGGTGGAAGCAGGCCCTCCGTGAGGTGACCATCCGGCACTTCAGCCACGGTGAGGGAGACACGCTCGCCCTCCGCTACGACGACGCCGACGGCGAACCACAGGGTTACGCGCTCTACCGCGTCGGCGAGGAGTGGGGCACGATCGTCGTCGACGACCTCGTCGCCACCACCCCGGAGGCCCGCTACGCGCTCTGGCGGCACCTCACCGGGATCAGCCTCACCACGAAGGTCACCTTCCACCAGGCTCCGACGGTCGAAGCCATCCAGTGGCGACTTGTCGACCGCCGCGCCGTCAAGACCACCGCGCGAGCCGACGCGCTCTGGCTGCGCATCGTCGACGTGCCGACCGTGCTCGGTGCGCGCCGGTTCACCATCCCGGCGGCGTCCGAGCGTCGCGAGCACCTGCTCGACGTCGAGGACGCGCTCGGTCTCGCCGGCGGTCGGTTCGCGCTCCGCATCGACGAGCACGGTGCCGCGGTCGCAGAACGCCTCGGCGACGTGCCGGAGTCGGCCGACGACGACGACGACGCTGTGCGCCTCACCATCAACGAGCTGTCAGCCGTCCTCCTCGGCGGCCCGCGCGTGTCGGCGCTCGCCGAAGCAGGGCTCATCACCGGGTCCTCGGAGGCGGTCCGAGCGCTCGACCTCGCCTTCGCGTCGGAGCCGGCGCCATTCCTGCGGACGCACTTTTAAGAGATCGGGTCGGGCACCTCGTTTCGTGAGAGGTGCCGCTAGGGTCGGGCCATGGTCGAGTTCATCGTGTTCTGCGTTCCGGCCGTCATCTACCTCATCGTGCAGTCGCGCCGAGCGGGAAGCTCCCTCACTGTCGCGCGACAGCGACTCGGGGCCGTCTGGGGAGCTCCTTCGGCCTCTGGCTGGGCGGCAGCCCTGCTGGTGCCGCTCCTGCTCGCGGGATGGTTGGCGATCGTCACGATTCCGGCGGAGGTCCTCGAGGCTCCCGGGGTGTCGGTCGCTCGACTCACCTCGGTGAGCGTCGGCGTCGGCGTGGTGCTGCGGGCGGTGGGCGAGGAGGTGCTGTTCCGCGGACTGCTCGGCGGCGTCTTCATGCGTCGGCTGGGCTTCTGGTGGGGCAACCTGTTGCAGGCGGCGCTGTTCGTCGTGCCGCATCTGTTGCTCCTGGCCGTCGACCTCCGCACCTGGCCGATCATCCCGGTGCAGTTCGCCGCCGGATGGTTGCTCGGGTGGCTCCGCCACAAGACCGGGACCTTCGTGCCCGGCGCCATGGTCCACGCCGTCAGCAACGTCGCCGCCGGGCTCATCGCCGCGTGACGTGATCTGACGCCCGTCAGGAGACTCAGGGCGTGGTCGCGCCGAGGAGGATCGCCGCGGCCGGGAGGGCGAGCAGCATCATCCAGCCGGTGATGAGCGCACCGACGAGGCCTGCCAGGAGGGTGAAACCACCGATGGTGGCGGCAAGGGTGCGGCACAGCTGGCGTTGCTCGGCCGGGATGCTGCGGCGCAGGGTGCGGGGAAGTGCCGCGAGCTGCGGGCGTGGGGTGCGGATGGAGCCGGTGGTGGCGGGGTGCTGCAGGGTCGTCATCGGGGTCGGGTGGTTCCTGGTCGGGTTCGGTCGGGAAACGCGCTTCGGGGACGGCTGATCGGTCAGATCCGGATCTGTATCTTGAAGTGCAGATTTGTTATACACCGTGGTAGACGTGCCTGCAAGTCGTCGAGGCGGCATCGTCGACGGTGCACAAGCTTGACACCGCTCCACAGGCACCCGATCCGCGCTCGCCGGGTCATGCCCGCCAACTGTCGAGCCGTCGACCGGCTCCCGATCGATACCGTCGCTGCAGCATCGCGACGGCCATCGTCGCGACACACGGCCAGACAGGAGTAGGCGTGGACACGATCCCGGACGAAATGACCACCGATGCGCGCGCGGAGGCGCCGCCAGGCCGCCGTTCCAGGTCGCTCGGGCGGCGCTCGATCATGGCGATCGTCGTCGCAGTGATCGCTCAGCTGAGTGTGTTCGCGCTGCTGATCGTCTCCTGCACGGGACAGGTCGGTGAGCCGCGGGGTGATCGTGCTTCGCCGGTGGCCGAGGCGCCGGCGATGGACCCGAGCGCTCCTCAGCGTGACGACGAACTTCCCACCCGAGACGAGGTGTTCGCCGTGGCTGCAGACCTCCTTGGGCAGATGGTCAACACGGCGACGGGCGGGCAGCCGTTCGCGTTCTCGCCCCAGGCCTCGGAGGCGCCCTGCAGCAGTCAGGCGCCGTCCGGTCGGGCCACGAAGCTGGCACGCATGGCCGTCGAGGTCGAGCTGCCGGTCGGAACGAGTCGCGCCGTGCTCGTCGACCTCATCAACGGGTACGCCCCGCCGCTCGAACTCGCGACCGACTCGGACGAGTTCCGGTCGAAGCTCATCGTGCCCTCGTACGGCGAGCTGGAGCTGTCGACGCAGCTCCGCGACGACGCCATCATCTTCGAACGGGAGCTCCGACCCGATGCCGACGTGCTGCGGATCACGGTCGAGAACGGCTGCTTCCTCCCGCCGATAGAGTGACATCCGTCGAGCAGAGGGGAGTGTCGCATGAAGATCGTCGTCGCAGGAGGCAGCGGGATGGTCGGGCGACACGTCGTCGCGGTGGCCCAGGAGCGCGGACACCGGGTGGTCGTGCTGTCGCGTTCCACCGGCGTCGACCTCGCCACCGGAGCCGGGCTCGCCCAGCAGTTGGAGGCCGCGGACGTCGTCATCGACGTGACGTCGACAGCCACGCAGTCTGCCCAGCAGTCGCGCCAGTTCTTCGGGGCGGTCACCCGCAACCTGCTCGAGGCCGAGGGCGCCGCAGGCGTGCCCCACCACGTCGCGCTGTCGATCGTCGGAAGCGACAAGGCACCCTTCGGCTACTACGCGGGCAAGGCGCTGCAGGAGGAACTCGTCAGCACCGGGCGCATCCCGTGGACGATCCTGCGCGCGACGCAGTTCCACGAGTTCGCGCAGCAGATGGTCGAGCGGTTCCGCTTCGGGCCGGTCACGATGGTGCCCACGATGACCTCGCAACCGGTCGCCGCGCGCGAAGTCGCCGAGCGCCTGGTAGAGCTGGCCGAGGGCGAGCCGCAGGGGCGCCCGGCTGATCTCGCGGGCTCCGAGGAACTTCGGATGACCGCGATGGTCAAGGCCTACACCGCCGCCACGGGCATCCGTGGCCCGGTCGTGCAGATCCCGCTGCCCGGCGGCTTCGGCAAGGCGATGCGCGACGGCACCACCCTCGCCGGGCCAGATGCGCAGCGCGGTGTGCAGACCTTCGCGCAGTGGATCGACGGGCTCAGCGCCGCTCGCTGAGCGTCAGCTCCGCTGAGCCGCCCGGACGTCCTGCATGAGTCGAGGCGTACGCCACTCGCCGATCCGCTTGAACCACACGGGCGGTGGGTAGGCGAGCCGGACGACGAAGTAGTTCACGTATTCGGTGGCGCCCAAGAGCCAGACGAATGGGATGCCGATGGCCGCGAAGGGGTGGGCGGGGAACCAGACGATGATGCCGACGAGTCCGGCGAGCAGTAGGACCGCGTCGAGCACGCGGAACCCGCGGTAGGTGGCGGCCAGCCCAGGAGGCATGGTGCCCTGCTTGACCCACCGCCGGGCGAGCAACCAGTAGACGCCGGCCTGCACGAGGATCACCAGCAGCGGTACGAGGGCAGACCAGAACGCCAGCGCATCGGTCGGCTGTTCGAGCAACGGGAGCGCCGAGACGAACGCGACCCAGATGAACACGACGGCGGCGAACAGCTCGCCGAGTCCGAGGCTCAGGTACCGGCCCCGGAGGACCGTGCGGCGATCGTCGGTCATGTCACCAGCCTAAACACGGTGTGCCGGGCCGGTCGAGTGGGCTCGACAGGCCTTCAGGCGTTTAGAACGTGACGGTCGGCAGCGTCATGATCTCAGCGCCGTCCTCGGTGATCGCGATGGTGTGCTCGCTGTGGGCCGTGCGGCTGCCGGTCACGCTGCGGAGGGTCCAGCCGTCGGCGTCGGTGACGAGCTTGTCGGTGTCGGCCATGACCCACGGCTCGATCGCGAGGAGCAGGCCCGGGCGCAGCTTGTAGCCGCGGCCGGCGCGACCGTCGTTCGAGACGTGCGGGTCCTGGTGCATCGTCGTGCCGATGCCGTGGCCACCGAACTCCATGTTGACCGGGTAGCCGGCGCCACGCAGCACGGTGCCGATCGCGAAGGAGATGTCGCCGATCTTCGCACCCGGCTTGGCGGCGGCGATGCCGGCGGCGAGGGCCTCCTGGGTGGTCTCGATGAGCGCGAGGTCCTCGGGGGTCGCCGTGCCGACGACGAAGCTGATGGCCGAGTCTGCGGCGATGCCGTCGAGGAGGACGGCGAGGTCGAGGGTGAGAAGGTCGCCGTCGGCCAGCGTGTAGTCGCGGGGGAGGCCGTGGAGGACGGCGTCGTTGACGGCGGTGCAGATGTAGTGGCCGAAGGGTCCGCGACCGAAGGAGGGGGCGTAGTCGACGTAGCAGGAGACGGCGCCGGCCTCGAGGATCATCGCCTTGGCCCAGCGGTCGATCTCGAGGAGGTTCGTGCCGACCGTCACGCGGTGCTTGAGCGTGTGAAGGATGTTCGCGACCAGCTCGCCGGTGCGACGCGCCTTCGCGACCTCGGTGGGGGTGAAGATCTCGATCATGCGGGGCCCTTCCATCGGCGTGCTGCGTGCGTGGTGCGGTGGTGTTCGTGCCGCGAACGGCGCTCGACCAATAACTATACCGGTCAAACTATCCCGTACTACACTGGGCGCATGGTCCGCCTCCCGCTCACCCCCACCGATGTCGAACGCGGTCAGCGCCTCGGTGCGCTCCTGCGCGAGGCCCGTGGTGAGCGTTCGATGCTCGACATCGCCCTCGATGCCGGCCTCTCGCCGGAGACGCTGCGGAAGATCGAGTCGGGCCGCGTGGCCACGCCGGCGTTCTCGACCATCGCCGCCATCGCAGAGGTGCTCGGCCTCTCCCTCGACCAGGTCTGGGCGACGATCAGCCCGGCTCGGCGCGACACTGCCCCGTCCGGCGAGCGCCTGCGCGAGCGACTCGTCTCCTAGCTCGCTCCCGGTCCCTGCCCTTCGACAGGCTCAGGATCCGCCTGTCGAAGGGCCCTCGCACTCCCGCGGCCGTATCCGCCCGACGTGCCGCGCCGGTCCCTGAGCTTGTCGAAGGGCGCGCGCAATCGCGCGGCCGCGTCTTCTCGACGCACCACGCCGGTCCCTGAGCTTGTCGAAGGGTCTATGTCCGATCCCTACTGCGTGTCGCTCGTCGTCGGTTGGACCGGGCGGGTGAAGACGTTCTCGCTGATCTTCGTCCAGTCCTCGGCGGGGTCGAGCGCGGTGTCGACGACGGCGTCGGAGAGCACCGTGTACTCGTTGACGCTGTCGCTCATGCCGACGCGGTCACCGCTGCCGCAGGCCCGGAACGGCTGGGTCTCAGCGAACACGATGATGCAGTTCCGAGATTGACCCTGCTCGGTCGCCGACGCGAGGAAGATCTCCGTGTCGCCCTGGACGGCGACGAGTCGGGTCGAGTCGGCGTCGATCGTGAACGGGTCGTCGCTGCCGGCTCCGGTGGTGCTCGCCGGGAGCCGATCCTTGTCGGCCTGGTCGCGCTCGAGGTCCGCGTAGCTCGTCACTCCGCCGGTGCAGGCGCTCAGCCCCGCGGCGAGTGTGAGTGCGATGAGTCCTGCTGCGATGCGTCGATGCATGTGACGTCCCCCGATGTCGATTCCCGACAGCCTACGACTCCTGCTCCCGGACGGCAGTCGCGACGGCCGACTCGCGGCTGGCGAGGGCGATGGCGACGATCCCGAGGAAGACGGGGCCGACGACACGGACCCACCCGTCGAGGATGACGATGATCGGGATGAAGAGGGACACGTTCGAGCCCGCCGCCACGACGATGATCTGCTGGACGACCCACGATGCTGCTGTCACCGCCACGACCCACAGCGGCGCGAGGTTCCAGGGGCGGGGCACGGTTCCGGCGCGCGCGATCTGCGTTGTCGCGATGGCCGCGAGCACGAACTGGATGAGCAGGTCGATGTAGCCGAAGCTGAGGAACGTCTCGACGGCGGCCGGGATCGTCGCCAGACCGCGGACGAACGAGCTGATCGTCATCCAGACGCCGAGCGTGATGAGGGCGCCGGTGCCGAGCGGGCGCCTCGCGGTCACACTGCTGGAACGGTCTGAGCCGATCGCGAACAGGGCGATCGAGAAGACGGACAAGAACGTCGCGAGGATGCCACCGGTCGAGCCGAGGAACGACCCGATCTGGACGAGTGGGCCGAGCAGGACCGACCCGACCAGGAGCGCTCCGGCGACGATCCACACCTGCTTGGACCCTGACGTGACTGCGTTCGTTTCCCCCATGGGCGCCCAGTCTACGGACGGGCTTTTTCCCGCTTCGCGGATCCCCGGTCCCTGAGCCCGTCGGAGGGCGCGCAACTGTCCCCGGTCCCTGAGCTTGTCGAAGGGCGGCGCCCCCTGCCGGTCCCTGAGCCCGTCGAAACGCCTGCACGCAGGACCCGAGCTGTGTAGCGTGGCACGGATGACCGAGGAGCAAGCCGACCCGCACACCACCGGTTTCGTCGACGTGGAGGGCGGCGCGTCGATCTTCGTCGAAGAGTCCGGCACCCCCGACGGCGTCCCAGCGCTCTGGCTGCACGGCGGCCCCGGCGGGTCGCTCGGCTCCGGCTGGTATCGCTCGCACTTCGATCTGTCGCGGTACCGCCTCATCGGCATCGATCAGCGCGGAAGTGGCCGCAGCCTCCCGAACATCGTGGACGCCCGCGACCAGCTCGACGAGCACACGACCCAGCGTCTGATCGCCGACATCGAGCAGGTGCGTGAGGCGCTGGGGGTAGAGCGCTGGGTCGTGGCCGGGGTCTCGTGGGGAACGACCCTCGCGCTCGCCTATGCGCAGGAGCATCCCGACCGGGTGATCGCGCTGGCGCTCGTCGCGGTGACGACCACGAGTCGTGACGAGGTCGACTGGATCACCGAGGGCGTCGGCCGTGTGTTCCCTGAAGAGTGGGCGCGGTTCGAGGGTGACAGTGGTCGGCGGGAGGGTGAGCGGGTCGTCGAGGCCTACGCGCGCCGCCTCCGAGAGGGCGACGCGACGGACCGCACACACGCCGCGACCGCCTGGGACCGCTGGGAGAGTGCGCACGTGTCGCTCGACCACCCGGAGCGCGTCGGTCAGCTGTTCACTGACGCGATCGTGCGCGAGGCGTTCGCGACGCTCGTCACCCACTACTGGAGTCACGACGGTTTCCTCACTGGCGACCGGGCGGTGCTGTCGCGGATGGACCGTATCGCGCACCTCCCCGGCGCGCTGGTGCACGGCCGCCGAGACATCAGCGGACCGGCCGTGACCGCCTGGCGGCTCCACCAGCTCTGGCTGGCGAGTGAGCTGACGATCGTCGAGACCGAGGGCCACGGCGGCACCGAAGAGAGCGCCGTGCTCCGTGCGGCCCTGGACCGCTTCGCGGCGCTGGGTCCCTGAGCCTGTCGAACGGCCGCCCCATCGTGCGGCCGACAATCAGCCGTCAAAGGCCGAGAACGGCGCCACCTGCGCATCCTCGCTGAGGACATTGACGATCTCCGCCGCGCAGTGTTCGTCGGGTTGCCCCGCCTCGTGGTCGGAACTCCAGCCGACGACCACTCCTCGCTCGAACCGCACTGTCGCCTGGAAGCAGGTGTACACGGCCGGGTCGACTTCGGTGCCGGTGACGATGATCCCCTGGAAACTGGCCTCGTCTCCGGCGTCGACCAGGTTGTAGATGACCGCTCCTCCGTCCTCCAGCCCGAGCGACGCCGGGTCATCGTCGCCATTCCAGTAGACGCTGGGGAAGCTGCCGTCGGTGCTGCGGAGCTCGGCGAGGAACACGTCATGATCGATCGCATGCGCGTCGGCCAGGGCTCTCATCAGCGGATCCTTGTGCTTCCAGATGGCGCGGGTGGCCGGTCCACCGACGTCGACCGGGGCGTTGGTCTGCGCACACGAGCTGAGCGCCGCGATCGCCGCGACAGCGATGGCGACCCGAAGCGCGCGTCGAACCGCAGGGGTGGGCGAGCTTCGCGGGTACATGCGGGCAGCCTACGCAGGACCCGCCAGCCCATGCGACACTCGACCCATGGAACCCGAGGCCGTGATCCGCGTTGCAACGTCGGCCGATGCCGCCGGGCTCGCCGAGCTGAAGCTCATGATGTCGCCGCCCACCGCCCCGCTCGCCGACTGGGAACGGGCGCTGTTCGCACATGACCTCGTCTCGTGGATCGCGGTCGACCCCGACTCCCGGGTGTGCCTGGTCGCCGAGGTCGACGATCAGCTCGTCGGGATGGCTTGGCTTGTCGTGTTCTCCCGCGTACCCAACATCGGGACACTCCGCCGGCTGACGGGCGACGTGCAGAGTGTCTTCGTCCGCCCGGAGTTCCGTGGTCGCGGCATCGCCGGTCGCCTCGTCGACGGGCTCCTCGACGCCGCACGCGCTCGCGACATCGGCCGGGTCTCCGTCAGCTCGAACGACGCGGGTGCGCCGGTCTACCGCCGCGCCGGGTTCGAGGAAGCGCCGCTGCTCCTCGAGTGGCGGGCCGACCCACCGGGCCGCTGAACGACGAATCGCCCCGAGTGGTCGCTCCAGGACCTCCTGGACGACCACTCGAGGCGATTCGCGATGCGGCGTGACTTACATGTCGCGGTAGCGCTTGGCCTCGGCGACGAGTTCGCGCAGCTTGTCGGCGTCGACGTCCGGACCGTAGCCGGGGGTGTCGCGCTGGATGCGCCATCCCTCGGAGAGCGCGCCGATGTCGAGGGGCTCGAACCCGAAGGAGTCGATGAGCGCGGCGACCGTGGCCTTCGCGTCGGCGTCGTCACCGGCGATGACGAGGGCGCGGCGGTTCGGGGTGCCGGACGGCTTGCCCTTGGTGGTGAGGTCGGCGGCGTAGATGTGGTTGAACGCCTTCACGACCTTCGATTCCGGGAGGTGCGCTTGCAGCATCTCGGCCGTGGTGGTGGTCTCCTCGTCGAGCTCGGCGATGTGGCCGTCGCGCTCGGGGTAGTAGTTGTTCGTGTCGATGACGACCTTGCCCGCGAGCGGTGCGACGGGGACGGTGTCGATCGCGTGCAGCGGGATGGTGACGATCACGATGTCGCCACGCTCGGCCGCGTCGAGGGCGGTGCCGGCGGTGGCGTGCTCGCCGAGCTCCGAGACGAGGTCGGTGAGCGTCTCCGGTCCGCGCGAGTTGGACACGATGACGTCGTGACCCTGCGCCACCGTGAGGCGTGCGAGCTGAGAGCCGATGTTTCCTGAACCGATGATTCCGATGGTTGTCATGTTCAGGGGAACGGGCGGTGCGGTGGTCGCATTCCGGGCCTGACCGATTCTCAGCGGACGTTCACCAGTAGTCGTCGAGCTGTTTCAGCGGATCCCGCCACGCGGTCGCGTCAGTCGGTGGACGCGACGCCGAGGAGGGCGCCGATCGCCGCGTCGAGTCGGCTGCGGACCTCGTCCTCCAGCTCGGGATCGTAGGTGAGCTGGGAGGCGACGCCGCCCGCGAGCGCCCAGACGGCCCAGGCGGCGGTGTCGGGATCGACCCACGCGGGGATCTCGCCCTCAGCACGCCCGCGTGCCACGAGCGAGGCGATGAGCCCGCGGAGTCGGGCGTCGCTCTCGGCGATGGCGGCGGCGATGTCCGGATCGACGAGCGCGACCTGCGCGAACACCTCGCCCTGGCGGTGTGCGGCTCGGCGTGGTTCGTCGAGCGGGAGGACGCCGATGAATAGGTCGACGAGCCACTGCCGCAGATTCGGGCGGCCCGGTTCGCCGGGTGGCAGGGGCGCCGACGTGTCGCGGAGTCGGGTGAACGCCGCCGCCACCATCCGCTGCTTGCTCGGGAACGCCTTCTGCACGGAACCGAGCGAGCAGTCGTCCTCACTCGCGACGGCGCGGAACGACAGGGCGCCCAGGCCGGACCGCGCGACGATCCGCAGCGCCGCGTCGGCGAGTTGGGTTTGGCGCTCGGTCAGGTCCACGTTCTCAGGGTAGGGCTGGGGCGTCGATCGTCGCTGCGCCGTCCGGCCGCGAGGACGTTCGGCGCCCGAGGAACACCGCGTAGCCGAGCATGACGACGCAGGCGGCGCCGAGTCCGATGAGCGACCGGTCGTCGGTCGAGTCGCCGCCGATGAAGCTGACGAAGTTCCAGGTGGCGTGCCAGGCGATCGCGGGCCAGAGGCTGCCGGTGAGCACGAGGAGTTGGGCGGCGACGAAGCCGAACAGGGCTGCGAACGCCACCTGCAGGATGGAGGAACCGACGTCCGCACCGCCCGCAAGGTTCGCCAGGTGCAGGACACCGAAGAGGACGGAACTGCCGACGACAGCAGTGCGGGTGCTGCGTGCGCGGAGGATCGCGAACACGATGGCGCGGAACCAGGTCTCCTCGTTCAGCGCGACAGCGACGACGAGGACTCCATACGCTGCGATGGTCGGTGCGTCGACCCGGATGCCTTGGGAGGGGATGATCAGGACGGTGGCTGCCGCCGGGACGAACCAGAGTGCGGCGCGCGCTCGCCGCGGACGCCGGAAGCCGTAGTCGCGGACTCGAGGCGGCGACAGGCGCATGACGACCAGGCCGAGGATCGCGGAGACGGCGGCCCCGGCGGCGAGCGTGAGGGCTGCTCCGGCCTCGCTCGCCCCGGAGAGTTGCGCTGCTGTTGACGCGCCGGCCGTGAACACCACGGGGACGAGTGCGAAGGCGATGGCGGCGAGCCACGGCGCGCGCACGCGCCAGCTCGCGATGTGGTGGTCGCCAGGCGGTCCTTGCTCGGGGGAGGGGGCCGGTGCCGAGGCAGAGACGGGGAGAGGAGGCATAGCGTAAGAATACACATGTATTCCGAGCGGTGTGACTACCGGATGCGGTCGGGTGCGGGGCGGCCCGCCCAGGCCGTCACCGAGCGCCCTCCTCGGTCTCTGAGTACCCTCCTCGGTCACTGAGCTTGTCGAAGTGCGCCCTTGGACCGGCTCAGGGACCGGAGCTCGGCCGTGGGGCCGTTCGCCTCACTCCACCGGCGGCAGCAGCTCGAACGCCAGCGGCTCGGTCGCGACCCCGTTCACCTGCAGCGCGATCCCGTGCGCACCCGGGTGGTAGCGACGGGTAGTGATCGCGCGGAACGAGTGCTCGCGGGTGAGAAGGATGTGCTCGCCGGGCGCCAGCTCGGTCGTCGTCAGCTTGAACGTCTTCGTCGTCTGCGAGCCGTTCGCCTTCTGGTGGTGGACGACGTAGTCGATCGCGAGGCGGGCCGTCTCGGTGCCGGTGTTGCGTACGGTCGCGACGAACCGGACCGTTCCGCCGAACGGGATGTGGGCGCTATCGACCGCGAAGCCCTCGACCTCCGTCGTCGCCGCGGCGAAGCCGAGAGCCGCGAGAGCGCCCGGGTCACCGCGTTTCACGAGGGTGCGGAGCGCGTGGCGGACGAGTACCGGGGTGTTGGCGTCGGGGTCGGCCAGCCAGCGGTTCGCTGTGGCGACGACGAGGTCCGGGTCGTCGCGGCTGAGGTCGTTGAGGTGGTTGGCGACGGACCGGCGAACGTATTCGCTCGGGTCGCGGTAGAGGGCATCGAGGATCGGGACGGTGACGCCCGGGTTCGCGACGATCTCCCGCACGCGCACCGCCCACGGCAGGTAGGGGCGGGTGCCCTCGCTGGCGAGG
Source organism: Plantibacter sp. CFBP 8775 (assembly GCF_014839505.1). Classification (NCBI taxonomy): domain Bacteria; kingdom Bacillati; phylum Actinomycetota; class Actinomycetes; order Micrococcales; family Microbacteriaceae; genus Plantibacter; species Plantibacter sp. CFBP 8775. Next base: position 1,325,302 of record NZ_JACYNV010000002.1, on the reverse strand, counting down.
CGGCGGACGTGCTCGTTGTCGGAGGTGGTCCAGTCGAGGACGATGGCGAGCGCGCGGTCGAGATCGTGGCGGAGCAGGGTGCGGATGGCGAACTCGGCGCTGAGGCGCTCGGTGAGTTCGGCGAGGAGTCGCATGGCGTCGTCGAAGGCGTCGGGGGTGCTCTCGTCGACTGCACGGGCCGCGACGGCGCTCGTCACCGGCCAGATCAGCCAGCCGGTGAACGCGGGGTTCGTCGCCTGGGCGGTGCGGATGATGCCGGCGAGCGTCGCGTAGTCGCCCGGGACGTCCTCGAGCACGGCGTCGCGCAGGAGGTCGGCGCGCTCGCGGAGCGCGAGACCGTCGAGGTGCTCGGCTGCATGGGCCGTGGCCCCGAACGGGCTGCCCGGCGCGGCCTCCTGAAGCGAGCGGGTGAGGGTGCGGGCGACGGCGGTGCCGAGGAGCTCGTCTGCGAAGGGCATACGGCGATCATGGCGTGTGCCGCTGACAGGCAAGGGGTCGGGGCTGAGTTGAGTTGCCCGGATGTGTTCCGACTCCGCGCAATCTGCAACAGATCTGGGCGACTCAAGATGCTTGGGCGCCGCCACCTGTGCTGAGTCGCCTGAATGTGTTCCAACGTCGCCCGATTCGCAACACATTCGGGAAACTCAGCATGGTTGGGCCTTGCTGCGCTCGGCACTGCCGCGGAGATCACCGAGGTCGGGTCGACACCCAACCGGCCCAGTGTCAGACTCGGAACGTGACGATCGGCGACCGACAACAGCACTCCCAGCAGCTCAGCGGCGGGCTCCACGGAGCTGATCACGACCTCCTCGAACGCCTCAACGCGGCACATGCCGAAGCGCAGATGGTTGGATGGGACTTCTCTCGGCTGGATGGCGCACTCATCTCCGACAGTCCGTGGTGGGACTTCGAAACCGACTGCCTGCAGGCGCTGCGCGACTCTCGCATCGGAGCCCTGGATCTGGGAACGGGCGGTGGGGAGCGGTTGTCCGCGCTCCTGGAATCGCTCTCCCAAGAGTCCGCACAGCCGCCCGTGGTCGTCGCTACTGAAGGATGGCCACCCAACGTCCCCGTAGCGAGAGCGCAGCTCGCACCCCGCCACGTCGCGGTGCTGCAGTACGACTCGGATGCTGACGACGTCCTCGGCCTCCCTGATCAGTGCCAGGATCTGGTGATGTCTCGGCACGAGTCCTACGACGCGGCCGAGGTCGCCCGCGTCTTGGCCCCCGGCGGCAGGTTCCTGACCCAACAGGTTGACGGCTTCGACGCGCCCCAGATCCATGAATGGTTCGGGAGCGAGTACACCCACCCCGATGTCACCGTGGATGCCCACGCGGAGGCTCTGCGGGAAGTGGGGATGCGGATCGACCAGGTCGACCACTGGGAGGGATCGATGCAGTTCAAGGATGCTGTCGCCCTCGTCACCTACGTCGGCCTCGTCCCGTGGGACGCTCCCGACTTCACCGTGCAAGCGCACGCTCAGCGACTCTCCGACTTGAACACTGCAGCCCCCATCACCGTGACGCAGCGCCGGTTCCGGATCTACGCCACGAAGGAGTAGCGGCGGCCGACCAATGTTCCGCCTCCGTTCACCCGGTCGCGATAGCCTGGCGCGCATGACTGCATCGCTGACTGCCCTGGCCGAAGAACTCACCCGTCGGGGCCTCGTCGCCTCACCGGAGATCGAGGACACCTTCGTCTACGGGCTCGCCCGCTTTGACGCGATCGACGCCGAGGTCATGCTCAACGTCGACCCCGAGCCCGAGGAGCAGGAGGGCGAGCCGGAGCCGGCGGCGCTCGCCGACTTGGCGCAGCGGGTCCTCTCGACGCCCACGGCGGAATGGAAGGTGCTGCTCGACCGGGTGGCGTCGGAGATCGAAGAGGCCGTCGAGTCGGACGAGGTCATCGAGACCGCCGACCTGCGTGACGACCTCGTGCTGCGCTCGGTGATCGTCTTCATCGACGCCGTGCTGCTGTCGTTCGACGCGCCGAAGCAGTTCCCCGACAGCTCGGTGCTCGTGCAGCTCGACGCCGACCTCGCGTTCGAGGCCGTCGAGGTCGAGGCTGACGACGACGACGAAGAGGGCGTCGAGTCGATCAAGTTCTCGACCGTCGAGGAGCTGGTGCGCCGCCTCTCGATGTGAGTGCGGCGTCGGTCGCCGGAATGGCGGCTCCTCCGGTCCGTGAGCGTGTCGGAGGGGTGTCCGTGACCTGCACATCCCCGGTCCCTGAGCTTGTCGAAGGGCTGACATGGGCACGGTTGACGCGCGTCGTTCGACAACCCGTCCTCTGGGCAGTCCTCGGCCTGACCGCCCTCTACATCGCGCTCATCCTGCTGTTCGTCACGAACTTCGACGGCGGCTGCCGCGAGTCGTATCCGATGAGCTGCCAGTTCCTGGAAGTCGACCTGCCTGGCTTGCTCACCACGGTGCTTCTCCTCGCGGCCGTCGCTGTCGCCGCGGGCATCTGCGCCGCGCGTCCGCGATCGGTCGCGAGAGGAGCGCTGCTCGCTGCGCTCGGAGCCGGTGTCGCCGCCATCATGGTCCTGGGTTTCGAACTGTCGACGAATCCCGCTTGGGAGTGGCGGTACTGACTGCGAGTCGCCCGGTCAGTTGTGACGTTCCGGCCGCCCTGAGGCCGGTGCCGTCGACTTCGTGACGAGTTGTGACACCGGACGCTGGCCAGGAACCGCTCACACCGCCGACACTGTCCGCATGACTCTCCTCACGAACGACCTGGGCCCCGTCCCCTCCGTCTCCGCAACCGAGCGCGCGGACCGCCTCGCCGCCGCCGGCGCCTCATGGTCCGAGCGCATCGCCTCTGCGCCATCGAGTGCGGCGCTCACCTACCGTGTCTCCGGCTCCGGCGAGGGCTCGGTCGCGAGCGAGATCACCGCGGGCAAGCACCGCTTCCTCGTCGACGAGCCGCCTGCGCTGGCCGGTGACGATGTGGCGGCGAGCCCAGTCGAGTTCGCGCTCGGAGCGCTCATCTCCTGCCAGATCGTGGTCTACCGGTTGTATGCGAGCGCGTTGGGCATCCAGGTCGACGACATCGGTGTCGAAGCGGAGGGCGACCTCGACGTGCGCAACCTCTTCGGCATCACTGACGAGGTTCGCGCGGGGTTCTCGACGATCCGGCTGAACATCAACATCACCGGCCCCGAGACCGAGGACCGCTACCAGGAGCTGCGCGCCGCGGTCGATGCGCACTGCCCGGTGCTCGACCTGTTTCAGAACCCGACGCCGGTGGAGATCACCGTCTCGAAGGGCTGATCGATCTGCGCGTCGGAGACAGTTTCGCTTCAGGGGTGGGAGTTTCCCCCTGTCGTCGAGGACTAGCTCCATCCAGGGGCCGAGCAAGGTGGTCAACCACCTCTAAGCTCGGCGTATGAGCACACCAGAGTCTGCGGGGGCGACTCCGAATGAGGTTCCCCCATACACGCCGAACCCGCATGGGCAGTCACAGTATGGTGGGCAGCAGCAGCCGTATGCCCCGAACCCGCAGGCTCAACATCCGTACGGAGGATATCCGCCGGGTCAGAAGCCAAAGCCCTCCAGCGGTCTCGCTCTGACAGCCTTCATTCTGGGCATCGCAGCCTTTCTCCTTCCCTGGGTTCCGGTCCTGGGGGTCATGCTTGGGCTGGCCGCAGTTGTTGTGGGTATCGTTGCGCTGGTCAAGAAGCAGACTCGATGGATGGCCCTTGTGGGCACCATTCTTGGCAGCCTTGGGCTCATTACGGCGTTGATCATCACCCTTGCCTTCAGCTCATTCATGGCTGGGTTCGACAGCACCCAAGCGAAGGCCCCTGACAGTTCCACCAGTGCCAGCGAAACTCCTGACGCAGAGGCACCAGCGATCACCGAAGAGCCGACGGCGGTTCCGCCGCCTGCGCCGGCGGCACCGGATCTGTCTACGTTCGCTCCTACGGACGAACGCACGTTTGCGCTCATCGCTAAGGACCCAGACGCCTACATCGGCACCAACCTCATCGTCTTCGGGTCCATCACTCAGCTCGACTCTGCCACTGGTCGCTGCAACATGCTGGTCAGCGCTGGAGCGGCTCAGACCGAATTCTCTTACGACTACGGTCAGAACACTCTGGCGACCTCAGGCGACGGGGAATCCGACTGCCCAATTTTCGATCCGCTTGTTGAGGGAGACCATGTGAAAATGTGGGTGACGATTCTGGGCAGTTATAGCTACGACACTCAGATTGGTGGGAACACTACCGTCCCACTGTTCGAAGTGCTCCAAGCCGAGCTGCTTCCGGCCCAAGAGTACTAACAGCGATCTGTCTGCTGATCTGGAGGCGCTTTCGTAGCCCGCGCTACTTGTTCTCCGTCACCCCGTCGGCACCCGACGCGGAGCACGACACCGTCGCGTACGCGCCCGTCGACGTCTGCTCGGCGACCACGTCGCCGTCGACGGTGATCTTGCAGCTCACGGACCCGGTGTCCTCCGCGCCGTTTTGCACCTGGAGGGAGTAGGAGGCGAAGTCGTACTGCTGGCCGGCCTTGACCGTCAGCTCTTTGATGAATGGGAGCGCCTGACCGGAGGACTGCTCGGTGCTGCTGCTGCCGGCCGAGTACGTGGAGTAGGTGATGGAGGCGTCGGTGGCAGTGCCGTTGACCTCGTAGACGATCGAGATCTCCTTGTTGGCGGCTTCGGAGGACTTCGCTTCGGCGGTCTTCACGGCGTCGCTGACGAGTCCGGCGAACCCGGCTGTGTACGTGATCGCGAGGATGATGCTCAGGACGATCGCGATGGCCGAGACGATCGTGCCGGCGACGGCGAAGCCCTTCTTCCGGTTCTTGAGGCACAGCGCGATGATGCCGAGGACGAGGCCGACGAGTCCGACGAACCCAGCGACGTAGTTGAGGATCGGGATGAACGCCCCAATGAGCGCGAACCCGCCGACGATGAGTGCGGCGATGCCGAGGCCGTTGCCGCGCTTGCCGGTCTTCACCGGAGCCGGGCCGGGCACGGGCAACGGGTAGGGCTGGTTCTGGGCGGGCGGCTGATTCGAATACGACATGCGCGTGGTGCCTCTCTGCTGCGTTGGTTCCACCGTACCGAGGTCGACGCTCTGGATCACTGCCGTCTTCGGTTCGCGGTCCATGTCGACAGCGAAGGGGCGGGGCGTGTCAGCCCCGCCCCTCGGGTTGCTCGCGCCCGTCGCTACCGGCTCGCGTCGCGCACGAGGGCCGTGTCGACGAACTGCTCGAAGCGCACGATGAGTCCACCGCGGACGACGAAGTGGTGGGCCACCCGGGCGTTCAGCTCCTTACCCGTGCCGCGATGCGTCGCCGTGTACCGGGCGAGCACCACGACGTTCTCGCCGTCGACCACGTAGGTGTCGTCGTGCGCGGTCCAGTCGGCCCAGTCCGCGCCGAGTTGTTCCATCACGTTGCTCGTGACGCCCTCCGGCGTCCGGTACGTTCCGGCGAGCGGGAAGCCGGTCATCTCGGTCCACTCGACATCGGGGGCGAGGGTCGCGCGCAGTGCGTCGAGGTCGCCGGCGGCGGAGGCGAGGTATTGCCTCCGCACGACGTCTCGTGGTGCCGAGGACGGCTCGGTCGTGGTGGTCTCGTTCAGCCCCATGTCATCTCACCCTTCGCGACCTTCGGTCCGATCTGGGCGGCGATGAGCATGCCCGAGGACGGGTACTGCTCGACGAGCGCCTGCGTCACGGCCGCACCATCGGCGGACGCCGCGACGATCGTCTCGAACGCCTGCAGGTACGAGCGCGTGTAGTCGATGGCGGTCGCGTCGTTCGCGGTGTCGGGGAGGCGGTGGCCGGCGATCACGAGCTGCGGGTCGAGGGCCTGCATCTCGTCGAGGAGCTCGATCCAGGCTGCGCGGAGTTCCGGCGTCGCCGTGTCTGCGGTCCACACGTGCTCCTGCTGGAAGAGGAGGACGCCACCGAGGATGGCGCGGTGCTCCGCGTTCCAGAGGTACTGGCGGTCCGGGAGGGCGGCTGAAGCGCCCTTGAGTTCGAGGCGCTGGCCGTCGACGACGAGTGCGTCGCCGCTGAGCGGGGTGAGGGGGACGAGTCGCGTCGGCAGGTTCGCGCCGAGGGAGGCCCAGGCGGTCAGCTTGCCGTCGAACGACGCGTTGATGTGCTCGATGACGATGGGGGTGGCGACGAGCGCTGCGTCGGGGAAGGCGTCTGCGACGACCTCGAGGCCGAAGGTGAAGTCGGGGTCGGCGTGGCTGACGAACACCGTGGTGAGCGTCTTGCCGGAGTCGAGGATGGCCGCGACGAGGCGGTGGCCGTCGGCACGGGTGAAGCCGGCGTCGACGAGGAGCGCCTCGGTTTCGCCGGTCACGAGGACGGCGGACTTGTTCTTCGAACCGGCGGGGAAGTCGAGGTCGAAGACGTCGAAGTTGAGCGTCATGGTGGTGGATCCTTCGGTTGGACGAGGCTCGGTGCGCCCGAGTCGATGCCGCGGTGCGGCGTACATGAAGCTACAACAAAAGCTGACTCGTCAGCTATTCCTGATCTTTGGACGAAGATCTCCCGACCGATCGGCGGCCTGCCCCCGGCGTCTACTGTGGAGACGTGACGACTGAGAACGAGTTCGCTTCGGCGAAGGACGCGGCGAGTGATGCGCGCATCCTGGTGTTCGGTCGTCTGTTGGGTGCGGCGAACGGGCTCGAGTACCTGCTGGGCAAGGAGCTCGAAGAGCAGACCGGTCTCAGCCATTCGCTGTTCGAGCTGTTGCTGATCGTTGGCCGGGCGGGTGTCGGCGGGCTGTCGGTGCGGGACATCGCACAGGCGAAGGTCGTGACGTCCGGTGGGGCGACGCGGCTCGTGCATCGCGCCGTCGAGCAGGGGCTGGTGAGTCGCCGGGCCTCTGCCGACGATGGCCGGGTGCAGCTCATCGAGTTGACGGCGGAGGGTGAGCGGGCGGTCGTCGAGGCTGCTGGTCTGCATGCTCGGAACATCGAGCGGCTGCTGCTTTCCGTCCTGCCGGCCGAGAATCGTGCGGTCTTCGAGGAGTCGGTGAAGCTGTTGAGCAAGCACGCCTCGGGGGCGCTGCCGGTGATGCCGTAGGGGCGGCTCGGCTCCAGTTCGATCTGTGGGCTCGGTGCCTGCCCTCTGGTTCGCCGATCACCTGTTTGGCTAGGCTCGCCGCATGAGCAACGATGTCCCTCTCGTCCCGGGCGAAAACGCCTTCCCGCTCCACATCTTCGATGCCCTCGGCTTGGACCCGATCGTGTTCAAAGACCGCATCGGCGGGTCCGTGATGGTGATCGAGAAGCGACCCGAGGATGGGCCGGTGACGATCCTCACGTCCGGGGTGTCCCGGCTCGAGACCGACTCCGGTGAGCGGATCGAGCTCGCGGTGGAGGTCGTCGACGGTCAGCAGGGTGCCGCGATGGTCGCGCTGCGGATCGTGATCAACGAGATCGCGACCAACCGCCGGGTGCCCCCGGTGCTCGCTCCGTGGCGCAACGGGACACCGTTCCTCAACGGGACGGAGATCTCCGCGCTCCTGGTGACGCCGTCGCGCTGGGGTGCATCGTTCGACGAGATCCGGAACGAGGCCGGCCAGGTGGTCGGGCACGTGCGGACACTGCGGTTGCTCACCGACGGTGAGGCCGCGGTCGCGGGGGAGCGTGGGTGGGATGCGCTCGTTGCCGAGGTGGGTTCGGTGGATGGGATGTTGGATGTGGAGCGAGGCGAGCGGTTCGGGGAATGGGCGAAGTTCTGCGGCTAGAGCTTTGTGCTACACGCGTTGGCGCTCGTCAGGTGGCGGTGTCGTGAGACATGTGGTCCGCGCGTCAGATCGCTTCGTACCACGCTCTCGCGCCGTACGAAGGCATTGCGATAGCTGGCGCGCAGGACTGCATCATTGACTGCGCTGGCTGAAGAGTTCACGCATCGAGGCCTCGTCGCCTCGCCGCAGATCGAGGACACCTTCGTCTATGGGCTGGCCCGCTTCGACGCAATCGACGCCAAGGTCATGCTCAACGTCGACCCGGACCCCGAGCCCTAGGGGCAAGAGGGCGAGCCGGAGCCGGGGGAGCTCGCCGACTTGCCGCAGCGGGTCATGTCGACGCCGACGGTGGAGTGGAAGGTGCTGCTCGACAGGGTGGCGCCGGAGAGATGATCGTCGTCATCGACGCCGTCCTGCTCCCGTTCGACGCGCCGAAGCAGTTCCCCGACGGCTTGGTGCTCGCGCAGCGCGACGCCGACCTCGCATTCGAGGCCGTCAAGGTCGAGCCCGACCAGGGCGGCGAAGAGGGTGTTGAGTCGATCAAGTTCTCCACGGTGGAGAAGCTGGAGCCGTGGAGGTCGTTCTCAGCGAGGCGCACAGGCGCTGGGAGCCGAAGTTCGTGTGCCGTGCGGTAGCGAGAGCGACTCTCAGACGAGGTCGTCGAGGTGAACGCCTTAAAAGCCGCAGGAGAGCCGCCGAGTCGCTGCTAGATTTGCGCCAGCGGGGCTTCATCGCTGCATGTAGCTGAAATAGTTGCAGCTGGCGTTCCGGTCGCCAGTGACGACGAGGTAACGACCAGCAGTACTCCAATTGGAAGGCGTTATGTAGTAGTCCAAAATACCAGTTCAGGGTATGAATGAGGCAGCTAAGACTGACGTGTTGTAAGGAGTCTCCTGGTCGCGCGCCACCCCGAATTGAATGCATCCTCGGCGGCGTCCGCGTGCCCCGATAGCCTGGGAGCAGTCCTAGGAGAAGTAGCTGTAATGCGCGCTCAGACGCGTGTAGGAGGAACCACTGAACATGATCCGAGCCACATTCAATCGAGCGAAGCTTTCACCTGAGGAGCGCCTTGTCGATCACCGTGCGACCGGCCGGTCGCCGAAGGTGGTGACGTGGTAGTGGCCCTCAAGAAGTCAGACCTCTATGGCTCTCTCTGGGCGAGCTGTGACCAGCTCCGCGGCGGAATGGACGCGAGCCAGTACAAGGACTACATCCTGACCATGCTGTTCATGAAGTACGTCTCGGACAAAGCGAAGTCGGACCCAGACAGTCTCATCGAGGTGCCCGAGGGTGGCTCGTTCGACGACATGTTCGCCGCGAAAAACGACAAAGAGATCGGTGACCGCTTCAACAAGATCATCGGCAAGTTGGCCGACGCCAACGGACTTCGTAACGTCATCGACCAGGCAGACTTCAACGACCCGGAGAAGCTTGGCAACGGCAAAGAGATGCAGGACCGCCTCTCAAAGCTCGTGACTATCTTCCGCGACCTGGACTTTCGTGGTTCCCGGGCAGAAGGCGACGACCTGCTGGGCGACGCGTACGAGTACCTGATGCGTCACTTCGCCACAGAATCCGGCAAGAGCAAGGGGCAGTTTTATACACCTGCCGAGGTCTCGCGCGTCCTCGCGAAAGTCGTTGGCATCAATAACTCGACGCGCCAGGATGAGACGGTCTACGACGCGGCCTGTGGATCAGGATCCCTGCTGCTGAAGGCTGCAGCTGAGGCTCCTCGAGGGATGACGATCTACGGCCAGGAGAAGGACAACGCGACTTGGGCTCTCGCCAAAATGAACATGATCCTGCATGGCAACGCGACTGCGGAGATTCTCAAGGGCGACACAATCACGAGCCCGCAGTTCACCAACGGCAAGACATTGAAGACGTTCGATTACGTCGTGATGAACCCACCATTCTCTATCAAGTCGTGGAGCAATGGCCTCGAGGAGGACTTCGATCGGTTCGAGTACGGCATGCCGCCCGAGAAGAACGGCGACTACGCGTTCCTCCTTCATGCCCTCGCATCCTTGAAATCTGAGGGCAAAGCGGCCGTCATCTTGCCCCACGGCGTCCTTTTCCGCGGTAACGCGGAAGGTAACATCCGTCGGGAACTTCTCAAGCGTGGCTTCATTAAGGGCGTGATCGGTCTGCCGGCGAACCTCTTCTACGGCACCGGGATCCCGGCGTGTATCGTCCTCCTCGACAAAGAGAACGCTGTCGGTCGCAAGGGCGTATTCATGGTGGACGCAAGCAAGGGCTTCGTCAAGGACGGTAACAAGAACCGCCTCCGTGACCAGGACATCCACAGAATAGTTGACACCTTCAACCGTCAGCTGCCGATCGACGGATACTCCCGCATCGTACCGATGAGCGATATCGCCCATCCGAAAAACGACTACAACCTCAACATCCCGCGCTACATCGACAGCTCGGAACCCGAGGATATTCAGGATCTGTCGGCGCACCTGCATGGGGGGATCCCCAACCGCGATATCGAGGCGCTACAGAAATACTGGGATGCACTACCCTCGCTGAAGAGTGCGTTGTTCGAGCCTCTCCGCGAAGGTTACTCGAAGCTGAACGTCGACCCATCCGAGGTGCAGGAGTACGCCCTCCATCGCAGCGGGCTCGAGGCCATCCGCGCGAACGTCAAGGAGGTCGTGGACGCATGGTTCGAAGCGCACCGCGCAGCGCTGCTCGCCATCACTGCCGACACGAAGCCGAGTGACTTGATCCGTGGTCTCGGGGATGACCTGCTTACGCGGTTCAAGGACATGCCGCTGCTTGACGAGTACGACGTCTACCAGCAGCTCATGAGCTACTGGAACGACACCATGCACGACGACGTGTACCTGCTCATGACCGAGCTTGGCAACGGCGGATCTTGGGTGAGTACCGCCAAGCCTCGCCCGACAATCGAGGACAAGGAGCGAAAGATCAGTGAGGACGCCGATCTTGAGATCGGTAGCGGCCGCGCTAAGAAGAAGTTCAAGATGGACCTCCTCCCACCGTCCCTGATCGTAGCTCGCTACTTCTCGGATGAGGAGGCCGTCGTCGGTGCTCTCAACGCAAAGCTCGAGTCAGCCTCCGCCGCAGTCATTGAGCACGCCGAAGAGCACGGCGCTGACGAAGGACTTCTTGCCGATGCCATCAACGACAAGGGTGCATATACCAAGCAGCTCGTCACTGCGCTGATCCGAGAAGCGAGAGCTAGCGGTGACCGGGAGACACTCAAGTGCGCTCAGATTGCGCTTGAGCTGGTGGATAGTGAGGCCGCAGCTCGGAAGGCGGCCAAAGAACGCCAGGCTGCTCTCGACGAGAAAGTGCTGCGGAAGTTCGGAGAGCTTTCGGTCGATGAAGTCAAAGCCATCGTTCTTGACGGCAAGTGGCGTTCCACCTTGCGTAAACGCGTTGACGACGCAGTGAGCAATCTGACGCTCAAGCTCGTTGCGCGGGTGTCAGCGATCGGTGGCCGCTATGCCGAGACCGTCAGCGAACTGGATGCCGAACTCGAAATACTGGAGGCTGGCGTCGCTAAGCACTTGGCAGCAATGGGACTCCCATCGTGAGTGGGTGGGAAATGCGGCGCATCTCAGATTTGATCGACGGACTTGCTGCTGGCGTGAGTGTGCGCTCGGTTGATGGTGCCGGCCTCGGGCCGTCAGTGCTGAAGACCTCTGCTGTGGATCAAGGTCGATTCCTGCCAAATGAGGTGAAAACTATCCTCGCCGCCGATCGCGGACGTGCTCGCTGTAACCCCGTTGCTGGAAGCCTCATTATGAGCCGAATGAACACGCCGGCCATGGTCGGCGATGTTGGGTACGTGGACAAGACCTACCGCAACCTTTACCTACCTGACCGGCTGTGGCTAGCACGGTCGAAGCGGGGCGCGCGCACGGATATGCGATGGCTGACATACTTCTTCGCCTCGGAGCCGGGCGCAGCGCTTCTCCGGGGGCTTGCTTCGGGAACGAGCATGAGTATGCAGAGTATTCCGAAGGACCGCGTGCTCGCACTTGAGATTGAGACCCCGGATGCAGACGAGCAACGAGCTATAGGGGGCGCACTCGCAGTTGCCGAGCGTCTGATCGCGACGCTCGAGCGCCTACTGGCGAAGAAGCAGGCGATCAAGCGCGGCATGATGCAGGAGCTCCTGACAGGCCACACACGATTGCCTGGATTCACAGCAAAGTGGGACGAGCTACGACTCGGTGACCACGTCAGCTATGTCAAGAATGTCGCGCTGTCGCGTGCACAGCTCGACACGTCGTCAGCGCTCCGATATTTGCACTACGGAGACATCCACATGACCAGTTCGACAGTGCTTGATGCGGCGCGGGCGCCGATGCCGCGTGCGAGTTCGGCGATCGCGGGACGCGCTGGACTCCTTTGTGTTGGTGACCTCGTGTTCGCGGATGCATCCGAGGACCCTGACGGTGTCGCCAAGTCGGTTGAGATTACCGGGGTTCCACCCGAAGGCGTTGTTCCGGGCCTGCATACCATCGCAGCGCGGTTCGAGAAGCGTGTGCTCGCAGACGGCTTCAAGGCGTACGTGCAGTTCATTCCATCGTTCCGTACTCAGCTCCTGCGGCTCGCCGCGGGGACGAAGGTGCTCGCGACAACTAAAGCTCATGTCTCAAGCGTCGTTCTCAGCCTGCCCGCGGTCGTCGAACAACGGGCGATCGCAACTGTCCTTCGTGACGCCGACAAAGAGATCGCCGCGCTGGGTGTGCACCTCGCCAAGATGCGCGCCATCAAACAAGGCATGATGCAGCAGCTCCTCACTGGCCGCGTGCGGCTACCAGCGGAGGTAGCGAGATGACCGGCATCAATACAGAGTGGGCAATCGAGCAGCTCGACAAGTTCATCGAGCGGACCGTGATGCACAACGGCAGCGGTGATGGGTTCACCACGTCCGCGAACTATGCGGCTGCGCCCGATGCAGAGACCTCCAAGCAGGCGCAGACTGCCGAGAGGATCCTGGCGCGCGTCATTCCGAACTGGAGGGACGAACTCACAGGCAAGATGGCGAGCAGTCGCTGTGCGAAGCATTGCGAGGCAGCGATTCGCGCTTGTAAGGAACTCCTCCGTGCAGAGGAAACGCAGAACCTCGGAGACGGCGCACAGATCTGTCGGCCGCGGATCTCCGCCCATCGATCGGGAGCGGTGCGCGGTCGCTGGAGCAGTCGGGGCAGTACGTGCAAGGTTGTGTGCGACGCGGTGACGAAGCTCAACGCCGAGACGCAAAACAAGGTGGGGCGTCGGGATGTCAGCGAGACGGACCTCTTCCAGCAGACCCTCTGGCGGGATGAAGCGAAGCCCGGCAAGTCGCGCCTGCGTCGGATGCCGCCCGAAGATCGTGACACCTATCGGTCGCTGCAGCGCGGCGCTATGGCGTTCGCCGGGGGAGTCTTCGCCGGTCTCCGCAATCCGCTCTTGCATGAGGCGGATCAGGAATTGTACGAGCAGGTTGCGCTTGAGTACCTGGCGGCGCTGAGCGTGCTCGCGCGCTGGGTAGATAAATCAAATGTGGAGCAGTCAGGGGGACGTCATGAGCACAGTGGGACAGATCGAGAAGAAGACGCAGGACCGAGTCGTCAAGCTATTCAGGGAGCAGCTCGACTACGACTACCTCGGTGACTGGCACGACGGCAATCGCACCAACGGCATCGAGGCTGACCTCCTTACCCAGAGCCTGCGCGCTCGGAACTACGACGACGTGCTCATCACACGCGCCATCGAGCAGTTAAAGAAGGCCGCCGCGGTAGGCGTCGGCCACAACCTCTATGAGGCGAACCGGGATGTATACCAGCTGCTCCGCTACGGCGTGAAGGTCAAGGCAGCTGCCGGTGAATCCACGCAGACCGTCTGGCTTGTCGACTGGCAGACCCCGTCGGTCAACCACTTCGCCCTCGCAGAAGAGGTCTCGGTCCTTGGCCACCACACCAAGCGCCCGGATATCGTGCTCTACGTCAACGGGTTGGCGCTCGGGGTTTTGGAGCTCAAGCGCTCGAAGGTTTCGCTGACCGAGGGGATCCGCCAGTCCATCGGCAATCAAAGCAAGGACTTCATCCGTCCGTTCTTCGCTACCGTCCAGTATCTGTTCGCCGGCAACGATGCCGAAGGGATTCGCTACGGCGTCATCGATACGCCAGAGCGTTACTGGCTCGAATGGAAGGAAGAATCGGACGTCGACTCGCTGCTCGATCGTGCCCTACTTCAGATGTGCGCGAAGGATCGTTTTCTTGAACTGACCCACGACTTCATCGTCTTCGACAAGGGAGTCAAGAAGGGACCGCGCCACAATCAGTACTTCGGCGTCAAGGCGGCACAGGCACGCATCGCATCGCGCGAGGGCGGCATCATCTGGCACACCCAGGGATCGGGCAAGAGCCTGACTATGGTCTGGCTGGCGAAGTGGATCCGCGAATCTCACGTCGGCACCGACCCCCGTGTCCTTATCATCACCGACCGAAGTGAGCTCGACGACCAGATCGAGAAAGTGTTTAAGGGCGTCAATGAGTCCATTTACCGGACCAAGAGCGGCGCCGACCTCATCTCCACACTCAACACCTCCGAAGAGTGGCTCATTGGGTCGCTCGTGCACAAGTTCCGTGACAACACCGACAGTGCGGGAACAGACACCGACGGCTACATCGCTGAACTCAATGCCGCGCTCCCGAAGGACTTCCGCGCCAAAGGCAATATCTTCGTCTTCGTGGACGAGGCGCACCGCACGCAGACCGGCAAGATGCACCGGGCTATGAAGCAACTGTTGCCGGACGCGATGTTCATCGGTTTCACGGGCACTCCGCTCCTCAAAGCAGACAAGGCGACCAGCATCGAGACCTTCGGGTCGTTCATCCACACCTACAAGTTCAACGAGGCCGTGAGCGACGGCGTCGTGCTTGACCTTCGCTACGAAGCGCGCGACATAGATCAGGACCTCACCTCACCCGCCCACGTCGACAAGTGGTTCGAAGCTAAAACGAAGGGCATGACTGACCTCTCCCGTGCCGAGCTCAAGAAGCGCTGGGGCACGATGCAGAAGGTCGTATCCAGCAAGTCCCGCGCAGAACAGATCGTTGCCGACATCCTGCTCGACATGGAGACGAAGCCACGCCTCATGGACCGGCGCGGCAACGCGATGCTCGTTGGCGCCAGCATCTATCAGGCATGTAAGTTCTACGACATGTTTGTGAATGCGGGCTTCAAAGGCAAGTGCGCGATCGTCACTAGCTATCAGCCGAACGCCACGGAGATCTCAAAAGAAGACGCGGGTGCTGGCAAGACCGAGAAGCTCGCACAGTACGACATCTATCGCCGCATGCTGGCCGACTACTTCGACGAATCCGAGGACACGGCAATGGGGCGCGTCGAGGAGTTCGAAGCGGCAGTCAAGAAGCAGTTCATCGAGGAGCCTGGCCAGATGCGGCTGCTCATCGTGGTGGACAAGCTCCTAACGGGCTTTGACGCGCCGAGCGCCACCTATCTCTACATCGACAAGAAGATGCAGGACCATGGGCTGTTCCAGGCAATCTGCCGGGTCAACCGTCTCGATGGCGACGACAAGGATTACGGCTACATCGTCGACTACCGGGACCTGTTCAATTCACTCGAAAGTGCGATCAACGACTACACGACGGGCGCTCTTGAGGGGTACGAGAAGCAAGACATCGAAGGGCTGCTGACGGAGCGCATCGATAAGGCTCGGGATGATCTTAATGATGCCCTGGAGCGGATCCGTGCGCTCTGCGAGGCGGTGCTCCCGCCCAAGGGGACGGATCAGTACCGAGCATACTTCGTCGCGAAGGACGCAGGAGATGCCGCGCAGACTAAAGCCAATGAGCCGAAGCGCGTTGAGCTCTACAAGGCGGTCTCCGGCGTTGTCCGCGCATTCGCCAATTTCGCCAATGACATGGTCGACGCGGGCTACAGTCCTGCAGACGTCGAGAAGATCAAGAAGGAAATCGCGCATTATAACGACGTGCGCGCCGAGGTGAAGCTCGCCGCGGGCGAAGACGTCGATTTCAAGGCGTACGAAGCTGACATGCGTTTCCTGCTTGATACCTACATCAAAGCCGGCGCGTCCCAGGTGGTATCGAACTTCGAGGACACGGGACTCATCGACCTGATCGTGAAACTCGGCCCTACGGGCGCCATCGGCAAGCTCCCGGCCGGCATCAGGAAGAGTAAGGATGCGGTCGCGGAGACCATCGTCAACAACATGCGGAGAGTCATCATCGACGAGCATGCTCTGAATCCGAAGTTCTACGACCGGATGAGTGAACTGCTCGACGCGATCCTTGAAGAGCGACGCAAACGGGCCCTCGACTACGAGGCTTATCTTGCCAAGATCCTCGACGCTGCACAGCAGCTCGGCACCAAGGAAACTGGCAAGAGCTACCCGACGTGGGCGAAGCACGGCGGGCAGACGGCGCTCATCGATACGCTTGATGACGACGCCGACCTCGCCTTCACCATCGACTCTGCAGTGCGGAACGTGAAGAAGCACGACTGGATCGACAACCCGATGAAGCGCAAGCAGGTCCGGCAGGCCATCGCCCGCTTGCTACCTGATGGTGACGTCAGAGTCGACGCCGTCTTTGATCTCATGAGGTCGCGCGATGAGTACCGCTAGCGCATACCTCACCGTCCGCGGTTTCGATATCGACGTCATCCGCAAGGACATCAAGCATCTTCACGTCGGTGTCTACCCACCCGCGGGTCGTGTTCGCGTTGCAGCACCGTTGGG
Organism: Plantibacter sp. CFBP 8775; assembly: GCF_014839505.1. Taxonomy (NCBI): domain Bacteria; kingdom Bacillati; phylum Actinomycetota; class Actinomycetes; order Micrococcales; family Microbacteriaceae; genus Plantibacter; species Plantibacter sp. CFBP 8775. The sequence goes on along the minus strand of NZ_JACYNV010000002.1, from coordinate 1,308,823 downwards.
GTTCGACGACGAGCACATTCGATTGGCGGTGATCCAGCGGCTCGGTTGGATACGGCGGCAACGCAAGGAACTCCAGGGTGCCGCGCGTCAGTCCCTCCGCGAGATGGTTACGGGCGAGTCGCACTATGTCTGGGGGCTTCGGAAACGACTGAACGTCGTCGAGCGCCCCGGGCGCGCACATGTCGAGGTCGACGGCGATCGACTCACGCTGTATATAGCGCCGAATGCGTCGGTCGAGCAGCGCCGCACCTACCTCGGTCGGTGGTACCGCGATCAGCTCCGATCGGCCTTGACCGACTTGATCAGCACTTGGGAGCAACGCCTCGAGGTGACCGTGCCAAAGTGGACGATCCGAAAGATGAAGACGAAATGGGGATCGTGCAACCGGGAGACCCACGACCTCTGGTTCAACCTGGAGCTTGCCAAAAAGCACCCAGATTGCCTCGAGTACATTGTCGTGCACGAGCTCACCCACTACTTCGACCGAAATCATGGGGCACAGTTCGCAGCGCTGATGGATCGCAACTTGCCGGACTGGCGCTCACGCCGCGACGAGCTCAACGGGGCACCATTGGCGGAAGAGAACTGGACCGCATGAAGCTCACGCTCCTTGAATGCGAGAAATCCGGAGGGTTGGTGGATTCTCCGCGACGTGCCCACTTGGCTTAGCATCGCGCGCGCTCATCGCTTAGGGGTGAGTTGATTAGGTCGCGCCCGTTGCTCCCGTCTGAGAGATCGCCTATAGCAAGGCGTCGATCGTGATTGGACTTGCGCGATTCGTGCTAGGTAAATGACCGGCTCCTCTGACTGCTTTGTAAACGTCGGAGGGCGGCTCATGACGGTTCGGTTGCCCTTTACGCTAAGCGCGACGTCCGGAGCGAAGCCCACGTGCGCCGCAATACACGACTGGGCCGCGAGCTCGTCTGCCGAGAGCGACGAGCGGCTGGCCAATTTGTGGTCGACGGACAGCGCCACATCGAAGGGCTCGCTCAGCAGCGTCGTGACCGACAGCTGCTCCGAAGGCCAAGGCTCGTAATGGTCCATGCGGTGCGCGATGACGAGGTCGTACTGATCGACGAGCGCGGGGCACTCGGAGAGCGCGACGCGGTGCTCTCCGAGGGTCATCACAGGAGCAAGCGTCGTGGGCTAGATGTCGCATCCTTTCGTTAGGGTCGGTGTAGCCGACCTGAACCGAGGCTCTTCTGGAGTCCGGAATATCGGGGGCAGGCCGGTCGGAAGTTGAACGCCGAAATGGCCGCCGCCGTCTTGCAGGCGAAAGCAATCTTGTAACGCGCGCGACCAGATGAAAGGCCCCACACGTGGACGCTTCTGAACTCAACTCCGCCGTCGGCCAGGGGCTCGAGCAGCTTGGGTTGGGGCTTCGCCCCCTCGTCGAGGGTGCGTTCGCCGAGGCGGTGCCCGGTGTCGAGTGGACTCGGATCATCGAGGAGAAGGACCACGCAGCCGGGGGCGGGCACGGGCGGTACTCGGCGACCGACGTGTCACTCATGCTTCGGGCGATGACCGAGCGGATCGGGGAGCTGGGGTACCCGTTCGACCGTGTGCTGTCTCGGAGTGCTCGAGGGTATGCGAGTGAGCTTCGGGAGGTTCGAAACGCCTGGGCGCACAACGCCGGGTTCACGGAGCAGTCGGCGTACCGGGCGTTGGATTCGATGCAGTTGCTGTTGGACAGCGTTGGGGCCGCGGAGCAGGCTGCGGTTGTGGGGGAGTTGAAGGGGCGGGTGTTGAGCCTTTCGACAGGCTCAGGGACCGGTGGGGTGGGCTCAGGGAACGAAGGGGCGGGCGCAGGGACTGAGGGGGTTGCGTTCGGTGGGATGGCTGACGGTGGGGAGATGGGCCCTTCGACAGGCTCAGGGACCGGAGCGGTTGCGTCGACAGGGTTGGCCGACGGTCGCGAAGCGGAAGATGGGCAGAGCGCCGCAGGCTCCATTTCCGTTGACGGCGCCGCAGGCTCCTCGTCTGCAGCAGACGCCGCCGAAGCCCCCGCCTCCGTCTCCATCCGCGTCAGCGCAACGCCGACGCTCAGCTACGCGATGGCGCACTGCAGCATCGCGGTGATCGACGAGATCGTCCTCGAGAACCACGGCGGGGAACGCCGGGCGGCGTCCGTCGAGATCGACGTCGTCACCGCCGACGGCGCCCTCGCCGACACCAAGGTGCTCCTCGCCGACCTCGGCGAAGACCGCACCACCCTCCTGCGCAGCCCCGAAGTCCTCCTCGACCCACGCCGCATGCTCCTCATCGAAGAACAGCGCCCCGGCGTCATCCGCGTCACCGTCCGCGACGCCGCAGGCACCCAGCTCGGCACCGTCGAGAGCCCGGTCACCGTGCTCGCGTCCAACCAGTGGATCGCCGCTCCCGTGCAGCTCGGCCTCGAACTCCTCGCCGCCCACGTGCAGCCCAACGCCCTCGTCGTCACTGAACTCATGCTTGAAGTCTCCGATCTCCTCGAGCAGCAGACCGGCAACAGCTCCCTCGCCACCTACCAACTCGACGACCCCGCCCGCATCGACGCCATCGTCGCTGCCGTCTGGGACGCCGCCCGCGCCCGCGACATCCGCTACGCAGAACCGCCCGCCAGCTGGGGCCAGAGCGGCCAGAAGGTCCGCACCCCCGAGGAAGTCCTCACCAGCCACCTCGGCACCTGCCTCGACACGACCATCCTGCTCGCGTCCGTCCTCGAAGCCATCGGCATCCACCCCTTGCTCTGGCTGCTCAAGGACCACATCTTCCTCGGCTACTGGCGCGTCCAGACCACCCTCGACGTCGTCGCCAGCACCGACGTCTCCGAAGCCGTCAACTCCCTCGAACTCGGCCGCATCGGCGTCGTCGAGACCACCATGCTCACCGGCACCTCCGCGACCTTCGCCGATGCCTCCCGCCGGCCCCACACCGAACATCTCGCCGGCTCGCTCGACGACTTCATCGGCATCACCGACGTCGTCCAGGCCCGCCTCCGCAAGATCTACCCGCTGCCGAGCCGCCGCATCAACGCGGAGGGCGAACCCGTCGTCACCCTCTACCAGGCACCCGAAGCCCGCGCCCTCACGCAGGACGCCCGGGCCACCGCCGAATCGACCGCCACCGGCCACGGCCCCGACGTCCCGAAGCGCGTCTCCACCTGGAAGAACGCCCTCCTCGACCTCAGCCTCCGCAACAAGCTCATCAACTACACCGACCGTTCCGGCTTCGAGCTCGCCGTCCCCGGCCCGGCCCTCGGCCGCCTCGAGGACAGCATCAACCACGGCACCCCGCTCACCCTCGTCGCCTCCGACACCGTCGCGACGATCGACCAGCAGCGCGGCATCCGCTTCGGCCGCGACCTCGTCGAGAGCGACCGCATCACCTTCCTCGAGGACAAGAAGAGCGCCTTCATCGACGTCACCGAGGCCGCCTACCCGACGAAGCTCCGCGCCCTCGCCTACAAGGCCAAGACGATCGTCGAGGAGACCGGCGCCAACAACCTCTACCTCGCGTTCGGCATGCTGAGCTGGCGCTTCGGCGACCGCGACCTCCGCTCACCGCTTGTGCTCGTGCCGGTCACGCTCACGACCACGAGCCGCGGCTCCTCCTACCGCCTCACCCTCGACGAGTCGGGCTCCTCCACACCCAACTACTGCCTGCTCGAGAAGCTGCGACTCAGCTTCGGCCTCGAGATCCCCGGGCTCGCCAACCCCGTCGAGGACGGCTCCGGCATCGACCTCCCGGCCGCGTTCACCGCCGTGCGCCAGGCGATCCTCGACGCCGGCCTCCCGTTCCGCGTGGAGGAGACGGCGTCGCTGTCGATCCTCCAGTTCGCGAAGTACCGGCTGTGGAAAGACCTCGACGAGAACTGGGAGACCCTCGCCTCCAACAGCCTCGTCGACCACCTCATCAACTCGCCGCTCGAGGCCTACGCCGACCCGACACCGGCGCAGACCGACACCGACCTCGACCGCCTCGGCCTCGACTGCCCGGTCGCCGCCGACTCCTCCCAGCTCGACGCCGTCGCCGAAGCGGTCGCCGGCCGCACCTTCGTGCTCGAAGGCCCTCCCGGCACCGGCAAGTCGCAGACCATCACCAACCTGCTCGCCCGCTCGCTCGCCGAGGGCAAGAAGGTCCTGTTCGTCGCCGAGAAGCGAGCGGCGCTCAACGTCGTCAAGCAGCGACTCGAAGACGTCGGGCTCGGCGCGTTCTCGCTCGACCTCCACGACAAGGGCGCGCGCCCGAACGTCGTCCGCGCGCAGATCAAGACCGGCCTCGACCTCCGCACCAAGGCCGACGTCGACGCGCTGAGCACCAACCGCGATCTGTCCGAGTCCGGCCTCCGCACCCTCACCCGCTACGCCGACCGCCTCCACGAGGTCAACGCCGCCGGCTTCTCCCTCTACTCCGCGCGGAGTCGCCTGCTCGCGATGGATCACGACCTCGTCCCGATGGCGATTCCCGAGCAGCTCGCCGCCGCCGGGACGCCCGAGGCGTTCGAGGAGCTGCGGCAGGTGTTCCGCGACCTCCCCGAACGCTCCGACCTCGCGCGCCCGAGCACGACGCACCCGTGGGCGTTCCTCGACGGTCCGTCGGCTCCCGGGCTCGACGCCGCGACCGTGCAGCAGTCCGCCCGCGCGCTGGACGCGGCCCTCGCAGCGACCCTCGACGCAGGCCTCCCGCTGGACGCCCTGCGCCTCGCGTCACGCCCCGACCTGCTCGGCCTCTGGTCGACCGCCGTCGCCGCGCCGCGTCTGCCGATCGGCGCGCTCATGGCCGGGACTCGGCCTGAGGACTTCGTCCGGCTCGACGACGCCCTCGCCGCCGCCGAACAGCTCCGCGACGCCCAGGCCGAGTGGCGCTCGACGTTCACGTCGGCCATCCTCGACCGCGACATCGCCGGCCCCCTCCACGCCGCCGAGCAGGCTGCTGCGTCGAGCTTCTTCGGTCGCAAGAAGCGGCTCCGGGCCGCGCTCGCCCCGCTGAGCGATGTGCTCGCCGTCGACGCAGCGTCGTTCAAGGTCAAGCAGCTCGTGCCGCAGCTCACCGAGGCGAAGGCTGCCCAGGACCGTCTCGTCCAGCTCCGCGGCACGCTCCGGTCCACCGCCCTGCCGCTCGTCGGCGACCGCTGGAACCCGCTTATCGAGCCGACCCAGCCCGTCCGCGAACTCCTCGGCTGGTACCGCTGGCTGTCGGAGGGCTTCCGCCTGCCGGGCACGCCCGACGACGCGTTCATCACCGCCGTCCGCGACCACTACGCCACGACCCAGCCGTCGCAGCAGGCGGCCCAGGCGCTGACGACGCTCGCGAGCACCTGGAGCGACTTCCTGCGTACCGCGGCCGTCACCACCGAGCGCCTGTCGGCGTGGTCCGGTGGCGAGGGCTTCCTGCAGGCCTGGTGGTCGACGCGCGACGCCCGCCGCCTCGACGCCGCCGAGCCCGTCGTCCTCGAACGCTGGCTCGACCTCGTGCGGGTCATCGAACCGCTCCGCACCCACGGGCTCGACGACGTCCGCGCCGCGATCCTCGCCGGTCGCATCGAGACCGAGGACGCGACGCTCGCCTTCGAGAAGGGCCTCGCACAGGCGTCCATCGACGAGCGCGAGCGCACCACCACGCTCGACGCCTTCGACGCCACCGCCCACAACCGCAGCGTCACCCGCTTCACCACGAGCGTGAAGGCCGTGCGCGAGGAACTGCCTCGGGCGATCCCGGCGTCCGTGCTCGGGCTAAGGACGTTCAGTTCGCAGTCGGAGAGCGGTCAGGTCGGCGGGCTGCGTCGGCAGATAGACCGTCAGCGCGGCGGCATGAGCGTCCGTGCACTGCTCGAGAACTTCGGCGAGCTCATCACGCAGATCATGCCGTGCACGCTCGCGAGCCCGGAGTCGGTCGCGCGTTTCTTCCCGGCCGCTGCGGAGCTGTTCGACATCGTCGTGTTCGACGAGGCGTCGCAGATCCGGGTCGCCGACGCGATCGGGGCGATGGGGCGTTCGCGCTCGGTCGTCGTCGTGGGCGACAGCAAGCAGATGCCGCCGACGACGTTCGCCGAGGCCGGCGCGACGATCGACGACGACGCCGACTTCACGAGCGAGGTGCTGCAGGACGAGGAGTCGATCCTGTCCGAGTGCGTGCAGGCTCGGGTGCCGAGCAAGTGGCTGTCGTGGCACTACCGCAGCCAGGACGAGTCGCTCATCGCGTTCTCGAACCACCACTACTACGACAGCCAGTTGTCGTCGTTCCCGGCGCCGTTCGCGGGTGCGGGCGACGGTGGGGTCGCGGGTCACGGGCTGGCGTTCGTGCGGCTCGACGGGCAATTCGAGCGGGGTGGCCGCGGCAAGTCCCTGCGGACCAACCCGGTGGAGGCCCAGGCGATCGTCGAGGAGATCTCGCGGCGCTTCGAGGCATCGCCGGACGAGACGCCGTCGCTCGGGGTCATCACCTTCAACGCGCAGCAGCGGACGTTGATCGAGGATCTGCTCCGAGACAGCGCCGACCCGCGGATCGCGCTGGCGCTCGATGAGCAGGACGGTCTCTTCGTCAAGAACCTGGAGAACGTGCAGGGTGACGAGCGCGACACGATCCTGTTCTCGATCGCGTTCAGTGCGAACAAGAAGGGCGTGATCCCGTTGAACTTCGGGCCGCTCACCCGCGCGGGCGGCGAGCGGCGGTTGAACGTCGCGGTGACCCGTGCTCGACGACAGGTGGTGCTGTTCGCGAGCTTCGACCCGTCGGAGCTGCGGGCGGAACAGACGTCGTCGATCGGCATCAAGCACCTGAAGGCGTACCTGGAGCTGGCGCAGCGGGGGAGTGAGGCCGCGGGCGAGGACGGTCGTCGTCAGGCGATCATCGACCGTCACCGCGACGAGATCGCCGACGAGCTCCGATACGCCGGGCACGCCGTGCGGACGGATGTCGGCTTGTCGGACTTCCGGGTCGACATCAGCATCGCTACGGAAGCGGAGCCGGACCGACCGTTGGTGGCGGTGCTCCTCGACGGGGCGTCATGGCGTGAGCGTCGGACGGTCGCGGACCGTGACGGACTGCCGGTCGAGGTGCTGGGTGGCCTGATGCGGTGGCCAGGCGTCGAGCGCGTGTGGCTGCCGGAGTGGCTGCACCACCGCGAGGAGGTGCTGGACCGGTTGGTCGCGGCGGTGGAGGCTGCGGCTGAGCGGGCTGCTGCGGTTAGTGCGATGGCGGAGGAGTCGGCTGGTGCCGAGTCGGATGCGGGTGATGCGTCGGTTGCCAATGAGGCCGATGTCGCTCCCGATGCCTCGGATGCGCCCGCGCCGGTTCGCAGCGCGCGAGTGCGTGAGTGGTCGGAGCGGCTGGCGTCGCTGGAGACCCTGTCGGAGTTCCGCGACCGCAAGGTCGGTGCGGCGCAGCCCGTCGGGGCGGTGCCGGAGCCTGACACGTCAGCGCGGCATCCGGAGCTCTCGGAGTACGAGCCCTGGGACGCACCCACGCTGGGTGGGATCGAAGTGCTCGACCGGTTGCCCGGGCGTCAGTCGGTCGTCGCGGTGCAGGGCGCGATCCGTGCTGCGGTGGAGGCCGAGGGGCCGATCCACGTGACGCGTCTGGCGAAGCTGGTCGCGGGTGCGTTCGGTCTCGACCGGGTGGTGGGTTCGCGGGCGAAGTCGATCCTCGACAAGGTCCCGGCCGAGTTGTTGGGTCGCTCCGACGAGCCGTTCGCCTGGCCGACGTCGATCGACCCGCTCACCTGGCGGGGAGCCCGTCAGTCCTCGGCGGAAGCCGCCCGAGCGATCGAGCACATCTCCCTGGTGGAGATCGCCAACGCGATGGCAATCGCCGCGGAGGAGTCGGCCGGTCTCTCGCCCGACGAACTCCGCCGCGAGACCCTCGCGATCTTCGGCGGCAAGCGAGTCACCGCCGCGATCGGAGCCCGCCTCGACGAGGCCCTCGAGTTCGGGCTGGCCTCTGGGAGGTTGGCGCGAAGCGGCCCGGACACGATCGTCGCCAAGTAAGCCGGCTGTTCAGGATCGCTGCGCCCGCCGGATGGGGGTGTTGATCCCGGTCTGATTCCATCCGGCAGCTCGGCCTATTCGAAGAAGTCGGCGTCGATCTCGACTGCGTGATAGAGGTGCTTCACCTGCACACCTACTCGGTACTTGATCATGAGATCGACGAGGCGTTCGCCGTCGATCAAGATGATTCTCGACGGGACTGCATCGGCGTACGTTGCGGCAGACGGCGTGAAGGCTGATGTGGTGAGGAAGACACCCCTGCTCGCGCCGAAGCCGTGGAGGGCTCCAACGAAGGCCTGGATGGTCTCCCGACTGATGTTGTTGCCGGCCTTGTAACGTTTCGCCTGAACATAGATCCGCTCAAGCCCTAGAGCATCCTGGTTGATGACGCCATCCACGCCGCCGTCTCCGGAGCCCCCGATGCGTTTGCCCCGCTGTTCCGCGCCTCCGTACCCCATCGCGAGAAGCAGATCGACCACGGCCTGTTCGAAGAAATCAGGGTGACTTTCACGGAGCCGTGAGAGCAGTTCTTGTCCGACCTCCGCCTCGATGCGAGAAACACCCGTTTCGATCTGTTCGATCGGATCCAATGAGGCGATCTCGGCAGTGGCCTGGGGATCTGTCGCGGGGCTGGTTGTTCCCGACTTCGGCGCAGGCCAGAATGGTGCGAATATCTCGCGCGCACTCGCGTAATCCAATCCATCGGGATAGCGTGCGAGTGCCCGGTGGCCTTCGTCATTGATTACATAGTGCCCCCGCGTCGGGCGATCGATCCAAGATGCCTTCGTGAGGTGACTCAACGCCCAGCCGATTCGCTGCTCAGCACGGGATGAACCGGACGACAACGTCTCGGCGCGCGCTTCGGGAGAAAGGCCGGATGCTTCCGCGACAGCGTCGAAGATGTCCTTGCGGTGGCGAGTCTGTCCGTCGGCGAGAATTCGTAGGGTCGGAGTGACGAATGCCGGCCAGATTGGTACAAGAGAAGCGTCGTCGCCACTGTCGAGAGTCATGGCCTCCACCTTGCCCTATCTGCACCGAGATGCTGGGCGGCATCCCATTCGATCGTCTGCGTTCTGTCAATCATCACTTTGAGTTGTCGTCAGGCTTCTTCTCGTCGCCTCGTCGACGGAGCATCCGCTCTGACATGCCGCCCAGCAGCGTCCCCGCTGCGACACGAGCGCGGTCGACTCCTTCATTCCCGAGGCGGACCGCTGCACCGACACCGGCTGCGCCGGTCTCGAGAGCGCTGTCGCGAACGTCGGCAGCCGCCTCGCCCCATCGCTTCACGTGCAGTGCCTCATGGTCACTCTCGATACCCAGTCGGCTTTCGAATTCCACGATGGCAGCCGATGCATGGTTGCTCGAATGAACGACCTTGCGAGCGGAGAACGGGTTCAACAGCACCTTCCCATTCGCCAGCGTTGCTGCCGCGTTGATTTGAACGAGGAGGGCTTCGGTGGTCTTCGCGATGCGGTTCAAGCGGTTCCTTCGTGCGGCCTGCAGCCCCACCCGGTGAGCGTCGAGCTCTGCAGGTGAACCATCCAGCACCCGGTCGAGTTCGAGGATGGCGATGCCGTCCTGCAGCTGGAAGCATCGAGCGAGAACGGCAAGCCATTCGCCCACGGATGACTCGGCGGCCTTTGCCAGGTCGGCGAGGTCGTCGACGTTCCCTTCCCGCTCCAACTTCTCCGCAATGGCATCGAGCTGCAGCAGTGAATACGCCTGAGTGCGAGCGACAATGCCGGAAGAGTTCTGAATCTTCGACCAACCGGTCTCAGACACCCGCCCGGAATGCTCCCGGATCGTCATGGCCTCTTCGATCATGAGGTCGACGCCGATCATGTCGGCGAGAACAGAGTCTCGCTGACCGCGGAGGAGATCGTCGACTTTGGCGTCGATCTTTGCGAGGTAGTCCGTGATCTCGTCCATGGCCTGCTGCATCGCGATCTGCGTCATAATGCCTGCGGCGCCGGCGAGGATCGCAGGGTTCGCGACGAGCGTTGCCGGACCCTTCACGAACTGGATGATCCCGTTGATCTTCCCTCCGTCCATAAGGACGGCTCGACTGACGCCCGGGGATGAACCCTTCATGAGCGGGTACTTCTGCAGGGCCTTCGCGGATTCCTTCGTCAACTTGACCCATCGACCGGAGCTCGCGGCGATGTGAGATCCAACCTGAGCGGCCGTTGCCGCATGCCCCAAGGCAGGACGGAGGCGCTCAAGCCCGAGGTGTTTGGACGTCAATCCTTCTGATTCGATGAACCGTTCGACAGCAGCTGGATCACCGATGACGGCCAGACCATCTTCGTCTGCGATCAGTTCGATCTCGTCACTCATTGGGCGATCCTTTGATTGTGTGTTGGGCTCGTCAGACAACCTAGACCGCCCGAGCGCCAATGTCGCGCAGCACGGCGGCTGACGCGCGGACGCCGTCCATCGCTCCCTGGATCGTGGCCGGGTCGCCGCCCGAGACCGCGGTCGTCAGCGTGTCGAGGTTGGTCTGCAGGCCGACGAGGGCGGGCGTCCATTCAGCGGCGATCGACGGCGGCACGTCGAGCGATTCCAGCTGACCGAGGTTGAAGCTGATCTCGGCCGTGTTCGAGATCAACCGCCACGTGCCGCCCTCGGCCAGCGTGGTGACCATGTCGTCGAGGTCCTTGTCGATGTCGGCGGTGTGCTTGCTCGCGCCCGCCTGGAAGGCGGCGACATCGACCACGGCCGGCGCAGCGGGCTCGGCGATGGGCTCGACCGTCGCGGTCGGAACGGGTGTCGGCGTTGCTGTCGGCGTCTGGGTTGCGGTCTGTGCGATGGCAACCGGCTCGGTCCGTCCACCATTGATCGCGTTCGAGACACCACCGACGAGCAGGAGCGAACCGACGACAGCGCCAGCGATGATCCAACCCTTCGCCTTGCCGCTCATGCCGGATGTGGTGCCTGGCTGTGCGGCGTACGGCGAAGGAACCGGCGCGGCGGCGAACGCGGGCGGCGCGGACTTCTGCAGCTGGAGCGGCTGGTTGACGAGCGGAGCGGTCGCCGCCTGCTGCGGAGGCATGACTGCGGCGGGCGCGGTGTGAGTGGTCCATGCAGCACCGTCCCAGTAGCGCTGCTGCGTCGGGTCCGAGTAGTCGGGGTACCAGCCGGCGGGCGTGGCAGAGGGCGGGGTGGTCGAGCTCATGGGGACGGTCCTTGCATCGGGTCAACGCGACCCGCAGCAGCATCGGATCATCGACAGCAGGTGACGGACCCGCGAACCGGGCCAAGCACAGTCTGGCGGGGAGGGGCGGGGGTCATCAGTCCCAGAATGGGTCACGCGCCCGAGTTGTGGGAGGGTAGCGGAAGGTGGATCGACGAGCCCGGCATCTCCCGGCCAGCATCGACCACTCCGACTTGACCCGATGGAGAGTGACCTCTGCATGTCTGAACCGCCACCCGCAGCCGATCCCGGGGAAGACCCACCCGCGCCGCTGAAGTTCACACGAACGGCGGCGGGACGGTTTCTGATCGCGTGCTCGATCATCGCGGCGATCGGTGCGATCGTCGTCGTCAGCGTTGTCGTCGGCGGATCGCGTCCTCCAGCAGCCGTGCGATCGGACAGCCAATCGTCGGTGCAGTCGCCGCCAGCCGACGCTCCTTCGCTGCAGGCTGCAGATGATCCGATAGAACAAGCACGCGAGGTGGTTGGCGGCTCATACTCCTACGAACGAGTGCAGCAGGCGACTGCCGCGGCGCTGGTCGCAACCGGTACGCCGGTCACGACCGACAACTTCTCCAAAGCCTGGAGTTCGGTCCTCGCTGTCACCGACAAGCTCGGTATCGAGCCGATGGAGGTCATGTTGTGCGTGCCAGAGCTCGCTTCCTCCGAATCGGGCCTCACCTTTCCAGAGGTCGCTGCGCGCTGTGCCAGTGAGATCTATCTCGGCAAGCGGTGACGAGGGCGACCGACCACCGACTCTGAGCGGACCCGCTGGCGTTGGCGTCCTCGCGAGCTGACCCTTAGCCGCACCCTCATGAGGCGCGCGATCAGCGGCGGGGTAGCTGGTCTCGCGGACAACGCGTGTGGCTTATGTCATCAGTGCATTGACCTCACTTCACGCCGCGTCTAGCGTCGGTGAGATGCTCGGAATCGGTCGATCCGCAGCGAGGGGAGCCGTCTGATGGGGAAGCCCTGGTACATCTTCACGGCCGCCGTGGCAGGCGCCATCGTGCTCACGTGGTTGGTCCAGACGGTTCTCTGGCAGGAGGTCCCGCAGCCGATGGTGACCGCTGCCTATGCAGTGATCGTCATGTCGTCGGGCCTGGGGTCCAACATGCTCCGGGAGCGTTTCCTCGCGAAGGGTCGGGTCGACGAGTCGGCTGGTCTCGAGCGGGACCTATCCGTCACCGCCCGGGCCGGGAGCTTCAACGATCTCCTGCTTGTCTGCCTCGGGCTCGGCGGAATCTTCCTACTCAGCGGCAACACCATCGCTGGGCTCGGCTGCATCGGCCTGGTCATCATTGCGATGATCAGCGTCGAGACACGGGCGGCGCTGCTCAGGCGTCGTCAGCCCGCGACCCGCTGAGACCAGGATCCGCGGCGGTCGACCGCGCCCGACAAAGCCTGGGGCATGAGCACGTTCGAGCGATCGACTCTGAGTTCGACGCCACCCGTCGTGTTGTCGAGCCGGCCTGGGGGACGCTCTCACCTCTCACCTTGGCGTTGTCACTCGAGATGTCTGGCCCAGAATCCATCATCGGCCCAACTCGCGGGTACCCCCATCCCTGTGAGGTTCATCAGCGGCCTGGTGACGAGGAGGTTGTGCAAACGACGCGACCATCCGCTGTGAGGCGAGATGGTGTTCAGAACGGACTGCAGCGAGATGAGCACGGGATAGAGACGCTTCTCGGACCGACGAGGAAGAGCGCCGGGAGCCTCCAGCCAGGACACTGTCTGTGATGTTGGAATTGCCGGGTACACGCCCAGACCGACGTTCCAGAGGCGTCCATGGTGCGCACAGATGTTCCGTACGCGGACGTAGCTTCGCAGCCACGATGTCAACACTCGTTCATTGAGTCCAATGCTCACAGCGATGGCGCTTCTGTCCGAGCGACGCTTCAAGTTGCCGACAAGACTGTCCAGCTGGCCGATTGTCAGTGCTTCAAGCATCAGCCAGGATGGCGGAAGTTCCGGTTCGTCGTACGTGGTCAGATAGTGCTCCAGAGCGGACCGGTGGACCAACGCGTCTTCGCCCGCATCGGGCGCACCTCGTAGCCGTTCGTCGCATGACTTTCGAACGATCTGCAGCAGCCCGGCGTGCGTTCGGACGTCGCGGAAGTGCTCGGCATTCATGTACCAATGGGCATCTCCGTATGCCGTCGACATGTGGTCGGTGACCGCAGCCCGCACGGCGACTTCGACACGCTCCAACGCATCCATCACGAGCAAGCGAAGAGCCCGGTCGAACACATAGAGGTCGAGCACGTCGTCGAACGAGGTTCCGTCGCGGAACAGATGGTCTGTCCCTGGACTCCGGAATGGAATCGTGTATGGAGATAGCCGGAAATAGCCGATGTGTCTGAGGTACCGACGAGTTCGGTCTCGGTCAGCGATCGTCAGACCGCGCTCTTCGAGTCGACTCACGAGCGCGTCAAGGCTGAGCGCCTCCTTCTCATAGCGAAGGGTGCCGCGGGGTCGAGGTGGTCGAGGCAACGATGGTCCTCCCGAGTGAACAAAAAAATCCCCCAAGTGCGCTTCAACGAGAGGCGTGGGGGATGTGGTGAGTGAAGCCTAGCATTCAGGCGCTGACGGTGGGGCGGCGGCGTTGAGGCTGTGCAGAGCGTTGACCACGAGATCCGCGACCACCTCGACCTTGAACCCCGCCTCGTTCTCGAGCCAGCCCGCGTAGTGCTGCTCGCCACCGGCGTGCGGATAGCGATCCTGGTAGAGCGGACGCCAGCCGTGCTCTGGGCCCGCCGTCATGATCGCGTCGACAGCCTCCCGCGTGCCGCCGCGTAACGCGAGATGGTTCACGCCCGGCCGTCGCCGATCGTGCGACTCCGCGCTGAGGTTCGGCGACGCCGTCAGCGTGACGTAGGTGCCGCCGGCCTCCCAGGACTCGCCGCCCGGCCATTCGCTCTCCTGGGAGAACCCGACACGAGACAGCAGCCAGCCCCAGCCCGCCCGCTCCGCCTCCACATCTGCGAGCCACACCTCGACGTGATGCAACCCGGGCCCGGCCGGCGGCGCCAGACGCTCCCGCTGCAGCGCATCAGCTCCGTCCTGCAGCCGCTCCAACGTCCCCGCCACTGCCACTCGAGCCAGCGCGTGCGGCCGTGCGAGCACGTCGATGTTGCGCGCGATCCGCACGTCCTCGAGCGGCACCAACACCAGTCGCGGGTCGGCCCGCGGCGCCGTGTACCGCGGGAACAACGCCAGCAGTTCCCCGCCCACGATCAGCGACGCCGCCAGGTGGTAGTCGTTCACCCGATGCGCCCGATGGAACCGCACCCCAGCCGTCGCCTCCACCACCCCGAGCGCGACATCCGGCGCGAAGCCCGCGTGGGCGGCGATCCACGACTCGTCCGCGAGCTCGGCTGCCGACACCGACGATCGCCGAGCGAGCGGGTGATCCACCGACATCGCAACGTCGAACGGCTCGCTCAGCAGCGTCGTCACCGACAACTGTTCTGACGGCCACGGTTCGTCATGGTCCATCCGGTGCGCGATGACGAGGTCGTACTGGTCGACGAGCTCGGCGAACTCCGGCTGCGCGACATCGTGCTCGCCGAACACCAGTGACGGTCCACCATCCGCGTCCTCCAGCAACCCCGGCAGCAACGCCTGCCCGGCACTCTGGAACGCCGCCACCCGCACCCGCGCGCCGGTGTCGCCGCCGTATTCGCGCACGGTCTCGGCCGCACGGTCGATCAGCGTGTGCACCGTCCCCGCCATCTCGGCCAGTGCCATGCCCGCCTCGGTCAGGCGGATCTCGCGCCCCACTCGATACGTCAACGCGACGCCCAGCTCGCGATGCAGGGCGGCCAGCTGCTGCGAGATCGCCGGCGCCGTGACATGCAGGTGTCGCGCGACCGCTGCGATCGTGCCGCGCTCGGCCAGTTCGCGCATGATCCGCATCTGAGAGAGATTCATCAGCTCAAGCTAACTGGTCACGTGGAAACCCTCAATATTCATGACGGATCGATCTGACTACGTTGGTCACCAGGACAGCGCGAAGACGCCCGTCCGCGACAGTCGGCACAACCGGCCGCCGCAGCTCCCGCAGGAAGGAACGCCGTTGCTCGCCCTCTGGAAACGACCCGACACCGCCGGTTTCGAACTCGTCGAGCGCGCGATGCCGGCCATGGGTTCCGACGACGTCCTCATCCGCGTCCACCGCACCGGCATCTGCGGCACCGACCTCCACATCGAGTCGTGGGACCCGTGGGCGGCCGGCGCGGTCGACGCCCCGCTCGTGCCCGGCCACGAGTTCTCCGGCGAGGTCGTCGAGGTCGGCAGCCGCGTCGAGGGGATCCCCGTGGGCGCAGCGGTCTCCGGTGAGGGGCACCTCGTCTGCGGCACGTGCCGCAACTGCCGCTCCGGCCGCCGCCACCTCTGCCGCCACACGCGTGGCCTCGGCGTCAACCTGGACGGCGCCTTCGCCGAGTACGTCGTCCTCCCGGCCACCAACGTCTGGGTCCACGGCGACCAGGTCACCCCCGACCTCGGCGCCCTCTTCGACCCCCTCGGCAACGCCGTCCACACCGCCCTCAGCTTCCCGATCCTCGGCGAAGACGTCCTCATCACCGGCTGCGGACCCATCGGCCTCATGGCCATAGCGGTCTGCCGGGTCGCCGGGGCGCGCAACATCGTCGCGACCGACGTCGTCGCCGACCGCCTCGAGAAGGCCCTCGCCGTCGGCGCCGACCGCGTGGTCGACGTCTCGAAGGAGCGGGTCGCCGACGCCCAGGCCGAGCTCGGCATGCTCGAGGGCTTCGACATCGGCCTCGAGATGTCGGGACAGGCCGCCGCGGCGAGTGAGCTCATCGAGAACCTCAACACCGGCGGCAAGGTCGCGCTCCTCGGTCTGCCCTCGACCAACATCGAGATCGACTGGACCAAGGTCATCACCCGCATGATCACCATCAAGGGCATCTACGGCCGCGAGATGTTCGACACCTGGCACCACGCGAGCGCGATGGTCGACCACAGCCCCGAGCTCCGCAACGCCCTCGAATCGTTGGTGACCGCCCGCTTCCCGCTCGCCTCCTGGCAGGACGCGTTCGACACCGCACGCGGGGGAGCGGCGGGCAAAGTGCTCATCGACTGGACCGACACCCGCGACGTCGTCATCACCGGCGTCGTCGACGAACAGGCACCGGTCGCCGCCCACGCCGCGACCGCCGCCTGAGCGACCGCCACACTCAGCTCAACCGCCCACTCGACCCCGAGGAGACGACATGTACGGCACCATCAAGACCCAGTTGCGCGACCAGCTCGACCGCATCGAGGCCGACGACCTCACGAAGCGCGAGTTCGCGATCACGTCCCGCCAGGGCAGCCATGTGACGATCGACGGCCGCGAGGTGCGGAACTTCTGCGCCAACAATTACCTCGGCCTCGCCAACGAGCCGTCGATCGTCGATGCGGCGAAGGTGGCGCTCGACGAGTGGGGCTACGGGCTCGCGAGCGTCCGCTTCATCTGCGGCACCCAGCAGATCCACCGCGACCTCGAGCAGGAGTTGAGCGCGTTCCTCGGCACGGAGGACACCATCCTGTTCTCCTCCTGCTTCGACGCGAACGGAGCGGTCTTCGGTGCGCTGTTCGGGGAGCACGACGCGATCATCTCCGACGCGCTCAACCACGCGTCGCTCATCGACGGGATCCGTCTGAGCAAGGCCCGCCGCCTGCGCTATCGCAACCGCAACATGGCCGACCTCGAGCAGCAGCTCATGAACGCCGCCGACGCTCGTCGCACCGTCATCGTCACCGACGGCGTGTTCTCGATGGACGGCTTCTACGCGCCCTTGGATGAGATCTGCGACCTCGCCGACCGCTACGGCGCGCTCGTCCTCGTCGACGACTCGCACGCCGTCGGCTTCGTCGGCCCGGGTGGTCGCGGAACGCCGGAGTTGTTCGGTGTGCAGGACCGCGTCGACATCCTCACCGGCACGCTCGGCAAGGCGCTCGGTGGTGCGTCCGGCGGGTACGTGAGTGCGAAGCAGGAGATCGTGGACGTGCTGCGGCAGTCGGGCCGACCGTACCTGTTCTCGAACAGCCTGGCGCCGTCGCTCGTCGCCGGAGCGCGTCGGGCAGTCGAGCTTGCGGCGGAGGGTGACGAGCTGCGCGAGGGACTGTTCCGCAAGGCGGACCTGTTCCGTGCCCGCATGACCCAGGAGGGCTTCCGTCTGCTGGAAGGCTCGCACCCGATCATCCCGGTGATGTTCGACGACGAGCAGCAGGCGGTCCAGGTCGCGGCGCGGATGCTCGAGCAAGGCATCTACGTGATCCCGTTCAGCTTCCCGGTGGTGCCCCGCGGCGAGGCCCGCATCCGCGTGCAGATCAGTGCCGCCCACAGTGAGCAGGACATCGAGGACTGCGTCGAGGCCTTCGTGGCGGCGCGGGTTCAATAGGGGCTCTTGCCGTGAACGCTCGATCCTGTCAGTGTGTGATGTATTACACGAAGCGTTTTTTTGGGGAGGGGGTAACGATGCGAGTCAAGTTGCGCGTAGGCGGGTTCGCCATCTGCGAGGCCAACACGGTGACATTCGACGAATCGTTCTTGTCTCTGTGGGATCACGGAACACTCGTTGCCCAGTACCGGCTGGTCGACGTGTCTGGGCTTGAAGTCGTAGGTGGTCAGGAGGCAGATCCGGGCGTCGCGCAGGGGAAGGCGTATTCGGTGGAGGTGGTCCGAACTCAGTACCCGAATGCATATCAGCGGTGGACTCCAGAGGAGGATGCTGAACTCATGAGCGCCCACGCCGACGGAGCTACCACGAAGAAACTTGCTTCAACGTTCGGCCGGCAGGAGGGTGCTGTGCGGTCTAGGGTCAACAAGCTCCTGTTCGAGGGGCATGGCGGAGCAACTGAGGCGGGAAGCTCAAGATCAGGGCCGAGGTTTCCCGCGAGCGATTGATCCGGACGGTGTCGCGCCGAACTTCGGGCGAGGCCTAACTCGCCGCACGAGTCCGGCGAGCCGAGCTGTCTCGTCTCGCAGCCGCGCATAGCGGCATGCTCCAACATGCTGCACCCGCTCGTCTGCGCCACGGTCGTCGTCCACGCGTCGCATGCCGATGTTCTCCGCCACGCGCGACGACGCCCGGTTGTCGGGGTGGACGATCGCGACGAGCTCTGACGAGTCCGTGTGTTCCTGGGCGGAGTCCCGACTGGCGGCGGCGCCCTCGGTCGCGAATCCTCGACCCTGCCAGACGGGGCTCACGTGGTACCCGACCTCGAGCTTCAGCTCGCCGTTGACCCGCTGCCAGGTCAGGCCGCAGTCACCGACGAAGTCGCCGTCGTGTGTCTCGATGATCCACAGTCCGAGGCCGTACTGGGCGTCGTTGTCTTCGTTCCAGGCGATCCACGCCGCGGCCTGCTCGCGGGTCTTCGGCGCCGGGTAGAACTGCATGACCGCGGGATCGCCGAGGAGCTTCGCCATGTCGTCGAGGTCCGCCGGCGTCATGCGCCGGAACCGCAGGTGCTCCGTGTCGTGGGGAAGTGGCATCGGTTGCGCGGCCTCTACTGCGGCAGGCCGCGTCCTGCCGCGGCTCGGCGCTCGGCCTGTGTCTCCGCGTGGTGCTTCCGAAGCGCGGACAGGACCGCGGTCCGGATGATGAAGATCCACAGCAGCACGAACAGGATGAAACCGAGTAACCCGGCAGCGCTGTACAGGACGATGAGGGCTGTCGGGTCGAAGTTCACCCCTGAAGGCTACCGGCACAGTGAACCGACCTCGGTGATCTTGAAATGCAATATTTCAGAGACCTAGACTGGGCTGATGTCCCAAGTTCTTTGCGCCCGCCCCGACGGTGATCCCACCCGGAGGAGGCGATGACGCGAAGCAGACGCGAACGGCTCGTACTCGTCTTCCCTCGCCGCCAGCTCGACGCGTTCATCGCGAGTGCGGAGAGACTCGAGTGCGACCTGGTCGTCGTTCCGAGAACGGACGAGGTGGCGCTCTGGAACACCGGCCTGCCGCCTTCCATCGTCGGAGTCGAACCGTGGTCCGGGCCGCTCGGCGGTCTGGATCTCGTTTATTTCCTCGAGCGGTTGATCGAGGACTACGGCGCGACGGGGATCGTCGGCTTGCACGATGCGGCCCTGCTGGCTGTCAGTAGCGCCGCAGAGAGCTACGGTCTCAGCTCCCTCGATCCTGAAGTGGTCGCTGCGCTTCGATCCAAGGGCGCTCTGCGCGAGGTGCTGTCCCAGCACGATATGCCGACGCCAAGGTTCGTGGTGGGCTTGCTCGACACACCGTTCGTGAACGAGGCGTTGCAGCTGCCGCTGCCGCTCGTCGTCAAACCAGCCGACGGCTTCTCGAGCATCGGCGTCGAACGAGTCGAGCGTTACGAGGATGTGGCGCCCGCATGCGAACGTGCGCTCGTCGCGATGCGCCGCGCGGGGATGTTGGCCGGGGAAGTGGTGATCGAAGAGTATGTCGACGGTCCCGAGTACGCGGTGGAGTCGATCTCGTACGGAGGCCGGACGCGGGTGCTGACCATCGGCTACAAGGGCCGGCCGTCGGGACCCTATTTCGAGGAGTCCGTCTACCGCATCCCGTCCGGGCTGACGCCAGAGGCAGAACGAGACATCCGCGCGGTCGTCGAGCAAGCTCATGTCGCCCTCGGCATCGATACCGGGCCGGCCCATACGGAACTCCGTGTCGGGAGAAACGGTAAGCCCTACATCCTGGAGATCGGTGCGCGGGTGGGTGGGTCCGGTGTATCCCATGTCCTCGTGGAGGCCGTCACCGGCATCGACTACTTCGCCGAGGTGTTCGCTGTCGCGCTCGGCCGCCGACCGTCGGTGCTCGACCTCGACCAGTGTGCTCCGATTCGGGCCGCCGGGAACTACATCGTGCCCTGCGGCGGTGGCGGAACGATCTCTGAGATCCGAGGGCTGGAAACGGTGCGGAAGCACCCAGCTGTCACCGACGTCGTGCAGATGATGCGTGCGGGCGATCGGGTGCGTCCGTATCCCGAGTTCAGTGGCTATCCGGCATTCATCCTGTCGGTGCACGACGACCTCGATCAGCTGTTCACGTTCCACCAACACTTGGACCGTGACGTCTCGGTCCGCTACGAGGAGCACCATGACCGATAGCTCAAACGCCCGCGACCGCGACCTCGCCGGTTCACGCCTCTTGATGATCGGGCTCGACTGGCCGGCGGTCGACACTGCAGCAGCCCTCGGCGTCGAGACGGTGGTCATCTGCTCACGAGCCAGTGCGCGAGCTGGGCTTCGTGAGCTTGGAGACTTGCCAGTCCTGCTGGTCGAGGACCACAGTCGACTCGACGATTGTCTCGCCGCTTTGATGCTCGCCGGCTCGCGTCCCGAGCAGTTCGACGGTGTCTACACGACGGACGAGTTCGCGCTCGGCGCCTGCAACGCGCTCGCCGCGCTTGCCGACACGTCGCGGCTCACCCGCTCGGGTGATGTCTCGGTCTTCCGGGACAAGCGCGTGCAGAAGAGCGCGGTCCAGGCAGTGGGGATCCCGACCGCCGCCCATTGGCCGATTCCAGATGTGCGGACGTTCGACGCCGGTTCAGTACCCTGGCCTGGCTCGTACGTGTTGAAGCCGGCATCGCGCGCAGGGACGATGCACACCGCGATCGTCCGGAATGAGCCCGAGCTCCGTGCGGCATTGATCGCCCTCGGCGAGTCCGACGCCGGCGACAAGGACTTCCTCCTCGAATCGTGCGTCGACGTCGCGAAGGAGTGGGTGGTCGACGGGATCGTCTTCGACGGTCGCATCGAGTTCCTCTCGATGAGTCACTACGGTGCTCCGCCGCTGCAATCGCTGAGTGCCGGTGCGCCGATGACGATGGTGAAGCTCGACCCGGCACAAGCGCCTGACGTGTACAGGGACGTGTCGCCGATGGCTGAGTCGGCGTTGTCCGCCCTCGGCGCCTGGCGCGGGGCATTCCATATGGAGATCTTCTGGTCGCCGACCGACGGCTACGTCTTCGGTGAGTGCGCCCTCCGGCGTGGAGGGGCCTTCACCTTCGAGCAGCTGCTCCTGAAGTACGGCTTCTCGATCGTCGAGGCAGCCATCCGCTGCGCGCTCGGGCGACAACCGCAGCAGTCGACCGCGACGCGTTCCGGCATCGTCGGCACGACGCAGTTGCTGACGTCGGAGGGCACGATCCTGACGGTTCCGACGCTCGACGAGGTCCACCGCCAGAGCGGCGTCGAGTTCGCCCGGTACTTTCTCGCCCCCGGATCGGTTTTGCGGCACGGAGCCGCCCACGGAACGCACATCCGTACCGCTGAGGCACTCATCACCGCGCCCGATCTCGCCCAGTTCGACGAGCGGGTCCGCCTGCTCCAGTCCTGGTTCGCAGACCAGGCCGAGATCGCACCAGCGGCGTCGGACACCGCCGGGCTTCGGGCCTGGCAACGCGTGCACTTCTCCGAGGCAGTGAAGTCGGAGTGGACCTTCGGTCTGCATACCCGGTCGGGGGATCAGTGACCTCGCTGCTGCACGGACTGCGCGCCGGCTGGCATCTTCCGAACGATCTCAGTGACGGGGATCGGCGGACGGTCGTCGCCATGCTGTCCAACGGACTTGCGAAAGCCGTGGCGCGCGGAGGATTCGTGGCGCTGTCGGTCATCTACCTGTCGAGTGGGCTGCGCATCGATGAGCAGACGGTCGCGGTCGCCGTCTTCATCGCAGGGGCGTTCGGGCTTGTCGGGTCGCTCGTCGGCGGGTTCGTTGCCGACCACTTCAGCCCGAAGGCGGTCACCGTCGGTTCGTCCTGCGGTGTGGCAGTCGGGTACGGCGCGCTCGTGTTCTGCGACGACTGGCTGATGGCTGTCATCGCGTTCAGCGTAGTGGCTGCATTCGACCGGAGCTCCGCTGCGACTCTCGCGACGTGGATCGGTCAGCGGCTGCCGACCGCGGCCGCGACGAGGTGTCGCGCTCTGATGCGTGCGGTCGGCAATCTCGGCATCGCGATCGGAGCCGCGCTCGCTGCGGTCGTCCTCGTACTTCCTGACCCGACTCCGTACGGCGCAGCGTTCCTTGCGATGGCGGTAGCTGAGATGGGAGGCATCTTCCTGCTGTTACGCGCCCCTCGGCCGAAGCCGGTCGACGCCCGAGAGGCCGGGGAAGGATCGCCGCTGTCGGTGTTCGCCAACCACGGATTCACGGTCTTCGTCCTCGGGATCGCTGCGCTGTCGTCGTTCTACCTGATCCTGGACTTCCTGCTGCCGCTGTGGGTGTCGACCGGAACTGAGGATCGCTACGTCCTCATCCCCGTCGCGATCGTCGTCAACACCGTCCTGGTCGTCCTGCTGCAGGTCCCGATCTCCTCCCTCGCAGACACACCCTCACGGTCGGCTCGTGCGCTCGCTCTCGCGGGCGGACTCCTGTTCGGCGCGACAGCGTTGTTCGCTTCCTCGACGCTGGTCCCTGACCTGCCGGGCGCCGCACTGTTCTGCGGGGCTGTCGTCGTCCTCACCCTGGCCGAGCTGTTGACGTCGGCTGCCGGGTGGACCCTGAGCTACGCCTACGCGCCGCCGCATCGGATCGGTGCCTACCAGGGCGTCTTCGGCTTCGGAACGTCGCTCGGGGTCATGGTCGCGCCGGTCGCTCTCACTGCGATCGTCATCCGGCCATCGGTCGGAGAGACCGCGGTCGGCTGGCTGATCCTCGGCGGTGCGTACACGATGATCGGCGGTCTGCTGTGGGTTGCAGTGTCGCGCCGGTTCCGAGCCCAGAAGCACTGATGGCCCCTGGGGCACAGCAGTCGAGGACTGCGTCGCGGCGTTCGTGGGGGCAGGGGCGACAGCGAATGCTCGGACCGTATCCTTCACCAACGATCGTCCTTACTGAAGGATGGCTCCATAAACTTCAGTAACGCCCCTCCCTGCTGAAGCCTGTCGGGCGCCGAGGTGCGCTCTGAGCCGTCGCCAGCACCAATGAGACGCGCCGGTTTGACTCTCCCGTAGGGGGAGGCGTGATGCTTGAAGCATGTTGCACATCGGAGAGTTCGCAGGCATGACCGGGTTGAGCGTCAAGGCGCTCCGCCACTACGACGAGAAGGGCGTCCTGGTTCCGGCCGACGTCGATCCCGACTCCGGCTACCGCCGCTACGGCGAGGAGCAGGTGCGCTCGGGCGTGATCGTGAAGGCCCTCCGCGATGCCGGTGTTCCCCTCGCCGCGGTGGGTGTCTCCGTCGCCGGCGCCGACCCGTCGACCGCGATCGACGTGCACCACCGCCTCGTCCTGGAGCAGCGGGAGCAGGAGGATTTGGCGTTCGCGCAGGCCCGCTCGGTCATCGCATCGCTCGCGGCACCGGTCGAGGTCGTCGAACGGGCGCTCCCACCCCAGTCCTACGTCGGCCGGGTGCTCACCGTGCCGCGCGGCGACGAGGACGCCGTGACGGACGACGACGCGAACGAGCAGTTCTCGCAGCTCTCCGTCGCCCTGCAGGAGGCCGGCGTCGGCCCGACGGGCACGTTCTGGACCGCGCTCCGTCCGGGCGAGCAGGGTGCAGTCGAGATCGTCTGCTGCTGGCCGACCTCGTCGCAGCTCGAACCGACGTGGGGTGGTGACGAGACCACGGTCGACGTGCTGCCCGAGCGGACCGAGCTCGCCGCGGTCTGGCGACCCGAACCAGGCGTCGAGCTCCCCGAGGGCTCGACCCACCCCGCGGTGGTCGCCCTGTTCGACGCGATCGCGGAGCGGGGGATCACGATGCCGACCACCGAGCTGCGGCAGCGGGTGCTCGGCCAGACCGCCGACGAGTACACGGTCGAAGTGTCGATCACCCTGCCGTGAGGTCGCGGTCCCATCGCGCTTCCCTGGGGCGTGTCAGGCCGGGTCGTTAGGCTGGAGTCGTGGCCAACAGCAAAGATTTCGACACCCGGTACGAGCTCCGTGAGTTCCCGTTCGCGAACGGGGCCGACGGCGAACCGACGCCCGAGAGCCTTGCGGCCCTCGACGCCATCGGATTCGGTTTCCACGAGTCCACCCCGAAGCCGGAGGCGCGCAAGCGCAAGGTGAACGAACTCATCGCCGACGAAGCGGTGCTGCTCGGTGCCTATGTCCGCAAGCCGCAGCCCGGTTCGGTCGACGAGACCTGGCCCGCCGGCACCTTCTCCTGGTTCCCGAAGGCGCTCAGCTGGGGCGACGGCACCAGCATCAACACGCAGGCGATCTCCGACGTCACGGTCCGCCCGACCGAGCGCCGCCGCGGGATCCTGCGCCGCATGATGACGCAGGCTCTCGAGCGCGGCGTCGCTGACGGCTATGCGATCGCGGCCCTCACCGCCAGCGAGGGCACGATCTACCGTCGCTTCGGATTCGGCTCCGCGATCCGTGAGCGCAACGTCGTCGTGAAGCGCGCGAAGGCCCTGCCGTTCCTCGCGCCGACGAGCGGCATCGTGTCGGTCGTCACCCCCGAGTATCTTGTCGATGGCGTCGCACGTCAGGTGTTCGACCGCTTCGACGAGCGCTCGATCGGGTCCATGGTCCGCAACACCGGATCCTGGCCGTTGGTCCTCGGCACGCTGGGTCGCGACGGCGAACCGGCGAAGGACACCCGCGCCGCCGTGCACCGTCCCGCCGACGGCGAGGAGATCGACGGCTACGTCACGTGGCGCATGGTCGAGCAGCCCGGCGGTCAGACCGGCATCGAGATCATCGACCTCGTCTACGCGACCGACGCGGCCTACCTGTCGCTCTGGGAGTTCCTGCTCTCCATCGACCTCAACGACGTCGTGAAGTACAACCGCGCCAGGCTCGACGACCCGATCGTGTCGGCCCTCGGCGACAACCGTGCCTACGACATCGAGCACGAAGAGGACCACGTGTGGCTGCGCGTCCTCGACCTCCCGGCCGTCCTCGCGTCGCGTCCGTTCGCGGTCGACGGCACGTTGACGATCGCGGTGACGGACGCGCTCGGCTACGCGGCCGGCACGTTCCGCCTCGCGGTGACCGGTGGTCGCGGCACGGCCACGAAGCTGAGCGACGAGACCGACGCTGCCGGCGCCGACCTCGCGCTCGACGTCGCCGACCTCGGTTCGCTGCTGCTCGGCGCGGTCTCGCCGGTGTCGCTCGCTGCCGCCGGTGTGCTGCAGGCGGCCGACCCTGCTGCGCCGCTCCTGCTTCGATCGATGCTCCAGACGCCGCGCGCTCCGCACGGGATCACCTTCTTCTAGGCGGTCCCGAGCAGCGACCCGCGGATGCCGCGCCGTCGCGGATCAGTCGCGTTGCTCGATGAGGGTGAGTTGCGTGCCGTCCGGGTCGATGAGGAATCCGGCCCGGAGTCCCCAATCCTGCATCCGGACCGGATGCAGGCGAGGCGCGCCGACGGTCGCCTCGGGGACTCCTGAACGTTGGATGGCGTCGTAGAGTTCGTCGACGTCGGCCACACGCAGGCAGCACATGAAGTTACTCGATGCCGGGTCGAGGTCGGGTGCGGGGAAGAACTCGAGCTGCAGGCCACCGCGGACGAGGATCAACCAGCCCTCGTCTCGGAACGTGCGCTCGAACCCGAACGCCGAGTAGAACGTCTCCGTCGCGTCGAAGTTGCGAGACGGCAGGTTCGGTGTCGCGCGGTCGTGTCGTGTCGAGGTCATGGACTCGATGATCGCAGCGCGACGGCCGGCTGGGAAGATCAGGCCTGCGTGGCCGGTGTCGCGAGTCGTTCGCGGAGGAAGGCGACCACGCGCTTGCGTGCTTCGAACGCCGGGTGGCCGTCGCGCTCGCGGACCTCGCCCGTGAGGACCGAGTGGGCGGTCTTCGCGAAGCCGGCTGCGTTGCCGGGGGAGGAGTCGAGTTCGATGACCTCGAACGCGTCGCCGAGCTTGGCCGCGATGGTGGAGAAGCGCTCCCGCGGGACGGCCCGATCCTCGCTGAATCGGAGGCCGAGTGCGCAGACCGAGCCCTGAGCCGCACGGGCTGCGACGGCGTCGAACTCGGCGGCGGACATCCCGGGGTCGATGCGGCGGGCCCGGCTGACGGGGAACGGCGTGGACGGCTGGCTCATGACGGAAGCGAGGACGTGCTCGTCGACGGCAGCTGCGAGCGCGAATCCGCCGGTGAAGCACATGCCGATGACGCCGACGCCAGGGCCCGGCGTCCGGGCCGCGAGGTCGGCGGCCAGTGCCCGGACGTGGTCGGCGACCGGTCGGTGGGCGCCGGTCGCGAACGCCTTGAACTCGGCGGAGACGCAGACCTTGCTGACGCTCGCGAGCGTGTAGCCGAGGGTCCCCTCGTGCCCGGGCGTCCCGAACGGTGACGGGATCGCGACGGTGAAGCCCTCCGCGACGAGGTGCTCCGCCAGCCCGAGGACCTCGGGCGTGAGTCCGGGCAGCTCGGGGATGAGGACGACGCCCGGCCCCGACCCCTTCTCGAAGCGGTCGTGCGTGACGCCGCCGCCGGTGAACGGGGTCCGCACCCAGCCGGTGAGGTCTGCGCGTGGAGCGAGGTCGGTGGTCGCATCGTCGGTCATGGGGTGAGCGTAGTCCTGGTCGCTGCGTCCGATCTGCTGGACCGTGGCACGTCCCGCCTGGGAAGCCACCCGCCGTTCACCTCCCGGTCACCGCCGCTCCTCCACCCGGCCACCCCGCGCCGATGGGATGGGACACGATCCCCGTCCCTTCGTGCCCTGGAGACCCATGCCCCGCCTCACCCGTGTGTTGACGATGACCGCCGCGTGCGCCATCGGTGCAACCGCCCTCATCGCGACGCCCGCCGCCGCCATCGCCGCCCCAGCGCCGGGGCTCCAGATCAACGAGATCGAGTCCTCCGACGGCCAAGCCTCAGACTGGATCGAGTTCACCAACACCGCGACGACCGCGGTCACGCTCGACGGCTGGGTCGTGAAGGACAACAAGGACGACAGCAACTACGCATTCCCGGCCGGCACCGTCGTCGAGCCCGGTGCGTTCCTCGTCGTCGACGAGGACCAGCTCGGGTTCGGGCTCGGCAAGGAGGACTCGGTCCGCCTGTTCGACCCGACGGCCGCGATCGCCGACGAGTACTCGTGGACCGCACACGCGCCGGTCACCTACGGCGTCACCGCCGACCGCGCCGGCTGGGCCGAGACCACCGAGTCGACGAAGGGCGCCGCGAACGTCTTCACCGCACCCGAGGTCCCCGAGACCGACGGTGAGATCCGCATCAACGAGATCGACTCCCAGCCATCCGACTGGGTCGAGTTCTTCAACCCCGGCACGACGGTGCTCGACATCTCGCGCTACGAGATCCGCGACAACTCCGACGACCACCGCTGGCAGTTCCTGCCCGGCACGTCGATCGCCCCCGGCGAGTTCCTCGTGGTCGACGAAGCGACGATCGGCCTGGTCGGCGGCACCGAGACGCAGGGCGCGTTCCGTGACCCGATCGGCATCGGCAGCGCCGACGAGATCCGCCTGTTCGACGCGACCGGCACGCTCATCGACCGCTCGGGAACGTGGAGCGGCCACGCGGCCATCGACGGTGACTTCATCGCCGCGACGCTCGCCCGCTGCCCCGACGGTGAAGGCGACTTCACGCTCGCACGCATCACCAAGGGTGCCGCGAACGACTGCGTCCTCCCGAACGTCGCGATCAACGAGGTCGAGTCGAACAACGACGCGACCGACTGGGTCGAGATCGTCAACCTCGAGGCGACCGCGCTGGACATCTCCGGCTGGACGCTCATGGACAACGACCCGGTGGGCCACGCCGCTGACACGACCCCGCTGCCCGCGGGCACGATCCTCGAGCCCGGCGCCTACTTCGTCTTCGACCAGAATGTGAACTTCGCGTTCGGGCTCGGCAACGGCGACACCACCACCGTGCGGAACGCCGCCGGCGCGACGGTCACCGAGTACACCTACGCGGCCCACGCGGACGGCGTCTTCGCGCGCTGCCCCGACGGCACGGGCGAGCTCGTCGACACGGCCGTCTCCACCAAGGGCCTGCGCAACGCCTGCGGCAACCCGGTGCGCATCAACGAGGTCGAGTCCGACGGCGGTTCGCCCGACGACTGGATCGAGCTCGTCAACCCGACGACCGCCGCGCTCGACGTCTCCGGCATCGTCGTGAAGGACGACGACGACACCCACGCTTACGCCATCCCCACCGGCACGAGCATCGCGGCCGGCGGCTACCTCGTCATCGAGCGCGCAGCCCTCGGCTTCGGTCTCGGCGGCAGCGACACGGTCCGTCTCTTCGAGGGCGACGCACTGCTCGACTCGACCACCTGGGGCGAGGGCCACCCGGCGAACACCTGGGGACGCTGCCCCGACGCGACCGGCGCCTTCGCAGCGACGGCCGAGGCCACCAAGGGCACAGCCAATGTCTGCGCCGGTGAGATCCCGGTCGGTCCGTGGCCTGGTTCGCCCGATGTGACGGTGCTCGACACCACGCCGATGTTTCTCGAGGACAGCTCAGGACTCGACACCCAGGTCACCGCTGACGGCGCGTTCCTCTGGGCCGTCGACAACGGCACCGGCTCGTTCTGGAAGCTCGCGATCGCCGCAGACGGTTCGGTCTCGTTCGTCGACGGTTGGGAGAAGGGCAAGCGCGCCCGCTTCCAGAAGGACGCGTCGAACCCCTCCGCTGCCGGCCCCGACACCGAGGGCATCACCGTCGACGGTGCTGGTTCCGTCTATGTCGGTGTCGAGCGCGACAACAGCGTGAAGGGCACGACGCTCAACGCCGTGCTCAAGGTCGACCCGAACGCGCCCGGCCCCGACGTCGTCGCCTCCCAGGAGTGGGACCTCACGGCCCTGCTGCCGACGGTCGGTGCGAACCTCGGTGTCGAGGCCGTCGAGTGGGTGGTCGACGGCGACCTCGCCGGCAAGCTCTTCGACGACAACACGAAGGCGACGTACGACCCGGCGAACTACGCGGGCCACGGCGACGGACTGTTCTTCGTCGGCGTCGAGGACACCGGCGACGTGTACGCGTTCGCACTGAACGCCGACGGCTCAGCCACGCTGATCTCGACGATCGACCCGGGCCTCCCGGCGGTCATGGCGCTCGACTACGACACGACGCTCGGCGTGCTGTGGGCCGTGTGCGACGACGGCTGTGCGGGTACCGGTGCGCAGATCACGCTGAACGGGACCGAGCAGCCCGGGATCGCTCAGGTCGAGCGTCCGGCCGGCCTGCCCAACCTCAACAACGAGGGCTTCGCGACCACGCCGGCCTCCCTGTCGGTCGACGGCAAGCGTCCCGTGTACTGGTTCGCCGACGGCTACGCTTCCGAGGCCCTTCGTCTCGGGTCGCTGCCCGGAACGATCACGCCGCCCGTGACGCCCCCGACCGGTGGGGTCACGCCACTGCCCGGGACGAGCCTCACCGAGGCCAACCGCGGTGCGATCACGCTGGCCGACACCGTGCGGCGGGGCGAGACCGTGACGGTCGGTCTCGAGGACCGCTTCGCGACCACGGCCGTCGAGGTGTGGCTGTACTCGACGCCGGCGCGGATCGCCACCGGCGCGACGAACGCCGCCGGTGACCTGCTGGCGACGATCCCGGCCGACGCGACGCTGGGCGACCACCGGGTCGCGGTCTACGCGGCGGACGGTTCGCTCATCGGGTGGACCGAGGTGCGGATCGTCGCGGCCGACGGGACGACCGTCGACGGTTCGGCGTCGGGTGGGGCACTCGCGACGACCGGGACTGAGCTGCCGTTCGGCACGATCGGCGCGGGGGTCCTGCTGGTCCTCCTCGGTGGAGTCCTCGTCGCGATGCGTGCGCGTCGCCGGGCGGTCTGACCGACTGAACGGTCGACGGCCCCGGGAGCACCCAGCTGCCGGGGCCGTCGGCGTCACCGGTCGGGCTCGCCCGGTGTGTGGTGGTGGTGCCAGCGCGGTGCGCTGACGTGAGCGCGGGTCTCCGGAGGGGTGCGCTCGCGTGTGTCGGGCGCGGTCACGCCGGGAGGTGCACACTCGCGCCGAGTGCGGCGCACTCACGTGAGCGCACCGCCCTAGCGAGTTCGGTTCCGGTGTCAGAGCGGTGCGCTGGGGCTGACCGCGGGTCTGGCGCGTGGGCGCGGGTCTCCGGAGGGGTGCGCTCGCGTGTGTGGGGTGCGCCCACGCTGGGTCGGGAGCACTCGCGTCAGCGCACCGCGCTGGCAGCCGGCAGAGGACGCAGGTCGGGCCCGGGTGCGATGCTGGGTGGATGGACGAGCACGGGAGGACCGAGGGTGGCGTGACCGTCGGTCGGGCGGCGGCCGAGATCGGGGTGTCTGTGCGGACGCTGCACCACTGGGACGAGCTCGGGGTCGCGACACCCTCGGGGAGGACGAACAGCGGCTACCGCTCGTACCTGCCCGTCGACATCGCCCGACTCCGCCGGGTCGTGCTCCTGCGTGATCTCGGGGTCCCGCTCGCTCGCATCCCCACCCTGCTCACCGCGCCGGCCGCCGAACGACGGGCGGAGCTCTCGCAGCGTCGGCACGAACTCGACGACACCATCGAACGACTCGAAGCCGTCGCCCGATCCGTCGACCGCCTGCTCGAAGCCGACGAGGTCGGCGTGCTCGTCCCTGAGGACGAGCGCGAAGCGGTGTTCGGCGAGGACTGGAACCCCACGATGGCTGAGACGGCCCGCGCCCGCTGGGGTGACTCCGCGCAGTGGGCCGAGTACGCCGAACGGTCTGCGACCCGCACGCCGGACGACTGGCGGGCGCTGGTCGGGCCCATGCGCGACCTCGTCGACGAACTCGCCGAGGCCAAGCGCGCCGGTGCCCTCGCCGGGAGCGAGACGGCGAACACCCTCGCCGAACGGCATCGCGCGGCCCTCAGCGAGTACTTCCACTGCACGCCGTCAATGCACGTGATCACCGGTCGCCTCGCCCTCACGGAGCCCGGCATGGCCGACACCTACGACCGGATCGAACCCGGCCTCGCCGCGTGGCTCTCACAGGTCATCGACGCGAACGCGCGCAGCCACGGCGTGGACCCCGAGACCGCCGTCTGGGAGTGAGAGCGATCCGCCTCAGCCCAGCTCGCGGAGTGCCACCTCGATGATCGTCGCGCTCGGAACGTGCAGGGCTTCGGCGGCGGTCGTCCCCGTCGCCGCCAGATACGCGTCGACGAGACGGTTGCCCGCTGCATACCCGGCACCCATCGGCAGACCGACCGGCTCGCCCCCGTGTCGCAGCGCGGCTTCGTCACCGTGTACCCACGAGACGAAGTGCTGCATCCCTCCGACGTCGAGACCCCCGACGACCCGGTCGAACACCGCGTCGTCGTCGAGGTGCGCGACACCGATCGGCGTGTAGCCGGACGGTCCGTGCAGCTGCCGGGCGAACGCGTCCGCGAGCCCTTCCGACACCACCTGCTCACCGACCACGACGGTCGCCGGATCCCACACCACCCCGCCCGGCGCGTATCGCAGGTTGTGGTTGAGTTCGTGGACGGCGGCCGCCTCGAGGCGCGCGAGGTTCTCCTCCGTCGGCCAGAGGATGAGGGAGATGAACCCGGTCGCGCTGCCGTTGCCGATGAACCCGCGGATCGACTCCATGAAGTAGGTGTCGTCGGGGTCGCCGAGGATGAGCAGGACGGTGATGTCGGGCACGACAAGGGTCGGGACCGCCGCGAGCTGGGTGGCGATCGCCGCGTCGAGCGCCCGTGAGATCCGTCCCCACGCGTCCGCCGCGACGAGTCGGTCGAGGGCGTCGACGACCCGATCCCGGCTCCGATCGATCGGGAACCCCGAGCCCATCGAATGCATGGCGAGCAGGTCGACCTCGCCCGGGAAGTACCGGTACATGTCGGCGACGGGCTCGAGCATGGCGCGGAGTCGCGCGGGTCGTTCGGCTTCCGGTGCATCGAGGACGGAACGCATGCCGCTGGCGGTGTCGAGGATCGTGGTCGTCATGGTGACGACGCTAAAGCCTCACGCCGCGTGAGGGTCAAGTGCCCTACCCTGGGAAGCTGCCAGCGCGGTGCGCTGACGCGAGTGTGGTGTACCCGGCGTGACCGCTGCACGACCGGCCCGACCGCTGCACAACCGGCGTGACTGCGCCCCGCGCGCGCGAGCGCGACCCTCCGGAGACCCGCGCTCACGCGTCAGGCCCGCGGTCGCGTCAGCGCACCGCGCTGGCCCAAGGCGACGGCGGGCGGAGGAGCGGGCTAGCGGGAGCGCAGCACCTCGAGCGCCTGGGGCGAGAGCGGTGACCCGGCGCGCTTCGCGGCGTACAGCGCGGCGCCGATCGCCGGACCCAAGAGCGGGGTCCGGAGTTCGTACCGGGCGGGCAGCGCCGCGATGGCCTGCTCGAAACCCGACCGCACCGGCTCAGCGGAGAACACCCCGCCCGAGTACGACACCGGAACGACCTCGTCGCCGCTGAAACCGAGCTCCACGCGGGTCGTCTCGACGATCTCCGCCAGCTCCCCGCTCGCGTCGGCCAGGATCCGCGCCGCGACCTCGTCACCCTGCTCGGCAGCAGCGACGACCGTCTTCGCGAGATCCGCGATCCGGCCACGCTGACCCTTCCAGCGGTTCATGACGACGTCGATCACATCGAGGTCGCTCGTGATCCCGACCCTCGCCCGCACGAGGTCGACGAGCGGACCGCGCGGCAGGCGACCATCGCTCATCCGCGTGAAGGCGTTCAAGCCCCGGGTGGCGATCCAGTACGCCGAGCCTTCGTCGCCGAACAGTTCGCTCCACCCGCCGACCCGGTGCCCGCGGCCGCGGCGCTCGCCGTACGTCATGGAGCCCGTGCCGCTGATCACGTTGATCCCGTCGACGGCACCGAGCGATCCGGCCCACCCGCACACCATGTCGTTGTCGCAGGAGAACCGGTCATGACCGAGCACGTCGCGCGGTAGCGCATCGAGGTGGGCGATGTCGGAACTCACCTCGCCGTACCCGGGCAGACCGAAGAAGGCCTGATCGATGTCGGCGGTCGTGACACCCGCCTGCCGGCACACCTCCGAGACACCCTCGGTGAGGATGCGACCGACCAGCTCGATCCCCTCGTCGAAGTAGTAGCAGCTCGCCGTCCTCGCTTCCGCGAGCACCCGTCCGGCGTCGTCGAGCAGCACGAAGGCCGTCTTCGACCCGCCGCCGTCGACGCCGAGGTACCGCGCCACGACTACTGCTCCTGCAGCTGAGCGGCGACACTCCGAGCGTCGTCGACGCCGTCGAACTCGTGGATCCGGACGCCCTGCACGACGCGGTTCACCGTGCCGCTCGGGAACGGGTTGTCCGGGGTCGCGCCGAGCTGGAGCGAGTACGACAGGCCGAGCAGCTGGGCGACGAGCACGTAGCCGATCGCGAGCTGCGCGTCGTCGAGGCCGGCGAGTTCGGGCAGCACCCAGTCGTACGCTGTGGCGTCGGCGACCGGCTCGGAGGAGATCGCGATCACGCGTTCCGGCGACAGCGTGGCGCGCAGTTCGGTGACGATGTCGAGGTCGTACCGCCGCGTGTACGGGTCGGACGACAGGTAGACGACGACGAGCGTGCTGTCGTCGACGACCGCCTTCGGTCCGTGACGGAACCCGAGCGCCGAGTCGTAGTAGGTGACGATCCGTCCGGCGGTCAGTTCGAGCAACTTGAGCGCCGACTCGCGGGCCAGACCGGTGAGCGGGCCGCTGCCGATGTAGAC
Source organism: Plantibacter sp. CFBP 8775 (assembly GCF_014839505.1). Taxonomy (NCBI): domain Bacteria; kingdom Bacillati; phylum Actinomycetota; class Actinomycetes; order Micrococcales; family Microbacteriaceae; genus Plantibacter; species Plantibacter sp. CFBP 8775. Next base: position 1,275,095 of record NZ_JACYNV010000002.1, on the reverse strand, counting down.
GACGCGTTCGCACCCCTCGTTGGCGAGCGCGCGGATGTCCACCTCGCGCTGATCGAGGATCGTCGTCGCGCCGGCCGCGAGCGCCTGCACCGCGGCGTCGTCAGCGCCGCCGAGGATGAGGAGGACCGAGAGCAGCATCGAGCTGAAGCTCGACGTCATCGCGAAGCCCTCGTCGTTCGACCGCAGGGGCATGAGGATGGTGAGCGACGAGGCGCGGTCATGGTGGCGTCGGTACAGCTCGCCGGTCTCGTCGCACGTGATCACCAGGTGGTGCACCTCGGCGAGCGACTGGTCGGCGAGTTCCGTCGCGGCCACGCTCTCGGGGCTGTTGCCGGAGCGGGCGAACGACACGAGGAGCAGCGGGACGTCCTCGGCGAACGACTCCTGCGGGTTGGAGACGATGTCGGTGGTCGCGACCGCGTCGATCCGGCGACGGAGCGTCCGGGTCAGGGCCGGTGCCGCGATCTCGCCGACGAAGGCCGAGGTCCCCGCCCCGGTCAGGACGATACGCAGCTCGGGTCGTGCCAGGAGCGGTGCGAGGAACGCGTCGATCTCCTCGCGGCGGGCGGCGATCCCCGTCGACGCCTCGAGCCAGACGTCGGGCTGCTGGGTGATCTCGCGGACGGTGGCTTCCGAACCGACGATGGTGGTGATGGACACGGGTTGCTCCTGGGGTGGGTCGAGGTGATGAGGGGGAGTTGCGAGGTATCGATGTTGGTTGAGCGTTCGACGCGTGCAGCGATGGACGTGATCCTGCCACGCCGGGATCGGTGCCTACCCCTTGAGGCCTGAGAAGGTCATGGTCGCCACGAACTGCTTCTGGGCGAAGAGGAAGAACACGATCAGCGGGAGCGTGGCGACGACGTTGCCGGCCATGAGGAGCGCCCAGTCGGTGCGGCGCGCGCCCTGGAAGTTCGTGATGCCGAGCTGCAGGGTGAAGGCCTGGTCGTTGTTGATCGCGATGAGCGGCCAGACGAGGTCGTTCCACGAGCCCAACAGGGTGAAGATCGCGAGCGTCGCCAGCGCGGGCTTCGCGAGCGGCAGGATCACCCGGAAGAACACCTGGAGTCGGGTGCAGCCGTCGATGAGCGCGGCCTCCTCGAGCTCCGCCGGCAACGACAGGAAGAACTGCCGCATGAGGAAGATGCCGAACGCGGACGCCAGCCACGGCACGATCGCCGCCCCGAGGCTGTCGATGAGCCCGATCCGGGAGAACAGGATGTAGGTCGGGATCATGAGCAGCTGCGTCGGGATCATGATCGTCGCGACGATCATGAGGAAGCCCATCGTCTTGCCGCGGAACTTCAACCGCGCGAACCCGTAGCCGGCGAGCGAGCAGAGCACGAGGTGGGACAGGACCGCGACCGTCGACACGATGACCGTGTTGCCGAGCCAGAGCAGGATGTTCGACTCGGAGAAGAGCTTCGCGAACCCGTCGAAGGTGATGTGCGAGGGGAGGATGCGGGGCGGATAGGTGTTGATCTCCGACTCCGGCGTCACCGAGGTGATGAACATCTGCACGAACGGGATCGCGAAGATGATCGCGATCGGGGCGAGCACGAGGTGCCAGGGGCTGAACCGCCGACGCGTGCGTCGCTCGGCGGATGGAGCGGTCAGGGACGGCTTGCCGGTGGCGGCGTCGCCGCGTGGCGGGGTGGTCAGGACGGTCATCAGAATGCCTCCACGTTGGAACGGCGGGAGTAGAGCACGACACCGATCGTGGCGATGAGTGTCACCACGAACAGCCCGTAGGCGACCGCGGAGCCGTACCCGAACTGCAACTGCTTGAACGCCGCGTCCCAGAGGTAGAACACGATCGTCTGGGTGGCGCCGAGCGGGCCGCCCCTCGTGGTGGTGTACACGAGGTCGAACAGCTGGATCGCTTGGATGAACTGCCAGATCGCGACGAACACGGTGACCGGCCCGAGCTGCGGGAAGGTGATGCGCCAGAACGACTGCCAGGCGTTCGCGCCGTCGATCCGCGCCGCCTCGAGCAGTTCGGCGGGGATGTCCTGCAGCGCCGCCAGGTAGATGACGGTCGTGAACGCGGCCTGCCCCCAGAGCGACATGATCGTGATGACGACCATCGCCTGCCCCTGGTCTTCGAGCCAGCCCTGCGCCGGGAGTCCGAGGAACCGGAATACGGTGTTGAGGAGCCCGAACTGCGGGTTGAAGAGGTAGGTCGTGAGGATGCCGGTCGCGGCGGCGGAGGCGACGAAGGGGACGAAGATCGCCGTGCGGTAGACGCCGATGAAGCGGATCCGGCGGTTGAGAGCGACGGCGAGGAAGAGTCCGAGGCCGAGCGACGCGGGGACGAAGAGGAGCGTGTAGACGACCGTGTGGACGACGGCCGCCTGCAACTCGTCGTTGCCGATCATGCTGGCGTAGTTCTCCAGCCCCACCTGCTCCGGCTCGCTGAACCCGTCCCACTTCTGGAGCGACAGGAAGAACGCCCAGATCGCGGGGAAGATCGACAGGCCCAGCACGATGAGCATCGCCGGGGCGACGAAGCCCCAGCCGGTGAGGTTGTCGCGGAACCGTCGTCCGGAACGGCGGGGCCGGGCCGGAGCGCGCTCGGCACGCTCCGGCTTCGGCTTCGGCTCCGTCGATGGACGTGTGTCGCGTCCGGCGACCGTGGACATCAGTCCTCCGCCAGAGCGTCGTCGGCGGTCTTCGCGGCGTCCTCGAGCGCTTGCTTCGGATCGCCCTGGCCCTGCAGCACCGAGGAGATCGCCTTGCCGATGGCCTCCGACAGCCCGACGTAGCCGGGCACCGTCGGGCGGGCCTGCTTGGCGTTGACGCCGTTCTCGGCCATCACGTCGAGGCCGGGCAGCTGAGCCACCTGCGCCTGGAACTCGGGGGTGTCGATCTCGCTCGAGCGCAGCGGGAGGTTGCCGTAGGCGACGTTCCACTTGAGGTCCTGCTCCGAGTCCGTGAGCCACTTCGTGAACTCGTACGCCCAGTACTCGCGGTTCTTGTCGTTGTGGTCGAAGAGCGCCCAGACGTCGGGGCCGGAGACGGTCTGGTGGTCGCCGTCGGTGCCGGGGAGGACGGTGACGCCGTACTTCGTGCCCTTCGTCTGCAGCGTCGACAGCTGCCACGGACCGGAGGTGATCATGCCGATGCGGTCGCTGGCGAACAGGTCGCCGAACTTCGTGTCGGTCTGGTCGAGGTAGACGCTCTTGTCCTCGACCGCCATGTCGCGAAGGAAGGTCAGTGCGTCGACGCCCGCATCCGAGGCGAACTCGGCCGTCTTGGCGTCGTCGGAGATGATCGATCCACCGTTCTGCCAGAGGTGCGGCCAGAACTGCCAGGTCGTCTCCTCGCTGCCCGACACCGAGTACGCGTAGCCGTAGGTGTTCGTCGCCGGGTCGGTGAGCTGCTTCGACGCCTCGCGGAAGTCATCCCAGGTCCAGTCGGCCGTGGGGTAGTCGACGCCGGCCGCATCGAACACGGTCGTGTTGTAGAGGAGGGAGATGTTGTCGACCACGGCGGGGAAGCCGATCGTCTTCTCGCCGGTCGGCTGCACCGTCTTGCGGGCCGCCTCGGAGAACTCGTCCCACTTGACGTCGGGCTCGGCCACCTGGTCGGTGATGTCGAGGGTGCGGCCGGACGCCTCGAGTCGGCTCGCCCAGGAGCCGAAGGCGTACGAGACGTCGGGGTAGTTGCCACCCGCGAAGCTCGCAGAGAGCTTCTGCAGGAGGTCCTCCGTGGACGGCGCGCCCGAGGACACGTCGATGGTCACGTTGGGGTGCAGCTTCTCGAAGTCGTCGACGAGACCGGTGAGGATCTGTTGGGCGGCATCGGCCTGCCCGGTCCAGAAGGTGAGTTTCACCTTCGCGTCCTTGTCGAGCGTCGTGGCACCGGAGGATCCGCCGGCGCACCCGGAGAGCGCGAGCGCTCCGACGGCGAGGACGGCGGTCGCGGTGACGAGGCGACGTGCGCGGCGGGCGTGCGGTGAGGTGGAAGCGTGGATCGTGGAACGGGGTGGGAACATCGGTGGTCGTCTCCTGTGTCGATCGTTCGGGAAGGAATCGGTTCGGCGGTGCTTCGGGTCGGTCAGATGCGGTCGGCGGGGATGATCTCCCGCAGCGGCTCCGGCAGCAGCTCGCCGTGCGCGGCGACGAGGTCGTTGCACAGCTCCCAGATCTGCTCGGGCGTGAGGGTGGACGAGGCGTTCGGGTCCATGAGGACCGCCTGCCGGATGAGCGTCGGGTTGCCGGTGCGGGCCGCCTCGATCGTGAGCTCCGCGACGGAGACGTACGGGCGGTTGAGTGCGGCGCACTGCACGGGCAGGGCGCCCATGGGCTGCGGGGCGATGCCGTTCCCGTCGACCTGGACCGGGACTTCGACGACGGCACCCTGCGGCAGGTTGTCGATGAGGCCGCGGTTGACGACGTTCCCGTGGATGAGTCGCGGGGTGTCGGTCACGAGCGAGTGGATGAGCTGCGGCGCGTACTCGCTAGCCTCGTCCTCGAGCGTCAGCGGGGTCCCGGCCGCGAGGGCGGCCTTCGTCGCCTCGAACTCCGCGACGTTCTCCTCGCTGATGCCGAGGTACTCGAGCGGCTGGAGGCGGAAGCGCTCGACCTGCTCGGGGGAGCGGAGGAACCACGACAGGTACTCGGAGGAGTGCTCGCTCGTCTCGGTCGGGTAGTAGCCGATGCGGCGGAACATCTCGACGCGAACGCGGCGGCTGAGCTCCGGGTCCTCGCGAATGCGGTCGCGCAGGGCCGGGTAGAGGTCGCGGCCCTCGTGGGTCCACTCGAGCAACCACGACTGGTGGTTGACGCCGGCTGCGCGGTAGCTCGTGCCCTCGATCGGCACGCCGACGAGCTCGCAGAGGTCGTTGACCGTCCAGAACACGCTGTGGCAGAGGCCGATCGCGCTGATGTCGGGGGCGACGACCGACGCCCACCAGATGTTCATCGCCATCGGGTTGGTGTAGTTCAGGAGGTGGGCGTCTGGGCAGATCTCCCGCATGTCAGCGGTCAGCGCCGAAAGCAACGGGAAGGTGCGGAGGGCGCGGAAGACGCCGCCGACGCCGGTGGTGTCGCCGATGGTCTGCAGGAGACCGCGGGCCGCTGGGATCTCGAGGTCGGAGACGGTCGCGCGGATGCCGCCGACCTGCACCATGTTGACCACGAAGTCCGCGCCGGCGAGGGCGCGACGACGGTCGGACTCCGCCGAGATCGTCGCCCGGCCGTCGAGACGCTCGTCGACGTGGCGGGCCGTGCCCTCGGCCACCGCGAGGCGTTCGGGGTCGATGTCGTGCAGGACGATCTCGAGGCCGGCGAGGTCGCGGTAGCGGAGGAGGTCGGCGATGAGTTGGCGGGTGAAGACGACGCTGCCCGCCCCGATGAAAGTCACTCGTGTCATGGAGTGATCATCGACTACAGTGATCGAACCGAGCAAGAACTTGATCGGAAATCGATTGAAATGATCACTTTCGCTGAGCAGAGCCGTCGGCGACGAGGGAGGGGTTCGCCGTGGGAGGACCGACCGCAGCCGAGCTCTCGCGACACGCTCCGTCCGGGAAACGCAGTCAGCGGATGCGCGCCATCCTCGCGCTCCTCGCGGCGGAGGACGCCGTCGTCTCGATCGACGACCTCACGACCCGGCTCGACGTGTCGGCCCCGACGATCCGTCGCGACCTCGCCGATCTCGACGACCTGGGCCTCGTCCTCCGGACGCACGGTGGCGCTCGGGCGGTGGAGTCGCGCGACGAAGTGCCCGTGCGGTTCCGCGACACGCAGTTCCGTGAGGCCAAGCGTCGGATCGCCTTGCGCGCGGCGGAGATGATCCCCGCGGGACCGTACGCGATCGCCCTGAGTGGTGGCACCACCACGGCGGCGGTCGCCAAGGAGTTGAGCAACCGGGCGGAACTGACGATCGTGACGAACTCGCTCACCACGGCGACCGAGATCGCCTCCCGGCCGAACCTGCAGGTGATCATGACGGGAGGCCTGGTGCGCTCCTCGTCGTTCGAGGCGGTGGGGGCGCTCGCCGAGAACACCTTCAGCGCGATCAACGTGGGTACCGCGATCCTCGGGACCGACGGCATCAGTGCGCAGGGCGGTGCGACGACGCACGACGAGCGTGAGGCGCGGACGAACCTGGCGATGGTGCTACACGCGCAGCGGGTCATCGTGGTCGCCGACGGTTCGAAGGTCGGGCGGGTCACGCTCGCGCGCATGGCCGAGTTGGGGCAGATCCACGACCTCGTGACCGACTCCTCCGCCGACCCCCACGAGCTCGAGCGCCTCGCGGCCGCGGACATCGCCGTGCACGTCGTGGCCCTCTGATCCTTCGGGCCTTCTCGGCGGCTTGTGCCAGCGCGGTGCGCTGACGTGAGCGCGGGTCTGCCGCATGAGCGCTGGTCTCCAGAGGGGCGCGCTCGCGGTTGTGGGGTGCGCCCACGCTGAGTGGTGCGCACTCACGTCAGCGCACCGCGCCGACCTCAACCCCACAGATGTCGTGGGCACGGGCGGCATTGTTCTAGTACCATTGCAAACATGTTGTTCCGCGTCGATCCCACCTCCGCGGTCTCGCTCGCCGAGCAGATCGCGGTGCAGGTGCGCTCCGGCATCGCGACGGGCGCGCTGGCGCCGGGGGAGCGCCTCCCGCCTGCCCGCGACCTCGCCCGCGCACTGCAGATCAACATGCACACGGTCCTCCGCGCCTACGGAGAGCTCCGCGACGACGGGCTCATCGGGATGCGACAGGGCCGCGGCGCGTGGGTGAACGAGGATGCAGCACCGGGCCTCGTCCGGGTCAATGAACTCGTCGCCCAGCTCGTCACCGAGGCGCGCAAATTCGGGATCTCGCCGACGGACCTCAGCCGGATGATCGAACGCACCTGACGGGCTCCGGCGCCCACCTCGCGACCACGTCGGTCGACGCCGACGATCAGACCACCTCAGCAGCTCAGGGGGAGCACATGCACGACACCACCACCACACCGCCACCGGCAGCACCTGCGCGCGGACGGATCCTGCTCGCCGGCCTCGCCATGGCCGTCCCGGCGATCGCGATCGCACTCACCCGGCTCGTCTGGGGCGATGCGATCCCCGTCGACGTCGCCTCGCACTGGTCGGGCACCGGGGCACCGGACGACTCCCTGCCGGCCGCGGGCGTCTTCCTCGTGACGCTGATCATCGCGTCCGTCGCCGCGATCGCAGCCATCATCCTGCTCGCCCTGCCGAAGCCGGACATGCGCACCAAGCGCATGATCATCCTCTTCATCGGCATCGCCGCCGGGTCGGCCGCGTCCGTGTGGATCATCCCCACGTGGCTCACCGTGCAGGCGGGATCGGTCGATGGTGCCGTCCTCGGTTGGTGGATCGTCCCGCTTGCCGCGTGCTCGCTCTGGGGCGTGATCCCCGCCGTGATCCTGCCGGCTCAGCCGCTGCTCGCCGGTGCCGCTGCACGACCGGCGCCGATGGACCTCGGCGAGACCGAGGTCGGTGCCTGGAGTCGGAGCGTCACGGCCCTGCTGTTCCTCTGGCTCACCCTCGCCCTCGTCGCGATCGGCGCCGTCGCCTACACGCCGATCCTGCTGGGCGGCGAGTCGGGCGTCGCGATGTTCGGTCTGTCGATCCTCGCCCTCGCGACCCTCCTCTGCGCCTCGTTCATCCGGCTCCGCGTGAGCGTCGACTGGCGCGGCCTCCGCGTCGTATCGCTCTTCGGCATCCCGATGAAGCGCATCCCCCTCGACCAGGTCGACGTCGTCGAGGCCACCGACATCCGCCCGATGGACTGGGGTGGCTGGGGCTACCGGATCATGCCCGGCCGCTCGGCCGTCGTGCTGCGCTCCGGCCCCGGACTCGTCGTCACGAGCACCTCTGGCAAGCAGTTCGCGATCACGATCGACGACCCCGAGGAACCCGCCGCACTCCTGCAGGCGCTCGCCGCCCGCGCCGGCTCGCGCGTCTGACGTTGCACCGCGTGACGAACCGGACGTCCAACCTGTCCTGACGCCGTACGGTGAATCCATGAGCGAAGCACCCCTGGCCACGGAGCCGTCCACGACCGCGCTGCCCTCGACCACGATCGGCGCGGGCGACACCACCACGGAGGTCGGCGCCATCGGGTACGGCGCGATGTCCATCGCCGGCACCTACGGGGCGATCGCCGACGCCGATGTCACCGCCATCCTCGACGCCACCCTGGCGAGCGGCGTGAACCTCATCGACACTGCGAACGTCTACGGCGACGGCCGCAGTGAGGAACTCCTCGGCCGGTACCTGACCGGGCGCCGCGGTGACGTCTTCCTCGCGTCCAAGGTGGGCATCGTCACCGGCGGCGGCATCGGCAAACGAGGGATCCGTGGCGACCGCGCCCACCTCCACGAGCAGATCGACGGGACGCTCACCCGCCTCGGCACCGATCACCTCGACCTCTACTACCAGCACCGCGTCGACCCCGACATCCCGATCGAGGAGACCGTGGGGGCGCTCGCCGAACTGGTCGCCGCCGGCAAGGTGCTCCGCATCGGTCTGTCCGAGGCGACGGGCGACGAACTCCGCCGCGCGCACGGCGTGCACCCGATCGCCGCGATCCAGTCCGAGTGGAGCATCGTGAGCCGCGACATCGAGACCTACGTCGTCCCGACGGCGGCGGAGCTCGGCGTGACGGTCGTCGCGTTCTCGCCGCTGTCGCGCGGGCTGTTCACCGAGGACTTCACGGCCGAGACAGTGCCGCTCGGGGGGACGCGAGCGAACTTCCCGCGCTTCCAGCCCGAGCACCTCGCGGCGAACCTCGAACTGGCGGCCCGCTTCCGCACCCTCGCCCACCGCATCGCGACGACCGCGGAGGCGCTCGCGCTCGCCTGGGTGCACGACCGAGGACAACAGCTCGGCGCACGGGTCGTCTCGATCCCCGGCACCCGGAGCGTCGCGCACCTGCACGCGAACCTCGAGGCGTTCCAGGTTGAGCTGACGGATGAGATCCGAGCCGAGATCGACACCTACGCCGACCAGGTGAGCGGTCCGCGGGCCGCCGACCCGAACTGGGTGTCGGGCGGTCGCGAGGGGCTCATCTGATCGGGACCGAGCTCGAGCACGGTTCCGGTCAGGCGGTCAGCAGCCGATGGCTGGTTTGCCGGGGCGGCAGGGTTTGTCGACGCCCACGGTCGAGTTGCGGACGATCTGGACCGTGTGGGGTTCTTCGGTCGGGATCGACAGGGTTCCGACGACAGGAAGCCACCCGCTGTCGCCGATGCGGTACTCCGCGGCGTACTCGACTTCGACGGTGATGGTCTTCGTCCCGACCGTCGTGTAGCGGTGGCTGGTCGGGGTCTTGGAGAACTCGGCCAGTCCGAGGGCAGCCCACGAGGATCCGCCGGTCCGGGTGGTGGTCGTGTCGCCGTCGCTGTAGTCGAAGGTGAATCCGACGGGGATGAAGTTCACCTCTGCGACCTGGCCCAACAGGGTGCCGGTGCGTGTGTGGCCGGAAGCACCGGCGATGACGTTGGTGTGGAGCCCGCGGACACCCCAGGCGGCGGGTTCGGTGGTGACGGTGGGTGCGGCGGGGGCGAAGCTGGCGACGTCGCGGATCGTGACGGGGGCCGCCGGTGCTGCTTCGAGGTCGGTGCCGAGATCGCCGGGCGTGAAGGTGTAACACTCGTCCGGCCGCATGAGGCTGCAGACCGTCCGCTCACCGTTGGGCCCGTCGGTCACCCCGGGCGGCAACTCGGCCGAGCCGCCGCCACCACCGCCTCCGCCTGTCCCGCCGCCGGAGCCACCGCCTCCACCCGAACCAGGCTGCTCGACGCTTCCACCGATGTCGACCGAGCCACTGCCGACACAAGCGCCTTCCAGCTGACCCTCTGAACCGCATGAGGTGGCGAACGCGGCGCTTGCGGGTGCGAGCGTTATCGCAACGAGCAGGGCCGTCGCGGTAGCCAACGCGCATCTCAGATTTCGCATGACTCTCCTTCGGCGTCTACGTCGTGTTCGAGAAGGACGAAGTCGGATTGCCCCGTGCCACCAACACCTACGTCGTAAGCCCAAGTGCGGGTCCGCGGGCGGTCAGGGCGTACCGTCGAGTTGCCCGCAGCGTCAAGAACGTCGACAGAGCTGAGATCGATGCAAGACTTCGCCTTCGCAATGACACCGAGGGAGTCTGGAGTGGAGTACCACTCTGAGATGCGGGTCGAGACGAGTGTAGGTGCGCCCACAAGTGTCTTTCCCGCAGTAGCGAGTTCGATGAGGCTGCCGTGCTCGAACTCGGCCAACTGGTCTCCGACGATGACGTCGATTCGATCAACGTCGACACCTCCTTCGACGAGGATCGTGTTCGAGATCCGCATGAACTCCTGATAGGTCTCCGTCACCGCAGCCAGGGCCTGTTCCTCGTTCTCGAAGACCGGCGGAGTGCTGCTCGGAGGGGGAGCCGGTTCGACTTCCGTGCACGCGGTGAGCGCGAGGAGTCCCACCGCTAGTGCGAGTGTGGAGAAGGTTCGAGGTGAGGAGATCGTTGACATCCCTCGACGCTACGGGCGGTCGAAGAGGCCGCCCGGGTTATCCACAGTGCAGATATGCCTACACCGACATATGTCGCGCATGAGGCCGTTGTGCCAGCGCGGTGCGCTGGCGTGAGCGCACCCCAGGGTAGGTGAGCGCGGGTCTCCGGAGGGGCGCGCTCACGTGAGGGACCCGCGCTCGCGTCAGCGCACCGCGCTGGCGTCAGGCCCAGGCCCAGGCGCCGAAGTCAGGAGCGGCCGAGCCACCAGGCGGGGGAGGCCGCGATGACGGTGCGGGCCGCGGCGTCGATGTCGTCGAGGTCGCCGGATCGGAGCCACTCCTCGATCGCCGCGACGGTGCCGGCGCCGGCGTAGGCCACGAGCATCCGCACGTGTCGCTCGGGCGTGATGCCGTCCTCGCGAGGTGGGGCGATGTGCGGGTGTCGGTCGAGGTGGTGCGCGAGCGCCTGCTCGATCCGCTCGGTGAGCGCGTCACGCAGGGGTCCGATGAGCCGGGGGCGCATGGCGTTGCGGTAGATCGTCGCGTGCTCGGCGACGTGACGCAGGAGGTCGCGTTCGGACTCGTCGAAGACGCTCAGCGTCGAGTCGCTGTGCGCCGGCAGATCGGCGTGCGCCTGGAGCGTCTCATCCAGTTCCTCGCCGAGCACGTCAGCGAGCAGGTGGACCGGCGTCGCGGCGTGACGGTAGAAGGTGTCGCGGGTGATCCCCGCCACCCGGGACACTTCCGCAACGGTCACCTGATCGATGCGCTTCGCCGCCGCGAGGGTGTGGATCGCGTCGCGAAGGGCACTGCGGGTTCGTGCCTGACGAGGGTCCATGCGTTCACTCTAGTGAGGCCCGACCAGTCGGCTCGTGCACCGAGTTGCACCCCGGCTCGGAGAGTGCAATACTGCACTTCGTGATGCAGAGTGCAACTTCGACGAATCGGCTGTCCGACCGGATGGCCGCCACCGCCGCGCGCCTGACGACCGTGTCGCGTCGACTCACGGCGGCACAGGGGCTCAGCGGGTTCACGATCGAGGAACTCTGCGAGGAGGTCGGTGTCTCGCGTCGCACCTTCTTCAACTACTTCCCGAGCAAGGAGGACGCCGTCCTCGGCATCGACGAGACCGAGGAGACCGAGCGGTTCGCCACCGAGTTCCTCGCCCTCGGCTCGCGGGGGTGGCGCGCCGTGCTCGACGATTTCATGCTCATCGCGGCCGGCCATGCGGAGCGGTCCGGGTTCGGTCTCGCCGAGCACGTCGACTTCCACGCCGCCCTCGAGCGCGAACCCAAGTTGCTGGTCCGGTTCATGGGCCTCAACCGTGAGCGCGAGCAACTGCTCGTCGAGCTCATCGCCGTGCGGGAAGGCGTCCCGGCAGACGACCCGCGTGCCCGCGCCTGCGCCGACCTCTTCGGGATGGCGATCAAGACGACGATGGCGCGTGTCTTCGGCAGCGGCGTCGCCGACATCGGCCAGGGCGGGGAGTTCGACATCGTCGGCTCCATCCGCGACTGCCTCGCGACGTATCGCACCATCCTCGAGCCCGCCGACCCCGAATCCGCCGACGCCGGACCCACCGCCGCCGCACCCCAGATCCCCCACACGAACCCCACTCCCCGAAAGGACGTCCAGTGACCGCCGCCACCGCCGCACCCACCGAGGGCCCGATGCTGCTCACCAAGCGCCGCATCTGGATCATCTTCGCCGCCCTCATCGCGGGCATGCTGCTCTCCAGCCTCGACCAGACGATCGTCTCCACCGCCATGCCGACGATCGTCGGACAGCTGGGCGGCGTCGACCACCAGGTCTGGCTCACCACCGCCTACCTCCTGGCGACCACGATCGTCATGCCCGTCTACGGCAAGTTCGGTGACGTCCTCGGTCGTCGTCGCCTCTTCCTCGTCGCGATCGCCCTGTTCACGATCGCCTCCGTCGGTTGTGCGTTCGCGGGTGACTTCACGCAGCTCATCGTCTGGCGAGCCGTCCAGGGCCTCGGTGGCGGTGGCCTCATGATCCTGTCGCAGGCGATCATCGCCGACATCGTGCCCGCCTCCGAGCGCGGCAAGTACCTCGGCCCGCTCGGCGCCGTCTTCGGTCTCTCCGCCGTCGGTGGCCCGCTCCTCGGTGGTTTCTTCGTCGACCACCTCACCTGGCAGTGGGCGTTCTACATCAACATCCCGGTCGGCATCGCCGCCTTCGCGATCGCGTTCTTCACGCTGAAGCTGCCGAACAAGAAGGCGACCGCGCCGATCGACCTCCTCGGCGTGATCTTCCTCTCGGCGTTCACCACCTGCCTCATCTTCTTCACCGACTTCGGTGGCGACGCTGCGCACGGTTGGGGTGCCATCGAGACCTGGATGTTCGGCATCGGCATGCTGCTCGCCGCGCTGCTCTTCGTCATCACCGAGGCGCGCGCCAAGGACCCGATCATCCCGCTGTCGCTCTTCAAGAACCCGACGTTCATCAACGCGACCGCGATCGGCCTCACGCTCGGCCTCGGCATGTTCTCGGCGATCGGCTTCGTGCCGACGTTCCTCCAGATGTCGTCCGGCACCTCGGCAGCCGCATCGGGCCTGCTCATGATCCCGATGATGGTCGGCCTCATCGGTACCTCGATCGTCTCGGGGAACCTGATCACCAGGACCGGTCGCTACCGGATGTTCCCGGTCATCGGCACGCTCGTCACCGCCGCCTCGATGGTCGCGTTCACGACGCTCACGGCGGACACCCCGATCTGGCTGATCTGCGTCTTCCTGTTCTTCTTCGGCGCCGGTCTCGGCCTGATCATGCAGGTCGTCGTGCTCGTCGCCCAGAACTCGGTGGACGCGTCGATGGTCGGAACCGCGACCAGCACGAACAACTACTTCCGCGAGGTCGGTGCGTCGCTCGGTGTCGCCGTGTTCGGCACGATCTTCACCACGCGCCTCACGGCCAACCTGAAGGACGTGTTCGCGAGTTCGGGTGCCAGCGCGGGGGACGCTTCCAATGCGGCGGCGACGATCGACCCGCAGACGCTCAGCCAGCTTCCGCCGGGCATTCGCGACGGTGTCGTGACCGCCTATGCCGACGCTCTCGCCCCGGTGTTCTGGTACCTGCTGCCGTTCATCGGCGCGGCCTTCCTGCTGTCGTTGTTCCTCAAGCAGATCCCGCTGTCCGACGTCGCCGGGCTCGTCGCCCGCGGCGAGGCGGTCGGTGGGGACGAGGCGGAGTCGCTCGAGGCCGCAGCGCGCGGCAAGGTTCTCACCTCCGTGAACAGCAGCACTGAGACGGGTCAGGCGAACAACGCCGACAGTGCGGCATCGTCGACCGCGACACCCGAGGAGCGCGAGCGGTAACGGGCAAGACGGCATGACGCCGGCCGCGAGACAGAGGTCTCGCGGCCGGCGTCGTGCTGTCGGGCGGACTCAGCCCTTCGGCGAGACGACCTTGATGCGGGAGTGACCCGAGGGGCCGCCGGTCGACTCGATGTAGGTCTTGAACGCCTCGAGCGTTCCGCGCACGACCCGTCCGGCGAGCCCGAGCGCGGCAGCGGTCCGCTCCATCGCGGACACCGGCTTCCAGTGCACCGTGACGTCCACGCGGGTCTGCTGCTTGTCGATCGCGTCGAAGGTGGCGTCGCCACTGAACCAGACGTCGCCCTCGATGGTGCGCCAGACCAAGCGCTCCTCGGGGAGCTGCTCCAGGATCTCGACGAGGAACTGCCGCGAGAGTTTGCTGATCGCGACGGTCCAGCGACTGTAGACCTCGCCGGTCGTCGTCACCTCGCGCACCGCCGGCAAGAACTCCGGGTACGACTCGAAGTCGACCCACTGCTTGTAGACGGCGGCAATGGGGAGGTCGACGATGATGCTGTGCTGCACGGTCGAGACCCCGTCCTCCGCCGTGCGGGTTCGCTTCGCAGTCTCTTCGTCCCCGGGCTCGAACGATCCGTCGTCGGGCACGGAGTCCGTGCTTCCTCGTCGCTTCATTTGTCCTTCTTGTCCTTGCCGTTGTTGCCGTTGTTGCCCTTGTTCCCGTTGTTCCCGTTGTTCCCGTTGTTCCCGGAATCGTCCCCGCCTCCATCGTCTTCGACCGGCGAGACGGGTTCGACCGGCGCGACCGAACTGGGTTCCGGGGTCGGTGCCGGCGTCTCGACCGCGGGGGAGAGGTCGGCGCGGACGCGCGCGATCGCCGCACGGATGTCCGCGGCTCGCGTCGCCGAGACGGTCCCAGCCGCCTCGGCAGCGGCCAGCTGCGCCTCGAGCGCGTCGAGAGCCGCGAGCGCACCCGCTGTGTCGCCGTCGGCGGCTGCGTTCGCGACCACGAGTACACGACTCTGCAGGTCGCGGCCGGTGCTCGCGTCGAGGTCTGCAGCCGGTCCAGCGCAGCCACTCAGGAGGGCGACGACGACCACCGGTGCTGCGAGCAGCCGGAGCCCTCGGTTCCAGGAGTTCCTCATGGCGTCACCTCCCGCAGGAGTTCATCCAGATGCGTCGACAACGGCTCGGGCAGGGTGGGCAGCGTCGGGGCGGGCGGCTGTGCCTGGGACACGACGAACCAGACGACGGCGACCGCGATCACCAGCAGCACGGCCGCGAGGATCAGCCAGCGTCGAAGGCGCCGCGGCTGGTGCGCTGCGGCCTGTCGCCGTGCACCACCGTCGAGACGTCGCTCCGAGCGGCGAGTGCCGTCGAGCACCGCGGTCGGGCCGGTCTCGGCGCGCGCGCCTGTCATCGGCTCGAACGGCGTCGTCGAGACGAGCGGCTCGGTCGCGGCCGTCGGCGCCGGGTCGGCGGTCGTCGTCATCGCAGGTGCCGAGGTCGCCACGGTCGCATCCGCCGGGTCGAGCACGGGGTCCATCGCGCGGGCCGTCGTGGCGACGTCCAGGGCGGTGGGGCGCTGCGCCGGTTCGGACGCGGTCATCGCGGTGAGCAGCGACTTCCACTGGTAGCCGAGCTCGCCGGGGATCGTCGGCGACGCGTTGAGGCGTGCCATGAGCGACTCGTGCGTGGTGGTCTGCGGGTAGGCGCGGCGACCGGTCAGGGCTTCGAGGAGGACGAGTCCGAGGGCGTACACGTCGGCCGGAGGGGCCGGATCCGCACCACGGACGAGCTCGGGACTGAGGTAGGCGACCGTGCCCATCAACGAGCCGGGCGCGGTCATCCGGGTGCTGTCGATGAGGTAGGCGATGCCGAAGTCGGCGAGCTTCGCGCGATACTCCTGGTGGGGCAGGATCGTCGGTCGCAGCAGCACGTTGGACGGCTTGATGTCGCGATGGACGACTCGCGCCGCGTGCACCGTGTGGAGTGCCTCCGCGAGGTCGACGGCCATCGCGGCGACCTCGGACGACGGAAGCGGCGACCGAGCGATGCGCTGGGACAGCGTCGGGCCGTCGACGTGCTCCATGACGAGGTAGGAGCCGTCGCCGGCCACGACCCTGGCGTCGAACAGGGTGACGAGGGCCGGGTGGTTCAGCGACGCGAGCAGACGCGTCTCCGACGCTGTCCTGGCACCGTCGGTCGCATCGGTCGTTCCCGGGCGGAACAGCTTGACCGCCACCTTGCGCCCGAGCACCTCGTCGGTCGCCAGATGGACGGTCGCCATCCCGCCGGCACCGATCGGTCGCTCGAGTCGATACCGACCGTCCAGCAGTTCGCCGCTCTGAGACGGCGCGGTAGCGGGTTCGGTCATGGGTGGTGCGGCCGGTCCGGTCGTCAGAGGACGGGGCCGTCGTTGTCGGTCGTGCTGCGGCGGATGACGCGTTCGCCGCTACCGGGGTCCACTGCGGAGCGCGTGGTCGAGGAGACCTGTCGACGGCGGAGCACGAGCACGAGCGAGATGAGGAACACCACCGCGCCGGCGGCCATGAGGATGTACCCGATGAGCGTGAGGTCCACAGCGGGGACGTCGACGTTCACGGCGAAGGCGAGGATGGCGCCGATGACGATCAGGGCGATTCCGGTTCCGAGACCCATGAGTAGCTCCTCTTCTCGACGACCGTGAGTTCGAGCGGATCGCTCAAGGGGTGTTCACGGACGACTCAGCCTATTATTGAGTCAATCACGGTTGAGTCAACGGGGGTTGTGTCGGTGGAGTCGCTGGCGGTAAGGGCGTCCAAGTTCGCCGCGCTCTCAGAGCCGGCGCGGCTGCGCATCGTGGACCTTCTCGCGCTCGGCGACCTCTCACCGACCGAGATCCAGCTCGCCCTCGGGATCGGGTCGAACCTCGTCTCCCATCACCTCAGCGTCCTCCAGCGAGCGGGGATCCTCTCGCGCTCACGATCCGAGTCCGATGGACGCCGCAACTACGTGCGGCTCGTCCCGGGGGCGTTCGACCGCCTCGCGCCCGAACCGATCAGCGCCCCGGCGCGGGTCGTCTTCGTCTGCACGGCGAACTCGGCGCGGTCGCAGATGGCGGAGGCACTCTGGCAGGACCGCAGTGACGTCCCCGTCGCATCCGCGGGCAGCCGGCCGGCGAGCGAGGTCAACCCGGGCGCCGTTCGGGCGGCGGCGCGCCATGGCGTCCGGATCAGCCCGAGCGTTCCACGCGCAACGGCGGAGGTCCTCCGGCACGGCGACTTCGTCATCACCGTGTGCAACCGGGCGCACGAGGAGCTCGGCGGGCGGGACGACCTGCACTGGTCGATCCCCGACCCGGCCGCACCCGCGACCGATGAGGCGTTCGACGAAGCGTTCCGGGACATCCGCCTGCGCGTCGACGAGTTCGTCAGCCGGCTGGCACCGGTCGCCGGATAGGACCGGGGCGCCCGGCGGTGGCAGCTGGTCGCGGCACCGACCTCATCCGGCGTCGGGCAGGAGTTCCGGGCACTCGCCGCCGGGGACAGTGGCCAACTCGAAGTGCCAGATCTCGTTCGCGTAGGTCTGGCAGAGGCCGTAGTCGGCGCCGTGCTCGATGAGCCAGTAGTCGGCGTCCGTCGCACCGATGTCGACGGCCGCCCCGCGCGTGTGCGAGGAGCCGTCGGGCGTCGCGACGTACTGCCGCGCGGCCGCCTCACTGCCGTACTGGAGGATCGCCTCGTCGAGCAGGTGCTGCTGGTACGCCGTGCTCCGCCATCCGGAGCTCACGTACAGCGCGACGTCGTCCTGCGCTGCTGCGTCGGTCGCCTGCCGGACGGCCTCCAGGAGGTCCGCATCGAGGTTCGCGATTGCCGGGAGATCGGTGTCGTAGGCCGAGTACCGGTTCTCCTCCAACACGCCGTCCTCGGCCCCGAACTCGCCATCCGTCGTGGTCGTGGTTCCGGCACCCGTGTCTCCGGACGGCCGCTCGGCCAGCGCGGTGATCCCGCGGGTGATGGTCGGCGCGACGCCCGTGCACGCGGCCAGGGCGATCGCGGCGGTGAGGGCGACGGCCGTGGCGGCGAGGATGACGACGGCTCGGTCGGAGCCTCTGCGGGCGACGGTGCTCCGTCGACCCTGGTGGCGGTGCGGCTGGTGCTGGATGCCGTGCTGCATGGTTCCTCCTCGGTCGGTCGTCGGTGTTCGGCACGCGACGACCAGGCCCCAGTCCAGCTCGACGGCGGTTGCGCGGGCGTCGGACGATCACCAGACGGTTCCGAAACACGGTGCCGCCTACGATCGACACGACGCCCATCGCGGGCGCTGGAGCGACGCCTTCGACGCGTCATCCGTCCCGAACACCGGAGGTCCCATGCGCGTCCTGATCGCCGAGGACGAGCAGTACCTCGCCGAGAGCATCCTCGAGGGCCTGCAGCACGAGGGGCTCGCCGCCGACCTCGTGTTCGACGGCGACACCGCGCTCGAGCGGCTCGCCGTCAACGCCTACGACGTCGTGGTGCTCGACCGCGACCTCCCTGGCACGCACGGCGACGACGTCTGTCGCTGGATCATCGCCCAGGAAATGCCCTGCCGGGTGCTCATGCTCACCGCTGCCGCCGACCTCGACGACAAGGAGAGCGGCTTCGAGATCGGCGCCGACGACTACCTGACCAAGCCGTTCGAGCTGCGCGAGCTCGTCCTCCGGCTCCGTTCACTGGCGCGTCGACCCAAAGCGTCGCTCCCACCCGTCCTCGAGTACGCCGGTGTGCGGCTCGACCCGTTCCGCCGCGAGGTCTACCGCAACGGCCGGTACGTGCGTCTGGCGAAGAAGCAGTTCGCGGTGCTGGAGATCCTGCTCGCGGCGAAGGGCGGCGTCGTGAGTGCCGAAGAGCTCCTCGAGCGCGCCTGGGACGAGCACGCCGACCCGTTCACGAACGCCGTGCGGGTGACGATGTCCACGCTCCGGAAGGTGCTCGGCGAGCCGTGGATCATCCACACCGTGCCGGGCGTCGGGTACCGGGTGCTCCCGCCGGGCGAGGACGAGCGCACGAGGGTGGACGCCGAATGACCACCGCGTCCCCCGCTCGGCCGGTCGCGTCCCGTCCGACGCGCATCACGGCCCGCGTCAAGCTCACCGCGACCTATGCCGCCTTCACGGTCGTCACCGGTCTCGTCGCGCTGATCGTCATCAACGTCATCATCTGGCGCTTCCCCGACTACCCGATCGCGCCAGCCGGCGATCCGGAGCAGTTGTCCGGCATCACCCGTGGCGAGATCCGCGATTCGCTCATCAACTACTCGATGCTCGCGCTCATCGCGATGGCCGTGATCGGCACCGGTGTCGGCTGGATCGTCGCCGGTCGGGTCCTGCGACCGCTGCGCGACCTCAACGACGCGGTGCGGGCTGCAGCGGCGGGCTCGCTCGACCACCGCATCGCGATGACGGGTCCGCGCGACGAGTTCCGCGAACTCGCCGACCGCTTCGACGACATGCTCGCGCGCCTGGAGCAGTCGTTCCTCACGCAGAAGCGCTTCGCGGCCAATGCCTCGCACGAGCTGCGCACGCCGCTCGCGACCATGAAGATGCTCATCGAGGTGGCGCAGGCCGACCCGGAGGGCCGTGACGTCGACCGCGCGCTCCGCCGACTGCACGAGACGAACGAGCGGGGGATCGCGATCGTGGAAGCCCTGTTGCAGCTGAACCAGCTCGACCGCCGACCGCTCGTGACCTCGCCCGTCGACCTGGCGGCGGTGGCCCGCGACGCGTCGCAGCTCGTCGCACCGGACGTCGCCCACGCCGGCGTCACGATCTCCTCGACCCTCCGGAGCACCGCCGTGCTCGGCAATCGCGTGCTCCTCCAGCAGCTGCTGACGAACCTGCTGTCGAACGCCGTGCGGTACAACAGCGGTCCGGGCGGATGGGTCTCCGTCTGGGTGGGCGAGGATCCGCAGGCCGACCCGTCCGCGGCCGACCACGCGGTCGTGGTCGTCAGCAACTCAGGACCGCTGCTCGGCGACGACGAGGTCGCTCGGTTCGTCGAGCCGTTCGATCGCCACGACGCCAGGATCGCGCGCGCCGCCGGTGCCGACCGTGGCAACGGGCTCGGGCTGACGCTCGGTGCGCGGATCGTCGAGCTGCACGGTGGCTCGCTGGGCCTCGCGCCGCTGCCGGCCGGCGGGCTCGAAGTGACGGTGCTGCTGCCCGCCGTGCCCGCTCCTGAGCCGGACGACGCCTGACCCCGGAACGACGGGACGGCCGACCGATCAACGGATCGGTCGGCCGTCCCGTCCGGAGCGGTCGTCACTGCACGGCGCAGGCCCTGGCCTCGTCGAACAGGTCCTCCGGCAGGTCCCACACGCCGTTCGCGTCGGGGTCCGGGACGTCGAACCCCTGGTCGCGCAGGCACTGGGCGCGGAGCCGCAGTTCGTCGGAGATCTCCGCCCTGGTGGGCTGATCGGGGTTGGCCGGCGGTGGGCCGAGTTCCGTGCTGCAGGCGTCGTAGGCCTGGTTCATCGCATCGCTGCCGTCGAGGGTGATCGCCGTGCCGGGTTCCGGGTCCACGACGTCGACCCCGTGGTCGCGCAGGCAACCCGCGAGGGAGATCGTGTAGTCGTCGAACGCCTGGGCGTAGCCGTCGGCGGTCGACGGCGACCCGCCACCGCCGGACGGGGCGTCCGACGTCCCGGAGCAGGCGGTGAGCCCCAGCATGAGGGCGAGGACGGGGACGGCGAAGCCGAAGGCGGCTGATCTGCGCATGGGATGGTCCTTTCTGACGAGTGACCGGGGTCGGTCACCCAGCCATCCCAGCAACCGGCCTGTTCTGTCCTCGTCTGTCGATCACCAGACGTCCTCGACATGCGTGCGGACCATGTGGTCAGTTCATGCGCATGACGATCCAGAGGATCACCGTTCCGACGACGAACACGATGGGGATCCACGTGCCGGATCGTCGCAACCTGCGGCCGGACGGAGCGACCCCCGGCGGCGGCTTGAGCAGTCCGAGTGCTGGGGAGTCGGCCTGAGCGCCTGGTGCAGACGGATGCTCCAGCCCTCCTGGTGACTGCGGCTGGAGGCGGTCGTCCCGCCACCGCGCCCACTGGTCCAACTTCGTCATCAGCGCGTCGACGACGCTGAACAGCCAGGCCCAGGTGTCGGGATCGAGGGTCGACACCTCGCGTTTCGTGTACAGGAACATCCAATCGTCGATGATCTCGACGTCGAGTTGGGCGGCGTGGTCGATGAACCGCGCCATGATGTCCGGCGTGAATAGGTACAGGGCGTCGCGTTCGTAGCCGGCCGGGCAGTAGAGCGTGAAGTGCTGGTCGAAGTCGCCTTCGAGGGACAGCCGCTGGGCGCGCTGGAACGCCGCGGGAAGGTTCGAGCCGAAGCCGTTGTTGCCGATCGCATCGAGCACGATGTTCGGCAGGGGGACGTCCAGCTTCACCGCGACGTACCCCCAGTGGTGCGTCGTCGAACTCTTGCCATGGCGGACCGTGTACCGGTAGTTGCCGAACTCCACGGGGCGGGGACGATCAGCCCGCAGCACGTCGGTAGCCTGCCGCGACGATCCGATCCCGAAGATCATGCCGGGGAACGGTGGGTAGCTGAGGTCGGAGGTGTAGGTCATCCCGTTGGTCGCCGCGAACTGGGAGAGGCGGAAGCGCTTGATGCGCCTCGTGCGCCAGGAGAGGACCGCGACGACCGCGACGGCGGCGGCCGCGAGGAGTCCGATCCCGAGCAGCGGCGTCGGGCCGGAGCCGCCTCGTGAGGAAGACGACAGCGTCCCCAACAGGACGAACCCGGCGACGGTGACCACGACGACTCCCGCGATCAGGCCGATGAACAGCCGCGCGGAAGGCGCCCGGTGGTACGCGGGCGCCTTCGCCATGGCCTCGCTGTCGACAGGGTCGATGAGCGCTCGGGTGTCGATCGTGCCGTTCATCCCCTCAAACTACCCGCCCGCCATCGCGGGCAGCGGGAGCGGGCTCAGCTCAGATCGAAGCGGACCACCTGCGGGCCGGGCACCGAGCGCGTCGGAAGATCGACCCTGACACCACCGTCGACGACGGACGCGGCGAGCGACGTGCCGTCGACGAGTCGAGCGGAGTCGACCAGGATCGCGTCGGCAGCGAGTGTCAGCGTCACCGGGCCGTCCGCATCGATGATCGCGTTGGCGATGTCGCCGGTACGCGTCCACCTCGTCCACGGTGACTCCGAACCGCTCGCGATCCCGTCGTCGAGCTGTCGTGAACCGAAGACGACCGCACCGTTCACCGCGTTCCAATCGCCCAGCGCCTCCAGCGTCGCGCGCTGTTCCGGAGGGACGGTACCGTCCGCCTGCAGGCCGATGTTCAAGAGCAGGTTCCCGCCTCGCGCGACGATGTCCACGAAGTACCGGATCGCCTCCTCGCCGCTCAGCAGCTGCTTCTCGTCTTCGAGGGTGTTGTGGCCGAAGGAGTAGCCGATGCCGCGGCAGTTCTCCCACGGGTCATCGGTGATGCCGCCCATCTGGTACTCCGTGGTCCGGTAGTCCCAATGGGTGTCTCCCCAGCGGTCGTTGATCAGTCCGTCCGGGGCGGCGGCATAGAAGCGGTCGAAGAGGGAGACGAGTCCACGCGCGCCGTCGTCCTTGCCCGGGTCGGGCCATTCGATGTCGTTCCAGAGGATGTCAGGGCGGTACCGCTCGATGAGGTCGGCGACCTGGTCGTATGCGTAGTCGGCGTACGGCCGGTCGTTGGCCCGGTTCGTCCAGCCGTCCGGCCCGTCGGTCTCGACGACCGGTTCGGACGGGGAGAAGTGCCAGTCCAGCCCGCCCGAATAGTAGACGCCGAAGCGCAGCCCGGCGCGTTCCGTCGCTGCAGCGAATTCGCCGATGAGGTCGCGCTTCGGGCCTCGGGCGACGGTGTTGCGGCCGTTCGTCTCGGGAGCGTCCCAGAGCGTGATCCCGTCGTGGTGCTTCGTCGTCGGCACGAAATACCGTGCTCCCGTGTGCTTCACGAGGGCGAGCACCTCGTCCGCGTCGAAGCGCTCGGCGCGCCACAGCTCGAGCAGGTGGTCGTAGTCGACGTCTCCGAAGGTCTCCCGGTGGTGCTGCTGCGCCGGGCTCCCCTCGATGCGGATGGTGTTGAAGTACCACTCGGCGTACGGGTTCCGGGCGAAGTCGTGCGCGTGGTCCGTCGCCCCGAGCTCACCGATCGGTTCCGCCCAGGCTGCGACGGAGTACGCCCCCCAGTGGACGAAGATCCCGAGCTTGGCGTCGGAGAACCAGGCGGGTGTCTCGTGGACGAACTTCTCGAACTCGGGGAGGCGGACGGAGTCGTCCTTGAACATGGCCATGCGTGATCCTTCGTCGTCGATGATGCGGCTGAGATGCGAGTCAGGGATGCCAATCATCCGTACTCTGCGGGGCGAATGTCTCCAAAGTGGCCCAGATTCGCGGAAATATCAACAGTTGACAGATGAGACATCCGATGTTTAGATCGCACCACGTTCAGCCGTCTTTCCCGACCGGGTCTGGATCCCTTGAGTACTGCACGCCCAACGAAGTGGAGAAGCATCCGATGAAACGACAGCTCATGGCCGGCGCGGCGATGGCCGGTGTCCTCGCCCTCACGGCGTGTTCCGGTGGCAGCGCGACCGGCTCCCAGACTGCAGAGTCGCTCGTCTGGTCCATGTGGATCGCCGGTCAGGAGGACCAGGCAGCGTGGCAGACGGTCGCCGACGAGGTGAAGTCGTCGGACAAGATCGACGTCACCATCCAGGGCGCGCCGTTCTCCGACTACTGGACGAAGCTCCGCACCCAGTTGAGTGCCGGTACTGCCCCCTGCATCGTCACGGTGCAGAGCCTTCGGGCGGCCAACTACACCGATGTCCTCCTCCCGCTGGACGACCTCGCGAAGAGCAGCGGCACCGCGCTCGACGAGTTCGACGCGACCGCGCTCGACGCGATGAAGGTCGACGGCAAGCTCTACGCCCTCCCCTACGACACCGGCCCGCTCGTCATGTTCTACAACAAGGACCTCTTCGCCGAGGCCGGCGTCGCCGAACCGAAGCCCGGCTGGACCGTGGACGACTTCGAAGCCGCGGGTGAAGCGCTCAAATCGGCGGGGAAGCAGCTCTACGCGCCGAGCGCAGAGGATCTCTACCTCGAGTCCATGATCCTGTCCTACAACGGCGGTCGGGTGGTGAGCGAGGACGGTTCGCTCGACGTGACCAACGCCAAATTCGCTGCGGGTCTCGAGTGGATCTCCGGCCTCGTGAAGGACGGCTACGCGACGCCTGCGAGCGCCGACAGTTCGGCCGACGACAACGCCTTCATCAACGGACAGGCCGCCACCTATGTCGACGGACCCTGGTCGCTCATCAACACGAAAGCCAAGGCGACGTTCGACGTCGGCGTCGTGACATTGCCGGCCGGTAGCGCCCCGACGACCTTCTCCGCGGGATCGGGCTTCGGTGTCTCGAAGGAGTGCAAGTACCCCGAGCAGGCCTATCAGGCGATCACCACCATGACGAGTGAGGACGTGCTCTCGACACTCGGCAAGGAGGGGCGGGCGTTCCCCGCCCGCACCACAGCGCAGGGCGCCTGGTTCGACAACGCCGGTATCGACGGCGTCGAGGAGAGCTTCGCAGCAGCCCAGGACGGATCCGTCCCGCTGCCCGGGAACAAGAACAGCGATCAGCTCGCCCAACTGATGTCCCAGTACGCGATCCAGGCGATGAACGGACAGCAATCCGGCGCCGAGGTCCTCGACCAGATCTCGAGCCAACTGCCGAAGTGAGCTCCGGCTGGTGGGCGACCCACGTCGCCCACCAGCCGCTCCGATCGTCGTCGAAGCAAAGGAAGAACCCGCATGGCTACCCTCCCAGCGGCCCCGGTGCGAGCCGTCCGGCCCTCCAAGCGCACCGCGCGCGTCGATCCGGACGCGGTCCACGCCCGACGATCCTGGTGGGGACTGGGATTCGCCAGTCCGCACGCGATCGGTCTCGCGCTGTTCACCGTCGTGCCGATCATCGCGTCGCTCGTCATCAGCCTGAACAACTGGCCGATGCTCGGATCGCCGACCTTCGTCGGCTTCGACAACTACGCAGCGTTGTTCGCAGACCCGATCTTCCGAACGGTCATCCTCAACACGACCCTGTTCGTCGTCCTGTACGTGCCGCTCAACCTCATCGTGTCGATGGGACTCGCAGCCTGGCTCAGCCCGAAGATCAAACACCGTCAGATCTTCCGGGTCCTCTTCTTCATCCCAACGGTCACCCCCATCGTCGCGAACGCGGTCATCTGGCGGATGATCTACCAGCCCGACGGGCTGATCGACGCGACGATGCAGTCGAGCATCGGGGTCTCGGCTCCGAACTTCCTCGCCGATGAGCACTGGGCCATGCTCGCCATCGTCGCGATGAGCGTCTGGCAGGGCTTCGGCTACAACATGCTCATCTTCTCCGCAGCGCTCGACTCGGTACCGGAGAGCCAGCTCGAGGCGGCCGAGCTCGACGGTGCCGGGGCATGGACCTCGTTCTGGCGGATCAAGTTCCCGATGATCTCGCCGTCGATCTTCTTCGCCGCCATGATGACGCTCATCACCGCGTTCCAAGTGTTCGCCCAGCCGTTCATCCTCACGAAGGGTGGTCCGGGTTCATCGACCACCACGCTCGTGCAATTCATCTACAACCAGGGATTCGTGTTCCAGCAGCTCGGGGTGGCCTCCGCCGCCGCCTGGGTGCTGTTCATCATCATCCTGGCGATCACCGCCGTGCAGTTCCTCGGCCAGAAGAAGTGGGTGCACTATGAGTAATCGGATCTCGGCGGGCAGGTCGGCCGCCAGACAGCATCCGCCGACCTCGTCGTTCGTCACCGTCAACCCCCGCGGGCTCCGGCGGGGGCAGACGAAGTCCGTCAGCCGTGCTCGGTCGATCGTGTCCTACGTGGTGCTGTGTCTCGTCGCCCTCGCGTTCATCTCACCGCTCGTCTACATGGTGGCGACCTCGCTGAAGCCTCCGGCCGAGACGTTCACGACACCCCCGACGCTCATCGGCTCGTCGATCCGTTGGGAGAACTACTCCGAGGCCTTCAGCTACCTGCCCTTCGGCCGGTTCCTCCTGAACGGTCTGTTCGTCGCTGTCGTCGGCACCATGATCAACATGGCCGTCTCCGTGCTGAGCGGCTACGCCTTCTCCCGCCTCCGGTGGAGGGGCCGCAACCTCGTGTTCGTACTCTTCCTGGCGACGATGATGATCCCGCAGGACGTGCTCCTCATCCCGCTGTACGTGATGATGCAGGGGTTCGGCTGGGTCGACTCGTTCCAAGCACTTATCATCCCGTTCGCGTTCACCGCGCTCGGCGCCTTCCTCTGTCGGCAGTTCTTCCTGACCGTGCCGCAGGAACTGGACGACGCCGCTCGTGTCGACGGCGCCGGCGTGATCAAGACGTTCACGCACGTCATGCTCCCGCTCGCCCGCCCGACGCTCGCGGTTCTCGCCGTCTTCTCGTTCATCGCCTACTGGAACTCGTTCCTCTGGCCGCTCATCATCGTCAACGACGTGAACACCTATGGGACGATCCCGCTCGGGCTCCAGCAGTTCTTCGGGCAGCAGGGCAGCCAGTGGAATCTGGTGATGGCGGCTTCGGTCATCTCGATGCTCCCGACCGTCCTCATGCTGATCCTGCTGCAGAAGCATCTCATCCGGGGCATCGTGACGAGCGGGCTCGGCGGACGCTGAGCCCGCTCCGACCCACCCGGGCACGTGGCAGGGGTCAGAGGGACCGGCGCAGCCAGCTCTCGACGCCGCTCACGTGCACGGTCACGAGGGCACGCGTCAGTTCGGTGTCGCGCTTCTCGAGGGCGTCGACGATCGCATGGTGCTCCTGCAGGGTGCGGGCGACGGCCTTCTCCTCGGTGAGGCCGCGCCAGATGCGGGCGCGGACCGTCTTGCTGCCGAGGGCGGCGAGCAGGCTCGCGAGGTAGGCGTTGCCGCTCAGCTCGATGACGCGGGCGTGGAACTGCAGGTCGTGCGCGACGAGGTCCTCGACGGTCGTGGACTCGTCCACCTCGTCGACCATCGCGCGCAGTTCGGCGATCTTCTCGTCGTCCAGGTGGCGGATCGCCATCACCGAGGCGGACGGCTCGAGGATCCGCCGCACCTCGAACATCTCGATGAGGGAACCGTCGGCGTGCATGTCGATGACGAACGACATCGCCTCGTGCAGCAGGCTCGGTTCGAGCGTCGTGACGTAGGTGCCGTCGCCGCGACGCACGTCGAGCACGCGGATGAGTTCGAGGGCCTTGACCGCTTCACGGAGCGAGCTGCGCGAGAGCCCGAGCGTCTCGCTGAGTTCCTTCTCCGGAGGGAGCCGCTGCCCGGGCTGGAGATCGCCGGCGACGATCATCGCCTGGATCCTCGCGATCGCTTCGTCGGTGACTGCCATGGAGACCCCCCGTTGGTGCACGACGGTCGCCGGTCGCTCCGCCTCGCGCCATGATACATCCGACGTTTTCGTGGGCTGCGCCGGCACCGGTCAGCACGCACCTCCGACGCCGCGCGGCTTGTGTTACGTCAGGTTGAGCGCCCTCTCGCGGCCCGTCCGATCACTCCTTACTGTTACTGCAACCCGACGTCCCGGTGCGCCCCCACGCGCCGACAGCGGACGCCGGCCCGCCCCACCACCCTTGCACCCTCCCGCGCCCCACCGTCCTCTGGAGTCCCCATGCGTCGTCGATCACGCCTCGCGCTGTCCATCATCTCGCTGGCCGTCGTGGCCGGCCTCGCCACCGGCTGTTCGCTGAAGCAGTCCTCATCCGGCGAGTCGACGAGCGGCCCCGCCGCCAGCTCAGCGGCCTCCGACGCCGACGTCCCCTCGCTCAAGGGCAAGACCGTCGGCGTGGCAGCGAAGGACGTCGTGCGCGACTTCGGTCGCCTCACCTACCAGGGCGTCCAGGACCGCTTGGAGGAGCTCGGCGCGAAGGTGGTCGCGACCCAGGCCGACGCACAGGACGACAAGCACCTGGCCAACGTCGAGAACCTCGTCTCACAGAAGGTCGACGCGATCGTCGTCATCCTCGGCGACGCGACCACGCTCGCCCCGGCGCTGCAGCAGGCGAAGGACGCCGACATCCCGGTCTTCACGATCGACCACGCCAGCGAGAACTCGGTGAACAACATCGGTTCCGACAACTGGCAGATCGGCTCCACCCTCGCCCGCACCCTCGCCGAGGACATCGGCGGGAAGGGCAAGGTGCTCGTCTTCAACGGCTTCTACGACGTCACCCCCTGCCAGATCCGCTACGACGAGTTCAAGCTCGTGCTGAAGAACTACCCGAACATCGAGATCATCGAGCCCGAGCTGCAGGACATCTACGAGGGCACCATCGAGGACGCCAAGCAGAAGACGAACGATGCGCTCACCCGCTACCCCAAGGGCGAGATCTCGGCCGTGTGGTCGTGCTGGGACCTCCCGGCGATCGGTGCCTCCCAGGCCATCGACGCGGCGGGCCGCGACGAGATCAAGGTCTACGGCGTCGACGCCGAGCCCGGAGCGCTCGACCTCATCCAGGACCCCGACTCGGTGTACCAGTTCACGGTCGCGCAGCAGCCGACCCTGTTCGGGACGACGAGCGCGAACAACGTCGCCCTGTACCTCGGCGGCAAGCAGGACGAGGTGCCGCTGAGCACCTACCTCGACGCCGTGTTCATCGACAAGGCGAACGTCGCCGACGAGCGCAAGCGACTCGGCCTGGAATGACGCACGACACCTCGATCGACGGTCAGGCCGCCCAGCGCTCGCTGGGCGGTCGGCCCGGTGCAGCCACGACCGAACCCTCGGCTCCTGCCGTGAGCATGCGGGGCATCGCGAAGGACTTCGGTGGCGTCCGGGTGCTGGACGACGTCGACCTCGAGGTGCACCCCGGCGAGGTCGTCGCGCTCGTGGGCGAGAACGGCGCGGGCAAGTCGACGCTCATCAAGATCCTCACCGGCCTCTACACGGCGAGCGAGGGCGCCATCGAGATCGACGGTGAACCGGTCGTCATCCGCAACCCGGGCGACGCCGAACGCCTCGGTGTCCGCGTCATCCACCAGGACCGCCACCTGGCCGGTCGGCTCACGGTCGCGGAGCAGCTGTTCCTCGGCTCGCGCTCCGCGTTCCTCACCGGCCGGCAGCTCGACCGGCGCGCCGAGCGGGAGCTGCTCGACCTCGTCGGGCTCGACGTGCCGGGCAAGACCCTCGTCGACGAGCTGAGCGTCGCCGAGCAGCAACTCCTGCAGCTCGCGATCGCGACGATCACGCGCCCGCGGGTCCTCGTGCTCGACGAACCCACCGCACCGCTCGCCGCCGGCGACGTCGAGCGGCTGTTCCGCATCGTCCGGACCCTGCAGAGCCAGGGCGTCGCCGTCATCTACATCTCCCACTACCTGCAGGAGGTGCGCGACATCGCGTCCCGCGTCGTGGTCCTCCGGAACGGTGAACGCGTCGGTGCCCTCGACCTCGCCGATCCCGACGCGACCCTCGACGCCATCGTCCAGCTCATGGTGGGGCGGAGCGTCGAGGAGTTCGGCGACCGGGAACGGATCGTCGCCGACGCCGTCGCCGAACCGGTCCTCGCGATCGATGGCCTGACGGTCCCCGAACGGCTGCACGGCGTCTCGATCGCCGTCCGTCCGGGCGAGATCGTGGGCGTCACGGGTCTCGTCGGCTCGGGCCTCGAGGAACTGGCCGACGCGGTCACCGGCTTGCGCGCGCACGGCGGAACCGTGCGGCTCGGCCGGGCGACGATCCGCTCGCCGAGGGCCTTCGTCCGGGCGGGTGGGGCGTACGTCCCGGCCAACCGCCACCGCGACGGCATCCTGAACCGTCAGTCCGTCCGCGAGAACCTCACCCTCGCCGCGCTCGACCGCATCACCGGGCTCGGCGGGATCCTGCGTGGTCGACGCGAGCGGGAGATCGCCGCCGACCTCGTCGCGAGGCTCGACGTCCGGCCCGCGAACGACACCGCGGTGGCCGGGAGCCTCTCCGGCGGCAACCAGCAGAAGGTCGTGCTCGGTCGATGGCTCGCGGCCGGATCGACGGTGTTCGTGCTCGACCAGCCGACCTCCGGCGTCGACATCGGGTCGCGTCAACAGATCTACGCGGAGATCGACGCGCTCGTCGCGCAGGGCGCCGGCGTCCTGCTCGTGAGCGTCGACCTCGAGGAACTGATCGGCCTCGCCGACCGCGTCCTCGTGCTGTACCGCGGGACGATCCGGACCGAGCTGCCCCGATCGCAGGCGACCGCCGACACGATCCTCGCCTGGTCGACGGGTGCCGCCGAGGTCGCCTCCACGCCGTCGGCCCCCTCGGTCCCGCCGGTCCCTGAGCTTGTCGAAGGGCATGAACCGCTTGTCGAAGGGCATGAACCGCTTGTCGACGGGCCCACCTCGTCAACCGATGCGGATTCTGACAAATCAACCGCCCCGGTCCCTGAGCTTGTCGAAGGGCCCACGTCGTCTACGCAGGCTGATCCCCCGAGGTCCGCCCCGTCGGCAGGCCCTGGAGGCGGCACACTGCCCACCAGAGGAGCCTCCGCATGACCGCCCTCTCCGCTCCACCCGCTGCGCCCTCGGCCGCAGCGGAGTCCACGACGAAGCGTCGCCCGGTCTCCCGGTTGGGACTCATCGGCTACGCGATCGTCGTCATCGAGGTCGTCGTCTTCGCGGTCGCCTCGCCCGGCTTCCTCGACCCGGCCAACCTCGCGACGATCCTCACCCAGTCGGCGGTCTACGCGATCGCGGCCTTCGGCCTGTCCATCGTCGTCGTCACGGGCGGTGAGGACGTCGTCCGCGGCGGCATCGACCTCTCGATCGGCGCCGTCCTCGGCTTCTCCGGCGCCCTCGTCGCGGTGCTCCTGCAGGCCGAGCTCGGTCTGCCGCTCGCGCTGCTCATCGGGCTCGGTGCCACGGCGGTCATCGGGCTCGTGAACGGTCTCGTCGTCGTCGCCGGGATCCGCCCGCTCCTCGTCACCCTCGCGATGATGAGCATCGTCACGAGTCTCACGATCGTCATCACGAACAACGTGAAGGTGCCGGTCTCCGACGCCGGGCTGGTCTGGTTGCGGAGCGGACACGTCGTCGGTGTCCCAGCCGCGGTCGTCGTGCTCCTGCTCGTCTTCGCGGTCGTCGCCTTCGCCACCGGGCGCACCAGCTGGGGCGTGAAGAACGCCGCGGTCGGGCAGAACCCGACGGCCGCCCGGGTGGCCGGGATAGACGTCAACCGCCACATCGTCGTCAGCTACGTCCTCGCGGCGGTCCTTGCGGGGATCGCGGGCGTCCTCATGACCAGTCGGTTGTCCGCTGCTCTGCCGGGGATCGGCGAGCAGTCGCTCATCGACATCCTCCTCGCGACGTTCCTGTCCATCGCGTTCTCCCGTCGGCTCGTCGTCACGATCACGGGGACGCTGTTCAGTGCCGTGTTCGTCGCGATCCTCACCAACGGCTTCAGTCAGCTCGGCGTCCCGAGCCAGTGGATCGGCATCACCAAGGGCGTGCTGATCCTGCTGGTCCTCGCGGTCGCCGCGATCCGCGAACGGAGCGTCAAGCGATGAGTGTCGACACGCGCACGCAGTCCTCCGCCACCAGCGGCGTCTCCGTCCCGAAGGCCGGGTCGGCTGGACCGAGAGGCGGCGACGACAAACGTTCCGGCGGCCCGCTCTCGAGCCTGACGGTCCGTGGCCTCGGCGCTGCGGTCCCGCAGGCGCTCGCCCCCGCCGTGCTGGCCGTGCTGCTCATCGTGTTCGCGGTGCTGTCGCCGTCGTTCCTCACCGCCGACAACCTGCTCGGGGTGCTCAACCAGAACGCGCTCCTCCTGCTCGCGGCCGTCGCGATGACGGTCGTCGTCCGCGCCGGTGGCATCGACCTCTCCATCGGTGTCGCCATCGACCTCGCGGCACTCACCGCGTCGGCGCTCCTGGCCGACGACTACGTGGCCTGGGTGGCGATCGTCGGCGGTCTGATCGTCGGCCTGCTCGTCGGGGCCGTGAACGCGTTCCTCATCGTGGTGCTGCGCATCCGGCCGTTCCTGGCGACGCTCAGCGTCTGGTTCATCGGTGGTGGCGTGCAGCAGGTCGCGACCGACGGTGGGTCACCCATCTACCTGTCGCGCAGCAGTGTGCCGGACGAGTTCGCGTGGCTGGGTGCCGGAACCGTGCTCGGGGTCGCCGCGCCGATCGTCGTCGCCGTGCTCGTCCTGATCGTCGTCTGGGCTGCGCTCGAACGGAGTCGATGGGGTCGCGTGCTGACCGCGGCGGGGGAGCAGCCGACGGCGACCCGGATCTCCGGTCGGCTGGCGGGGACGTCGATGGCGACCGCCTTCATCTTCGCCGCCGGGATCGCGGCCATCGCCGGCCTGATCCTGGCCTCGCGGAGCCAGGGCTTCGTCGCCAACAGCGGGCAGCTGTACGTGCTCGACTCCATCGGTGCGGTGTTCATCGGGACGACGCTGAGTCGGACGGGGCGGCCGAACCTCTTCGGGACGCTCGTCGGTGTGCTCATCTTCGCGCTGCTGACGAACGGGATGAACCTCATCGGGCTGTCCTTCTACTGGCAAGGTCTCGCCCGCGGTGTCGTCCTCATCCTGATCCTGCTCCTCGGAGTCCTCCTGGCGCGCGACCGGTCCCGCAAACCCCTCACCTGACGCCCATCCGATTCCCGCTGTGGTGGTGTGGCCGGGCCAGCGCGGTGCGCTGACGCGAGCGCGCCCCACACGCGTGAGCGCGGGTCTCTGGAGACCCGCGCTCGCGCTCATGACCCGCGGCGAGGCCCAGCGCACCGCGCTGGCATCGGGTCCCACAGGGCCGGGCCACCCCGCGCTCGCGTCAGCGCGGTGCGCTGACGCGAGGAGGAGCGACTCGGCGTGGGCGCGCCTCACACGGGTGAGCGCGGGTCTCTGGAGACCCGCGCTCACGTGTGTGCCCCGCGGTGACGTCAGCGCACCGCGCTGGCATCACCCGAAGGAACGGATCAGACCCGGAGGTCGAGCCAGGCGACCTGCTCCGGGGTCAGCTTCAGGGAGAGGGCGTCGGTCGACGAACGGGTCTCCTCGACGGACCGCGGCCCGATGAGGGCGAAGGTCGGGAAGTCCTGCGCCAGGACGTACGCCAGGGCGATCGCCGTCGGCGCGACCCCCAGCTCGGTGCCCAGCTGACGGGCGCGGGCCAACCGCTCGAAGTTGTCGTCGCTGTAGTAGCAGCGCACGAGATCCGGGTCCGACAGATCCTCGGGCTCGGCACGCCCGGTGAAGAAGCCGCGCGCTTGCGACGACCACGGCAGCAGCGGCGTCTTCGTCTCCTCGAGCCACGCGCGGCTCGTCGGATCCGTCACCTCCACGCACCCGGCCCACGGCACGTCGAGTGCGCGAGCGAGACCGAAGTGGTTGCTCAACGCCGCGAAGCCCCGCTTCCCGTTCGCCGCCGCATAGGCGTTCGCCTCCTCGAACCGCTCGATCGACCAGTTGGAGCCACCGAACGCACGGATGCGACCGGCCTCGGCGTGCTCGTTCAGCACGTCGACGAACTCGCCCACCGGCACCTCGACGTTGTCGCGGTGCATGAGGTACAGGTCGAGGTGGTCGGTGCTGAGACGGTCGAGGCTCTCGAACAGCTGACGCGAGATCGACTCCGGGTCGCAGTACGGCGTGTGCGCACCCTTGCCGATCACCACGACGTCGTCGCGGAGACCCCGGTTGGCGAGCCAGCGTCCGAGCAGCTGCTCCTGGAGCCCGTCGCCGTACAGCCAGGCCGTGTCGAAGGCGTTGCCGCCGCGCTCGAAGAAGTCGTCGAACATCGCCGACGCGTGCGACAGGGTCTGCTGGTTGTCGACGCCCATGACGAGGCGCGAGATGTCGTGGTCGATGCCCGCGATGCGACCGGTCGGCATCGGGAGCTCGGCGCGCACGGCGAGCGGCCGGCCGGAACCGGTCGGGATGTCGGTGTCGATCGACTCGAACGGGTACTCGAGGCCGATCGCCTCACGCCACCGGTCGAGGGTCCCGAGGTTGCCGAGCGAGTCCGCCCAACGCATCTGCGGCGCCTGGCCCGCGTCGGCGAACGTCGCGACCGCATCGGCCTGGATCGCGTACTGCGGCGCCCCGGGGATGTGGATCGACTCGGTGCCCGAGATGGTGCGGACGTCGATCGTCGAACCGTCCTCGACCGACGGCAGCCACGGGTCGGACACGATGATCTGCCCGGTGGACCCCGTGACGACGACGCGGTTGTCGTCCTGGACGCGCACGCCGCTCGTGACGTGCGCCGTGATGCCCGACGGGAAGACGAGCGAAGCGCTCGCCCACTCGTCGACGCCCGTCGCACCGACGGTCCCGGCGCCGCTGACGTCCGTCGGGTCGGCGAAGGGCGCACCGACGGCCGCCCCGGCGATCAATCGCGAGATGGAGACGGGGTAGCCGCCGACGTCGAGGATGCCGCCGCCCGCCAGCTCCGGGTTCATGAGTCGGTGGTCGGCGGGCAGATCTGCGGCGAATGCGAACGACGCTTCGATGTGCTGGACGTCGCCGATGGCACCCGACGACACGAGCTCGACGAGCTTCGCGGTCTGCGGGTGGAAGCGGTACATGAACGCCTCGGCGAGGTACACGCCGGCACGGCGGGCGGCCTCGATCGCGAGCATCGCGCCCGCCCGGTTCACCGAGAGCGGCTTCTCGCTGACGATGTGCTTGCCGGCCTCGGCCGCTTCGATCACCAGCCGGACGTGCTCCGTGTGCGGGGTCGCGATGTACACCGCGTCGACCTCGGGGTCGGCCAGCAACTCGGCGACCGAGCCGTACCCGCGGACGGGAGCCGTGCCGTCGCCGAAGCGCTCGCCGAACTCTTCGGCACGCGACGCGTCACGACTGGCGACGGCGGTGAGTCGACCGGTGCGACTGGCGTGCAGCTCGGTCGCGAACCGTTCGGCGATCGTTCCTGGGCCGATGATTCCCCAAGCGACGTGTTCCATATGGTGGTGCTCCTCAACGTTGATCGGCGGTGCGATGGTCTGTGGTGAACGTCACCGTGAACGTTCACGGTGTGAGCGTATCAGTACGATGTGACCATGACCAGGCCCCGCGACGATCACGCTCCGGCGCGAGCGACGATCATCGACGTCGCCCGGGTCGCCGGTGTCTCGCGCCAGACCGTGACCCGCGCACTCAACGGGATGCGCGACGTCAGCGACGCCACCAGGCAACGGGTCGTCGAGGTCGCGGCTTCGCTCAACTACCGTCCGAACCGCGCCGCGCAGCACCTGGTGAGCGGCCGGACCACGACGCTCGGACTGGTCGTCGACGACCTGCGGAACCCCTACTACCCGGAGCTCGCGGCCGCCCTCGTGCAGCAGGCGGCAGAGCGCGGATGGACCGTGTTGGTCGCCGAGGTCGGGGGAGCGGCGAACGCATCGGGCGACCGACCCGCCGCCGCGGATCGCGGACCGGACCTCCCCGACGCGGAACGTGCGCAGCTCGCCGAACTCGCGCGGCAGGTCGACGCGGTCGTCGGGCGCAACGGCGCCGACCACGGAGCACTCCAGGGCGCCTTCGCCACCATCCCGTTCGTCTCCCTCGGCGACCATCGGTCAGATGAGTCCGAGGCAGGATCGAACCCGTCCGGCGCCGAGCCGACGCTGCAGGTGGCGGGCGTCGACATCGACTTCGAGGACGGCATCCGACAGGCGCTCGCACACTTCGTCGCGACCGGGCGCCGGTCCATCGCGATGATCGACGCCTCGGCGGAACCGTCCGGACGACGTCTCGCGTACCGCGCGTTCCTCGAGGAGCACGGCTTGCCGTGGTCCGAGGCGTCGGAGACCTGGGCGGAGGACACCCACCAGGGCGGGGTCTCGGCCGCCCTGCGGTGCCGCGCCGCGATGCCCGACGTCGATGCCGTGCTCGTCTTCAACGACGTCATGGCCGTCGGCGTGCTCAAGGGACTCGCCCGTGCCGGGGTCGGCGTGCCGGAGGACGTCGCCGTCATCGGCATCGACGGACTCGACCTCGGTCGCTTCGTCACCCCTGAGCTCACGAGCGTGGCCGTCGACAAGGGTGACATCGCACGGCACAGTCTCGAACTGCTCGACGGCATGATGTCCGGCACGCTCCCGCTCTCGGGGCCGTCCGTCCGACGCTCGGTCGGTGTCTCACTAGTCATCCGCGAGTCCGCCTGACCCGCTCCGCCTGGGCCACTCCACCCGAGCCGCACCGGCCCCGTCGTCCGGACGGGCGCGAAGGACACGGCAGACTGGTCCCATGTCTGAACTCCTCGCCCTCTGTCGCGTCGAAGCCCTCCAGGTGGACGACGGGTCGATCGGTGTCACCGCGATCGACAAGCGCCCGGTCGACGAGCCACTGCACGTGCGGCCGATGGGGCTGTACGGCGACGTGCAGGCCGATCGCAAACACCACGGCGGTGTGACGAAGGCGCTCTACGCCTACGCCGAGGAGGACGCGCGGTTCTGGGAGGGTGAGCTCGGTCGGGAGATCACGCCGGGGCTGTTCGGCGAGAACCTCCGCACGCAGGGGCTCGACGTGAACGGTGCCGAGATCGGTGAACGCTGGCGGATCGGCGACACCCTCGTCGTCGAGGTGACCTGTCCGCGCACGCCGTGCGGCACCTTCCAGCGGCGCTTGGGCGAGCCCCGGTGGGTGAAGCGCTTCGCCGACGCCGCACGGCCCGGTGCCTACCTCAAGGTGGTCAAGAGCGGGACGGTGCAGGCGGGCGACCCGATCGAGATCGTCCGACAGCCCGGCCACGGCGTGACGGTCGCCTCCTGGTTCGCCGCGGCGGACGAAGCGCAGGCGGTCACCCTCGAGCAGTCGGAGCAGTCGGGCGCCGTGGTGCTGGCCCCCGAGATCCATGAGTCGATCAAGCAACTCCGCCGCAAGCGGACCGTCTGAGGGCTGCCGTCGCGTCCGCACACCTGTGTGACCGCTGAGTGCAAGCCCCGGCCGGAACAGTCCGGAAGCGGACGCTGTTGCATACCATGGAGCCGAAGACCGGAGCACGCGGGGACCCCGCACGGTGCTCGGCACGAAGGAGGAGTCACGATGAGTGCAGCAGACGAGCAGAGCACGACGACCGAGCGCGCGGTGCTGGCCGGCGGATGCTTCTGGGGCATGGAAGACCTCGTCCGGAAGATGCCGGGCGTGAAGTCGACGCGCGTGGGCTACAGCGGTGGCGACGTCGCCAACGCCAGCTACCGCAACCACGGCACCCACGCGGAGGCCCTCGAGGTCGTCTTCGACCCGAGCAAGCTGTCCTTCCGCGAGCTCCTGGAGTTCTTCTTCCAGATCCACGACCCGTCGACGAAGAACCGTCAGGGCAACGACGTCGGCCTGAGCTACCGCTCGGCGATCTTCTTCACCTCGCCCGAGCAGGAGCGCGTGGCACGCGACACGATCGCCGACGTCGACGCCTCAGGGCTCTGGCCCGGCAAGGTCGTCACCGAGGTCGAGCCGGTCTCCGAGTTCTGGGAGGCCGAGCCGGAGCACCAGGACTACCTGGAGCGCATCCCGTGGGGCTACACCTGCCACTTCGTGCGCCCGGGCTGGAAGCTCCCGCGCCGCGCCGAGGTCGCGGAGCAGGCCACCGCGTAAGCACGTCCACAGCGCCCGGCACCTCGGTGTCGGGCGCTGTGCTGTGCGTGGACCGGCAGGCTCAGGCCGACAGGCTCAGACGCCGTCGGCGCGCGAGGAGTTGACGGCGTCGGACGCCAGTCGTGGCGCGAACCGCGGGTCGAACTGCAGCGGTGGATCGTCGGGTGACGCCAGTGACGGCTTCCCGAGGCGGACCCACTCGAGGTACTGGAGATAGGGGTCGGACCCGGCATCGACCGGCGCATCGACGATGCGCTTGCGTCCCCACGGCCACTTCCACCCCACGATCAGCATCCTACGGACGGTTCCTGAAGATCTGCGGACCATCGCGCCACGATCTCGCAACGATGCCTCCAGCCGTCGGTCGCATTCGCTTGACGGATAGAAAGTTGTCCATCGGTCGTCGGTGCTGTCATGATGAAGCACGGCGGAGATAGCTAGACAGTCGAGATACTTCGAGGGGTTGTCCGGACCCGGTCGCTGCACCTGCCGAGAGAGGTCGTTCCATGGGCTCCACCGGCAGCGAGACGTCCGAACTCCGCCGCGCCTGGGTGGAGCAGCTCACGGCCGACCGCTTCGGCGTCTTCGTCGGCGACAGCCGCGTCGGGTTCATCGACGTGGACTGGCCGCTGCACGTCGCCCTGCGCGGGACCGACTACGAGACGGCGGTCGAGGTCGATCGTGCGATCCGGTTCGATCAGGCGCTGCGTGCCGTCCTCGCCGCCTGAGTGGCCTCCGGTGTCCGGCGGCTATGATCGCAGCACGATCCGGGTGGACCATCGGCCGGGCGACACCCGGTCGGGCCTGCGAGGCGGAGGGGGACTGACATGACCGACTCCTCCAGCGCCGAGCCGTGGGCATCCGGCCTCCCGGTCCTCGAACTGCCGATGTTCCCGCTCGGCTCCGTGCTGTTCCCGCACATGCCGCTCGCCCTGCGGCTCTTCGAGGAGCGCTACCTCACCATGCTCGCCCACCTGCTCGAGGCGGAGGATCCGGCGTTCGGGGTGGTGCTCATCGAGCGCGGGCGCGAGACGGGCGGCGGTGAACACCGGTTCCGCACCGGGACCGTGGCCGAGATCGTCGAGGTCGACGGCGGCGAGGGCTTCGTCGCGGTGATCGCCGAGGGTGGGCAGCGCTTCGAGGTGACCGACTGGCTGCCCGACGACCCGTACCCGCGCGCCGAGATCCGCACGCTCGACGACCTGGAGTGGGACGAGCGCTGGGAGCAGCTGCGGGCCGAGACCGAGGCCGCGGTGCGGCGCTCGCTCGCCGTGGCCAGCGAGTTCAGCGAGCAGCAGTGGGCCTCGGTCGTGGAGCTCGCCGACGATCCGCTGGAGTCGTCGTGGCAGCTGGCGGGCATCGCCCCGGTGAGCGAGATCGACCAGATGCGGTTCCTCTCGGCCGGGTCGCTCGAGGAACTGCTGGTCGGTGTGCGCGATCGCGCCACGGAGGCCGGCGAGGCGTTCATCGCGGGCGGCATCGCCGACGCGGACGACGAGGACTGGGACATCCTCGGCGGCTGAGCCCCGACGTCGCACCTCGACAGGCTCGGTGACCGGGTGCGCTCGTGACCGGGAGCGCTCGGTGACCGGTTGGGTTCGGTCCCCGGAAGCTCGTCTCCCGCTCCACCATTCACCGACCCTCCCGCTCCGCCGGTCACTGAGCTTCCCCTCCGCCGGTCACTGAGCCTGTCGAAGTGCCCTTGCGCATTCGTGGAAACGCTTTACTATTTCCTATAGGATCTTTTTGACCGGGAGCACCAGCCCCGAGCAGTCCTTGAGCGCAATGGAGCATCATGACGGATACGACCGCGACCGCGTCGACCCCCCGATGGACCGCCGACACCTGGCCCATCGCCACCTGCCTGCACGGCATCCCACCCGTCGATCGCAACGGCGTGTCCCTGCACGACGCGGAGCCCGAAGCCTGGGACGACCTCTTCGCGCAGGTCGCCGGCGTCGGGTTCACGCTCGCAGAACTGCCCGACAGCCACGTCCGACCCGCCGACCTCGAACCGTCCCGTCGCGACGAGTTCCTCGCCATCGCGAAGTCGCACGGCGTCGGCGTCCCGTCCGTCCACCTGCAGCGCCAGAGCGTGATCATGCCGGGCCACGAGGAGCGCAACCTCGAGTACGCGCACCGCACGATCGACGCCGCCGCCGAGTGGGGGATGCAGGTCTTCTCCACCGGCCTGCACCAGCCGTTCAACGACGCACAGCGCAAGGCGCTGTGGTTCTGGACCGCGCAGGGCCCGAAGGACCCCGACGACCCCGAGGTCTGGAAGGCCGCCGTCAGCCGCATCCGCGAGCTCGGCAAGCACGCGGCCGACGTGGGCCTGCCGCTCGCACTCGAGCTCTACGAGGACACCTACCTCGGCACGGCTGACAGCGCGGTCCGGTTCGTGGAGGAGGTCGGGCTCGACAACGTCGGCCTGAACCCTGACGTCGCGAACCTCATCCGCCTGCACCGCCCGGTGGAGGACTGGCGCGAGCTGTTCGCCAAGACCCTGCCCTACGCCAACTACATGCACGTGAAGAACTACACCCGCGACGAGGCGGCCGACGGCAGCTGGGCGACGTCCGTGCCCTCCACCATGGAGGCCGGGCTCATCAACTACCGCCAGGTCTTCCGCGACGCCGTCGAGCTCGGCTTCAACGGCATCATCCTGGCCGAGCACTACGGCGGCGACAGCCTCGGCATGTGCTCCACCAACCAGAAGTACATCAGGACCCTGCTGCCGCAGGCCTGATCCAGACGACCACAGGAGAGCTTCATCATGACCACACACACCATCGCCGTCGTCGGATCGGGGTACATGGGCGGCGGCATCGCCCAGGTGCTCGCGCTGTCCGGCGCCACCGTCCGCATCGCCGACATCTCCGAGGAGATCGCGCGCAAGAACTACGACCGCCTCATCGCCGAGGCCGAGCAGTTCGTCGCCGACGGACTCTTCCCCGCCGACGCCGTGGAGCGGATCCGCGCCAATGTCTCGCCCGCAGCGTCCATCGAGGAGGCCGTCACCGGAGCCGACTTCATCGAGGAGGCCGTCCCCGAGAAGATCGAGATCAAGCACGAGACCCTCCGTCGCATCAGCGCCGCGGCCTCGCCCGACGCCATCATCGGCTCGAACACCTCGACCATCCTCATCGGTTCGCTCGCCGAGGCCGTCACCAACCCGGAGCGGTTCCTCGGCGTCCACTTCTCGAACCCGGCCCCGTTCATCCCCGGCGTCGAACTCATCCCGCACGAGACCACCGACGATGCGGCGATCGCCACCGTCGAGGAGATCGTCGCGGCGACCGGCAAGGAGACCGCCCGCGTCAAGGACGCCACCGGCTTCGTGCTCAACCGCCTGCAGTACGCGCTGTTCCACGAGGCGACGCAGCTCGTCGAGGAGGGCGTCGCGACGCCCGAGGACATCGACACGATCGTCCGCACCACCTTCGGCTTCCGGCTCCCCGTCTTCGGTCCCTTCGCGATCGCCGACATGGCCGGACTCGACGTGTACTCGTTCTGCTACGCCTCGCTCCAGACCCGGTGGCCCGAGCGGTTCGCCACGCCGGACTCCCTCAAGGAGCTCGTCGACGCCGGCAAGTTCGGCACCAAGTCGGGTGCCGGCTACCTCGACGTCCCGGCCGACCGCACGCCCGAGCTGATCGCCTACCGCAACAAGGCCTACGTCGCGATCAAGCAGCTCATGGACGAGCTCGGCCCCGCGCCCATCAACTGAGCCCGGCCCCGACCGAGCGCACCGTCCGGCTCGATCGGACATCGACGTCACCACTCCCACGCAGAAAGGCCGGCCATGACCGCCACCAGCTTCCCCGAATCCAAGACCGTCGTCCTCACCGGTGCAGCCTCCCCGCGCGGCATCGGTCGCGCCTCCGCCCACCACCTCGCCGAACTCGGCTGGAACATCGGGATCATCGACCTCGACGAGGCTGCGGCGCAAGCGGTCGCCGCCGAGATCGCGGAGCAGCACGGGGTGCAGGCGGCCGGCGCCGGCGCGAACGTCGCCGACGAGGCGCAGGTGCGTGCCGCGTTCGACGCGCTCGAAGCCGCCCTCCCACAGCTCGTCGCCCTCGTGAACCTCGCGGGTGTCGCCTCACCCGTGCCCTACCTCGAGGTGAGTGCCGACGAGTGGAAGCGCGTCATCGACATCAACCTCAACGGCGTCCACTACACGACCCGCCGTGCGGTCGAGTCGATGGTGTCGAACGGCGTCGGTCGCGTCGTCAGCCTGTCGTCCGTCTCCGCCCAGCGTGGCGGCGGCACCTTCAGCAAGACGGCCTACTCGGCGGCGAAGGCCGGCGTGATCGGCTTCACCCGCAGCGTCGCCCGCGAGCTCGGCCACGACGGCATCACGGTCAACGCCATCTCGCCCGGACCCATCGACACCGACATCATGGGCGGCACCCTCACCGAGGAGCGCAAGACGGCCATGGCCGCCGACGGCGTCCTGCCGCGCATCGGCACCCCACGCGACATCGCCGCCGCCATCGCCTACCTCATCAGTGAGGACGCCGGCTTCGTCACCGGTCAGACGCTGAACGTCGACGGCGGCCTCTACATGCACTGATCCACCACACGCACCACGAGCGAACGGAGCAGCACCATGCAGCACCTCACCGGTCAGTGGACCAAATCCCGGTTGATCTTCCTCGGTCTCGGCGTCGTCTTCGTCGGCATCGGCCTCTGGATGATCGTCCCCTCGATGGTCTCCTGACCAGCAGCAGCAGCAGCAGTAGCGCCAGCAGCACCCACCCGCACCAGTCATCTCAAAGGAGAGTGTCTTGTCCACACCCAATCCGCCGGCGATCGGATCGACCAACGATCCGGCGCTGAAGTCGGCGATCCGCAAGGCGTCGAAGCACCTCATGCCGATGCTCGTCATTTTGTACTTCGTCGCGTTCCTGGACCGCACGAACGTCGGCTTCGCCGAGGAGGCGCTCAGCGTCGACCGCGGCATCTCGAACGGTGCCTTCGCCCTCGGGGCCGGCATCTTCTTCATCGGCTACGCGATCTTCGAGATCCCGAGCAACCTGCTGCTGAAGAAGTTCGGCGCCCGGTTCTGGCTCGCCCGCATCGCGGTGACCTGGGGCATCGTCGCCGCCCTGTTCGCCTTCACGACGAACGACACGATGTTCATCGTCCTGCGGTTCCTGCTCGGCGTGACCGAGGCCGGGCTCTTCCCCGGCGTCATCATGTTCCTGTCGGAGTGGTTCCCGAACAAGGTCCGCGTCCAGATGTTCTCGATCTTCTACCTGGCGCAGCCGTTCTCGCAGATGCTCGGCGCCCCGCTGAGTGGTGGCCTCATCAGCTTCGGCGACGCCCTGACCCCGTGGCACGGCTGGCAGGTGATGTTCTTCGCCGAGGGCATGCTCGCGGTCCTTGCCGGCTTCGCAGCGCTCTACTTCCTCACCAACTCGCCACAACAGGCGAAGTGGCTGGATCAACAGGAGAAGGACTCGTTGACGGCCGCGATGGAACGCGAGGACACCGTGCGGCAGTCGGACGGCCCGACCGGTATCGCGAAGGCGATGACGAGTTGGAAGGTGTGGTACTTCACCATCATCTACTTCTGCCTGCAGATCGCGGTGTACGGCACGACGTTCTACCTCCCGCAGCAGGTGGCGAAC
Organism: Plantibacter sp. CFBP 8775; assembly: GCF_014839505.1. Classification (NCBI taxonomy): domain Bacteria; kingdom Bacillati; phylum Actinomycetota; class Actinomycetes; order Micrococcales; family Microbacteriaceae; genus Plantibacter; species Plantibacter sp. CFBP 8775. Next base: position 1,232,100 of record NZ_JACYNV010000002.1, on the reverse strand, counting down.
CTCATCGGCCAGGACGTCGGCTGGCAGGTCGGTCTCGTGGCGGCCATCCCGTGGCTCGTGGGTCTGTTCGCCTGCTACTACGTGGGTCGGAACGCGAACACGGTCGTCCGTCGTCGCACCTGGGGAACGATGTTCTACATCTCCACCGGCGTCTTCATCCTGGCCTCCGCTTGGGCAGGCGCGAACAACCAGCCGATCCTCGGCATCCTGTTCATCACCATCGCGGTGGCGAGCTTCCTCTCGGTCGGGCCGATCACGTGGGCCTACCCGACGGCGTTCCTCACCGGCACGGCTGCAGCGGCGGGCATCGGCCTCATCAACTCGCTCGGTAACCTCGGCGGCTTCGTCGCCCCGATCATGCGCACCGGGATCAACGAGAGCGTGCCGACCGACAGCGGCGTGTGGGGCGTGGTCTCGCTCGGGGTGTTCGCCTTCCTTGCGGCCGCGATGCTCTACTGCACCCGGTTCTTCCGTGGGGCGAAGGCGGACGAGCTGCTCGAGACGACGGCGAACCGCACGGCGCACTAGTCACGACGCAACACCCGGACGGGGTCGATCGCTCAGGCGGTCGGCCCCGTTCTGCGCCCTTCGACAGGCTCAGGAACCGGTTTGGGGCGGCACAGGGACCGGAGCAGGGCGACTCGGGGACCGGAGGACTCGGTCCCTGAGCCTGTCGAAGGGTGTGTGCCCGGCCCTGCGGCTGTCAGATCCCGGTCCCTGAGCCTGTCGAAGGGCGGCTCAGTGCTCGGCGTCGCTGCGGGCGCGGGTGCGCACGAGCTCGATGTGCGAGCGCATGGCCGCCGCGGCGGCCTCGGGGCCGTCGGAGAACGCGTCGAGGATGGCGCGGTGCTCGACGACCGCCTGGTCGGCGTCGGTGACGCCCGTCTCGACCGTCTGGCGCATGCGGTGCACGCGGGTGGAGATGCCCTCGGACATGTCGAGGAGGAAGGGGTTGCGGGTGCCCTCGAAGATGAGGTGGTGGAAGTTCCAGTCGACCGCGAAGTATTCGCGGAGGAGTGCGACGGGGATCTCGCCGGCCGACGCCGCGGCGCGCACCCTGGCGGTCATCTCGACGTGCTGTGCGAGGGCGACCTCGAGGGCCGGGACGAGCTCGTCGGCGTGGGCGGCGGCCAGCGCGGTGGCGCCGCTCTCGAGCACGATGCGGGCGTCGAACAGCGACTCGAGCTGGTCGTCGGCGAGCGGCGGTGCCACCCGGTAGCCCTTGTGGGTGACCCGGGTGACGAGGCCGGTGCGCTCGAGCTGGACGAGCGCCTCGCGGACCGGCGTCGGCGAGACGTCGAGGTCGCGGGCGATCGCGTCGATCGACAGGCGGGCACCCGGTTCGATACCGGAGCTCAGGAGCATGTCGAGCACCAGCTCGTAGACGCGGTCGCGCAGACCGCGGCGTTCGAGCGAGGAGGAGGCGCCGAGCGGGAAGACGGCATCAACCACGGCAGCCTCCGAAGGGTGTGCTCGAGGCGTCGTCACGGAGGGGAACCTCCGGTCGAGCGGCCGCGATGATCGTCGAGGACCAGTTTACGGGGCCTCCAGGCGTCATCGCGGCAGGTCGGAGCCCGCGCGGTCGAGGCCGGCCACCTCGTCGAGCACCAGCGAGAGGGCTGCCGGATCGTGGGCGAAGCGGCCGAGGAAGACCCCGTCGACCGCGTCGCCGATCGTGGTCAGCAGGCCGGGTCCGGCGCTCCCGCCGTAGATGACGGCTGAGGAGGTGTCGATGTGCCCGGCCGCGGCGAGCGCGTCGAGGTGGCCGCGCAGCCGGAGGCACACCGTGCGGATGTGGGCTGGACTCGCGGCCTCGGTGGCGCCGATGGCCCAGTGTGGTTCGTAGGCGACGATGACGCGGCCCACGATCCCGGCGGCGACCGCCCCTGCCAGAGCGTCGTCGAGCTGTGCGACGCACTCCGCGGCCGCCACCTCGGCGTCTCGGTGCTCGGCCTCGCCGATGCACAGCACCGGCGCGAGACCGTTGCGGAGCGCGGCGGTCGTCTTCGCGCGGACGACATCGGGCGTCTCACCGAACAGTCGGCGCCGCTCCGCGTGCCCGACCTCGACGACCTCACAGCCGACCTCTTGGAGCTCGGCGCCGCTCACCTCGCCGGTGAACGCCCCGGTGTCCTCGGTCGCGAGGTCCTGAGCCCCCACGGCTGCGACGCCGCGGAGCCGCTCGACCGCGCCGGTCACCGAGAGGTATCCGGGGATGACGAACAGCTCCGCCGCGCCGGATCGGAGTGCGTGGTGCTCGGCCGACACCCCCGCGACGACCGAGCACCAGTCGAGCGTCTGCGCGTGCCCGAAGTACATCTTCAGGCTCACGCCGACGAGTCTGGGACGTCCTGACATCAGGACGCTTCGTATGCGCTGATCTCCTGCACCTTGTCGTTCGACGCGCTCGAGGCGTCGAACTCGTAGGTGAGCCACTCACGCACGTTGCGGCGGGCGAGTTCGATGCCGACGACCCGCTGGCCCATGCACAGCACCTGGGCGTCGTTCGAGAGCACTCCGCGTTCGACGGAGAAGCCGTCGTGCGCGGTGACGGCTCGGATGCCCTGGACCTTGTTCGCCGCGATCGCGACGCCGAGGCCCGTGCCGCAGATGAGCAGCGCGCGGTCGGCCTCGCCGCGGGCGACGATCTCGGCCGCAGTCACCGCGACCGTCGGGTAGTTGGTGTGGCCGTCGGCGTCGACCCCGACGTCGACCACGGAGGCGACCAGGTCGCTCGCCTCGAGGTCACGCTTGAGGATCTCCTTGTAGTCGTAGCCGGCGTCATCGGAGCCGATGACGATTCGCCAGGTGCGGGTCATGGTGTGCCTTTCGTGGTTGGCCCTTCGACAAGCTCAGGGACCGGGGTGTCGCTTCAGGGACCGGGGTGTCGCTTCAGGGACCGGGGTGTCGCTTCAGGGAGCGGGGCGTTTGTTCAGGGAGCGGGGCGTGTGTTCAGGGAGCGGGTTGTCAGGAGCGGGCGTTCAGCGCTCGGCGAGCAGGGTGCCGACACGCTCGACGATGAGGGCGAGGGAGACGGCTCCGGGGTCCTCGACGCCGACGGCCTTCGAGCCGTGCGAGCGGGCGCGACCCATGCCGGGCATGAGACCGGCCGTGTCGTGGGCCGCGGTGGTGGCCGCTGCCGCCGCCGTGGTCCACGCGGTGGAGAGGTCGTCGCCGGCGGCGACGCGTTCCGCCAGCGTGTCGGCGAACGGGACCAGGGCGTCGACGAGCGTCTTGTCGCCGACGGAGGCCTTGCCGTACTGCATGACGGCGTCCTTGGCGGCGGTCACGCCCTCGCTCACAGCGGTGGCGGTCGGGCGCCCGGCGTCGCCGAGGCGCTCGCCGAGGGTGCGGAGCATGACGCCCCACAGCGCGCCCGAGGTGCCACCGGCGCGGTCGGACCAGGCGTCGCCCGAGCGGTCGAGCAGCGTCGCGACGCCGGCACCGGCCTCACGCAGGCGCTCGGCCTCGGCGGCGGCAGCGGTCGCCCCGCGGTCCATGCCGATGCCGTGGTCGCCGTCGCCGACGATGGCGTCGAGGCGTCCCAGCTCGTCCGCGTGCTCCGCGAGGAGCTCCTGGATCGCGGAGATCGCGTCGGCCACGACGGCTGCCGACTCCTGCGACTCGGGCGAGGCGTCCGGCACGACGAAGGCGACGTCCTCGGTGTCGTCGGCGGCGACGGTCTCGAGCGCGCCGGAGTCGACGGCGCCCGTGCGGAACGCGGGCGTGTCCGCAGCGGCACTCCACAGTCGCTCCAGCTCCTCGTCCACCCAGAGCAGGGTGAGCGAGACGCCGGCCATGTCGAAGCTCGTGCAGAACTCACCGACCTGCGGATCGACGAGGGTGATCCCGGCGTCCTCCAGTAGGGAGGCGATGCGGTCGTAGACGACGAACAACTCCTCCGACTTCACGGAGCCGAGGCCGTTGAGGATCGGGACGACGCGTGCGCCGTTCGGCGTGACGCCGTCCGGGATCTCGGCCTCGTTCAGGAGGTGGTGCACGAACAACTCCGCCAAGCCGTCGGCGGAGGGGATGTCGGTCTCGTCGATACCGGGCTCGCCGTGGATGCCGAGCCCGACGGCCATCCGTCCCTCCGGCACGGAGAACAACGGCTCGTCGGCACCGGGCAGCGTGCACCCGGAGAACGCGACGCCCATCGAACGGGTGCGGGCGTTGGCGAGGATCGCCACGCGCTCGACGTCGTCGATGGAATACCCACCAGAGGCAGCGCCGCCTGCGACCTTGAAGACGGTGAGGTCGCCCGCGATCCCGCGCCGCTTCTCGAGTTCGGTGGGCGGTGCGCTGAAGATGTCGTCGGTCACGGTGACGGTGCGGCAGTCGATGCCGTCGGCGCGCACGGCGTCCTGGGCGGCGGTGAAGTGCAACACGTCGCCGGCGTAGTTGCCGTAGCTGAGGAGGACACCCCGTCCCTGTTCGCTCGCGCGGACGACGCTCTCCACCTGGTGTGCCGACGGTGAGGCGAAGAGGTTGCCCATGGCCGCACCGTGAGCGAGTCCCGGTCCGACGAGGCCGGCGAAAGCGGGGTAGTGCCCGGATCCGCCACCGATCACGAGGGCGACCTCCGGTTCCGCGGACTTCGTGGAGCGCGACACCCCGCCGGAGACCTTGCGCACCCAGCGTCCGTTGGCGCGGACGAAGCCGTCCACCATCTCATCCGCGAAGTCGGCCGGTCGGTTCCAGAGCCTGGTCATCTGCATCTCCTCGTCATCGAGTCCGTCGATCCGGCGCGAGCCGGCACATCGCGATAATCCTATAGGATATTGGAACCGACCGGAACCCTGGGCTGCGCACAACTCAGGACGCCACGGGCGAGTCGGCGCCGTCGGGCGGCAGCCGGAGGCGACGCGCCGGGGAGCACCTGAGTTGTGAACGTGTGAGTCGAGGGACGCACGTGGCCGGCGTCCCGACGGCTGAACCTGCCGAGGCTGGAGTGGGGGAGACTCAGCCCCGGCAGGTTCGGCGATCGGGACGCCGGCGATCAGGGACGCGCGGCGGAGGACTCCGTGGGCGTGGCTTCGACGTGTTCGGCACGACGTGCGGCGAGGAGCGAGGGCGTGATCGCGAAGGTGATGCTCGAGGATCGGCGCGGCGCGGTCGCCCGGAGGAAGCCGAGCCGTTCGGCGAGGGCGATGGACCTGGTGTTCTCCGGCTCGATGACGGCCGTCACCGTCTTCGCCCCGAGCTCGCGGAAGGCCAGGTCGATCATCGCCTCGGAGGCCTCGCTCGCGAGACCGCGTCCGCCGACGGCGGGGTCGAGGACCCATCCGATCTCGACCGAGCGCTCGGCGGGGTGGACCTCCCGGAGATGCAGGGAGACATCGCCGACGAGCTGCCCGTCGTGCTCGACGGCCAAGGCGAGGAAGTCGCCCGACTGCCAGAGGCGGCTGTGCCGGACGCGGTGGCGCAGGTGCTCACGGGACGCCTCCCGGTCGCGGACGGGCCACGGCAGGTGCTCGACGACCTCGGGCGTGGACTGGATGCGGTACCAGGCCTCGGCGTCCTCCAACCGGTGGCGACGCAGGACGAGACGGTCGGTGCTGATCGGGTGCGCGTCGACCGGAACCTCGATCCGCGGCCCGCGGAGGAACCGGGGACGTGAGACACCTGCCGGGAACAGGGGACGCAGAGCACGGACCGCGGCGGCGAGGCCGCTCCGGATCCGGTCCGCGGGCTCGGCCGTCGCTCCGGCCGTCCGACGACGGCGGGGGGCGAACGACGTGCCCAGGGGTTCTGCTCGGGTCATGCCCTCCACGGTAGGCACCGCGCCCATGGGCTCGGCCTGAAAAGATATGAGGCCTCTATGAATCGCCCGTCGCTCCCGCGCCTCGCAGCTCGACGACGGATAATCGACCCATGCCCTCCGACCTGCCAACGCAGATCGTCGACTCGGGGCGCCGCCGGGCGGTCCTCGCCAAGCTACCGCGGATGTACCGGGCCGACGGTTCACCCATCCGCGTCCTCCTCGTCGACGACGAAGCGGTCCTGACCGATCTCGTGAGCCTGGCCCTCGGCTATGAGGGGTGGGTCGTGGACGTCGCCATCAACGGTCGCGAGGCCGTCCAGCGCTACCGCACGGAACGTCCGGACGTCGTGGTCCTCGACATCATGCTGCCCGACATGGACGGGCTGAGCGTCCTGCGCCAGCTCCGCAGCTTCTCGCAGGGGGAGCCGGAATCGGGCACCCCGACGCTGTTCCTCACCGCACGCGACTCGGTGGACGACCGCATCATGGGCCTCACCGCCGGCGGCGATGATTACATGACCAAGCCGTTCTCGCTCGAGGAGCTCGTGGCCCGCCTCCGTGGTCTCCTCCGCCGCACTGCGCACGTCGTGTCCGACGACGACTCCCGCATCACGATCGGCGGGCTCTTCCTCGACGAGCGCAGCTACGAGGTCAGCCGCGACGGCGAGCCGGTGGCGCTCACGACGACGGAGTTTGAACTGCTGCGCTACTTCATGCGCAATCCGAAGCGCGTGCTGAGTCGTGCCCAGATCCTCGACCGCGTGTGGAACTACGACTTCGCCGGTAAGGCCAGCATCGTCGACCTCTACGTCTCCTACCTCCGCAAGAAGATCGACGCCGACCGGGCGCCGATGATCCACACCGTCCGCGGTGTCGGGTACGTGCTGCGGCCGGTCGAATGAGCACCGCATCGGTTCCGACCGCGGGTGTGCCGACGCCTCGGGCGAACCGGCGGCACCCCTGGACGCTGCAGCGACGGCTGGTGACGGGCATCGCGGCGGTCATCGCGGCAGTCCTCGCGGTGTCGGGCATCCTGACGATCGTCACGGTCGAAGGGTCAGTCACCGCCGTCGTCGACACGCAGCTCACCGGATCGATGGAGGCCTTCGAACACTCCGTGGTGAAGTTCCACGATCAGCAGGCGGGCGGGGGAGCCGTGGTGGACCCCGATGCCACGCGCGGTGAGCCCGGCTACGTCAAGCCGTTCGTGGACTACGTCGGCCACGGGCCCGGGACGCTCATCGCGCTCGTCGCGGACGGTGGGGTCGTCGATTCCGCGCGCTTCACCCAGTCCAACGCGACGGCGCTCGACGTGCGGACGAAGGCGCTCATCGAGCAGGCCGTCGCGGCCGACAGCTCCGAGCGACAGAACATCGAGTTGGGGTCGCTCGGCGGGTACCGACTCGAGTTCCTCGACCACGGCGACGGCGAGACCCTCGTGGCCGGCGTCTCGCTCGCCACCCCGCGGGCAGCCGTGCAGCAGGAGGCGATCGTCATCGCGATCCTCGCCGTGCTCGCGCTGGCGGTCACCATCGTCGGGGCGATCATCGTGGTCCGCCTCGGGCTCCGACCCTTGTCCCGCGTCGCCGCCGCCGCCGAGGAGGTGTCCACGCTGCAGCTCGAGCGCGGCGACACCGGGATCGACGTGCGGGTCGATCAGGCCGACACCGATCCTCGGACGGAGATCGGCAAGGTGGGCGAGGCACTCAACGGCCTCATCGACCACGTCGACCGTGCACTCGCCGTCCGAGCCGCCACCGACAAGCGCATGCGCCGGTTCGTCACCGACGCGAGCCACGAACTCCGAACGCCGCTCGCCGCGATCCAGGGCTACGCCGAGCTCACCCGCCAGGACAGCGAGAACCTCCCGCCCATGACGGAGCACGCGCTCGCCCGCATCGAGTCGGAGGCTACCCGGATGAGTTCGCTCGTCAGTGAGTTGCTCCTGTTGGCGCGTCTCGACGAGGGCCAGGACCTGCACCTCGACGACGTCGACCTGAGCGACCTCGTCGCCGCCGCCGTGAGCGACGCGGCCGTCTCGGCACCGGCGCACCACTGGTCGGTCGACGTGCCGGAGCGTGCGATCATCGTGCGCGGCGACCGCGAGCGTCTCCACCAGCTCGTCGTGAACCTGCTGTCGAACGCCGCCGTGCACACCCCGGCCGGCACCTCCGTGGTCACCCGCATCAGCGCACCGAAGAGCCTCGACGAGCCGCAGCGCGCCTCGCTGACGATCGCCGACGACGGACCCGGCATCGACGAGGCCTTCCTCCCCGAACTCTTCGACCGATTCGCCCGGGCCGACTCGTCGCGCTCGCGTGCCGCCGGCAGCACGGGCCTCGGGCTGGCGATCGCGCTGTCGATCGCCGAGGGCCACGAAGGGTCGATCGAGGTCGCCTCGTCGTCCGCCGGCACCACGTTCACCGTGACGCTGCCGTGGTCGGGCCCGTCCGAGGAGCACCCCGCCGTCCGGCCGGCGGCCGACGCCACCGGCTCGCGCCCGGAGGCGGTCACCTCGACGCGAGGCTGACGGCCCGTCCGGTCGTCGAGCCGCACCCGGTCGCCGAGCGCCACCCGGTCACCGAGCTTGTCGAGGTGCCCTTCGACAAGCTCAGGGACCGGAAGGGGTGGCTCAGGGACCGGAAGGGATGGCTCAGGGACCGGAAGTGGTGGCTCAGGGACCGGAAGGGGTGGCTCAGGGACCGGAAGGAGCGGCTCAGGGGGCCGGCCGGCGGAGGGCGATGAGCTGCTCCGCCGAGTGCGCGAGGTGCGCGCGGAGCTCCGCCTCGCCGTGGTCGCCGTTGAGCGCGTGGACGAGTCGGTCGTGCTGGTCGATGAGTTCCTCGGGCGGGAGGACGCTCCGGAGCTGCACCATGAACAGGCCGAGCTCGGCGAGCAGGCCAGCGTGCGCCTCGCTCAGTCGAGGGCTCCGGGCCGCGGCGACGATCGCGTGGTGCAGCTCGGCGTGCGCGACCTCGATGGCACGGTGATCGCCGGGTCGTTCGATGCAGATGCGTCGGAGACTGTCGTTCGCCGCGATGATCGAGGCCGGTGGGCGCGATGACGGCTCCACACGCGTTCGCAGCAGCCGGACCGCCTCGGCCTCGATCGCCGTCCGGTACTCCATGAGGGCGAGCACGTCCGCATCGCTGAACGACCGCACCCGTGCGCCGCGGTAGGCCTCGAACGTGACCAGGCGCTCCGCCGCGAGCGCCTGGAGCGCCGCTCGGACGGTGTGCCGGTTGACGCCGAACCGGGCGGTGAGGGCGGTCTCCCGCAACGGCTCGTCCGCGCCGAGCCGTCCGTCGAGGATGTCCTCCCGCAGCGCGTCTGCGACGGCGTCGACCGCGGTCATCGGGCGACCTCGCGACGGTCGATGCGCTTCGGTACGACGAGGATCGCGAGTCCGGTCACGAGCAGCGCGGCACCGACGACGGTGGACGGCCCGAAGGACTCTCCGAGGAGCAGGATGCCGAGGAGCGTCGCCGTCAGTGGTTCGAAGAGCGTGAGGGTCGCGACGCGAGACGCGGGCAGTCCGCCGAGCGCGTAGCCGAACAGCAGGTACCCCGCCACCGTGTTCACGAGCGCGAGCCACGCGACCGCGAGTGCGCCGGGTGCGGTGAGGATCCATGCGGTCTCAGTGGTGAGGAGGATCGGCACCGAGACGAGCGCCGCCCCGCCGAAGAGCGCCGCCATGGTGCCGAGCGGCGTCCACCCGTGCTCGATGAGCGCCTTGCTGCAGAGCGTGTACAGGGCGTAGGAAGCTCCGGCGCCGACGGACGCGAGCAACCCGTCCACCGAGACGGTCCCGATCCCGCCGCCCGTCACCCCGGACAGGACGGCGACGCCGGCTGCGGCGACGATCGTGGCCAGGAACCAGCGGCCGCTCGGGCGTCGACGGTGGATCGCCCATTCGAGGAGGCCGGTGATCGCGGGTGCGGAGCCGAGCGCGGTGAGCGTCCCGATCGCGACACCGTTGCGTTCCGCCCCGAGGAAGAAGAACGGCTGGTACGCGGTGACCCCGATCGTGCCGACGACGACGGCGACGATGAGGGCGGGCCTTCCGAGTTCCGCTGCGCGGGTCCGAGGTGGCGTGGACCTCGAGCGACGGGTGAAGGCCGCCCACACGAGGACGAGGAGCGCTCCGCCGAAGACGATGCGTGCAGCGCCGAACGCGACCGAGCCCACCTCGATCGGCAAGAGCGCGTGAGCCGTCCCCGTCGTCCCGAAGCACACAGCGGCGAGGATCGCGGCGGCGACGGACAGGCGCCCCGCGGCAGTGCTGCTGCCGGTCGTCGGGGTTTCTGTTGGCGAACGCGTCACGGGGACAGCCTGCCGCAGGATTGTGTAACAATCAAGGGCGGATCGGGATGCCCGGGGGACACGCCACGACGCCCGCCCGCTCGAGGAGCGGACGGGCGTCGGGTGGGAGAGCGGGTCAGCCGGCGTAGCCGCTGCTGATCACCGACACCCCGAGCAGCAGGGCTGCGCCGGCGGCGACGATCAGGGCGAGCGCCAGCATGGTGCCGGAGATGATGACGGCGGTGAGGGCGAAGCCCTTCGACTTCGGCTTGCGGGCGAGCGCGATGATGCCGAGCACGAGCGAGGCGATCGGCAGGAGCACGAACGACGGCGCGACGATCGCGGCGATCGACAGGGCGAACGCGATGATCGACAGTGTCTGGGTGGAGCTCTCGCGGTCGGCGGCCGTCGCAGCAGGCACGGGTGCGAGGGGCAGGGGGGTCGTCGGCTGTGTCGGCGCGACCTCCTGCACGGGCGTCGCCTGGGTGAGGGGCGCAGGGCCGAACGATTCGGTCGGGGCGTCGGCCAGGGTCACGTCCTCGGCGGGCGAGATCGTGGTGGACTCGGTGGTGGCTGAGGCGGACATGAGGTGGGTTTCCTTCCTCCGCGGTGTGCGGAGCTGACTCCGCACGGTGCGGAGCTGATCGGTTGATGGTTCCAGCCTCCTCGGATCGCCGCCGGGGCGCGTCGCCCGTGCGCCCGATCTCCCGTCCTCCCGCTGGATGATCCTGCGCGTCCGCTCCATGGGTCTCCGGTACCGCCGCCGTCGCTAGCACGGTTCGGGCTGACCCTCGGAAACGGGACACCGGGCTTCCGCAGGCGACAGCTGTGCGTTTATCCTGACGCCCATGACCCGCCGCATCGGAGCCGCTGTGCTCGCCCTGCTCGGAGCCTCCGCGCTCGCCCTCACCGCAGCCGTCCCGGCGGCCTCCGCCGCGACCACCTCGAGCTGGGCGACGTGGCCCACGTTCTCCGGTGCATCGGGGTCGTACCAGGGCACGATGACCCTTGCTGGGCAACCCGCCCTCACGGCGGCGTTGACGAGCGACTCGGTCGGCGGCGGTGGCGTCGGCGTCATCTCGGGCGCCTCGACCTGGCTGGCGGCGTCGACCCCGGTCGGCGCCAAGTACGGCAGCAGCCGCGATCAGCCCTACCTGAACCTCCGCCCGAAGGCGAACAACGCTGCGTCGCCCTCGACCACCACCTACTCCTTCGCGACGCCGACGCCGCCGTCCGGCTGGACCTTCGTCCTCGGCGACATCGACGCCGACCAGGTCACCGTGACGGCGATCGGCCCCGACGGTGTGGCACTCACCCCCGACGAGCTCGGGTTCAACGGAGGCTTCAACTACTGCGCTCCCGGACTGGTCGGCAAGCCGTCGTGCACCGGTTCCGCAACGGACGTCCCCACCTGGGATCCGGCGACGCAGGTGCTCCGCGGCAATGACGCAGCACAGGACACCGCCGGTGCAGCGGGGTGGTTCGAGCCGTCCGCCCCGATCTCCAGCCTCACCTTCTCGTTCCGGCAGCGGTCGGGTGCGCCCGTCTACCAGGCGTGGTTCGCGTCGATCGCACGTGACGTGACCGGCACCGTGACCGACCAGACCACTGGCCCGCTGGACGGTGTCGGCGTCCGCCTCATCGACCGCGACGGTCGGGTGGTGGCGTCGACCACGACCGCCGGCGGCGGCGCCTACACCTTCGCCGGCTACTTCGCGACCGACGGCTACACCGTGCAACTCGTTCCGCCGACCGGCAAGATCGCCGTCGGTCCCGCACGAGCCGCCGCGGACCTCACAGACGCCGACGCCGTCGCGGACTTCGCCGTCCGTGACATCGTGCCCGTCGCCGTGTCCGGCACCGCGCTCGACACGGACGGTGTGCCGATCGTCGGAGCCACGGTCACGATCGACGGCGCGGGCAGCGTCACCACCGACACCGACGGGAACTACCTCTTCGACACCGTGCCGGTCGGCGACCACACGGTGGTCATCACGCCGCCCGATGGTTACGCGGTGCAGAGCCCGCCGAACGCCTTCACGGTCCCGGTCGGCAGCGAGACACCCATCACCGAGCAGGACTTCGTGCTCGTCGCGAACCCCAGCCTCGGTGGGGTGATCACGTCCGGCGGCGTCGGTGTGGCCGGTGTCACCGTGAGCGTCGACGGTCCGAAGGGGGTCGAGAGCGCCGTCACGGCCGCCGACGGTTCCTACCGCTTCCCGCTCCTGCCCGCTGGCTCCTACGAGGTCTCGATCGTCGCCCCGGAGGGGTACGTCGTCTCCGGAGCGGCCACCCGGGAGGAGGAGCTCGCCGGAACCGATCTCGACGCGGTCGACTTCGAGCTCGCTCGGCTCGGCACCGTCATCGGCGACGTCCGGACGGACAGCGACGCCCCGGTGCCCGCAGCGACGGTCACGGTGACGACGCCGGGCGGCCCGGTCGCCCTGATCACGACGGCCGAGGGCTTCTACGGGCTCGCCGACCTGGCGCCGGGCAGCTACGAGGTCACGCTGACCGTCCCGGCCGGGTATTCGGTGCCCGCGGGTGGTGCCACGACGGCCACCGTCGTCGTCGGCACGGACGGTGCGGTCCAGACGGTGCCCACGTTCGTGCTCGTCGCCGACGCCGTGCTCGGCGGCCTCGCCGGAACGGTCGAGACGGAAGCCGGTGCACCGATCGCGGACGTGACCGTGACCGTCGAGACCCCGGCCGGCCCGGTCGCCGTCACGACGGACGCCGACGGTGCCTACGACCTCGACGGTCTCGCGCCAGGTTCCTACGAGGTGTCCGTGACGGTGCCGGAGGGCTACACCGCCGAGGGCGCCACGACGGCTACCGCGGTCGTCGCCGCAGACGGTTCCGTGGTCTCGGTACCGGCCTTCGTCCTCGTTCCCGACGCCGTCGCACCCGTGCCGTCGGCGAACCCGAGCGACCCCGCCGTTCCGAGCAACCCGGGTCGTCTGCCCTCGACCGGTGCGGACGCGATGCCGTGGATCGTCGCGGCCGGAGCGCTCTTCGTGCTCGGTGCCGCCGGTGTCGTCACCGCGGCCGTCCTGCGTCGTCGACGCGCGAATCGGGACGAGCTGTCCGGCGAATGACCGTTTGAACGACCCCTCGGGGATGGGAGGGTGCGGCTCGTCCGTAGACTTGGGCGAGCCGCGCCCCACCCTGGAGTGCGGGTCGCACTGCTGAACGGGGATCCGTGGACATCATCGGGTGGGTGAACGACGCCGCGACGGCGCTGCCCGATCCGGTGATCTGGCTCATCGGACTCCTGTTCACGACCGCCGAGTCCGGCCTCTGGCTCGGCCTCGTCGTCCCCGGTGAACCGGTGGTGCTCCTCCTCGCGGCCATGCTCGACTCCGCCCCCGGTGCCCTCGTGCTGTTCCTCGCGGTCGCCCTCGGCGGGTCACTCGGGGACCAGCTCGGCTACCTCGTCGGTCGTCGTTCCGGTGGTCGCCTCCGTGACTCGGCCATCGTCCGGCGTCTCGGCGTCGACGGCTGGGACCGCGCGGTCGAGGCGCTCGAGCGACGCGGGGCCCAGGCCGTCTTCCTCACGAGGCTCGTCCCCGTGCTCCGGTGCCTGACACCGACCGCCGCCGGGGTCGCCCGCGTGCCCTACCGGTCGTTCCTCGCGGCATCGCTGCTGGGTTCCCTCCTCTGGTCCGCCGTCTACGTCGGGGTCGGCTCCCTCGTCCGCGCCACGCTCGACACGGTCCGCCAGTACCTCGGCGCCACCGGCTGGGTGCTGCTGTTCGCGCTCGTCGTGTTGGTCACGGTGGTCGCGATCGCCCGATTCCGCCGAGGTGCCGCGATCCCCGGCGACGAGGCGATGATCCCGGTGACCCTGCACGAGAAGACGCCGCTCGCACGCCTCCGGACGCAGCTGTTCTCCGACGACGACTGGAAGAACCTGCCGAACGCGATCACGGCAGGACGCATCGTCCTGCTCCCGGTGTTCGCCGCCCTGGTGATCACCGGCTCCTACTGGGCTGCGCTCGTCGTCGGTGCGGTGGTGTTCCTGAGCGATGTCGCCGACGGGCAGATCGCGCGCCGCATGGGCACGGTCTCCGCGCTCGGCACCTGGCTCGACGGCGTGGCCGATCGCCTGACCGTGGTCGTGGTCGCCGCGTCGTTCGCCATCGCGCAGATCATGCCGTGGCAGGTGTTCGTGGTCATGATCGTCCCCGACCTCCTGCTCGCGTTCGTCGCCGTCGTCGCGTTCCGCGGGACGCCGGAGGTGCCGGTGAGCATCGCCGGAAAGATCCGGACGGTGTTCCTCTTCGTCGGCTTCTTCGCGCTGCTCATCGGCCTCGCGCTCGGCGGCGGGGATCCTGCGTCGGCGCTCTACCGGGTCTTCGGCGGGGTCGGCTTCGTCGCGATCCTCCTCGGACTCCTCGGCCACTTCGTCGCGGCGACCCAGTATGCGCGACGCATGGTCGTCACCTGGCAGCGACAGGGCGTCCGCGCGGCCCGCTGACCGCCGCGCCGACCGCCGTCGGAGGTCGCCGCCGGAGGGCACACGGCCACAGCGCAGGCGGTGTCGTTTAGGCTCGGAGCATGCCAGTCGACTATCCGGACCTCGTCATCTTCGACTGCGACGGCACGCTCGTCGACACGGAACGCATCTCCGTCCGGGTGAACCTGCAGCTACTCAACGAGGTCGGCGGCGACTACACCGAGGCCGAGGTGCGGGAGCTCTTCGTCGGCGCCTCGCTCGAGACGTACGCGACGCTCGTCGAGCAGCGCCTCGGGAAGCCGCTCGAGGCCGACTGGATCCAGCGCTGGAGCGACATGTTCCGCGGCATCTGCGAGCGCGAGCTCGAGGCGGTCGACGGGGTCGTCGACGCCCTCGACGGTATCGCTGCGACCGGGGTGCCGCTGTGCGTCGCCTCGAACGGGATGCTGCACGACGTCGTCCGCAACCTCGGGCAGGTGGGCATCCACGACCGCTTCGACGGGCGCATCTTCAGCGCGACCGACGTCGCCGTCGGCAAGCCCGCACCCGACCTCTTCCTGCACGCCGCCGCCGACTTCGACACGGCCCCCGAGCGGTGCGCGGTCATCGAGGACAGCGTCGTCGGCGTGCTGGCTGCCCGCGCGGCCGGCATGACGGTCTACGCCTACGCCGGTGGCATGACGCCCGCCGAGCGGCTCGTCGGCGACGGCACCCACGTCTTCGACGACATGCGTCTGCTGCCCGACCTCATCCGCGACACCTGGGCGACCTCCGCGGCACGCTAGCCCGCCCTGCGGAGTGGCAGACGCTCTCGCTCTCTCACCGCTAACCGATCGTGTCGCGTGCGTCCGTCTCCCGAGCTGCCCGCGCATAAAGGTGCTGCAGGACGAGTGAAATGACCCCGGCGCCGATCATGGACCACGCCTTCACCGGCTCAACACCTCGGATGAGCAACACGGCGCCGCCCACAGTCAGAACTGCGGCCAGCGTGACCGCGACCCATCGGATCTTGACGAGGAAGGCGAGCCACATAGGGCGACTGTAGGCCAAGCCATTGCGCAAGTCCAGGTCTGATATTTCAGGATGAGCTGGCCGCCATCAGTCTCGACTCCGGAGCTCTGGGAATTCGGACTCGTCCTCGCGGACGGTCGACGTGGTCGGTGCGGTCTGCGTTTGCGTGCCGACGGGCCCGGCCGCCGGCGACGTCGACACGTCGTGCTCCTTGGCGCGATGTCGGGTGCGTTCGCCGCCGCGCTTGACGGCCCGGTCGAACAGCTGTGGTCCGGTCGTCGCCAAGCGCCTCCAGGGGAGGGTGCCCTCGATCTCGATCTGCAGGGAGAAGCTCAGCAGGGTGCGGATGACGACGATGATCGCCAGGACGAGTGCGTCGGTCAGCGAGGGCGTCGACGTGACCGTCTTCACGAGGTCGGCGGCCACGAGGATCTCCAGCCCGAGCAGGATGACCGAGCCGATCGTCTCCCGCAGCATCCGGAAGGCCCGTGCACCGTCGCGCGTGCTCCACCACAGGCGGGCCGAGAGGGTGACGGCGATCACGAAGCCCACGACCATCGCCCCGACACCGGCGACCTCGAAGACGATGGTGACCAGCTCGAAGAAGTCCATCCCTCCATCATCCTCGCCCGCCCGCTGGACCGGAAGCCGGGCCGACCCGCTAGGGTGGTCGCGAGTGACACGGGGTGCCGATCCCACGACGATCGGCTGAGAACACACCCGTCGAACCTGATCTCGTTAGTCCGAGCGAAGGGATGTCGCGAATGAGCATTCGCACACCGCAGCAGTCTGCCCACCCGTCCACCGACGAGCCGTCCGTCGGCGAGTTCGCGAGCGCGTCCGGGGACCTCCTCGACCGCCTGCGCGAGCGCACGCCGCTCGTCCAATCGATCACGAACGCCGTGGTGACGAACTTCACCGCGAACGTGCTGCTCGCCATCGGCGCCGCTCCGGCGATGACCGACATCCCCACCGAGGCCGGGCCGTTCGCCAGCGTCGCCTCCGGGGTCCTCCTCAATCTCGGGACGCCGCAGGCGGAGCAGCGCGAGGCCATGGTCGAGGCCGCCACCGCCGCGAACGAGGCCGGCACCCCGTGGGTGCTCGACCCCGTCGCCGTCGGCTTCCTGCCGGTGCGGACGGCGCTCGCCGCCGAACTCCTCGCCCTCCGGCCGACGATCGTCCGCGGCAACGCCAGCGAGATCATCGCGCTCGCAGGACTGGGCGCCGGTGGTCGCGGGGTCGACAGCACCGACTCGGTCGACAGCGCGATCGAGGCGGCCACCGCGATCGCCCGCACCTCGGGTGCCGTCGTCGCGATCTCCGGCCCGACCGACGTCATCACCGACGGTGAACGCATCGTCCGATGCTCGAACGGGCACGCCTGGCTCACCCTCGTGACGGGCGGTGGCTGTGCCCTCGGTGCCGTGCTCGCCGCCTTCGCGTCGCTTGACGACGACCGGCTGCTGACGACGGTCGCGGCCACCACCGCGTACACGGTCGCCGCGCAGCTGGCGGCCGCGGAGAGCCGTGGCCCCGGCTCCTTCGCTCCCGCCTTCCTCGACCGCCTCCACCTCCTCGATGCCGACACCGTCCGCAGCCTGGCGGTGATCGCGTGAGCGCCTCGACCACCGCGGACCGGGTCCTCGCGGCCCGCTCGCACGCCGAGCTCGTGCGCCGCGGTATCGCCACCTACCTCGTCACGGACGCCTCGGCCAGCGGGGATCGCGGTGTCCTCGACGTCGTGCGCCGAGCCGTCGACGGCGGGGTGACCGCGGTCCAGCTGCGGGAGAAGACCGCGTCGGCGCGAGCGCTGTTCGACCTGGCCGTGCGTGCTGCGGAGGTCGTCGCCGGTCGGGCGCTGCTCCTCGTCGACGACCGGGTCGACGTGTTCCTCGCCGCCCGTTCCGCCGGTGCCGTCGTCCACGGCGTCCACGTCGGTCAGAGCGATCTCCCGGTCGACGCCGTGCGTCGCATCGTGGGACAGGCCGCCGTCGTGGGACTGACGGCGAACACCTCGGCGCACCTCGATGCGGTCGCAGCGCTGCCACTCGGGACGGTCGACTACCTGGGCGTCGGCGTCATCCGCCCGACGACGACCAAGCCGGACCATCCGGAGCCGCTGGGCGTGGAGGGGTTCGCCGCGATCGCCGCCGCGACCCCGCTCCCGTGCGTCGCGATCGGCGGTGTCTCGCTGGCGGACACGGCCGAGCTCCACGCCTCGGGTGCCGCGGGTCTCGCCGTCGTCTCCGCCATCTGCGCCGCCGACGATCCGGCCGAGGCCGCACGGGCGTTCCGCGCGGCCTGGACCGAGGTCTCGGCATGAGCGCCGCGGAACAGACGCTGACTCCGGCGTCGTCGACCGAGAACCGGGTGCACGGTCGACGACCCGTCACCATGCGGGACACACCCCGGGTGCTGAGCATCGCCGGGACCGACCCGACCGGTGGTGCCGGGATCCAGGCCGACCTCAAGAGCATCGCCGCGAACGGCGGATACGGCATGGCGGTCGTCACCGCGCTCGTCGCACAGAACACCCGGGGCGTCCGATCCGTGCACACCCCGCCCGTCGGGTTCCTCCGCGAGCAGTTGGACGCGGTCGCGGACGACGTGGTGATCGACGCGGTCAAGATCGGGATGCTGGGCGACGTCGCGATCATCGACACCGTGTCGACCTGGCTGCAGGAGACCGTGACCGGACCCGTCGTCCTCGACCCGGTGATGGTGGCGACGAGCGGGGACCGCCTCCTCCACCGCGACGCCGAAGCGGCCATGCGCACACTCCTGCCGCACGTCGACCTCGTGACCCCGAACCTGCCGGAGCTCGCCGTGTTGGCGGACGAACCGGTGGCGACGAGCTGGGCTGACGCGCTCGCCCAGGCGGAGCGGGTGTCGGCGCAGGCGGGCGTGATCGTGCTCGTGAAGGGCGGGCACCTGACGGGGACGACCGCGTGCCCGGACGCGCTCGTCGACGCCACCGGTGGTCTGGGCGGCGACCGATCACTCGTCGAGTTCGACGGTCTTCGAGTCGACACAGGGAACACCCACGGAACCGGATGCTCCCTGTCGAGCGCGATGGCCACCCTCGTCGTCCGTTCGGGGTCCTGGACCGAGGCGCTCGGCGAGGCGAAGGCCTGGCTCACGTCGAGCCTCCGGCACGCGGACGCGCTCGCGGTCGGCTCGGGCAACGGCCCGATCAGCCACTTCGCCGAGCTCTGGGCGTCGGCCGGGATGACATCGGGCCGCCAGGACGGCGCTGGCATCCTCACGGGCTGGTGGGAGGACATCGCCGAGCTGCGGGACCGGATCGACCACCTGCCGTTCGTCACGACGCTCGCGGACGGCACCCTCGATCCGGCCCGGTTCGCCTGGTACCTGCAGCAGGACGCGATCTACCTGCGGGCCTACTCGCGGGTCCTCGCGAGAGCGAGTGCCTTGGCGCCGACGGCCGAGGAGCAGGTGTTCTGGGCGACCGGTGCGGCGGGCTCCATCGAGGCCGAGATGGAGCTGCACCGCACCTGGCTCAGCATGTATGCCGTCGGCGGTATGGATGTGGAACCGTCGGCGACGACCACGGCGTACCTCGACCACCTGCACGCGGCGACCGTCGACGGCGACTACGGGCGGGTGGTCGCCGCCGTGTTGCCCTGCTTCTGGATCTATCAGGATCTCGGTGAACGGCTCGTCGACGCATCGCACGCGGAGCACCCCTTCGCCGCGTGGCTCGACACCTACGCCGACCCCGCCTTCGCGACGGCGAACGCCCGAGCGATCGAGATCGTCGCCGGGGCGGCAGCTCGTACGGACGAGGCCGGCCGGGAGACGATGCGTCGGGCGTTCCTGGCCTCGGCCGCGCACGAGGAGGCGTTCTTCGCCGAGCCGATACGATGAAGGCCGGATCCGCCGCCGCGATCCCGGACCACGACGAGAGGCCCCTGATGCTGACCAGCAACGAGTACTTCGACGGCAAGGTGAAGTCGATCGGGTTCACCACGAATGAGCCCGGTGCGGAGTCGGCCAGCGTCGGAGTGATGGAGCCGGGGGAGTACACCTTCACCACGGGCAAGGCCGAGGAGATGTCCGTGATCTCCGGCAAGCTCCGCGTGCTGCTGCCGAACACGAGTGCCTGGCAGGACTTCGGGCCCGACGCGCAGTTCAGTGTCCCGGGCAGCAGCAGCTTCCAGGTCGAGGTCGAGGTCACCACCGCGTACCTCTGCCGCTACCTCAACATCTGAGCGCCCTTCGACAGGCTCAGGGACCGGGGTGAGTGCGCCCTTCGACAGGCTCCGCGCGGCGCAGCTCGGTGGCCGGCCCACGCGGGGACCGCTCCGCGCTTCAGGAGTCCACGACCTCGGGCGTGCAGACGTTCAATGCGCACCTGTGGGAGAAGCAGTTCGGCTGATGTTGCCCAGGCGAGTACTGGACGGGGCCGCGTGTCGATTCGATCGGCGATACCGTCGACGTCACCCATGGAGAACTCGCGCAGGTCTGCGCCCTTGACGAGATATTGCCGAGGGAGCCTATTCATGTTCTCGTTCGAACCCCTCTGAGATCTCCGTTTCGTGGCGGCATGGTGCGACGTTCCTCACGGCGACTGCGTCGTCATCGTGTCGTTGCAGGACTCGCTATCCACTGACGCAGCATCGGCGGGAGAGCGTCAGCGTAGTTTAGGCGGGTGGTGCTTGGTGCCTCCCACAGCTATTATTTCGCTATGTCGCGAAATAACGAAGGCGGTAGGTTCGCCGCTCTGGGGCATCCGACACGTCAGGCGATCCTCAGGCACCTCCGTTCTCGCGACTACGTCCGTGTAGGTGACATTGCCGCGGCCGTCGGCGTCTCGGGGGCGACACTGTCCGGCCATCTCCGCACCCTTCGGGACGCGGAGCTGGTGGTGTCGCGTCGACGCGGGACGGAGATCCAGTACCGCATCAACCTCACCGCGATCGACGAGGCCATTCTGCTGCTCACTGCGCTGCGTGGACCGTCGTCGGTGGAGGACAAATCGACAACCGGCACGGACGGTCTGTCCGGCCGAGAGGAGGAACGAAGATGACCACCGCTGTCACCAAGGATCGGAGCGCGAGGCTCCCACGCGCAGTGTTCGTGATCGCGGCGATCGCGGTCGTCGGGATGCTCGCATGGAGCATCGTCCGGTGGCCAGACATGGCTGCCCAGATAGTGACGCGGGAGTCCGACGGTCGTCATGGGACGAGCGTGGTGAACCGTGAGGTGACGGCGGTCGCGATGCCTATCGTGCTCGTCGTGATGACCGTTCTGCTCGCGGTCGCGCCGACGCTTGACGCGAAGCTCATGGCGGGCATCCGCCGCACCAGTGCGTCCGGTCGACGTGCGTCCGCCCGCGTGCTTGGCGCGTTCGTCATCGGTCTCTGTGTGCTGTTCCCGGCACTGCACGTCGTGTTCGTCAGCCTCCAGACCGGCGAGGATCTAGCGGTCACCTCGATCGTCGGCGCGGCAGCCGGAGTGCTCCTTGTGATCCTCGGGGTATACCTGCCTCTTGCGCGGCCGGATGGAGAGACATTCAGCGCCGTCGAAGAATCCTTCCGTGCCGCGCTCGGGCCGGCGTCTCGTCTGGGCGGAGTCGCGTTGATCCTGGTCGGCGTCGCTGTGTTCGTGGCCGCACTGGCTGTCCCCGCAGCGGCTGTCTTCGTCGCATCCGGCGGGGTCGTGCTGGTGTTTGGGGGTATCGCAGTGTCCGCCGTTCTGCGGATGAGGCGGGCGTGACTCGCGCCGTCGACCGCTGCGATTACGCGGGAGTTACTCCAAGACAGGCTGATATCCACGCGTACTCGGTGGCGTCATCATCATCTTCGGCGCGCTCATCGTGGAATCGAGCCTCCGCCCACTCTCCGCAGTGCTGACGGGCGGGGTGACGTTTGTGAACTACCTCCCCTTCGGTGTGCTCGCGGATGCCGTGCGTGGCCCAGGGATGTTCGAGGGCGCAGCACTGTCCTACTCAGTTGGGATAGGCCCCGGGATGCTAGCCCTTCTCGGCTGGGCCATCGCGACGCTGGGTCTGGGAGCGCTGCGGTTTGTGCGGCGTGACGTACCGGTCCTGGCATAACCGCCGTCTCGGGAGTTGCAACGCCAGCGCAGGCCGTGGAGGGAAAGCTAGTCGTTGACCCGGCCGTTTGCGCTCAGAAATGATGGCGGTCTGAACCGGTCAACGCACCACCGTCTGGGTTTCAGGCTAGCTGAGGAGATGTCGCTGCCGGATTGTTGGGTCTCGACGAGTGACCCGCCTCGCCTACCTGTGCCGCTACCTCGACAGCTGAGCGCTGTTCGACCGGTCACCGAGCTTGTCGAGATGCAGCCGTGGCGCCCTTCGACAGGCTCAGGGACCGGTTGGAGTGCGCCCTTCGACAGGCTCAGGGACCGGTTCGGGTCGTCCGACCGTCCCCGGCTCAGGACCGCTCGACGACCTCGAGTGTGAGGACGACGGTCGAATCGTCGGAGCTGTTCGTCAGCGTCACCGTCGTGCTCCCGACCTCGAGCGGCTGCAGACCGGGGTTGAACGACGCGCCGCCGCGGGATCCGCCCGGCACGTACTCCGCGATCGACGGATCCTCGACCTCCGCGGACCACACGGTCGGATCGACGGCGACGAGGTCCACCACGTTGTCGAGACCGACGGTGACGGTGCGGCCGTCCTGATCGACGAGCTGCACGATGACGGGTGCGATCACGCCGGCCTCGCTCGCGGAGCTCTGACCGGATGGCGAGTCCGCGCCACCGGTGCAGGCACTCGTGCCGAGCACGGCTCCGACGATCGCGATCACGGTCAGCCCACGGGTCGCACGGCGCATGACGGTCCTCTCTCGACGTGACCTCACCCTACCGCCGGGCGACGGTGGACCTCAGGACCGCAAGGCCAGCGCGTCGGCGGCGGCGCTCAGTCGACCGTCCTCCATGATGAGCACCTGGTCCATCCGGTCGAGGTGGCTCCGATCGTGGGTGACCAGCAGCGTCGCGGCGCCAGAGGTCGCGGTGAGTTCGAGGATGAGCTCGATGATCGCGGACCCGCGCTCGTGGTCGAGGGCACTGGTCGGTTCATCCACGACGAGCGCATCGGGCTCGTTCATGAGGGCGCGAGCGATGTTGACCCGCTGCCGCTGACCACCCGAGAGCTGGTGCGGCCGCTTGCCCGCCTGGTCGGCGAGCCCGACGGCGGCGAGCAGCATCGCGGCCCGCTCGCGGGTGCGCGTCCGGTCGGCCCGCGATGCGCGGCCGCCGAGCGTCCCGAGAACGCACAGCTGCTCGAGGGCCGTGAGCGACGGCAGCAGGTTGGCCTGCTGGAACACGATGCCGAGCCTCGTACGGCGGAAGTCGGTGGCCGCACGGCGGTCGAGGGAGGTGACGTCGACCCCGGCCACCTCCACGAGGCCGCTGTCGGGCCGGATGAGGCCGGCCGCGACGGCGAGCACGCTCGATTTCCCGGAGCCCGAGGGCCCGGTGAGCGCGGAGACGGTTCCGGCCGGGACGGTGAGGGTCGCGCGGTCGACGGCGGTGACGCGGTGGTCGCCGTCGGGGAAGGTGAGGGTGACGTCGGTGAGCGAGATCATGCGGAGACTCCGATGGTGACGAGGGTGGGTGCGAGGAAGGGGGCAGGGAGGTCGGACGCGTTCACCGGTTGCCGCCGAGCGCGGTCAGCGGGTCGGCCGAGAGGATCGACCGCAGGGCGAACGCGGCGCCGATCAGGCCGAGGGCGATCATGATCACCCCGGGCACGAGCGTCGTCAGTGGGCTGAGCACGAAGGGCAGCGCTGTGCCCGCCGCGGAACCGAGTGCGGCGGTGATGCCGATGCCGAGCCCGACCCCGAGGACGAGGAGGACGAGCGCCTGGCCGAGGGCATCCAGCGAGAGTCGACGGGTCGTCGCCCCCAGCGCTTTGAGGATCGCCACGTCGCCCGCGCGCTGCATGGTCCACACCGTGAAGAAGGCTCCGATGACGAGCGCGGAGATCCCGAACAGCATGGCGACCATGAGGAGGAGCGATCCGATCTCCGAGCGGAACGAGCCGATTGCGAGCAGGGACGACAGGACGTCCTTCGACACCGTGCCGGTGGCCTGCTCCGCTCCCGCCACCGCATCGGCGCTCGGGTTCCCGGAGATGGCGAGCGCGGTCGCTCCGTCGCCGGGCGACCCTTGCGCGGCCTGCAGCGACCGCCACTCGGACAGGCTCGTCCAGACGACCGGGGTGTGGCTGTACCACTGGTCGTCGACGACCGAACCGACCTCGAGTTCGCTGCCACCGATCGAGACGGTGTCGCCTCGGGAGACGTGGAGGGCCTCCGCGGCGGTCCGACTCAGGCGGGCGGTCCCGTCGGCGGTCCCGTCGGCGGCGCGACCCGCGACGGCGTCACCACTGATCCCGAACAGTGCCACGGAGGTGCGCGCATCCTCAGTGGTCATCCGCGTCTGGCTGATGCCGAGTTCCTGGACACCGTCCACCCCGGGGACCGCAGCCCACGTCGTCGCCGCGTCCGCGTCGATCGCGGAGTCCGCGAACGTCGCCTGCTCGCCGTCCGCCGGGGCCGCGAGGACGAGGCTCGACGCACCCAGCCCGGTGATCGCCGAGATGTTCTGGTTCGCCAGTCCAGCGGTGAGGCCGCTGAGGAATCCGACGAGCAGGGTGATGAGGGCGACGACCGCCCCGATCAGCACGAAGCGACCGGTGGCGAAGCGCATGTCGCGCCAGGCGACGAACATGGGGACTCCTTGTCAGCCGCCCGACGGCGTCTCCGTGGTGCGGCAGGATTCCAGCCTCGTCGCGTCGCCGACGCCGGGCATCGTCGGACGGGACGGTCCTCCGGCGCGGTCAGGTGGAGGCGACGTTCCACCTTTCTGATGATTCGCGAGGACGATCCCCGCCGTACGCTGGGCGGATGAAGCACTCGGCACTCAGCCCCGTGTTCACCGGCCTGCAGCTCGGCCTCCACGGCCTCGTCACCGCACTCATCGTGCTCGTGATCGCGCGATCCGTCTCGGTCGGTGGCCAAACGGCCCTCGCGGCGATCGTCCTCGCCGTCGTCATGCTGCTCACCTACGCCGCTGGCACGATCCTCGGCGGTCGGGTCCGCCGAGCGGTGGCCGCCAGCGGAGGGACCGACCGCGCCACCGTGTCGGCGGGCGTCCGTCGAGGTCGGCTGTCCGTCCTCGCCTGGTTGGTGGTGCTCAGCATCGAGTGGGTGGTCCTCGTCCTGCTCAGCCCGGATGCCGCCTACCTCGTCTTCCCGTTGTTCTTCCTCTATCTGCACCTCCTCCCCAGGGCCGTCGCGGTGCCCGCCGTCGTGATCGCCACCATCGCCGCGGTCGTGGCGATCGGTCTGCACGCCGGCTTCAGCGTCGGGGGAGTGGTCGGGCCGCTCGTCGGTGCGGCCGTGGCCGTCGCGATCGGACTCGGCTACGAGGCGCTGGCCCGGGAGGCGGCCGAGCGGGAGCGACTCATCGCCGAGCTCGTCGCAGCACGCGAGGAGCTCGCCGAGCGGGGTCGGCAGGCGGGCAAGCTGGCGGAGCGCGAGCGCCTCGCCGCGGACCTCCACGACACGGTCGCCCAGGCTCTGTCGAGTATCCAACTGCTCCTGCACGCGGCCGAACGCTCCGCGCTCGAGCAGCCGGGCACGGAGCAGCTGCGCTCGCACATCGGGCTGGCGAGGGACGCCGCAGCGACGGCCCTCGCCGAGACGCGCAGCCTCATCGACGAGCTGAGCCCGCCGGCGTTGGTGGGCGCGACGATCGCGGACGCGCTCGGACGGCTCGCCGAGACGACGACCGCCGAAAGCGGCACGCCGGTCTCCACGACGGTCACCGGTGATGCGTTCGTCCTCGGCACACCGGTGACGACCGCGCTCCTCCGGGCCGCGCAGAGCAGTCTCGCGAACGTCGTCCGGCATGCCGGAGCGAGCCGGGCGGACGTCACGCTCACCTACCTCGACGAGGAGGTCATCCTCGACATCGACGACGACGGGACGGGGTTCGATCCGGCGAGGGTCGCCGAGCGCACTGCGGGCGGTTCGTTCGGCATGGTGTCCATGCGCCGCCGCATCACCGAACTGGGTGGCGAGGTCGAGGTGCGCAGCGCGCCGGGCGCCGGCACGACCATCACCGTGCGGTTCGCGGCACCAGGAGCGGAAGGGGACGCCCATGCATGACGATGCGACGGATGCCGACGAGCCGCCGGTCATCCGGGTCGTGGTGGCGGACGACCACCCGATCGTCCGAGCCGGACTCCTCGCGGTGCTCGCGCCGATCGCCGACATCGAGGTGGTCGGTACCGCGTCGACCGCAGCCGAGGCCGTGGCCGCCGCACCCGGCGCGGACCTCGTCCTCATGGACCTGAGCTTCGGCGACGGTCCGACGGGGATCGACGCGACGAGGGAGATCGTGGTGCTGCCGGGCGGTCCGTCGGTCCTCGTACTGACGAACTACGACTCCGACGCCGACATCCTCGGCGCGATCGAAGCCGGAGCCGCGGGGTATCTGTTGAAGGACGCCGCCCCGGAGGATCTCATCGACGGCATCCGCTCGGCGGCCCGCGGGAACTCGGTGCTCGGGCCGGCCGTGGCGACCCGGCTGGTCGCTCGGGTGAGCGCACCGCAACAGGCGCTGAGCGCGCGGGAGATCGAGGTGCTCGCGCGGGCGGCCGAGGGGCTCACCAACCTGGAGATCGCCGGGCGACTGCACGTCGGGGAGACGACGGTGAAGTCGCACCTCGCCCACATCTACACGAAGCTCGACGTGTCGAACCGCTCGGCGGCGATCGCCGCGGCCCAGCGCGCCGGTCTCTTCCGCACGCGCTGAGTCCCACCCCGGTCCCTGAGCGCCCATCCCGGTCCTTGAGCGCCCACCCCGGTCCCTGAGCTTGTCGAAGGGTCGACTGTCTCAGGGGCCAATCCACCCGGTCACTGAGCCGAATCCCGGTCCCTGAGCCTGTCGAAGGGTCGAAGGACGATGGCCCGGAGCTACGCCCCCTTGACCTGCTCGTACGCCGCGAGCGCAGCCTGTCTCGTCTCGCCGAGGTCGACGATCGGCTCGGGGTAGTCGGGCGTCCCGAACTCGGGCACCCACCGCTTGATGTACGCGTCGTCGGCGTCGAAGCGTTCGCGCTGCCGTTCCGGGTTGAAGATCCGGAAGTACGGCGAGGCGTCGAAACCGCTGCCGGCCACCCACTGCCAGTTGAAGGGGTTGGAGGCGGGATCGGCGTCGACGAGCGTGTCCCAGAACCAGTCCTCGCCGAGCTTCCAGTGGATGAGCAGGTTCTTGGTGAGGAACGACGCCGTCACCATCCGGATCCGGTTGTGCATGGTGCCCGTCGTCCAGAGCTCCCGCATGCCGGCGTCGACGAGCGGGATGCCGGTCCTCCCGGCGGTCCAGGCGTCGAAGGCGTCCTGGTCGACGTCCGGCCAGGGGAACCGGTCGAAGGCCTGACGCCAGTTGCGCGTCGCGAGGTCTGGGAAGGCGAAGAGGCAGTGGTAGGCGAACTCGCGCCAGCCGAGCTCCTTGAGGAAGGTCGCGCCGTCGTCGCCGAGGTGCCGCCGGCCGTCGCGGGCGGCGTGCCAGATCTGCGGCGAGCTGATCTCGCCGAAGCGGAGGTGCGGGGAGAGTCCGGAGGTCGACGGCTGGGCCGGGAAGTCTCGGTCCTCCGCGTAGCCCGTGACGCCGTCGTCGAGGAACTCGGCGAGCCGCGCGTCGGCGCCGGCCTCGCCGGGCGTCCACTGCTCCCGGAGTCCGGCCGCCCAGTCCGGCTTCGTCGGGAGCAGGTTCCAGGAGCCGAGCTCGTCGCCCGAGGGCGGTTCGGCCAGGGCGGTCAGTGCGGTCGGCGCGGGGAGGGGGTGTCTCGGCGGGTTCGCCGCGTGCCGCTGCAGCGAGGCCTTCCAGAACGGGGTGAACACCGAATACGGCTGTCCCTGTCCGGTGACGATCTCCCACGGCTCAGCGAGGAGGTTCGCGGCGAAGCTGCGCGTGTCGAGCCCGGCGTCCTTCAGCTCCGACTTGATCCCGGCGTCGATCTCGCGCTCGGCCGCGCCGTAGCGACGGTTCCACAGGACGGCGCCGGCACCGATCGAGTGGGCGAGTTCGGGCACGATGGTCGCCGCG
Organism: Plantibacter sp. CFBP 8775; assembly: GCF_014839505.1. Lineage (NCBI taxonomy): Bacteria > Bacillati > Actinomycetota > Actinomycetes > Micrococcales > Microbacteriaceae > Plantibacter > Plantibacter sp. CFBP 8775. Next base: position 1,204,453 of record NZ_JACYNV010000002.1, on the reverse strand, counting down.
CTCCCGGACCGCAGGAGCAGCGCGCCGCCGAGACCGCGGATGTCGTCGCCGAGCGCCTCGAGGCTGTGGTGCAACCACCAGCGTGACGCGCCGCCGAGCGGTCGCAGTTCTTCACTGTCATCGAGGACGAACAGGCAGAGGACCGGGGCGCCGAGCTCGACCGCTGCGAGCAGCGCGGGGTTGTCCGCCAGGCGGAGGTCGTCACGGAACCATACTATCGTCGGGGCAGCAGCCATCCCGTCAGCCTACGCGGACGATCCGTTCGGTCCGCAGGGTTGACCGGACCCGCCCGTCCCGGTCATTGAACTCTTCCGGTCACTGGGCCCCTCTTCCGGTCCCTGAGCCCCTCTTCCGGGCACTGAGCCCCTCTTCCGGTCACTGAGCTTGTCGAAGTGCCCACGGGGAGGTGCCGCCCTTCGACAGGCTCAGGGACCGTGGGCGGGTGCTCCCGGTCTGGACGCGTGTCCTCGTGGTCCGGTGTTTCCTCCTCCGGTCCCTGAGCCCCTCTTCCGGGCACTGAGCTTGTCGAAGTGCCCACGGGGAGGCGCCGCCCTTCGACAGGCTCAGGGACCGTGGGAGGGTTCTCCCCGTCTGGACGGGTGCCCTCGTGCTCCGCTGTCTCCTTCTCCGGTCACTGAGCTTGTAGAAGTGCCCCGGTGTGACGCAGCCCTTCGACAGGCTCAGGGACCGTGGGCGGGTTCTCCCGGTCTGGACGGGTGCCCTCGTGCTCCGATTGCTCTTCCTCCGGTCACTGAGCTTGTCGAAGTGCCCACGGCGAGGAGCCGCCCTTCGACAGGCTCAGGGACCGTGGGCGGGTTCTCCCGGTCTGGACGGGTGCCCTCGTGCTCCGATTGCTCTTCCTCCGGTCACTGAGCTTGTCGAAGTGCCCACGGCGAGGAGCCGCCCTTCGACAGGCTCAGGGACTGCGGGCGGGTTCTCCCGGTCTGGACGCGTGTCCTCGTGCTCCGGTGTTTCCTCCTCCGGTCCCTGAGCCTGTCGAAGGGTCACTCAGCTCAGCGCGGCCTCGCGGTCGAGCAACGACCGCTTCACGTCGAGTCCCCAGGCGAACCCGCCGAGTGTCCCGTCGGTCCGGAGGACGCGATGACACGGGACGAACAGGGCGGGGGCGTTCGTCGCGCAGGCGCTCGCCGCAGCGCGGACCGCCGACGGTCGACCGCTCGCCGCGGCGAACTCCGTGTAGGTCACCGGGTGCCCCGCGGCGATCGTCCGCAGCACCGTCCAGGCGTGCGTGCGGAACGGACCGCCGAACTGGGCGACCGGTACGAGGTCGATCGCCGCCAGGTCGCCGTCGTAGTACGCGCGGACGGCGTCCATCGCCGCGATCGTCCCCGCCACGGTCTCGCCGGGGCGGTCGGCGGGCCGGATCCGTTCGAGCATGACGCCGATGTCGTCGGACCACCCTGAGGAGAGCACCGCCCCGTCCTCCCGCGCGAGGATCGTGAAGGGGCCGTCCGGGGTGTCGACGGTCTGGCTGGTCGCGGTGAGCTGCGCGCCGGACGCCCGGCCGTCACCGCGGCGGGCGCTCGTGCTGGAGATGATGGTGGTCATGCTGCTGGACCTTTCTCGAGGGCTGACGGTGCGGCGGACGGCGCCGGAGTGGAGGTCGCCTTCCACAGGTGGAGGCAGAGGTAGGAGCGCCACGGGGCGAAAGCTTCCGCTTCCGCGGTGAGGCTGCGGGCGTCGGACGCCAAGCCGAGCCGGCCGGCACCGGTGCGGACGGCGACGTCGCCGGGCAGGAAGGCGTCGGGGTTGCCGAGCACCCGCATGCTGACGTAGTCGGCCGTCCACGGGCCGATCCCCTTCATGGCGAGCAGGCGGGTCCGGAGCTCGTCACGGTCGTCGCCGAAGCCGATCGTGAGTTCACCGGACGCGAGTGCCCGCGCGACGCCGAGCAGGCTGTCGATCCGCGCCCGGGGCCCGACGAGGGCGGCCTCCCCGCCGTTCGCGATCTGCGTCGCCGTCGGGAAGAGCCGGTGCAGCCCGTGTCGTTCGGGGACCGTCGTGCTCACCTCGTCCGCGAGACGGCGGAGCTGGGTGCGCGCCGCGGCCACGGTGATCTGCTGGCCGACCATCGCCCGGACCAGCATCTCCTCCGGGTCGACCGCCCCGGGGAGTCGGATGCCGGGGGTGGCCGCGACCGACGCGGCGAGACGCGGGTCGGTCGCGAGGACGGCGTCGGCGGACGTCGGGTCGGCGTCGAGGTCGAAGAGCCGTCGGACCCGCGAGACGAGCACCGGCAGGTCGGCGAGGTCCGTCACCTCGGCGGTGAGCCGGAGGTCGTCACCGACCTGCCGGACCTCGAACCAGGCGGTGCCACCTGGGAGGGCGAGGAGCCGCGCGTAGCGGTCCGGGCCGGCGAGCTCGACACCCTCGACGGCGCGCGGAGCGAGCCAGGCGAAGACGCCCGCAGCGTCGAACGGACGACGGAACGGGAGGGACAGGGTGATCGATCCGGGCGCGTGTTCGCCGACCGCCCGGTGCTTCGCGCGCAGCTCGCCCGGGGTCAGTTCGAACACCTCCCGCATCGTGTCGTTGAACTGCCGGACGCTCGAGAATCCGGCGGCGAAGGCGATGTCGCCGAAGGGGAGGTCGGTGCCGGTCAGCAGCTGTCGTGCGCCCTGCGCCCGATGCGCCCGGGCGAGGGCGAGCGGACCGGCGCCCAACTCGGCGCTGAGGATCCGTGTCAGATGGCGGCTCGAGTACCCGAGGCGCGAGGCGAGTCCGGGGACGCCCTCGCGTTCGACGACACCGTCGGCGATGAGGCGCATGGTGCGCGCGGCGACGTCGTTGCCGAGGTTCCAGGCCGGGGTTCCGGGGACCGCCTCGGGCAGGCACCGCTTGCAGGCGCGGAAACCGGCCTCGTGCGCTGCCGCGCTCGTCGCGTAGAAGGTGACGTTCTCCGGCTTCGGAGTCCGAGCCGGGCAGGACGGCCGGCAGTAGATCCCCGTGGAGCTCACGGCCGTGATGAACTGCCCGTCGAAGCGCTGGTCTCGGGCTTGGATCGCGCGGTAGCGTTCGGCGAAGTCCATACTCCGGGTGTCGTCCATGATCCGAGTCTGACATGCACCACAACGACGGACGAGCGGAAATCGGACACGACAGTGGAGGTCTGGGTGGCGACTCAGCCGACGCGGGTCACGCTCCGCGGAGCTTGTCGCTGAGCGCCGCGAGGGTCGCCATCTCCTGCGGGCTGAGCGAGGTGGTCACGCGTTCGGCGATCGTCGCGCCGTGGGCGATGGCGACCGCGCGGTAGACCTCGTAGCCCGCGTCGGTCATGCGGACGAGGGTGCCGCGGCCGTCGTCCGGGTCGGGACATTTGCCGACCAGTCCGCGCGCGACGAGCCGATCGACCAGGCGACTGATGCTCGGCTGGGAGAGCAGCACGCTCGAGTTGAGGTCGCGCAGACGGATGCGACGATCGGGCTCCCGCGACATCGTGTGCAGGACGTCGTACTCGTTGAGCGAGATGCCGTGGCTCGGGAAGTCGTGCGAGATGTGGCGCATCACGTCGACCTGCGCGCGGAACAGTGACTCCCACGCGGCGATCGCGAGTCGCCTCTCGTCCATACCTGCTCCCGCTGCCGTCCGACGATCCACCACCTGAATCTATCCTGGACGGCCGTCGAGCGGTGCGTCGAGGTGGGGTGGTTGCGCTCCGTATCGTCTCCGGACATGACGAGAGCCGGTCGCAGAGGCTACGACCGGCTCTCTTTCCCTTGCACCAAGAGTGTCCTGCAATCACATTCCGTCAGCTGCCACAGCAAAACAACTAACGTTCCAAAACCATATAACGGATCGGTAACGAGCGGTAGTTATCAGAACGTTATTTTTGCTGGGAGTTGTCCGAGTGCGCTACCCCGGCGGAGCGCGAGTGCACGGGTGCCGATGCCCCACTTCCCCACGTGTGTTTATTATGTTACGCTCTGAAATACCACCCGACCACACGTTACCGAGACGAGACCCCATGTCCACACCGCACCGGCCCCGACGCCGGATCGTCACCGCCCACGCGGGCGCCATCGTCGCGCTCTCCGCGTTGCTGACCGGCACGGTCGCTTCGCCCGCGACAGCGGCCGGCATCCCTGCAACGGCACCGACGGACCCCGCGCCCGTCGAAGAGCCCACCGACAACGGCCCGGTCGACACCGACGAGCCATCCTCGGGCAGCGACCCCGACGACACCCCGCCGACGATCCCGTCGACCCCGCCGACCGAACCCGCCGCCACCCCCGACGCCGTGATCCCGAACGCCGACCTCGCGCTGCAGATCGTGCTCGCGGGCGTCGCCACCGGCACCGCCCCGTTCGACGCGGACGACGCGCCCGGCCACGACAGCAGCGCGACGAACGACGTCGTCCGCACGCACGACACGGTCACCTACCGCGTCGAGATCCAGCTCGACGGAGCCGCAGCCGGCGACCTCGTGACCGTTCGACAGACCCTCCCCGACGGCCTGCGCTGGCCGGTCGTCAGCGGGCTCCCCGCTTACTGCGGCGCCGGGTCGACCGTCAGCGACGACCGAAGCGCCCTCGAGTGCGTCATCCGCGGCGTCCTGCCGAACTCCGTCACCACCTACGACCTCGTCGCGACGGCAGAGAGCATGCCGAACGGTTCCGTGCTCACCTCCCCGGCGGGAGCACTCAGCGCGGCCGCGAACGACGTGGCCTCAGGCGCCCTCGCCGAGGACGCGACCGAGGTCCCCGCGACGACCGCGAGCAGCGGCCCGCGGGTGAACCTCGGGGTGCGCCCGCAACTGATCTCGACGACCGCCCAGCAGGACGGCCTCTCCGGGTTCCGCGTCCACTACGACGCGTATCTCGACCTGGCCGGCTACAACGCTGCAGGTGGGCTCGGCGCCCGCGGTCAGGCGAACGTGACCGAGGACGTCACGTTCGTGATCGACCTCGACGACGTGAGCCCGAACGCCCGTCTGTCGAACGAGACCGCCTGCACCGCAGGAGCCGCGGAGAGCCGGGTGTTCCCGAAGGTCCGCGGCGGTGGCGAGAACGCCGTCACGGACTCCGGTCGTTGGACCTGCCGGATCGACCCGGACGACGCACGACGCATCGTCGTGACCGTGTCGGGCGCCGACCTCAGCGCCGACCACATCCCGACGAAGACCGCCAACGGAGCCGCCATCCCGCTCCGTGGCTACCTCGCGCTCGGTCGCTTCGGTGTCTTCGTCCCGCGCGACGACGTGCCCGCCAACGGCTCGCTCAACACCCGCATCACGCTCCGCGACCTCGTCGCGACGGGCATCGACGCTGCCGGCGGGCCGATCGTGAACGCCGCTGAGCCGCTCGACGACAACAGCGCCACTGCGAACCTCGTCCGTCGGCCCGACGGCAGCCACGGCACCCGTTATATCGACGAGACCGCGAAGCTCATCCCGGTCCCTGGCCAGTTCCTCCCGGGCTCGGGTGACGGCGTCGTCGTCCCCGGCCAGCAGTACCGTGCGCTGACGATGTTCAACAACCGCGGCGGCACGGAGTTCACCGGCCAGGTGTTCTGCCAGGCCTTCGACACGAAGACACAGCATGCGGCCGTCGGTAGCGACGGGGTGCCCGCGCGCTCGCACGGCACCACGGACATCGTCATCGAGTACGGCACCCGGCCGACCGTCGACGTGGGGGCGGACGACGCGACCCGGTGGAAGCAGATGAACAACACGACCTGCAACGACGGCGACGACGTCTGGACGACCGACCCCTCGTCGATCGATGCTGAAGACATCACCAAGATCCGCTACCGGAGTGCGAACGGGGTCATCGCCATCGGCGCGTCCGTCATGGCCTCGCTCACCCTCGAGCTGAACGAGGGCGTTGCGGCCGGCACGCTCCTCGCCGAGAGCTACTCGCTCTACAGCCCGGAGCAGTATCCCGTTGATCGCGACACGAGCGCATGGTACGCGAAGGACGGCTGGTACCACAGCAAGTACGACCCTGCCGAACCGACGAACGAGGGCTACCCCCGTGGCGACCGCCTCATCGCGGCCAACGCCGTGATCGGCATCGGCAAGCGGGCGATCGAGCCGGCCGTGGACCCTGGTTCGCCGGCCCAACTGCTCGCGGGTGACCGCGTGCGGTTCGAGGTGACACCGCAGATCACGAGCGTGCCCGGCCAGGGGAACGCCGCTCGTGACGTCGTCGTCGTCGACCGACTGCCCGCCGGGCTCGTCTACGACCCGACGGAGGTGTCGCACGTGCCCGACTCGGTCGAGCTCGCCGAAGACGGCACCACCCTCCTCACCTGGAAGCTCGGACAGGTCGAGCGCGGTGCGGAGCCCGTCATCCGGTACTGGGCGACCTCGGATGCGACGCTCGTCGGCGACCTGGTCAACCAGGTGGTCGTCGCGAGCCCGGACGACCCGGGTTCGCTTGAGGAGGTCCCTGACGACGCCACGATGCAGGATGCGCACTACGGGCGCCAGACCGTGTCGCTTCGTGCGCCCGGTGGGCTCCGCGTGCAGAAGAGCGTCGAACAGCACGTCGTCGAGTCCGGCGACCGGATCGACTACCGCCTCGCCTACGCGAACATGAACGCCACCGGCGCTCAGGAGGACGTCGCACTGGTGGACGTCCTCCCGTTCGTCGGCGACACCCGCGGGTCGACCGCGGCCGGCGTCCTGGCCGACGAGATCGAGGCCGCCGACGGCGATCGGGTGCTCTACACCTCCGCCGATCCGGCCGCGGTGCAGGCCGCGTCCGCCATCGACGGGACGGACACCTCCCGGGGGCTCCCGGGCGGCTTCGAATGGTGCACCGCCGACGACTTCGGCGCGGAGGCGTGTCCCGCATCGCTCGCCGACGTCACCGCGTTCCGTGTGGAGGTCGCCGAACTCGACGCGCTCGAACGCCACGAGATCGCCGTCGAGCTCACGACGGACGGCGCAGTGTCCGGGGCGGAGTACCGGAACGACGCCACGGTGCGCTCGGCGTCGCAGACCCTCGGAGCGCGCTCCCCGCTCGTGGCGACGACCGTCGTCTCCTCGTCGATCGGCGAGCGCCTCTGGTGGGACCGTGACGGTGACGGACTCGACGACGACGGTGCCGACGGACAGCCCGGCGACGGCGTGGCCGGTGTGCCGCTCCGGCTGGACGGCGTCGACAAGCACGGCGCCACCGTCTCCGAGGAGACCGAGACGGACGCCGACGGCCGATACCGCTTCAGCGGGCTCGTGTCGGGTGCGTACACCATCAGTGTCGACCTGCCTGAGGGTGCGGAGATCACCGGCTTCCGCGTCGGTGACGACGGCCTCGTCAACTCGGCGCTCGATCCGCAGTCGTCCACCATGGAGGACATCGTCGTAGTCGACCCGTCGCCGACCGGCGCGGACGCGGTCGACCTCACCTGGAACGGCGGCATCGTCGAGGTGGAGCTGCCGGTGACCCCGCCGGTGACCGATCCCCAGGAGCCGACGGACCCGTCCGTTCCCTCGGAGCCGACGCCGACGCCGTCCGAGGCGCCGCAGGCGACACCGGAGCGTACGACCGGAGCGCAGGGTCCGCTGGCCACGACCGGCGTGCTCTGGCTCGACCAGGCGATGATCGCCGCGATGCTCCTGCTCGTGATCGGCGGGGCGGCACTCCTCGTCGTGCGTGCGCGTCGCGCCCGCAGTGACGCCGAGGAGTCGAACGGCTGAGTCGAGCAGCCACCGCACATCGAGCGCGCACGATCCCGAATCGGGACCGTGCGCGCTCGTGTCAGTCCTGGGAGCCGCTCGGGACGACGTCGATCACGCGGACGGTGATGGACGGTGCACCCTCGTCGGTGGACGAGGGGAGCCGCTCCGCGATGGCGCGATGGACCGCCTGCGCGACGGCAGGGGAGGCCGCCTCAGCTGCCACGGAGATGTTGGCGTGGACGGTCAGGACGCCTCGGACGCGCTTGACGCTCACCCGTGCCTGCTGGTCGGGCGAGCCGAGCAGTGCGCCGACACCCTCCTTCGCGGCCCGGAGCAGTGTGGGCTCGACGGCGGTCAACCCGTCGACGCCCGGTATCGCCAGGATCACGTCGTCGAGCGAACTCGCGAGCGTTCCGAGGTCGTCGTCCGTCTCCGTCAGGTCATGCATCGTCCCCCACCTCTCCGATCTCATCGGCCTCGAAGTGCAGGTCGTCGACGACGATGTCGAGACCTGCCACGACGAGGTCCGTGTGTTGCCGGAGGCTGGCGGCGACCTCCTCGCGGAACAACGCAACCGTGTCGGCGACCGACTTGCCCCAACCGATGCTCACGGTGACGTGGAGCATGATCGGTTCGCCGACCACGGTGACGTCGCCCTCGAGCACGCAGCGACCCACGAGCACGCCGGGCGTGCGGTCGCCGGCACCGCGGACCAACCCGCGGACCGTGCCCTCCGTGATGACGAGCGCCGCGTCGTCGTCGGACGCGGCGAACGGGATGTCGCGTCCGGCCTTCGCCTCACGGCCGATGTTCTCCATGATCCCGCGGATCCAGTCCTGGTCGAGTGCGGTGACCGCCGCTTCGTCCGCCTCCCGCAATGGCGCGGCGAGCGAGCGGACCCGTCGCAGGGACCGGAGGATCCGCTGGCATTCGGGCGACTCGTCGATCGACGGGTCGGCCGGCAGCATGTCGCGTTCGAGGTAGTCCGTGAGGGCGTCGATGCCGTGCGCGCAACCGCCCGGTTCGCCCGGTCCGGAGCCCGGAATTTCGGTGTTCATCGCCACCCCTCCATGTCCTTGACCAGTGTCGCTCGAGCCCGTGCGAGACTCCCTCGGACGCTGGCGACGCTCTGCCCCAGCTGTTCGGCGATCTCCTCGTACGAGTATCCGCCGATCTCGCGGAGCACCCAAGCCTGGTGCTGTCCGTGCGGCAGTCTGTCGAGTGCTGCTGACAGTGCTCCCAGCTGCGACGACGCTTCGGCTCGCCGTTCGGGTCCGTCGCGCTCCGGGGCCTCGATGATGGCGTCGTCCGTCGACTCGGTGTCCTTGCGCTGCCGCATCAGGTCGATCGCCCGGCGGCTGACGATGCGCATCAACCAGCTCTTCACCATCGCGCCGTCCTCGAGCGTGTCGATCCGCTTCCAGGCGGAGATGAGCGCCTCCTGGACGACGTCGTCGCCGTCCGCCGAGGAGCGCGTGAGTCGCACGGCATACGCCTTCATCATCCGGCCGTAGCGCGTGATGAGCACCTGGAACGCGCGGGTGTCGCCGTCGACGCACCGTTCGACGAGGGTCCGGTCGGTCGCCTGCTCGAGGAGGCCGCCCGACCTGCGCACTGGATCGACACCCACCGCCTGCCACCTCTCTGTGCCGGCCGAGACAACTTCCGGCGGTTTCGTCACACCCGACCGTGACATCTGCGAGCCGGGCTCCGTCTCACTACTGTAGGCACAGAGCGGCGATCCATGTGAACGCCCCCAGCACCACGATCGCAACACCACCGAGGAGACCGCACGATGAAGACCCCCAAACTCCGGTTGCCCGGGTTCTCCTCCACCCCGGAGGAGCGCGAGGCCAGGCGCGCCAAGCACCAGGAGGCCAAGCAGGAGCGCGCCGCGAAGGCCGCAGCCTCCTCACCGCCGTCGGCCGCCGTGGTCGCGGCCCTCCAGCCTTCGGCTCCGAGCGTGCGTATCAACGCGTTCCGCATCGGCCTCGTCGGCGGCATCGGCGTGCTCGTCGCGCTCGTGATCGGCAGCATCGTCACGCAGCTCAGCACCACCCTGATCTACGTCGGCGTGGCGCTCTTCATCGCGCTCGGCCTCGACCCGCTCGTCTCCTGGCTCGAGCAGAAGCTGCCGCGTGGCCTCGCCATCGCCGTCGTCTTCCTCGCCGTGATCGGCGCGTTCGTCGGCATCATCTTCGCCATCGTGCCGCTGCTCGTGACGCAGATCTCGAACTTCGTGAGCGACTACCCCCGGATCTCGCAGCAGTTCCTGAACAGCGACTTCGTCGCGTGGGTGCAGAACACGATCGGGAACACGCTCGACATCGACTCGGCGCTCAACGACGCGTTCTCCTTCCTCAAGGACCCCAACAACCTGCTGAACATCGGAGGCGGCATCGTCGCGGTCGGTGCGGGCGTCGCATCGGGCGTCACCGGCTCGATCATCGTCCTCATCCTGACCCTGTACTTCCTCGCATCGCTGCGCTCGATGAAGGCCGTCACGTACCGCTTCCTCCCCGCCTACCGCCGTGAGGGCTTCGCGCAGGTGCTCGAGGAGATCACCCAGGCCGTCGGACGCTACGTCGTCGGGCAGGTCGGGCTCGCGCTCGTCAACGGTGTGCTGAGCTTCATCTTCCTCAGCATCATCGGAGCGCCCTTCCCGCCGCTGCTCGCCCTGCTGGCGTTCATCGGCTCGATGATCCCGCTCGTCGGCACGCTGAGCGCCTCGATCGTGAACAGCGCGCTCTGCCTCTTCGTCTCCCCGGTCACCGCGCTCATCGCGATCATCTACTACCTGATCTACATGCAGATCGAGGCGTACGTCCTGAGCCCACGCATCATGAACAAGGCGGTCGCCGTCCCCGGCGCCCTCGTCGTCATCGCGGCCTTCGGTGGCGGTGCCCTCGGCGGCATCCTCGGCGCCCTCGTCGCGATCCCGGTCGCCGCGTCGATCATCATCATCGTGCAGAAGGTCGTCTTCCCGAGCCAGGACTCCAAGGTGGTGCCGGAGAACAAACTCGGTGACGCCGAGACGGCGGCCGTCGGCACGAGCGCGGCGGCGAAGTGATGGCGGCGACGTCGTTCCCGGTCCTCGCGGCCGGCGCCCTGCTGCTGTCGGGTACCGCGGGCGTCGTCGCGCAGTCCGCTCGGGCCGCGGTCGACCTCGACATCCCCACGATCAGCGTCACGCCGTACCAGGCGATCGGCATCCCGATCGCCCTCGTCGGCGCCTTCTTCCTGGCGGTGGGGACCCAGCTCCAGTCCCGGGGCGTCGGGAAGGTCGAGGCGGCCTCGTCGGCGTTCGGGTTGAAGCAGCTCCCGCAGCTGCTCGGTCGCCCGTCCTGGCTCATCGGCACCCTGCTGCTCGGCCTGGCCATCGTCTTCCAGCTCGTCGCGCTGGCCTTCGCACCGCTCATCGTCGTGCAGCCGCTCGGTGCGATCGCCCTCGTGATCACGGCGCTGTTGAACGCCAGGGTCACCCGGGTCAAGATCACCAAGGAGCAGACCCGCGCGATGGTGCTCTGCGTCGCCGGCATCGGCCTCTTCGTGATCGTCGCCGCGCTCTACGCGGTGGAGGAGCCGATCCGCCAGCCGCAGCTCATCATCATCCTCATCATGCTCGCGGTCGTGACGCTGGCGCTCGCCGGCGCGTACGCGCTGTGGCGCCGGAAGCTGCACACGGTGTTCTACGTGGTCGCGGCCGGCGTCCTGTACGGTTTCGTCGTGACCCTCGCGAAGGTCGTCATCAACCGGGTCATCACGCAGAACTTCGAGGGCCTCACCGTCGTCGGCATCATCGCGCTGCTCGTCGCGGCGGGACTCGGAGGGTTCTTCGTCCAGAAGGCCCACCAGAGCGGACAGCCCGACCTGGTGGTCGCGGGCCTCACCGTCGTCGACCCGCTCGTCGCCGTCGGCATCGGCATCGTCGTGCTCGGTGAGGCGGCCAGCGCTCCCTGGTTCGCGCTCGTGCTCTTCGTCGTCGCCGGCGCGATCGCCGTCTTCGGCGTGTGGAAGCTCGCGATGCGCCCGGTCCCGGCACCGGGCGAGAAGCCGAAGAAACCGCGCGTCATCTGACGTGTGACGTCCGACGGGCCCGGCGAGTGGAACACCCACTCACCGGGCCCGTCAGTGTCTCTATCCCCGTGCCAGGGGGCCAATTGACATTGAACGTCAATTTGCGGACCATATATGTATGAAACTGACGGCCGCACAAGCCGCCCGCGAGCTCGGCATCAGTGCGCGGCAGGTCCGCCGAGCTGCTGCCAGCGGCCGCATTGAGGCCGCACGTCACGGCTCCGCTCATGCGGTCTCCGCGAAGCACGTTCGTATGGCCGCGAGGACGTCCCACCATGGTCGTGACTGGTCCGACACGACCTGCTCCGCGGCATTGGATCTCCTGTCGAGTCGCATGACGTCCGAGGTCGAGGGGTCCACGCGAAGTCGGCTGAAGGGTCGGATCAGGCAGATGGAGGCCGGTGCATTGGCTGGCCAGATCCTCCGCGGACGGGCTGAGCTTCGGAGGGCGAGGAGTGACGACATCAAGCGGCAGTTCACGCCCAGGCTCGTCCTCGAGCTTGGATTGTCCTTCTCCGGAGGGACGGGTGTCCTCGTCGCCGAGAACATCGGTGTAGCGGCGCGGAGCGCTCGACTGGGAAGGGACGACGAGGGCGACATCGTCGCCATCGAGGGGATCGCGCGACACCGTGAGGTCCTGGAAGCGCTTGCGCTCATCGCCTACGGGGATACGCGTGAGAGCGAAGCGGCGTCACGATGGATGCACGCCAAACAGGTGTCGGTGTGACCCGCCCGCTGATCACGATCGCCGGCCGGATGGGTTCCTGGGAGGAGCCGCCGTGGCCGGTGGCATGATCTGGCGGAGCCCCAAGTTCAACGGTCGTCCGCTCTTCGGCGTTCCTGGAGGTACACGGGCATTGCAGCAGACGATGGACGTCGACTTGGAGACATCGACGGGGTTTGTTCGAATCAGCCTTCCATCGCTCCGCGGCGCATTGGTCTTGAAGGGTGCGGCGTTCCTCGAGGATTCTCGCGAACGAGACCGCCACGCGGAGGACGGCGTCCTGCTGCTGGCGTGTCTGTCTGATGTGACCGACGTGTTGGTGGGGCTCAGTCAGCGAAGTCGCCGCAGAATCCGTGCACTTCTCAACGCCCTCGACGGCCGCGAGAGCCCTTGGGTCGCGCACGATCCGGTCGTCCAATCGCTCGCGCGTGAGTCTTGGGAGGACCTCGCTTCGAAGCTCGGGCTCCCCGCACACTGATCGAGCAGTCGACCAGTGCGGCTTAGAACAGGTCGGGCGACGGGGTGCTGGCGTAGCGGATGGAGACGTCCGCGTGGCGGTCGAAGCGGTAGCCGACCCCGCGCACGGTGCGGACGATGTCCTCGTAGCGGCCGAGCTTGGCGCGCAGGCGACGCACGTGGACGTCGATGGTCCGCTCGTTCGGGACCTCTTCGTCGTCGCCGGCGCGCCACAGCGAGGAGATGAGCTCGGCGCGCTCGATCGTGCGTCCCTCGCGGAGGACGAGGTACTGGAGGAGTTCGAACTCCTTGTACGTGAGCGGCGCAGCCTCGTTGTCGAGGACGAGGCGCTTCCGGGAGATGTCGACGACGACACCGGCGTGCGCGCGGTCCTGCTCCTCTTCGTCGACCTCGTCGCGGTGGGCCGCGAGTGCCGACGGGTCCTGGAGGGCGAGCCGGACGACGTCGAGGTCGCGTCCGCCGGCACCGCGAGGGGCGAGGGCGACGGCAGCGTGCGTCTCGGCCTCCGGAGCGAACTGGGCCGTCAGGGCCTTGATGGCCTCGACGATCTCACCGAGGCTCGTGCCGGCGGCAGCCGCTTTCGCCTCGTCGAGGCCGACGTAGAGGACGAAGCCTCGGGCTTCAGGGCCGGCCGGAACGGCGCGGACGTGCGGGGTCGCGGCCCGAGGTGCGTCCTCGACGGCGGTGAGCTGGCGGGTGGGGCGGGTGGTCTGAACGGCTGCAAGAGACATGAGTGCGAGGTCCTCGGGAGTGATGATGCTGCGACGGATCGTGCGCGGTGCGCTCGGGGTGATCCCGCCTGCCGGTGGGCAGTTGCGGTCCCGCGATCCGGGAAGTGGCGCGTCGGCCGGGTGCGGACGGGGTACGTCCGGGAGTCGGCTCACCTGGTGGGGGAGCGGCGGACTCGGAGGTGCTGGGAGCAGTGGAGCGGATCCGTGTGGATCGCTACCGGTGCTGGAGGAGTCGGATCAGCGACACATTCGACAGCACATGACAGCGCGGCCGGGCATCATCATGCCGGCGTTCCCAGGGGCCTCGAAGGAGGTCGGGGTGGGCGCGTTGGTCGTCATAGTCCGCAATACAACAGGAATCCCCCGGATCCTGTCAAGTGCGAGCGGAAGATGACGTTCTGTTACTCGGGGATTGTCAGCTGGCGGCACAACTGAGATGAGGCGGATCGTCGTCCATCGCGGGGATGGACGACGATCCGCCTCATGTCGGCGGGAGCAGGGGTCAGACGACGCCGTAGAGGCGGTCGCCGGCGTCGCCGAGCCCGGGGACGATGTACCCGTTCTCGTCGAGCTTCTCGTCGAGGGCGCCCAGGACGATGGTGACGTCCTTGCCGGCCGTCTCGGCCTCGAGGCGCTCGAGGCCCTCGGGGGCGGCGAGCAGGCAGATGGCGGTGACGTGCATCGCGCCACGCTGGAAGAGGAAGTCGATGGCAGCCGCGAGCGAGCCACCGGTCGCGAGCATCGGGTCGAGCACGAAGCACTGGCGGTCGGACAGGTCGTCGGGGAGGCGCTCCGCGTACGTGGTGGGTTCGAGGGTCTCCTCGTTGCGCACCATGCCGAGGAAGCCGACCTCCGCGGTGGGGAGCAGCTTCACCATGCCCTCGAGCATGCCGAGGCCGGCCCGCAGGATCGGGACCACGAGCGGACGCGGCTCGCTGATCTTGACGCCGACCGTCTCGGTGACGGGCGTCTGGATCGTGATCTCCTCGACCGTGACGCCGCGCGTCGCCTCGTAGGCGAGCAGCGTGACGAGCTCCTCGGTGAGGGCACGGAACACCGGTGACGGTGTCGTCTTGTCGCGGAGCACCGTGAGCTTGTGGGTGATGAGGGGGTGGTCGGCTACGTGCACTCGCATACGATCAATCTAGTCGCTCGCGCAGCGGCCAGGATTTCGGGGAGATGACGGATGCACGCACCGGCCGAGTTCGCCGCGTGGATGGACCTCGCCATCGCCGAGGCCGAGGCGGCCCTGGCCAGCGACGACGTCCCGGTGGGCGCGGTGCTCGTCGCCCCGGACGGCACGGTCGTCTCCGTCGGGCGCAACGAGCGCGAGCTGCACACCGATCCGACCGCCCACGCCGAGGTGGTCGCCATCCGCGCCGCCGCGGCCGTGCTGGCCGACTGGCACCTCACGGAGCTGACGCTCGTCGTCACGCTCGAACCCTGCGTCATGTGCGCCGGCGCGATCCTCGCAGCCCGGATCCCGCGGGTCGTCTTCGGGGCCTGGGACGAGAAGGCCGGTGCGGTCGGTTCCGTCTACGACGTCCTGCGCGACCGGCGACTGCAGCATCGCGTCGAGGTCTACGCGGGCGTGGAGGCCGAGCGCTGCTCGACGCTCCTCACCGACTTCTTCCGGGGCACGGGCGGCGTCGGAGCCCTCTGAGGGTTGTCACGGCTTCGAAGCTCCCTGCACTTCGACAGGCTCAGTGACCGGATGTGGGGCTGTTCCCCGCGCTTCGACCGGATCGGTGACCGGATGCGGCTGCTCCCAGCACTTCCGGAGCCCGTTGTCGGCGGGTGATGGCAGGATCGCAGGATGCAACCCGGCGTGATCCTCGACATCATCCTCGTCGTCGTCCTGATCGGCTTCCTGATCCGCGGGTGGCGTGCGGGGCTCCTCGGGAGCCTCGGCGGGCTCGTCGGGCTGGCGGCCGGTGGGGTCGGCGCCTTCTTCGCGATCCCGCTCGTCGCCTCGTGGGTGCCGGACGCGGCGTGGCGTGGCTGGGCGGCGGTCGCGGCGGCGGTGGTCGTCCTCGCCGTCGGCTACACGATCGGCGCGTTCATCGGCGGGGCCATCGGCTCCGTCGTGCGCAAGACCCCGTTGCGCGGTCTGGAACGGCTGCTCGGCGCCGCCCTCAACCTCGTCGTCACCGCGCTCGTCCTCGTGACCGCGGCACTCGGTGTCGGATCCCTCGGCATCCCGCTGCTCGCCCAGGCGGTCGGGTCGTCCGCGGTGATCGGCACGATCGACCGCGTCACGCCCGTGCAGGTGAAGAGCACGCTCGCGCAGCTTCGCTCCACGGTGGTCGACGGTGGGGCCCAACGCGTCATCGAGGCCTTCGGTGGAACCGCGGAGGTCCCCGCCGCCCCGCAGCTCGACACCTCGACGCCGGCGCTACAGACGGCCTCCGCGTCCGTGGTGCGCATCAGCGGCACGGCCGAGTCCTGCTCGCGGAGCCTCACCGGAAGCGGCTTCGTCTTCGCGGACGACCTGGTCATGACGAACGCGCACGTCCTCGCCGGCGTGACGAACCCGGTCGTCGAGGTCCCGGGGGCCATGCCCAGGGAAGGACGGATCGTCTACTTCGACCCGGTCGACGACCTCGCCGTCATTCGCGTCGACGACCTCGGCGCCCGATCGCTGCCGCTCGCACCGAACCCGGCTCCCGGATCGAACGCCGTCGTCGCCGGGTATCCGTTCGGCGGCCCGTACACGGCCGGTGGCGCGCAGGTCATCGTGGTGGGGCCGAGCCTCGTCGCCGACATCAGCGGGAACAACCCGACGAGCCGTCAGGTCGTGACGCTGTCCGGGACGGTGCAGCCGGGCAACTCCGGTGGCCCGCTCCTCACCGAGTCCGGTGAGGTGGCCGGCGTGATCTTCGCCCGCGACGCGAACTCCGCGCCGGTCGGCTACGCGCTCGCGATGGACGAGGTCCTGCCCGTCGTCGCGCTCGCCGGATCACTGCAGTCCGCGGTCCCGTCGGGCGCCTGCCTCGCCGATTGACCCGGCCGCGTACCTGCCGCCGAGCATGCAGGTGCCTAGACTCGCAGGGTGAGTGAAACGATCAGCCTGCCCAGCATCGCCATCCTCGGAGCCGGTTCGATGGGAGGGGCCGTCCTCCGCGGTCTCGTCCAGCCGGGTGTCGAGGTCGACGGTGGCATCACGGTGACGAACCGGACCATCGCCAAGGCGGAGGCTCTCGCCGAGCTGCCCGGCGTCACCTCGATCGCCCTCGAGCAGGACGCCGACGGCAACCGTCGGGCGGCAGCCGCGGCGAAGATCGTCCTCATCGGCGTGAAGCCCTACCTGGTCGCCGACCTCCTCGCCGAGATCGCCGACGCGCTGCAGCCGGGCACGATCGTCGTGAGCCTCGCCGCCGGCATCCGCGGTGCGGCCTTCGAGGCCGCCCTGCCGGAGTCGGTATCGGTCCTCCGCTCCATGCCGAACACCCCGTCCTACGTCGGGCTCGGCGTCACCGGGCTCGCGCCGAGTACCCGGTCGAGCGAGGACGACCTCGCCGTCGTCACCGCGCTCTTCGAGACCGTCGGTCAGGTGGTCGTCATCCCCGAGTCGAAGATCGACGCCCTCAGCGCCATCTCCGGTTCCGGTCCGGCGTACGTCTACTACCTCATCGAGGAACTGACCCGTACGGCGATCGGCCTCGGGTTCACCCCCGAGCAGGCGTCCGTCATGGTCAACGGAACCTTCCGTGGCGCGACGGAACTCCTCGCGACGACGGGCGAGAGCGCCGAGCAGCTGCGCATCAACGTCACGAGCCCCAAGGGGACGACGGAGCGGGCGCTCGCCGTGCTCGCCGAGGCGGGCTTCAGCGAGACCTTCGACCGTGCTGCGGCAGCCGCCATCGCCCGCGCCGAGGAGCTGTCGGCGTCCTGACCCGCCGGCGACCGGATCAGTCGAAGGACCGCACGAAGCAGTCGAGGCCGGGTCTGTCGTCCCAGGAAGCGACCGCCACGAAGCCGGACCGCCGGTAGAGCGCGATCGCGGCGGAGCGCCAGTGCCACACGGAGAGACGCACGGCGTCGTCGCCCCGCAGCCGCGAGACGGTCGTGGCGGCCTCGAGCAGGGTTCCGGCCACGCCCCTGCGACGAGCGTCGGGGGCGACCCAGAGTCGCTTGAGCTCCGGCGACGGGCCGTCCGTCAGGACGACGCAGCCGAGCACCCGGTCGTCCTCGACGGCCAGGAGGATCTCCTCGGAGGCGAAGGCGGTGCTCGGGTCCGCGATCTCGACCCGGTAGCGGTCGGGAAGGGTGATCATCGGAGCGGGATCCTCCGGACGCGGTCCTCGGCCGAGGAGCTTCTCGTGCTCGGTCCGGCGGTGGTACTCCTCGAGGAGCTCGGCGAACCGCTCCCGGTGATGAGCCGGAGCATCCGCCCACCGCTCCACGACCATCATGCGTGGCTTGTCCCGTCGAGCCCGAGGACGAGCAGCAGCCGGTCCAGCGCGGCGAGCTGGGCCGCGGCGTCGTAGTGGTCGTCGTCGGCCGTGCTCAGGGTGCTGACGCCCTCGATGAATCCGACGACGACGGTGGCCGTCGCGGCGACCTCGGCCTCGGTGAGCTCGGGGCGGATCTCGGCCACGAGGCGGCGGGTGCGGGCGACGAACACGCCATGACCCGAACGGTGCCGTTCGGCCAGGACCTCGTCATCGAGCGCCGCGGCGAGGTAGCCGAGCCAGACCCGGGCCTCCTGGCGCGTCTCGTCCGTGAGGGACAGGGCCTGCCGGAGGACGGCGCGCAGAGCGTCACGCGGGGTCTCGGCTGTGGCTTCGAGCGCCTCGGTCCGCGCAGCCGTCCGCTCGTGGAGCAGATCGCGAGCGTGCAGCAGCAGCGCGCGCTTGTCGGGGAAGCGATGGAGGACGAGGCCCGTCGTGCACCCGGCCCGCTCCGCGACCGCGCGGAGGGTCAACCCGTGCGGACCGTGCTCGCCCAGGACCTCCCAGACCGCGTGCGAGATCCGCGCCTGGGCCGTTGGGTCCTTGGTTCTTACCATGTCGTGATCACCTCGGAACCGATGTTACCGTAATGCGTGTTACGGAATGACTGGAGGACACGCATGACGATCAGGATCAGCCGGGTGGCCTGGGACGATGAGGCGGGAACCGTGCTGCGGGCCGCCCAACGCCGCGAACTCGACGCGCGCTACGGGAGCGACGATCACGAACCCGGCACACCGCCGACCGCAGCCGACATCACGCTCTTCCTGCTGGCCAGCGACGTCGACGACACCCCGCTGGGCTGCGGCGGCCTGCGGATGCTCGGCGAGGACCAGGCGGAGATCAAACGCATGTTCGTCGTGCAGCAGGCCCGGGGGACCGGCGTCGCCACCGCGCTCCTGCGGGCACTGGAGGACGAAGCGCGGTCGCTGGGTCTCGGTGAGCTCCTCCTCGAGACCGGCACGGAGCAGCCGGACGCGATGCGCTTCTACGAGCGCGAGGGGTACCACCCGATCGAGGCGTTCGGGCCGTACGTCGACGAGCCGCAGTCGCGCTGCTACGCGCGCAGCCTCGGCTGAGGAGGATTCAGCCCTCGAGCGACGCGAAGCGTTCGATGTCGGCCGACGTGCCGGAGACGATGATGAGGTCGTGGTTCGACACGACGGTGTCGGCGGTCGCGTAGGTGAAGGGCTTCCCTGGCGACTTCACCCCGACGACCGTGATCCGGTACTTCGTCCGGACGCCCGACTCCGTCAGGTTCAGCCCGCGGATGGGCTTCGGCGGGTACATCTTGACGAGCGCGAAGTCGTCGTCGAACTGGATGAAGTCGAGCATGCGGCCCGACACGAGGTGGGCGACGCGTTCGCCGGCCTCGCGCTCGGGGTAGATGACGTGGCTCGCCCCCACCCGGGCGAGGATCTTGCCGTGCGACTGCGAGACGGCCTTGGCCCAGATCTGCGGGATCTTGAGGTCGACGAGGTTGGCGGTGATGAGCACGCTCGCCTCGATCGAGGAGCCGACCGCGACGACCGCGACCGAGAAGTCCTGCGCGCCGATCTGCCGGAGTGCCTCGATGTTCTTCGCGTCGGCCTGCACGGTGTGGGTGACCCGGTCGGACCACTTCTGCACGAGGTCGGAGTTGTCGTCGATCGCCAGCACCTCGCGATCGAGGCGGTCGAGCTCCCCGGCGCAGGCCGCACCGAACCGACCGAGTCCGATGACGAGGACCGGGGCGTCGTGCTTGATGCGGTCAACCAACGATGGGCCTCTCTTCGGGACGTTTGAACAGCTGGCCGCTTTGACTCGCGGCCACGGCTGCGGCGAGTGTCACTGTACCAACGCGGCCCAGGAACATGGTGACGGCGAGGACGTACACCCCGGCGTCGGGTAGGTCCGCGACGAGGCCGGTGCTCAGCCCGACGGTCGCGAAGGCGGAGATGACGTCGAACAGCACGTGGTCGAGCGGAGCCTTGGTCATCTGCAGGATGACGATCGTCGACAGGGCGACGATCGTCGCACCCCAGAGGACGACGCTCACCGCGACGCGGAGCACGTCCTGCGGGATGCGCCGGCGGAAGACCTCCACGCCCTCGCGGCCCCGGGCCTCCGCGAACGCCGCCAGGAACAGGACGGCGAGCGTCGTGACCTTGATCCCGCCGGCGGTCGAGGCGGAGCCGCCGCCGATGAACATGAGCATGTCGGCGACGAGCAGGGTCGAGCCGTTGAGGTCGCCGATGTCCACGGTGGAGAAGCCGCCCGACCTCGTCATGGCGGACAGGAAGAACCCCTGGAAGATCGTGTCCCAGAGGTTCCACTTGTTCCAGGTCTCGGGGTTGTTGAACTCGAGCAGGATGAAGGCGAGCGCCCCGGCGAAGAACAGGATGATCGTCGTGACGAGCGTGAGCTTGACGTGCAGTGACCAACGGCTCGGCCGACGGAAGTTCCGGCTCAGTGCGTAGATGACCGGGAAGCCGATACTGCCGAGGAAGACCCCGAGCATGAGGATGCTGAGGAACCAGTAGTCGTTCTCGAAGGCCGCGAGCCCCTCGGCGTTCGGCGTGAAGCCGGTGTTGGTGAAGGCCATGGCCGCGTAGTAGACGCTGTTCCAGGCGGCGTCCCAGGGGTTGATGCCGTCGAGCAGCATGCGCGGGAAGAGCAGGACGGCCAGAGCCGCCTCGATCACGAGGGCGCTGACGGCGACGGTGACGAGCAGGTTGCCGATCTCCCCGAGCCGGACCGCCTGACCCTCGGCGACGGGGCCGTGGTGCGACCGCAGGGGGTTCGTGTCGCTCGCCGCCATGAGCTTCTGGCGGAGTCCGAGTCGTCGGGCGATCACGAACCCGAGGATCGAGGCCAGGGTCAGGACGCCGAGCGCGCCGATCTGGACGCCGATGAAGACGAGCACGTGACCGAAGAGGGACCAGTGCGTGGCCATGTCGACGGTCGAGAGCCCGGTGACGCAGATGACGGAGACGGCGGTGAAGAGCGCGTCGGCGATCGGGGTCACCTGGCGGTCGGCGCTCGCGATGGGGAGCGAGAACAGCATCGTGAAGACGAAGATCAGGAAGCTGAACACGAGGATGGCGAACCGGGAGGTCGACTTCGCGGCGAAGTCGCTGACGGCCTCCCTGACCCTCGCGAGGCCGTGGCGCACGATGATCTCGGGACGACGCCCCATGGCATTGCCGCTCATCTGACCCCTCAACACCTCAGGACTGCGCCGGAGGCAATGGTACTCCGTGCGCTCCATCACTATCGTTGGACCATGGCCGACATTTTCGACGTGATCGCTGACACCACCAGGCGGGACATCCTCGCACTGCTGCTCGAACGGCACGGTGGCACCGGGACGAGCGTCTCCGAGATCGTCGCGCAGCTCGGCCTCAGCCAACCCACGGTGTCGAAACACCTCAAGGTCCTGCGCGAAGCAGAGCTCGTCGAGGTGCGCGAGGAGGGCCAGCACCGCTACTACAGCCTGGACTCGGCGCCGCTCGAGGACGTGGAGGACTGGCTCATCCCATTCCTCAGCGTCGACTACCAGGACGACGGTGTCGATTTCGCGGCGCTGTCGCTGCCGGACCAGGCCAAGGCGGTCGCGGGATCGGTCGGCAAGGTCGCGGCGGACGTGACCCACGCGGTGCAGTCGGTCACGAAGAAGCTCCGCCCCTAGCCCGGCCTCGCATACCGTTCACACAGGGGATGTACAGGGCGGGCGTCGGACCTCTAGAGTTGCCATGCGGCGTTCCGGTCCTCGGGGCGCCGTTCAAGCGGGTTTCCAGAGGCGAAGGAGGGGTTCGATGACGCAGGACACTGCCGACGTCCGCTTCCTCACCGTGGCCGAAGTCGCCGAGATGATGCGGGTGTCCAAGATGACCGTGTATCGCCTGGTGCATTCGGGGGAACTCCCGGCCATCCGGTTCGGGAAGTCGTTCCGGGTGCCGGAGACCGCCGTCGACGCCGTCCGGCAGCGCCCGGTCGCCGACGTCGGCTGAGGCGTTTCCCGCTCCTAGCAGCCTGCAGGCGTACGGCGTGTGAACGACGCGCGCTGCAATCGGCTAGACTGGCAACAAGACTTGTTCTCTTCGGTCGCGATCCCTGCGGCCAAGCCCCCCAATTCTGTGAGGTAAATCCGTGGGTTCTGTTATCAAGAAGCGCCGCAAGCGTATGGCGAAGAAGAAGCACCGCAAGCTGCTTCGCAAGACCCGTCACCAGCGCCGCAACAAGAAGTAGCCGGCTGCTCCGTTCGGAGCGCCTGACGACTCTTCGTCCACCGGAAGCGCCTGCCCATTGTGGTACGGCGCTTTCTGGCGTTGTCGGGGTGATCGTCTCGTTGGTCGGTCAGAGCGTGGTGTCTCCGCGGGTTGAGCGGCGTCGAGGTTCCTCCACAGGCGAGGCCGGACGGGACTGATCCACAGCGCGTCGCGGCACGCGGTCCGTCGCCCCGAGATCGTCGGCGGTCCTTCGTAGGTTCTTCGCATGACCCGCGATCTCCCGCCAACCGTCCACCGCAACCGACGCGAGCTTGCGTACCGGGTGCCGTTCGTCGTCGACCGAGACGACGCACCTCGCTATCGACTCCGGAACGTCGGTGACGAAGCCGTGCACTGGGTCGTGCTGCGCCTGATCGGGCCCGGACTCCTCGCTCCACTGGAACCGTGTCGCCTGACGCCGGGGAGCGCCCTGGAATTCGAGGTGTTGGGCACCGAGCTGGCCCGCGCGACCAGTGTGCAGGTGTCCTGGTTCCGTCCCGGCGGTCACCAGTACCTGTGGCGGGTCACCTTCTGACGGGCCCCACCGGCTGGAAGGGAGTGGCCTTCGATGCGCGGGTCAGCGTTCCTGGTCGCGGCGCGCGGCCAGCAGATCGCGTGCCGTCAGCTTGTGCGCCCGGCCCGGGTACATGTCGGCGTTCAGGCCCGTGACGAACGGGGCGGGGTCGAGGTCGAGTGCGGTACTCAGGCGGACGAGCGTCTCCACGCTGGGATGCACCTGGCCCCGCTCGATCTTGCCGATGTTCGTCCAGTGCATCCCGGCCAACACGCCCAGGTCCTCGAGGGTCAGCTGGCGCTCGTTGCGAGCGGCCCGCAACCGCTCGCCGAGGATGGTCGCGGCTTCCGAATGTGTAGGCATCACTCAATGACAACGGACCTCGACCGGCGCATGCCAGAGCGTCTGAGCCCGGCGGTTTCGATACGCATGGTTCTCAACCCTGGGTTCAACGGCATCATCATTCCGGCATCGTGTCAGATGTCTCGGTGAAACACCACATGTGTCGGCTCCGTGGAGGTGCTCCGACCTCGGGCACCCCGTACAGTTGAGGGGGTGTCCACTCTGCACGTCACGCTCATCGGCAAGCCCGGCTGTCACCTCTGCGACGACGCCCGTGCCGTGATCGACGAGGTGGTCGCAGGCCTCCCGTCCGACGGCCCCACGATCGAACGCGAGGAGCTCTCGATCCTCGACGATCCGGCGCTCCACGACCGCCACTGGGAGGAGATCCCCGTCGTCCTCATCGACGGCAGGGTCCACAACTACTGGCGCATCGACCCCGACCGCCTGCGGTCCGCGTTGCTCGCCGGCTGATCCACACGTCCATCCATCCACATCGACCCTTGGGGGCCCAGTGACCATCCGCCACATCGTCAGTTGGAAGCTGGCAGCAACGGACGACGCCGAGCGCGACGCGGCGTTCGCGACGATGCAGTCCGAACTCGAGGCACTCGCCGGGTTCATGCCGGACGACATCGAGCACCTCCAGGTCGGACGCAACATCGCCTACCCCGAGAGCAACTGGGACGTCGTGCTGGTCGGCGACTACCCGAGCCTCGAAGCCCTGGAGCGGTACCAGGTCCACCCGGAGCACGTCCGCGTGGTGCAGATCGTCCGTCAGCTCGTCGTCGAGCGCTCCGCGGTCGACTTCCAGCTCGACTGAGCCCGGCGCCCGCAGGACTCAGGCCATGACGCCGACGGCCACGGTGCCGTCGAGCTCGTCGTCGCGGACGATCGACGCCGTGAGGCCCGCCGCCCGCATGAGCGTTGCGGTCTCGGGGGCCTGACGTTCGCTCGTCTCGATCAGGACGGCGCCGGTCGGAGCGAGCCAGTCCGGGGCCTGCGCGATGATCCGACGCTGCACGTCGAGCCCGTCGGCACCGCCGTCGAGCGCGATCACGGCCTCGTGCTCCCGAGCCTCCGGGGGCATCGTCGCCATCGACGCCGTCGGGACGTAGGGGGCGTTCGCAAGCAGGAGGTCGACGCGCCCCGCGAGCACCCCGGGCAGCCCGTCGAACAGGTCTCCGCGTAGGGCGTGCCCACCGAGCGGCTCGACGTTGCGCCGTGCGCAGTCCACCGCGGCGAGGTCGATGTCCGACGCCCAGACGTCGATGGGGTCGGGCGCCTCGGTGAGGAGCGCACTCCCGACGGCTGCGGCACCGCAGCAGAGCTCGACGACCACCGAACCGTTCCGGAGGCGTGGGAGGGCGAAGTCGACCAGGAGCTCGGTCCGTCGCCTCGGCACGAAGACCCCGTCCTCGACGACCACCCGGCGGCCTCGGAACGCGACCCAGCCGAGGACGTGTTCGAGCGGCCGGCCGGCGACCCGTGCCGCGACCATCCGTTCGAGTCGATCCGGATCATCCGACTCGGCGAGGAGCAGCGCCGCCTCGTCTTCGGCGAAGACGCACCCCGCCGCACGAAGGCGTAGGACCACGGATTCGGCGGTCGCGTTCATCTGGCTCACCCCTCGCTCACGTGCGAGGACGCCGCACGGCCGGTGCGAGTCACGCTACCGTCGCGGCCGGGCACGCACCAGAGCGGTTGTCAGAACTGTTCTGCGGCGGCGAGCACGCCGGGCAGCCAGGCGAGCGCGACGTCCTTCTTGCGCTCGAACCCGCCGTCGTCGTGCAGACCGAACTCACCGAACCGGGTCGCGCCGTGCTCGGTGAGGATGGCGTCGAGCAGCGAGCTGCCCTGGTTGTACGTGTCCTCGTAACTGCTGTCGCCCAGCCCGAAGATGGCGTACCGGAGCCCGTCGAGCTCGACGTCGGACTCCTCGAGCGCCTCGTAGAAGATCTGGCCGGTCTCACCGAGGAGGCCGTCGCCGTACGTCGAGGTGATGAAGATGTGGATCTCGTCGGTCGACAGCTCCGCGGGGTCGACGTCGCCGAGGTCGGCGACGCGCCACTGGTGCTGTGAGCCGATGGCCTTGCCGATGTCGCCGGCGAGGCGTTCGGCGTTGCCGGATTCGGTCCCGTACAGGATGACGATCTGCATTGCGTCCTTCTTGCGGGGTTACGGGGCGAGGCGGGTCGGGCCGCGGAACAGGTAGGTGACCTCGCGGATGGAGGTCTCGTGCAGCATGAGCATGAGCACGCGGGCGAGGCCCATGCCGAAGCCGCCGTGCGCCGGGACGCCGTAGCGGAAGAAGTCGAGGTAGAACTCGAGCTCCTCGGGCTCCAGGCCCTTCTCCTTGGCCTGCTCGACGAGGACGTCGACGCGGTGTTCGCGCTGTGCGCCCGTGGAGATCTCGACGCCGTTGTAGATGAGGTCGTAGCTGTTGGTGAGCGAGCCGTCCTCGGCGTTGCGCATGTGATAGAACGGCCGGATGCTCGACGCGTAGTCGGTCAGGAAGACGAAGTCGTGACCGAAGGTCTCCTTGACGTAGGCCGCGATCTGACGCTCGCCCTCGGGGTCCATGTCGTCGTCGGCCCGGGGGATCTCGTAGCCGCGCTCGGCGACGATGCGCTTGGCCTCGGCCAGCGGGATGCGCGGGAACGGACGCGACGGGACCTCGAGCTCGATGCCGAAGAGCTCGGAGATCTGCTCGCCGTGCTTCTCCTTGACCGCCGTGAAGCCGGCGACGAGGAGCTCCTCGTGCAGCTGCATGACGTCCTCGTGCGACTCGATCCAGCTGATCTCGGCGTCGACGCTCGTGAACTCGGTCGCGTGTCGGCTGGTGAACGACGGGTCGGCGCGGAATGCGGGTCCGACCTCGAACACCTTGCCGAAGCCGGCGGACTGCGCCATCTGCTTGAAGAACTGGGGGGACTGCGCGAGGTACGCCTTGCCCTCGAAGTAGTCGACCTCGAAGAGCTCGGCGCGCGACTCGCTCGCGCTCGCCATGAGCTTCGGGGTGTGGATCTCGATGAAGTCGTTGTCGATCCAGTACTGACGCAGTGCGTGCTCGAACGTCGTCTGGATGCGGAAGATCAGGGCCTGCTTCGGCTGGCGCAGGTCGAGGAAGCGCCAGTCGAGCCGCTTGTCGAGCGAGGAGTCCGCAGCGATCGGCGTCTCGGGGTTGGCGGCGGTGACGACCTCGAGCGTGGCGACCTTGACCTCGATGCCGCCGAGCTTGACGCGCTCGTCGTGCTTGAGCTCGCCGGTGACG
Organism: Plantibacter sp. CFBP 8775; assembly: GCF_014839505.1. NCBI lineage: Bacteria > Bacillati > Actinomycetota > Actinomycetes > Micrococcales > Microbacteriaceae > Plantibacter > Plantibacter sp. CFBP 8775. Next base: position 1,177,965 of record NZ_JACYNV010000002.1, on the reverse strand, counting down.
GTGATGAAGGAGCCGTGCGCGAGGGCGGAGATGGCCTCGGTGGTGGTGAGGCGCTCGGCGGAGCCCTCGACCTCCGGGTCGACCTCGCGGACAGCCGGGTTCACCAGCTGGACGGCGCCGCTCTCGTCGCGGAGGACGACGAACTGCACCTTCTTCTGATCGCGGACGGTCTCGACCCATCCGGAGACGGTGACGGGACCGTCGGACAGGGCGGCCAGGTTCTTCACAACGACGCGTTCACTCACCCCGACAGCTTAGCCGTCGCTCGTGGCTCGGACCTGGACGGAGGTCACGGTGAATCCGCAGCTTGGGGAAACGTACACTTGAAGGGTGGTAGCCGACCAGATCCATCTCGTGCGTCACGGCGAGGTGCACAATCCTTCTCGTGTGCTCTACGGTCGACTCCCCGCATTCCGACTGTCGGAGCTCGGCGAGCGCATGGCGCAGGCCGCCGCGGACGACCTCGTGAGCCGTGATCGCACGGTGGGCGCGCTCTACGCGTCTCCGCTGCAGCGCACGCAGGAGTCCGCCGCGCCGGTCGCCGCAGCGTTCGGGCTCGCCGTCGTCGCCGAGCCGCGCGTGATCGAACCGTTCAACGAGTTCGAGGGCAAGCGCATGAGCCGCGCCCTGAAGAACCCGCTCAACTGGTCCAAGCTCCGCAACCCGTCCCGTCCGAGCTGGGGCGAGCCGTACGCGTCGATCGTCAACCGCATGACCGCGGCCGTCGAGGACGCTTGGCGCGCGACGCCGTCGGGCGACGTCGTCATCGTCAGCCACCAGCTGCCGATCTGGATGCTCCACAGCTCCGTCGTCGGGGCGCCCTATCGTCACGACCCGCGGAAGCGACGCTGCGCCCTGTCGAGCATCACCACCTTCGAACGGACCGAGCAGGGCTTCCTCGAGGTCGGCTACGTCGATCCGGCGGCCCGTCTGGCGTCCGGCGCGACCGATGTCGGGGCCGTCTGATGGCCCGCCGATCGAGGACGTTCGCCGTCGCCGCCGTGTTGGCCGTCGGGGCGCTCCTGCTCACGGCGTGCGGGAGCGATCCGCTCGCCGAGCAGTACCGCGAGGGAAGCAGCAAGGGGTACGTCGCGGGCGACGGCAGCGTGACCGAGGTCGCGCTCGACGACCGCGGTGAGTCGATCAGCTTCTCAGGCGTCGGCGAGGACGGCGAGCAGATCTCCTCCGCCGACCACGCGGGCCAGGTCCTCGTCGTGAACTTCTGGTACGCCGCCTGCGCCCCCTGCCGCGCGGAGGCGAAGGACCTGCAGGCGCTCAACGAGGCCTACACCGACAAGGGCGCCACCTTCATCGGCGTCAACGTCCGCGACACCGCCGACACCGCGAAGGCGTTCAACGGCACCTTCGGCATCACCTACCCCTCCATCCTCGACGTCGACAGCGGGGAGGCGAAGCTCGCCTTCACGGGCAGTGTCCCGCCGAACGCGGTGCCGACCACCATCGTCCTCGACGCCGAAGGTCGGGTCGCCGCACGCATCCTCGGGCAACTGCAGGACCGCACCATCCTCGACACCCTCATCCGCGACACGATCGCCGAGAGCGCCCCAGAGTGAGCCCCGGCGAGCTCGTCTACGGCGGCCAGCTCCTCGTGGCGATCCCGATCGCCATCGCGGCCGGTCTGCTGTCCTTCCTCTCGCCGTGCGTCCTGCCACTCGTCCCCGGCTACCTCGGATACGTCGGCGGCATGACGACGGTCGAGGAGGGGCGCTCCGGTGCGGGTCGCCGGCGCGTGCTGCTCGGCGTCAGCCTCTTCATCCTGGGCTTCACCGTCGTGTTCGTGGCGATCGCGGCGTTTGTCGGAACGATCGGCGCCTGGTTCGTCGAGTGGGAAGGCGTCATCACCCGCGTCCTCGGCGCCGTCGTCATCCTCATGGGGCTCATCTTCATCGGACAGTTCTCGCGGCTGCAGCGCACGGTGCGCACCAACTGGGCACCCGCCACCGGCCTCGCCGGCGCGCCACTGCTCGGCTTCGTCTTCGCCATCGGCTGGACGCCCTGCCTCGGCCCGACCCTCACCGCGATCAGCGCGCTCTCCCTCTCGGGCGGCTCCGCCTGGCGCGGGGCCCTCCTCGGGCTGTTCTACTGCCTCGGTCTCGGCATCCCCTTCCTGCTCGTCGCGCTCGGACTCGGTTGGGTCACGGGGTCGTTGGCGTTCCTCAAACGGCACATCCGCACGATCAACATCATCGGCGGCGTGCTCCTCATCGTGATCGGTGTGTTGATGGTGTCTGGTCTCTGGTCCGCTTGGATGTACTCGTTGCAGGGGGTGATGAGCGGCCTTGTCACGCCCCTCTGATCACATCGATTCCGCCGCACCGGCTCCGGCCGACGGCATCAACCAGCCGAAGCTCGGGTTCGTGGGTTGGCTCCGCTTCTTCTGGCGTCAGCTCACGAGCATGCGCACGGCGCTCTTCCTGCTGCTGCTCCTCGCCATCGCCGCGGTGCCCGGTTCGCTCGTCCCGCAACGGTCGAGCGACCCGAACGGCGTCACCCAGTACTTCACCGACAACCCGGACCTCGCGCCCATCCTCGACAAGGTGCAGGCGTTCGACGTCTACAGCTCGGCCTGGTTCTCCGCGATCTACCTGCTGCTGTTCATCTCGCTCATCGGCTGCGTGATCCCGCGGACGAAGCACCACTGGCTCGCCCTGCGCTCCCGCCCGCCGCGGACGCCCGCGCGCCTGTCGCGGCTCTCCGCGTTCGAGCGTCGCAGCGACGACAGCGGCGCGACCGCCACCGAGCTCATCGACGACGCGACGAAGCAGTTGAAGCGCCAGGGCTACCGAGTCGAACGCTACGACGCCGAGGGGTCCGCATCGGTGTCCGCCGAGCGCGGCTTCCTCCGCGAGACCGGCAACCTCGTCTTCCACTCGGCACTCGTCGGCATCCTCGTGACGGTCGGTTTCGGCGGCGGTTTCGGCTTCTCCGGTCAGCGCGTGCTCGTCGAGGGTCAGACCTTCGTCAACACCCTGCTCGACTACGACTCGTTCAACCCCGGCCGCTTCTTCAACGAGTCGGAGCTGGCCCCCTACAAGTTGACGCTCGACGAGTTCGGCGTCACCTACGAGACCGAGAACCTCGACGCGTACGGGCAGGCGATCGACTACCGCGCGAAGGTCACGACGACCTCGCCCGGCGGGAAGCCGCAGGACGCGACGATCAAGGTCAACGATCCGCTCCGGTTCGAGGGCACCGACGTCTACCTGCTCGGCAACGGTTACGCGCCGACGATCACCGTCCGCGATCCCGAGGGCAAGGTCGTGTTCAGCGACTCCATCCCGTTCCTGCCGCAGGACGCCCAGCTCACGTCGCTCGGCATCGTCAAGGTCCCGGACGGCCTGGCGGAGCAGCTCGGCATGATCGGGTTCTTCTACCCGACGCAGGCCGCGTCCAAGCCGCCGTTCTTCTCGTCCTACCCCGACCTCGCCTACCCGGTGCTGACGCTCAACGTCTACTCCGGCGACCTCGGGATCAACGCCGGTGCTCCGAAGTCGGTCTACGCGCTCGACGTCGACGACATGAAGCAGCTCACGGGGGGCGACACCGGCGTCGAGTCGATCGAACTCACGCCCGGCCAGATCACCGACCTGCCGAACGGACTCGGCACGGTGTCCTTCGACAACGTCGCCGCCAACCCGTCGACCGAGAACTACGCCGGCTCCGTCAAGCGGTTCGCCTCGTTCGACGTCCACCACGACCCGACCCAGCTGTGGGTGCTCGCGTTCGCCATCCTCGCCCTGTCCGGTCTCATCACCTCACTCTTCGTCGCCAGACGCCGCGTCTGGGTGAAGGCCGTGACCGGGAGCGACGGCACCGTCTCCCTCGAATACGCCGGGCTCGCCCGCGGCGAGGACCCCGGCCTCGAAGCGGCCGTCGCGGCGATCGCCGAAGCGCACAGTCCAACGCCTGTCCCGTCCGAACCCGAAGGTAGAATCACCCCGTGACCCTCGTCGAAATCTCGAACCTCTGCCTCTGGTCGGCCGTCGCCGTCTACGCGCTGGCGTTCATCGCCTTCACGTTCGACCTCGCGCGCCGCAGCGCCGAGGTCACCGCGGCGATCGACGCGGCCGAGCGGGCTGAGCTGGAACAGTCGGCAGCCGCCGAGGAACGCGTCGGTGCACTCGCCTCCGCCGCGGCGCGGACCGCCGCACCGATCGTCACGAGCGACGGTGTCCCGCGCAAGACCCGCCGTCCCTCGGACGAGCCCGAGCAGCAGGCGTCGCGCAAGTCGCCGAGCCTCCGGGTCGGAGTCTCGCTCACCGTCATCGCCTTCCTCCTCCACCTCGTCGCGGACGTGACGCGCGGTATCGCCGCCGGTCGTGTCCCGTGGGCGAACATGTACGAGTTCGCGATGACGGGCACGCTGCTCATCGTCGCGGTGTTCCTCGTGGTCATCGCGCGCGTGGACCTCCGGTTCCTCGGCAGCTTCGTGATCGGCCTCGTGACCGTGCTCCTCGGCCTCGCGACCGCGAACTTCTACGTCGAGGTCGTCCCGCTGCCGCCGGCGCTGCAGTCGGCGTGGCTCGTCATCCACGTGTTCGTCGCGAGCCTCGGCACGGCGTTCTTCGCCATCGGCTTCGCGTTGAGCGTCGTGCAGCTCCTGCAGGGGCGTCGCGAGCGACGGCTCGGGCTCGTACAGCCCACCCAGAGCTCCGGGCGTCTCCGCTTCCTGCTCACCCTCCCGAACGCGGAGCGCCTCGAGAACCTCGCCTACCGCGTCAACATCATCGGCTTCATCTTCTGGACGTTCACGCTCATGGCCGGTGCCATCTGGGCTGAGCGCGCCTGGGGTCGGTACTGGGGCTGGGACACCAAAGAGGTGTGGACCTTCATCATCTGGGTGATCTTCGCCGGGTACATCCATGCCAGGGCGACGCGCGGCTGGCGCGGATCACGCGCGGCCACGCTCGCCATCATCGGCTTCAGCGCCGTGATGTTCAACTTCGTCGTGGTCAACGTCTTCTTCAAGGGTCTGCACGCCTACAGCGGCCTGTAAGCCCCTGCGCCGGCCCTCAGCCGAGCAACGCGTGCGTGCGGCGGAGCCGGTCGAGCCACCAGGCGGTCCGCTCCGGTGACGCCGTGAAGTGCTCGAGGAGATCGACGTCCACCTCGACGCGCCGAACGGCGATGCCGCCGTCCACGGGATCGAGCGGTGCGGTCGTCACGTCGCCGCCGAGGAGCGCGGTGGTGGCGAGCCCGCAGTCGTAGTCGAGTTCCGGCAGGGCCGCCGCGAGGTGGGCACCCATGGAGATGCCGACGGAGGTGTCCAGCGCGCTCGAGACGACGATCGGCAGGCCGGCCTCGCCCGCGATGCGGAGCGCGGCGTGCACGCCGCCGAGCGGCTGCGCCTTCACGACGAGCAGGTCGGCGGCGCCGGCGCGAGCCACGGCGAGGGGGTCCTCGGCTTTGCGGACGCTCTCGTCCGCCGCGATGGCGACGTCCAGGGAGGAGACCCGTTCACGGATCTCGGCGAGTTCCGCGACGGTCGCGCAGGGTTGCTCGACGTACTCGAGGTCGAAGGGTTCGAGAGCGCGGATGGCGTGTTCGGCCTCGTCGACGTTCCAGTTGGTGTTGGCGTCCACGCGGAGTCGACCCTCGGGTCCGATGGCCCGCCGGACGGCGGCGACGCGCGCGACGTCGTCGGCCAGCACCTGCCCGCGCTCGGCCACCTTCACCTTCGCGGTCCGGCAGCCCGGGAAGCGGGAGAGGATCGACGGCACGTCCGCCGCGTCCACCGCCGGGACCGTCGCGTTCACGAGGATGCGATCCCGGTGGAGGGGCGGGAGGTCCGACCAGCCGAAGTCGATGGCGGCCCGCAGCCACGCGGCTGACTCCTGGTCGTCGTACTCGACGAAGGGGGAGAACTCCGTCCACCCGGCGGGCCCGCGGAAGAGGACGGCCTCGCGGGTGTCGATGCCCCGGAACCGGACGCGGAGGGGGATGGAGACCACGCGGGCGGTGGCGAGGACGTCGTCGAGGTTCGCTTGCATGACCCCATCCTGCACCCGGACGTCGGAAGCCGTCGCGGGACGCCCGTGACACAATCGATCCCGTGCCGCTGTTCTCCCGACGCAAGCCGACGCCAGGCGATCGGCGAAGCGTGCCCGCGGACGAACCCGCCGCCTTCTCGGTGCCCGAGCCGATCTTCGAGCCGAGCCCCGAGGCCGAGGTGCTCCCGGTGATCGAGGAAGCGCCCGGCGGATCCTCCGACGAGCCGCGCGATCCGAACGCCCCGCCGATCCCCGGAGCGCCGCCGGCAGTCGTGTCCTCGAGCGCGCCAGCGCCTGCCGCCCCGGAGCGCTCGCCCGAGGAACTGGAGGCGGAGACCGCAAGGTTCCGTCGTCCGGGGTCCCGAGGACGACGGACGCCACGGCAGCCCGCATCGCGGAAGCCGTCGTCGCGCCGTCAACGGAAGGCGGCGGCGCGCGCGGCCGCTTCGCGACCCGAGTCCGCGGCGATCCCGGCCGACGGCGGCGAGCGGAGTCCGGCGGCCCACCCGCCTGCCGGCGGTGCGTCCCCGACCGGGCGGGACGAGCTCGGCGCGCGGAGTCGGGGTGTCGTCGCCTCCTTCTCGCCGCTCGCCCTGCTCGGCGCGGTGGTGGCCGTCACCCTCTTCACCGTCCTGCTGGCCGTGAGCTACCGGCCCGGCGAGGGGGCCTGGGCCATCCTCGTGGCGTTCGTCCTCGTCGTCGTCGTGCAGATCGTGCTACTCATCGGGAGTGTCATCGTCATCCGCCGGAAGGTGCGGCGCCGCTGGGGTGTGCTGGCGCTGGTGCTCATCCTCGTCGTCAACCCCGTCACGGCGATGGCGGTCGGCGGTCTCTCCCCGGATCGGGCCGGGAATGGTGCCTCCGCCGGTGGCAGCGGCGACGAGGAGCACGACCCGATCTGGGACACCTACCCGGGATCCGCCTACGTCGACGCGAAGGAGACCCTCGACGGGCCGAGCTACGAGGACTTCGTCGGGACGTCCGACGAGATGCTCGCGGAGATCCGGACGGCCCTGACCGCCGAGTTCGGCTTCGACTGGGTGGAGCGACAGCCCGCCGAGACGGAGGTCGATCAGAACGGGTACGGCGGGGACTCCATGCTCTTCGAGTACACGGCACCGGTGTGGCAGACGACGACGACCGTGCGCACCTTCGAGGAGAAGTCGCGGGTCGTCGAGCTGATCCGGCAGGTGCTGCTCCGGTACGGCATCGCGAACCTCGACATGCAGAACGCACCGTCCTCCTGGCGTGAGCCGGGCGAGCTCACCGAGCGGTACGGCGGTGAGACCCTCGACACTCAGGCACTGTGGGACCTGCACACCTACAACGCCATCACGGGGGGCGGCGACTTCCGGACGAGCATCGTCGACCTCACGCTCGACTCGGCCGGCACGGTCGCGAAGGACCGCGAGTTCGACGTCGACTACTACGACATGGCGGCGGAGGGCATCGAGCTGCACCTCGACTCGTATGCGCTCCTGAAGGAGGCGGACCGCGCCGACTACCTGGCGGCGCTCAAGCCCTATGCGGACCTCGACAAGCCGAAGTAGTGCCTAGGCTGGACGCATGAGCGATCGAGTGTCCGAACTGTTCGACCCGGAGATCTGGGACGTCGTACCGGGGTTCGAGGACCTCACCGATCTGACGTACCACGTCGCGCGCGAGGGCGGCTTCGTGCGCATCGCGTTCGACCGCCCCGAGGTGCGCAACGCCTTCCGCCCGCACACCGTCGACGAGCTGTACCGCGCGCTCGACCACGCTCGCCAGAGCCCGACGGTCGGAGTGGTGCTGCTCACCGGCAACGGTCCGAGCGCGAAGGACGGCGGCTGGGCGTTCTGCTCGGGCGGCGACCAGCGCATCCGTGGTCGCGACGGCTACCGGTACGCGAGCGACGACGCCGCGGACGACGAGACGGCGAGCGGCATCGACGCGGCGCGCAACGGTCGCCTGCACATCCTCGAGGTCCAGCGCCTCATCCGCTTCATGCCGAAGGTCGTCATCAACCTCGTTCCCGGATGGTCCGCGGGCGGTGGGCACTCCCTCGGCGTCGTGTGCGACCTGTCGATCGCGAGTCGGGAACACGCGCGGTTCAAGCAGACCGACGCCGACGTCGGTTCCTTCGACGCGGGGTACGGGAGCGCGTACTTCGCCAAGCAGGTGGGCCAGAAGTTCGCCCGCGAGGTGTTCTTCCTCGCCCAGGAGTACGACGCGGAGCGCGCGCTGCAGGCGGGCGCGATCAACGCGGTCGTCCCGCACGCCGAGCTCGAGCAGACGGGCGTCGCCTGGGCCCGCACCATCCTCGGCAAGTCACCGACCGCCATCCGCATGCTGAAGTTCGCCTTCAACGCCGTCGACGACGGTCTCGTCGGCCAGCAGGTCTTCGCGGGCGAGGCCACCCGCCTCGCCTACGGCACCGACGAGGCGGTGGAGGGGCGCGACGCCTTCCTGGAGAAGCGCAAGCCGGACTGGGCTCCGTTCCCCTGGCAGTTCTGAGCTGCCTGACCGCGAGGAGTCGGCGGAGCGCCGACGCACCCGGCGTACGCTGAATCCATGACCCGTCAGCTGCTCCCCGTCGACGCGTCCGCCTCGGCGATGCTCGCAGCCCTAGAGACGGTGCTCGACGGCTCCGGACCCGCGGTCCTCCCGATGCAACCCGGATCGTCCGCGGCACCGGCCGCGGTCGACGACCGGGTGGCCCTCGTGATCGAGACGTCCGGCTCGACGGGCGTGCCGAAGCGGGTCGCCCTCGCGGCCGACGCCCTCCTGGCCAGCGCGGCGGGTTCCGCGGTGGCCCTGGGCGGCCTTGAGGCCCACCGCCGTTCCTCGCAGTGGATCCTGGCGCTCCCGACGCACTACATCGCCGGCGTCAACGTGCTGCTCCGGTCGATCGTCGCCGGGACCAGGCCGATCGAGGCGCCGACAGGGTCGTTCGACGCCCGGGCGTTCTGTGGACTCGTCGAGCGGCTCGACGCCGATGCCGGCTTCGCCGCCCTCGTGCCGGCGCAGCTGCGCCTGCTCGTCGACGCCGCCGAGACGAGCACCTCCGTGCGCGACGCGCTCGCAGGACTCGCCGGGCTGCTCGTCGGGGGACAGGCCACCCCCGCTCCGCTGCTCGAGCGGTCCGCAGCGCTCGGCATCCGCGTGGTGCGGAGTTACGGCTCAAGCGAGACCTCCGGCGGTTGTCTGTACGACGGCGTGCCGTTCCCCGGTGTCGAACCCCGGCTGGTGGACGGGGAGCTCCTCATCGCCGGACCGGTGCTCGCCGAGGGCTACCTCGGCGAACCGGACCGCACGGCGACCGCCTTCCCGGACGACGGCGGCCGCCGGTGGTACCGCACCGGCGACACCGCCGAGCTCGTCGACGGCGTCGTCCGCGTGACCGGGCGGGCCGACAACGTGATCATCAGCGGCGGGGTGAACATCTCCCTCGACCGCGTGCAGGCGGTCGTCCGCTCGGTGCCGGGGCTGGCCGAGGCCGTCGTCGTCGCCGTGCCCGACGAGCGGTTCGGTCAGGCGTCTGCGATCGTGACGGTTGCCGGGACGTCTTCGGATCCGCACGCGGACGAGGTCCTCCTGCAGGCGGCTCGGGACGCCGTCGCCGAGGCGCTCGGCCGCCCGGCGCGTCCCGCCCGACTCGTCCGTCTGGCGGAGCTCCCGCTGCTCGCGAGCGGCAAACCCGACCTCCTCGCACTCCGCTCACGAGTGGGTTGAGCCAGCCCTCCGCGTGCCCACGAGGGCCGGTTTGCAGGCGGTTGTCGCATAGGGCATGCTCTCTCATGCGTGTCGACGAGCGACCGTAGCCGGGGGACGACGACAGGTGACAACGGGGACCGACACGGGCGCTGCGCCCACGAGGCCGACGACGGCGTTCCGCGCCGACATCCAGGGGATGCGGGCGCTCGCCGTGACCGCGGTGATCCTCGCCCACGCGACCGGCCGGCCGGCCGGCGGCTTCGTGGGCGTGGACGTGTTCTTCGTGATCTCCGGCTTCCTCATCACCGGGTTGCTCCTGCGCGAGCACGAGCGTTCCGGGCGCATCTCCCTGCCGGCCTTCTTCGGGCGGCGGATCAAGCGGATCCTGCCCGCGTCGCTCGTCGTCCTGGCCGCGACCGTCGCGCTGGCGTCGTGGCTCTTCAACGCCCCGCGGGCGCTCGCAACCTGGTGGGACGCGGTGTCGGCCGCGCTGCTCGTCTCGAACTGGCGCTTCGAGGCGTCGGGCACCGACTACTTCCACGCGACGGACGCCGCGTCACCGCTGCAGCACTTCTGGTCCCTCTCGATCGAGGAGCAGTTCTACCTCGTGTGGCCGGTGCTGCTCCTCATCCTCCTCGCCGTCGCGGCCCGCGGAGCCCGACCCGTGCTGCGCTCGCGCCTCGTCGTCGGTGGCGTCCTCGTCGTCCTCATCGCAGCCTCCTTCGCCGTCGCGGTGTGGCAGTCGGGGGCGGCCCCGCAGGCCGCCTACTTCGCGACCGGCGCGCGGGTCTGGGAGCTGGGGGCCGGCGCATTCCTGGCCGTGCTCGCGCCGCTCCTCGGCCGACTGCCGCTGGCGCTCCGGGTGGTCGCCGGATGGGCGGGGCTCGTCGGCATCGTCGCGTCCGCGCTGCTCATCACCCGGTCGATCGGGTTCCCCGGCCCCTGGGCGGTCGCCCCCGTCGCCGCCGCGATGCTGCTCATCGCCGCCGGGACCGGAGCCGGCCCGGCGTACCAGCGCTGGATGTTCCCACTCGCGAATCCGCTGAGCCGTGGCGTCGGAGCGATCTCCTACTCGCTCTACCTCTGGCACCTCCCGATCCTCGTGTTCGTGCCGATGCTCGTCCCCGACACCGCCCTCAGCACGGTCCCCGGGATGCTCGGGCTCATCCTCGGGGTCTCGGTGCTCTCCTTCCTGCTCGTCGAGCAGCCGTTGCACCGCACGCCACTCGTGGGTTCCTTCCGCGGTGACCGCGACGCCAGGGACGCCGCCTGGACCGCCTGGCGCGAGCGGTTCGCCTCCCAGTACCTCTACTCGGCGGTCGGACTCGTGATCGTCGCCGGGCTCGCGGTCATCGCCATCGGCCCCGCGCTCCGCCTGCCGGTCACGACCGGTGGGCCCGCGGCCGTCGCGACACCGGCCGGAGACCCGCTCCAGGGCATCGCCGCTGAGCTGCAACTCGCGAATGAGGCCTCGGCGTGGCCGGACAACCTCTCGCCGAGCCTCGACGACGCGATCAGCGCGACCTCGAGCACCAACCCCGCACGGGCCTGCTTCGACCTGGGTGCGACGCCCGACGACGGCTCGTGCACGTGGGGGGATGCCGCTGCGCCGAAGCACGTCTACCTCGTCGGCGACTCGACCGCGCTCGCCTACGCGCCGGCGTTCCGTGCGATCGCGGACCAGAGCGGCGGTGCGGTACGGATCACCACCATCGGTCTCTACGGATGCCGCTTCACGCAGGACCTCATCCAGAACAGCGGCGCCGGCGTCATGGACGACTGCCCGACGCGGAAGCACGACATCGTCGAACGCATCGCGGCCGACCAGCCCGACCTCGTGATCGTCTCGAACGCGTTCACCGCGGGCCGCGCATCCGACGGCCGATCGCTCGACACGACGTCCATGGTCGCGTCGGCGCTCGCCGAGACGGCCGGGTACCAGGTCCCCGGCCGCGTCGTGTTCCTCGCGCCGCCGCCGCTCGGTGCGGATCTCGGTTCCTGCTACTCGCGGGTGTCCAGCCCGCAGGACTGCGCCGTCGGCGTCGACGCCGCCTGGAACGACTTCGCCGCAGCGACCGAGTCCGCGGCGGGAGCAGCCGGAGAGCGGTTCGTCTCGTCGCTCCCGTTCAGCTGTTCGGAGGGCGTGTGCCCGGCGTTCGCGGGGACGACGCCGACGAAGTACGACAGCGTGCACCTCACCCCGGCGTTCGCCGAGCACATCGCTCCGGCGATCCTCCAGACGCTCCAGGCCGCCGGGGCCCTGTGACACCGTCCGCCCCGAGGCTCCGCGGGTAGACTCGCCGTCGTGGCACATGGAGCACGGCCGGCAGCGCCGAAACAGCAGAAGACGTCCGCACAGCGCCCCACGGCGGGTCGTGGCGCGAACGGTGGACGATCCGGCAACCCCGCACGCGGTGGTGGTCGCAAGGTCCCGCTCGCGAAGCCGGCGACCTTCGGCGACTGGGTCGGGGCGGCGCGGATCCGTACGCTGCCGATGGCCGTCGCCCCCGTGCTCATCGGCACCGGCGCCGCGACGATCATCGCGGGACCCGGCGTCTACCACCCGGTCCGGGCGCTGCTCTGCCTCGTCGTCGCGCTCGCGCTGCAGATCGGCGTCAACTACGCCAATGACTACTCCGACGGCATCCGCGGAACGGACGACCTGCGGGTCGGCCCGAGCCGACTGACCGGTTCCGGCGCGGCGAAGCCCAAGACGGTCCTGGCCGTCGCGCTCGTGTTCTTCGGTATCGCGGCGGTGGCCGGCATCGTCCTCACGATCCTCACCCAGTTCTGGTGGCTGCTCCTCGTCGGGGCGGTCGCGATCGTCGCCGCCTGGTTCTACACGGGCGGGAAGCGGCCCTACGGGTACTTCGCGCTCGGCGAGGTCTTCGTCTTCGTGTTCTTCGGCCTCGTCGCCACGCTCGGCACGACCTTCGTCCAGGTCGGGACGGTGAACCAGGAGGCATGGTTCGGCGCGATCGGCGCCGGCCTCATCGCCTGCGCGGCGCTCGTCGTCAACAACCTCCGCGACCTCGAACAGGACAAGGCGGTCGGGAAGCGCACCCTGTCGACGTTCATCGGCCGGATCGCGTCGAAGGTGCTCTACTGCGTCCTGCTGCTCGTGCCGTTCGGCATCGCAGCGTTCCTCGCGCTCTTCTACCCGATCGCCTGGTTCGCGATGTTCGCGCTGCTCGCCGCCATCCCGGCGTGCGTCATCGTGCTGTTCTCCACGACGGCCAGGGAGCAGATCCTGGCGCTCAAGCTGACAGGGCTCGTGCAGCTAGCGTTCGGGGTGGTCCTCGGTCTGGCGTTCTTCTACACGCCCGGCATCGCCAGCTGAGGACGCTTCCGGTGTCGCCGCGCTCGCATCGAGCGCCGCATCCTCGGAGTCCTCGTCGTCGTGCGGCGTCGGCTTGTCGCCGTGCCGACGGGCGTACAGCTCCTGCGCGACGGTCTCCCGCGGGGTGCGCAGGAAGATGTAGGACACGCAGAGCCCGATGATCGCGGCGATGATCGCGGCGACCCAGGGCTGCAGACCCGTGAGGAAGACGAGGAGCAGGAGCGGCACCACGAAGGCCAGCAGGCGGAGGATGGTGTACCAGACGGCGGCGGGAACGCGTTTCACCAGACAAGTCTAGGCGTCCCGCCTGAAGGCAACCCCAGGTAATCACGTCACCTGGCGTTTACGATGGAGACATGGTTCGTCTCTGGATCGGCCTCGCCGTCGCGGCAGTCGTCTTCATCGTGTATTCGGTGGTTGACTGCGCCACGATGCCGCGCGACCGCGTCCGAGGGATCAGCAAGACCTCGTGGATCATCGCCATCCTCCTCCTGCCGGTCATCGGCGGAGTCCTCTGGTGGATCATCGGCCGGGTTCGCGCTCCGAAGGCCGTGCCCCGCGGCTCAGCGCCGGACGACGACCCCGACTTCCTCAAGAAGCTCGACGCCGATCGCGCGCAGACGAAGCGCATCCGCGACCTCGAGGACGAGCTCAACCGCTTCGACGACGAGTCGGGCGACAGCCCGGACACGACGACGCACGACGACCCCACCCCGGGATCCGACACGCCCGACGACGGTTCCGGCCGCAGACCGCCTGGCGCCCCGAGCGCCTCGTGAACCCGTCCGCCGCTCCCGAGCCCGTCGGCTCGGCTCCCTCGTCGAGCCCGGCCAGTGCGTCCGCGTGGGCACTCCTCGACGCGCTCGCCGCCGCGGGTGTCTCCGACGTCGTCGTCTGCCCCGGTTCCCGGTCGCAGGCGCTCGCGCTCGCCGCTGCCGAGCTGGCGGCCTCCGGACGGATCACCCTGCACGTGCGTATCGACGAGCGGGTCGCCGGCTTCCTCGCGTTGGGCCTCGGCGTCGAGACCGACCGTCCGGCCGTCGTGATCACGACCTCGGGGACGGCGACCGCGAACCTGCATCCGGCGGTCCTCGAGGCGCATCACTCGCGCGTCCCGCTCATCGTCCTCACCGCCGACCGGCCGGCCGAGGCGCACGGCATCCGGGCGAACCAGACGACGAAGCAGGACGACCTCTACGGGTTCGCCGCGCGCCTCGCCGTGGTCGTCGAGGCCCCGACCGGTGACGCCGGTGAGCAGGACGCCTCCCGCGATCTCGCCCAGCGGGCGTACCGTGCCGCGACGGACGTCCTCGATCCGGGCCCGGTGCACCTGAACCTCGCCTTCCGGGAGCCGCTCTCGGGCGGCTTCGACCCGGTCGTGAGCGGGGCGGATTCCGACTTCCCGGTCGAGACGGACGCCACCGCGGAAGCACCGCTCTACCCGGGGCGACCGCATCTCGTGCTCGAGCGCGGACCCAGGACCCTCGTCGTCGCCGGTCACCACGCCGGCCCGGCTGCCGAGCAGCTCGCAGCCGACGGCGGGTGGCCGCTCATCGCGGAGGTGTCGAGCGGATCCCGGTTCGGACGGAACGTCATCGCCGCCTACCGGGAGCTGCTGCGCGAGGAGGACTACCGCGAGGCCGTCGAGCGCGTCGTCGTCTTCGGCCACCCGACCCTCAGTCGCGAGGTCCCGCTCCTGCTCCAGCAGCCGCAGGTCGAGACGATCGTCGTCGCCCCGGCCGGAGCCGAGGTCTACAACCCCGGACGACGGGCCGACCGGATCGTGTCCTCCGTCTCCGTCGAGGTGGGGCCCGCGGATCGCGCTTGGCTCGGAGCCTGGGTCGTCGGATCCCGAGAACGGGTGGTGGACCCCTCGCCTGCAGCCCCCGATCTCGAGGGGCTGCACTCGACGACTCCCGCCGAGCGGCTGGCCTCCGTCCGGGCCGAGCTCGACGCCGTCCGCCTCCCGGTCACCCGCGAGGTCCTGGTCGACGCGGTCTGGCGTGCCACCTGGCCGCACGACCGCCTCGTCGTCGGCGCGTCGAGGCTCATCCGCGTGGCCGACGGTCTCGTTCCCGGCCGCAAGATCAGCGTGCACGCCAACCGCGGACTCGCGGGTATCGACGGCACCATCGCCACCGCCACGGGGATCGCGCTGGCGAGCCAGGCCGACGGAGGCCCAGGTGTGACGCGGGTGCTCCTCGGCGACCTCGCCTTCCTCCACGACGTCGGCGCGATGCTCCTGGACGACGGCGTCGTGCCGCGTCTCCAGGTGATCGTCGGCAACGACGGGGGCGGCACCATCTTCGACGCGCTCGAGGTCGCCCGGAGTGCCCCTGGAGCGCTCTTCGACCGCGTCCAGTACACGCCACAGCACGTCCGGCTGGAGTCGCTCGCGACCGCCTACGGGTGGGAGTATCGCTCGGCCCGCACGCGCACGGAACTCGACCAGGCGTTCACCGCGCCGGTGACCGGTCCCGTCCTCATCGAGGTCCCGCTGCCGCGAGCCTGACCCGCCGGTCCTGCCAGGGGTCGACTTCCGAAGCGACCTGCAGCCAGAATGGGCGGATGACGGCATCGAAGCACGCATCGACCTGGACGGCACCACCCCGAGACACGCTGCGCGTGGGGGAGGGGTTCAGCCTCGCCGACGTCGATCCCTCATCGACGCCGGGCTTCGACGGTGACAAGCAGCAGGGCCGGGTCGAGCTCGACACAGGGGTGCCCGCGCTGTCCGAGCTGCAGGAGCGACTCTTCGCGGCGAGCACGCAGGGAGCCCCGGAAGCGGTGCTCCTCGTCCTGCAGGCGATGGACACGGCGGGCAAGGGTGGCATCGTCAAGCACGTCGTCGGCTCGGTCGACCCGCAGGGCGTGCACCACCACGCCTTCAAGAAGCCCACGGAGGAGGAGCGCTCCCACGACTTCCTCTGGCGGGTTGAGCCGCACCTGCCGAAGCCCGGTCAGATCGGCGTCTTCGACCGTTCGCACTACGAGGACGTCCTCATCGGTCGGGTGCGTCAGCTCGCCGAGCCGGACGAGATCGAGCGTCGGTACGGGGCGATCAACGACTTCGAGGCGGGCATCGTCGCGAGCGGGACCCGCATCGTCAAGGTGATGCTGCAGATCAGCGCCGACGAGCAGAAGGAACGGCTCGCCGACCGGCTCGCGCGTCCGGACAAGCACTGGAAGTACAACCCGGGCGATGTGGACGAACGCGAGCTGTGGCCGGCCTATCAGGACGCCTATCAGGTGGCGTTCGAGCGGACGAGTACCGAGGCCGCCCCCTGGTTCGTCGTGCCGGCGGACCGCAAGTGGTACGCGCGCATCGCGGTCCAACGGCTGCTGCTCGACGCCCTCGAGGACATCGATCCGCAGTGGCCGGCGGCCGACTACGACATCGCCGTCGAGCAGGCACGACTCGCGGCGAGCTGAGTCGAGGTTCCTCGGCTCAGCCGAAGGCTTCCACGATCGGACGGAACTTCATCTTCGTCTCGACGAGCTCCGTCGCAGCGTCCGAGTCGGCGACGATGCCACAGCCGGCGTAGGCGGTGATGTCACCGTCCGGCGCGATCTGCGCACAGCGGAGGGCCACCGCCCACTCGCCGTCACCCGAGGCGTCCACCCACCCGACCGGACCGGCGTAGCGACCGCGGTCGAACGGTTCTAGCTCGCGGATGAGGGCGACGGCGTCGCGCGTCGGGGTCCCGGCGACGGCGGCCGTCGGGTGCAGGCCGTCCATGAGGTCGAGCGAGGACGAGCCGTCCGAGAGCCGACCGTCGATGTCGGTCGCGAGGTGCCAGAGGTTCGGCAGTTTGAGGGTGAACGGGGCCTCGCTGCGGCGCAACTGGGGGCTGTGTGCCTGCAGGGCGGTCAGCACCGACTGCACGGCGAACTGGTGCTCACCCTGGTCCTTCGCGCTCGTCATGAGTGCGACGGCCTGGTCATGGTCGCTCTCGGCGTCGGGACCACGCGAGATCGTGCCGGCGAGGACGCGTGCCGAGACGGCACCCCGATCCACTCGGACGAGCGTCTCCGGGCTCGAGCCGATGAAGCCGTCGACCGCGTAGGTCCAGCAGTCGGGGTAGCCGAGGGCGAGGTCGTGGAGCACCCGGCGGCGGTCCGCTTCCGCGGGGAGGTGCCCGGCCAGGTCGCGTGCGAGCACGACCTTGCTCAGGCCGCCGGCCTGGATGCGGGCGATGGCGCGCTCGGCCGAGTCGAGGTAGCCGTCGCGGCTCTGCACACCGGGGGTCAGCTGGATGCGGTACTCGGGCCCGTAGGCCGTGGTCACGGGATCGACGTCCTCGGCGCCGTCGCCGAGGGAGACCCGCGTGATGAAGCTCGCGTCGGGGTACCGGCCGATGATCGTGCGCGGCACGATGAGGACGCTCGTCGCGGAGGACTCGTCGTCGAAGGCGAACGTGCCGAAGGCGACCAGGCCGGTCCCGGGCCGTCGTACCTCGTCCGTCACCACTGCTGCGGCGCAGACGTCCCGCCAGGCAGCCGCGGCGCGCGTGAACCGGTCGGGGCCCGAGAACTCCAGGCGGAGCGCCTCACCAAGTCCGACCAGCCCGTGTCCCTTCCGCACCCAGAGGAGCGGCGAGGTCTGGTCGGCGAACGGGAGGAGCTGGCGCGGGTCGTCGATGGCGACGGTCTGGGCGACCAGTGACGAGGTCAGGGGAATGGTCACCGTTCAACCCTACGCCCGCGCAGGAGGGGTCCCTCCCCGCCGCAGCCCGACTGGCGGAGGGTCGGTCACCGCCTCGTCGGCGGGCCGTTCACCGGCCGGGCGTCCCGATCGTCTGCAACCCGGTGACCCCGAGCAGTGCGAGTTTCGCCGCGTCCTCGGTGCCCGGTGCCGCCGTATACACGACGATGCGCAGGTCGCCGCCCGGCGTGGATAGGACGTCGCAGTCGACGGTGATCGGTCCGACCGGCGTCCGTGTGACCGTCTTCCGGCTCGCCCGGTGCTCCGCGACCCTGGCCTCCGCCCAGCGCCGCTCGAACTCGGGTGACACCGATCGCAGCCGGGCCACGAGTCGTGCGAGCTCGTCGTCCCGCGGGTAGCGCCCGACCGCGGCCCGGAGGTCTGCGGCGAGGTCGCTCGCGAACTCCTCCTCGTGCTGCTCGTCGAAGTCCGTGCCGTCGTGCCCCGCGGTGAAGTGCCGCCACACCAGGTTGCGATCGTCGCCGACGAGGGCGGAGGGATCGCCGTTCACCGCGGCCCACAGCGGGTTCCAGAGCAGGATGTCGTGGGCGGCGGAGAAGACCGCCAGTGGCACGTCACCGAGCCGGTCGACGATGCGCTGCACGCCCGGACCGATGTGCCGCGGGACGACCCCGGGCGGTGGTGGAGCGGCTCCGGCGACGCGGTAGAGGTGGTCGCGCTCCTGATCCGTCAGTCGCAGTGCGACCGCGAGGGCCCGCAGCAGCTGCGGCGACGGGTTCTTCGCGCGACCCTGCTCGAGCCTGACGATGTAGTCCACGCTGATGCCGGCGAGGGCGGAGAGCTCCTCGCGGCGCAGACCGGCCGTCCGTCTTCCTGGGCCGGCGGGGAGACCGACCTCGGCAGGGGAGACCCGTTCGCGCCAGGCCCGGAGCACACCGGCGAATTCGTCCATCCGGCAATTGTGCCCCCGGTGTCGGTCCGCATCCTGGTACTGCCGGTCCCCCTGTCGACCGGGGCCTGGCGGACCGGCCATGCCGGGCGGAGCATGGACCCATGACCACCACACTCATCACCGGGGCCAACAAGAGCCTCGGACTCGAAACCGCACGCCGACTGATCGATGCCGGCCACACCGTCTACGCCGGCATGCGCGACCTGGGCCGCGGCGATGCCGTCGTCGCACTCGGTGCCCACCCCGTCCAGATCGACGTCACCGATCAGGCGAGCGTCGACGCGGCGCTCGCAGCGCTTCCGGAGCTCGACGTGCTCGTCAACAACGCCGGCGTGCTCGGCACGTCCTTCGGTGTGGACGACCTCACCTCGGAGTCGATGCAGGACGTCCTCGACACCAACGTCGTCGGTCTCGTCCGCGTCACCCAGGCGGCGTTGCCCCTCCTGCGGCGTTCGCCCCGACCCGTCATCGTGAACGTCGCCTCGGGGGTCGGATGGCCGCGCTTCCTCACCTCCGAGGGGGCCGACGAGTTCGCGGTGCCGACGATCCCGTACGCCGCGTCGAAGGCGGCCGTCATCACGCTCACCGTGCAGTACGCGAAGAACCTGCCCGGGTTCCGGGTGAACGTGAGCGACCCGGGCTACACCGCGACCGACTTCAACGGACACGGAGGCCATCAGACGGTGACCGAGGGGACGGACGCGACCGTCGCGCTCGCCCTGCTCGGTCCGGACGGTCCCACCGGCGAGTTCCACAACCGGCACGGACGCATCGACTACTGAGCGCGAGCCTGGGAGCCCTGCTCGGACGGCCGGCTCCCAGCGGTGCGGACGTAGGATGGACGGGTGAACCGCGCCGATCTCTCCAAGCAGCCCGAGCAGGTCTCGGCCATGTTCGACGACGTCTCGACGAAGTACGACCGCATGAACGCGGTCCTCTCCGTCGGGAACGACGCCCTGTGGCGCATCGCGACCACTCGTGCGGTCGGTCCGGCCGCGGGTGAGCGCATCCTCGACCTCGCCGCCGGCACGGGCACGTCCTCCGCGGCGCTGGCACGCAACGGTGCGCAGGTCGTGGCCGCCGACTTCTCGCCCGGCATGATCGCCGTGGGCCGCGAGAAGTACGCCGACCGCTCCGACATCCAGTTCGTTGAGGCCGACGCGACCGCACTGCCCTTCGCCGACGAGGAGTTCGACGCCACGACGATCTCCTTCGGCCTCCGCAACGTCGTCCGCCCGAAGGACGCCCTCGCCGAGATGCTCCGGGTCACGAAGCCCGGTGGCCGGATCGTCATCTGCGAGTTCTCCACGCCGACGCTCGCCCCCATGCGCGCCGCCTACAACCTCTACCTCGAGCGGGTCATGCCGCTCGTCGCCGGAATGGCCTCCTCGAACGCCGAGGCGTACACCTACCTGAACGACTCGATCCGCGCCTGGCCGAGCCAGCCGGAGCTGGCCGCCTGGCTGCGCGAAGCTGGCTACGAGCACGTCGCCTACCGCAACCTCACCGGCGGGATCGTCGCCCTGCACCGCGGGCTCAAGCCGGCCTGAGTCCCGTCACCATCGGGGTTCGTCTCGGCATTCCCGAGGGGTGGAACCTGTTGATCCCGTCACTTCCCGCGAGTCGGCGCGACTGATTCCGTAGCCCGGTCCCGAACGGGAGCATTGACACATGGGTGCGCCCGGCCCTACCGTTCCGTCATGACAGCACAGGACACGGCCCGCGGGTCGCAGCCGGCATCACCCACCGGCGGTAAAGGTCTCGCCACCGGCACCCTCGGCCTCTTCGGCTCCGTGATCATCGGCCTGGCCTCGACCGCGCCGGTGTACTCGCTCGTCGCGACACTCGGCTTCGTCGTGCTCGCCGTGGGTGCCCAGGCGCCGATCGCCTTCATCGTCGCCTTCATCCCGATGCTGTTCATCGCGTTCGCCTACCGCGAGCTGAACCGCGACGTGCCGGACTGCGGCACCACCTTCACCTGGGCGACGAAGGCCTTCGGCCCGGTCACCGGCTGGATCGGCGGGTGGGGCGTCGCGCTCGCCGGCATCGTCGTGCTCGCCAACCTCGCACAGATCGCGGGGCAGTACCTGTGGTTGCTCATCGGTGACGGCTCCCTCGCCTCGAACGTCCCGCTCGTCACCGCGACCGGTGTCGTGTTCATCGCCCTCATGACGTGGGTGTCGTACCGCGGCATCGAGCTGGGGGAGCGGATCCAGAACATCCTCCTCGCGGTCCAGTACCTCGCACTCGTGCTGTTCGCCGTGTTCGCCTTCATCGGAGCGTCGAACGGCACCGCGCCCGACGCGACGCCGATCTCGCTCGACTGGTTCAACCCGTTCGCGTTCACCGATTACCACGGCTTCATCGAGGCGGTGCTGCTCGCACTCTTCATCTACTGGGGTTGGGACACCTGCCTCGCCCTGAACGAGGAGACGAAGGACCCGCAGAAGATCCCGGGCCGCGCGGCGGTCATCTCCACGGTCATCCTGCTGGTCACCTACGTCACCGTCACGGTCGCCGCCATGGTCTACGCCGGACTCGGGACCACGGGCACCGGCCTCGCCAACGAGGACAACGCGAACGACATCTTCCTGGCGCTGAAGGACCTCGTGCTCGGACCGTGGGCGTGGATCCTGGTCGTCGCCGTGCTCATCTCGGCGGTGTCGTCGACGCAGACGACGATCCTCCCGACGGCGCGCGGCACGCTCGCGATGGCTGCCTACAAGGCGCTGCCGAAACGGTTCGCGACCGTCCACCCGACCTTCAAGACGCCGTCCTTCTCGACGCTCGTCATGGGCATCGTGGCGATCGTCTACTACGTCGGCATGACGCTCGTGAGCGAGAACATCCTCGCGGACTCGATCCTCTCTCTCGGACTCGCGATCGCCTTCTACTACGGCATCACCGGGTACGCGTGCGTCTGGTACTTCCGGAAGGTGCTCTTCCGCTCCGCGCAGGACTTCTTCTTCAAGGGCCTCTTCCCGCTCCTCGGGGCGCTCATGCTCACCT
This sequence comes from Plantibacter sp. CFBP 8775, assembly GCF_014839505.1. Lineage (NCBI taxonomy): Bacteria > Bacillati > Actinomycetota > Actinomycetes > Micrococcales > Microbacteriaceae > Plantibacter > Plantibacter sp. CFBP 8775. The sequence goes on along the minus strand of NZ_JACYNV010000002.1, from coordinate 1,156,294 downwards.
TCGCCTTCGTGCAGAGCTGCATCGACATGTTCGACGTCGACTACGGCTACACGGTCCTCTTCGGCGTCGGCGGCACGTTCGTCATCGGCGTCGGTTCGCTGGCCTTCGGTTTCGTGCTCATGCTGCTCTGGTACAGCCGGAAGTCCTCGCGGCCCTTCTTCCGCGGGGAGAGCCTCAACCGCGACACCGAGGTCCTCGTGCCCGACGAGCCGATCGAGTACGGCCGCTCCGTCGACGGCGGTCTCGCCTGACCTCCGGTCCACTGAGCCTCCCCCTTCCGGTCCCTGAGCCTCCCCCTTCCGGTCCCTGAGCCTGTCGAAGGGCACATCTCCCGGGGCCGTCCAGGCGGGCCGGGCATACTGGTGGGATGTTGGACACCCTGCCAGGCGGCCCGTGGATCTGGGGCGTCGCGATCGTCGGTCTCGTGCTCGTCGTCATCCTCCTGAACGCCAGGCGGGCGAAGTCCGCGTTCGCGAAGCCGTACGAGCGCTACGACACCACCGAGATCCCGCCGGACACCCCGGGTACCCGTGAGTTCATCGTGCGAGACGACGCGACCGGTGCGCGGCTCCAGTTCGTGGCGTCCGGGCCGTCGGCCAGGATCGCCCTCGTCGTCGTGCCGCCGAAACACCTCGGGACCGGCGTCGAAGCGGGCCTCTTCCGCGCCGCGTTGCCGACCGCCCAGGGCGTCGACGCTTGGACCTGGCCGCCGCTCAACACCGACGGATACTCGATGCTGCTCGACCTCGCGCACGAGTTCCCGCATCTGGCGTTCTACGACGCCGAGGGCGTGCGACTCCGCTGAACCGAGTCATGTGGTCCGACCACAGCTGCCAATCGCCTGATCGCGCCCGTGGATTCCGGTCCTCCGGCACAGGTGACGGGCTGCCCCGGCTAGGCTAGAGCTGTGAATCCCAGCGCGACCCGCCGTGTCAGCAACCTGGCCAGCCAGGCCGGGCTTGCCGAACGCATGTTCGCGACCGGTGCAGACCGGAAGCTCGCCAAGACCATCGACGACGGCGTGGCCCGCCTCGAGATCGGTCTGGAGGAGCAGCTCGGGTTCACCGACGACCTCGTCGACGTCACCGCGCGCTATCTGCTCGAGGCCGGCGGCAAGCGGGTCCGCCCGCTGCTCACCATGCTCATCGCCCAGCTCGGCGACGGCATCACCGACAACGTCCTGCGGGCGGCCGAGGCGATCGAGATCACCCACCTCGGCTCGCTGTACCACGACGACGTCATGGACGACGCCGACAAGCGTCGCGGCGTCCCCAGCGCCCACCAGGTGTTCGGCAACAACACCGCCATCCTCACCGGCGACCTCCTGTTCGCGCGCGCCAGCCAGATCATGGCCGACCTCGGCGAGCGGGCGATCCGGATCCAGGCCGCCACGTTCGAGCGCCTCGTGCTGGGGCAGCTGCACGAGACCACCGGCCCTCGCGAGGGTCAGGACGAGGTCGAGCACTACATCCAGGTCCTCGCCGACAAGACCGGCTCGCTCATCGCCGCCGCGGCCCGGAGCGGCGTCATCTTCTCCAACGCCCCCGAGGTGTACGAGAGCGCGGTCGTCGAGTTCGGCGAGAAGGTCGGCATCGCCTTCCAGCTCATCGACGACGTCATCGACCTGTCGCCGCAACCCGAGGAGACCGGCAAGGTCCCCGGCACCGACCTGCGGGCCGGCGTCGTCACCCTCCCCATGCTCTACCTGCGCCGCGAGGCGGTCGCCGACCCCGAAGCCGCGGCCCTCGTCGCCCGTCTCGACGCCGAGGTCACGGAGACGGACCACGACCCCGTCCGGTTCGCCGCGCTCGTCGCCACCCTGCGCGACCACGCCGTGACCGCGCGGACCTTCGCTGAGGCGCGGCAGTGGGCCGACGAGGCGATCGCGGCACTGGCACCGCTGCCCGACGGCTCGGTCAAGAAGGCGCTCGTGCACTTCGCGAAGGCGATCGTCGACCGAAGGAGTTGATGGCGGCGCCGCTCCACCGGAGCGGCACGGCATCCCAGACGCGCATGCATGACGGCCGGAGCGCTCAACCGGCCGCACCCGGAACCCCGCACGGGGACACGAAAGGAACCACCGTGACCAAGCTCAGGCTGGCCATCGTCGGCGCAGGACCCGCAGGCATCTACGCGGCGGACATCCTCCTGAAGGCGGAACGGAAGTTCGACGTCTCCATCGACCTCTTCGAGCAGCTGCCGGCCCCGTACGGCCTGGTCCGCTACGGCGTCGCGCCCGACCACCCGCGTATCAAGGGGATCATCAACGCGCTCCGCGACGTCCTCGACCGAGGCGACATCCGGATCTTCGGCAACGTCCGCTTCGGCGTCGACATCACGCTCGACGACCTCAAGCACCACTACAACGCCGTGATCTTCTCCACGGGCGCCGTCGAGGACGCCCCGCTCGACATCCCGGGCATCGACCTCGACGGGTCGTACGGCGCCGCCGAGTTCGTGAGCTGGTTCGACGGACACCCCGACGTCCCCCGCACCTGGCCGCTCGAGGCGGAGTCGATCGCCGTGATCGGCAACGGCAACGTCGCGCTCGACGTCGCACGTATGCTCGCGAAGCACCCGGAGGACCTGCTCCCGACCGAGATCCCGGCCAACGTCCACGAGGGGCTGCAGCAGTCGCCCGTGACCGACGTGCACGTCTTCGGGCGTCGCGGGCCCGCGCAGGTGAAGTTCACGCCGCTGGAACTCCGCGAGCTCGGGGAACTCAACGACGTCGACATGATCCTGGCCGACGAGGACTTCGACTACGACGAGGCGTCGAAGGCGGCGGTGGCGAGCAACAAGCAGGTCATGGTCATCGACCGCGTCCTGCAGCAGTGGCGCAAGCGCGAGACCGGCCAGGCCTCGCGCCGACTGCACCTGCACTTCTACGCGAAGCCGCTCGAAGTCGTCGACGACGGTTCCGGCAAGGTCGCCGCCTTCCGGTACGAGCGGACGAGACCAGACGGACAGGGCGGGGTCGAGGGCACGGGTGAGATCCGCGAGGTCCCGATCCAGGCGCTCTATCGCGCGGTGGGGTACTTCGGAAGCCCGCTGCCCGGCGTGCCCTTCGACTCGCGGCACGGCGTCATCCCCAACCACGAGGGCAAGGTCCTCCACCCCGAGAGCAACGAGCGCGTCCCAGGCGTCTACGCGACCGGGTGGATCAAGCGTGGTCCGGTCGGCCTCATCGGCCACACGAAGTCGGACGCGATGGAGACCATCAGTCACGTCATCAACGATCAGGCGGACTGGTGGGCGCCCGCGGAACCCGAGGAGGAGGCCGTCGTCGCGCTGCTCGAGTCGCGTGGCGTCGCCTACACGGACCTCGAGGGCTGGCACCTCCTCGACCAGCACGAGATCGCGCTCGGTGAACCACAGGGTCGTGCCCGCATCAAGGTGGTGCCGCGCGAGGAGATGGTGGCGATCTCGCGGGCGCAGTCGTCTGATGACGGGACACCGTCCGCCTGAGCCGCGCCCGCGACGGTCGCAATCCGGCCGATCGCCGCGAGTCAAGCCGCTTCACGGAACCCGGTTTCGGCGCGAGTCGGTCACTATGCTGGACGGATGACCGACCCCAACGCGCCCCAGAACGTCCCGTCGGAGCAGCCGACGTCCGTACCGCCGTCCGAGCCGCCGGCATTCGTCGCCGACGGCCAGCAGCAGCAACAACAGCAGCCGCGCTACGGCGAGATGCACCCGGACCCCGTGCAGCAGCAGTGGGACCAGACGAGCCAGCAGACCCCGGCTCCGCAGCAGGGTGGCCAGTGGGGTCAGCCGCAGACGGGTGAGCAGGCGGGCCAGTGGGGTCAGCCGCAGCAGGGCCAGTACGGCCAGCCGCAGCACACCGGCCAGTACGGCCAGGACACCGGCCAGTACGGCCAGCCGCAGCAGACCGGTCAGTACGGAGCCCCCCAGGGTCAGTACGGTCAGCCGCAGCAGGGCCAGTACGGTCAGCCGCAGCAGTACGCGCAGGCTCCGAAGGCGCCGAACCCCCGTGCACGCGAGACGCGTCTCGCGCTCGTGTCGGTCGGGATCGCAGCGGGTATCGCCGCGGCCGTCGCACTGGTGAGCCTCATCGGGTCCTTCTTCAGCATCTCGGAGTACTACCCCGTCGGCGACGTCCTGTTGAGCTTCGGCGCGAATCTCGTGAACATCGCCCTCTGGGGTGCGGGAGCGGCTCTCATCCTCATCATGGTCCGTCCGCTCACGCGGGTCCGCACCGCCCGCGACCTGATCCAGTCGGTGGGCATCGCCGCGGCCGTCGGCACGGGCGTCATGCTGCTCATCGTGCTCATCGTCACCATCGTGCGCGGCGTCGTCGAGCAGTACGGCACGCCGGCGTTCTTCGTCAATCAGGGCTTCCTCTCGCCGATCCTCTACGGGGTCACCCTCGCGGGCTTCCTCACGATCGGCGCCGTGCTCGTGACGCGGTTCGTCGCTCCCGAGGGACTCGCCGACGCCCCGCACGAGCAGCACAGTGGTCAGCAGCACGGTCAGCAGTTCCTGCAGGGTCAGCACGAGCAGCAGGGGCCGCAGCAGCACGGTCAGCACGACCAGGGCTCGCAGCAGCACGGTCAGGCGCAGCAGCCCTACGGACAGCAGCCGCAGGCACCGCAGCAGCACAACCCGTACCAGCAGTAGTCGGAGGCCGGATGGTCGGCGTATGAGCCCGACCATCCGGCCCTCGATCACCCGTCACGGTAACGTGGCCGTATGGCCGGATCTCGCGGGTGGACCGCCGACATCCTCGGCGAGGGTTTCCAGCAGCGCACGCTGGCCCTCGAACCGGATGACGAGGGCGACGTCGTCGCGACCCTCGTCCGCTACCGCATACCGCCCCTCGAGCAGCTCGGTGAGTTCCTGCTGCCCGACGTCGCGGACGGCATCGACGTCCTGTACGTCCACGGCTGGTCCGACTACTTCTTCCAACGTCATCTGGCTCGATTCTGGGCCAGGCTCGGCGCGCGGTTCTACGCGCTCGACCTGCGCAAGTACGGCCGGAGCCTCCGCCCGCACCAGACGCCGGGATACGTCGACGACCTCCGCACTTATGACGAGGACATCGAGGCCGCGCTCGCGGTGATGGGGCACGGCCCCGAGGACCACGCTGCCGGGCGTCGGACCCGCCGCCGACTCGTCCTCCTCGGCCACTCGACCGGCGGGCTCACCCTGAGTCTCTGGACGGCCCGGAACCAGGATCGCGTCGCCGGTCTCGTGCTGAACAGTCCATGGCTCGAATTCCAGGCGAGGCAGCTCGGGCGGCTCGCGATCGCCCCGCTCGTCCAAGCCGGATCGCGGATCGACCCACGTGCGCAGCTCCCTGTCGTCGACCTCGGGTTCTACACCCGCTCCGTGTCGAGCACGATGGACGGCGCCTGGGACTACGACTTCGCCTGGCGTCCGCTCCACGGCTTCCCGTTGCATCCGGGATGGTTGAACGCGATCCTGCGAGGGCATCGGCTCGTCGACGCGGGCCTGCAGCTGCGTGTGCCGGCACTCACGCTGCTGTCGGCGCGGAGTGTCCTGCTGCCGCGGTGGAACGACGCGATGATGCGCAGTGACACGGCGCTCGACGTCGACGCGGTCGCGGAACGCGCACTCGATCTCGGCGAGACCGTCACGATCGTGCGCCTCGACGGCGCCCTGCACGACGTCTTCCTGTCCGAGGAGCCCGTCCGACAGCGTGCGTTCGAGCAGATCGTCGCGTGGGGACGTGGCTACCTCACGAAGCCGCCGGCCGTCGACCGCTAGCGTTCAGCGGGCGGGAGGCGCCGTCGCGAGCCCATCGGACGCCGCGGATCCGGTCGGCCGGCGGCGAGCCAGTCGGCGTAGCTGTGATTCGCGCCGATCGCGCACCAACACGGGACACCGACCTCCTGGCCCGCGCGCGAGGTCCGGAAGAGTTCGAGATGCGACCCGTCCGCGGGTCTCTGGTGATCCACTGCTCCACTCCAACCATCGAGCCCGCTCGTGCGGGTGCTCCGGTGAAGAGAGTGGTGCGGGGACCGATCATGACGCGATCGAGGTGATCGACCGCGTCCGGCCCGCTAGCGGTAGTTGACGAACTGGAGGTCGATGTCGAGGTCGGCACCCTTGAGCAGCGCCATGGTGGCCTGGAGATCGTCACGACTCTTCGACGAGACGCGGAGCTCGTCGCCCTGGATCTGCGACTTGACCGACTTCGGGCCCTCGTCGCGGATGAGCTTGTTGGCCTTCTTCGCGATCTCCTGGCTGATGCCCTCCTTGAGGGTCGCCTCGATCCGGTACTCCTTGCCGCTCGCGAACGGGTCGCCGACCTCGAGGCTCTTGAGCGAGATGCCGCGCTTGATGAGCTTGGACTCGAAGACGTCGAGGATCGCCTTCACGCGCTCCTCGGTGTTGGCCTTCATGAGGATCTTCTCGCCGCTCCAGGCGATCGAGGCACCGACGTTCTTGAAGTCGTACCGCTGCTCGACCTCCTTGTGCGCCTGGTTGAGGGCGTTGTCCGCCTCCATCTTGTCGACCTTGCTCACGACGTCAAACGATGAATCTGCCATGTGGACCATGGTAGCGCCGGTGTCGCTCAGGCAGGTGTGGTTGGGTGGGTGCGATGCGCAGCCCGGTGAAGCAGGACCAGCGGACCATCGTCGGACGACGAGGGGCGCTCGCCGGAGCGACCCTGGCGATCGGTGTGCTCGTGTTGAGCGGTTGCGCTCCCGAGCCGGACCCCGTCCCGTATGCGGTCCCCGTCGAGCTCCCGCCGAAGAGCGACGCCCCTGACGGCGGTGTCGCGAACGTCGACCTCGCCGACTCCCAGTGGATCACCGAGGTCGCCGAGGCGAGTGGCATCCCCGAGCGCGCCCTGCGTTCCTATGCCGGTGCCGCCATCCGCAAGGCCGAGCTGACGCCGGAGTGCGGTATCGGCTGGACGACGATCGCGGCCGTCGGGTTCGCCGAGAGCGACCACGGTCGCCACGACGGCTCGAAGCTCGGCGAGGACGGTGTCGTGACGCCGCCGATCTTCGGTGTGCCGCTGAAGGGTGGCGAGACCGAGGAGATCACCGACACCGACCAGGGGGTCATCGACGGCGACCCGGTCCATGACCGTGCCGTCGGGCCGTTCCAGTTCATCCCGCAGTCGTGGGAGAACTGGGGGACCGACGCGAGCGGTGACGGCGTGCTCGACCCGCAGAACCTCGACGACGCGGCGATGGCGGCCGCGAACTACCTCTGCCGGGCGAGCGACTACGACATGCGGACGGAGGACGGCTGGCTGAGCGGGATCCGGGCGTACAACTCGTCACCCGAGTACCTTCGCCGGGTCGCCGCCGCGGCGAACGAGTACGCCGAGGCCGTGCCGTCCGACGAGCGCTGAGCGGCCCGGTGACGGATGCCGATGCTGATTTCGCGTCCGGCGGTCTGACGGCTATATTGGTCAAGCGCTTTCGGTTGGCTGTTCGAAAGTCGGTCGGGCGCGCTTGGCGAGTTACCCTAGCGGCCAAAGGGATCTGACTGTAAATCAGACGGCTCAGCCTTCGGGGGTTCGAATCCCTCACTCGCCACGGACAAATCGCCTCATCCTCGGATGGGGCGATTTTTCGCCGTGCCGGCGAGAGTCGGGCGGGCGTCCCTCCCCGTCTCTGAGCTTGTTGAAGGGCGCGCGGAAGGCCTGGCGGATCCGGCATGCCTTTCCCGGTCCCTGATCAACCTTCTTCGATCCCTGAGCTTGTCGAAGGGTGCACGGAGAACCCCACGGACCCGGGATGCCTCCTCTGGTCCCTGATCAACCCTCTCCGGTCCCTGAGCTTGTCGAAGGGCCCGCGGAGAACCTCACGAATCCGGCTTGCCTTCTTCGGTCCCTGAGCTTGTCGAAGGGCACACGAGGAGACTTCCACAGCCGACACAACTCAGCAGCTGGAATGTCAGTGGTCCATGGTGGACTGGAGTCATGACCGAGGCCACCCTCACCGCGATCCGCGCGAGCGACGAATACGCCGCGCGTCTCGCGGAGTTCTCGGATCACTACGCGGACATCCAGCGGCGTCGCGCCAACCTGGACGCCGAGGAGGCCCGACTCCTTGCTCGATCTGCCGCCTACGCCGACGCGTTCGCCGACGCCACGGTCCCGGCGATCTTCCCGCCCGCTGAGCGGCAGGCGCTCTCCCGCCGCTCCACCTGCGCAGCCCTCGCCATGGCAACCCGCACGCCCGAGCAGACCGTCCAGCGCGCGACGAACGACGCCGAGCGCCTCGTGAATGATGCTCCGGCCGTGCTGGCCTCGCTCGAAGCCGGGCGCATCTCGGCCCGGCACGCGCAGACGATCATCGACCAACTCAGCGACGTGCCGACCGCAGGGCGGTCGGCGTTCCTCGAGGCTGTGCTGCCGGCCGCGGAGCAGCTGACCAACGCAAACCTGCGGAGACGCGCCCGCGTCCTGCGCGAACGGCTCCACCCCGAGTCGATCACCGCCCGAGCGGTCCGCTCCGAAGCCGACCGCCGGGTCGAGTTCGAACCGGCCGCCGACGGCATGGCTTGGGTGCACCTGTTCACCGCCGCGCCGATCGCGCAGGGCATCATCGAGCGCGTCGAAGCGGCTGCGGCCGAGTCGCGCGCCGCTGGCGACGCCCGCACGTGCGCCCAACTGCAGGCCGACGCGCTCGCTGCGGTCGCGCTCACCGGTGTCACGCCCGACGACGTCATGTCGAGCCCGGTGCTCCCGCACCCGATCGAGGTCCAGGAGCACATCAAGCCGACGGTGCAGATCACGGTTCCGGCGCTCAGTATGGCCGGTGTGAGCGATGCCCCGGCGACGCTCGACGGCTACGGCCCGATCGACCCGGAGACTGCGGCCCGCATCGCGGTGAACGCGCCCAGCTTCACCCGGATCCTCGTCCAACCGGAAACCGGCGCGGTCTTGTCGGTCGGGCGCGGCCAGTACCGCGTTCCGGCCGACCTCCAGCGCGCGGTGCGCCTCCGAGACGGCACCTGTCGGGCGCCCGGTTGCGGTCGACGCGCCAGGGCTTGTGACCTCGACCATTCGGTCGCCTGGGAAGACGGCGGCACGACGGATGTCGGCAATCTCGCCTGTCTCTGCCGACATCACCACCGTATGAAACACCTCCCCGGATGGAACCTCGACCACGGCCCAGGCGGGGTCCTCGAGTGGACGACACCCGACGGGAAGCGCCATCGGACGGAATCGGACCCCGCGCCGTTCTGACCTCCGCCGGTCCCAGAGCCTGTCGAAGGGTTTCTCGTGGGCACTTCGACAGGCTCAGTGACCGGGACAGGTGTGCCCGGAACGATGAGGCATCCTCGTGCGCACTTCGACAGGCTCAGTGACCGGAAGAGGTGTGCCCGGAACGATGAGGGTTTTTCGGGGGCACTTCGACAGGCTCAGTGACCGGGGGAGGCGTGCCCGGGAGGCACCGGTCCCTGAGCTTGTCGAAGGGCACTCGGGGTGCGCTGCCTCAGTGACCGGGAGAGGTGTGCCCGGAACGGTGAGGGTTCCTTGTGGGCACTTCGACAGGCTCAGTGACCGGGGGAGGCGTGCCCGGGAGACACCGGTCCCTGAGCTTGTCGAAGGGCACTCGGGTTGCGCTGCCTCGGTGAGCGGGGAGAGGTGTGCCTGGAACGCTTCGGTCCCTGAGCTTGTCGAAGGGTGCTCGGGTCGCGCCGGGTCGGTTTGCGGAGGAGGTGTGCCCGGGTTCGCTTCGGTTCCTGAGCTGCACCGCACTGAGCCCGTCGACATGTCGAAGGGCGGCAGGGGTCGCCATAGGGTGGTGGGGTGACCGGACACGAAGAACTCCTCCAGATCGCCACCGACATCGCCGCTGAGGCCGGCGAGCTGATCCTGCGCCGACGCCGTGAGGGCGTCGAGATCGCCGCGAGCAAGTCGTCGGTCGAGGACGTCGTGACCCGAGCCGACCGCGAGTCCGAGCAGTTCATCCGCGAGCGCCTCCTCGCAGCACGACCAGACGACGGATTCCTCGGCGAGGAGACCGGCGCGGAGGGCGGCGCGACGGGGACCTCCGGCCTGACCTGGGTCGTCGACCCCATCGACGGCACCGTCAACTACCTCTACGACATCCCGGCGTACGCCGTCAGCATCGGCGTCGTCGAAGGCGAACCGGACCCGGCCACCTGGACCGCCCTCGCCGGAGCCGTGGTGAACCCGGTCCTGGGCGAGCACTACACCGCCTCCCGCGGCGGGGGAGCACGACTGAACGGCCGCGCCCTCGAGGTCAACCAAGGCGTGGCCCCGAACGTGGCTCTCCTCGGCACCGGTTTCTCCTACACCGCCTCGCGGCGCATGGAACAGGCTGCCGTGCTCGGCGCCCTCCTCGGGACCTTCCGCGACGTCCGTCGGATCGGCTCCGCTGCACTCGACCTCTGCAGCGTCGCGTCCGGCCGCCTCGACGCCTACTACGAGAGCGGCCTGAAGCCGTGGGACCAGGTCGCGGGCGCGCTCATCGCCGCCGAGGCGGGCGCGACGGTCGCCGGCTTCGACGGTGCTCCGGCCACCACACAGCTCATCATGGCCGCCGATGCGCCGCTGCTCGCGGTCCTCGAACGGCTCCTTGTCGAGCAGGGCTTCGCGACGCCGATCGGCTGAAACTCCATGCGCGCCGCCGCCGCTCGCGGTAACGCTCCGGTGACGACTCGTTCATAAGAGAACTCTCATATGGCCTCTGACCAGGACTTTCTCGGATAAAACCGAGCACTGCCATGGCTTTTTCAGCCTCCCGTTGCTAGCATTTATGCATTCGTTACCTTCGCGTTCCCCCGCGCGGATGGACGTCGAGACCTTCCTGCCAGCCCCATTGAAAGGCCCCCGCCCCCTTGTCACGCCATGCCAGCCCTGAGGACACCCCTGTGCTTCCCGACCCTCAGGACCCGCAGAACACGTCTGTCGAGCACGACGCTGCATCCCCGCAGACGCCGCCGCTCAGCCGCCGTGAACTCCGCGAACGTGAGCGTCAGGCGGCGGCCGCACTGGAGCACCAGGAGTCCGTGCTGCAGGACCCGACGCACGAGGCCAGCACCGACCAGGAGGAGACGGCCGCGGCCATCGATCCGGTCGACCAGATGATCGCGGAGGCGATCGACGCCGTGCACACCACCGACGTCGCCGACATCGCGCCGGTCGAGGCAGAGCCGCTCATCACCGAACCGGCCGTGGCTTCCGACTCCGCTCCGGCCACCGAGTCCATCACCGTGGCGGTCGACGCGTCCACGGTCGACGCCCCCCGTGCGCGCCGAGCCGCTGCACCGAAGCCGGTCTCGAAGCCCCGCGCATCGTCCCGCCCGGCTGCCGCACCGGCGTCGCCCCGCCCGACGACGATCGCGCGCAAGCGTCGCATCACCACCAAGATCTTCGCGGGTGCCGCGATGGGCTTCGTCGCCCTCATGGCCGTGGCCACCTCGGTGCCCGCCAACGCGCTGCTCACCGCTGAAGACGTCGCGACCTCGGTGGCCGAGGCCTCGCAGGCCGAGCTCGGCGACGGCAACGGGCTGAGCAACCAGGCCTCGCAGTCGCTCGACAGCGAGGGTTCGGCAGAGCTGACCTTCACCCGCGACGACTACACGACGAGCACCGTCGAGGAAGCCGCCGCCGCGATGGGTATCCGCCCGGCGAACACCTTCACCAACAACCCGAACGGGACCATCCAGTGGCCGTTCGCGGTCGGGGTCACCATCGGCGACCGCTTCGGTGCCCGCGACTGCGCCGGGTGCTCCAGCGACCACCACGGCCAGGACTTCAACCCCGGCAACGGCGCGCCCATCCAGGTCATCGCCGACGGCGTCGTCCGCCACGTCGAAGACGGTGAAGGCTCGCTCGGCGTCAACGTCATCGTCGACCACACCATCAACGGCCGCCTCGTCTCGAGCGTCTACGCGCACATGCAGCACGGCTCGGTCCGCGTCGTCGAGGGGCAGGCGATCAAGGTCGGCACCATCCTCGGCCTCACCGGCAGCACGGGCATGTCCACGGGCCCGCACCTCCACTTCGAGATCCGACTCGACGGCGTCACCTGGGTCGACCCGCTCGAATGGCTCTACGCGAACGTCGACTGACGCCGCGCAACCCGAACGCTTCGACTGCCTCGCCCGACTCCGGGCGGGGCAGTCTTGTGTCACCCCGAGGGCGGGTGCCCTTCGACAGGCTCAGGGACCGGTGTTGGGGCTTCAGGGACCGTGAGGGTTCTCCGGGGCGGGGATGGGGCCCTCGTGGTACGGGGTACTTCCGTCGGTCACTGAGCTTGTCGAAGTACCCACGGGGTGCGCCGCCCTTCGACAGGCTCAGGGACTGGGGCGGGGGCTCGGGGCCGGTGATGGGGCTGAGAGGGGCGGGTGGTGGGAGCTCAGGGGCCGGGTCTTGAGGCTCAAGGCGCCGGGCACGGAACGACGAAGGCCCGCCCGGCTGCTGCCGGACGGGCCTTCGTGACGGTGTCGGAGGGTTACTGACCCTGCTCCTGGTACTTCGCCTCGGTGGCGGCCTTCTGCGGCTTCCACCACGACTCGTTGTCGCGGTACCAGGCGATCGTGTCGGCGAGGCCGGCCTCGAAGTCGCTGAACGCCGGGGTCCAGCCGAGCTCCGTGCGCAGCTTCGACGAGTCGATCGCGTAGCGGAGGTCGTGGCCGGGACGGTCGTTCACGTGGTCGTAGGCGTCCGCCGGCTGACCGAGCTGGGTGAGGATGAGCTCGACGACGTCCTTGTTGTTCTTCTCGCCGTCGGCACCGATGAGGTACGTCTCGCCGATGACCCCCTTGTCGAGGATCGTGAGGACGGCGGACGAGTGGTCGTTCGCGTGGATCCAGTCGCGCACGTTCTCGCCCGTGCCGTACAGCTTCGGGCGCTCACCGCCGAGCACGTTCGTGATCTGGCGCGGGATGAACTTCTCCACGTGCTGGTACGGACCGTAGTTGTTCGAGCAGTTCGAGATCGTTGCCTTGACGCCGAAGGAACGCACCCACGCGCGGACGAGGAGGTCGCTGCCGGCCTTCGTCGAGGAGTACGGGCTCGACGGGTTGTACGGCGTCTGCTCGGTGAAGCGCTCCGGGTCGTCGAGTTCGAGGTCGCCGTAGACCTCGTCGGTCGAGATGTGGTGGAACCGCGTCCCGTGCTTGCGAGCCGCCTCGAGCAGCGTGTACGTGCCGATGATGTTCGTGTCGAGGAACGGGCGCGGGTCGTGGAGGGAGTTGTCGTTGTGCGACTCCGCCGCGTAGTGCACGACGGCGTCGTGACGTGCGAAGAGCTCGTCGACGAGCGTCGCGTCCTGGATGTCGCCGACGACGAGCTCGAAACGATCGGCCGGGAGGCCGTCGAGTGAGGCGCGGTTGCCCGCATAGGTCATCTTGTCGAGGACGGTCACCGAGTGATCGGTGTTGTTCAGGACGTAGTGGACGAAGTTCGAGCCGATGAATCCGGCGCCGCCGGTAACGAGAAGTCTGGACACGGTAGACGAGTCTACCCGGCGGTCTCTGGATACCGCGGGGGAATCCGGGGGCCGCGGGGAATCCGGCTGTCGCTCAGTGACCGGGCAGGATGCGGCGCAGCAGGTTCGTGTTCGCGAGGTCGAGCAGTTCATCGCCGCGGCCCGACATGACGGTGCGCAACGCGTACAGGGTGAACCCCTTCATCTGCTCGGCCGTGATCGTCGGCGGGATCGACAGCTCCTGCCTGGCGGTCACGACGTCGACGAGCGCCGGACCGTCGTGTTCGAAGGCCCGACGGATGGCAGCCTCCAACTCGCTGGCCCGCTCGACGCGTTCGCCGTGGATGCCCATGCCCTCAGCCACCCGCGCGAAGTCGGGGTTCTCGAGGTCGGTACCGTAGTTGACGAACCCGGCCGCCTTCATCTCGAGCTCCACGAAGTTGAGCGAGGAGTTGTTGATCACGATGATCTTCACGGGCAGCTTGTTCTGCGTGAGTGAGATGAGCTCGCCGAGCAGCATGGTGAGTCCACCGTCGCCCGCGAGCGCGACGACCTGACGACCCGGGTGCGAGGCTTGCGCGCCGAGCCCGTGGGAGACGGCGTTCGCCATGCTGCCGTGGCTGAACGATCCGATGAGTCGACGCCGTCCGTTCATGGTGAGGTAGCGCGAGGCCCAGACGACGGGGGAGCCGACGTCGGGGATGAACACGGCGTCGTCCGTCGCCAGTTCGTCGACGACCTTGGCGAGGTACTGCGGGTGGATCGCCTGGCCGTCGTGGTCGGCCGTCGCCAGATCGTCGAGCCCCTTCCGCGAGCTGCGGTAGTGCTTGAGGGACTCCTCGAGGTGCTTGCGGTGGGTCTTGCGCTCGAGCTTCGGCAGCAGCGCGTCGAGGGTGTCGCGGACGGTGCCGACGAGTGGGAGGTCCACCGGGTGTCGGCGCCCGATCTGCTCACCACGGATGTCGACCTGGATGACGGTCGCATCCTCGGGGAAGAACTGCGGGTAGGGGAAGTCGGTGCCGAGCATGAGGAGGACGTCGCACGACAGCATCGCGTGGTAGCCGCTGGCGAATCCGAGGAGGCCGGTCATGCCGACGTCGAACGGGTTGTCGTACTCGACGTGCTCCTTGCCCCGGAGGGCGTGCACGATCGGCGCTGCGAGGGCGTCGGCCGTGTCGATGAGCTGCGCGTGGGCGCCCGCGACGCCCGCACCCGCCAGGATCGTCACGCGCTTGCCGGCGTTGAGGATGCGTGCGGCCTCGTCGAGCTCGTGCTCCGACGGCAGGATCCGAGGCTGCGTGGCACGGATGGCGGAGACGTGCTCGCTCACGGCCCGCTGCAGCATGACGTCGCCCGGCACGACGACGACGGCGACGCCGCGGCGCTCGACGGCGGTGCGCATCGCGATCTCGAGCACCCGCGGCAGCTGCTCCGGGACGGACACGAGCTCGACGTAGACGCTGCACTCCCGGAACAGTTCCTGGGGGTGGGTCTCCTGGAAGTAGGTGCTGCCGATCTCCGAACTCGGGATGTGCGCGGCGATCGCGAGCACCGGTACCCGCGAACGGTTCGCGTCGAAGAGACCGTTGATGAGATGGAGGTTGCCGGGGCCGCAGCTCGCCGCGACGACCGCCAGCTCGCCGGTCAGCTCCGCTTCCGCCGCCGCGGCGAAGGCGGCCGCCTCCTCGTGGCGCACGTGCACCCAGTCGATGCCGCCGGAGGAGCGGAGAGCATCGGTGAAGCCGTTCAGGGAGTCGCCGGGGAGGCCGTAGACGCGTTGTACACCGCTGGCCTGGAGGGTGGCGACGACGGTTTCAGCGACAGTGGACATGGGTGCTCCTCGCAGCAGACGACTCGGCCCGGGTTCCCCGGCCCTCTCCATGGTCCTCGTCGCGGTTCGGGGCCCGCAAGGGAGCATCGGGGTCTTGCAGACGCCTACCAGGTGCGCTAGCCGTTCTCAACACTCCGACACGAATCCGCCTGAACGACGAACGCCTTGTAACGTGGTTGCTGGAACAGCCTGCCGAGAACACGGTGGCGCGGCCAACATCGACTGCACCGTGAAGGGGGCGGCCGTGAGCGACTCCCTGCACCGACCGCCGGCACACGCCGGATCGATCACCGATCCAGCTGCGATGTTCACCGAGCACACCGAGACGGTCGTCACCGGCGTCAGCCTGTCGAACGGGCGTTACAGCATCGGTGAGCAGCTCGGCTCCGGCGGGTCCGCCAACGTCTACCGCGCACGCGACGAGCTGCTCTCGCGCCCCGTCGCCGTGAAGCTCTTCCGCGACGAGGCCGCGACCGCGAACGACCGGCTGCGTCAGGAGCGGGAGATCCGTCTGCTCGGGGAACTCCGCCACCCGGGCCTCGTCGAGCTCTACGACTCCGGTTCCGTCGTCCACCGCGGCGTCGAGCACCGGTTCCTCGTCATGGAGTACATCCCGGGCGCCACGCTCACCGACAAGCTGCAGGCCGGCCCGATGCTCCCGCGTGACGCAGCCGCCCTCGGTGCGCAGGTCGCCGACGCGCTGTCCTTCATCCACACGCGGTCGATCGTGCACCGCGACATCAAGCCCGACAACATGCTCTTCAGCGACATCGCCGCGTTCGGCCACGCGAACCTCGTGAAGCTGTCCGACTTCGGGATCGCGCACTTCGTGGGCGGGTCGCGCCTCACGAACACCGAGGCCATCTCCGGCACGGCGTCCTACCTCTCGCCCGAGCAGGCGCTCGGCGACACCGTCGGCACCGAGACGGACATCTACTCGCTCGGACTCGTCCTGCTCGAGGCCGTCACCGGGCGCCGGGAGTTCGACGGCGGTCTCGTCGAGGCCGCCATCGCACGCCTGCACCGTGACCCGGTGATCCCGCCCGAGCTCCCCGCCGCCTGGCACCCGCTGCTGCGGTCGATGACCGCCCGCAAGCCGGAGGACCGACCCGCCGCCCACGAGGTCGCGGCCAGCCTGCGCGAGATCTGGTCGGAGTCCCGCGTCCGCCGGGTCCGTCGGGTGCGTGCGCGCCTCGGCCTCGTCGTCGACCAGGGCGTCGACCCGCGGATCGCCTTGCTCCTCGCCGCCGCGACGGCCGCCGCGGGGCTCGCCATCGGTGTCGCGATCGGCATCTTCGCGTTCTGATCGGCCCATTACCACGTTTCGCCCGGATCCGGGGAAGTCATCCGGCCGGTGTACCGTCTCAACAACGATCGATCCCTTCGAGTGAAAGGGCGCCATGACGCTCTCGACCCCCTATCCGCTCGGCGTCACCCTTCGGGGCGATGGTGCGAACGTCGCCATCTACTCGGAGACCGCCGACGCCGTCACCGTGTGCATCTTCCCCGAGGGCGGCGAGGAGCAGCAGACGCGCCTCGAACAGCGCACCGGACATGTGTTCCACGGGCTGGTGGAGGGCCTCGTCCCCGGGACGCGGTACGGCATCCGCGTTGACGGTCCGTGGGACCCCGCGAACGGTCTCCGCCACAACCCGGCGAAGGTGCTGCTCGACCCGCACGCGACGGCGGTCACGGGGCGTTACGACCTCGGCCAGGCGCAGTTCAGCCACCGGCTGGACGCACCGGAGACGATGGACGACACCGACTCCGCAGGCCACGTCGCGCTCGGCGTGGTCACCGACCCGTCCTCGTTCGACTGGGACGCCGACGGCCAGGACGTCGCTCCGCGCATCCCGCTCGCCGAGACGATCGTGTACGAGGTCCACGTGAAGGGCTTCACCAAGCAGCTCGCCGAGGTGCCCGAGGAGATCCGCGGCACCTACGCCGGCCTCGCCCACCCGGCTGCCATCCGCTACCTCACCGACCTCGGCGTGACCGCGGTCGAACTCCTCCCGGTGCACCAGTTCGTGCAGGACAGCCACCTCGAGGAGAAGGGCTTGCGCAACTACTGGGGCTACAACTCCATCGGCTTCTTCGCCCCGCACGGCGAGTACGCGGCCGCCGGCGACGCCGGTGGGCAGGTCGACGAGTTCAAGGCCATGGTCAAGGCGATGCACGCGGCCGGCCTCGAGGTCATCCTCGACGTCGTCTACAACCACACGGCCGAGGGCAACCACATGGGCCCGACCCTGTCGTTCAAGGGCATCGACAACGCGGCCTACTACCGTCTCGTCGACGAAGACCGTGAGCACTACTTCGACACCACGGGCACGGGCAACAGCGTCAACGTCGGACACCCTGCGGCGCTCGGCCTCATCATGGACTCCCTGCGCTACTGGGTGACCGAGATGCACGTCGACGGCTTCCGCTTCGACCTCGCGACGACGCTCACCCGCCAGGACGGCTCCGCCGAGATCCACAGCGCGTTCCTGTCGCTCATCGAGCAGGACCCGGTCCTCGCCCCGATCAAGATGATCGCGGAGCCATGGGACACCGCGGGCTACCAGGTCGGTGGCTTCCCCGCGAGCTGGTCCGAGTGGAACGGGAAGTTCCGCGACGACGTGCGCGACTTCTGGAACGGCGCCGACAGCGTGCTCGGCACCATGTCGCAGCGCGTCCTCGGCAGCCCCGACGTCTACGAGGCGTCCCGGCGCTCGCCGCTGTCCAGCGTCAACTTCGTCACCGCGCACGACGGCTTCACCCTCGCCGACCTCACGGCGTACTCGATGAAGCACAACGCGGCGAACGGCGAGGACAACAACGACGGTGAGAGTGACAACCGCTCCAGCAACAACGGTGCGGAGGGCCCGACGGACGACCCCGCCGTGAACGCGCGCCGCGATCGCCAGCGTCGCAACTTCCTCGCGACGGTCCTGCTGTCGGCCGGTGTCCCGATGATCCTCGGCGGCGACGAGATCGCCCGCACCCAGGGCGGCAACAACAACGCGTACTGCCAGGACAACGAGGTGTCGTGGTTCGACTGGGAGCACGCCGACCACGACCTGCTCGGCTTCACGAAGCGGCTGATCGCCCTGCGCCTCGCCGAGCCGGCGCTGCGACCCGACTGGTTCCGCCAGGGGCCGGGCTCCAAAGCCGACGACCGGGTCTTCATCACCCGGTCCGACGACGAACCCTTCGCCGACGAGGACTGGGACAACCCCGACGCCCGCTCGATCACCTTCGTGTTCCGTCACGCCGGATCGGCCTCGTTCGCCCTGCTGCTCAACGCGGCCGAGAACGGCGTGGAGTTCAGCCTGCCGAAGGCTCCCGGCCTGCCATGGGCGCTCGTCGAGTCGAGCGACCCGGAACAGATGCTCGCCGAGGGGTCGACGACGGTGATCGTGCAGGGGACCTCCTTCACCCTCCTGCGGTCGGGGGTCGCATCATGACCACCGTGTCCGGCCGGGGGCCACAGCGTTCCGCTGTGCCCGTCTCGACCTACCGCCTCCAACTGACCGCCGACTTCCGGCTGCAGGACGCCGCGGCGCTCGTCGACTACCTCCAGGCCCTCGGCGCCGACTGGGTCTACCTGTCGCCGATCCTCCGCGCGGAACCCGGATCCACCCACGGCTACGACGTCGTCGACCACACCGAGGTCGACCCGGAACGCGGCGGTGCCGACGGGCTCACGGCGCTCGCCGAAGCCGCCCACGCGGCGGGCCTCGGCGTCCTCATCGACACCGTCCCCAACCACATGGGCGTCGCGACACCGGTCGAGAACGCCTGGTGGTGGGACCTGCTCCAGCACGGTCGGGAGGCAGAACACGCGGCCGCGTTCGACGTCGACTGGGAGGCTGGCGACGGTCGGATCCGCGTCCCGATCCTCGGCGACGACGAGGACGGCCGCAGTGCGCTCGACGACCTCAGCACCGAGGACGGCGAACTGCGCTACTTCGACCACCGACTGCCCATCGCTCCCGGGACGGCCGACGACGACGCGAGCCCGCGCGAGGTGCACGACCGGCAGCACTACGAACTCGTCAACTGGCGCCGCGCCGACAGCGAGCTGAACTACCGACGGTTCTTCGCCGTCAACACGCTCGCCGCGATCCGGGTCGAGGACCCGGCGGTCTTCGACGGCTCGCACGTCGAGATCGGTCGCTGGTTCGACGACGGCCTCGCCGACGGGATCCGCGTGGACCACCCGGACGGACTCCTCGACCCCGGTGCCTACCTCGATCGACTGTCCAAACGCATCGGTGGAGCACCCATCTGGGTGGAGAAGATCCTTGAGGGCGAAGAGGACCTGCCGGCCGAGTGGGCCACGCTCGGCACCACCGGCTACGACGCCCTGGGCGACGTCGACCGCGTGCTCGTCGACCCGGACGGCCTGCCCACGCTCGGTCAGCTCGCTGGGGTCGAGCTGACGCGCGACGCCTGGGACGACCTCGTACACACCACGAAACGGGGCATCGCCGACGGGATCCTCGGCTCCGAGGTCCGACGCCTCGCGAGGCTCGTCCCCGAGGTGCCGGACGCCGTCGACGCGCTCGCCGAGATCCTGACCGCGTTCCCCGTCTACCGTTCCTACCTGCCGCTCGGCGACGAGTACCTGGACGCGGCACTCGACGAGGCGGAGACCCGTCGGCCTGAGCTCGCCGACGCCTTCGCCGCGTTGGCTCCCCGCCTGCGCAGCTCGACCGATCCGCTCGCCGCGCGGTTCCAGCAGACCTCGGGCATGGTGATGGCGAAGGGCGTCGAGGACACCGCGTTCTACCGCTACACGGCGCTCACCTCACTGACCGAGGTCGGCGGCGACCCCGCCGAGACCGACATCAGCGTCGCCGAATTCCACCACCGCCAGGCACGGCGGCAGGCGGAATGGCCGTCGTCGATGACGACGCTCAGCACGCATGACACGAAGCGCAGCGAGGACGTCCGTGCCCGCATCGACGCCCTGAGCGAGGTCGCGGACCGGTGGGCTGAGCACGCCGTCGCCCTCCACACCTCGAACGGCTTCCCCGACCGGCAGCTCGAGCAGCTGGTCTGGCAGGCAGCCGTCGGTGCGTGGCCGATCGAGCGCGAACGACTGCACGCCTACGTCGAGAAGGCCGCCCGTGAGGCCGGCGACTCGACCACCTGGACCGCACCGGACGAGACGTTCGAGGCCGCTCTGCATGCGGCAGTCGACGGACTGTACGACAGCCGTCGCGCGAACGCCGCGCTGCTCGACGCCGTCGCGGACGTCGAGGCGGCCGGATGGTCGAACAGCCTGGTCGCCAAGGCGATCCAGCTGACGATGCCGGGCGTGCCGGACGTGTACCAGGGCAGTGAGCTCTGGGACCGATCGCTCGTGGACCCCGACAACCGTCGCCCGGTCGACTACGCCGAGCGTCGCGCGGTGCTCGCCCGTCTCGACGAGGGTTGGCTGCCGCCGGTCGACGCGGACGGAGCGGCGAAGCTCCTCGTGACCAGCCGGCTCCTCCGCCTGCGACGGGAGCACCCGTCGCGCTTCACCGAGTACACGCCCATCGGGGCGGACGGACCGGCCGCCGACCACGTCGTCGCGTTCTCGCGCGGTGGCGTGACCACGGTCGCGACCCGGCTCTCGCTCCGGCTCGCGGAGCACGGTGGCTGGAAGTCGACCACGGTCACCCTGCCGGAAGGCCGGCTCGTCGACGTGCTGACCGGCCGTGAGTTGCAGGGCGGCGAGGTCCGCCTCGCGGCGCTGCTGGAGCAGTATCCCGTCGCCGTCCTCACACGGCCCGACGATGCGGCCGAGGCCGCGAGCGAGGAGTGAGCACGATGACGACCAGCACCACGAGTCCGGCCGACGGGTTCCGCGTCTGGGCACCCGAGGCCCAGCGCGTCGACCTCGTCCTGGGCGGTGAGCAGCACCCGATGGACCGCGACGTCGCCGAGGGGTGGTGGATCGCGCTCGACGGTGCCGAGCCCCGCGCGGCGGTCGTCGACAGCGACTACCGCTACCTCGTCGACGGTGAGGGTCCGTTCGCCGATCCGCGCTCGCGTCGGCAGCCGGAGGGCGTCCACGGCCCGTCCCGCGTCGTCGCATCCGACCCCGTGCCGTGCGACGGGACCGGCTGGCGGGGTCGCTCGCTCATCGGTGCCGTGCTCTACGAACTCCACATCGGCACCTTCACCGAGGCCGCCACCTTCGACGGCGCGATCGAACGGCTCGACGACCTGGTCGAGCTCGGTGTCGACGCCGTCGAGATCCTGCCGGTCAACGCGTTCAACGGTGTCTGGAACTGGGGCTACGACGGCGTCTTCTGGTCGGCGGTCCACGAGGCCTACGGCGGACCGGACGGCTACCGTCGCTTCGTCGCCGCGTGCCATGAGCGCGGGCTCGCCGTCATCCAGGACGTCGTGTACAACCACCTCGGTCCCTCCGGCAACGTCCTGCCCCGCTTCGGCCCCTACCTAGCGGACGGCGCCGGCAACACCTGGGGCGACAGCCTCAACCTCGACGGGCCGGACTCCGACGAGGTGCGTCGGTACATCATCGACAGCGCGCTGCTGTGGTTCGAGGAGTACGGGGTGGACGGCCTGCGCCTCGATGCGGTTCACGCCCTGCACGACACCCGTGCGATCCACCTCCTCGAGGAACTCGACGCCGCGGTCGATGCGCTCAGCGCCGACCTCGACCGGCCGTTCACGCTGATCGCCGAGTCGGATCTGAACGACCCGAAGCTCATCACGCCCCGGGGCCCCGGCGGTGCTGGCGGGTACGGCCTCGACGCGCAGTGGAGCGACGACTTCCACCACGCGCTCCATGTCGCGCTCACCGGCGAGGTGTCCGGCTACTACGCCGACTTCGCGCCGCTCGGTGCACTCGGCAAGGTCATGGAGGAGGGGTTCTTCCACAACGGCACGTGGTCGAGCTTCCGCAAGCGCCACCACGGCCGCCGCATCGACCTCGAACGGACGCCGAGCTGGCGGCTCGTCGTGTCCGACCAGAACCACGACCAGATCGGGAACCGGGCGACAGGCGACCGGCTGGCCGCGACGCTCGACGACGGGCAACTCGCCATC
This sequence comes from Plantibacter sp. CFBP 8775, assembly GCF_014839505.1. Taxonomy (NCBI): domain Bacteria; kingdom Bacillati; phylum Actinomycetota; class Actinomycetes; order Micrococcales; family Microbacteriaceae; genus Plantibacter; species Plantibacter sp. CFBP 8775. The sequence continues at coordinate 1,133,992 of NZ_JACYNV010000002.1, read as the reverse complement.
GCCGCCGCCGTCACGCTGCTGGGGCCGTTCACCCCGATGCTGTTCATGGGGGAGGAGTGGGCCGCCTCCACGCCCTGGCAGTTCTTCACCTCGCACCCGGAGCCCGAGCTCGGTGAGGCGACGGCGAAGGGCCGGATCGCCGAGTTCGCCCGGATGGGTTGGAACGAGGCCGACGTGCCGGATCCGCAGGATCCCGAGACCTATCGTCGGTCGGTGCTCGACTGGTCGGAGCGATCCGGTGGACGGCACGCGGCGCTGCTGACCTGGTACCGACGGGTGATCGAGCTGCGACGGACGGTCCCGGCGTTCACCGATCCGGCCTTCGCCGACACGACGGCGATCGTCGACGAGGCGACCGGCTCGTTCGTCCTGCGTCGTGGCTCGGCCACCCTGGCGGTCAACTTCGGGACGGAACCGGTCGAGCTCGCACTGCGGGTCGGCGAACTCCTCGACAGCTTCGGTGAGGTCGTCACGACGGACGGATCACTCCGGCTCGGCGCCCACGCGGTCGCGATCCTCCACCACTGACCTGACGGCCCTCGGGCCAGCGCGGTGCGCTGACCCGAGCGCGGGTCTACGGCGTGAGCGCGCCCCTCCAGAGGGGCGCGCTCACGCGCACGCCCCGCGGTGGGGCCGATTCCGGCGCGCTCACGTCAGTGCACCGCGCCGGCGCCGAAACGCCCGCGGTCACGTCGGCGCACCGCGCTGGCACACCGGCCGCGGAGTGTCTCAGCCGACGGGCAGGGTCGACGGCGTCGTGAACCAGACCGTCGTGTCGCCGTGGATGGTGCTGCCGTCGAAGGGTCCGCTCGCGACGAGCACGGACGAGTCCGCGAGCGACGAGGGGACGGCGATGTCGTCGGCACCGGTGTTCGCGACGACCGTGACCGCGCCGTTGGTCAGCGCGAGGATGGTGTCGGGAGCCCCCTCGATCCAAGCGATCGAACCGAGCCCCAGCGTGTGCTCGCGGCGCAGACGGAGCAGCGTGCGGTACAGCTCCAGGGTCGAACCGGGGATGCCGGCCTGTGCGTCGCGCGAGTAGTCGTTCCAGTCGTCGGGCTGCGGCAGCCAGGACTCGCCGGTCGTGTTGAAGCCGTAGGCCGGGTGGCCGGCCTCCCACGGGATCGGCACGCGGCAGCCGTCGCGGCCGTACCGCTCGTGGTTCGTGCGGAACCACGTCGGGTCCTGTCGGGCGTCATCCGGCAGGTCGATGACCTCGGGGAGCCCGAGCTCCTCGCCTTGATAGAGGTACGCTCCGCCGGGCAGGCTCAGCATGAGGGCGGTCGCCGCCCTGGCCCGCTGCAGCCCGAGCGCCCGATCCGGCTGGCCGGGGGTGTTCGGACCGACGCCGTAGCCCTGGGGGTTCTCCTCCGTGAGCGCGAGGCGGGACGCGTGCCGGACGACGTCGTGGTTGGACAGCACCCACGTGCTCGGAGCGCCGACCTGCGCGAACGCCCGCAGCGACTCGCCGATGACCGCCTTGAGGTCCGCCGCATTCCAGGGGGTCTCGAGGTACGGGAAGTTGAACGCCTGCTGCATCTCGTCGGGGCGCACCCACAGGGCCATCTTGTCGAGCGGGTCGACCCAGGCCTCGGCGCACAGCACACGGTCGCCGTCGTACGTCTCCAGGAGCTCGTGCCAGTCGCGGTAGATCTCGTGCACGCCGTCCTGACCCCAGTAGGGCGCGGTCTCCGGCCACGAGGCGGGCCCCGTGCTGATGCCGGGTTCGAGCGCGACGCCCGCCGAGGCGCCACCCATGCTGCCGCCCTCGGCCGGTGGGGTGTAGTCGGGCAGGCCATCGGCCTTGATCATGCCGTGCGCCACGTCGACGCGGAACCCGTCGACGCCGCGGTCGAGCCAGAACCGGAGGATGTCGCGGAACTGCTCGCGGACCCACGGGTTCGTCCAGTCGAAGTCGGGCTGCGAGGAGTCGAAGATGTGCAGGTACCACTGGCCGGGCGTGCCGTCGGCCTCGGTGACGCGCGTCCAGGCCGGACCGCCGAAGACGGACTCCCAGTTGTTGGGGGCGATCTCGCCGTGCTCGCCCTTGCCGTCGCGGAACATGTACCGGGCGCGCTCCGCCGAGCCGGGCCCGGCCGCGAGGGCTTCCTGGAACCAGCGGTGGGCGCTCGAGGAGTGGTTGGGGACGAGGTCGACGATGACGCGGATGCCGGCAGCGTGCGCAGTGGCGGTCATCGCGTCGAAGTCGGCGAGCGTGCCGAAGATGGGGTCGACGTCGCAGTAGTCGGCGACGTCGTAGCCGGCGTCCTTCTGCGGGCTCGTCATGAACGGGGACAGCCAGATGGCGTCGACGCCGAGCTCCTGCAGGGCGCCGAGGCGGGAGGTGATCCCGGGCAGGTCGCCGAGGCCGTCGCCGTTCGCGTCCGCGAAGGATCGCGGGTAGATCTGGTAGATGACGGCGGAGCGCCACCACTCCGAACCGGGGGTGGAGCCTCCTGCGGGGGAGGCGTGCTGAGCTGCGGTCGCCGACGTGGTCGGGAGGGCGGAGTCCATGTCGCTACCCTAGGCCATTCACGGGGCCTGTCGCCGCTCGTGGACTGGCCAGCGCGGTGCGCTGACACGAGTGCGGTGCATGGCGGCGAGCGCGGCGCTCCGGAGGGGTGCGATCGCGCCGGCACCCCGCGCTCACGTCGGTTCGGTCACACGGGAGTCACGTCGATTCGGACCGGATTCCCGGCCACCGAGCTGCGCGCTCTCCGTAGAGTGGGGAGATGACCACGGAATCGGACGGCTCGGCCCGCAGCACGGCGAAGCGCGTCGCCGCACAGGCGGGAGGCATCGCCGGATCAGCGGCCCGGACGACGCGTGGCATCATCCGTCGGAATCCGACCGCGAACCGGGTGTACCGGGCGGGCGTCGGAGTCGTCGGCGGCGGCACCGTGGCCCTCGGCGTGGCCCTGATCCCGCTCCCCGGACCGGGAGCATTGATCGCCGTCGGCGGGCTCGCCGTCCTCGCCTCGGAGTTCGAGGGTGCGAAGCGCGCCAGCACGAAGGCGAACGCCGCCGCCAAGAAGGGCGTCGCCGTCGCGAAAGACCTTCGGGCGAAGCGCCAGGCCAAGCAGGCCGGGAAGGCTGCGCCGGAGCACTGACCCCACGGCGCACGGCGCCGACCGACGCGCGGGTACGGTGGACCGGTGGGGACATCGGCGAAGGGGAATGGTGCGCGTCGGCCCCCACAACGCAAGACCGCTGCGCCCGGACGGCGCACGACCAGCGCCACCCGCTCGACGCGGAAGCCGCGGCCCCGGCCGTCCGGCGCGCGCAACGGCTCCCGGCGCCCCGTCGCACCGAAACGCCGGAACCGTCGGTCGGGCATCCGTGTGGGATGGCTCGTCGCCGGCGGAGCGGTCGCGATCGTCGGTCTCGCCGTCATCGTGGCAGCGGTCGTCTGGGGGCCGGAGCTCATCAGTCGGGCGGAAGCACGGGACTCTACCCTCGGAACCGCGCCACATGCTGCCGTCGAGGGACCGGGCATCCCCGCCGCGGGGTCGGCTGGAACAGCGCCGGCGGCGATCACCGACCGCGTGGACCGTGCCTGGGCGACGGCCACGGCGCTCCGCCTCGGCATCCCCGAGCGGGCGATGGTCGCCTACGCCGGTGCGGCGCTCGCCGTCGCGGAGACGCAGCCGGGCTGCGGGATCGCCTGGAACACCCTGGCTGCGCTCGGGAGCGTCGAGTCCGGCCACGGCACGATCTTCGGTGGTGCGCTCGACGACACCGGTCGGGCCGTTCCACCCATCGTCGGCCCGGCGCTCACCGGCACCGAGTTCGACGCCGTCACCGACACGGACCGCGGCGCCTTCGACGGCGACGCCAGATGGGACCGCGCGGTCGGCCCGATGCAGTTCATCCCGCCCACCTGGCAGCGGTGGGGAGCGGACGGGAACGGCGACGGCGTCGCGGACCCGCAGCAGATCGACGACGCGGCGCTCGCCGCAGCGCACTACCTGTGCCACGGCGGCCGGGACCTCCGCATCGAAGCCGACTGGATTGCGGCGATCGGGTCGTACAACGGGGCCGCGTCGTACCTGCAGAAGGTCGTCCACGCTGCGGACACCTTCGCCGCGAACTGATCCCGATCCGGTGTACGAAGCACCCCTCGCGGGATGCTAGTCTCTACTGGTGCCATTTCCGCGTGAGCGGTCTGGTTCGCGCTCCGATAGCTCAGTGGTAGAGCACTTCCTTGGTAAGGAAGAGGTCGCGGGTTCAAGTCCCGCTCGGGGCTCGTTCTCTCCGTCACTGCTCTCGCCGGCATACGGAGAGACGTGGCAGGGTAGCTCAGTTGGTGAGAGCGCACGACTCATAATCGTGAGGTCGAGAGTTCGAATCTCTCTCCTGCTACCAGATCAGCTGTTCAAGAGAGAAGCACCGGAGATTTCTTCGGTGCTTTTCTCTTTTGCTGCGGCGATCGCTGAATCGCGCACGACTGCGAGTCGCGATCCGGTCAGCTTAGAGCGTCGTCGAGTTGCTGGAGCCACTGCTGGAACTCGCCGGGACCTGAGAAGTGGACTCCGGGCATCCGAGCGACCTCCTCCGCAGCGTCGGGGCCCTCGACGACGAGTGCCTACCCGCCGCTGGCCAGCGCCACTCTGAACGCAGGCAGGTCCCCACGGTCGTCACCGGCGTATGCGACGACACCCAAGCCATCAGCCCGGATGATCCTCTGCAGCGCCGTGCCTTTGTCCTCATCCAAGGGCATCCGCAGCTCTTCGACGCACTTGCCGGGTTCCCGCCTGAGCCCGAATTCGTCGATGATGTGCTCGACGAGCGGCGCCACCAATGGCTCGGCCGCCGCGCGGTCGAGTGCACGGCGCCACCGAGATCGTGACGAGCACGAGCTCGGGCCCTTCCGCCTGCCGCGGCTGGTGCCGAATCGGTACACTTCCCTCCATGACGTCACGGATCTCGGTCGACGCGAGCGCGCTCGGAACAATCTGTCGCGCGCGCGGGGTCGCCAGATTGCGTATCTTCGGCTCCGCCCTGTCCGATCGGTTCGACGACGGCCGGAGCGACGTCGACCTGCTCGTCGAATTCGTGCCGGGGTCGGCAGATCCGTTCGACGCGTACTTCGGTCTTCGAGAGGACCTTGAGTCCTTGTTCGGCCGCCCGGTCGACCTCGTGATGGCTTCCGCTGTTCGGAACCCGTATTTCGCTGCCTCGGCCGACGCTGTCGCAGAAGGTCTGTATGCGGCCTGAATCGGCAGCTCTCCTGTGGGATGCGCGAACAGCGTGGCGTCAGCCCTTCGGAGTCTCGCCGGGCTCGGGTCCCCGTCCCGCACGGAGCAGGACGCCGACGAGCATCGCGGTGCCGATCAGGAGACTCACGCCGGTCAGCACGATACCGATACCGACGACCGAGGTCCCCGGCCCGTCATAGCCCTCGAGCACCGCCGTGCCGGGGTCGTCCGCGCGGTAGATCACCGTGACGACGTCGCCGACGGCGGGTTTGCCGTCGAGGGGCCAGTCCGCCCAGACGCGCTGCTCCGTACCGTCGGGTGCCAGATAGTCGGTCCTGAACCGGTGGTCCGACGCCTTCCTTCCGTCGTCCACCTCGGTGACCGTCCCACTCGTCCGCTCCCCGTTCTGCAACAGGTCACTGTCGGCAGCCATCATGAAGGAACCGACGACCACAGCCACCGGACCGGCCAACAGCATCAAGACGATCGCCAGCGTCTGGAACACCCTGCTGTGCAGGAAGCCCCGTGTGTCGCCCATCGCGCGCTTGCTTGCTGCCATCAGTGCGCCACCGTTCCGATTCGAAGCTCCTGCATCAGTGGTTCCCAGTGAGGGAGAGACTCAGCATGATGATGGCGGGCACGATCAGGCCGATCGCGACGCCACCGGCCGCCGCCCAGAGCCCGATGCTGACGTGGGGGCTCATGCGAGGACGCAGACCGAGTTCCTCGCCGATCTCCTTGATGCGCGCGCGTTCGTTCTCGGGACTGAACGCGATCTCGAACCCGCCGGGGGAGGTCCCGAGCATGATGACCCTGCCGTACCGGACTCGGCCGGACTGCCAGGAGAACGACCAGGAGAGGCGCGGCACGAAGCCGGAGACACCAGCCGACCAGCTCATCCGCTTGACCGTGTCGGTGATGCTGAACCGCCGACGTCGCTCATCGACCCGCACGGTGTAGGTGATGCTGTCGGACACCTCGTTCAGCTGGAGGACGTTCCACCAGCGGGCGTCCGCGAGGTCGTATCCGACCTGGAACCCGTCGGGGAGGCGGGTGACGATGAACGGGGTGTTCTGCAGCTCTGCCTCGACGGCCCACTGATAGTCCTCGAGCACACTCATCGGGTGTCGTCGGTTCCGGGCATGCAGCAAGTATGCCAACGGCGCGGGCCTGCGACGTGATCGACGGATGGGGAGAGGTCCCCATCCCGATGCGACCGCACCACCGCCATCCTCTGCCACACTCAGGCCATGGAAAGCGCACCGATCATGGCCTGGACCCTGCAGAACGAGATCCCGATCCCCGCCGATGTGACACAGCTGCTCGTTCAGGGTGAGCAAGCCGTTGCAGCGTTCAAGACGTTCCGCGACTCCGCGGTGTTCACGACCAAGCGCCTGATCGTGCGCGATGCGCAGGGCATCTCCGGCAAGAAGGTCGAGATCTACTCCTTGCCGTACAGCTCGATCAACATGTGGTCGTCGGAGAACGCCGGAACGCTCGACTGGAATTCCGAGATCGAGCTCTGGACCCGGGCCGGGCACATCAAGGTGAAGCTCGCGAAGGGCGCGGACGTCCGTCGTCTGGACAGCCTCATCGCCTGGGCGGTCCTGCAGTCGCACTAGCTGATCGCATCGGCGGGGGACTGGGACTGCCTCATCGCTCCCAGATGCGACGGTAACCGGGCATGAAGGCGATCATCGCCGCGAGCAGGGTGCCGAGATTGAGGAGTGGCAGGGCAGGTCCGATGGTCCAGGGCGAGTCGGCATAGACCCCCATCAGCATCACCATCCAGGCGCCGATGTTGCCGAGGATGAGCACGATGATGAAGGTGACCGCAGTCGCTCCCGCTCGCGACGAGACCCGCTTGCCCGCGAGCATCGGCGCGGTGCAGATCGTGCCGATGATCACCACGATGAGCACCAGGAACGCACTCGCGAACAGGATCGAGGCGGCCTCCGGGTCGCCGTCGTCGTCACGATCCGCGAATCCCGCGAGGAAGAAGAACAGGTTGAAGGACTCGGGGTCCTCGTCCGTCTTCGTCTGGCTCGCGTAGGGGACGAACAGGGAGAGGATGAGCGCGATCTCGAGCAGCAGCATCGGGACCGAGATCAGGATCGACTCGATGCCCGCCACGCGCTCCTCGAGCCGGGTGCGCGCCGCCTGGGCGGCGACCGACTCGGTGGTGCTCGCCGGTGCCTGCTTCGCTGGTTCACTCATCACTGACCCCCGGATCGGGAGTCGGGCTCAGGCGTGCCCGACTCGGCTGCCGCGAAGGCGAGCGACCGATTGCGCCCCCGACCTCCGACGTGGTCATGGTAGCGGCGATGAGCCGACCATGTCGGAGCCGTGCCGGATGGCGTCAGGCGGCGTCCAGCTCGGCCGGAAGCTCCTCGCGCAGCGCGGGGCAGTGCTCCGGCGTCGGGTGGAGCGTGATGTCGATGACCGTTTCCAAACGGGCGCGTGCTGCTTCGAGGTCGGCCATCTGCGCGGTGATGCGGTCGCGTTCGGTCCGGAGCAGCGCGAGCGACTCCGGCGTCGCGACTCCGGCATCGACACAGGGGAGCAGTTGGACGATCGTGCGGCTCGGCAGCCCGGCGGCGAAGAGCTGCTGCACGAGCTCGACGCGTTCCACCGCCGCTCGTTCATAGGTCCGTTGGCCAGTCGTCGTGCGGGTGGCGGTGAGCAGCCCCTGCTCCTCGTAGTACCGGAGCGAGCGGACGCTCACCCCGGTCCGAGCCGCGAGATCTCCGATGCGCATCGAGCTTCCGTTCCTGGCTTGCACCTGACATTGATGTGAGGTCTTAGCCTAACCAGGCTGCTGCGGGATCGCCCCGCACGCGGAAGGGAATCATGGACATCGCAGGATCCGTCGCACTCGTCACCGGCTCGAACAGGGGCATCGGCCGCCGGTTCGTCGTGCAACTGCTCGAGCGCGGCGCGTCGAAGGTGTACGCCACCGCGCGGCGCCCGGAACTCGTCGACATCCCGGGCGTGGAGGTGCTGCAGCTCGACATCACCGATCAGGCGTCCGTCGCTGCGGCGGCCGAGATCGCGACCGACGTCACGTTGCTCGTCAACAACGCCGGGATCGCGACGCAGGGCTCGATGCTGACCGACGACCTCGCGGACGCTCGGCGGGAGATGGACACGCACTACTGGGGCAACCTCGCCATGGTGCGCGCGTTCGCGCCAGTGATCGAGGCGAACGGTGGAGGGACGATCGTCAACGTGCTCTCCGCCCTGAGCTGGTTCGCCCACCCCGGCTCCGGCGGATACGCCGCGGCCAAGGCTGCGGAGTGGAACATGACGAACGCGGTGCGTCTGGAACTCGCCCCGAAGGGTGTCACGGTGCAGGGGCTCCACCTCGGGGCCGCCGACACCGACATCATGGCCGGCTACGACGGCCCCATGGTCGACCCTGCGGACGTCGCACGGGCGAGCCTCGACGGCGTCGCGGCCGGCGCTTCCGAGGTCGTCGTCGACGACTGGAGCGCGATGGTCAAGGCGTCGCTCGCCCACGACCCTGACGCGTTCTACGCGCAGTTCGCCTGAGCATGGAGCCTGGGCGCTGTGCAGGAGACGTGCACGGTGCAGAATGGAGGAAGCCCCCGAGCAGTTACGGTCTGCTCGGGGGCTTCCTCATGCCGGCGTGGGTTACCGCGCGGCCGCGACGAGGTCGGCGATGCGCTGGCCTCGTGCGTTCGCCTCGGCGACGAGCGTCGTGACCTGGTCCTGGGTCAGGCCGGTGACCTGGCCGTACGCCTTCGTGTTGGCGGCGATGGAGAACCCCTGCCCGCCGCTGGTGGACGTGTACATCGTGCCGAACGTCTCGGTGACGAGTGCGATGGTGCCGCCTGGCACGCTGATGATCTTGGGCATGTCTGACTCCTTGAGTGGTTGGACGGGGTCCTCGCCGTTCAGGCGAGCGTTGATGAACGGATACGGATCGGTGGTGACGCCGATGTCGGCGTTGTTCCAGGTGCCGTCCGCGGTGAAGGTGATGGTGAGGTGCAGGTGGGCTCCGCTGGAAGCGGATCCGGTGTTCCCGACGACGCCGACGGGTTCACCGCGGACGATCGCCGCGCCGACCTGGTGCGGTGATGCGGCCGCCAGGTGCGAGTAGCCCGAGTACATGCCGTCGGGGTGGGCGATGACCAGGACGTTGCCCAGGGCCGCGTTCCACCGGTTGGCGGAGACGACGCCGGCAGCGACCGCCGGGATCGCGGCTCCGGCGCCGGGCTGGTAGTCCAGCCCGCGGTGCGGTTGGGTCCGCCCGCCGGCCATCGATCCCCAGCCGTCGGCGAGGTCGATCTGAGCGAACGGGTGCTGATACTTGAGAACCATGAGGCTCCTTTCGTGGTGCCGATGGGGATGCCCCCGAGCAGGCACGGTCTGCTCGGGGGCATCGGGTGGGGCTCCTCGGCTCAGAAGCCGATCTTGGTGCCCGGGTAGACGGCCCAGAACGCGTTCCACTGAGCAGTGGTGAGCTGGGACGCGTACTTGTCGCGCAGCGCCGTGTTGTTCGGGTTGGTGGGCGAGATGCCGTAGACCTGCACGTGAGCGGTGATCGCCCCGTCCACGTCCATGTTGCCCGCGAGCTTCACGGCCTTGCCGTCCGGGTACACGAGGGCGATCGCGAGGGTGCCCGCGTTCTCCTTCTGGTAGTCGCGGACGATCGATGCGTTCTTCGTAGCTGCCATTTCGTCGATTTCTTCCTGAGTCGGGGCGGTCGGTCCGCCGGTGTTGCCTGGGTCGTCGCCGTTGAGGCGATCGTTGATGAACTGGATCGGATCGGTGTGATCGATCCAGTGGGAGCCTCCGCCCGTCGCGCCGGACTGGTTGAGCCCGATGGTGAGGTGGAGGTGGGCGCCTTCGGAGTACTCGCCGGTGTTACCGATTCCTCCGAGGATCTGCCCTCGCGTGACGGCGGTGCCGATGGCGAGCGGGGACTGCTGGTACATGTGGCAGTACCCCGAGAACGCGCCGTCAGGGTGCGCCAGGACGACAAGCCATCCGAGCCCTCCGCTCCGGTAGTTCTCGACGACGGTTCCGGCAGCGACCGCGGGAATCGGCGTGCCCTCCGGGAAGCCGTTGAAGTCGGCACCCCGATGGTTTGAGCCGCCGGCTCGTGGGGCGTTGTACCCGTCGCTGCTGTCGTAGTGGCTGAGATCGAATGGGTATTGATACTTCAGGACCATGAGCCCTCCTTTCTGTTCGTGGAGGAGATGTCCTCCGGCATTCGAGCGTGTTCTGATGTGCATCAGGTCGACGGGCGCCCTCGAGGCGTTACGGTCGGCTCGAAGGCGCCGTTCACTGAGCAGGCTCAGGTGAGGTTCGTGATGTTGCGGTACGTTCCCACGATGCTCGGCGCCTGCAGGTCGGGGATCTCGATGATGCCCTGTGCGCGCAGCAGATCCACCGCCGGCATGCTCTTGACGTTCCAGTAGGCGCGGGCGCCGTGGTCGATGACGATCCAGTGCACACCTGCGCTCTCGTTGGCGCCGTTGATGGGGATCCTTGCGAGACGAATCATGTCGTCCTCCTTCGGTTTGGGTGGTGCGGTGATGGGGTCGTCGCCGTTGAGGCGAGCGTTGATGAATGCGTACGGGTCGACGGTGACGTTGATGTCGCCGTTGTTCCAGGTCCCGTCCGCGGTGTGGGTGATGGTGAGGTGCAGATGCGCAGCGCGTGACGCCGTGCCGGTGTTCCCGACGTAGCCGACGTGCTGGCCCCGCGTGATCCCCGTCCCAAGCGCGTGCGGCGATCGGTCACGCATGTGTGAGTATCCCGAGTACATGCCATCTGGATGGGCGATCACGAGGACGTTTCCGAGCGCGGAGTTCCAGCCGTTGTGCGACACCGTCCCGGTTGCCACTGCGGGAATCGACGCGCCTGCCCCAGGTTGGTAGTCGACGCCTCGATGAGCCTGTGTGCGCCCATCCGCCCAGGAGCCCCAGCCGTCTGTCGCCTGATCCGTCTGTGCGAACGGTTGCTGGTACTTCAAAACCATGAGCCCTCCTTTCTGTTGATGGAGGAAGTGTCCTCCGGCATTCGAACGTGTGTTCGAAAGAGACTCTACGACGATCTCGTCGTCTTGTCCAGTTCATCTTGCCGATTCATCATGAATTTCTTTCTTCAGTGGCAGATTCAGTGCCTAAATCGAATCGTCCGTGGCGGGGAGTGGATCCTGCGCTCAGTCTCGTCAGGAACCCGTTCACGCCCGGGATCGCCATGATCCGGGCCAGTGCTGCGGCGATCGCCGCCGTCGTGGCCACGGCTGCCGCCGCCCAGGCGTAGACGTCGTCTGGGAGGAGTTCCCGGATCGCCTCCAGGAGCTGTGGCGCGATGATGCTCGCGGTGGTGATGCAGGCCACCGAGCTCAGGATCACGGCCGCGGTCGTCTGGATCACGGTGCGGATGATCCGCTGTGCCGGAAACGGGACGGGCGGCGGTGTCGGTGGTGTGGGTGGTGGTTCCGGTGAGGTCCGGTGTTCGGTCATGGTGCCTCCTCAGGCGTCGTGGGTGGTGGTGATGGACGACCCGAATGGTTTCCCGAAGTTGTCCCATCTGGCATCATTCAGGTCGGAGGTGACACTATAGGGCGCATGAGGCAGGTTTTCTGCCGTTCACGACAGGGGTTCTGGCTACGATCGGAACGTGAACGCAGCAGAGGCGATGGTCAATCAGGCGTTGGCGGACGAACTCGTCGCCGCCTACAAGCGGCGACGCATGAATCAGCGCGCCCTGGCTGAGGCGACCGGGATGAGTCCGACGACACTGCAACGTGTCCTCGCCGGTCGCAGCGAGATCAGCGGCCCGACCTTCGTCACGCTCTGCGCCGCGACCGGTGCCGATCCGGTGCGACTCCTGGCCGACGCCCTCCAAGCCGTCGGGGGGATGAGTCGGATCGAGGCCGAACTGCAGGCGAGCGACGACGAACGAGTGGCTCCCGTGTCGGACACCACTGCTACGAATGACGAGCTGGATCGCAGACGCCGGCAGAGGGAAGCTGCGTCGTGGACGACGGAGCAGTTGGAGGGGGAACGTGGGGCGGCAATCACCGATGGAGAACTGGAGCAACCCGAGCCGGAAGCCCCGTGAGCGTGGACGGGCCTACGACCCGTATGCGCACGCGGAGGAGCTCGGTCTCGCCGTGATCTTCCGGCCCCTGCGGGTGTCCCATGAGCGCTGGCTGCCGTCCGCGCACACGATCGTCATCCAGGAGTCGCTCCGGTCCGTCCATCGGCGGAACGCCCTCGCCCACGGCATCGCGCACTGCGTGCTCGGCCACGAGGACGACCGACCGAAGCACGAGGTGCAGGCCGACCGCTTCGCCGCGTCGAACCTCATCGACCTCGACGAGTTCCGGGCCATCGCGCGCTGGGCACCGGACCTCGAGCATCTCGTCGCGGAACTCGGCGTCACGAAGCGTCTGGCCCGGGCGTTCGTCGCGCAGCATACGGATCTGTCCCGGCACGCCGACCTCGCGTAGCGGCGCGCGCATACTGGGACCATGACCGACGAAGCCGCACCGGACCCGACGCCTGCGGCAGCCGTAGACGACGACCTCCTGGAGTCGACGATGCTCGACCTGCTGGGGAAGCGGGCCGCGACCTCGTCCATCTGTCCGTCCGACGTCGCTCGAGCGGTCGGTGGCGACGACTGGCGAGCGCTGATGGACGACACCCGCCGGGTCGCCTGGCGCTTGGTCGAAGAAGGACGGGTGCGGATCACGCAGGGCGACGAGGCGGTCGACCGCGAGACGGTCCGCGGCCCCATCCGGATCCGATGGGCCAAGGACGCCGACGTCGAGTCGTGCGCCCCCTGTCGTCCTGAGACCGGAGGCGCTCGGTCCGACGCCGGTTAGGCTGGAGACATGACCATCGCCCTCATCCGTCACGGACAGACCGCCTGGAACTTCGAACGACGGCTGCAGGGCACGACGGACATTCCCCTGAACGACACCGGGCGGGAGCAGGCGGCCACGGTCGCCCCTCGGCTCACCGGCACCTGGGACGTCGTCGTCAGCTCCCCGCTGGGGCGCGCACGCGAGACCGCGCAGATCATCGCGGACGCGCTGGGTCTCGAGCTCGGCCCCACCTACCCCGACGTCGTCGAGCGCCACTACGGCGACGCCGAGGGCGCGACGGCGCAGATGGTCCTCGAGAACTGGCCAGACCACCAGTACCCGAACCTCGAGACCGAGGAGTCGGTCATCGAACGCGGACTCCGCGGCATCGACGCCATCGCACGCGACTTCCCCGGGCAGAACGTCCTCGTCGTGAGCCACGGCACGCTCATCCGACTCACGCTCAGCCACCTCTCCGGTACGACGGTCCCGCCGCTGGAGAACTGCTCCGTGTCGGTCATCGAGGCGACGGACTCCGGTTGGTCGCTCCTGGACGCCGGTACCGCTCGCACGACGCCCTCGCTCGAGACGGCGCTGTCCGGCTCCAGCGCGCAGTGAGCGGGAGCGACCCGACCGGCCGTCCGGTCCGCTCCCCGTCGGGCATCGCCTGGCTCATCGGCATCGGACTGACCGCCGGATTCCTCTCCGGGCTGTTCGGGGTCGGCGGCGGCATCCTCATCGTCCCCGCCGTCGTCTTCCTGCTCGGCTTCGGCCAGCGGCTCGCCGCCGGAACGTCGCTCGCGGCGATCGTCCCGACCTCGCTCGTCGGCGTCGTGTCCTACGCGGTGAACGGCACCGTCGACTGGGTGGCGGCGATCCTCCTGGCGGTCGGCGCGATCGGCGGCGCACAACTCGGCAGCTACCTCCTCTCCAAGCTCCCCAAGAAGGCGCTCCAGTGGGGCTTCATCGGCTTCCTGCTCGTCGTGGTGGTCTCGCTGTTCCTCATCGTCCCGTCCCGCACCGCCGAGATCGATCTGCACGTCGGCTCGATCATCGGCCTCATCGTGCTCGGCTTCCTGACCGGCGTCCTGTCGGGGCTGCTCGGCATCGGCGGCGGGGTCGTCGTCGTGCCGATGCTCATTCTCTTGTTCGGCGCGAGCGACCTCATCGCGAAGGGCACCTCGCTGCTCATGATGGTGCCGACCGCGATCTCCGGCACCATCGGCAACGTCCGGCGAGGCAACGTCGACCTGACGGCCGCAGCGATCATCGGTGTCGCCGCCTGCACGACCACGGCCCTCGGCGCCATCGTCGCGTCGGTCGTCCCGCCGTTCGTCGGCAACCTGCTCTTCGCGGCGTTCCTCGTGGTCATCGCCATCCGCATGGTGTTCCAGGCGCTCAAGCGCTCCTGACCGACCCTCGCCGGTCCATCCGTGCCCGGTCGTCGAGCCGAGGCAGCGGGTAGGCTGGAGGGCGTGTCAGTGAACCCAGAGCTCGCCGGTCGGGTCTTCCCGCCCGTCGCCCCGTACCTGGTCGGACGCGAGAAGATCCGCGAGTTCTCGCGGGCCGTCTTCGCGACGAACCCGATCAACCTCGACCCGGAGGCGGCCCGCGCCGCAGGATACGCCGACGTCGTGGCGCCGCCCACCTTCGCCGTCGTCGTCCAGGAGCACACGCTCCAGCAACTGCTCGCCGCACCCGACGCGGGTATCGACTTCACCCGGGTGGTCCACGGCGACCAGCGCTTCGTGCACCACCGTCCGATCGTCGCCGGCGACGAGCTCACCGCGCAGCTGACCGTCACCGCGGTGAAGTCCCTGGGCGGCCACTCGATGGTGACGTGCGACTCGGTCATGACCGACGCCACCGGCGAGCCGGTGGTCACCGCGACCTCGACGCTCGTGGTGCGAGGAGACGAAGGATGAGCGACGTGCAGCAGACCCCGACCATGCCGGCTGTCGGAGACGTCGTCGCGGAGCGGACCGTCCACCTGACGCGCGACGCCCTCGTGCGGTACGCCGGCGCCTCCGGAGACTTCAACCCCATCCACTACCGCGACGACGTCGCCGCATCCGTCGGGCTGCCGGGCGTGCTCGCCCACGGCATGCTGACAATGGGGATCGCGGCCCAGCCGGTGGTCGACTGGATCGGCGACCCCGGTCGGGTGCTCGAATACCAGGTGCGGTTCACCCGACCGGTCGTCGTCGACCCCGAGACCGGTGCCGACCTCCAGATCGTCGCCAAGGTCGGCAAGGTCGACGAGGAAGCCAACACCGCGCGCGTCGACCTCACCGTCACCTACGCCGAGCAGACGGTGCTCGGCAAGGCGCAGCTGGTCATCAGCTTCGCCTGACCCGGAGGATCATGAACGACGCCATCCGTCTGAGCGAGCTCACCACCCTCGGGGTGGGCGGGCCCGCCGCCGCCTTCGTGGAGTGCACGAGCGAGGCTGAGCTGATCGATGCCGTGCTCGACGTCTGGAACACCGACCAGCCGTGGCTGCTGCTTGGCGGCGGGTCGAACCTGCTGATCGGCGACGAGCCCCTCGACGCGACCGTCATCCGGGCGGCGAACCGCGGCATCGAACGCCTCGACGCCCCGTCCGGCCGTGTCCGCCTGAGGGTGCAGGCCGGCGAGGACTGGGATGCGCTCGTCGCCTTCACCGTCGAGCACGGCTGGGCGGGCATCGAGGCACTCTCCGGCATCCCGGGATCCTGCGGGGCTGCGCCCGTGCAGAACATCGGCGCCTACGGGCAGGAGATCGTGTCGTCGCTCGTCGCCGTCGACCTGCTCGACGAGGAGTCGCAGACCGTCGAGCGCGTTCCCGCCGCGGAGCTCGGGCTCGGCTACCGGACCTCGGTCTTGAAGCGCCACGGTGGCGGAGAGCCTGAGCGCTCCGGCGTGGTCGTGGCGATCATCATCGACCTCGACGATGTCGGCGCCGACGGCCTGGCCGCACCGATCGCCTATCAGCAGCTCGCCTTCGCGCTCGGCGTGGAGGTCGGCGAGCAGGTCCGCCTGGCCCAGGTGCGCACGACGGTGCTCGCGCTCCGGGCGTCGAAGGGCATGGTGCTCGACCCCGACGACCCCGACACCGCCAGCGCCGGGTCGTTCTTCACGAACCCGATCGTGTCCGAGCACGTCGCCCGGTCGCTGCCGGGAGACGCCCCGTGGTGGCCGGTGGACCCGGCGGCCGACGACGACACCGAGTACGTCTTCCCGCTCGGCGAGGTCGTCAACCCGCCCCGACCGGCTCCCGTGGAGCGCCTCGCGAAGCTCTCGGCCGCCTGGCTGATCGAGCGTGCCGGTGTCCGTCGCGGGTTCGCGCTCCCCGGATCGCACGCCGCGGTCTCCACGAAGCACACGCTCGCCTTGACGAACCGGGGCGGGGCGACCGCCACCGAGGTCGCCGAGCTCGCGCGATTCGTGCAGGCGCGCGTCCACGCCGAGTTCGGCGTCCTCCTGCAGCCCGAGCCCGTGGTGGTCGGCGCCACGATCTGACGCTGCCGAGGTCCGCTCGCCCGGAGACGAGCGAGCGGACCACAGGTCAGGACGCGAACAGGCGCTGGAGACGCTGGACGCCCTCGAGCAGCTGGTCGTCGCCGAGTGCGTAGCTGAAGCGCAGGTAGCCGGACGGCCCGAACGCCTCGCCGGGCACGGCCGCGACCTCGGCCTGGTCGAGCATGAGGTCGGCGAGTTCGAGGGATGTCGTCGGCGTGACACCGCCGAACGTCCGGCCGAGCAGTGCCGTGACGTCGGGGTAGACGTAGAAGGCGCCCTGCGGGGTCGGCGTCTCGAAGCCGTCGATCTTGTTGAGCTCACCGACGATGAGCTTGCGGCGGCGGTCGAACGCATCACGCATCGCCTCAGCGGCGTCCTGCGGACCGGTGAGGGCCGCGATCGCCGCGCGCTGCGCGATGTTGTTCACGTTGCCGGAGAGGTGCGACTGGAGGTTGCCGAGCGCCTTGATCGCGTCCGCCGGGCCGACGGTCCACCCGACGCGCCAGCCCGTCATCGCGTACGTCTTGGCGACGCCGTTGACGAGGAGCGTCTGCTCGGCGAGCTCGGGCACCGCTTCGACGATCGACGTCGCGCGGACGCCGTCGTAGGTGAGGTTCTGGTAGATCTCGTCGGTGATGACCCAGATGCCGTGCTCGAGCGCCCACTCGCCGATCGCCTTCGTCTGCTCCGGGGAGTAGACGGACCCGGTCGGGTTCGAGGGGGAGACGAACAGCAGGACCTTGGTGCGCGGGGTGCGCGCCGCCTCGAGCTGTTCGACCGTGACCTGGTAGTTCTGCGAGGCGTCGGCGAAGACGTCGACCGCGACACCGTCGGCGAGGGCGATGGCCTCGGGGTAGGTGGTCCAGAACGGAGTCGGGACGATGACCTCGTCGCCCGGGTTCAAGAGGACCTGGAACGCCTCGTACACCGACTGCTTACCGCCGTTGGTGACGATGACGCGGCTCGGGTCGACCTCGAGGCCGGAGTCGCGGCGCGTCTTCTCCGCGATGGCGGCGCGGAGGTCGGGCAGGCCGGCCGCGGGGGTGTACCGGTGCGCCTTCGGGTCGCGGGCGGCGACGAGCGCCGCTTCGACGATGTGCTCGGGTGTCGGGAAGTCCGGCTCGCCCGCCGCGTAGGAGATCACCGATCGGCCTTGCGCCTGCAGCGCCTTCGCCTTCGCGTCCACCTTCAGCGTGGCGGACTCGGCGATCGCTGAGATCTTCGTGGACAGGCGGGGCGTGGGAGTCGATTCAGGCACGACTCCGAGCGTACCGAACCCGGTGTCGCGAGGACAGTGCGTGACGCCGTCGCTCGGCGGTTACACGGATCGGGTGCGGTCGATGGCGGCGCCGGCCCAGGCGACGCCGATGCCGATGAGTCCCGAGACGATCAGGAGGAGTTCCTCACGGACGACACCCGACCAACCGGTGTAGCTCAGCCGTTCGGCCAGTGTTGGAAGGACCGCGAACGCGAGGAGCAGGATCAGCGTCGGCCAGGATCGTCCGCGGACGATCAGCCATGCGGCCGCGCCTGCGAGTCCACCGAGGGTCACGGCGAACGACGCGAACAGCAGGAACTGCGGCGTCGAGATGCTCGCCGTCGCGGATCCCACGACGTGGAACGCGAGACAGGCCACGACGACCGCGGCCGCGATCAGCCGACGACCAACCGACACCGGGGCGAGTGACACACCTCCGAGGAGGACGGCGCCGGCGACGACGAACTCGAGGACGAAGTTCCCGATCACCTCCGTATCGCTGGCCGGCTGCAGCCACATGACGTTCAGGGGTGCGCGCATGACGAGGTACGCTCCGAGGATGATCGCGACGAGCGAGGCGCCGTAGCGGCTCGAGGCGTTCCATCGATGCGCCTGCTGGAGTGCCGACGACGGCCCACCCGGCGACATGTTCCCGACGGTCGATGCTTCCTGCACGTTCTGGGTCATACGCCCGACTCTACGGGGGCCCGTGCGGATCGGACAAGGGCGCTGGAACCGCCGTGCGCCGGTCCACAACTCCTGCTCCAGCACCGACGGCCTCGACCGCCGCGCGTGGATGGCGCGCGGGCCGGAGCTGACGGTCCATGGAGAGCAGGAGTTGTGGACGTGGTGCACCTACGCGGGGTCGACGAGGTACCGGGTGTACGCCGGAACGGTGAGGAAGGTCGGGAACTCGTCGCGGAGTGCCACCTCGCGGAACAGCTCGGCGGCGTCGTCGAAGCGGTCGTCCGCGGTGCGGGGGAGCGAGGCGAGGAGCTCGTCGAGGAGGTCCTCGACCCGCTCACGGGTGATCGGACGGCCGTCGTCGGTCGCGACGTCCTGGTGGATCCACTGCCACACCTGCGATCGACTGATCTCCGCCGTCGCCGCATCCTCCATCAAGCCGTCGATGGCCGCGGCGCCGATCCCGCGGAGCCAGGAGTCGAGGTAGCGGACGGCGATCGACACGTTGTCGCGGAGACCGGCGTCCGTGACCGCGCGACCGATGCGGACGTCGAGGAGCTGCGCTGGTGTCACCGACACGTCCTCCCGCAGGCGGTCGAGCTGGTTCGGACGATCACCGAGGACCGCGTCGAACTCGGCCCTGGCGGTCTCGATGAGGTCCGGGTGCGCCACCCAGGTCCCGTCGAAGCCGTCGCCCGCCTCGCGGCGCTTGTCGGCCGAGACCTTCTCGATCGCGCGCGCCGTCGCCTCCGGATCGCGCCGGTTCGGGATGAACGCGGACATCCCGCCGATCGCGTGCGCACCGCGGCGGTGGCACGTCTGCACGAGGAGTTCCGTGTAGGCGCGCATGAACGGCACCGTCATCGTCACCTCGCTGCGGTCGGGCAGGACGAACCGGGCACCGCGCCCCCGGTAGTTCTTGATGATCGAGAAGATGTAGTCCCACCGACCGGCGTTGAGACCGGCGCAGTGGTCGCGGAGCGCGTACAGGATCTCGTCCATCTCGAACGCCGCCGGCAGCGTCTCGATGAGCACGGTGGCGCGGATCGTCCCATGGTCGAGACCCAGGCGTTCCTCGGTGAACGTGAAGACGTCGTCCCAGAGCTGCGCCTCCTCGCTCGACTCCAGCTTCGGGAGGTAGAAGTACGGCCCGCGGCCGGCGTCGATGAGCGGGCGGGCGTTGTGGAAGACATAGAGGCCGTAGTCGACGAGGCTCCCGGAGGCCGCCATCGCCGCCCCGGATCGGTCGATGAACCGCAGGTGCTTCTCCACGAGGTGCCAGCCGCGCGGGCGCATGACGATCGTCGGCGTCTCCGTCGCGGTGACGCGGTACACCTTCCCCGTCTCGTTCGTGAACGTCAGCTCGCCGCGGACGGCGTCGCGCAGCGAGAGCTGACCACCGATGACGTTGGCCCACGTCGGGCTCGTCGCGTCCTCCTGGTCGGCGAGCCAGACGTTCGCGCCGGAGTTGAGGGCGTTGATCGTCATCTTCGGATCGGTGGGGCCGGTGATCTCGACCCGGCGGTCCTCGAGACCTGGCCCGGCGCCGGCGACGCGCCAGGAGCTGTCCTCCCGGATCGACGCGGTGTCATCGCGGAACCGCGGGTCGCGGCCGTTCCCGATCTCGAAGCGTCGGCGCATGCGCTCGGCGAGGCGGTCATGGCGCGCACCCGCGAACCGCTGGTGCAGGTCCGCGAGGAAGGCGAGCGCGTCCGGGGTGAGGATCTCCTCGTACCGGTCACCGAGACGACCGACGACCTCGATGGCGGGGCCGGTGCGCTGCGTGGGCACCGGCGCGGTGGTGGGTGTGGACGGGGAAGCGAGCATGGTGTTCATGGGGTGACTCCGTTCGGCTGGTCGTGCGTCGGGTGGGCCCTTCGAGCGGTCCCTGAGCTTGTCGAAGGGCGGGGCTGGTCTGTTTCAGTGGAACTGTTGTTCCTCGGTCGACCCGGCGAGGGCGAGGGTGGCGCTGCCGGGGTTGAGGGCGGTCGCGACCAGGTCGAAGTAGCCGGTACCGACTTCCCGCTGGTGCTTGGTGGCGGTGTAGCCCCTGGCCTCTGCGGCGAACTCGGCCTCCTGGAGGTCGACGTAGGCGCTCATGGCCCGTTCCTTGTAGTCGCTCGCCAGGGTGAACATCGAGTGGTTCAGCGCGTGGAAGCCGGCGAGGGTGATGAACTGGAACGCGTATCCCATGGCGGCGAGCTCGCGCTGGAAGGACGCGATCTGCGCATCGTCGAGGTGCGACTTCCAGTTGAACGACGGCGAGCAGTTGTAGGCGAGCAGCTTGCCCGGGAACCGCTCGTGGACGGCCTCGGCGAACCGACGGGCGAGGTCGAGGTCGGGTTCCGCGGACTCGACCCAGAGCAGGTCGGCGTACTCCGCGTAGGCGAGGCCGCGAGCGAGCACCGGACCGAAGCCGTTCTCCACCTCGTAGAAGCCCTCGGGGGTCCGGTTCCCGTTCAGGAACGGCAGATCGCGCTCGTCGATGTCGCTCGTGAGGAGCGTGGCGGCCAGTGCATCGGTGCGGGCGATGACGATGGTCGGGACGCCGGCGACGTCCGCCGCCAGCCGGGCCGCATTGAGGGTCCGGATGTGCTGGCTCGTCGGCACCAGCACCTTGCCGCCCATGTGGCCGCACTTCTTCTCAGCCGCGAGCTGGTCCTCCCAGTGGACGCCCGCGGCGCCGGCCTGGATCATGCCGGCCATGAGTTCGTAGGCGTTGAGCGGCCCACCGAAGCCCGCTTCGGCGTCGGCGACGATCGGCGCGAGCCAGTCGATCGCCTCGGGTCCCGGCGTCTCCCCGACGGCTCGCTCGGCGAAGTCGATCTGCTCGGCCCGGAGCAGCGCGTTGTTGATCCGCCGGACGACCGCCGGAACCGAGTTCGCCGGGTAGAGGCTCTGATCGGGGTAGGTCTGCCCGGAGAGGTTCGCGTCGGCGGCGACCTGCCAGCCGGAGAGGTAGATCGCCTGCAGGCCCGCCCGGACCTGCTGCACGGCCTGGTTGCCGGTCAGCGCGCCGAGTGCAGGAACCCACTCCTCGGTGTGGAGGAGGTTCCACAGCCGCTCCGCCCCTCGGCGGGCGAGCGTCGGTTCCTCCCGGACACCGCCGCGCAGGCGGACGACGTCCTCGGCGGTGTAGTCGCGGCGGACCCCGTCCCAGCGCGGGTCGGTGTCCCACTCGCGCTGCAGTTCCTCGGCCGTCTGCGTTTGGTCGCCGGCGCGGAGGGGCTTGCGGTGGTCGGTCGGTCGGGTGGCTTCGTTGCTCACGATGACTCCTGTGGTGTCGAGGTCGGTGGGGCGGGTCGTGCTGTGGGAACGATCCTGCGCTCGCCGCAACCCCGACGGACGTCATCCGTGGACAGAAGAACGGCCGACCTTCTGTTTGCCGGAACAACCGGCGCGTGTGAGCATGATCACCATGACCAGCACCGCCGCTGCTCCACCCGCCTCCGCCACCCCTGGTGACGGACCTGCTCCGCACGCGGACGCCCTCGTCCTCGGTCGCCGGATCCGCGATGCCCGATCCCGTGCGGGCCTCACCCTCGACGAGCTCGCGCAGGCGATCGACCGTGCACCGTCCCAGGCGTCGGGGATCGAGAACGGGCATCGGGAGCCGAGCCTGTCGATGCTCCGCGTCATCGCCGCGGCCCTCGGCACCACCGTCGACGACCTCCTCCGTGACGAACCGCCGAGCGACCGGGCCGCGCTCGAGATCGCCGTCGAGCGTGCCCAGCGGGGGCCTGTCTTCTCCGCCCTCGGGATCGCGCCCATCCGCGTCTCGAAAGGGACAGCGGACGAGACGCTGCGCACCGTGCTGGCGCTGCACGACGAGGTCGCCCGCCTGCATCGGGAGCGAGCGGCGACACCCGAGGAGGCGCGCCGGGCCAACGCGGTCCTCCGGGCGGACATGCGCGCGGCCGACAACCACTTCCCCGAGCTCGAGGCCGTCGCGGAAGGACTGCTCGACGCCGTCGGCTACACCGGAGGGCCGGTCTCGCACCAGACGGTCGCGGAGATGGCACAGCACCTCGGGTTCTCGCTCCACTACGTCGGCGACCTGCCGCACTCGACGCGCTCGGTCACCGACCGGCGCAACGGTCGGATCTACCTGCCGACCGAACCTTCGATGTCCCGTGATTCGCGTTCCCCCATCCTCCAGGCGTTCGCCAGTCACCTGTGCGGACACGAGGAGCCGGGAAACTACGCGGACTTTCTGCGGCAGCGCGTCGAGACCAACTACCTGACGGCGGCCATCCTGCTGCCCGAGCGCGACGCCGTGCGCGTCCTCGGTGAGGCGAAACAGCTCCGGCGCATCTCGATGGAGGACCTGCGCGACGCGTTCGCGGTGTCGTACGAGACCGCCGCGCACCGCTTCACCAACCTCGCGACGAGGCACCTCGGGCTCCCGGTGCACTTCATGAAGGTGCACGAGTCGGGGACGATCATCAAGGCGTACGAGAACGACGGGGTCACGTTCCCGTCCGACGTCCTCGGAGCAGTGGAGGGCTCGCTCGTCTGCCGCAACTGGACGGCCAGGACCGTCTTCGACGTCGAGGACCGCTTCAGCCCCTGGTATCAGTACACCGACATGGACACCGGCACCTTCTGGTGCACCTCGCGGATCGAGAAGGCCAAGGAGGGCGAGTACTCGGTCAGCGTCGGCGTCCCGTTCGCGCACGTGAAGTGGTTCCGCGGACGCGAGACGCCGCATCGGTCGACCTCGAACTGCCCCGACGAGCGATGCTGTCGTCGGGCGTCGCCGGCGCTCGCCGAACGGTGGGAGGGGAAGGCCTGGCCGGCGGCGCGGACGCCGACGAGTCTGCTGGCCGCGCTGCCGACCGGATCCTTCCCGGGGGTCGACTCCGTCGAGGTGTACGAGTTCCTCGAGTCGCACGCGCCGCGGGCGGACTGAGGTGAGGCAGCTCGTCGCCCGACGAGGTGTCGAGCGACGAGGTGCCTCACCTCAGCGTGATCAGCTCGCGAGGCGCGGGTAGTCCGTGTAGCCCTCGGCGCCCGGGCCGTAGAAGGTGGCCGGGTTCGGGGTGTTCTCCTCGTGCTCGCCCGCCCAACGCTCGACGAGGTCGGGGTTCGCGATGGCGAGACGCCCGACGGCGACGGCGTCGGCGTGCGCGTGCTCGACGAGGGCGATCGCCTCGTCGCGCGTCGTGACGGTACCGAAGCCGCTGTTGACGATGAGCTTGCCGCCGAAGTGACCGCGCAGGTCCTGGACGAGCGCACCGGCCGGGTCCTCGTGGAGGATGCTGAGGTAGGCGAGGCCGAGCGGTGCCAGGGCGTCGAGCAGTGCCTCGTAGGTCGCGCGGACGTCGGCCTCGTCGGTCTCCGCCGTGTCACCGGCGCCGTTCATCGGGGAGATGCGGATGCCGACGCGCGCTGCACCGACCGCCTCGGCGACGGCGCTGACGACCTCGGCGACGTACGACGCGCGAGCCTCCGGGCTGCCTCCGGCGCGGTCGTCGCGCACGTTGGAGACGGGGGAGAGGAACTGGTGCAGCAGGTAGCCGTTCGCGGCGTGCAGCTCGACGCCGTCGAGTCCTGCCTCGATCGCGTTGCGGGCGGCCTGGACGAACTCCTCGCGGACCGTGTCGAGCTCCTCGGTGGTCAGCGCGTGCGGGACGGGGTACGGCTGGGCGCCAGCCGGTGTCCGGACCTCGCCGGCGATGGCGATCGCGCTCGGCGCGACGATGCGGTCGGTGCCCGTGATGTCGGTGTGCGAGACGCGGCCACCGTTCATGAGCTGCATGACGATGAGCCCGCCTGCTCCGTGCACGGCCTCCGCGACGCCCCGCCAGCCCTCGACCTGCTCGGGGGTGACGATGCCGGGCTGGCCCGGGTAGGAGCGCGACTCGGCGCTCGGGTAGGTGCCCTCCGTGATGATGAGCCCGAGCCCTGCGCGCTGGCTGTAGTGCTCGGCGACGAGGTCGCCGGGGACGCCGTCGGCTCCGGACCGCATGCGGGTGAGCGGGGCCATGACGACGCGGTTGGCGAGTTCGAGGTCGCCGAGTCGGACTGGGGCGAAGAGATCCATGCGGGTGATGCCTTTCGTGGGGGTGCGGCACGCGGAGGACGCGGCCTCCGGACGCAACCCGGCGGCGGCTGTCGATATTCCGATGATGCTTCTGAACCTTGTGCATCTGGAATACTTCTTGCTAGGCTCACGGTGTGGTCGTCGGGCTCTGTCCCCGCAGCTCGCGACGAGCACGACCCGGTGCCGACGAACCCGAGGGGGAGGCGTCGGCACCGGGAACCCTGCCAGGATACGAAGATGTCCGCCCCCAGATTCGGCCTCGTCGCCGATCTCCGTCGCCCGGAGTCCGGCGAACGCGCCGAGCGCGTCACGTTCGTCGAGTTGTTCTTCGACCTCGTCTTCGTCTTCGCGCTCACCCAGCTGAGCAAGCTCATCGCCGACGACCAGAGTGTCACCGCCGCGCTCGAGTCGATCGTCCTCATCCTGGCGCTCTGGTGGTCGTGGGTGTCCACGAGCTGGGTGACGAACTGGCTCGACCCGGAGCGGCTCGCGGTGCGACTCGCGCTCATCGGCTTCGGCCTGTTGGCGTTCGTCGCGGCGGTGTCGGTGTCGGCGTCGTTCACCGACCGTGCGCTCGCGTTCGCCGTCGCCTACGTCGTGCTCCAGCTCGTCCGGACGCTGTTCATGGTCGTGGCGACCTGGCGGCACGACCGCGACGTGGCGCTGAGCTTCGCACGCATCCTCGTCTGGACCGCGTTCGCCGCCGTCTTCTGGATCGCCGGCGCGCTGGTGCCGGCCGACTGGCAACTGGTGTTCTGGATCTGCGCCGTCGCCATCGAGTACGGCGGCGGGGCCCTCGGATTCCGGCTGCCGGGTGTGCGGGCCTCGGAGGTCGAGAGCTGGGAGCTCTCCGGTGCGCACCTCTCCGAGCGGGCGTCGCTGTTCATCATCATCGCGATCGGCGAGTCGCTGCTCGTCACCGGGTTCGCGTTCGTCGAGCTCGAGACGTCGGTCGCCGCCGTCGTCGGGATGTTGAGCGCCTTCGTCTCCGCGGTCGCGCTGTGGTGGTTGTACTTCCACCGCACGGAGGCGGCGGGACGACGAGCGGTGGAGGCCGCCGAGGAGGAGGGCGACCGCGCCGACCGTGACGAAGGCCGTCCCGGCCGACGGGGTCCGGGCCGTCTCGGACGCATCGCGCGCGACGGATACAGCTACGCCCACGTCGTGATCGTCGCCGGGATCGTGCTCGTCTCGGTGGGGGACAAGGAGATCCTCGACCGACCGGCCGACGCCGTCGAACTCGCCGGGGGCGTCGTGATCCTCGGCGGCCCGGTCCTCTATCTCCTCGGGCTGTCGCTGTTCCGGTTCGTCGTCGACCGTGCCGTCCCCCTCGCGCCGGTCATCGGCCTCGCGATGCTCGCGGGCTGCGCGGTCGCCGCGTTCCTCGCCCCACAGCTCGGGGAACTCGTCCTCGGGTGTCTCTGCACGCTGGTGCTCGTCCTCGCCGCGATCGCCGACACGGTCCTCCCGGACCGGCGGGTCACTGCGGAGCGTCGCCAGGCTTGATCTGGGCGCCCTCGCGGTGCGGCCCCGTGTCGTAGCGGGCGCCGCCCCGGTCGCTCGGCTGCGCCGCGAGCCAGATGAAGAAGAACCAGCCGAAGATCGGGACCAGGTTGATGAGCTGCCACCAGCCGCTGTGGTCCGTGTCGTGCATGCGACGGGCGTTCAGCGACAGCCCCGGGATGATCGTCGCGAGGCCCCAGATCCCGGACAGGACGCTCTGGACACCCCATGCGGGTCCTTCGGTGACCTGACCCTCCCAGAAACCGGCCGTCACCCCGGTCGCGACGTCGACACCGCGTCCGATCACCAGGAGCGCGGTGACGATGACGGCGTGGACGACCACCCACCACCAGAACTCGCTCCGGCTGGCCCGCCCGGTGAAGATCGGATACCGCTTCCAGAAGCGGAGGAACGCCTGGATCGGGCCGGCGCCCGGGAGCGGGCTGTCATCCGCGAACCGGGCCGGGATCCGGCGATCGTCCTTGCGGTCCGTCTCCGCCGCGTTCGCGGTCACTGCGTGTTCGTCTGCGCTGCTCATCGGTCCCCCTGGGTCGAATCGTCGTGCATTCGTGCGTCCACCCTACCGACATCGCCAGCACATGTTGTATTTCAGAGCAACATATGGAATATTAGTTGTACAACACGTGCCGATTTCGGCCCCGACCCTGGAGAATCACCATGACCACCGCACTGTCCCCTCGATCCCGCCGCCTCGTCCGCTGGGCCGCGCTGCCCGTCGCCGTCGTGGCGAGCGGCGTCATCGTCTCGACCGCCTCCTACGCCGCCTTCACCTCGTCGACCGACAACGCCGGCAACGCCTGGAGCGCCGGAGCGATCGCGCTGAGCGATGACGACTCCGGCGCCGCCATGTTCGCCGCGGACGACCTGCAGCCCGGCTCGACCGGCGTGAACTGCATCGCCGTCACCTCGGACGGCTCGCTGTCGTCCGACATCCGTCTCTATGCGGACAACGCGGCGCAGACGCAGGACCTCGACCAGCACCTGCAGCTCGACATCGTCCAGGGCGCCG
Organism: Plantibacter sp. CFBP 8775; assembly: GCF_014839505.1. NCBI lineage: Bacteria > Bacillati > Actinomycetota > Actinomycetes > Micrococcales > Microbacteriaceae > Plantibacter > Plantibacter sp. CFBP 8775. The sequence goes on along the minus strand of NZ_JACYNV010000002.1, from coordinate 1,106,923 downwards.
GCGGCGGCTACGGGTCCTGCGAGGACTTCGTCCCCGCGACCACGGGCGCGTCCGTCTACAGCGGCACCCTCGCCGGCCTCGCGAACACTGCGTTCGACCACGCGTCCGGACTCGGCTCGTGGGCCTCCGTCGGCGGCGGCGAGGAGCGCGTCTTCAAGGTCACGTACACGCTGTCCCCGGATGCGCCGAACACCGTCCAGGGTGGCACGGCGGCGGTCGACCTCGTCTGGGAGGGTCGCACCTCCTAGGCGATCCCGGTGCTCTCGTCCCGCTGACGGGAGCACCGCGGCCCGCCTGTCCCCGTCCACCTCGTCCCTCCGGGAGCTCTCATGGAACCGTCATCCGCCCGCCGGCGCATCGTGTCGTCCGTCATCGTGGTCGTCGCCCTCGGTGCGCGCGTCCTCGCGTTGCTCGCGCTGTGCCTCCTGGCATGGGCCGCTGTGCCGAAGCTCGTCGGGTGGGTTCCGACCACCGTGGCGTCAGGTTCCATGGAGCCGCGCATCAGGACCGGCGACGTCGTCGTCTCGATGCCGATCGACGGCGCCGACGCCGCGGCAGGGCAGGTGGTCCTCGTCGACGGACCGGGCGAGGACGACGCGCTGCTCCTGCACCGCGTCTTCGAGCGGGAGGCGGAGGGACTCCGCCTGAAGGGTGACGCGAACCGGCAACCGGATCGACAGCTCGTCCAAGACGACGCCGTTCGTGGCGTCGGCGTCCTCCGAGTCCCGTACATCGGTCTCCCCGTCGTCTGGGCGCACGAGGGTCGGTGGGCGGAGCTGGCCCTGCTCGCCCCTTCGGCGGCGGCGACCGGCTGCGCCATCGTGTGGACGCGGCGGTTCCTCGTCGACGAGCGTGGCCGCACGACCTCGCGTGGGCGGTTGCAGGCCATGGGCCCGGTGGGCGGCGTCGCTCTGGCCGGTGTCCTGGCGATCGCGGCAGTCGTGCCGACCGCCGGTGCGTCCTGGACGAGCGCCGCGGACTCCTCGGGCAACCACCTCGGAACCGAGGTGTTCTCCTGCCTCGGCCAGCCGCTCGGTGCTCCGGAGATGTGGTTCGACTTCAACGAGCCGAGCGGTACGGCGCTCGTCAACGCCGGGTCCGGCCCCGGGTTCGCCTTCATCAGCAACGAGGCCTCGCGCGTCGACGGTGTCTGTGGCGACGGTCCCTTCGCCCGACTGGACGGAGTCGGGACCCAGGTCACGACGATGCCTCAGGTCTCTTCGCCGCGGACCTTCTCGCTCGAGACCTGGTTCCGCACCACGCGCCCGCAGGGCAAGCTGATCGGCTTCGGCGTGGCACAGACGGTCGGGTCCTGGAAGGCCGATCGGCACCTGTACATCGGCCCTGACGGACGACTGGTGTTCGGCGTGCAGTCCGGTTCGCCTGAGGTCGTCATGTCGCCTGAACCGGTGGTGGACGGCGAGTGGCATCACGTGGTCGCCGTCATGTCCGAGTCGTCAGGAATGGAGCTGTACCTCGACGGCGAGTTGGTCGCGTCGAACCCGAGCACCGGTTCCACGAACTACCGCGGCTACTGGCGTATCGGTTTCGACAACGTGACGGCTGGCTGGCCGAACGCCCCCACGTCGCCCTGGTTCGGGGGCGACCTCGACGCCGTCGGCGTTCATCTGCGCGCGCTGTCGGTCGAGGAAGTCGCCGATCACGCGGCAGCCGGGCGCCCGTGACCGACCGTGGTCGGCTGCAGGGTCCCGCCGGTTTTACAGCCGGGCGACCGTGCCGTACACTGGATGGAGGTAGTTGAAATCTGCCATGATTTTCTGCGCCTGTTTTCACCCGTGTGGTGAGGCAACGCTCAGGAGTTCAGGGTAGCTTCGACCCCTCCGGTGCGTCAGCACTGAAGGGCGGTGGCTCAATTGGTAGAGCAGCGGTCTCCAAAACCGCAGGTTGCAGGTTCAAGTCCTGTCCGCCCTGCGAGTCGGTGCGTATGCACCGGCACACGAAAGGTGTAACGAGTGGCCCCGAAGAGTACCGACACGCCCGGCGAGGACGTCGTCGTCAAGGCGAAGGCGGACCGTGCCGAACGGCGCGGCTTCTTCTCGGGCATCGTCCTGTTCCTGAAGCAGGTCTTCGCGGAACTCAAGAAGGTCGTCACGCCGACGCGGAAGGAACTCCTCAGCTACACGGCTGTGGTGCTCGTCTTCGTCTGCATCATGATGGCGCTCGTCTACGGCATCGACTTCGTCTTCGCCTGGGTCGTCACGCTGGTGTTCGGTACCGCGAGCTAGTTCCGCTCAGGTTCCGGTGCTCCGGTCCGGCACCCGGGTTCCACAATCACAGACGGCGACGCAGTCGTCACGCGCCAGGATCTGGCGCCGCGGTCGGGGATCACCCACGATCCGCACAACAGAAACGGAATGGAAATCAGTGTCTGAGCGAAACTCGAACGACGTCGACTGGGCAACCGCTGCCGAGCAGTCCTCGGAGGACGACGAGGCCCAGGAGGGCAACGTGCTCTCGGCCGACGAGCACTCCGTCGACCCCGCTGAGCACAACGCCGTCCACGTCGAGGAGACCGGCGACACCGAGGTCGACCTCGACGCCGTGCTCGACGCGATGGCCGAGGCCGTCGACCCCGAGGCCGACGCCGTCGTCGACGACGCCCTCGAACTCGACGAGGCAGCCGAGGTCGAAGCCGCAGCAGAGGCCATCGCCGAAGAAGAGGCAGACCCCACCGACGCCGACGCCGAGCCCGCCGAGGAGTCCGAGGAAGACCCTTACGACGCGTTCCGCAAGGAACTCCGCTTCCTGCCCGGCAAGTGGTACGTCATCCACTCCTACGCCGGTTTCGAGCGCAAGGTGAAGGCCAACATCGAGCAGCGCAAGTCGACGCTCGAGGTCGCGGACTACATCTACCAGGTCGAGGTCCCCATGGAAGACGTGGTCGAGATCAAGAACGGCCAGCGCAAGATGGTCACCCGCGTCCGCATCCCCGGCTACGTGCTCGTCCGCATGGACCTCAACGAGGACAGCTGGTCGGTCGTCCGCCACACGCCTGGCGTCACCGGCTTCGTCGGCAACGCGCACAACCCCACGCCGCTCCGCTTCGAAGAGTCCTTCAACATGTTGAAGTCGCTCGTCGAGGTCAAGGAGACCGCGCCCGTCAAGGGCTCCGGCACCAAGGGCAGCGCCACGCAGCAGCGTGTCATCCCCGCCGAGGTCGACTTCGAGATCGGCGAGACCATCACGATCAAGGAAGGCTCGTTCGCGGGCCTCCCCGGCTCCATCAGCGAGATCAAGCCCGAGAGCGGCAAGCTCACGGTGCTCGTCTCCCTCTTCGAGCGCGAGACTCCGGTCGAGCTCAGCTTCGACCAGGTCACCAAGCTCTAAGCCACACGGCTCCACAGTCCACCGCCGCCCGACGGGCGCGCGGGAGAGCGCACATCATCCGATGGCGTTCGAACCCCAGAAGAAGGAAGAAACATGGCACCGAAGAAGAAGGTCACGGGTCTCATCAAGCTGCAGATCCAGGCCGGCGCCGCAAACCCCGCTCCCCCCATCGGCCCCGCCCTTGGTCAGCACGGCGTCAACATCATGGAATTCTGCAAGGCGTACAACGCGGCCACCGAGTCGCAGCGCGGCAACGTCATCCCCGTCGAGATCACCGTCTACGAGGACCGTTCGTTCACCTTCATCCTGAAGACCCCGCCCGCAGCGGAGCTCATCAAGAAGGCCGCCGGCGTCGCCAAGGGCTCCGGTACCCCGCACACCGTCAAGGTCGCGAAGCTCACCAAGGAGCAGGTCCGTCAGATCGCCGAGCAGAAGGCTCCCGACCTGAACTCGAACGACATCGACGCAGCCGCGAAGATCATCGCCGGCACCGCCCGCTCCATGGGCATCACGGTCGAGGGCTAGTCCTTCCGAACCGCACGGGGTGAGCCGTCCAGGCCACACCCTCGCACCTTTCTTTTTCACTCGTGGCAGCGCCGGCCAGGCGCAGATGACCACATTTCTCATAGGAGAACACACATGGCACAGAAGTCGAAGGCCTACCGGGCCGCAGCCGAGAAGATCGAGGCTGACAAGTTCTACACCCCGAACGAGGCCGTCGCCCTCGCCAAGGAGACCGGTTCCGCCAAGTTCAACAGCACCGTCGAGGTCGCCCTCAAGCTCGGTGTCGACCCGCGCAAGGCGGACCAGATGGTCCGCGGCACGGTCATCCTCCCGCACGGCACGGGCAAGACCGCCCGCGTCATCGTCTTCGCGACGGGCCCGGCAGCGGAGGCCGCGATCGCGGCCGGTGCTGACGAGGTCGGCGGCGACGAGCTCATCGCGAAGGTCGCCGAGGGCTACACCTCGTTCGACTCCGCGGTCTCCACCCCGGAGCTCATGGGTAAGGTCGGTCGTCTCGGTAAGGTCCTCGGTCCCCGTGGCCTCATGCCGAACCCCAAGACCGGCACCGTGACGCCGGACGTGGCCAAGGCCGTGTCCGACATCAAGGGCGGCAAGATCGAGTTCCGCGTCGACAAGCACTCCAACGTGCACTTCGTCGTCGGCAAGGCCTCGTTCGACGCATCGCAGCTCGAGGAGAACATCAACACCGCGCTCGAGGAGATCCTCCGCCTCAAGCCGTCCTCCTCGAAGGGCCGTTNAGTAGGAAGGCCCGGTCGCGTCACGCGACCGGGCCTTCGTCGTTCTCCGGGGTGGCGTCGTACGATGCAGGGATGGTCTCCACCCGCACTGCTCAGGCCGACGACGCCGCCACCCTCGCCACGCTCGCCGCAGCGACCTTCGCCCTCGCCTGCCCACCCGGCACCGCGCAGGAGCACATCGACGCGTTCATCGCCGAGCACTTCACCCTCGACCGGTTCACCGGCTACCTGGCAGATCCCGGACGCGCGCTCCGGCTCCTCGTCGACGACGATGACGGCACGGCCATCGGCTACACGATGCTCGTCTTCGGTGATCCGATCGACCCCGACGTGCTCGCCGCGGTCACGCACCGCCCGACAGCGGAACTCAGCAAGCTGTACGTGCTCCCCGCGAGCCACGGTGCCGGCGGAGCGCGCCTGCTCATGGAGGCGACGCTCGACGACGCCCGGTCCCGAGGCGTCACGTCGGTGTGGCTCGGGGTGAACCAGCAGAACGCCAGGGCGATCCGGTTCTACGGCAAGAGCGGCTTCGAGGTGGTGGGGACGAAGACGTTCCTGGTCGGGCCCGAGCGGCACGACGACTTCGTGATGGAGCGGATGTCGGAACGGGGCCTGATCGGCTAGCCCTGGCAGGCCTCGGTAGGAGTGCGGACGAGCAAGCTGTTCGACTGATATGTTTGTGGAAGAAATGAGCGGCGCTCGGTGAGCTGCGCCCTCGATCCTCCCAAGCACGTCTCCCTCCTGGTGGAGGCCGAGGCGGCGCGGGCCGACAGGCCCGATCACGAAAGGACGCCCCTCCATGAAGCCCCACACAGCCCTCTCGATGGTCGTCCTGACGGCCGTCGCCGCCACAGCACTGGCGTCCGGTCCGGCATCGGCCGCGCCCGTCGGTCAGGCCGGATCAGACGCGGAGACGTCGGTGACCGCCACGCAGCCGCGGTTGCGCGGCAAGTTCGTGACCGATCCGGCGTGGTCCACCGGATTCCACGGATGGGCGCCGCGGGGGTCCTCGCAGTGGCTCACCCACCCGCAGTCGATCGGCACCGGCGGGCCCTACGGTTTGTCGTACGAGGCAGCGCTGGCGGCCGCCGCCACCGCGACCTTCCCTGCCGTCGGCACCAGCGGTCGGATCGAGATCAACGGCCAATGCCTCACCACGGACCGGGGCGGCACGAGGACCGATCTCGTGCGCGTGGCGAGCTGCTCCTCGGCGAGCACGCAGTACACGCTGGCCGCCGATGGGTTCCTCACCGATCCGTCCGGGCGGCGCCTGAACGTCCTCGGGGTCGGCACGAAGGACATGCAACTCGGATTCGGGCCGAACAACGACGCAGACGTCAGCAAGCTGGTGATGAGCCAGCTGGTGCCGGACCTGTCGCCGTCGGCCTCCGTGCCGACCCCGTCGCTCCGGCAGGGCGAATCGGTCCAGGTCCAGGCGACCTTCAACACCGACGCGGGTGGTCAACGGATCGACATCGTGCCGCCGCTCGGTACCAGGATCACCGCCGTGGCGAACCCGGCATTCGCGCTCGACGGCACCGGTGCCGGGGGTACCCTGCCGATCGGCACCACCGCCGTCACCTTCACCCTCACTGCCGACGCCGACGCGCGGCTCGGCCTGGCCACCGGCGGGAGCGTCAGCTGGTCCACGAACCGGGTGAAGCTCGCGGACTTCACGGCGAACGTCCTCGCGGCACCCATCGCGCCTGGTGTCGCCATCCCGAACGTCACCGTACGACAGGGGGACGCCGTCGAGGTCCCCGTCGCCTTCACCGGATCGGTGTCCGGATCCGCGGAGATCGTCGTCCCGGCCGGGCTCAGGCCCACCGGCGATGCGCCGGCCGGATTCACCTGGTACCCCGCGAGCAACAGCTACCGGGGCACGATCACGGCCGCGAACCGATCGTTCACCCTGGCGCTGACCGCGAACGCCGATGCCGCCGTCGGCGTGTTCGACGGCACCGTGCGCGCCACAGGGATCGACCAGGTGTGGACCGCGACGATCGAGGCCGGTGCGTCGGTTCCCGACGCCCCGGTCGTCCTGCTCTCACCGGCGATCGGTGGGGTCCTCGAGCCCGGCGCCCCGGTGTTCTCCGGGACCGGTCAGCCCGGTGCACTGATCCAGGTCTACGGAGCGTGGGGTTCGCTCCTGGGTGAGACCCGCGTGGAGACGGACGCCACCTGGACGCTCACCTGGAACAAGGCGCTGACGCCCGGGACCTACTCGGGCGGTTCGGTCCGGCAGTACCTCGACGGCAAGCCGTTCACGAGCGTCCCGTACGACTTCCGAGTCGACTGGCGGGTGGCGCCCCTCGTCGTGACCTCCCCGTCGGTCGGGGCGATCGTCTTGGAGAACAACCCCGTGTTCACGGGCACCGCGCAGCCGGGTGCGGCGATCGAGATCCGCGGTGCGTCGGGAGACCTCCTGGGTGCCGTCGACCGCGTCGCCGACGACGGCCGATGGACCATCACCTGGAACAAGACCCTGCTGCCCGCACGGTACGTCGGCGGCACCGTCCGGCAGTTCGTGGACGGCGAGCAGACCCACTCGGTCGTCTACGACTTCACCGTCGTCGTCCCACGCCTCGAGGTGGTGTCGCCCGCACTCGGCGGCACCATCGCCGGAACCCGGCCGGTGTTCTCAGGCCACGCGAACCCCGGCGCCCTGATCAAGATCCGCGGGGCCTGGGGCACGGACCTCGGGAGCATCACGGCCGGACCGCAGGGCGACTGGAGCATCACCTGGCCGTCGGACTACCTGCCTGCTCGGTACTCGGGTGGCACGGTGACGGAAGCCGTGGGTGGCACGGTGGTCAGGACACTGCCCTACGACTTCACCCTCGTCCGCTGAGCGTCGGGTGGCGGCGCCGTAGCGGCGTCGTCACCCGACGGCCTCGGTCGTCAGCCGTCGGCGACCTTCAGGACGATCTTGCCGCGTGAGTGCCCGCCCTCGAGGAGCACGTGGGCCTGCCGGACGGCGTCGAGGTCGAACACCTGGTCGACGAACACCCGGACGTCCCCGGACTCCAGCAGCCTGCTGATGGTGTCGAGCGTGGCACCGTCGGGTGCCACGGTGAACCGCGTCGCTCGGACGCCCGCGGCGCGAGCCTCCTCCTCGAGCGTCGGCCAGGAACCGGTCGGCGCGTTGATGATGAGCCCGCCGGGACGCAGGACCCGCAGGGAACGCGACCCCGTGTCCTCCACGGTGTTGCCCACGAGGTCGATCACGACGTCGACCTGGTCGACGACGTCCTCGAACCGGTGCAACTCGTGGTCGACCGCCTGATGGGCGCCGAGTTCGCGCAGCCAACCGACGTTCCGACCGGAGCCGGTGGCGATCACCCGCGCGCCGAAGTAGGTGGCGAACTGCACGGCGAAATGCCCGACACCGCCGCTTCCGGCGTGGATGAGGATGCGCTGCCCCTCGTGCGCCTTCGCGACGTCGACGACCATGCCCCATGCGGTGAGCGCGGCGAGGGGGACCCCGGCGGCCTCGACGTGCGACAGGGTCGTCGGCTTCCGCGTCAGGCTCAGGGACGACACCGTGACGTACTCGGCGTAGCTGCCGCCCGTCCGCGGGAAACTCGTCATGCCGTAGACCTCGTCGCCGGGCAGGAGGCCGGCGGCAGCGAAGGGCGACTCGACCACGATGCCGCTGAAGTCGTACCCGAGGACGGCCGGCATCGCCGTGATGGAGGAGGAGACGCCCCGGCCCGCGCGGGTCTTGGCGTCGACCGGGTTCACGCCGGCCGCGACGACCTTCACGAGGAACTCCGCCATGACCGGACGCGGTGTCGGTACGGTCTCCATCCGGAGGACCTCAGGGCTGCCGACGGCGTCGATCACCGCGGCTCGCATGGTCTCCGGTGCCGGCTTCACCGCGTCCGCGGTTGTCGCCAGAGACCAGGAGTGTCCGACTCCTTGACGCATCGAGTACTCCTTCGTCGTTCATCCCCCGAAAGCTCCACCCGGCGGAGGTCGGCTCGGCGACGAGTCTCGCTCCGGTGCGTGGTCCGGCTCTGTTCTCATCAAAGCCGTCGAATGAGTCGGCGCTGTTACGGGGGTGTCAATTGGCTGGAAACGATTCCCTCTCTTCGGGGGACACGGCGGCCCGGCTGTCGCCCGATCCTCGGGCGCGTGCTTCCGATACAGTGGCGCAATGCGCGCACTGTTCGGAGTCATCAGGATCATCGCGGGTGGGGTGATCATCGCCGCCATCGTCGGCCAGTTCGTCTACACCCTGTCCTTCGGTGACGCGCCCGACGACTTCTTCGTCAACTTCTTCAGCTACTTCACGATCCTGTCGAACGCGCTGAGTGCGATCGTCCTGCTGGTCGGCGCCGGGTTCTGCTTCCGGCTGCGACGCGATCCCGCCTGGTACAACCTGGTCCTCGGCTGCGTCGTGACCTACATGGCGACCACGGGCGTCGTCTACAACCTGCTGCTCCGCGGCATCGCCCTCGACCAGGGGCACACCCTCGGCTGGTCGAACGAGGTGCTACACCTCATCGCACCGATCTACCTGGTGCTCGTCTGGATCGTGACGCCCGGCAAGTCCCGCCTGGAATGGCGTCAGGTGTGGGCGATCATCGCGTTCCCCCTCGTCTGGACCGTCTACACGATGATCCGCGGATCGATCGTCGGCTGGTACCCGTACCCGTTCCTCAACCCGGCGCAGCCCGGCGGCTGGGGAGCCGTCGTCGTCTACATGATCGCCATCGCCGGGTTCATCGGCCTGATGGGCTGCGCCGTCATCGCGTTGAGCCGGACGAGGCTCATCCGCGGATGACGGGGGCCACATCAGACCAGCGGGTCCCTCGCTCCTCGGCGGTCCGCCGTCGCCGGTCCGTCGCCCTCGCGTTCGCGATCACCGGTGGTGTGCTCGTCGTGGTCGCCACGGTCATGATCTGGGCGGCGCGTCTCAGCCTCGGTAAGAACAGCTACGTGAGCGGCCTCGGTGCCACCGGCGAGGTGACGGCTCCGGTCTTCAACGCGGCACTGCTCATGGTCGCGGTCGGTGGTCTCAGCATCGCCGTAGCGCTGCAGCGAGTCGTCCCGTCCCGCGAGCCCGGTCAGCGCCGCACGAGGGTTGGACTGCTGCTCGTCCCCTGGCTGCTCGTGGGACTGTCGAGTCTGTGCTTCCTCGTGGCGTCCCGGGTGACGTGCACCTACGAGTGCCCGATCCCGTCGAATCCGCTGTTCACGCTCCAGGACGCGGTGCACATCTCCTTCGCGGTGCTGGGCTTCGCCCTCGCCTGCCTGGCGATGATCGGGTCGGCCCTCGGATCCCGGCTGCGCGCCGTCCGGCGGCTGTCCTGGTTCGCCGGGTCCGCCGTCGCCGTGATCGCGGGGCTCGGCGGCCTGCTCTCGCTCGCCGAGGTCGGGCAGCAGGTCGGCAGTTGGTTGGAGTTCGCGGCGATGACCATCGCCCTGCTCTGGCTCGTCGGGTACGGCCTGGCGGAGGTGCTCGCCGTCGGGAAGACGGACGACACCGGACGCCCTGGTTCCGCAGTGGAGGACGCGCGTCAGGTCGATGCCGCGTCGAGCGCCCGGGGCTGAGTCATCGCGTCGATCGCCGGTGCGGACAGGGCGTCGCGCAGCACCATGATCGCCGCGCCCAACACCCCGGCCTCCTCGCCGGCCGTCGAGGTGACGATGCCGAGGTGCCCGGTGGCGAGCGGCATCGACCGGCGGTAGACCACCTCACGGACGCCGGTGAGGAGATGTTCACCCGCCCGGGTCATCGTCCCACCGAGCACGATCACCGTCGGGTTCAGGAGGTTCACCACGACACTGAGCACTTCACCGATCTCCCGGCCGGCCTGCCGCGTGGTCTCGATGGCCGTCCGGTCGCCCGCGCGGATGAGCGCTGCGACGTCGCGACTGCTCACGGCGTCGATTCCGTGGGCGCGGAGCTCGGTCGCGATCGCCGGTCCGCTGGCGATGGCCTCGAGGTCGCGCTCGTCGTCCGCTGCGCGCGGGGAGTCTCGGCCGACGGGGACCTGCACGTGCCCGATGTCGCCGGCCGCACCGAGTGCCCCGCGCTGCAGCTCGCCACCCGCGATGATGCCGGCACCGATACCCGTGGACACCTTCACGTAGACGAGGTCGTCGGTGTCCGGCCAGGAGATCGCGTGCTCGCCGAGCGCGAGGACGTTCACGTCGTTGTCGACGAGGACCGGGACGTCGATGGTCCGTCGGATGTAGGCGGGGACGTCGAAGCGGTCCCAGCCCGGCATGATCGGCGGGTTGGTCGGCCGTCCGGTGGAGTGCTCGACCGGCCCCGGGAGGCCGATCCCGATCCCGATGACCGGGGGAGCGACCGGCTGGGGTGTGGCCCAGGTCTGCGGAGCGGCCAACAGGGCCGACGCCGCTTCGACCACCCAGTCGAGGACGGGCTCGGGTCCTGCGGCGATCTGCAGCTCCGACCGGCTCGTCGCGAGGATCGCTCCGGACAGGTCGGTGACGGCCACCGTCCCGTGCGTCGCCCCCAGGTCGACGGCGACGACGACGCGCGCGAGCGGGTTGAATGCGATCCGTGCGGGCGGGCGACCACCCGAGGAGGCTGCCTCTCCAGCGGGACGGAGCAGGTCTGCGGCCACGAGGGCGTCGATCCGGAGGGAGACGGTGGAGCGGGCCAGGCCGGTCAGGGCGCACAACTCCGACTTCGTGCGTGCCTCACCGCCGCGGAAGAGTTGGAAGAGGTCGCCGGCGCCCGGTGCTCCGGGGGAGGGGCGTTGCGGCTCGGTCATGGCGACAGTCAACCACCTCGGCCGACTTCTGTCGACTTGTCGTCAGAAGTCGAGGCTCAGTAGCGGTTCCCGGAGCTGCCGAGTGACGGGTGCGGGCTCCGGGAGGACCGGGCGCCGGGCGGCTGGATTGGTGCGGTGGTACAGCTCATCGATGAGTGCGTTCGCGAGGCCGACCAGCTTCGCGATCTCGGCGTCGTCGCGCTCGACCCACCGACAGAGCGGTTCGTCGTCGATGGGGACGAAGTCCTTGTGCTCCTCCCAGACCACGAGTGTCCGCTCCGCGCCGATCACGTACTGCTGCCACCACACCTGACGCAGGTAGTTGCGGGGGATCGAGCGCCAGGACTTCGTCGTGGTCTTGATCTCCGCGAGCACGACGGCCCCGCGCTCGGTCACGGCGATGCCGTCGGGGGTGGCGAGGTGACGGTGTTCGACCTCGGCCCGGAAGAGCGCCGACGAGGGGTTGATCCCGTGCGTCGCGGCGACCCACCGGGCGATCTCAGGCTCGCGGGCGCGCCCGTGGTCGGTGAAGGCGTTGCCCGAGAAGCCCGTCCCGCCGAGCTTCGCGTCGGCCGCGCGCTGGATCGAGGCCGGGGTCGAGAGCGTGGCGACGTCGGTCGCGGTGATCCCGCGCGAACGAGCCCGCAACCACGAGATGCGGTCGCTGGAGTCAGCGACGATCCGGGAGAGCAGAGCTGAGTTCACCTCTCCATTGTCCCCCACGCTTCCGACTCCTGCGGTATTCGTCGCCGGGGGAGCGGCGACCGGTGGGAGACTTTTGTTTGACCACCGACAGAAGTGTGGTTAGCCTGGATCTCGCAGCAGCGGCTGCCTGACACCATCATCATTGAGGAGCATCGTGTCGACTTCCCAACTCTCTGTCCAGCTCTACTCGGTACGGGAGCCGCTCACCGCGGATCGTGCCGCAGCGCTGCAGCGCCTGACCGAGATCGGTTTCCGCCAGGCCGAGCCGTTCGGCTTCGGTCCCGGTGTCAGCCTGCAGGACATCCACGATGCCGGCCTCGTCACGCCGAGCGCGCACGGCAAGGTCATCGCCGACGACATCGACCTGTCGGCGGCCTTCGGCGCGGCGGCCGAGCAGGGCGTGCAGGTCCTCATCGATCCCGCCATCGCCGAAGAGCGCTTCGCCACGGCCGAGACGGTCGCGTCGATCGCCGACGAGCTGAACGCCGCGGCAGCGGTCGCCGCCGGTCACGGGGTCCAGGTGGGCTACCACAACCACTGGTGGGAGCTCGAGGGCGACGTCGCGGGCACCAGCCCGCTCGAGCACCTCGCCGCACTCACCGACCCGGCCGTCGTCTTCGAGGTCGACACCTACTGGGTCGAGGTCGGCGGACGCCGCGCGGTCGACGTCCTCGGTGCGATCGGCGATCGCGTGCGCTTCATCCACGTCAAGGACGGCGACGCCTCCCGCGACACGCTGAAGCAGCTGCCCGCGGGTGCCGGGGTCGTCCCGGTGCTCGACATCCTCGCCGCGGCACCGCAGGCCCTGCGCGTCGTCGAGTTCGACGCGTTCGACGGCGACATCTTCCAGGGGCTCGAGCAGAGCTTCACCTACCTCACCACGAACGGAGTCCAGGCATGAGCAACAGCACCGGACCGGTCGGTGTCGGCCTCATCGGCGCCGGCGTCATCAGCGACCAGTACCTCAGCAACCTGGTCACCTTCCCCGACCTCGACGTCCGGTTCGTCGCGGACCTCGACCTCGAGCGGGCGAAGACGCAGGCCGAGAAGTACGGGGTGCCCGGCCACGGCTCGGTCGCCGAACTCCTGGCCGACCCCGAGATCGAGATCGTCGTCAACCTGACCATCCCGAAGGTCCACGTCGAGGTCGCCATGCAGATCCTCGACGCCGGCAAGCACGTGTGGAGCGAGAAGCCCTTCGCGCTCGACCGTGAAAGCGGGCAGGCTCTGCTGGCCGCCGCGAAGGAGAAGGGGCTCCGCGTCGCCACGGCTCCGGACACCTTCCTCGGCGCCGGCATCCAATCCGCCCGCCGGCTCGTCGAGGCCGGTGGCATCGGCCAGCCCCTCACCGCGCTGACCCTCATGCAGAGCCCCGGCCCGGAGTCGTGGCACCCGAACCCCGACTTCCTGTTCCAGGACGGCGCCGGTCCGCTCTTCGACATCGGCCCGTACTACATCACGGCGCTCGTGCAGCTGTTCGGTCCGATCGCCCGCGTCACCGCGCTGGCTTCGCAGGCCTTCCCGCAGCGGACGATCGGATCCGGCCCGCGCGCCGGTCAGTCGTTCGATGTGACGGTGCCGACGCACGTGAGCGCCCTCTTCGAGTTCGAGAGCGGCCAGCTCGCGCAGAGTGTCTTCAGCTTCGACTCCAAGCTCGGCCGCACGCAGTTCGAGGTCGCAGGCTCGACCGGCACGCTCGTCGTCCCCGACCCGAACACCTTCGAGGGCGACCTGCTCGTCTACGGCGGTGGCGAGGAGCCCGAGTCGATCCCGTCGACCGGTCCGACGCAGGGTCGCGGAACCGGGGTGGTCGAGCTCGCCCAGGCGATCCGCGCTGGTCGTCCCGAGCGCGCCTCCGGTGAGCTCGCCTACCACGTGCTCGACGTCATGGTCTCGACGGCCGAGTCGGGCCTGAGCCGTACCTCGGTCGACGTCGTCAGCACCGTGGAGCTCGCTCCCGCGCTGCCGGAGTCGTGGACGCCGGCGGACGGCACCTTCGGAGCATGACCGTGGCCGGCCCCGGTATCGCGGTGGTGGGCGGTGGCTTCATGGCCACCGTCCACAGCCGGGCGGCCCGCGCTGCGGGTGCCCGGCTGGTCGGTGTCGTCGCCTCGACGCCCGAGCGCTCGCGGGAGGTCGCCGCGAACCTCGGGTTCGAGCGCGGGTACGGCTCGCTCGACGAGCTGCTGGCCGACCCCTCGGTCGACGTGGTGCACGTCTGCACACCGAACGCGCTCCACGCCGAGCAGGCACTCGCGGCCATCGCGGCCGGCAAGCACGTCGTCTGTGAGAAACCCCTCGCGACCGACGCCGCGACCGCCGAGCGTCTCGTCGCCGCCGCCGCCGAGGCCGGTGTCGTCGGCACGGTGCCGTTCGTGTACCGCTTCCACCCGCTCGTCCGGGAGGCCCGGGCGCGTGTCGCCGCCGGTGACCTCGGGACCCTGCTCACGATCAGCGGGTCGTACCTCCAGGACTGGTTGCTCGCGCAGGCCGACGACAACTGGCGGGTCGACTCGGCGGCCGGTGGCCGTTCGCGCGCCTTCGCCGACATCGGTTCGCACCTCGTAGACCTCTTGGAGTTCATCACGGGCGCGCGCATCACCGAGCTGAGTTCGACGGTCCGCACCTTCTTCGCCGAACGCGCGAACACCCCGGAGGTCACGACCGAGGACGCGGCCGCGGTCGTCATCCGGCTCGAGGGCGGCGCCATCGGCACGCTGCTCGTCTCGCAGGTCGCGCCCGGTCGGAAGAACCGGCTGCACCTCGAGATCGCCGGGACGGAACTCAGCATCGGTTTCGACCAGGAAGCGCCGGAGACGCTGTGGCTCGGCCGTCGGTCGGGGACACAGGTGCTGCCTCGCGACGCCGACCAACTGCACCCGGACGCCGCACGCCTGTCCATCGTCCCCTCGGGGCACCCGATGGGCTACCAGGACGCCTTCAACGCGTTTGTGGCCGACAGCTACGCGGCGATGGCCGGACAGTCGCCGGACGGCCTGCCCGTCTTCGCCGACGGACTCCGCACCGCGCGCATCACCGAGGCCGTCCTCGACGCGGCCGAAACCGGTCGCTGGGAAGCGATCGCCACCTCCACCGACGACGAGCAGAGGATCACCGCATGACCGACACCACCGACAAGCAGTACGCCAGCCGCCTCCCGGTGACCCTGTTCACCGGACAGTGGGCGGATCTCCCCTTCGAAGAGGTCGCCCGCCTCGCCGCCTCCTGGGGCTACGACGGCCTCGAGATCGCGGCCTCGGGCGACCACCTCGACCTGAAGCGCGCGGATGAGGACGACGCCTACCTGCAGTCCCGCCTCGACATCCTCGACCGGCACGGCCTCGAGGTCTTCGCGATCTCGAACCACCTCACCGGCCAGGCCGTGTGCGACGACCCGATCGACTTCCGCCACCAGGCGATCGTGCGCGACTACACCTGGGGCGACGGCGAAGCGGAGGGGGTGCGCCAGCGGGCGGCCGAGGACATGAAGCGGTCCGCACGTGTCGCGCGCAAGCTCGGCGTCGACACGGTCGTCGGCTTCACGGGGTCGAAGATCTGGCAGTACTCCGCGATGTTCCCGCCGGTGCCGGCCTCCGTCATCGACGCCGGGTACGAGGACTTCGCGACCCGCTGGAACCCCATCCTCGACGTCTTCGACGCCGAAGGTGTCCGCTTCGCACACGAGGTGCACCCGTCCGAGATCGCGTACGACTACTGGACGAGTGTCCGGACCCTCGAGGCGATCGACCACCGCCCGGCGTTCGGCTTCAACTGGGACCCGTCGCACATGATGTGGCAGGGTGTCGACCCGGTCGGGTTCATCGTCGAGTTCGCGAACCGGATCTACCACGTCGACTGCAAGGACACCCGGATCCGGCCGGCCACCGGTCACGCCGGCATCGTCGGCTCGCACCTGCCCTGGGGCGACCCGCGACGCGGCTGGGACTTCGTGTCGACCGGTCACGGCGACGTGCCGTGGGAGGACGCCTTCCGTGCCCTCTCGAGCATCGGCTACGCCGGGCCGATCTCGATCGAGTGGGAGGACGCCGGCATGGACCGTCTCCACGGAGCCGAGGAGGCCGTCGGATACATCCGGAACCTGCTCTGGAAGCTGCCCGAGCAGTCCTTCGACGCGGCGTTCAGCACCCAGTAGCCCCGGACCCTGAACTGCCTCCTTCGGATCCTGAGCTGCTCTTCGGTCCCTGAGCCGCCTCTTCGGTCCCTGAGCCTGTCGAAGGGCTACAACGCCTTCGCCGCCGCGACGAGCACCTGGTTGAGCGTCGGTGCGCCGGTCGCACGGAACACCTCGGTGCCGTCGTCGGCCGTGATGATGACCGTGGGGGTGGAGCGGATGCCGTCGGCCTCCGCCTCCGCCGCACGGAAGGCGACGTCGCGCTCCTCGACGACGGCACCGGCCACGAGCGCCGGGACCTCGGCCAGGACGGCGCGAGCCTGCATGCAGGGAGCGCAGAACGCGGAGGTGTACAGGGTGAGCTTCACGTCTCGTCCAACGCGACCCGGCGGTCGACCATTCCGCTCCGGTCGCCCGATCCTGGGGGAGTTGTCAATCGTCCACGCGATCGCGGGTTGATGGACCAGGATGGGCGTCATGAGAATCGCAGTGACGGGAGGCTCGGGCAAGCTCGGGCGAACAGTGGTCGGCCATCTTCGGGAGCACGGTCACCTGGTGATCAACCTCGACCAGGCGGGAGAGCGCGGTGACGGCTTCGTCCGCATCGACCTGCGTGACGCTGGTCAGGTGTTCGACGCCCTCACCGGCGTGGACGAGCAGGCGCCGGACGGCTTCGACGCGGTCGTCCACCTGAGCGCCATCCCCGCGCCGGGGCTCTCGACGAACACGGCGACCTTCCAGAACAACATCCTCAGCACCTACAACGTGTTCAACGCCGCTATCAAGGCCGGCATCACGAACATCGTCACGGCGTCGAGCGAGACCGTCCTCGGGCTGCCGTTCGACACCCCGCCGCCCTACATCCCCGTCGACGAGGCCTACGCGGCGCGACCCGAGTCGACGTACTCGCTCTCGAAGCACCTCGAGGAGCAGCTGGCGATCGAACTCACGCGGTGGCACCCCGAGCTCAAGATCATCGCCCTCCGCTTCTCCAACGTGATGGACGAGGCCGACTACGCGGCGTTCCCGTCGTTCGACGCCGACGCCACCATCCGCAAGTGGAACCTCTGGGGCTACATCGACGGCCGTGACGGCGCGCAGGCCGTGCGGCTCGCGCTCGAGCACCAGGCCACCGGGTTCGACCGGTTCATCATCGCAGCGGCCGACACGGTCATGTCGCGCGACAACGTCGAGCTCGTCGCGGAGGTCTTCCCGGACGTGCCCGTCAACGGCGACATCGCCGGCAACGGGACGCTGCTCTCGATCGACCACGCCCGCCAGGTCCTCGGGTACGACCCGAAGCACAGCTGGCGCTGACCCGTTCTCAGGAGTTCCTCGGCGCGTCGCTCGCTCGCGAGCCCGGCGCTCCGGGGGACTCCTGAGAAAGGGACTTCAGAGGGCGCCGTTGAGCTTCGCGAGGAGTTCGGCGAGCCGCCGCACCTCGGCCTCGTCCCAGGACGAGAGCTGCTGGTAGAGCATCGCCTGGTCGCTCGCCTTCGTCGACTCCATCCGGCGTTTGCCCTCGGCGGTCGCGACGACGAGGCTGGCTCGACCATCCTCGGGGTCCGGGGTCCTCGTGACGAGGCCGAGCTCCTCCAGCTGGTGGATGAGGCGGCTCACCGCGCTCTTGTCCGTCGCGAGCATCTCGGCCAGGGCACCGGCGCGGATCGCTCCAGAGCGCGAGACCATGCTGAGCAGCTTGTAGCCGGCCGGCTGGAGTCCGGGGGAGATCCGCTCGGCCCGGTCGCGGATGCCGTTGCGGATGCGGTTGATGAGCAGCGCGAACTGCTCCTCCACGGCACCGATCGCGAGGTCGTGCGCGGTACCGGCCGCTGCGTCGTCGGCAGCGGCCGGCCCGGCCTGGGCGTCGTGATCGATGGACATCGTTCGCATTGTACGGACTAGCGGCCGTGGCGGGGGCTGTGTGCCTCGGCCTCCGAGCCGCTGTCGGCGTCGGCGGTCTCGTCCCGTCCTCGCTCGAGTCGGGTGTCCGCCTCGCCACCGATCATGGCCTCGGCCACGTCCAGCGCACCGGTCGCGAACGACTGGGTCGACGTGGACGCGGTGGCCGTCGTGACGGAACCGGTGGCCGCGCCGACGAGGGCCGGCTCCCCGGCGCCCTGCTCGGCCATGCGCTGCACGGCGTTCTTCGAACCGAGCTTCTTGTTCGGCAGGAAGATCACGGCGATGATCGTCAGGATCGCGAGTGGTGCGGCGACGAGGAAGATGTCGGCGACCGCGTCACCGTAGACGGATTCGATGATGGTCCGCACCGACTCGGGTAGCGTGCTCACCTTCGGGATCGTGCCGCTCGAGAGCGTCTCGGCGATCTTGGCGCCGGGAGCACCGAGGGCGACGATTGCCGCCTGCAGGTCGTCCTGTCGGTCGGAGAGCATGTCGGTGACCTTCGTCGCGAGCACCGAGCCCATGACCGAGACGCCGATCGTGCCGCCGAGGCTGCGGAAGAACGCGACACCCGCGCTCGCCGTGCCCAGCTGCTGCGGCAGGACGTCGTTCTGGACCACGAGCACGAGGTTCTGCATGACCATGCCGACACCGGCGCCGAGGACGAACATGTACACGGAGACGAGCAGGTAGTTCGAGTCGTAGTGGATCGTGCTCATGAGGAACAGGCCGACGGTGAGGAGGATCGAACCCACGATGAGGTACGGCTTCCAGTGGCCGAAGCGGGAGATGAACTGCCCGACCACGATGGAGGCGATCAGGAGGCCGCCGATCATCGGGAGCGTCAGCAGACCCGACTCCGTCGGCGTCGCTCCACGCGCCAGCTGCATGTACTGGCTGAGGAACACCGAGGTGCCGAACATCGCCACACCCACCGAGATGCTCGCGATCACCGCGAGGGTGAAGGTGCGGTTCTTGAACAGCGACATCGGGATGATCGGCTCGTCGACCTTGATCTCGACGATGACCGCTGCGGCGAGCAGGAGGACGGAGATGCCCACCATGACGAGCGTCGTGAAGCTCGCCCACTCGAACTGCGTCCCGGCCAGGGTGACCCAGATGAGCAGCAGCGAGACCCCGCCGGCGATCAGGGCTGCGCCCAGGTAGTCGATCTTGACCTTGCCGACGTTCCGCTTCGGGAGGTGGAGCGTGCGCTGCAGGAGGAAGATCGCGGCGATCGCGAAGGGGACACCGACGAAGAAGTTCCAGCGCCAGCCGAGCGAGTCGGTGAGGAGGCCGCCGAAGAGCGGGCCGCCGACCGTGCCGACCGCCATCACCGCGCCGAAGAGGCCCATGTAGCGGCCACGCTCACGCGGGCTGATGATGTCGGCCATGATGATCTGGCTGAGCGCCGTGAGACCACCGGCGCCGAGGCCCTGCAGGACGCGGAAGCCGATGAGCGTGCCGGTGTCCTGCGAGAAGCCCGCGAGCGCCGAGCCGAGGACGAAGATCCCGAGCGCCAGCTGGATGAGCAGCTTGCGGTTGAAGAGGTCGGCGAACTTGCCCCAGATGGGCGTCGAGACGGTGGTGGCGAGCAACGTGGCCGTGACGACCCAGGTGAACGCCGTCTGGTCGCCGTTCAGGTCGGAGATGATCCGGGGGAGGGAGGTCGAGACGACGGTTCCGGCGAGGATCGACACGAACATGCCGAGGAGGAGGCCGGAGAGGGCCTCGAGCACCTGGCGATGCGTCATGCCGTTGTCCGCGCGAGCGGGCGTGGCTGGTGAAGAAGTGGTGTGTGACATGGGCTCCGCGATCGTGATGACGTCAGCTAGTTGATATGCGTCAACTATATGAGAAGTAGTTGATCAGTGTCAACCAATCACGACGGCGGGGTATTCCCGTGGCCCTTCGACAGGGTGTAGGCGGCTCGGGGAGCGGATGTGGGCCGCTCCCCGAGCCTGCCGAGTGGCCGATCAGCGCCGAATCGTGACGTCCTTGAGCTTCCCGTTCGCGATGTGGAGACGACGCTCGGCGCGCTTGGCGACCGCGGTGTCGTGCGTCACCACGACGACCGTGAGCCCGCGGTCGCGCCACAGACCCTCGAGGAGGTCCATGATCTCGTCGCGGGTCTCCTCGTCGAGGTTGCCGGTCGGTTCGTCGGCGAGCAGCACCTCGGGCTCTTTGACGAGCGCACGGGCGATCGCGACCCGCTGCTGCTGCCCGCCGGACAACTCGGCGGGGAGGTGCGAACCCCGCTCGGAGAGTCCGACGGACGCGAGCGCCGCCCGAGCCCTGGTCTCGCGTTCGGCCCGAGGCGTGCCGATCGGGACCAGGGCCATCTCGACGTTCTCCTGTGCCGTCAGCGTCGGGATGAGGTTGAACCCCTGGAACACGAAGCCGATCTCCGTGGCGCGGATCCTGCCGAGCTTCGTCTCGCTGAGCGTCGAGAGGTCGTCGCCGGCGAGGGAGATGCTGCCGGCGGTCGGTCGGTCCAGCGCGCCGAGCATCTGGAGGAGCGTCGACTTGCCGCCGCCGGTCGGACCTTGGATGGCGACGAGCTGTCCGTCGGGGATGTCGAGGTCGACGCCGTCGAGCGCCGTGACCGAGCGCTTCGCCTGGCGGTACTGCTTGGTGAGGCCGGTGATCGTGTACATGGGGTCCTTCGTTCTGCTGGTCGGAGTGAGAAGTGGGACCGCCGGGTGGTGCAGGAGAGACGACCACCCGGCGGCGTCTGGTGCGTCGCCTAGGCGACGGAGCGGAGCGCCTCGGCCGGACGCAGCCGTGAGGCGCGCCACCCGCCGATGGCACCCGCGAGCAGCCCGCCGATGACGGCGATCCCGACGGCGATGACGATGATCCACGCGGTCACGGGAGCCTGGAGGACGATGTCGGTGGTGGTCGCGGCCGCAGCGCCCGGGGCGCCGCCGAACCCACCGGCCGTTCCCGCCGCCGCGTCCGCCGGCATGCCCGCGGCGCCGCCGGGTCCGCCGAGCCCGCCACCGGCCGAGGTCGTCGCCGCCGCGCTGAGCGTCGGGGCGACGAGGTTCACGACGAGGATGCCGACGAGGCCGACCGCGACACCGACGGCGCCGCCGATGAGTGACTGCACGACGGACTCACCCGCGACCTGGCCGACGATGCGCCGGTCGCTCCAGCCGATCGCCTTGAGCGTGCCGAACTCGCGGGTGCGGCGCGTGACGCCGGAGATCGTGAACAGGATCGCGATGAGGAACGCGGCTGCGAGCACGATGAGCGACAGCCAGGTGCCGAGGTTGGACACGAGCGTCGACGCCGAGGCGAGCGAGCCGGACACGGTGGACGCGAGGTCCTCCTGGGTGCTCACGGTCGCGTCGGGCAGTGCCGTCTCGATGTCCGTCTGCACCTGCGTGATGTCGGTCGACGAGGCGGCCTGCACGTACACGTCGCTGACCTGGTCGTCGAGTCCGGCGAGCGTCTGCGCGACGTCGAGGGGGATGTAGACGTTCGAGGCGGTCGTGGCGTCGGCTCCGGAGGCGGTCACCGTGCCGACCACGCTGAACGTGGTGCCCACGATGTCGATTGTGTCGCCGGTGGCGATCCCCGCCTCCGTCGCGTAGGAGGCGTCGAGGACGGCGACGTCCGTGCCCGCGTCGTCGGCTGCGAGCGAGCGTCCGTCGCTGAGGGTGACGGCCGAGAGCGGACCGACGGCGTCGCCCGAGGGGTCGAGACCGAGGACCGTGAAGGAGTCGACGCCGAAGGAGCTCCCGCCTGCGCCGTCCGGACCACCCCGCGGCGGGGTCGCGCCGGTCGCGTCATCGCCGGGCACGCCTGCCGTCCCATCGGATCCCTGCGCCTGGGAGAAGTCGGGCAGCTCGCCCGTGAAGGTCGTGTTCGTGAGCGACAGGGTGGCTGCGGCGGCTTCGACGTTGGCGACGTCGGTGATCGTGCCGAGCGCCGTCGCGTCGAAGGTCGACGTGCCGCGCGCCGCCTCGAGCCGCGACTGGTTGACGGTCGTCGTGCCGTCGCTCGTCGATCCGTCGCCCGAGCCGAAGTCGAAGTTCTGGCCGGGGCCACCGCCCTCCGTCGGCGCTTCGGCGGCTTGACTGACGGTGATGTCCGTTCCGACCCCGTAGACGGATTCCAGCACCGACGACTGCGCCGTCTTCACGCCGGCTGCGACCGAGTTGACGATGATCACGAGGGCGATGGCGAGCGCCATCCCGATGGCGATGATGATGGTCTGTTTCCGACGACCGACGAGTTCCCGCCGGAGATAGGTTCCGAACATGTCTGAGTTTCCTTCTGCTCTGGTGCACGTGCCGGCGTCCCCGTTGCGGGACGCCGACGATCCGCACGTCGCGGATGACTTGGACCGGACGCTACGGAGGCCCGCTTGGCCTGCGCCTCGGCGACGCTATGAATCGGCCCAGGTCGATGTGGGCGCCTCGCCGGCTCGGGGAGGGCACAGCATCCGTCTGGTCGGTTCATAGACAGCTCATAGGGCGGAGGCGAATACTGAACGCGTGAACATCCCGACCCAGGCGCCCGGTGCCGCGCGAAGCGCACTCAAACGGGCCGACGGCACCGCCGTCCGTGTGCTCGTCGTCGACGACGAGGCGACGCTCACGGACCTCCTGCAGATGGCCCTGCGCTACGAGGGCTGGGAGATCCGGACCGCCGCCGACGGCCGCGAGGCCCTCACGACCGCCCGCGACTTCCGCCCGGACGCCATCGTGCTCGACATCATGCTGCCCGACCTGGACGGCCTGCAGGTGCTGAACCGCCTGCGGACCTCGGGGAGCGACGTCCCCGTCCTGTTCCTCACCGCCAAGGACTCGCTCGACGACCGCATCGCGGGCCTCACCGCCGGCGGCGACGACTACGTGACCAAGCCCTTCAGCCTCGAGGAGGTCGTCGCCCGGCTGCGCGGGCTCATCCGCCGCTCGACCCTGCTGGCCGCCGACGAGTCCGGCCCGGACATCGTGGTCGGCGACCTCGTGCTGAACGAGGACAGCCACGAGGTGACGCGCGACGGCGAGCCCATCGAACTCACCGCGACCGAGTTCGAGTTGCTGCGGTTCCTCATGCGGAACCCGCGCCGGGTGCTGAGCAAGGCCCAGATCCTCGACCGGGTGTGGAGCTACGACTTCGGTGGTCGTGCGAGCGTCGTCGAGATCTACATCTCCTACCTGCGGAAGAAGATCGACGCCGGGCGCGAGCCCATGATCCACACCGTGCGCGGCGCCGGCTACATGTTGAAGATCCCGACGGTCGGTTCGTGACCACGAGCGCCCCCGTCACCGACCCGGCAGCGACGACCACCGACTCCACCCACCCCAAGCGCGCTCCGTGGACGCTCCGTCGACGCCTCATGGTCGTCGTCGTCGGGCTCCTCGCCCTCGGCAGCGCCGTCGTCGGTGTCGCGAGCGCGGTAGCGGTGAGCGGCCTCCTCACCGAGGGCGTCGACAACCAGCTCACGAAGGCCGCCGAGCGGATCGTCGACTACGGTCGCAACGGCCAGCTCCCCGCACCGGAATCCCTGCCGGACTCCGGCATCCCCGACGGCTACGGCGGTGGTTCGGGCACGCGCGAGCCGCCCGCCTTCATCGGCGCTCCGGGCCTCGGGCCCGGCGCACTCGGGGCGATCGTCGTCGACGGCACCATCGTCAGCGCCGGATACCTCAACGCCGACGGCAGCACGGTCCCGTGCACCGAGAGTCAGGACGCCATGATCCTCACGGTGTCGGCCGGTGACCGACCGTCGACCATCAACCTCGGGGAGCATCTCGGCGACTACCGCGTCGTCGCGGTCACCGACGCGAGCGGCGCGACGAGGATCATCGGGCTGCCGCTCGCCGAGGTCGCGTCGACGGTCATGCAGCTCGTCACCCTCATCGCGATCATGAGCGTCGTGGTCCTGCTGCTCGCCGGGCTGGCCGCGTTCGCGATCGTGCGGTACTCGCTCCGCCCGCTCGACCGGGTCGTCGCGACGGCCGCGGTCGTCGCCGAACTGCCCCTCGACCGCGGTGAGGTGGCGCTCGCCGTCCGGGTACCGGAGTCGGACACCGACCCGCGCACCGAGGTCGGACGCGTCGGATCGGCGATCAACCGCATGCTCGGGCACGTCTCGTCCGCGCTGAACGCCCGGCAGGCGAGCGAGAACAAGGTGCGCCGGTTCGTCTCGGACGCGAGCCACGAGCTCCGGACCCCGCTGGCGTCCATCGCCGGATACTCGGAACTCGCCGCCCGGAAGTCGGACGCGCTGCCGGAGGACGTCACCCACTCCCTCGGCCGGATCCGCTCCGAGGCCGGTCGCATGACCACGATCGTCGAGGACCTGCTGCTGCTGGCGCGGTTGGACGAGGGACGCGAACTCGCCAAGCGCCCCGTCGACCTCACCGAACTCGTCATCCACACCGTCGGCGACGCCCATGTCGCCGGGCCGGACCACGTGTTCGAACTGGACTTCCCCGAGGAGCCCGTCCTCGTCACGGGTGATGCGTCCCGACTGCAACAGGTGATCGTCAACCTACTCGCCAACGCGCGGACCCACACGCCCGCCGGGACGACCGTGCGGACGGGGCTGGCGGTCGAGAGCGGTCCTGCGGGCGAGATCGCCGTGCTGACCGTGTCGGACGACGGCCCCGGCATCGACCCTGCGCTGCAGCCCAACCTCTTCGAGCGCTTCGTCCGCGGTGACGACTCCCGCTCCCGGGCCACCGGGAGCACCGGCCTCGGGCTCGCGATCGTGCACGCCGTCGTGGCCGCGCACCACGGCACGGTCAGGTGCGAGAGCACACCAGGACGGACGGTGTTCCGCGTGGAGCTACCGGCCGTCGCCACCCCGGACGTCCTCGTCCCGACGGCGGAGTGATCCGTGCGGCCGGGTAGCGTGGTCCCCATGTGGGTCAAGGTGTGCGGTCTGTCCGAGGCGTCCGACGTCGCTGCGGCGGTGGACGCCGGAGTCGACGCGATCGGATTCGTCTTCGCGCCGGGGTCGCCCCGGACCATCGAGCCCGAACGCGTCGCCTCGCTGCTCGCCGACGTCCCCGAGTCGGTGCTGACGGTCGGCGTCTTCCGGCGCCAGTCGGTCGAGGAGGTCTCGCGGATCGCCGGTGCTGCCGGGGTGCAGGCTGTCCAGCTCCACGGTGACGAACCACCCGAGGCGTTCCAGGAGCTGCAGGCGATGGGATGGCGGACGCTCCGGGCGACCTCGGCGGTGCACTACGCCTCCGAGAACGCCGCCGAGCGCGCCGCCTACGCCGAGGAGCTGTTGCTCCTCGATGCACCTGACCCGGGAGCCGGGAAGACCTTCGACACGATCGCTCTGGTGGCGAACCCACCCACCCGCACGTGGATCCTCGCCGGCGGTCTCACGCCGGAGAACGTCCAGGGCCTCATCGCGGAACTCCGGCCCTGGGGGGTCGACGTGTCCAGCGGGGTCGAGTCCTCGCGCGGGGTGAAGTCGCCGGAGCTCATCCGTTCGTTCGTGCACGCCGCCCGCACCGCCCGGGCCGTCTGAGCGTCTGCGGGACACCCGCTGGTCCGGGGTGCGACCCGCGCGCTACATTCGTCGGATGAGGCGGTCGGTCGACCGCGATGACGACAAGGAGCGCCACCACCGTGATCGACACCATCCTGCTCGCCGCTGACGACAACGGTCGTGCCGCCATCGAGTTCATGAACGCCCCCGCCAACGTCTTCGGCGGCATCATCGGCTACGCGCTGTTCGTCGCCTCCGTCTGGGGGATGTTCGAGAAGTCTGGCCGCTCCGGCTGGACCGCGATCATCCCGATCTACAACTGGTACGTCGTCGTGAAGCTCGCCGGCTTCACGGGTGCGGCGACCATCCTCTACTTCATCCCGCTCGTGAACATCGTGTTCGGGTGGATCGTCGGATGGCATATCGGCAAGCAGTTCGACAAGAGCACGGTGTTCCGGATCTTCGGACTCGTCCTGTTCCAGCTGATCGGGTTCTTCATCCTCAGCTACGGTTCGGACCGCTACCTGGGCAAGCAGGCCGACCGCGCCTAGCCGGCGGTCACCTGGGCCGGACGCTCACCGCGACGGCCAGGCCCACGGCGGCGTCGACAGCAGGCCCTGATCCTCGACGGTCGTCTCGCCGAGTCGCTTCACCAGCCGGTGCTCATGCACCTCGCCGGCCTCGAGCATGGCCTCGATGAGTGGGCGGGCGTGGGAGACGACCACGAGCTGTGTGTCGGCGCTCGCCGCGGTGATGAGCCGAGCCAGCTGGGGGAGGAGGTCGCCGTGCAAACTCGTCTCGGGTTCGTTCAGCACCATGAGCTCGGGCGGGCGCGGAGTGAGGAGCGCCGCGACGAGCAGCAGGTAGCGGAGCGTGCCGTCGGACAGCTCGCCGGCCGAGAGCGGACGGAGCATCCCGGGCTGTTCGAGCTCCAGTCGGAACACCCCGTCGTCGGCGCGCACGCGCAGCACGCTGCCGGGGAACGCGTCGTCGACGGCGGTGTCGAGCCGGTCCCGACCGCCGGACTCGATGATCGTCTGCACCGCGGCGGCGAGGTCCGCGCCGTCGTGGCCGAGGACCGGCGTCCTCGTGCCGACCTGTGGCGCACGTGCGGGGGCGTCGCGGTCGGTCCGGAACTGGTCGTAGAACCGCCAGCCGCGCACCTGGCCGCGCACGCGGAGGACCTCGGGCGTCGCGTCGGCGTCCGAGAACTCGGTGAGGATGCTCTCCGCGGTGCCGAGCGTTCGACCGATCGGACGCCACGACCCGTCGCGGACCCGGACCGCCGGACCGTGCCGGTCGACGAGCAGGCTGCTCGGTTTGGCCAGTGCACCGGCGAAGATCTGCTCCCGCTTGATCTCGGGGTCGCGGCCGAACAGCGTCGTGGACGGCTGCGGGATCCCGAGGTCGATGAGATACCCCAGCGTGTCCGTCGCGAACCCGAGTCGCAGGCTGATCGGACCCGTGCGGCGCGTGCCCTGGACCGGGACGGAACCGTCGACCATGGCTCGACTCACGTGCTCGGGGCCGGCCCAGAGCGTCGAGGAGAGCCCGCCGTCGCGCGCGAGGGATCCGACGACATCGCCGTCGCCCGCACTCGCGAGGAGTCGGAGTGCCCGGTAGAGGTTGGACTTGCCGGTGCCGTTCGCGCCGGTCACGACGTCGAGGCCGTGCAGCGGCAGCACGGTGTCTCGGATGGAACGGTAGCCGGAGATGGCGAGCGTCTGGATCATGGCTCCATGGTGCCGGTCGCCTCGGACATCCGGACGGGCGGTCGTGAGCGCCCGGTGCACGCCTGTCGGAACGGGGCCGGGGGTGTGTTATGGTTGTCGAAACCAAAGACCGCCGGTCACTGTCGCGTGCAAACGAGACAGTCGAAGGTTCTCATGACGAGACGTCCAGCGCAGGTGTATGAAGATCTGATCGAGGCTCGCCTCTCCCCAGCTCCGTGCGCTTGCGCCGGAGCTTTTTTCATGCCCGAACCCTTCGCCGTCCCGGCGGTTGGTGTGTGCGGCCTCCGCTGCATGCATTCAAGATTCGAAAAGGAGTGGCCATGGCGAACAAGGAAGCCTCGGTTGCCGAACTCACGGAGAAGTTCCAGAGCTCGACCGCCGTTCTGCTGACCGAGTACCGCGGCCTCACTGTTGCTCAGCTCAAGAACCTGCGCAAGAGCATCAGTGCGGACGCAACCTACGCCGTGGTGAAGAACACGCTGACCAAGATCGCGGCGAACAACGCCGGCATCTCGTCGTTCGACGACGAGCTCGCCGGTCCGTCCGCGATCGCATTCGTGCACGGTGACCCGGTCACCGTCGCGAAGGCTCTTCGTGACTTCGCCAAGGCAAACCCTCTCCTCGTGGTCAAGGGCGGTTACTTCGACGGTAACCCGCTGACCGCTGAAGAAGTCGGCAAGCTCGCCGACCTCGAGTCCCGTGAAGTGCTGCTGGCAAAGCTTGCCGGCGCCGTCAAGGCCTCGCTGTTCGGAGCTGCCTACCTCTTCAACGCACCGCTCTCGAAGGCCGTTCGCACGGTCGAGGCGCTGCGCGAGAAGCAGGAGTCCGCGGCCGAGTAATTCGGTTCCGCGAACAATCAACCCCGTACCTGTCCGCCGCGTGATGCGGTTGCAGGGCATGAAACAAGGAGAACAATCATGGCAAAGCTGTCAAACGAAGAACTGATCAACGCGTTCAAGGAGCTCACGCTCATCGAGCTCAGCGAGTTCGTCAAGCTGTTCGAGGAGACCTTCGAGGTCACCGCTGCTGCTCCCGTCGCCGTCGCCGGCCCGGCTGCTGCTGGCGCTGCTGTCGAAGAGGTCGAAGAGAAGACCGACTTCGACGTCATCCTCGAGGCTGCTGGCGACAAGAAGATCCAGGTCATCAAGACGGTCCGCGAGCTCACCTCGCTCGGCCTCGGCGAGGCCAAGGCTCTCGTCGACGGCGCTCCGGCTGCCGTCCTCGAAGGCGCCAACAAGGAAGCCGCTGACAAGGCGAAGGAAGCCCTCGAGGCTGCCGGCGCCACCGTCACGCTCAAGTAGTCGGTCCCCTGCGGGGGACAACCACTGGGCTGGCGACCGACTCCGGTCGGTCGCCGCTGACGATCGCGGATCTTCTTGAGACGAGTGCTGCACGCACTCGGCAGAGACATCCGTGATCGGAGGGCATCGCCCCCGATTCGTTCGGGAGCGGTGCCCTCCGTCAGTTAACCGGGGGGCCTGCGATTCGTCGCGTCACTCCACACGGACGCGGATGCTCTGCACCCGTCGACGACGTTCGTCGACGGTTCACGCAGGTATCCGCGTCGTCGTCCCGCTCCGTGTGAGCGCGGGCCGTCGGTGCGGTGCCCGAATCGGGAGAACCCACCACCATGAACACCCACGCACGCTGGCGTGCAACCATCACCTGGATCCGAGCCCAGCTCGCATCCGCCTTCACCGAGTCGGAACGGGCGAGCGACGCCCACCCGCCCGATCCGCGGGTCAGCCAGTCCTTCACCACCTGGATGCGCTGACCGGTTCACAATTCAGGTCCGCCTGGGCGAGTCCCGCCCTGCGGGAGGCTCCCGGTGCCGACACGCCGGGAGCCTCCTGAATGGTGATCACCGGACTGCGTGTGCAAATGCATAGCCTGGCTATGTATACTGGATGGATCATGACCGAGAACCGCACGCATTCACCCCTGCACACCATCCTCGGCGACCTCATCACGGCATCGCACCGGCTCACCCGCCTTGCCGCCCAGGCCACCGGATCCTCCGAATCGCCCGCCGTCTGGCGCACGCTCTCCGTGCTCACCACGGTCGGCCCCGTCCGGGTCGGCGAACTGGCCCGCCAGAGTCGGGTGTCCCAACCCACGATGACGAAGCTCGTGCAGAGCCTCGACGAGCGCGACTGGATCAAGCGGATCGCCGACGTCGACGACCACCGCGCGTGGCTCATCGCCATCGCCCCCAAGGGGACGGCCGCCCTCCTCGCCTGGCGGGACGAGCTCACCGACGCCCTGGAGCCGGCCTTCACCGACCTCGAGGACGACGACCTCGCTGCGATCGCCAGGACGGTCGAGATCATCCAGGCCCGCGTGGCCGTCGAGGTCGCCTCGGAGCTGACGGCATGAGCGCCGACACCAGCGCACGAACGTCCTCCGTGCCCACTCCCACGGCGTCGAGCCACGGCCACGGCGCCGGCCACAGTGCAGGCCTCGGCGGCATCCTGCACCAGCCGAAGGCCGTCTGGGCGGTCGCCTTCGCGAGCGTCATCGCCTTCATGGGCATCGGCCTCGTCGACCCGATCCTCCCCGCGATCGCCGAAGACCTCCAGGCGACGCCGACCCAGGCCGAGATGCTCTTCACGAGCTACCTGCTCGTCACCGGCGTGGCCATGCTCTTCACGAGCTGGCTGTCGAGCCGGATCGGTGCCAAACGCACGCTCCTCATCGGACTCGCACTCGTCGTCCTGTTCGCGCTCCTCGCGGGCCTGTCCGACTCCGTCGGTGCCGTCATCGGCTTCCGGGCCGGCTGGGGCCTCGGCAACGCGCTCTTCATCTCGACGGCACTCGCCACCATCGTCGGAGCCGCAGCGGGCGGCCGCGCCAACGCGATCATCCTGTACGAGGCCGCACTCGGGCTCGGCATCGCGATCGGTCCACTCCTCGGTGGTCTCCTCGGCGGTATCGGCTGGAAGTGGCCGTTCTTCGGCACGGCGACGCTCATGGCCGTCGGGTTCATCGCGATCGTGACCCTGCTGAAGACCGAGGGACCGAAGCCCGCGCCGCTCAAGCTGTCCGCGCCGTTCAAAGCGCTGGCGATCCCGTCGCTGGGCATCCTCGCGGCAGCAGCCCTGTTCTACAACATCGGCTTCTTCACCCTGCTCGCCTACTCGCCGTTCCCGCTCGGCCTCGATGCGATGGGTCTCGGGTTCACCTTCTTCGGGTGGGGTGTCGCGCTGGCGATCACGAGCGTGTTCGTCGCACCGCTGCTCACGGCTCGGATGCGCCGCACCTCCGTGATCAAGCTGGTCCTGCCGTTGCTGGCGCTGGACCTCGTCGCGGCCGGACTCCTCGTGCAGTCCACCACCGGCCTCATCGTCTGCATCGTCGTCGGCGGGCTCCTGCTCGGCGTCATGAACACGGTGCTGACCGAGTCGGTCATGGAGGCGACGGACCTGCCGAGCAACGTCGCATCCTCGGCCTACTCGTCCGTACGGTTCCTCGGTGGGGCCATCGCGCCGCCGGCCGCCGCGGAGATCGCGAAGCTCCTCTCGCCCGCCGCGCCCTACTACGTGGCCGCAGGCTCGCTCATCGTCGCGGTCCTCATCGTCGTCCTCGGTCGCAAACACCTCGCCCGCGTCGACGGCCCGGTGGAGAGCGAGCTCGACGAGGCCATCGCGATCACCGCAGCCGACGCGAGCTGATCCGACCCGTCACCGCGCCCCACTGACGCGAGCGCTCCCCTCCGGGGGCCCGCGCTCACGTCGGTGGGGCGCGCTCGCGTCAGCGCACCGCGCTGGGAGCGCAGCCGGGGTGTCTACTCGGCGGACTCGGGGCGCGTCGTGGTCTGTCGGATCACCAGACGCGTCGGCCAGCGCACCTCGGAGACGGCGCTGCCCGGCTCCTCGGAGTCCGGGG
The DNA here is from genome assembly GCF_014839505.1 of Plantibacter sp. CFBP 8775. Taxonomy (NCBI): domain Bacteria; kingdom Bacillati; phylum Actinomycetota; class Actinomycetes; order Micrococcales; family Microbacteriaceae; genus Plantibacter; species Plantibacter sp. CFBP 8775. Next base: position 1,075,736 of record NZ_JACYNV010000002.1, on the reverse strand, counting down.
CCTGCGCGCGTTGCTCGTCCTCCAGGTCCTGGAGGAGGATCTCGACGGCATGCCGCCCCTGCGCTCGGGGCTCCTGCTCGAAGGTGGTGAGCGCGAACATCTCCGCATAAGAGTGCCCGTCGATCCCGATGACCGACAGCTCCGCCGGAACGGTGATCCCGAGGCGTCGTGCGGCGATGATGATGCCGATCGCCACCTCGTCCGTCGAGGCGAACACCGCCGTCGGGCGGATCCTCGCATCCCGGAGCAACTGCGCCGCGGCTTCGTATCCGCCCGGCAGCGAATGGACGGCGGGCAGGACGTGCACGGCCGAGGTGAGCCCTGCCTCCTCCATCGCCGCCAGGTAGCCGGCCAGGCGCCTGCCGTGCACGGTGTCCGTCTGGAGCTCGGCGTCGTGACCGGTGATGTGGGCGATGCGCGTGTGCCCGAGTGTCATGAGGTGTTCCGTCGCCTCGCGCCCGAGTGCCTGGTCGTCGATGTTGATGGAGTGGGCCCCGCGGATGTTGCCGCCGATCGACACCAGTGGACGGGGGTTGGCGAGCAGGCGCGCGATCTCGTCCTGCGAGGCCTCGATCCCGATCGAGATCATGCCGTCGAAGCGCTTGTTCGTGAGGTAGGCGTCGAAGATCCGATCGCGTTCCGGGGAGTCGGGCGGCAGATGGTGGAGTGTCAGGTCGTATCCCCGCGCACGGAGGGCTCCCTCGGCGCCTTCCAGGACCTCGCCGAAGTACCAGCGGTTGAGAAACGAGGTGAGGACGCCGATGGCCAGCGTGCGTCCGGTGGACAGGCTCGCGGCGATGGGCGAGGCGACGTACCCGATCGTGGCCGCGGCCTGCACGACCCGTTCCCGGGTCTCGGCCGACACGTATCCGCGCCCGGTGAGCGCTCGCGAGGCCGTCGCTTTCGAGACGCCGGCGAGGGCCGCGACATCACTGATGGCACCACTCATGCCGACTCCCTCCGTTGGGTAGCACCACCATAGCGAATCTGGAACAGACCTGGAACTGTCGACTGGAACCGATCCATAACATCTGGAACACGAATGGTCCGCCCAGGCGTGTGATTTCGGTGGGAGCGCTCTCACTGTCTATTTCGTTATGTTCTCGTGCTTGCATCCTGTCGCCGGGTGAAGTACTTTGACGCATGGAAACGGTTCCGCATCCGGACCGATTCCGCACCAGTGCATCATCGGAACGGCTCGACCCTGGAGACGTTCGAACCTGCAGCACTCAATGAGGAGGACACAGATGAGTTTCATTCGGACCCGCCGGACGGCCCTGCCGCTGGCCGTCCTGGCCGTCGCGGGCGTCGCGCTCACCGCTTGTTCAGGCGGATCGGGCAGCAGCGGCGGTGGCGACGACGACAAGACCGTCACCATCTACGGGACGATCGCCGACACCGAGGCGAAGCTGCTCGAGGAGAGCTGGGCCGACTTCGAGAAGGACAGCGGCATCACGATCAAGTACGAGTCCTCCAAGGAGTTCGAGTCGCAGATCGGTATCCGCGCCCAGGGTGGTAACCCGCCCGACCTCGCGATCTTCCCGCAGCCCGGCCTCCTGGCCGACCTCGCCAAGCGCGACTACCTGAAGCCCGCGCCCGACAGCGTCAAGGCGAACATCGAGAAGTACTGGTCGACGGACTGGGCCGCCTACGGCACCGTCAACGACACCGTCTACGGCGCGCCGCTCATGGCGAGCGTCAAGGGCCTCGTCTGGTACCAGCCGGCCAAGTTCAAGGAGTGGGGCGTCGAGGTCCCGAAGACCTGGGACGAGCTGCTCACGCTGACCAAGACCATCCAGGAGAAGACGGGTTCCGCACCCTGGTGCGCCGGCTTCGGCTCCGGCGACGCCTCGGGCTGGCCCGGCACCGACTGGATCGAAGACCTCGTCCTGCGCCAGCAGGGCCCGGACGTCTACGACGACTGGGTGGCCAACAAGGTCAAGTTCACCGACCCGAAGATCAAGGAAGCGTTCGACTCGGTCGGCGAGATCCTCAAGAACCCGGAGTACGTGAACGCGAGCTTCGGCGACGTGTCCTCGATCAACTCGACCGAGTTCGGTGACGTCGCTCCGGCGCTCGCCTCCGGCGCCTGCGCACTGCACCACCAGGCATCGTTCTTCTCCGGCTTCCTCGAGGACGCCGGCGCGACCGTCGCCCCCGACGGTGACGTGTGGGCCTTCGTGACCCCCGGCATCAAGGAGGGCGAGACCGCTGTCACCGGTGGTGGCGAGATCGTCGGCGCGTTCAGCGACGACGAGAGCACCGTCAAGGTCCAGGAGTACCTCTCGAGCCCTGAGTGGGCGAACAAGCGGGTCAAGCTCGGCGGCGTCATCTCGGCCAACAACGGCCTCGACCCGGCGAACGCCTCGACCCCGATCCTCAGCCAGGCGATCGAGATCCTGCAGGACGAGAAGACCACGTTCCGCTTCGACGCCTCCGACCTGATGCCCGGTGCCGTCGGCGCCGGAACCTTCTGGAAGGGCCTCGTGAACTGGATCAACGGCGACGAGACCGACCAGGTCCTCAAGGACATCGAAGCCGGCTGGCCCTCCAGCGAGTAATCGATATCCGGAACTGCTGCTCATGAGCGGAAGCGCCGGAGGGTGATCACCCTCCGGCGCTTCCGCCTCGGCAGTGGAACCCCCTAGGGTTCACTCAGGGTCCAACGCCGTACTCGAAAGGCCAGCTATGTCAGGTTTCCTCAACTGGTTGGGCGGACTCCCACCGCTCGCCCAGATCCCGATCGTCGTCATCGCCTTCGGTGCGGTGGTGGCCCTCCTCCTCTTCTTCGTGGACATCGCGCCACGCAAGGGCACCCTCTACACGGTCATCCGTCTGGCGTTCTGCGTCCTGGTGCCCGTCGTCGTCGTCCTCTTCTTCGGCTCGTTCCTGTGGGCCGCGGCCGTCGCAGCCGTCCTGGGTGGCGTGCTCTTCCTCCTCGACTACCGGTCCAAGAAGGGCGTCGGGTACCTCGTCCAGCTCGTCGGCTTCCTCGCACCGGCGTTCCTGCTGCTGCTGATCGGCCTGATCCTGCCGTCGATCAACACGACGATCGCCGCGTTCATGTCGGCGTCCGGTAAGAACTTCGTCGGCCTGAACAACTTCATCTGGCTGTTCACGCAGCCGAGCGCGATCCGCACCGTGATCAACACGATCATCTGGGTGCTGCTCGTCCCGGCGCTGTCGACGGCCTTCGGCCTCGCCTACGCGGTGTTCATCGACAAGTCCCGCGGCGAGAAGTACTTCAAGATCCTCGTCTTCATGCCGATGGCGATCTCCTTCGTCGGCGCATCCATCATCTGGCGCTTCATCTACGCCTACCGTGAGGCCGGCGCGACCCAGATCGGTCTGCTCAACCAGATCGTCGTGTGGTTCGGCGGCACCCCGGTGCAGTGGCTGCAGAACGAGCCGTGGAACACGCTGTTCCTCATCGTCGTGCTCATCTGGGTGCAGACCGGGTTCGCGATGGTCGTCCTGTCCGCCGCGATCAAGGGTGTCCCGACCGAGCAGATCGAGGCCGCCGAGCTCGACGGCACGAACGGCTGGCAGCGTTTCACCAACGTCATCGTCCCCGGCATCCGCTCCTCGCTGGTCGTCGTCGTCACGACGATCTCCATCGCGTCGCTGAAGGTCTTCGACATCGTCCGCACCATGACCGCCGGCAACAACGGCACCTCGGTCATCGCGAACGAGATGTACACCCAGTTCAAGAACTTCGAGAACGGCCGGAGTGCGGCGTTCGCCGTGATCCTGTTCATCCTCGTGCTGCCGATCGTCATCTACAACGCACGGCAGATCAAGAAGCAGAGGGAGATCCGATGAGTGCTGTGCAGCCGATCGAACTACCGATCGACGAGTCCACGAAGGACCAGCTCGCGAAGGGTGAACGCGGCATCGAGGCTGCGAGCCGACGGACGAAGAAGCGGCTCACGAGCCGTGGCGCGACCATTGCGGCCGTCGTCATCGCCGTGCTGTGGACGATCCCGACCTTCGGTCTCTTCGTCTCCTCGTTCCGGCCTGAGCAGCAGGTGAAGACCACCGGTTGGTGGACGATCTTCTCCGACTTCCAGGTCACCATCGACAACTACGTACAGGTGCTGCAGGCCGGCAACTCGACGCTGAACCTGGCGGGTTCGTGGGTCAACTCGATCGCCATCGCGGTCCCGGCGACCCTGATCCCGCTGGTGGTGGCGAGCCTCGCGGCGTACGCGTTCGCGTGGATCGACTTCCGCGGCAAGAACTTCCTGTTCATCCTCGTGTTCGCGCTGCAGGTGGTGCCGATCCAGATGGCGCTCGTCCCGCTGCTGTCGACCTTCTCCCGTGGCCTGAACATCTTCGGTCTGCAGGTCGGCGAGGGACTGGACGCGAGCGGCACCTTCGCCCAGGTGTGGATCGCCCACACCATGTTCGCGCTGCCGCTGGCGATCTTCCTGCTGCACAACTTCGTCGCGGAGATCCCCGGCGAGGTCATCGAAGCGGCGCGCGTGGACGGCGCGGGTCACGGTCAGATCTTCTTCCGGATCGTGCTGCCCCTGACCATGCCCGCCATCGCGTCGTTCGCGATCTTCCAGTTCCTGTGGGTGTGGAACGACCTGCTGGTCGCGCTCATCTTCGCGGACGGCGAGGTCGCACCGATCACGAAGCTACTGGCGGAGATCACCGGCACGCGTGGCAACGAGTGGCACCTGCTCACGGCCGGCGCGTTCATCTCGATCCTCGTCCCGCTCGTCGTGTTCTTCGCGCTGCAGCGGTACTTCGTCCGCGGGCTCCTGGCCGGTTCGACGAAGGGCTGACCTGACACGCGGTTCGATCCTCCGATCGACAGCGTCGTCGGTGCGCGAACGCCCCGGGAGCTCACGCTCCCGGGGCGTCCGTGCGTCTGCGGGTCATCTGGTCTGGTTCACAATTCAGGTGAGCCTCGGCGTGTCGGACCTGCCGCCGGGAGACTCAGTCAGGCTCGCCGAATCCGTCCTGAATTGTGAACAAGGAGACAGGTGTGGGAGTTCGACGGCAGTGTTCACAATTCAGGAGAGCCTCGGCGTGCCCCGCCCGATTGACCGGGTTGTGGACGCAACACTCCGCGGACATCCTGAGTTGTGCACCGAGAGCAACGGCACATCGAACGACCAGTAGAGGTCACGATTCGGCGAGAGCCGAACGAATGGCTCCTTCGACGGCGTACCAGTCGTCCATGACCATCCGGTAGGTGAATCGGAGGACGCGGTACCCGCGGATCACCAGCATCGCGTCCCGCCAGCGGTCGTGCTCGTGAGCATCTGGCGTGTCGTGGAACTCACGTCCGTCCCACTCGATCACGATCCGTCCCGCCAGGACGAGGTCGACCCGTCCTACCCCATCGATAAGTACCTGGTGGACTCCGCGGATGCCCGCACGCTCGAGGCGGATCCGGCCGATGGTCTCGAGGAAGCTGTGGCAGCCGCTCTCTCGCCGGGGGAGGGCGTCGAAGAACCGGCGGGGGAGTTCCCGCAGCCAGTCCTCGAGATGAGCTGCGCCGCGTGGATCGACGTTGATGAAGGAGTCGAATGCGGCGACGGCGAGGTCGGGATGCTGGCAGGCTGCGATCTGCAGGGTGGTCTCGTACGGCGAGGTCAGGAGCTTCGGTCGGTCATCTCTGGAGAGGGGCGAGTGCCAGTGCAGAACGAGACCTTGCAGGTCGCGGAACTCCTCGCCACTGGGGTAGGTCGTCCGGTCATCGGGATGGCGGAGTCGTGAGGCGTTCTCGGTGAGGCTCACATGCAACTCACCCCTCCGAGCAACGGCCCAGCCGTAACGCTCCGCGGCTGAAACACAGCCCAGTCGCCCGCCCACCCGTACGGCCCGGATCAAGGCTGGATCTGCGGCGGGTGCCGCGTACCAGCCACGGCGTGGTCGGACGAGGAGTCCTGTCGCCACCGCGAAGGTCAGTTGTCGCCCCGTGAAACCGTGGTCGATCAGTTCACGCCGAGTCGCCACCTGTCCCAGGTGCTCTACGGCGGTCGCGAGTCCGATCATCGCTCCAGCGTCCTCGTGTCGCATCCGCTGCGATGACGCACGCCTGCGCCGATGTGCACCGATGACCGGTTCGACCGGTTGTGGAGCACGCTCGTGTCGGTTCACAACTCAGGATCGGGGACGGCGTGTCGGCCAGCAGGCACACAAACGGAGGCGAAACGCCGAGCCACTCCTGAGTTGTGAACCGCGGGACGGGGAGAGGGGCGGGAGGGACGGTGGGCGGGGATAGGGTGGCGGGATGAGCATGCACGGCGGACGGGGCGGGCCACGCGGTGGTGCACCCGGCGGCGGCGGACCTCGCGCGGGCAGCCGTGTCAGCGGTGGCGACATGGCGGCGCAGAAGGCGCTCAACGCCGAGGCGCCCAGGATCCCGAACCTCGGCAAGCGCATCGTCGCGCTGTTCGTGCCCTTCCGCGCCAAGATCATCCTCACGATGGTGCTCGTCGTCATCGGTGCCGCCCTCGCGGTGCTCCCTCCGCTGCTGGTCAAGCAGGCGTTCGACGTCGGTCTGTTCCCGACCGACGGTGGCAGTCCGAACCTCGTCGCCCTCGCGGAGATCGTGGGCGTGATGGTGGCGCTGTTCATCATCGCCGCCCTGCTCGGCGTCTGGCAGACCTACCTCACCGCGACCGTCGGCAACAGTGTCATGGGCGCCCTGCGCATCAAGCTGTTCTCGCAACTGCAGGCGATGGAACTGAGCTTCTTCACCCGCACGAAGACGGGCATCATCCAGTCGCGCCTCCAGAACGACGTCGGTGGCGTCGCGAACGTCCTCACCAACACCGTCTCGAGCGTGCTCGGCAACACCGTGACGGTCATCTCCGCGCTCGTCGCGATGCTCATCCTCAACTGGCAGCTGACGATCGTCGCCCTCATCCTCATGCCGATCCTCGTGATCGCGCAGCGCCGTGTCGGTCAGGTCCGCGCACGGATCGCGACGAAGACCCAGGAGTCGCTGTCGGAGATGACCGCGATCACCCAGGAGGCCCTGAGCGTCTCCGGCGTGCTCCTCGCGAAGAGCTTCAACCGCCAGGACACCGAGGTCGAGCGCTACAGCGCCGAGAACCGCACCCAGATCCGCCTCCAGGTCAGCCAGGCGATGAGCGGTCAATGGTTCTTCGCGATGGTGAACATCTTCCTGTCGTCCATCCCCGCGATCGTGTACCTCGTGGCCGGCTGGCTCATCACCGGCGGCGCGGTGGACGTCACCGCCGGCTCGATCGTGGCCTTCACCACTATCCAGGCCCGCCTGCTGTTCCCACTCATGGGCGTCATGCGCGTCGCCCTCGACCTGCAGACCTCCGGCGCCCTCTTCGCGCGGATCTTCGAGTACCTCGACCTCAAGCCCGCGATCGCCGACCGCCCCGGCGCCGCACCGCTCCCGAGCGTCGCACCGCAGATCCGCTTCGACGATGTCACCTTCCGGTACGCCGACGCCCAGGACGACTCGACACCCACCCTCGACGGCGTCTCCTTCACGATCGAACCCGGACAGTTCGCCGCGTTCGTCGGACCGTCGGGAGCGGGCAAGACGACCATCTCCTACCTCATCCCGCGCTTCCAGGAGGTGTCGGGCGGCCGGGTCATGGTGGCGGGCGCCGATGTCCGCGACGTCACGCAGGAGTCCCTCGTCTCCCGCATCGGCATCGTCAGCCAGGAGACCTACCTCTTCCATGCGACGATCGCGGAGAACCTCCGCTACGCGAAGCCAGACGCGACCCTCGCCGAGCTCGAGACCGCCTGCCGCGCGGCGAACATCCACGAGACGATCGCTCGCTTCGAGGACGGCTACGACACGCTCGTCGGGGAACGCGGCTACCGCTTGTCCGGCGGCGAGAAGCAGCGCATCGCCATCGCGCGCGTACTGCTGAAGGACCCGGAGGTACTCATCCTCGACGAGGCGACGAGCGCCCTCGACACGATCTCCGAACGGGTCGTCCAGGTCGCCCTCGATGATGCGACCCGCGGACGCACCACGGTGTCGATCGCCCACCGCCTGTCGACCATCGTGCATGCCGACGTCATCTTCGTCCTCGACCGCGGGCGCATCGTGGAGCGCGGCACCCACCAGGACCTGCTCGCCGCCGGCGGCGTGTACGCGACCCTCTACGCCCAGCAGGCCGTCACCGTCTGAGCGGTCCAGCCCATTGTGCGCGTGTGGCACGGGTGGCTAGAGTGAGCGCCATCGTGACCCCCGAAGGAGGGGGTGACCGTGCACCGCCGGATCGAGTAGGGGACTCGTCGATGACCGCAGCTGTGGACGCACCATCCGGACCCTCGCCAGACGGCGCCGCGCCGACAGGCCGGTCTGGCCCGCCGATTCCACCGGCACCCTCCTCGGCCGCCAGATCCCGCAGGTTCGGCCGCGGACGGTTCGGTCGCCCCGGCTTCAGCATCCAGTCGAAGCTGCTCGTCATGCTGCTGCTCGTCAGTGTGGGGGCGTCGATCGTCACCGGGATCGTCGGCTATCTGTCCGGCAGTGACTCGCTGCGCCAGGCGTCCTTCGAGCGGCTGACCGAGGTCCGGGAGTCCCGCGCCCGAGAGATCACGAACTACTACGACCAGACGCGCGACTCCCTCGTCGTCTACACCCGGGGAACCACGGTGGTCGACGCGATGAACGGTTTCCACGACGCCTTCCACGAGTTGGAGGAGCAGCCGGTGGACCCGGCGCGCGCGTCGACGGTGACGTCGTTCTACGAGGACACGTTCGCGCCGGAGCTCGCCGAACGCACCGGTGACGAGGCGGATCCCGCCGCGTTCATTCCGACGAACCCGGCCGAGACCTACCTGCAGTCGGTGTACACGCCGGGCGACCTCGACTACGACACCGCCATCACCGTCGACGACGCCGGTGACGGGAGCGCCTGGTCGGCCGTGCACGCGCAGTACCACGACTACTTCCGCGAGATCATCGACCGCTTCGGGTACGAGGATGCCCTGCTCATCGACGACGAGGGCGACGTCGTCTACAGTGCCTACAAGGGTCCGGACCTCGGTACGAACGTCCTGACCGGCCCCTACAAGGGCGGGGTGCTCGAGGACGGCTTCACCGCGGCGCTCCGGTCGAACGCGATCGACTACGTGGGCATCACCGACTTCGAGCGCTACCAGCCGTCGCTCAACGTCCCGACGCAGTGGATCTTCTCACCGGTCGGCGAGAACGGTCGGGTCGACGGGGTGATGGCGCTGCAGGTCCCGATCGGGGCGATCAACGACATCATGACCGGCTCCGGCCAGTGGGAGCAGGACGGCCTGGGGGAGACCGGTGAGACGTACCTCGCCGGGCCCGATCAACTCATGCGCTCGACCTCCCGTCTGCTGATCGAGGATCCGAAGGCGTACGAGCGGGCCGCGGTCGCCGCCGGCACACCGCCGGAGACCGCCGCGCGTGCCGTTGCCGTCGCGGGGACGATCCAGATCCAGCCGACCCGCACCGTCTCGGTCGAGCGTGCGCTCGCGGGCGAGACCGGCACGACCATCGGACGCGGCTACCTCGGCGAGGAGAACCTGACGGCGTACACACCGCTCGACATCGACGGTCTCCAGTGGGTGCTCGTCGCCCGGGTCGACGCCGCCGAGGCCTTCGCGCCGGTGACCGACTTCACCCGCAACCTCGTCATCTCGGTGCTCGCCATCGTGGTCGTGGTGTCGTTGCTCTCCCTGCTCCTGGCGCAGGTGTTCGCCCGGCCGGTGCGGGCACTCGTCGGCGCGGTGCGGCGGGTGGCCGGTGGCGACTACAGCGTCGAGGTGCCGAACACCCGACGCGACGAGTTCGGTGACCTGGGCACGGCCTTCAACGACATGAGCCGCAGCCTGAGACTCAAGCAGGAGCTCATCGAGGAGCAGCGAGCGGAGAACGAGAAGCTGCTGCTCACCCTCATGCCGGCGTCGGTCGCCAAGCGCTACAAGAACGGTGAGGAGACGATCTCCGAGGTCCACCAGGACGTGTCCGTCATCTTCGCCGACCTCGTGGGGTTCGACGACCTGACCCGCGGCCTCGATCCGGAGCGGGAGCTGTCGATGCTCAACGCGCTGGTCCGCAGCTTCGACGAGGCGGCCGAACGGCTCGGGATCGAACAGGTGCGGACGCTGCGGGAGGGGTATCTCGCGAGCTGCGGGCTGATCGTCCCACGTGTCGACAACGTGCGTCGGACCCTCGACTTCGCGCTCGAGATGCGCACGATCGTCGAACGCTTCAATGCGCAGCACCAGGCGAACCTCACCCTGCGGGTCGGCGTGGACGCCGGTGTCGTGACGAGCGGCCTCGTCGGCCGGACGAGCCTCGCCTACGACATGTGGGGTGACGCGGTCAGTCTCGCCAACCAGGTGCAGTCGGTCTCCGGGACGGCCGGCATCTTCGTCAGTCAGCGGGTACGTGACCGTATGCAGGACACCGTCGCCTTCGAGGCCGCCGGCACCGTGGAGACGCGCGGCGGTCCGCAGGCCGTCTGGCAAGTCGTCTCGGGGCCGAAGTCATGACGCAGGTGTGGCAGGAGGCTTGGTTCCCCTGGGCCGTGGCGCTGGCCGTCGGCGTCCCCGTGCTGCTCATCGTCCTGACCGAGGTGCTCGGTGCGCTCAACCGCCGGAAGCATGCGGCGGCGAAACCGATCCGTCTGCTGCGCAACTACGTGGTGCCGGTCGGCGCGGTGTTCGCGCTCCTCGTGTTCGCCACAGCGCGGGCGGACGACAGCACCTGGGTGCGGATCGTCGGCACCCTCCTCGGGTTCCTCGTGATCCTGCTCATCCTCTCCGCCTTCAACGTCGCCCTGTTCGCGAACGCCGAGGAGGGGTCGTGGCGTGACCGGATCCCGTCGATCTTCGTCGATCTCGCGCGGCTGGCCCTCATCCTCATCAGCCTCGCGATCCTGTTCTCCTGGGTGTGGGGAGCCGACATCGGCGGGCTCGTCACCGCGCTCGGCGTGACGTCGATCGTGATCGGCCTCGCCCTGCAGAACGCGGTCGGCGGGGTCATCTCGGGACTGCTGCTGCTGTTCGAGCAGCCGTTCCGTCTCGGCGACTGGCTCGACACGGGAAGCGTCCGCGGTCGCGTGGTCGAGGTGAACTGGCGTGCGGTCCACCTCGACACCGGCAACGGCATCCAGATCGTGCCGAACTCCTCGCTCGCGGGGGCGTCGTTCACGAACCTCAGCCAACCGGTCGGTGCGTACACCGCGAGCGTCGAGGTGACCTTCTCGACCGATGACCCGCCGGACGACGTGCTCCGGCTGCTCCGCGAGGTCGGATCGGGCCTGCCGATGCTCGAGCCGGGGGACGTGGTGTCCGCGTCCTACCTCGGCGCAGCGCGTTTCTCCGTCACCCTGCCCGTGTCCGGGCCTTCCACCGCCGACGCCGCCGTCGCCCTGTTCCGCGCCTGGCTCTGGTACGCCTCGCGGCGCCGCGGTCTCGCGCTCGACGGCGACGGCTCCGACCCGGTCGCGACGCCGGAGCGCTTGCGGAGTGCCATCGCCGAATTGGCGCCGACCCTCCACGCGCGGGAGGAGGACTACGACGAGCTCGCCCGGACGTGCACACTCGAGCGGTACGGGCCGGGGGAGACCATCCAGCAGGCGGGCACGATCCCCGGCGCGATGCGGTTCCTCGTCGAGGGTGGCGTCCATCTCGCCGTGCCGACGACGGACGGGCTCATCACCTTCCAACGACTCGGCGTCGGCGACTTCATCGGCCAGACGGCGCTGACGAGGGAGGTCGCCATGGCCGCCGCGATTGCCGACGGCACGACCCTGGTCCTGCGGATGCCGCTGTCCACCATCGACCAGCTCGTTCGCAGTAAGCCCCGCCTGGCTCAGGAGATCGGTGCCTCGATCGACAACAAGCACCGGCAGGCACAGGCGGCGCTCGCCGAGGCGGGGATCGTCCGCGGTACGATCGGCCGGTAGCCAGCAGCCGTCCCCAGCCGAGCGAGGAACCGATGCCGAACCCCGATGGACCGTCCGGGTCGCGGCCGTCGCCTGTCGGCGATTCCGTGACCGAGCGGATCCGCAACGCGATCTACGACGGGACGCTCGCCTCGGGCGAGCTGCTCATCGAGGAGGAGCTCCGGGAGTGGCTCGGCGCGCCGACGGACGCGATCGTCGGAGCACTCCGGGAACTCGAACGCGTCGGACTGGTCGAGACGGCACCGCAGCGGCACACCCGGGTCGCGCAGCCACGGGCCGAGGACCGGACAGCCGTCCTGCAGACCCTCGGAGCGCTCGTCAGCGGCGTCGTCCGGGTCACCGTCCCGACCCTGACCGCGGGGCAACGGGCCGAGCTCCTGGCGTTCGTCGAGCACACGATGACCACGGTGACGGCGCAGGACGCGGATGCGCACGGCCGCTGCGTCTGGGGGCTCGTGGACCGGTTCCTGAAGCACTGCGAGAATCCGGTCCTCGTCACGGCGACGAAGGACGTGATCGGCGCCCTGATCTACCGCGTCGCGGCGACGCGGTCGGCCGAGACGGTGGACTGGTCGGATCTGCGCGTCGGGTACCCGCACCTCCGCTCCGCGATCGCCTCGGGCGACGCCGTCGGCGCGGAGCTCGCGATCGAGCACGTCTTCCGGCTCCAGGTCCCGCTCCACGACCTGGAGGTGCACTGAGCGACGGCGACATGCTGACCTCGGGGCTGTCGCCGGTGGGACGCGGGGCAATAGTCTGCTGATGGCGCGGTGCTCGCCAGAGCTCCGCGTCCACGTCGTCACCTCGAGCGAGAAGAGCCCAGATGTCCTCCCCGGAAGTCCCACCCTCCGTCGAACCGACGACCGCGTCGCAACTCCTCGCAGAGCTGGCCGGCACCTTCCTGCTGGTCTTCGGTCTCGTCGGGACGGCGACCTTCTCCGCGTTCTTCGGCGAGGAGACCTCCAACCCCCTGGGCGTCGGTTTCCTCGGGGTGGCGATCGCCCTCGGCCTCTCGGTGACCATCGCCGCCTACGCGTTCGGCCCTATCTCCGGCGGGCACTTCAACCCGGCGGTGACGCTCGGGCTCGCCGCCGCCGGTCGGTTCCCCTGGCGTGCGACGTGGACGTTCATCCTCGCGCAGCTCGTCGGAGCGTTCCTCGGCGCACTCGCGGTGTTCGGCCTCGCGGCCGGCGGCCCGGCAGGATTCCTCGACAAGGCCGTCGCGAGCGGCTTCGTCTCGAACGGCTTCGGCGAGCTCTCGCCCGGCGGATTCGGACTCGTCTCGGCGATCGTGATCGAGGTCGTCATCACCGCACTCTTCCTCTACGTCATCCTCGGCGTCACGCACACGCGGGCCGCCGCGGGCTTCGCGCCGATCGCCATCGGCGGCACGCTCACGCTGTTCCTGTTGATCGCGATCCCGATCGACAACGGCTCGCTCAACCCGGCGCGCTCCATCGCGACCGCCATCTTCGGCGGGGCCGACTGGCTCGCGCAGGTCTGGGTGTTCATCGTGTTCCCGATCATCGGCGCGCTGATCGCCGGATTCAGCTACCGGATCCTGTTCGAGGGGACCCGCCCGGTGGGTTCCCGACCGGTCGCGAACCGCAGCTGAGTCGTCCGAGCGTCGCCCGCACCCCGTCCGCCCTGGTGGACGGGGTGCGTCGTTTCGGGCCGGCACCCCGCGAACGCGGGCAACCCGCATTGGGGGACGCGCTTTCCACGGGCACCGAGCATGCTTGAGGTTCGAGCGCCGGAACCTTGGAGGGGCGATGACGATGACCGAACGCGACGCCCCCACGACCGCGTGGGTGGGTCCGCTGCAGGACGGCGGCAGCATGCCCGATGCGCCGCTCCCTCCGGACGTCGCCTGGGAGCTCCTCCGGGAGGCGCTCGTCGAGGACTTCATCGACGACCTCCCCCGTCCGGTCCGGACGGCGGAACTCGCCGCGAAGCTCCATGTGAGCCGAGCATCGCTCATGACGAACATCCGTCGCGGCAATGTCGTCGCGAACCGTCGCGCCGGCCGATGGGAGATCGACACCGTCGCGAGCCGCACCTATCTGCGGTCGGCCATCCTCAGCCTGGGCGAACGTCGTCGCGCGCTGAGCGGTGTCGATGAAGACCGCTCCGCGACCGTGCAACTGACGCTCAGCGGACGCGCATCAGAAGTCCTCTCGGACCTGATGCAGGACACGCACCTGTCCGCTCCCGAACTCGTGGCCATCGCGCTCGACCGGTTCCGGAGCAATCCCGTGGACGCCGGCGTCGACGGGCACTGATCGACCCGGAATGACGATCGAGCGCTGACCGGCGCAGACACGAACGGCCGGGCGCCCATCGGGACCCGGCCGTCTCGCGTTTCGAGCCGGGGACTACTCGTTGCCGACGGCCTTGTCCGCCGCGTCGCGGGCGCCGTCGATCTGCTCGTCGAACTTGCCGCCGGTGACCTTCTTGGCCGCGTCGGCCACGCTGCCGAGGAGCTTGTCGCTGATGTCCTCGGCCTGTTCGCTCTTCAGCGCGTCCTTGACCTTGTTGTCCTTCAGGAATTCCTGAGCCTTCTTGGTGATGTCGTCGAGTGCCATTCGTCGCTCCTGTTCATCGGGCCCGTTCGGGCGTCGGGATCATTCTTCGCCGTCGGCCGGGTTCTGGCTAGCCCCTTGTCGGAGCCCGCCCGTCGCCCGGGCGGTCGACAGGAGGGGTCAGCCGGCGAGGTCGACCGGCCCGCCCCGGTCGTCGAGCATGCGGGTCATGAGCTCGATCTCCGCCTGCTGGCTCGCGATGACCGCGCGCGTGAAGGCCAGCGCGGTCGCGTTCGTGGTCCGCGGCTGCAGCGCCTCGGCCATCTCGACCGCGCCCTGGTGGTGGGCGATCATCAGCGTGAGGAAGACCCGCTCCGCCTGGAGTCCGGACGCCGCCGTCAGCTGGTCGATCTGGGCAGGGGTGGCGAGGCCCGGCATCGGGTCGCCCGGGGTGTGGGTGGACCCCGGGGTCGCCGTGTCACCGCCGTGCGCGTGGCCGCTCGCGCCCGTGAGCGTGGGGAGCGTCATCCACGTCATGTCCGGCTGCCGTGAACCCTGCGGCAGGTTCCACTGGACGAGCCAGTCGTACAGCTGGCCCGATTGCTGCGCCTGGGTGGTCGCGATGTCGTACGCGAGGGTGCGAACGTCGACCGCGTCCGTCCGGTCGCGGATGATCATGGCGAGCTCCACGCCCTGGTTGTGGTGCACCTGCATGTCGCGCGAGAAGCCCGCCTCGGCGCTCGTCGTGGTGGGTGTCGGGTCGGCGAGCGTGCTGAGTCGACCGACCGAGAAGCCGATCGCCGCGGCGACCATGATCGCGATGACGGCCATCGCGGCGATGACGATGCGCGTCCGGCTGGAGCCGTCGGGGGAGCCTTGCGCCTCCCAGGCGGCCAGTTCCTCGTCGGTCACGCCGCCGTCGGCCGGTTCACCGGTCGCCGGTGCGTCGGGTGTGCTCGCCGGGGTCAACGGATCAGACCTTGCCGGGACCGTCGATCGCGCCGGTGCAGGCCGCGCCGGGTTCCGGGACGTTGTTGCTCTTCCAGAACTCCTCGAAGAAGTCGGCGATGCGCGCGTCACTCGCGTTGTTGACCTGCAGCTGGGAGTTCCAGCCGCTCAGCACGATCGGCGAGGGGAGGTCGGACTTCGGCGACAGGACGACGTACGTGGTGGGGAGCAGCTCCTTGAGCTTCGTGAGCTCCGCGTCGCTGAGGGACGGGTCGTAGGTGACCCAGATCGCGCCGTGCTCGAGGGAGTGGACCGCGTTCTCGTTGGTCTGCTCCTCGGTGTAGATGCCGCAGTTCAGCCAGTACTGGTTGTGCGGGCCACCGGCCGGCGGGTTCTGCGGGTAGTCGACCGTGCCCTCGACGTGTTCCGAGGTGTTCTGGAACAGCTCCACGCCCGCGATGTCCTGGCCGGTGCCGGTGCCACCGCCGGGGTAGCTGGCGTTCTTCGGCAGGGTGAGGACGACGCTCGTGATGAGGACCGCGATGACGGCCACACCGCCCACGACACCGGCCCAGATCCCGATGCGGCGGTTGCGGTTCTTCCGCTTCTGCGCCTGCTTGAACGCGGCTACCTTGGCCTGACGCTGGGCTTCGCGCTCCTGCTTCACGCTCTGCTGCTTGACGGCGGGCGGGACGGGGGTGTTCTTGGGGCGATCTGCTGCAGGGGTCACGGGGGCCTCTCGAAAAAGTTGTATGCGTAACTATCGAACCAGATCGGCTTCCGGGGGCCGTTCCGGTGCCTGACGATGCGCAGTCGATTCTCAGGCTCATCCAAGCAGACAGCCGGTTAATCCAAGAGTTAGGCTAGTCTAACAAATGTAGCTCGGTCTTGCTAACATGGCCGACGTGACCAGTGACCTCGCCGCTCCGACGACCCGCGCGCCCCGCGGACCACGACTCCTGTTCCTCCTCGGGCCCGCCTTCGTGGCGGCGATCGCCTACGTCGATCCCGGGAACGTCGCGGCCAACCTCACGGCGGGAGCCCAGTACGGCTACCTGCTCGTCTGGGTGCTCGTCGCCGCGAACGCGATGGCCGTGCTCGTCCAGTACCTCTCCGCCAAGCTCGGCCTCGTCACCGGGCAGAGCCTGCCCGAGCTGCTCGGCTCGCGACTGCGCACCGGGCCGCGTCGGCTCTACTGGGTGCAGGCGGAGCTCGTCGCCGCCGCGACCGACCTCGCCGAAGTGATCGGCGGCGCCGTGGCGCTGTACCTGCTGTTCGGGATCCCGCTCGTGCTCGGCGGCGTCATCGTCGGGGTCTTCTCGATCGCGCTCCTCGCCGTGCAGAACTGGTACGGCCAGCGGCATTTCGAGTTCGCGATCCTGACGCTCCTCGCCGTCATCGCCGTCGGCTTCCTCGCCGGTCTGTTCGTCAGTCCCGTCGACTGGGGTGCCGCGGCCGGTGGCCTGGTGCCGCGGTTCGAGGGCACGGCGACGGTCCTGCTCGCCGCGAGCATGCTCGGCGCGACGGTCATGCCGCACGCGATCTACCTCCACTCCTCGCTCAGTCGGGACCGGCACGGCGTCCAGACGAGCGACGGTGCCATCCGTCGGCTCATCGTGGCGACCCGCTGGGACGTCGCGGCGGCACTCGTCCTCGCCGGAGCGGTGAACATCGCGATGCTGCTGCTCGCGGCCGCGTCGCTCGGCGGCGTCGAGGGGACGGACTCGATCGAGGGCGCGCACGCGGCGATCACCGCTGCGCTCGGGCCGGTCATCGGCGTGATCTTCGCCATCGGCCTGCTGGCCTCGGGGCTCGCCTCGACCTCGGTGGGCGCCTACGCGGGAGCGGCGATCATGGGCGGGCTCCTCAAGGTGCGCATCCCGTTGCTCGCCCGACGCGTGATCACCCTGATCCCGGCACTCGTCATTTTGGCTGCGGGCATCGACCCGACCACGGCGCTCGTGCTCAGCCAGGTGTTCCTCAGCCTCGGCATCCCCTTCGCGCTCATCCCGCTCGTGCGCTACACGGGCGACCGGCGGATCATGGGTGTCCACGTCGACCAGCTCGCCACCCGGGTGTTCGCCTGGATCGTGGTCGCCCTCATCGTCACGCTGAACGTCGCGCTCATCGTGCTGACGTTCTTCGGGTGATCAGCCCGGCGGTTCGCTCGCCGGAACATCGGCGAACGGAGATGCCGGCGATCAGGCGACGACCGTCACCCAGACGGCGTCGGCGGCGAGGCGACCGAGCGTGAGGCGGGTGCCGGTGGCGGTGAGCCGGAGTTCCAGTTCGCCCGCGAACGCCCGGTGGTCGTCCACGCTGAGTTCGGTGTCGAGGACGATGCCGAGGGTGCTCAGATGGCGGAGGGTCTCCGGGTCGGCGTCCGAGATGCGGCACACCGTCAGCGGGCTGTCGGACGGCGCCTCGTTCAACCGGACCGCGTCCGGGCGGTGCGGGGTGCCGTCGGCAGAGGGGATCGGGTCGCCGTGCGGATCGCGGATCGGGTGGCCGAGCGCGGCGTCGATGCGCTCGATCATCGTGTCGCTCGCCGCGTGCTCGAGGATCTCCGCCTCGTCGTGGACCTCGTCCCAGCCGTAGCCGAGCATCTCGACGAGGAAGGTCTCGATGAGCCGGTGCCGCCGCACCATCGCGACCGCGTGCGCCTGCCCGGCGGGGGTGAGCTCGATGCTGCCGTAGGGCTCGTGCACGACGAGTCCCTGGGCCGCGAGTCGCTTCACGGCGTCGGAGGCGGTCGCGGGACGGACGCCCATGCGATCCGCGAGCAGCTTGACGGTGGCCGACTCGTCGGCCCACTCGGAGGTCGTCCAGATCGTCTTGAGGTAGTCCTGGGAGACGGCGGAGAGGCCGGAGACGGTCATGCCTCCAGTTTAGGGAGCGCGGTGCGCGTCCATCATGCGTCCGTCGGCAGGCCACCGGGTGTTCACGCCCGCCTGGCAGAATGGGCACCGGCACCCCCGAACAGGGCACCCGACTGCTACGGTCGAGTCCTCGCACCCGCGAACACCGATCCATCCGACGAGAAGGGCCACGTGATGTCCCAGGCGCTGCGCACCTCGACCGCACGGCTCGGATCCGGCGCGCGCGCCACGCTCGAACTCGTTGCAGCGGCCATGGCGGGCGAAGGCCACCTGGACGCGCCCGGGGCGGACGGGACACCCCGTCGTCGCCCGGTCGAGCTCGCGTTGCGCCGGCTCCCGGCGCTCGTCGCGGTGCTGCTGCTCGCCGCGGTCGTGCTCACGGTCATCGGTGTCCTCATGGTGCTGACCCTCGCCGTCCGGCTGGTGTTCTCGGCCGTCTCGGCACTCGGTCCGCGGCAGCGACTCGTCGCGATCCACTGACGTCGGATCGGCCCCGTCATCCGGCTGCGTTCCCTGCACTCGCCGGGTAGGGTGGTCAGCATGCGTCCCCGCCTGTCGTGTTCCTGCTGTCCCCGCTGAACCGTCCCTGCCCGGGATGCCGCCTCAGCCGCCCCAGCCATCCGGTGACGCACGCGAGAGTCGTGCGGTGACGCACCACAGGAACAGATTGCAGACATGAACTACGCAGACTCCGTCCTCGATCTCATCGGGAACACGCCCCTCGTCAAGCTCAACCGGGTCACCGAGGGCATCGCGGCCACCGTGCTCGTCAAGGTCGAGTACCTCAACCCGGGCGGCTCCTCGAAGGACCGCATCGCGACGCGCATCATCGACGCCGCCGAGGCGTCGGGCGACCTCAAGCCGGGCGGCACGATCGTCGAGCCCACCTCCGGCAACACCGGCGTCGGCCTCGCCCTCGTCGCCCAGCAGCGCGGGTACCGCTGCGTGTTCGTCCTGCCCGACAAGGTCGGCGAGGACAAGCGGAACGTGCTCACCGCCTACGGTGCGGAGATCGTCGTCACGCCCACCTCCGTCGCTCCCGACAGCCCCGACTCGTACTACAGCGTGTCCGACCGCCTCACCGCCGAGATCCCGGGCGCGTTCAAGCCCAACCAGTACGCGAACCCGAACGGGCCGCGCAGCCACTACGAGTCGACCGGTCCCGAGATCTGGCGCGACACCGAGGGCGAGATCACCCACTTCGTCGCGGGCGTCGGCACCGGAGGCACCATCTCCGGGACGGGCAAGTACCTCAAGGAGGTCTCCGAGGGCGGCGTGCGCATCATCGGCGCAGACCCGGAGGGCTCCGTCTACTCGGGCGGCACCGGGCGTCCATACCTCGTCGAGGGCGTCGGCGAGGACTTCTGGCCGACCGCGTACGACCCCTCCATCCCCGACGAGATCATCGCCGTCACCGACGCCGAGTCGTTCGCGATGACACGTCGCCTCGCCCGCGAAGAAGGACTGCTCGTGGGCGGCTCCAGCGGCATGGCGGTCCAGGCGGCCCTCGTCGCGGCGCGCGACCTCCCGGCGTCGGCCGTGGTCGTCGTCCTCCTGCCCGACGGCGGGCGCGGCTACCTCGGCAAGATCTTCAACGACTCCTGGCTGCAGTCCTACGGCTTCAGCGAGGTCGCCGACGACCGCACGGTGGGCGACATCCTCCGTGGCAAGGGCTCGGAGATGCCGGACCTCGTGCACGTGCACCCGAGCGACACCGTCCGCGACGTCGTCGACATCATGACCGAGTACGGCGTCTCGCAGCTCCCGGTGCTGAGCGCCGAGCCGCCCGTGGTGATGGGCGAGGTCGTCGGTGCGATCGACGAGGCCAGCCTCATGGACGCCGTCTTCAGCGGCGCGGCCAAGATGAACGACGCCGCGAGCGCGTTCGTCGGTGACCCGCTGCCGCTCATCGGTCTCGGTGAGTCCATCCCGGCGGCGCGCGCGGCGCTCGGTTCCGCCCCGGCGTTCCTCGTCACCGACGGCGGCAAGCCGATCGGCGTCATCACGCGGCACGACCTTCTCACCTACCTGGCGGGTTGAGCGTGGGCGGCATGCAGGTCGTGTGGGCGGAGTCCGGGCGATGTCCCGACCGCGCCCTACCCCGGTGACCGGGCCAGTCCGACCGGTCGCCCACCCCGACACCTCCCCGAATCCTGAACCGAAAGAGTCACCCATGAGCAAGCACGACCACGGCTTCGCCACCCGCAGCATCCACGCCGGACAGGAGTTCGACCCCACCACCGGGGCGATCATCCCGCCGATCTACCAGACGTCGACCTTCGTCCAGGACGGCGTCGGCGGGCTCCGCGGCGGCTACGAGTACAGCCGCTCCGCCAACCCGACCCGCACTGCGCTCGAGACGCAGCTCGCCGCGCTCGAGGGTGCGAAGCACGGCTTCTCCTTCGCCTCCGGCCTCGCCGCCGAGGACGCGCTCATCCGCACGGCACTCCGCCCCGGCGACCACATCGTCATCGGCAACGACGTCTACGGCGGCACCTACCGGCTGATCAACCGGGTGCACGGCGCCTGGGGCGTCGAGCACACGGTCGTGGACCTCGGCGACCTCGCGGCCGTCGAAGCGGCGATCATCCCGGGCCGCACGAAGCTGCTGTGGGTCGAGACGCCGAGCAACCCGCTCATGAAGATCAGCGACATCGCGGCACTTGCGGCCCTCGCGCACCGCCACGAGGTGCTCTCCGTCGTGGACAACACCTTCGCCTCGCCGGCGCTGCAGCAGCCGCTCTCGCTCGGGGCCGACATCGTCGTGCACTCGACGACCAAGTACCTCGGCGGTCACTCCGACGTCCTCGGTGGCGCCATCATCATGAACGACGACGAGCTCGCCGAGCAGCTCGGCTTCGTGCAGTTCGCCGCCGGCGCGGTCTCGGCCCCGCTCGACGCGTGGCTCACGACCCGCGGCATCAAGACCCTCGCGGTGCGCATGCGCCAGCACAGCGCGAACGCGCAGGCGATCGCGGAGTTCCTCGACGGCCACGCCGCCGTCGAGCGCGTCTACTACCCGGGCCTCGAGAGCCACCCCGGTCACGAGCTCGCCGCCCGCCAGATGTCCGGGTTCGGCGGCATGCTGTCGCTCGCGCTCGTCGGTGGCCCGGCTGCAGCCACGCGCCTCGTCGAGAAGACGAAACTCTTCGCGCTCGCCGAGTCGCTCGGCGGCGTCGAGTCGCTCATCGGCCTGCCAGCGCAGATGACGCACGCCTCGGTGAAGGGCACGGAGCTGGCGGTCCCCGAGAACGTCGTCCGGCTGTCGGTCGGCATCGAGGACGTCGCCGACCTCATCGCCGACCTCGACCGCGCGCTCGCGAAGGTCTTGAAGGCGAGCGCCAAGCACTAGCGGGCGGTCCCGGCTCGTTCGCAACTCAGGAAGGCTGCGGCGCGTCCTGCGCCGAACCCGTCGATCGGCGACGGCGCGCCGGGCACGTCCTGAATGGTGAACGGGCAGGGGTTCGTCAGCGCTTGACCTCAAGTCACGTTGAGGTTCTAGGCTCGGAATCGTGACCACAGCGACGACCCCCGAGCCCACGACCGGAGCCGACCCGACGCCCCGCGACCGCGGGATCTTCAGCCGCCGGTTCGTCCTCGTCACCATCGGTGCGTGCGCGCTCGTGTTCCTCGGCGCCTTCGAGTCCCTCGCCGTCACGACGATCATGCCGCTCGTGAGCGGGGAACTCGACGGCGAGCAGCTCTACGCGCTCGCCTTCGCCGGCCCGCTCGCGGTCAGTGTCATCGGCATGGTCGCCGCGGGCTCGGTCGCCGACCGCATCGGTCCGGTCCAGCCGCTGCTCGCGTCCGTCGTCCTGTTCCTCGTCGGTCTCCTCCTGGCCGGAACCGCGACCACCATGTGGGCCGTCGTCGCCGGGCGCCTCGTCCAGAGCCTCGGTTCGGGAGCGATGACCGTCGCCCTGTACGTCCTCGTCGCCCGCATCTACCCACCGGCCCTGCACCCGCGGATCTTCGCCGGGTTCGCGGCCGCCTGGGTGGTCCCCTCCCTGATCGGGCCGTTCCTCGCCGGGGTGGTCGCCGAGCGGTTCAGCTGGCACTGGGTCTTCCTCGGGGTCGTCGGCCTCGTGGTCGTCGCGACGCTCCTCCTCCTGCCGGCCCTCCGGATGCTGCGGGCCTCCGCCACCGAGCGCGCCGAGCGGCAGGCCGCCGAACAGGAGTCGGCGAAGGATGGCGGCGAGGCGGACACCGTCGTGCGGACGGGCGCGGAACTGCGTCGACTCGGGTGGGCGGTGCTCGTCGCGGCGGCGGTCCTCGCGGTCAACCTCTCGACGGAGTTCTCGGGATGGACCGCCTGGGCGCTGCCGATCGTCGGCGCCGTGGTCGCGATCCTCGCCCTCCGACCACTCATCCCGCTCGGCACGCTCACCGCACGCCGCGGGCTCCCGACGGTCATCCTGGTGCGCGGACTCACCTCCGCCGCGTTCTTCGGCGCCGAGGTGTACGTGCCGTACCTGCTGACCCGCGAGCACGGGCTCACGCCGGCGCTCGCCGGACTCGCGCTCACCGGTGGGGCGATCGCGTGGTCGCTGTCGTCCTGGTTGCAGGGGCGCCTCGGGGACCGGCTGTCGAATGCGAACGCCGTGCAGATCGGGTCGTCACTCGTCACGGTCGCCGTCGCGATCGCCCTGTCCGCCGCCCTCGTCGGCCTGCCGCCGGTGGTGCCGATCGTCGCCTGGGTGGTGAGCGGCGGCGGCATGGGCCTCATGTTCCCGCGCCTCAGCGTCATGACGCTCGCCTACTCCGACGAGCGCTCGCAGGGGTTCAACAGCGCGGCGATGTCGATCGGCGACGCGATCGGCGGTGCTCTCGCCCTCGCGGCGACCGGGCTGGCGTTCACGGCACTCGACGGCTCCCGTATGTTCGCCGGGCTGGGCTGGATCGCTCCCGGCGGGGTCGCGTTCGCCGGATGCTTCGCTATCGCCCTGGTCGCCGGTGTCGTGGCGGTCGTCGTCGCGCGTCGGGTGAGCCGACCAGCGGAGCCAGGCGCGACCGGGTGAGCCGAGACGCCGTCGCCTGGATAGTGCTGCGGTGCGTGGGGGGTAGCGTCGCCCACGCATCGCTGCAGTGTCCAGGCGGCGGGCCCGAGGTGGAGAACCAGGGCATCGGGTATGATTGATGCAGATATTCCTGGGGTGCGCGCCAGGGTGCTCGCGCAGATGAGGAGTGGGATGCAGGACCCGACGACCACTCGCCCGGAGTGGCCCCCTCGCCGACCGCCGGTCTGGCCGCATCTCGTCGCACTCGTCATCGTCGCTGCGACGCTGGTCGTCGGCCTGGTGGTGTATCCGTCTGCTCCTGATCCGATGCCGGTGCACTTCGACGCCGCACTCCAGCCGGACGCCTGGTCGGACAAGCGTCTCGGCGGGTTCCTGCTCCCGGTCATCATCGGGGCCGCGGTCGTGGCGATCTTCTGGATCGTCGCCGCCTGCCTGCCGCTCGCCGGCACGACCCGATCGGATGTCGACCCCCACCCACCGACCACTGCATCGACGTGGTCCACGCAACTGTCGCCTCGTCCGGAGGTGACGGCTGCCACGCTGGACGCCACCGGGCGACTGCTGGGGGATCTGACGATCGCGACCGCCGCGCTCATCGCCGTCGTCGCACTCACCACCTGGCTCGGCGTGCCCGCGTGGATGGCGCCCTGGCTGCTCCCGGTGCTGATGGCGGCGTTCTTCGGATCACTCGCCGTGTCTTGTGTCCGGGTGTTCCGGGCGCAGCGCGGGCTCGTCTGACGGCGCCCGCGTCCACGAGGGGTGCCGAAGCCGCGTACCCTTGATGCGTACGTCTCGGCTCGTCCCCCCAGTGACCCGCTCCTCGTGTCTCGGAGCCGGACTGCAGAAGGACTCTCTTGAGCGACGAATGCAAACACGGTTTCGACAACGGACTCTGCGCGACCTGCTTCCCGCCGCCGCCCCGCGAGGTGCCGGTCGCTGAACCACCCGCTCCCAAGGTCCGTCGGTCGACGGTCGCTCCCTCGCTCCGCGAGCCGGCCCCGACCCGCGTGCGGACCGCGGCCACCACGAAGACGGTGACGAAGGCGGCGGCAGCGCTGCCCGTGGTGCGCGTCGGCGAGCAGCGGCTGTACCACGTCACCCACATCCGCAATCTCGAGCGCATCCTCGAGACCGGTAGCATCCTGCCGGTGGCCTCCCCGGCGCTCCCCGACGGGCCGGTCGTCGACATCGCCGCCGCGAGCCACCGCGAAGCGCGACGCACGATGGTGCTCGCCGGCACCGACGACCTGACGCCCGCCGACTTCGTCCCGTTCTTCCTGACCCCGGACGCCGACCTCTGGGCGGGCATCCGCGCGGGCGAGCACGACGTCCGTCTGTCCGCCGAGGCGTTCGCGTCATCGGTCAACGACTACGTCGTGCTCGTCACCACGATCGACGGCGCAGCCGTGCACCCGGGCGAGTTCGACGCCGACACCGGCCGGCCCTCCCGCGCGCGGGTCGTGGTCGCCGACGGTGACGCCTCCCACGTGCTCACGAGCATCGGCGCGAACGCGATGACCGCCGACCGCATGGTGCAGCGCTTCGCGACCGATGAGGACCCCGCGGCCCTCCGACGCGCGGAGGTGCTCGTCGCCGACGCCGTGCCGTTCGACCGCGTCACCGTGATCGGTGTCGCGACGGTCAATGTCCGCGAGCACGTCAAGCGACTCGTCGCCGGCGCCGGCCACCGCACCAAGGTCGCCGCCTACACGCCGTGGTTCCAGGCGCACGTCGCCGACTAGCAGCTGTCTTGCGTTCACAACTCCTGCTGGACGGCACCGGAACCCGGCTGCCGGCACCGTGTCAGGCCGCCTTGCCGCCCTCAGCAGGAGTTGTGCGCGGGAACGAGTGCGCACCTCGGCTGTGCGGAGGCGAACGCGTCCCCTTCCGAGGACACCAGGCCCAGGGCGTGCTGCTGTCCGCAACTTCTGCTGCATGGCCCCAGGGCCACTGAGCCGGACGCTGCACGCCCCGATCGGGGCGAGCTGCAGGAGTTGTGCCCCGGTGAACGCGCCGGGGGAGGAGACCGGCTGGCGAGTCAGGCGCGCGGCGGCGTGCTCTCGCGGAGGAGGACCGTCGCGCCGACGGGCTCCGTCGTCGTGCTGTCCGTCGCCGGGTCGAGCGCCAGCCGCACGGCGTGCTCACCGACCGCCTCGAGCGGCACGGCGACCGTGGTGAGAGCCGGGGTGACGTCGCGGGAGGTTGCGATGTCGTCGTAGCCGGCGACCGCGAGGTCCTCGGGAAGGCGGAGTCCGGCCGCGCGGAACGCCGACATCGCGCCGATCGCCATCACGTCGTTGACGGCGAAGACCAGGTCGACGTCGTCGAGTCCCAGCTGCAGGAGTTCGGCGGCACCCTGGCGCCCGCCGTCGCGGGTGAACTCGGCCCGGACGATCCTCGACGGATGGATCGCGATGCCGTGCTCGGCCAAACCCTCCGCGAACCCGCTCACCCGCTCGCGGGAGGTCAGCAGGCGGTCGTCTCCGGCGATGACGGCGAAGCGGCGGTACCCGGCACCGACGAGCTCCCGGGCCAGCTCGCGGGCACCGGTCGCGTTGCCGAGCTGCACCGTGGCGAACGGGAGCGTCCGCTGCGAGACGAGGACGACGCGTCCGCCCGTCGACTCGTAGGCCGCGAGCTCATCCGACAGCCGGTGCTCCGATGCCACCCCGTCCCAGCGACTGCCCGTCAGGATGATGGCGCGTGGCCGCTGCCCGCGGAGCACCCGCACGAGTTCGAGTTCGCGCTCGTGGTCGCGGTGCGTGACGGCCATGGTCGTGGCGATGCGCTGCTCGTCGGCCGCGCGGATGGCCCCGGCCGCGATGGACGAGAAGTACGGGTCGGCGATGTCGCTGACGAGCAACGAGATCGTCGACGACAGCCCTTTCGCGACCGCCTGGGCCGACAGGTTCGGCGTGTAGTTCAGCCGGAGTGCGGCGTCGAGCACCCGCCGACGGAACGTCTCGTTCACCGTCCTGGTGCTCCCGTTGAGCGCGCGCGACGCGGTGGCGAGGGAGACCCCCGCCTCACGGGCGACGTCGTGCAGCGTCGGTGGGACCGGCGTCGCCCGGTGCTCGTCGACCGACATGGCGCTCCTTCGTACTGGCGGCTGCTGAGACACACTCTGCCACAGGGCGACCGCGGCGATCAGGGGTGGTGGATCGCGTCGTCGTCGTGGTCGAGGTGCGGGACGACCGTCGCCTGGAACGCGTCGACGGTGCGATCGACCACCTGCTGGAACGGGCTGTCCCAGATGTCCTGGTTGAAGAGCTCGACCTCGATGTCGCCGGTGTACCCCGCCGCCTCGACGGCACGGGTGAGCGAACCGAAGTCGACGACGCCGTCGCCCGGATAGTGCCGGGAGAGGAGGACGTCAGCGGCGAGTGG
Organism: Plantibacter sp. CFBP 8775; assembly: GCF_014839505.1. NCBI lineage: Bacteria > Bacillati > Actinomycetota > Actinomycetes > Micrococcales > Microbacteriaceae > Plantibacter > Plantibacter sp. CFBP 8775. The sequence continues at coordinate 1,049,070 of NZ_JACYNV010000002.1, read as the reverse complement.
TGTCGCCCAGTCGCACGCCTGGTAGCTGGAGATCCGACCGGTCGCACCCGCGCGGGCGATCTGCTCGAGCACCTGCGGGTCCCACCAGATGTGGAAGGTGTCGACGACCACCCCGACGGCCTCCGGAGCGAACTGCTCGGCGATGTCGAGGGCCTGACCGAGCGTCGAGACGACCGCGCGGTCCGAGGCGTACATCGGATGCAGCGGCTCGATGGCGAGCTGCACGCCGGACTCGAGCGCGTGGTCGGTGAGCTCGCCGATCGCGTCGCGGACGAGTTCGCGGGCGCCGAGGAGGTCGCGGGATCCGGCCGGGAGGCCGCCGACCACGAGGACGAGGGCCGGGGCGCCCAGGGCGGCGGCCTCGTCGATCGCGGTCCGGTTGTCGTCGATCGACGTCCGGCGAGTCGGACCCTCGGGCATGGTGAAGAAGCCACCACGGCACAGGCTCGAGACGCGCAGGCCGCTGTCCGTGAGGAGGCTCGCCGAGGCTGCGACGCCGTACTCCTGCACGGGCTCGCGCCAGGCGCCGAAGCTCGTGACGCCGGCCGCCGTGACGGCTGCGACCGCCTCCGGGAGGGTGGCGTACTTGATCGTGGCCTGGTTGACCGAGAGTCGCGGGTGCGGGGTGGTGCTGCCGCCCGCCGGTCCCTCGGCCTGTCCCGCCGCTCCCTGACCTTGTCCAGCCGGTCCCTGAGCCTGTCGAAGGGCGGTGGCGCTCATCGGGCTCCTCCCTCAGTGGTCAGCGTGCCGACGACACCGGCCGTGCGCAGCAGGCCCGTCCAGCGCTCGGCGGCGAGGTCCGGGTGCTCGAGTGCGCCGGCCGCGTCGGCGAGGCGCACGATCTCCGACAGGTGCGGCAGGCTCCGTGCCGCGTGCAGGCCGCCGACCATCGAGAACGCCGGCTGGTGGCCGTTCAACCAACTGAGGAAGGCGATACCCGTCTTGTAGTAGTAGGTCGGTGCGGCGAAGATCTGCCGCGACAGGGCCTCGGTCGGTCGGAGGATCCGCTCGTAGGAGGCCGGATCGCCGGCGTCGAGCGCTTGGATCGCGGCGGACGCGGCCGGAGCGATCGCGGTGAACGCTCCGAGCAGGGCGTCGGAGTGTCCGACCGCGTCACCGGCGATGAGGTCGACGTAGTTGAAGTCGTCACCCGTGAACATCGTCGTGCCGGCCGGGAGGCGACGTCGGACGGCGATCTCCGCGTCGGCGTCGAGGAGGCTCATCTTGACCCCGGCGACGTGGTCGACGTGGTCGGTCATGATGCGCAGCAGGGTGTCCGAGGCCTCGGCGACGCCGCTTGCGCCGAAGTAGCCCTCGAGGCTCGGGTCGAACGCCGTGCCGAGCCAGTGCAGGACCACGGGTGCCTGCGCCGCCGACAGGACCCGGCCGTAGACGCGACGGTAGTCGTCGGCGGACCGCGCGGCCCTCGCCAGGTGTCGGCTGGCCATGAGCACGGTCCCGGCACCCGCGTCCTCGGCGAACGCGAGTTGTTCGAGGTAGGCGTCGGCGACCGCGTCGAGCGAGACGGTCTCGTCGGTGAGGTGGTCGGTGTTGACGCCCACGACGAGCGCGCCGCCGACGGAGGCGGCCTCCGCGGCGCTCCGGGTGATCAGCTCGCGCGTGGCGGCGGTGTCGAGCCCCATGTTCCGCTGGGCGGTGTCCATCGCGTCCGCGACGCCGAGGCCGTACGACCACACGTGGTGGCGGTAGGCGAGCGTCGCGTCCCAGTCGAGCTCGGCGGGCGCGCCCGGCACGTTGTCGCCCCAGGCCGTCGGCACGACGTGTGCCGCGGCGTAGGCGGTGCGGCTCGTCAGGGGAGTGGTCGGGCGCTCGGCCGTGACGGGCTCGCGGAGCTCCAGCGCGGTGACCGTGCCGTCGGTCGAGAGCAGCGGGACGGACGTCATCGTGCGACCGAGGCCTCGAGCGACGCCAGCTCCCCGTCCGCGCCGGCGGTGTCGCCCGTGCTTCCGAGCGTCACCTCGGGCAGGTCGAGGCGGCGGCCGGTGCGCGAGCTCTCGAGGCCGAGCTCCGCGAGCAGGACGCCGCGCGCGCCGGCGAGGAGGTCGTATTCGTAGGGGCCGTCCTCGACGACGTGGCGGAGGAACTCCTCCCACTGCGTCTTGAACCCGTTCTCGAACACGTCGTTCGTCGGCACGTCCTGCCAGTCGCCCGCGTAGTCGTGATCGTCGGCGAGGTCGGGGTTCCACACCGGCTTCGGCGTCACGTTCCGCGGCTGCACCTTGCAGCCGAAGAGACCGGCGACGGCGGAGCCATGCGTACCGTCGACCTGGAACTGCACGAGCTCGTCGCGGTCGACGCGCACCGTCCAGCTCGAGTTGAGCTGGGCGATGGCGCCGCCCTCGAGCTCGAAGACCCCGTAGGCGGCGTCGTCGGCGGTGGCAGCGTAGGCCTCACCCCGCTCGTCGAAGCGCTCGGGGATGTGCGTCGTCGCCTTCGCGTACACGGACTCGACCCGACCGAAGAGGTTCTCGAGCACGTAGCTCCAGTGCGGGAACATGTCGACGACGATGCCGCCGCCGTCCTCGGCGCGGTAGTTCCAGCTCGGGCGCTGCGCCGGCTGCCAGTCGCCCTCGAACACCCAGTAGCCGAACTCACCACGGACGGAGAGGATCCGACCGAAGAAGCCCGAGTCGATCAGGCGCTTGAGCTTGCGCAGCCCCGGCAGGTAGAGCTTGTCGTGCACGACGCCGTTCTTCACGCCCGCTTCGGCGGCGAGGCGTGCGAGTTCCAGCGCCTCCTCGAAGGTCTCCGCCGTCGGCTTCTCGGTGTAGATGGTCTTGCCGGCCGCGATCGCCTTGCGCAGCGCGGTGGCGCGGGCCTTCGTGACGAGGAAGTCGGCGTAGATGTCCCAGCGGGGGTCGGCGAGGACCGCGTCGAGGTCGGTCGAGGTGTGCTCGATGCCGTGCCGCGTGGCGAGCTCATCGAGGGTCGCCTGGTTGCGGCCGACGAGGATCAACTCGATCTGGCGGCGGGTGCCGTCGGACAGCTGCACGCCGCCCTGCTCCTGGATGGCCAGCAGCGACCGCACGAGGTGCTGCCGGTAGCCCATGCGCCCGGTGGCGCCGTTGACGATGATCCCGATGGTCTGCTCTGACACGGTGGCTCTTCCTCTGGTTCGTGTTCCGGTCCCGGCGGCTGCAGGCCGTCCGGAAAGCGTTTACCGGGTCACTGTAGAACGGCGTGCGGGGCCAAGGCAAGCGTTCGAACCGATTCGGTCGCAGGTGATCACAGATCGGACACGGATGCGGATTGAATCGTTGCATCGTCCGACGGGGCCGTGATAGAACTTGATGCAGCTCAGCCGGGAAACGCTTTCCGGGAAGTCATCAACGACGATCGACAAGGAGGTCCGACGTGGTCCGTGCAACTCCAGGGGCACCCAGGACGACACTCGCGAGGGGTGTTCGGTGAGCGCGCTCGGCGAGCTCCGCAAGCTCAGCGCCGGCAAACGCCCGCAGACGGCGGCCGAGAAGGCCTTCATCAAGAAGGACAACCGCCGCGACAACAAGGCCGCCTACCTGTTCCTCCTCCCGTGGCTCATCGGACTCGCCGTCATCACCGTCGGCCCGATGGTCGCCTCGCTCGCGCTGTCCTTCACGAAGTACAACCTGCTGCAGGCGCCGAAGTTCATCGGCCTCGACAACTTCATCCGCATGATGGGCGACGAGCGGCTCCACAACTCGCTCGGCGTCACCTTCGTGTACGTCTTCGTCTCGGTGCCGCTCCAGCTCGCCGCGGCGCTGGCCCTGGCCGCCCTGCTCGACCGCGGTCTCCGCGGCCTCGCGATCTACCGGTCCGTGTACTACCTGCCGTCGCTCCTCGGCTCCTCCGTCGCCATCGCGGTGCTGTGGAAGCAGGTGTTCGGCGGCGAAGGCCTCGTGAACCAGTTCATCGCGATCTTCGGGATCGAAGGCCGCAGCTGGATCGCCGACCCGTCGACCGCCCTCTCGACCCTCATCACGCTCAACGTGTGGACCTTCGGCGCACCGATGGTGATCTTCCTCGCCGGTCTCCGCCAGATCCCCGTCATGTACCACGAGGCGGCGCAGATGGACGGCGCGACGAAGTGGCAGCGCTTCACCAAGATCACCCTGCCGCTGCTCACCCCGATCATCTTCTTCAACCTCGTGCTGCAGATCATCCACGCGTTCCAGGCCTTCACGCAGGCCTTCATCGTGTCGGGCGGAACGGGCGGCCCGGCCGACTCGACGCTGTTCTACACGCTGTACCTCTACAACCGCGGCTTCTCGAACTTCGACATGGGCTACGCCTCGGCCATGGCCTGGTTCCTGCTCCTCATCATCGGAGTCTTCACCGCGATCAACTTCTGGGCCTCGAAATACTGGGTGAACTACGATGACTGACACGCTGACCACACGGTCCATCACGACGGACAGCAAGAACCGCAGTCGCGAGGCCAAGGAGGCCGAACGCCAGTACCGCCGCGCTCGTGGCTGGTCGCCCTGGAAGTCGGTCCTGAAGCACATCGGCCTCATCCTCGTCGGCTTCATCATGCTCTACCCGGTGATCTGGCTCGTCGTCTCCTCGCTCCGCCCGACGGAGGAGATCTTCCGGAACCCCGGCATCGTCCTCGACAGCTTCGAGGTGAGCAACTACAGCGAGGGCTGGAACACCCTTTCCGAGCCGTTCCACGTGTTCCTGCTGAACTCCGTGCTCATCGTCCTCGGGTGCATCGTCGGCAACCTCGTGTCCTGCTCGATGGCCGCCTACGCCTTCGCCCGGCTGAAGTTCAGCGGCAAGCGCTGGTGGTTCGCGGCGATGCTCATGACGCTCATGCTGCCGATCCACGTCATCATCGTGCCGCAGTACATCATGTTCTCCCAGCTCGGCTTCGTGAATACGTACCTGCCGCTGATCCTGCCGAAGATCCTCGCGACCGACGCGTTCTTCGTCTTCCTCATGGTGCAGTTCATCCGCGGCATCCCGAAGGAACTCGACGAGGCGGCACGCATCGACGGCTGCGGCCACCCCCGCATCTTCGGGGTCATCATCCTGCCGCTCATGGTGCCGGCGCTCGCGACGACCGCCATCTTCACCTTCATCTGGACCTGGAACGACTTCTTCAGTCAGCTCCTGTACCTGACGAAACCGGAGATGTACACGGTGCCGCTCGCGCTCCGGGCGTTCATGGACGCGCAGTCGTCCACCTCGTGGGGGCCGATGTTCGCGATGAGTGTCGTCTCGCTCCTGCCGATCTTCCTCGTCTTCCTGTTCGGTCAGCGGTTCCTGTTGAAGGGCATCGCGACGACCGGCGGCAAGTGAGGCCCGACCCACCGATCAGCACCACCGAAGCACCAGTACCAGACCACCAGCACCAGACCCAGCACCACCGGATCCAGCAGCTCCGGATCCGGATCGATCGATTCGAAAGGGAACAGTATGAGCATCAGCAAGCACGGCAGAGCCGCCGGCTTCATCGCGACGGGAGCCGTCGCAGCCCTCCTCCTCGCCGGCTGCAGCGCCGGGGGCGACGCCGCCACCGAACTGTCCGACGAGCCCGTCACCCTCCGCTTCACCTGGTGGGGCAACGACGCCCGCACGGCGGCCACCCAGGAGGTCATCGCGGCCTTCGAGAAGGAGTATCCGAACATCACCATCGAGCCGCAGTTCACGGACTGGGCCGGCTACTGGGACAAGCTCGCCACCGAGACGGCGGCGAACGACACCCCCGACATCATCCAGATGGACGAGAAGTACATCGCCACCTACGGCGACCGGGGCGCGCTCCTCGACCTCAACACGGTCACCGACCAGCTCGACCTCGGCGACTTCCCCAAGGAGACGCTGACGTCCGGCACGGTCAACGACTCGCTCTACGGCGTCCCCTCGGGCATCACGAGCTACTCCTTCGTCGTGAACCCCGACCTCCTCGCCTCGGCCGGCATCGAGATGCCCGACGACGAGACCTGGACGTGGGACGACTTCACCGAGCTGAGCGAGCAGGTCTCGGCAGCCGGCGGCGGATCGATCTACGGCTTGCAGCCCTTCGGCTTCGAGGACGGCGGCCTCAACAACTGGGCCCGTCAGCACGGCGACGAGCTGTACAACGACAAGGGCGAGGTGTCCATCAAGCCGGAGACCCTGTCCTCCTGGTGGACCTACCTCCTCGACCTCGTGAACGCGGGAGCGACGCCGTCGCCCTCCGCGATCATCGAGAAGCAGGCCGGTGGGCTCGCCGAGTCCTTCACCGCGACCAACTCGGCTGCGTTCGCCCCCTGGTGGAACAGCCAGCTGACGGCCCTGACCGAGGCGAGCGGGTCGCCGCTCGAGCTCCTGCGGGTGCCGACGGTGGACGGCGGCGCCGATGGTTCCGCGTACTACAAGCCGTCGATGTACTGGTCGGCGTCCGCCCGGACCGAGCACCCTGCCGAGGCGGCGCTGTTCATCGACTTCCTCGCCAACAGCGAGACCGCGGCCGACTCGCTCCTCACCGAGCGCGGCGTCCCGGCCAACACGAAGATCCGCGAGTACATCACGCCGAAGCTGGCGGAGACCGACCAGGCGGTCGTCGAGTTCCTCGACGGGCTCGCCGACGACATCGGTGAGCCGCCGACCGTCACGCCCGCCGGTGGCAGTGCGATCGAGGCGCTCGTGAAGCAGTACACCGAGCAGGTCCTCTTCGGGAAGAACACGCCCGACCAGGCCGCCGAAGGGTTCATCAAGGACCTCAAGGCCGCGGTCGCAGCCGGCTGACCCGCCACAGCCCCTCGACCGGCAGCTCCATCACCGCTTCATCCGAGGGGATCCCGTGACGACCGAACACCGCCCCCGTCCGACCGGTCTCGCGCTGACGCACGAGATCGGTTCGGCCATCACCGTCCACCTCGACGGGACCGACATCCTGCGGTACACCTACCGTCCGGACACGGTCCAGCGCGAGTCACCGAAGCCGTATCTCCACCCGGTGCGGACCGCCGGCGGAGCACTCGTCACCCTGGCCAGACCGCACGACCACGTCTGGCACACCGGTATCGCGTGGGCCCTCCCTCACGTCGGCGACGACAACTTCTGGGGCGGCCCGACCTTCACCGGGACCGCCTACGAACAACTCGCGAACAACGGCCGCTCCGAGCACGTCGCGGTCACGGACGTCCGTGCCGACCCGGGCGAGGTGCGGTTCGCGCACACGCTCGCCTGGATCACGGAGGACGGTCGGCACGTCGTCGACGAGGAGCGAGCGCTCACGGTGCGACCGGCCGCCGGCGACTGGACGCTGACCTTCGAGACCCGGATGCGCAACGTCTCCGGCCGGGACCTGTCCATCGGGTCGCCCACGACGAAGGGGCGGGAGAACGCCGGCTACGGCGGGCTCTTCTGGCGCGGCCCACGATCCTTCACCGGAGGCACCGTCCACACCCCTGACGGGAGCGGCGGCGAGGAACTCCGCGGCACCCGCCACGCGTGGATGGGGTTCACCGGCCTCCACGACGGAACGGCCGCGGCGTCGAGCGTCGTCATCGTCGACGACGTGCGGAACCCCGCGCACCCGCCGCAGTGGTTCGCACGCACCGAGGAGTTCGCCGGCCTCTGTCCGGCCCCGTTCTTCAGCGAGGAGCTGCCGTTCGGCGCCGACGAGACCCTCGCGTTCCGCTACGCCGTCGTCGTCGCCGACGGTGCAGCCGGTGACGGGCGGGCCGCTGCGCTCGCCGCATCCGGTCGAGACGCGCTCGAACGGTCGCGTTCGGGCCGCGCCGATCACCACGACAACGCGCCGACCACAGCGCTCGCCGCACCGACCCGGAAGGACCCACACGCATGACCACGCCCCGCGAACGCTACGCTCTCATCGGCACTGGACACCGCTCGCAGATGTACCTCGACGCCATCACCGGCCCGCACGCCGACGTCGCCGAGCTCGTCGCCTGGAGCGACAGCAACCCCGGCCGGCTCGACCACTACGAGGCTGTCCTCGCCGAGCAGGGTGTCCCGCTGCCGGCTCGATACGGCCCGGACGACGTCGAGCGGCTCATCGCGGAGCAGCGCGTCGACCGGGTGATCGTGACGACCCCTGACTTCACGCACGCCGAGGTCGTCTCGCGCGCGCTCCTCGCAGGCGCCGACGTCGTCGTCGAGAAGCCGCTCACCATCGATCGCGAGGGCGTCGAGCGCATCGCGGCGGCCGTCGCCGAGAGCGGCCGGAACGTCGTCACGACCTTCAACTACCGCTACAGCCCGCGGAACTCGGAGCTGCGCCGCATCGTGCAGGACGGTGGTATCGGACGGGTGACGAGCGTGCACTTCGAGTGGGTGCTCGACACCGTGCACGGCGCCGACTACTTCCGCCGCTGGCACCGCGAGAAGGAGCACTCCGGCGGGCTCCTCATCCACAAGGCGTCGCACCACTTCGACCTCGTCAACTGGTGGATCGGGGCTCGGCCGGCCTCCGTCTACGCCGCCGGAGGACTCCGCTTCTACGGTGACGCCAACGCGGCCGAGCGCGGGCTCGCGGCGCGTCCGGGGCGTGGATCGGTACCGGACGACGCCGAGGCGGCGGCTCGTGGTCGCTCGACCGACCCGTTCGCCCTCGACCTGCGTGACGACCCGCGGCTCGAGTCGCTCTATCTGCGGGCCGAGCAGCACGACGGGTACCTGCGCGACCGCGACGTCTTCTCGCCCGGGATCGACATCGAGGACAACCTGTCCGTCCTCGTCGAGTACGACGGCGGCGCCTCGCTCAGCTACTCCCTGAACGCCCACGCGCCGTGGGAGGGGTACCGCGTCGCCGTCAACGGGACGGAGGGCAGGGTCGAGCTCGAGGTCGTGGAGCGCGCCTCCGTGCTCGTGGGGGCCGACGGGCGCGTCGTCCTCGACCCGAGTCTGAGCGGCGACGGCGAGACCGCGGACGACGCCGTGTCCGTCGCGCCGGTGCGCTCGCGTGGGGAGCGCCTCGTGCTGCAACGCCACTGGGAGGAGGCCCGCGAGATCGAGATCCCCGAGGGCGTCGGTGGACACGGCGGCGGCGACGCGTTCCTGCTGCGGCACCTCTTCGACCGCGTCACCGAGGACGAACTGGGACGGCCCGCCGGCTACGACGACGGCGTCCGGGCGATCTCGGTCGGCATCGCCGGGAACGAGTCGCTGCTGACCGGGCGTCCGGTGGCGACGATCGCACCGTGAGCAGCGGCTCGGAGGCCGGGTCCGGCGCCGACCCGGACGTCGGGTCGACCCCGGCCACTGAGCCGGTGACCGAGCCCGCCCAGATCGCCGAGTCCGTCCCGGCCGGTGAGTCTGTTCCGGTCGCCGAGCCTGTCGAGGTTCGGTCCCGGACAGAGTCGGTCCCGGTCCCGGATGCTGCCGTGCGGGACGATCCCGTATCGGTCGCCGGCCACGTCCCGGTCGTGGACCAGGTCCCGGTCACCGAGCCGGTCGAGGTGCGGTCCCGACCGGTCACAGCGCCACCTGCGCGCGACCCCGGTCTGCGGGCGCTCGCCGCCCGCTTCCGCGAGTCGATCCGGGGCGTCAGTACCGCAGACGGATCGCTCGACGCCACGCGCACGCGCCTCGCCGAGGTCCTCGGCCTCCTCCCGCGACCGGCGCAGCCCGAACCGGCCGAGGATCTCGGATGTTGGACCCGTGACGGCGTCGACGGGGTCGAGCTCCGCTGGTTCACCGGGTTCGGCGCACCGACGTCGGCGTGGCTCCTGCGTCCGGCCAGCGAGAGCGGCGTGCTCCCGGGTGCGCTGGCGCTGCACGACCACGGTGGGTTCACCCGCGTCGGGCGGGAGAAACTCGCGGACGGACCCGATGCCGTCCCCGCGACGTCGACCGTCACGCGCGAGGAGGTGCAGGCGTTCCGCGACCGCTACTACGGAGGCCGCGCCGTCGCGTCCGACCTCGCGCGTGACGGGTTCGCGGTGCTCGTCCACGATGCGTTCGGGTGGGGCTCCCGGCGGATCCCGGACGAGGCCGTCGCCGAACGCTTCCATCGGACCGTCGACCTGCAGCTCGCCGGTCGTCGGGCTGAGTCGATCCGACGCGGGATGGAGGTCGCGGCGGTGTCGGCCGGGCAACGGTCCGAGCTCCTCGCGGCTGTGAACGAACCGCAGCTCGCGAAGGAGCTGGGCGTCTTGGGCACGTCGTTCGCCGGGCTCGTCCTCCGCGACGACCTCATCGCGCTCGACCAGCTGGCGGCCACGCCCGGGGTCCGTTCCGGCGCCCTCGCGTGCTTCGGCCTCTCCGGTGGTGGTGCCCGGGCCGTCCTCCTCGCTGCCATGGACGACCGGATCCGTGCTGCCGGCGTGGTCGCGATGATGTCGACGTTCGACGGTGTGCTCGACGGGCACGCCGATCAGCACTCGTGGTCATTCCTCTCACCGGGACTGTCACGGGTCGGCGACTGGCCGGAGCTTGCATCCCTGCGGCCCCGCTTGCCGTTGCTCGTCCAGTACGCCGAGCGCGACGAGCTCTTCGAACCGTCCGGTATGCGTGAAGCGCACACGATCCTCACGGAGCGGTACCGGTCCGGTGGCGAGCGCTCGGCCTACACGGGCACCTTCCACGACGAACCGCACAGCTGGTCCGCGCCGATGCAGGCCGAGCTGCGCGCCTGGCTCGCCGCCGCCCTCGCCTGACTCGCCCTGGTTTCGTCCCCAACTCAGGAGACGTTTGGTGTGTCGTACCCGGGCTGAAGCGGCGCGCCGGAGGAGTCCTGAGTTGGGGACGGCGGTCACGGTGTTCGCAATTCAGGATGGTTGCGGTGTGTTGGGGTCTGGAACGTGGCTGGGGTGGGTGGCGCGCCGGGTGCGTCCTGAGTTGTGAACGTGGGCGGTGGGGTGTCCCCAACTCAGGAGAAGTCCGGTGTGTCGGGGCTGGGTTGGGGCGGCGCGCCGGGGGAGTCCTGAGTTGGGGACGGTGGTCGCGGTGTTCGCAGTTCAGGACGGGTGCGGTGTGTTGGGGTGTGGGACGGGGCTGGGTGGGTGGCGCGCCGGGTGGGTCCTGAGTTGTGAACGTGGGCGGTGGGGTGTCCCCAACTCAGGAGATGTCGGGTGTGTCGGGGCTGGGCTGGGGCGGCGCGCCGGGGGAGTCCTGAGTTGGGGACGGTGGTCGCGGTGTTCGCAGTTCAGGACGGGTGCGGTGTGTTGGGGTGTGGGGCGGGCGCTGGGGTGGGTGGCGCGCCGGGTGGGTCCTGAGTTGTGAACAGGGGTGGGTGTGGGCGGTGGGGTGTCCCCAACTCAGGAGATGTCCGGTGTGTCGGGGCTGGGCTGGGGCGGCACGCCGGGGGAGTCCTGAGTTGGGGACGGACAGGACGCTGGTCAGGCGCGGGCTGGGACGGGGAGTTCGAGGGCGCCGTCGACGCGGCGGGGTAGACCGAGCGGGTTCGCTTCGTGCAGGGCCTCGGGGAGCACGCGCTCGGGTGCGTCCTGGTAGACGATCGGGCGCTGGAAGCGGCGCACCGCCGACGCGCCCACCGAGGTGTGGAGCGAGGTTGTCGCCGGCCACGGTCCGCCGTGGTGCTGCGCCCAGCCCACAGCGACACCCGTCGGCCAGCCCCCGAAGAGCACCCGGCCGGCGATCGGCTCGAGCCGTGACACGAGACCGGTGATGTCCTCACCGGGCGCGGCGTGCACGGTCGCCGTGAGCGCGCCACCGACCTCGGCCAGGACCGCGTGCAGCTCGGCGTCGTCCGCGACCTCGATGACGAGCGTCGCCGGTCCGAAGATCTCCTCGAGCAGGACGTCGGGCGCGTCGAGGACCGTCGCGGCGGTGGTCGCGAGGACGGTCGGAACGCCGGAATCCGCAGCCGCCGTCTCGCCGCCGAGGAGCGTCCGCACCCCGGGATGGCCGGCGGCGCGAGCGGTGCCCGCGGCGTACGCCTCGGCGATGCCCGGCGTCAGCATGCGCCCGGCGACGGCGTCCGCCGCGGCCTGCGCGACGAGCTCGGCGAACCCACTGCCGCTCGGCACGAGGACGAGGCCGGGGTTCGTGCAGAATTGCCCCACCCCGAGCGTGAAGGACGCCGCCAGCCCGCGAGCGAGGTCACGCGCCGCTTCGCCCTGCAGTGCGGCCTCGGTGATGACGACCGGGTTCGTGCTGCCGAGCTCGCCGTAGAAGGGGATCGGGGCCGGCCGCTGCGACGCCAGGTCGAACAGTGCGCGCCCGCCGGCGAGTGAGCCGGTGAACCCGACCGCGGTGATCGCCGGGTGCTGCACGAGGGCGGTGCCCTGCTCACGACCCTCGACGAGCGCGAACGTGCCCTCTGGGGCACCCGCCGAGCGCAACGCCTCGACCACGATCGTCGCGGTCAGTCGTGAGAGCCTCGGGTGGGCGGAGTGCGCCTTCACGACCACCGGACATCCGGCCGCCAGCGCCGACGCCGTGTCGCCGCCGGCCACCGAGAACGCGAACGGGAAGTTCGACGCGCTGAAGACCGCCACCGGCCCCGTCGGCCGAAGCATCCGTCGCAGCTCCGGCTTGGGCGGGGTGGCGGAGGCCTCGGCGTGGTCGATGACGACCTCGAGGAAGGCACCGTCGCGGAGGACGGCGGCGAACAGCCGCAGCTGGCCCGTCGTCCGCGCGACCTCGCCTGTGAGGCGCGCGGTCCCGAGGTGGGACTCCTCGTCGGCCAGGGCGACGAGCTCGTCGACCCGTCCGTCGAGGGCATCGGCGACGGCCTCGAGCCAGGCGGCGCGCGTTGAGGGCGCGGCGGAGGCGAGCTCGGAGGACGCCGCGGCTGCCGCCGCGGCGACCTCGTCGACGGTCGGAACGGCGGCACGTCCCGCGCCGGACGCGGCGTCGCCAGTGTGACCTGCGGGCGTGACGGTGTCGCCGCCGAGGCCCACGCTGCTGCTGCTGCTGCTGCTGCTGCTGCTGCTGCTGCCGCCGCCGCCGTTGCCGCTGCCGTCGGTGTGGTCGATACGGCCGCCGACGCGGTCCGAGTCGTCGGTGCGCGCCCTGGCGGGGGTGGTGCGGTCGATCGAGCCAGTGCTGTGGTCGGTGTCGTGCATGGTGGTGACTCCTCGAAGGATGCGGGTACGGCTGGTGATGGTCGGGGCGTGTGGCCGGCTGGCAGGCGGCCGGGCGGACGGGTCAGCCCGCGACGGCAGTGGTCTCCGCGGCCCGGTCGCGGATGACGAAGCCGAGGCCGGGTCGCTGCTCGACCTGCACCGGGCCCCCGGCGATGGTGACCGGCCCGGGCGGGTCGATGGCGCCGATCGCCACGAAGCCCGCGTCCTCGACGTCCTCGACCTCGGTGACCTGCGGGAGGGTGAGGGCGAGCTGACCGGAGAGGTCGGGGAGCAGGTGCGGGGCGAGCGTCAGCCCGGCGTCGTCGATGAGCGCGGCGATCGCGAGGAAGGGGGTGATGCCGCCGACGCGCACCACGTTCGGCTGCAGGACGTCGGCGACGCCACGGTCGACGAGGTCGCGGAACCGGTGGATCGTGTGCACGTTCTCGCCCAGAGCGATCGGGATGTCGGTCGCCTGACGCAGCCGTTCGTACCCCGCGGTGTCGTCGGAGCGCAGCGGCTCCTCGATCCACGCCGGGTCGACGACGCCGAGCCGTTCCAGGGACGAGACCGCTTGGTCGACGTCCCAGCGCTGGTTCGCATCGATCATGAGCCGGCGGTCCGGTCCGAGCAGTTCGCGCACCATCGTCACCCGGTCGACGTCCTCGGCGAGGTCGGGCTTGCCGACCTTGATCTTGACGGCGTCGTAGCCCGCCGCGATCCACCGTTCGACCTGCGCGGCGAGCGAGGCGGCGTCGAGGTGGAGGTTCACGCCGCTGCCGTACGCCCGGACCGTGTCGCGTCGACGGCCGAGGAGGTCGGGGAGACCGAGACCGGCCCGTCGCCCACGGAGGTCCCAGAGCGCGGTGTCGAGCCCGGCGAGCGCGATCGTGGTGATCCCGCCACCCCCGGCCTCGTGCAGATGCGCCCACAGCCGCGGCCACAGCGCTTCGGGGTCGGTCGTCGCTCCGAGGGCGGCGGCCGTGATGTCGTCGTCGAGCAGCGCCCGGACGGCCGTGGCCCCGATCGTCGGCGTCCACGTGAAGCCCGAGCCGGTCGCCCCCTCGTCATCGACGACGTCCACGCGGATGAGATGCAGCCACGGCGCCTCGGGCACCCAGGGGCGTGGCATGGCGAACCGGCCGAGCGAGGTGGTGATGGAGGCGATCCCGGGCATCGTCAGCGCCCTGCGGCCAGCGTCGCGTGCTCGGCGACGAGGTCGGCGCCGGTCGCGAGGAGTGCCTCCAGGCGGTCGGTCTGCTCGGGCGTCGGGTCGACGAAGGGCGACCGCACGGAACCGACCGGCAGGCCTCCGAGCCGGACGCCGGCCTTGATGAGTGACACGGCGAAGCCGGGGGTCTCGTCGCGGAGGGCGACCAGTGGACGGTAGAACTCGCGGAGCAGGCGCTCGCGCAGCGGCTCATCGTGCTCGGTGTACGCGCGGTAGAACAGCGTCGCGAGCTCCGGCAGCATGGCGAAGACGGCCGAGGAGTAGAGCGGGATGCCGATGCCGCGGTAGGCGGCCTGCGTGAGCTCGGCGGTGAGGAGGCCGTTGAAGAAGGCGAAGTCATCGCGTCCCTCCTCGTGCACCGCCAGCACGATGTCCTGGGCGGCCGCGACGTCGCCGACGCCGTCCTTGAAACCGACGACCTGCGGGTTGCGGGCGAGGTGGCGCATCGTCGCCGTCGTGTACCGGGCGTTGTTCCGGTGGTAGACGATCGCCGAGAGGCTCGTCGCCGAGAGGACGTCCTCGACGTACGCCTGTAGCCCGGCCGCCGGCCCGGAGACGAGGTACGGCGGCATGAGCAGGATCGCGTCGGCTCCCGCCTCTTCGGCGGCCACCGCGAGTTCCTTGGCGGTCGCCACGCCTCCTCCGGCGCCACCGATGACCGGGACGGCGCCGTCGACGACCTCGACGGTCCGTCGGACGACGCGGGCGGCCTCCGACGGCGACATCGCGTGCAGCTCGCCGGTGCCGCAGGCGGGGAACACCCCACCGGGCCGGTGTTCGAGTCGCGACTCGAGGTGGGTGCCGAGGAGCCCAAGGTCGACCTCGCCCGCGGCGTCGAAGGGGGTGATCGGGAAGTACAGGACGCCGTCGAAGGCGAGTGGTGCTGGCATGGTGGAGGTCCTCGTCATCGTGGGGCTGGGGCTGGAACAGGAGTGGTGGCCGGCTGGCCGGTGTCGGCGGCGAGCAGATCGGTGAGCCGGGCAGCCTCGGCGGGGCTGAGTGCGGATCGCCAGTCGTGCTCCGGGCGCCACCCGAGATGGGCGGTGGCCTTCGCGCTGCTGAAGGCGGCGGCTCGGTCGACGAGTCCGTCGGCGAATCCGGCGGTGCTCGGGACCTGCGCGGGCAGCAGGGTGAACAGGGGTGCGAGGGCCAGGGCGTCGTCGGCGCCGACGAAGTACACCTCACCGGAGTGTCGGGCTTCGGCACGATCGATCCAGGCGGCGACGAACCGGCCGGCGTCACGCGCGTCCACGTAGTTGTAGAGGGAGACGGCCGCGAGCGCGGGATCGGCGAGCCGGTCGACGATGGTGTGCCCCTGCTGCGTCGGCGCCCCCTCCCACTCCTCCGGAGAGACGACGAAGCACGGCCGGAACGCACCGGTCACGACGGCGTCGCCGTGGGCTCGGGCGAGCATCGCGACCGTCGACTCGATCGCGACCTTCGACAGCGCGTAGGCGTTCCACGGGGCGACCCGGTGCTCCTCGGTGATGGGGAGCGCCTCGGGCGTCCACCCGTGCGGGGCGCCGTAGCCGATGACGGTCGGGCTGCTGGCGGCCAGCAGCCTGGTCGCCCCGGCGGCGATCCCGGCGGTGAGGGCGGTGAAGGCGAGCGTCTGGTTGGTCGACAGGATGACGTGCTCCGGCGCGCTGAAGGGCACGGCGATCGCCGCCAGGTGCACGACGGCGTCGGGCCGCAGGGTGGCGAAGAGCTCGTGGGTGGCGTCGTGGTCGAGGAGGTCGGCGGTCCTGCCCTCGACGCCGGGGAGTCCGGGGTCGGTCCGATCGACGGAGACGACCTCGTGGCCTGCTTCGGCGAGGGCGCTCGCGACGCTCCGCCCGAGTCGTCCTGCGCCGCCGGTGACGATGATGCGCATCGGTGTCCTCTCTGACCACGTCCGGGTCGACCAGGCCGACCGCGCCAACCGGGAAACCGGTTTCTCAAGGTGAGCCTATAGGATGATTGATGACGGCACCACCCGTGACGAGTTGAACGAGGATGTATGAGCAACCGGTTCCCCAGTGCTGGACCGACACCGACGATCTCCGACGTCGCCGAGCAGGCGGGCGTCTCGAAGGCCACCGTGTCGCGTGTACTCAACGGCAAGGCGACCGTCGACGCGACGATCGCCGACCGCGTCCTCGCCGCGGTCGACGCCCTCGGCTACCGGCCGAGCATGCTGGCCCGAAGCCTGTCGCTCGGCCGCACGAACACCATCGGGGTCGTCGTGCCCGACCTCGAGAACCCGATGTTCCAGGAGATCCTGCGCGGGGTCACCCGGGCCGCGGCGGCCGACGGCTACCGCGTCCTCGTGACCGACACTGAGGAGGACCCGGCAGACGAGGCTGCGGCGGCCCGCGAAGCCCGTCGTCGCTGCGACGCGATCGTCCTCTGCTCACCCCGCCTGGCCGAACCGGAGCTTCGAGCGCTGCTCGCCGAACTGCACCCGGTCGTGCTCGTCAACCGCGAGCTCGCCGACTCGCCCGTGCCGTCGGTGTCCATCGACTACGCCAGCGGCATGGAGCAGGTGCTCGCCGAACTGCACGCACTCGGGCACCGGCACATCCTGTACCTCGCGGGGCCCGCCGCGAGTCAGGGTGATCGCCTCCGACGGGTCGGGATCGCCCGCGCACGCTCGGACCACGACGACCTCTCCGTCGACATCCTGCCGGCCGGATCAGCGCTGGTGGACGGCGCGGCGGTCGTCGACACGGTGCTGCAGCACGACGCGACCGCCGTCGTCGCCTTCAACGACCTCGTCGCCCTCGGGCTCGTCTCGGCGCTCCGCGGTGCCGGTGTGTCCGTCCCCTCGGCGCTCAGTGTGGTCGGCTTCGACGACATCCCGTTCGCGGCGTTCGCGGTGCCGGCGCTCAGCACGGTGTCCGTCCCGCGACGCGAGCTCGGTGCCGAGGCGTGGATCAGACTGCGCGACACCATCGGCGGCGCAGAGGGTGGACACCCACTCGTCTTCCGACCGCGGTTCGTCGCCCGGGAGAGCACCGCCGCCCGCCCGGCCGCGAGTCCGTCGGTCTGGCAGGGAACCGAGCAGGCCCCTTCGTCACCGGAGCTGACCGCCCGGCTCGGCGACCGCGACGTCCTCGTCCTCCACGACGGCAGCGGCGTCGAACCGACCGACGCCCCGCGACCGTTCGCACACCCCGTCACCTCACTCGGCGGGACCGTCGTCACGGAATCCGCTCCCGACGACCACCCCCACCATGTCGGCCTCTCGATGGCCGTCGCCGACGTCGACGGCGTCTCCTACTGGGGCGGTCGCACCTACGTCGCCGGGCAGGGGTCGACGATGCTCGACAACCACGGTGTCCAGCGCATCACCGAGACCGAGGTGGACGCGGGTGTGCTGCGTCAGTCGCTCGACTGGATCGGACGCGACGGGACGACGCAGCTGCGGGAGTCGCGCAGCACGGTCGTCGAGGAGTTCGCCGTGCCTGGCGTCGGGAGCGGGAGGTCGGCGCTCCGCGTCGCCGTCTCCAGCGTCATCCAGACGACGGGATCGACGGTGACGATCGGATCGCCGGCCACGAACGGCCGCGAAGGCGCCGGGTATGGCGGATGGTTCTGGCGGCTGCCCGCGGACGCCCACCGGTCCGTCCTCAGCGCTGACGGACCGGGGGAGTCGACCGCGCACGGCTCGCGTGCGGCGTGGGTCGCCTTCGTCCTCGACGCCGACGGGAGCGCCGACCCGGATGCGAGCGACACCACCGAGCCCGCCCCGACGCCGGCTCGACGCCCCACCACGGTCCTGTTCCGACAGCCCGCAGCGAACGCCTTCCCCTGGTTCCTCCGCGCGGCCGAGTACCCGGGTGTCGGGGTCTCGCTCGCCGCCACCACCCGCACCACCATCACCGCCGGCACCCCGCTCGTCACCGGTCTGGAGGCGGTCGTCGTCGACGGCACCCTGGACGCGGAGCAGGCGGACGCCATCCACCGCGCGCTCCTCACCGCCGAGGAACGCGGCACCGAACCGCGCAGCACTGAACCGCGCAGCACAGGGAGTGACGCATGACCAGCACCGACCGCACCACCGCTCCGACCGTCGTGGTCGTCGGGATCCATGGCCATGGCGCCAGCCACGTGGCGGCAGCCAGGGCGCTCGCCGCGACCGGCGCGATCCGCCTCGTCGGCCTCGTCGACCGGACCTTCACCGAGGAGGACCGCGCAGCCGGGGACGCACCGCTCCGCGACTCGCTGGAGGAGTGCTTCGCCGCCGGGCGGGTGGACGTGGTCATCCTCTCGACCCCGATCCACACGCACCTGGACTTCGCCGTCGCCGCACTCGAGCACGGCGCCGACGTCCTGCTCGAGAAGCCGCCGGTCACCTCGAACGACGAACTCGACCGGCTGCAGGCCACCGCCGCCCGGACCGGCGGGCTCGTCCAGGTCGGGTTCCAGAGCCTCGGATCGCACGCGATCGGCGAGATCGCCGACGTCGTCGCCAGCGGGGAGATCGGGGCCGTGAGAGCACTCGAGGCGAGGGGCACCTGGGTCCGCACCGTCGGGTACTGGACGCGTGCCGCCTGGTCTGGCAGGCGCACGCTCGACGGCACACCCGTCGTGGACGGCGTCGTCACCAACCCCTTCGCGCACGCGGTCCAGACCATGCTCCGACTCGGCGGCACGACCGACCGCGCGGCGATCGCCACCATCGACCTCGACCAGTACCGGGCGAACGACATCGAGGCCGACGACACCTCGGTCGTCCGCATCACCCCGCAGCGCGGCCCGATCATGACCGCGGCGCTCACCCTGTGCGCGCAGGAGACGACCGACCCGGTGGTCACGGTCCACGGGGAGCGCGGCTCGATCCGGTTCCACTACACGCGCGACGAGGTCGAGGTGTTCGTCGACGGCGTCACCCTGCGACGGTGGACGACGGGCCGGACCGACCTGCTCCCCGACCTCCTCCGCGCGCGCGAGGCGGTCCGGGCGGGTGAGGACGCCGCACTCGTCAGCTCCCTGGCCGACGCGTCCGCCTTCACCGCCGTCCTCGACGCGGTCCGGTCGGCCCCAGCGCCGCACCGCATCCCCGCTGATCTCGTCGAGTGGCTCGGGACGGGCGATGAGCGCCGGCCGGTGATCCCGAGGATCGAGGAGCTGGTCGCGGAAGCGGCCGCCACCGGCAGCACCTTCGCCGAGCTCGGGACCGATTGGGCCCGGCGATGAACGACGAGCGGCCCGGGCCGGACGAGGACGACCGCCGTCGCAAGCACGCCCGACTCGTGACGCTCCTGGAGGCCCGCGGAGCCGGCACGATCGTGCTGCGGTCCGCCGCCGCGATCAGCTGGTACCTCGACGGTTCGCGCGTCCACGTGAGCCTCGCGGCCGACCCGATCGTCGCGGTCGTGGTCTCGCCGAGCGACGCATGGCTCGTCGCGACCTCCAACGAGGTGGAGCGGCTGCAGGCCGAGGAGCTGCCCGACATCCGCGTTCGGACGGTGCCGTGGCACACGCCGATCGACGCGGTGCTGCCGAGTGGGGTCGGGGTGCTCCAGGAGGCCGACGTCACTGCCGAGCTGCGCGCCGCACGTGCGTCGCTCCTCCCGGCCGAACTCGCGCGCTTCCGTTCGCTCGGGCGGGAGACGACGTCGGCGCTCGAGGCGCTCGTCGATGAGCTCGACCCCGCCTGGACGGAACGCGCGGTCGCGGCGGACCTCGCCGGGCGCCTCGTCGCGGCCGGGATCGACCCGCTCGTCCTTCTTGTCGCCGGTGAGGGCAGACTCGCCCACCGGCACCCGCTGCCGACCGAGGGGCGACTCGGCTCCCGGGCCATGCTCGTCGCCTGCGGCCGCCGCGACGGGCTCATTGTGAACCTCACGCGGTGGTTCGACGAGGGCGGCACCCCGGCGGAGCCGTTCGCCACCGACATGCACCGCATCCGTGCCGTCGAACGCGCCTACCTCGACGCCACCGTGCCGGGCGCCTCGCTCGCCGACATCCTCCGGACGGGGAGTGCGGCCTACGCCGAGCAGGGCTTCGACGCCGACGAGTGGACGAAGCACCATCAGGGCGGTGCGGCCGGCTACGCGGGACGCGATCCGCGCGCCACGCCTGAGGCGACCGACGTCGTCCAGCCATGGCAGGCCTTCGCCTGGAACCCGACCGCCCCCGGCGTGAAGGTCGAGGACACCGTCGTGGTCACGCCCGACGGTGTCGAGGTGCTGACGACGAGCGCGGCCTCGACCCGCCCGACCCCGTCCACCGTGGGAGGCTGAAGGCATGACCCGGCACATCGTCATCGCACCGGATTCATTCAAAGGCACGGCGACCGCCGCGGAGGTCGCCGAGGCGATCGCCGAGGGGTGGCGGACCGTCCGGCCCGATGACCTCCTGCAGTCGCTCCCGATGGCCGACGGTGGCGAGGGCACGCTCGACGCGTTCGCGGCAGCCGTTCCCGGCGCTCGTCGGCACCCGATCACGGTCACCGGCCCGGTCGGCGACCCGGTGGACGCCGAGTGGCTCGAGTTGCCCGACGGTTCGGCGGTCGTGGAACTCGCGCAGACGAGCGGCCTCACCCTCCTCGACCCCCTGCAACCGTTCGCGGCGCACACCGTCGGCTTCGGTGAGGCCATCGCGGCCGCGCTAGACCACGGTGCCCGACGGCTGCTGCTCGCGATCGGCGGAAGCTCCAGCACGGACGGCGGAGCCGGGCTGCTCACCGCGCTCGGGGCGCGGCTGATGGACGCCGACGGTGGACCGGTGGCGCCCGGCAACGCCGGACTCGCGACGCTCCGCGACATCGACACCGCCGGACTCCGTGCGCTGCCGCCGGACGGCGCGGTCATCCTCAGCGACGTGACCAACCCGCTGCTCGGCGACCGCGGTGCCGCTGCGGTCTTCGGTCCGCAGAAGGGTGCGACCACTGCGGACGTCGCGGTCCTCGACGCCAACCTGGCCCGGTTCGTGAGCCGCGCTGCGGACGCGTTCGGGTCGGACCGAGCGACACGAGCAGCGGTCGAACCCGGCGCCGGTGCCGCGGGCGGTGCGGGCTACGCCCTCCTGCTGTGGGGCGCCACCGCCACCTCGGGCGCGCGCGGCGTCGGTGAGGCGATCGCCCTCCCGGAAGCGGCCGCGACGGCGTCGATCGTGATCACGGGCGAGGGCCGCTTCGACGACCAGACGGCCGACGGCAAGGTCGCCTCCTGGGTCGCCGGGCTCGCGGCGGACCGGACCATGCTCGTCGCCGGGGCGATCCAGGCGCCCACCGAGGGGATCTTCCTCGCGGCGGCATCGCTCACGGAGCTGGCCGGCGGCGTCGAGGCGGCGATGGCCGAACCGCTCGTCCACCTGCGTGCGGCAGGGGCGGCACTGGCCACCCGGTACCGCCCCTGATCACCTCACCTGGCGGTGACGTACGTCATGCGGTGACGTCGATGAGGACCTTCCCGACCGTGTCGTCCTCGACGGCGGCGTGGGCCGCAGCCGTCTCGGCGAGGGGGAACACCGTCAGCGCCAGACCGTGGTCTTCGCCGACGTCGAGCGCGCCGTCCTCGATCGCGGCGGTGATGTCCTCGGCTGCGGCGTGGAGCGCGGCGTCGCCGACCGTGTAGAGCAGCATGAACTGCAGCCGCGTGTTGAGCCCCATGTGCGGACGGATGTCGAGCGTGATCGAGTCACCGCCGTTGTTCGCGTAGCTGACGACCGTGCCGCGCGGGGCGAGGACCGCCTGGTCGAGGGGGAGGTTCTGCGCGATCGCGACCTCCACGACGAGGTCGACGCCCTCGGGTGCCACCTCGCGGATCGCCGCGGCGGTGTCGCCCTCGCGGTAGTTCACGACGTGGTGCGCTCCCGCGGCGGTCGCGAGGCGGGCCTTCTCGTCGCTGCTGATGGTGCTGATCACCGTCGCGCCCGCCCAGCGCGCGAGCTGGATCGCGGCGTTGCCGACGGCCCCGGCGCCGCCCTGGACGAGGACCGTCCGGCCGTCGAGGGCTCCGGGGGCGAGCCGGGTCGGGCCGTCCTGCGCGACGGTGAGGGCGCGGTGCGCGGTCATCGCGGGGACGCCGAGGCTGGCGCCGAGTTCGAATGACGCGGCGTCGGGCAGGGGGACCACACGGGAGACGGGCTGCACCGTGAACTCCTGGGCCGTGCCCAGCGGGCTCTCGTGCGCCGCGAGGTACACCCAGACGCGGTCGCCGACGGCGAAGGTGGTCGTGGACGCCGCGTCGCCGGCGGCGGGGCCGACCGCGTCGATCACGCCAGCACCGTCGAGGTTCGGGACGACCTCGGGGAAGGGCATGCCACCCGAGGGGCCGCCGCCGCGCCTGGTCTTCCAATCGGTCGGGTTGACACCGGAGAACGCGAGCTTGACGCGGACCTCGCCGGGGCCGGGCTCGGGGAGCTCGCGCTCGACGAGGTGCAGGACGGACGGGTCACCGTTGGTGGAGTAGACGATCGATCGCATACCGGGGCCAACGTCTCCGCCCCGCCGAAGATTCCGCGGTGGCACTTCGACAGGCTCAGTGACCGGGAGGGGGATATCCGTTCCCTGAGCTTGTCGAAGGGCCCCCGGGTGGCGTTGCGGGTCTGAGGGCTTCGGCGTGTGGCACTTCGACAGGCTCAGTGACCGGGGGATGTTCGCTCAGTGACCGGGGGATGTTCGCTCAGTGACAGGGTGGCGCTCGGTGACCGGGGAGGAGATACCCGTTCCCTGAGCTTGTCGAAGGGCCCCCGGGGTGGCGTTGTAGGTCGGGAGGCTTCTGCGTGTGGCACTTCGACAGGCTCAGTGACCGGGGGATGTTCGCTCAGTGACCGCGGGATGTTCGCTCAGTGACAGGGTGGCGCTCGGTGACCGGGGTGGGGGTACTCGTTCCCTGAGCTTGTCGAAGGGCCCCCGGGGTGGCGTTGTAGGTCGGGAGGCTTCTGCGTGTGGCACTTCGACAGGCTCAGTGACCGGGGGATGTTCGCTCAGTGACCGCGGGATGTTCGCTCAGTGACCGGGAGAGGTTCGCTCGGCGACCGGTGCCGCCTCAGGCTCGGGCGGCGTACTGCTCCCGGGCGATCCCGGACGCGTCCGCAGCGACCGCGTCCGCCTGGTCGGCGCCGTCGCCGGCCCCCACCGCAGCCCACGCCGGGCGAGTACCACTCAGTGCCCAGGCCGCCTGCACTGCGGCGCCGTCGGCGACGTACTCCCCGGGGGCCGGCACGACGACCGGCACGTCGAAGACCTCGCGAGCGATCGCCCGCACCGCCGGGTTCTGCGCCGCACCGCCGATGAGCAGGACCCGCTCCGCCGTGACGCCCTGCGCGAGCACCGCGTCGAGGCCGTCGGCGAGTCCGCAGAGCAGCCCCTCGATGGCCGCCCGGGCGAGGCCCTCGCGCGTCGTCGACTCCAGGGTCATGCCGAAGAGGGTCGCCGTCGCGTCCGGCCGGTTCGGCGTGCGCTCACCCTCGAAGTAGGGCTGGAGCACGAGTCCCCGTGCCCCGGCCGGGGCCTCGAGCGCGAGTCGACCGAGTTCCGTGTGGTCGACGCCGAGCAGCGCGGCCACCGCGTCGAGGATCCGGGCGGCGTTGAGCGTCGCGATGAGCGGGAGGAACGCGCCGTCGGCCGAGGCGAACCCGGCGACGGTGCCCGAGCTGTCGCGGACCACGGCCGGCGTCACGGCGAACACCGTCCCGCTCGTGCCGATCGACACGACGACATCGCCGGCCGTCGCCCCGAGCCCGAGGGCGGCTCCCGCGTTGTCGCCGGCACCCGCCCCGATGACGGTGTCCGGCCCGATGAGGCCGCCGTCGACACCGGTCCCGGCGGACTCCTCCGGCGCGAGCACGCGCGGGAGGATCGCATCGTGGCCGAGCGCCGCCACGAGCAGCTCGCGGTCGTACTCGCCGTCGGCGGGGGACCAGTACCCGGTACCGGAGGCGTCGGAGCGGTCGGTCGTCAGTTCGGCGAGGTCCGCGCCCAGTGGGCTCTCGTCGGCCGGACCGAAGCCGCGCAGACGCCAGCTCAGCCAGTCGTGGGGGAGCGCGACGGCGGCGACCTCGGCGGCGTTCGCGGGTTCGGCGTCGCGCAGCCAGCGCAGCTTCGTGATCGTGAAGGAGGCGACGGGGACGCACCCGGTCCGCTGGGCGAGCTCCGCAGCGCCGAACTCCGCGATGAGGTCCGTCGCGGCCTGCGCGCTCCGGGTGTCGTTCCAGAGGAGTGCCGGACGGATGACGCGTCCGTCGACGTCGAGCGCGACCATGCCGTGCTGCTGGGCCGCGACCGACACCGCGGCGACATCGGCCAACCCGCCGGCGGCGGCGGCCGCCTCCTGCAACGCCTGCCACCACGCGGTCGGGTCGACCTCGGTGCCGGCGGGATGCGCCGCGCGTCCTTCGCGGACGAGCGCTCCGGTCTCGGCGTCGCGGATGACGACCTTGCAGCTCTGGGTGGACGAATCGATGCCGGCGACGAGCGTCATCGCTCTCCCTGTTCTCGGTGGTGGGCGGTCGGGTGACCGCCGGGTCTGCTGTGGGGTGGAACGCGGAACGGCGTTCCGCCCCCGATCCTCTCGGATCAGGAGACGGAACGCCAGGTTCGCGGGTGTCGGCTAGCGCGCGCCCATGAGGTGGTCGACGGCCAGCTGCTGCAGGCGGACGAACCCGAAGCCCTTGCCGCCGAAGTAGGCGTCGGCGTCGAAGTCCTCGTACGACGAGCGGTCGGCGAGCAGCTGCTCGACGGTCTCGCCAGGGTTGAGCGTCGGCTCGCGCAGCTCGGGCACGCGGGCGGCGGCCAGCGCTTCCTGCACCTCGGGGTCGGCGCGGAACGCCTCGGCGCGCTCCTTGAGCAGCAGGTACATGCGCATGTTGGCGGCTGCGGAGTCCCACACGCCCGTGATGTCCTCGGTGCGGCTCGGCTTGTAGTCGAAGTGACGCGGGCCGTCGTACGCGGGGCCGCCGTTCACGCCACCGTGCTCGAGGAGGTCGACGAGCGAGAACGCGTTCTGCAGGTCGCCGTGACCGAAGACGAGGTCCTGGTCGTACTTGATGCCCCGCTGGCCGTTGAGGTCGATGTGGTAGAGCTTGCCCTGGTAGAGCGCCTGGGCGATACCGGCGGTGAAGTTGAGGCCCGCCATCTGCTCGTGGCCGACCTCGGGGTTGATGCCGACGAGCTCCGGGCGCTCGAGGGTCTCGATGAACGCCATCGCGTGGCCGAGCGTCGGGAGCAGGATGTCGCCGCGGGGCTCGTTGGGCTTCGGCTCGATCGCGAAGCGGATGTCGTAGCCCTTGTCGGTGACGTAGTCGCCGAGGAAGTTGACGGCCTCGCGGTAGCGCTCGAGCGCCGCCTGCACGTCCTTCGCGGAGTCGTACTCGGCGCCCTCGCGGCCGCCCCACATGACGAAGGTCTTGGCGCCGAGCTCGGCGGCGAGGTCGAGGTTGCGGAGCACCTTGCGGAGGGCGAAGCGTCGGACGGCGCGGTCGTTCGAGGTGAAGCCGCCGTCCTTGAAGACGGGCGCGCTGAACAGGTTGGTGGTCACCATCGGCACGATGACGCCGGTGTCGGCGAGCGCCTGCTTGAGGCGGTCGATCTGCTTCTGGCGTTCGGCGTCGGTCGAGCCGAAGGCGAAGAGGTCGTCGTCGTGGAAGGTGAGGCCGTAGGCGCCGAGGTCGTTCAGGCGGGTGACGGCCTCGACCACGTCGAGGTCGGGGCGGGTGGGGCCACCGAACGGGTCGGTCCCGTTGTAGCCGATCGTCCAGAGGCCGAAGGAGAACCGGTCGGCTTTGGTGGGGGTGAGGCTCATGCGTGCAAGTCCTTCAACGTCGTTGGTGAGCGGATGATTTGTTGTTAACAACAACTTATAGTCGAGACTAGCAGATCGTCGGCCTCGCGTCACCGGTCGGGTGTCGCGAAATATTTCGTTAGCATGGGCAGAACTTCTCGCTGCAGAGACGGCCGTCCGGCCCGACGGAGAGGGATCGGAGGACTCGGATGAGCGACGACCTCGCGGTGCAGGCCGCCGGATCCGGCGGCGTCGGCGGGCGGGCCACCCTGTCGCGCATCGCCAGAGAGGCCTCCGTGTCGGTCTCGACCGCCTCGAAGGTGCTCAACGGGCGACCGGGGGTGTCGCCGGACACCCGGGAGATCGTCGAGCGACTGCTGGACCGCCACGGCTACAGTCGCCGCGGTGCCGAGCTCGCGCAGGGCTCGCTCATCGAGCTCGTCTTCGAATACATCGACAGCTCCTGGTCGCTCGAGATCATCCGCGGTGTCGAGAAGGTCGCGCGCCAGCACGGCATGAGCGTCACCCTCACCGAGACGGGCGCCCGGCGTTCGACCGGCGAGGGCTGGGTCGAGAGCATCATCGGGAGGAAGCCGGTCGGGGTCATCCTCGTGTTCTCGGACATCGACCCGGCGTACCGGCGCCAGCTCCACACGCGCAACATCCCGGTCGTCGTGGTCGACCCGGCGGGGGACCCTGGCCCGGAGGTGGCCGCCATCGGCTCCACGAACTGGTCCGGTGGGATGGCCGCGACGCGCCACCTCATCGAGCTCGGACACCGCAGGATCGGCCTGATCTCGGGCCCGCAGGACCTCATGTGCTCGCGGGCACGGGTCTCGGGCTACCGGTCCGCGCTCGAGGAGGCCGGGATCCCGCTCGACGAGACGATCCTGCGCCGCGGGGAGTTCATCCCGGAGGCCGGACGCGTCCTGGCGCTCGAACTGCTGCAACTCGAGGATCGGCCGACCGCGATCTTCGCCGGCAACGACATGCAGGCGTTCGGCGTCTACGAGGCGGCGCGCTCGCTCGGGATATCGATCCCGGAGCAGCTGTCGGTCGTCGGGTACGACGACGTCCCGCCGGCCAAGTGGGTCGGTCCGGCCCTCACGACCATCCGGCAGCCGCTCATCGAGATGGCCGAGGAGGCCACCCGCCTGGTGCTGAAACTCCGGTCCGAGACGGTCGACAACATCCGCCTCGACCTCGCCACCTCCCTCGTCGTCCGGGGTTCGACCGCAGCCCCGCCCACCCCGTAGCCCGCGAACTGTCACTCGCCGCTCGTCCCGGCGGACGGGACTGTGTCGGAGTGACAGTTCGCGGGCAGGGGTGGGGATGGGCGGACGCGAAAAGTTTCCAATGCGGGAGAGGGAAGTTGCGGGCAGACAGGCGGCGGGGCTAGCTTCAGGGCACCGCAGCGAAGCGATCCGGAACCCCGGGGCCGCAGCTGCGCGAGCAGCTCGGGAGCGTTGCACATGGCGGGAAGCGGACGGCCGGAACTCCGGGTCGCGATGATCGGATACGGCTTCATGGGAGCCGCGCACTCGCAGGCCTGGCGCACCGCACCGCGCTTCTTCGACCTCGATGCGGAACCGGTCATGGCCACGATCGTCGGCCGCAATCCCGAGGCACTCGAAGCGGCCCGCGTGAAGTTCGGCTGGGAGTCGGCCTCGACCGACTGGCGGAGCGTCATCGCCGACCCGTCCATCGACATCGTCGACGTCTGCACGCCCGGCTCATCGCACGTCGAGATCGCGATCGCCGCCCTCGAAGCCGGCAAGCACGTCCTCTGCGAGAAGCCGCTCGCCAACAGCGTCGAGGAGGCGGAGCTGATGGTCGCCGCGGCTGAGGCGGCGAGGGCTCGCGGCGTCCGCTCCATGGTCGGCTTCAGCTACCGTCGCGTGCCCGCCATCGGGTACGCCCGCCAGCTCATCGCGGAGGGCGCGCTCGGGGACGTCCGCCAGATCCGCGCGCTCTACCTCCAGGACTGGCTGAGTGACGCCGAGGGGCCGATGACCTGGCGCCTCGACAAGGACCAGGCCGGCTCCGGCTCGCTCGGCGACATCGGCGCGCACGCCATCGACCTCGTGCAGCACCTGACCGGTGCCCGACTCGACACCGTCAGCGGGACGCTCGCCACCTTCGTCACCGAGCGACCGCTCCTCGGCGAGACCGTCGGCCTGAGCGGGACCGCCTCGGAGGAACGCGGCGCGGTCACCGTCGACGACGCCGCCTGGTTCACCGCGAAGCTCACGGGCGGGCTTGCGGACGGCGCCATCGGCGCCTTCGAGGCGACCCGCTACGCGACCGGCCGGAAGAACGCGCTCCGCATCGAGCTGAGCGGCTCCCGCGGAGCCATCGCCTTCGACCTCGAGCGGATGAACGAGCTCGAGGTCTACGACGCCACCGCTCCTGCCGGCAAGCAGGGCTTCACGCGCATCGTCGTCACCGAGCCGGAGCACCCGTACATGGCCGCCTGGTGGCCGACCGGCCACGGTATCGGCTACGAGCACCCGTTCTCGCACCAGGTGCGCGACCTCGTCCAGGCCATCACCGCCGGCACCGACCCCGAGCCGTCCTTCGCCGAGGGGCTGCAGGTCCAGCGGGTCCTGCGCGCCGTCGAGTCGAGCGCCGCGAACGGCAGCGCCTGGACGCCCACCGACTGATCCGTCCCCATCGCACCATCAGCAGCAGCACCCACCAAGGAGAGAACGCAATGACGCTTCGTACTTCATCCCGTCGTCGGACCCGACTGGCCGCAGTCGCCCTCGGCGTCTCGGCCCTCATGCTCGGCGCGACCGCCTGCTCCAGCGGCGGTGGCGCGCCGAGTGGCAGTGCCACCCTCTGGGGCCTCACCGGCACCGACGAGGACACCGTCCTCGGCCCGTCGCTCAAGGAGTGGAACGGCGCCAACGCCGACGGCCAGATCGCCGCGACCTACTTCCAGAACGACGCTTACAAGACCAAGATCCGCACCGCAGTCGGCGCGGGTAGTGCTCCGACCATCATCTACAGCTGGGCGGGCGGCACCCTGAACTCCTACGTGGACGCCGGCAAGGTCGCCGACATCACCGCGGAGACCGCGGACGCCAAGGGCAAGTTCCTCGAGTCCGTCTGGAACCAGGGCGTCATCGACGACAAGGTCTACGCGGTGCCGATGAACGCCACCACGCCGATCATGTTCTATTACAACAAGGACGTCCTGAAGGCCGCGGGGGTCGAGGTCCCGACGAACTTCGACGAGATCGTCGACGCCATCCCCAAGCTCAAGGCCGCAGGCGTGGCCCCGTTCTCGCTCGCCGGTGCGTCCAAGTGGCCGTCGCTCATGTGGGAGGAGTACCTCGTCGACCGCGTCGCCGGACCCGAGGCCTTCAACAAGATCATGGCCGGTGAAGCCGACGCGTGGAGCGACCCCGGCATCATCGAGGCGAACGAGAAGATCCAGGAGCTCGTGAAGGCCGGCGCGTTCGTCGACGGCTACGCCTCGGTCACGGCCGACAGCAACGCCGACGTCGCCCTGCTCTACACGGGCAAGGCAGCGATGATGCTCCAGGGCGCCTGGGTCATGACGACCTTCAAACAGCAGGCGGCCGAGTTCGCCGAGAAGGGTCTCGGCTACACGACCTTCCCCGCCGTCACCGGTGGCAAGGGCGACCCGTCGAACATCGTCGGCAACCCGTCCGGGTACTTCTCCATCTCCGCCTCGGCGACGAAGGAGCAGAAAGCCAGCGCGCTGAAGTACCTCACCGAGGGTGTGTTCGACAAGGGCTACATCGACCGCATGGTGAAGGCCGGCCAGGTGCCGCCCATCACCGACATCGACGCGGAGATCGCGGACGCCGGCGGCGACTTCGGCACGACCGTCTACGACCTGACGAAGAACGCCAAGAACTTCCAGATGTCGTGGGACCAGGCGCTCCCGCCGGCACAGGCGACCGCGCTCCTGACGAACCTCGACCAGCTGTTCAACCTGCAGATCACCCCGCAGGAGTTCTCCGACAACATGAACAAGACGATCGGACAGTGATCTCCCGATGACCGTCACCCGTCCATTGAACGGGGCCCGAGGGGCCGGTGCGGCAGCGATGCGCCGCCGCACCGGCCCCAGTGGCTGGATGGTCGCGCCGGCGCTGGGCTTCTTCCTCGTCTTCGCGATCATCCCGCTCATCGTCGCCCTGTACCTGAGCTTCACCCGCTGGGACGCGATCACCGACCCCGCGTGGGTCGGCCTCGACAACTGGGCTTCCGTCCTCGTCGACCCGGTCGCGATCGACGCCCTCGTCCTGACCCTCAAGGTCATCGTGATCTCCTGGATCGTCCAGACCCCGATCAGCCTGCTGCTCGGGACCTGGACCGCCGGCAAGCAGCGCAACCGGGCCGTGCTCGGCGCGATCTTCTTCCTGCCGCTCCTGCTGTCGTCGGCGGCGACCGCCATCGCGTTCAAGGCGATCCTCGACCCGAACTTCGGCCTGTCGGCGTCGCTCGGCATCCCGTTCCTCAAGCAGGACTGGCTCGGCAACCAGCAGCTCGTGCTCTTCGTCGTGATCTTCATCATCGCGTGGCAGTTCGTGCCCTTCCACACGCTCCTGTTCCAGGGTGGCGTGCGGCAGATCCCGGCGTCCCTCTACGAGGCGGCCGAGATCGACGGGGCTGGGACGGTCAAGCAGTTCTTCCACATCACGCTCCCGCAGCTGCGGTACACGCTCGTGACGTCGTCCACGCTCATGATCATCGGTTCGCTCACCTACTTCGACGTGATCTTCGTGCTCACCGGCGGCGTTCCGAGCGCCGGCACCCGCATCCTCCCGATCCTCATGTACGTGACGGGCTTCTCCGCGAGCCAGTTCGGGCAGGCGAGCGTCATGGCGATCATCCTGGCCGTCATCGGTCTCGCCATCGCCCTGCTGCTCACCAAGCTGAGCGGCTTCGCCAAGATGGACAGTCAGCAGGAGGGCCTCTGATGTCAGCGACGAACCCACTCACGAAGCCCGGCACGCTGCCGACCGGGAGCCTCGACACGGTCAGCGTCTCGACCGCCGGGTCGAAGCGTGGACGCCCGGGCGAGCACGAGACGCGAGGCAGGCGCCCCCGCGGTGCCCGCCGCAAGCCGAACATCATCGGCGGTATCGGCGCCTGGATCTGGCTGCTCATCATCGTGCTGCCGATCTACTACATCGTCATCACGAGCGTGCGCCCGCAGGCCGGGTTCTTCTCGAGCAACCAGCTCATCCCGCCCACCGACCCGACCCTCGACGGCTACGCCCTCGTCCTGCAGAGCGACTTCTTCCTCTACCTCGGCAACAGCGTCATCATCACCATCGCGAGCGTCGCCGTCACCGTGTTCGTCTGCCTCATGGCGTCGTACGCGATCGTGCGCACGAACTCCCGGTTCACGCGGGGAGCGTTCTCGTTCTTCCTGCTCGGCCTCGCGATCCCGCTGCAGGCGACGATCATCCCGCTGTTCTACATGCTCAGCAAGGCGGGACTCTACGACACCCTCCTGGCGCTGATCCTGCCGTCGATCGGCTTCGCGGTGCCCGTCACCGTGCTCATCCTGTCGAACTTCATCCGCGACATCCCCAAGGAGCTGTTCGAGTCGATGACCGTGGACGGGGCGTCGAGCTGGCGGACCCTCGTCTCCCTCGTACTCCCGCTCGCCCGGCCGGCGATCGTCACCGTCGCGCTGTACAACGCGCTCAACGTCTGGAACGGATTCCTGTTCCCACTCGTGCTCACGCAGTCGCCGAGCAACCGGGTGCTGCCGTTGTCGCTGTGGACGTTCCAGGGGTCGTTCAGCGTGAACGTGCCGGCGGTGCTCGCCGCCGTGGTGTTGTCGACCCTGCCGATCTTCATCCTGTACCTGTTCGGCCGACGCCAGTTGATCAGTGGCATGACCGCCGGCTTCAGCAAGTAGTGCTGATCGCGAGCCGACCAATGACCGAACCATCCCCTGAGAGGAACACATGACTGACAAGCAGGCGCTCGTGGTGCGAGGCGGCTGGGACGGGCACATGCCCGTCGAGACGACCGCGGCCTTCATCCCCTTCCTGGAGGCGAACGGGTTCACCGTCCGCGTCGAGGACGGGACCACCGTCTACACGGACACCGACTACCTCGACACGGTCGACCTCATCGTGCAGATCAACACGATGAACACCATCGAGCCGGAGGAGTTCGCCGGCCTGCAACGCGCTGTCCTGAACGGGACGGGCATGGCCGGTTGGCACGGCGGGATCGCGGACTCGTACCGCAACAACGCCGACTACCTCCACATGATCGGCGGCCAGTTCGCGCACCACGCCGGCAAGGACCCGGCCGAGCGGACGGGGGAGCAGTCCGACAACTACATCCCCTACACCGTCCACATCACCGAGTACGGCCGGACCCACCCCATCACGGAGGGGATCGAGGACTTCGACCTCGTCACCGAGCAGTACTGGGTGCTGAGCGACGAGTACAACGACGTCCTCGCGACCACGACACAGGAGGTGCGGCCCTGGGACGCATGGAACCGTCCCGTCACGGCGCCCGCCATCTGGACGCGCCAGTGGGGGAAGGGCAGGATCTTCGTGTCCGCTCCCGGCCACCGCATCGAGATCGTCGAGGACCCGAACGTCCGCACCATCATCGAAAGGGGCCTGCTGTGGGCAGCACGCTGAACGGGCCATCGGAGACCGCCGGGGGATCCGTCCTCCGGGTCGGCGTCATCGGCGTCGGCAACATCTCGAAGCAGTACTTCGCCGAGTTCCCGAAGCTGCCGAACCTCGAGCTCGTCGTCGTCGCGGACCTCGACCTCGCCCGCGCCGCGGAGGTCGCCGCCGAACAGGGCGTGCGGTCGTCGAGCGTCGACGAGCTGCTCGCCGACCCCGAGGTCGACGTCGTCCTGAACCTCACCATCCCGGCCGCGCACGCCGAGGTCGCGCTCCGAGCCCTCCAGGCCGGCAAGCACGTCTACGGGGAGAAGCCGCTCGCCCTGTCGACCGCCGAGGCGCGACCGGTGCTCGAGCTCGCCGCGGCGAAGGGCCTCCGCGTCGGCAGCGCACCGGACACCGTCCTCGGGTCGGGCGTCCAGACGGCGCTCGCCGTGCTCGACAGCGGTGCCATCGGTCGGCCGATCGCCGCGGCGGTCGCCTGGAGCGCTCCGGGCCACGAACTGTGGCACCCGGCTCCCGCGTTCTACTACCAGCCGGGTGGCGGGCCGCTCCTCGACATGGGACCGTACTACCTGACGAGCCTCGTGTCGTTCTTCGGTCCCGTCGTGCGGGTGTCGGGGGCGGTCGCGCGGTCGGATCGCGAGCGCTCTGTGGCGACGGGCGCGCTGGCCGGGACGCCGATCCCGGTGCACGAGGAGGTCGACACGCACGTCACCGCGATCCTCGAGCACGCGAACGGGGTGGTCTCGACCGTGACGGTCTCGTTCGAGGTGTGGGCGAGCCGCGTGCCGCTCTTCGAGGTCTACGGTACGGGCGGGACGGTCGCCGTGCCCGACCCGAACCGGTTCTCGGACCCGGTGGAGATCGCGACGGCCGACGACCGCACCTGGCGTGCCGTCCCCGACAGCGCAGGCTTCGTCGACGCCGGGCGCGGGGTGGGCCTGTCGGACCTGGCCGAGGCGATCGAGCAGGACCGACCGCATCGGGCCTCGGGCG
Organism: Plantibacter sp. CFBP 8775; assembly: GCF_014839505.1. NCBI lineage: Bacteria > Bacillati > Actinomycetota > Actinomycetes > Micrococcales > Microbacteriaceae > Plantibacter > Plantibacter sp. CFBP 8775. The sequence goes on along the minus strand of NZ_JACYNV010000002.1, from coordinate 1,015,493 downwards.
ACCTCGCGTTCCACGTGTTGGAGATCATGGAGGCGATCATCGTCGCCGGTCGTGAGCACCGCGTCGTGGAACTCACGAGCACCGTCCCCCGCCCGGCACCCGTGGCCCGCGAACTGTCACTCCGGCACAGTTCCAGCCGCTCGGACTAGCGCCGAGTGACAGTTCGCGGGCAGGGGGAGGGTTAGCGGGCGACCGGGATGAGGCGGACGTCGGTGAGGGTGCCGTCCGTGACCCGGGCGGTCATCATCGTGCACTCCGGTTGACGACGGCGGTCCGTCGGCGAGCCGGGGTTGAGCAGGCGCAGGCCAGCTGGCGAGACCGAGTCCCACGGGATGTGGCTGTGTCCGAAGACGAGGACGTCGGTTTCGGGGAAGGCCTCGTCGGCCCGTCGCTCGCGACCGGTCGCCGCCCCCGTCTCATGGACGACGGCGAACCGCAGCCCATCGACCTCGAAACGCGCGACCTCGGGGAGACGCGCGCGGAGTCCGGGGCCGTCGTTGTTGCCGAAGACGCCGACGAGGCGGGCGGCGCGGGCCTCGAGGGCGTCGAGGGTCGCCTCGTCGACCCAGTCACCCGCGTGGACGACGACGTCCGCTGCGTCGACGGCGGCCCAGACCGCGTCCGGCAGGACCTTCGCCCGCTTGGGCAGGTGGGTGTCGGCGAGGAGGAGCAGCGAGGTCGGCATGTTCCCACGGAAGCGGATCGCGCCGACGCCGTCAACCGGGTGGTGCTCCCGCGCCCGTCGACCTGCTCGGCGACCGGGCCGCGGACCGCCGTTCACGGACACTCCCGCAGGAGGGGCGGCTAGGGTGATCCCATGCCCGCAACCGACCTTCGTTTCTCCGGGAGGATCGCCGGCTACGGCACCACGGGCGGCGTCCGCATCGTCCTCGGGCTCTGGTCCACGTCTCCGTTCGGCTCGTTCGCCGACGCGATGATCGAGGACTCCCGCGGCAAACGCCTGCTGCTCGCGCCGACGCAGGAGATCGCCGACTTCATCTCCACCACGTACACCTTCGACGACGTCGAGATCGGCACCGTCGGCTGGACGCGCCTGCCGACGGGGCTCCGCTTCGTGGGCGGTCCGCTCGACACGACCCTCCGCATCGGCGGGAGCTCTCCGCTCGGCCGTGCGCTCCGGGTCGTCCCCAAACCGGTGGCCGTGAACCCCGTCTGGCTGCAGACCATCGACCCCCTCGCCCGCGTGCTCCAGCCCGGAGCCCGGACGGCGGGCTCCGCCGGCAACGGTCGACGCGAGTACTACGGCGTGACCGGCGCTCGCCGCATCACCGCCGCCACCGCGAGCTGGTCCGGTGCGGACCTCGGCACCCTCGCCAGACTCGACCCGCCCGTGCGCTTCGGCTTCGGCTCCGCGCCGGCCGACCCGCACCTCGTCGACATCGTCACCACGGTCCGTCAGCCCGCGTGAGCTGCTCCGGGGTCGCGCAGCTCACCATGTAGCCCGTGTCGGCGTCGCGGCAGGAGATCCGCGCGGTGGCAGGACGCTCCTCAGCCGGACGTCCTGCTGCCGAGCCGACCTCCTGCTGCCGCACCATTGGGTGTTCAGCCCCGGCGGACCATCCAGACGTCGACCTCGTCCTCGCGTTCGAGCGTGAAGCCGTGGCGCTCGTAGAGGCGGCGGGCCGGGCTGCCCTGCAGCACGTTGAGACGGAACGGGCGCGGGTCGCCGTCGTCGGCCAGGAGCCGCGCGAGCACCGCGGTGCCGAGGCCCGCGCCCTGGTGTTCGGGTGCGAGGTAGAAGTGCTCGAGCCACCGCTCGTCGGGTTCCGGACGGAGGGCGACCAGCCCGGCCGTGATGCCCTCGACCTCGATCACCGAGGTGTGCTCCGGGCGATATCCGTCGAGGAAGCGACGGCGCACGCGGGTCTCGTCGTAGCGACCGAGGCGCTCGAGGTCGGGCCGCATGACGACGGCGCGCAGCTCGGCCATCCAGGTCGAGTCGTCGATGGTGGCGGGGCGGAGTGTCCAGGCGGCGGGCATCCGTCCAGTCAACCATCCACGGCCGGAGGCGGGTGAACCGCCGCGTGCCTGGATAGGGAACACTGGAGGGATCGAGCAGAGGGTGTGCGTGTGAGCGAGTCGACAGCGGTCGGGGCGGGTCCGGCGGGCGGATCCGGCATGGGGAGCGGACTCGACTCGGTGCGCCGTCGCAACCTCGGGCGGATCGTCGAGCTCGTGCACCAGGGCGGGGTGCAGTCGCGGTCGGCGCTCACGAAGGCGACCGGGCTCAACCGGTCCACGGTCGCCGCGCTCGTCACGGAACTCGCCTCGATCGGCATCGTCACGGAGTCGGTCCCGGTGGGCGGGCAGGGAGTCGGCCGGCCGTCGCCACTCGTCTCGGCCGGCCCACGAGCCGTCGCCTTCGCGGCGAACCCGGAACTCGACGCGATCACGGTGGCGGCCGTGCGACTCGGCGGCGAGGTCCTCGAGCGCGTGCGTCGCGAGGTCGACACGACACCGACGGCGGCCGAGGCGACGGCGATCATCGCGGAGCTGGTCGCGGAACTCGCCGGCCGCCTGCCCGACGAGGCGCGCGGTGGCGGTGGGATCGGCCTCGCGATCCCCGGTCTCGTCCGGGACGCCGACGGGGTCGTCCGGCTCGCACCGCACCTCGGGTGGGTCGACGAGCCACTCGTCGAACGGCTGCGTGCCGCGACCGGTCGTGCGGTGTTCGCGGCCAACGACGCGAGTCTCGGCGCTCGGGCGGAGCGGACCTTCGGGGCTGGACGCGGCATCGACGACCTCGTCTACCTGAACGGTGGCGCGAGCGGTATCGGTGGTGGCATCATCGCCGGTGGCCGACCCGTCGGTGGTGCGCGCGGGTACGCGGGGGAGTTCGGTCACACCTCGGCGACGGCCGCCGGCAACGCACTCGAAGACGCCGTCCGACGCAGTGAGCTGCTCCATGTCGCCGGCCTCGCCGCCGGGGACGACGCGGTCCTCGAAGCGGCGCTCGCCGAGGGCATCGCGGCCGATCCGGCGGGGGCGATGCGGGAGGAGGTCGTGCGGCAGGCCAGGACGCTCGGACGGGCGCTCGCCGGGACGGTGAACATCCTCGACCCCGAACTCGTCGTCCTCGGTGGGCATCTCGGGATCGTGCTCGAACTGGCGTCGGAGGAGCTGCACGACGCGGTCCGTGAGCGGGCGCTCGTCCCGCCGTTCGAGGACGTCTCGATCGTGCGCGCGGAACTCGGCCAGGACCTCCTGCTCATCGGTGCCGCGGAACTCGCCTTCGATCGACTCGTCGCGGACCCCGCCGCCTGGTGATCGTCGCCGTGAGTGCTGTCGGCCTGGTGGTCAGCGCGGTGCGCTGACGCGACACGTACTCACCCGGCGTCGGCGCGGTGCGCTGACGCGAGCTCGCCCGAATCGGCGTGGGCGCGGGGCGTGGACTCGGGCGCGGGTCTCCGGAGGGGCGCGCTCACGCGTGTGACCCGCGCTCGTGTCAGCGCACCGCGCTGGCACCACCACCACACACCGCCACCACCACCAGGGGTCAGAAGGCCGGGCGACCCGTCGACTTCCGTACGATGAGCTCCGGCTCGATCGTGCCGCGGTACCCGACGGCGTCGACTTCGAGGTTGCCGAGCAACCGCGCGACACAGCGACGCCCCAGCTCGTCGAAGTCCTGCCGCACGGTCGTGAGCGGTGGCCAGAAGTGCGGTGCCTCCGGGATGTCGTCGAACCCCACGATCGACACGTCCCGGGGCACGTCGTACCCCTCGTCGCGGATCGCGTGGATGAGGCCGAGCGCCATCTGGTCGTTCGACGAGAAGATCGCCGTGAAGTCGCGCACCCGCATGAGTTCGATCCCGGCGCGATAGCCGAAGTCTGCGGTCCAGTCACCGAGGATCGGCGCGGTCGTCGGCACGTCCTGCGCACTCATCTCGGCGAGGAACCCGTGCATGCGCGCCTCCGCCTCGATCCAGTCCTGCGGCCCCGCGAGGTGGTAGATGTTCCGGTGGCCGAGCTCGATGAGGTGCCTCGTTGCCAAGCGTCCACCGGCGACCTGGTCGACACCGATCGAGTGGTCGTCGAGGTCGCCGCCGGACTGCACCGCGATGAACGGCACCCGCACCTGCAGCTCCTCGATCGCCCGGAACACCCGGACCTGCGGCGCGATGACGACGATGCCGTCGACCGACTGCGCGAGCAGATGCTCGACGGCGGCGACGATCGACGCGTCGGAGACGTCGGGCAGGTTCGCCGTGCTGACGAGGTACCCGGCGTCCTTGCTCGCGTTCTCGATCGCCTGGATCATGCTCGCCGGACCGTACTGCGACCGCTGGCTCGCGAGCACGCCGATGGTCCGCGATCGACTCGTCACGAGCGCCCTGGCCGCCCGGTTCGGACGGTAGTTGACCTCGTCCATGACGGCGAGGACCCGGTCGCGGGTGGAGTCGCGGATGCTCGGGTGGTTGTTGAGCACTCGTGAGACCGTCTGGTGGGAGACCCCGGCCAGGCGCGCGACATCACGGATATTGGGGGCTCGCCCCCGTTCGGCGTCGTCGCTCACGGATTCCTCGGACCTCGATGTGCACGGTCACATTTCGTGCTGCACCCATTATGCACACGCCTCAGGCCCCCGACGGATCGGGTCCCCCAGGGTGCGTGGAGTCACGGAGGGGTCCGCGACGGTACCGTTGGGGGATGGATACCGAAAGCGTCGCCCGCGTCATCGAAGCCACCGACTTCTCGGGCGTCGTGCTCGTCAAACGCGGTGACGAGACGCTCTTCGAGGCCGCCCGAGGCCTCGCCTCGCGGGAGCGCGACGAGCCCATCACGCTCGACACCCGCTTCGACACGGCGTCCATCACGAAGCTCTTCACCGCCGCCGCCGTGCTCCAGCAGGTCGACGCCGGACACATCGACCTCGACGAGTCGATCCACGAGTACGTCGACCTCGACGGCACCACCATCCGCCGCGACGTCCAGCTGCTCCACCTGCTCACCCACACCTCCGGCATCGCCGACGACGCCGACGAGACGGCCGGCGAGAGCTACGACGACCTCTGGGCCGAGCGCCCGGCCTCGTCGATCCGTGAGACCGCCGACCTCCTGCCACTCTTCGCCGACAAGGAGCCGCTGGCGGCCCCGGGCGAAGAGGCGAACTACGTCAACGCCGGCTACGTCCTGCTCGGGCTCGCCCTCGAGGGCGTGACGGGGCTGCCCTACCGCCAGCTCATCGAGCAGCAGGTGTTCGCGCTGCTCGGCATGGACCACTCGGGCTTCGTCGACCGCCGGACGGGCGAGCCCGGCCTGGCCGAGGGCGGCGACGTCGACGACGACGGCGTCTGGCACTCGAACGCCGACGCGTTCCCGCCGCTCGGTGGCCCGGACGCCGGTGCGCAGTCCACCGCGGCCGACCTCATCACCTTCCTGCGGGCCGCCCGCGACGCGAAGATCCTCACCGCCGAGCTGACCGAGGAGTTCACCTCCCCGCAGATCGAGGTCGACGAGGAGATCTCCTACGGCTTCGGCTTCGAGTTCGACGTCGACGAGGACGACCAGGTGCGATCGATGTACCTCGACGGTGTCAACCCCGGCGCGAGCGGCATCGTGCGCACCTACTTCGGCCCGACCGCCGCCGACGCCATCGACGTCGTCGTGCTGTCGAACTCCGAGGACGGCGCGTGGGACGTCATCCGCGCCATCGACGCCGAACTCTAGTCACCCACTGGGATCGCCGGGGCACATCCCCGGGTTCCGGCCACGCCGATCGGGGTGTACCTGCGCCCCCGGCACGTGCCCGCACGGGCTCACTGAGAGCGCGACCATGCCCCGACAGTCGCCGGTTATGAAAATGAGACCCATCCCGACTTGACATCAGGTGGAGGTCTGGGGCTATCGTGTGACACACAATGTGAACGGTCACATTCGGAGTGACGAGGAAGTCGACGTGGGAACGAAGCGCAATGGAGCGAGCAGGTCGGCGATGAGCCGCCTCCCGATCCACGGCACCGATCGATCCGACCACAGCTCCCTCTCGGCCCGGCTCTCCGCCGGCCACCTCTCCCTGCACCCTCGCCGGCATCACGACGAGGCGTCCGCACCCGCACCCGCGAACGCCACGTCGTCGACGAGCGGCCTCGATGAGCTGGACACATCGAAGCCGACAGACCTGCGCATGACAATGACGTCCAAGCAACTCCCTAGGGAAGGAACCACACAGTGAAGAAGAGAATGCTCCTCGCCACGCTGGCCGCAGGCACGATGGTCGTGTCTCTCGCCGGCTGCTCCGGCGGCGCAAGCGGCGGATCGGGCGGCGGCGAAGGCGACGGCAAGCTCGTCGGCGTCGCGATGCCCACCAAGAGCTCCGAGCGCTGGATCCAGGACGGCAACGCCGTCAAGGAGCAGCTGGAGAAGGAGGGATTCAAGGTCGACCTGCAGTACGCCGAGGACGACATCCCGACCCAGGTCTCGCAGATCGAGAACATGATCACCAAGGGCGCCTCCGTCCTGATCATCGCCTCGATCGACGGCACCACGCTCACGAGCGTGCTCCAGGAGGCCAAGGACGGCGACATCCCCGTCATCGCCTACGACCGCCTGATCCGCGACAGCGAGAACGTCGACTACTACGCGTCGTTCGACAACTACAAGGTCGGCGTGCAGCAGGCCAACTCGGTCCTCAACGGCCTCGGCCTCGTCGACCTCGAGGGCAAGCCCACCGAGGGCGCACCCGCCGGTCCGTTCAACATCGAGATGTTCGCCGGCTCGCCCGACGACAACAACGCCACGTTCTTCTGGGACGGCGCTCAGGACACCCTGAAGCCGTTCATCGACGCGGGCACCCTCAAGGTCGCCAGTGGCCAGACCTCCTTCGAGCAGGCTGCAACGCTCCGTTGGGACGGTGAGACCGCGCAGAAGCGCATGGAGAACATCCTCACGTCGACCTACTCCGACGGCAGCAAGGTCAACGCGGTCCTGTCGCCCTACGACGGCATCTCGCGAGGCATCATCTCGGCGCTGACCGACGCCGGCTACTCGGTGGGCGACGGCTGGCCCGTCATCTCCGGCCAGGACGCCGAGCTCGACTCGGTCAAGGCCATCGAGTCCGGCGAGCAGTACGCGACCATCTTCAAGGACACCCGCCAGCTGGCGAGCGAAGCCGTCAAGATGGCCGTCGCCGTGCTGAACGGTGAGAAGCCCGAGGTCAACAACACCGAGGACTACGACAACGGCAAGAAGGTCGTCCCGTCCTTCCTCCTCGAGTCGCAGATCGTCGTCAAGGACAACATCCAGGAGGTCCTCGTGGACTCCGGTTACTGGACCGAAGACGAGATCAAGGGCTAGTCAGTCCTGCAACACCCCTTTCGACAGGCTCAGGGAACGGAATCACTTCCGATCCCTGAGCCTGTCGGAGGGCCCGGTTCAACGACGATCACCTGTAAGGAGACACGGTGTCAGGCGAGACCACGAGCATCCTCGAGATGCGCAACATCATCAAGACCTTCCCCGGCGTCAAGGCCCTCTCGAACGTCACGCTCGATGTGCAGCGCGGTACCGTGCACGCCATCTGCGGTGAGAACGGCGCCGGCAAGTCGACGCTCATGAAGGTGTTGTCCGGCGTCTACCCGTTCGGCACCTACGAGGGCGACATCGTCTTCGAGGGCGAGACGATGGAGTTCAAGGACATCCGCGACTCGGAGTCCAAGGGCATCGTCATCATCCACCAGGAGCTGGCCCTCAGCCCCTACCTCTCCATCGCGGAGAACATCTTCCTCAACAACGAGCTGAAGGGGCCGCTCGGCCTCATCGACTGGAACCGCACCAACCAGGAGGCGGCAGCATTGCTCGCCCGGGTCGGCCTGCGGGAGAACCCGACGACCAAGATCCTCGAGATCGGCGTCGGCAAGCAGCAGCTCGTCGAGATCGCGAAGGCCCTCTCGAAGCGCGTGAAGCTCCTCATCCTCGACGAGCCGACCGCCGCACTGAACGACGAGGACTCCGATCACCTGCTCGACCTGATCCTGCACCTCAAGGAGCAGGGGATCACGTCGATCATCATCAGCCACAAGCTCAACGAGATCAAGAAGGTCGCCGACACCGTCACGGTCATCCGCGACGGCAAGACCATCGAGACGATCGTGAAGAACGACGTCACCGAAGAGCGCATCATCAAGGACATGGTCGGCCGCGACCTCGAGCACCGCTACCCGGACCACACGCCGAACATCGGCGAGGAGATCCTGCGCGTCGAGGACTGGACCGCCCACCACCCGCAGGACCCGACCCGCGTGATGGTGGACGCCGTCAACCTCAACGTCCGCGCGGGTGAGATCGTCGGCATCGCCGGCCTCATGGGCGCCGGACGCACCGAGTTCGCGATGAGCCTGTTCGGTCAGTCGTACGGCAGCCGCATCAGCGGCAAGGTCTTCAAGAACGGCACCGAGATCCGCACCCGGACGGTGTCGGAGGCGATCGACAACGGGCTCGCGTACGCCACCGAGGACCGCAAGTACTACGGCCTCAACCTCATCGAGGACATCAAGCGGAACATCTCGATGGCCTCGCTGAAGAAGCTCGAACGCGGCGGACTCGTCAACGACAACGAGGAGTACAAGGTCGCCGAGGAGTACCGGAAGAGCATGAACATCAAGGCTCCGAACGTGCTCGCGAAGACCGGGAAGCTCTCGGGCGGCAACCAGCAGAAGGTCGTCCTCTCGAAGTGGATCTACTCCGACCCCGACGTCCTCATCCTCGATGAGCCCACCCGCGGCATCGACGTCGGCGCGAAGTACGAGATCTACACGATCATCAACCGCCTCGCCGCCGAGGGGAAGGGCGTCATCGTCATCTCCTCCGAGCTCCCCGAGCTCATCGGCATCTGCGACCGCATCTACGCCCTCAGCGAGGGCCGCATCACCGGCGAACTGCCGATCGAGGAAGCGAATCCCGAAGCGCTCCTCAAACTCATGACCATGGAGAAGCCCCGCTGACGCGGGCGCGGACGGATCGAAGGAGAACCGCAATGTCCGATCTGGACACCAAACCCACCGTCCCGGCAGGCGACGGCACCGCCGCCGGCGGCCTCGTGAACCCGGCCACCAACCGCTTCACGAGCTGGCTGACCCACATCCTCAGCGACCTCGGCAAGAACGGCATCTTCATCGCCCTCCTGCTCGTCGTCGTGTTCTTCGCCGTCATCACCGACGGCATCCTGCTGCGGCCGCAGAACATCTCCAACCTGATCGTGCAGAACGGGTACATCCTCGTCCTCGCGATCGGCATGGTGATGGTCATCATCGCCGGCCACATCGACCTGTCGGTCGGTTCCGTCGCGGCCTTCGTCGGTGCGGTCTCCGGTGTGTTCGCCGTGCAGATGCAGATGCCGTGGTGGATCGCGATCATCCTGTCGCTCGCCATCGGCGCGCTCGTCGGTGTCTGGCAGGGCTTCTGGATCGCCTACGTCGGGATCCCGGCGTTCATCGTGACGCTGGCCGGCATGCTCATCTTCCGCGGCCTCGCGCTCGTGGTGCTCGGCAACGCCAACATCGGTTCCTTCCCAGCGGAGTACCGCGCGCTCGGCAACGGCTTCCTGAACGACGTGTTCGGTGACTTCCCGATCGACCCGCTGACGCTCGGTATCGGTGTCATCGCCGTCGTCGGCCTCGTCGTGCAGCAGGTCCGCACGCGCCTCGGCCGTCAGAAGTACGGCCAGGACACCGAGCCGTTCCCGTGGTTCGTCGCCAAGCTCGTGCTCATCATCGCGGGCATCGGCTTCTTCGTGTACGCCCTCGCCGCGTACAAGGGCATCCCGGTCACGCTCATCGTGCTGGCCGTCCTCGTGCTCGTCTACGGCATCGTCATGAACCGCTCGGTCTTCGGCCGTCACATCTACGCGATCGGTGGCAACCGTCACGCCGCGGAGCTGTCCGGCATCAAGACCCGTAAGGTCGACTTCTTCCTGTTCGTCAACATGGGCTTCCTCGCGGCGCTCGCCGGCCTCATCTTCACGGCCCGCCTGAACCTCGCCGGTCCGAAGGCCGGTGACGGCTTCGAACTCGAGGCGATCTCCGCGGCCTTCATCGGTGGAGCCGCGGTGCAGGGCGGCGTCGGTACCATCGGCGGCGCGATCATCGGTGGTCTCATCATCGGTGTGCTGAACAACGGTATGTCGATCATCGGCCTCGGCATCGAGTGGCAGCAGGCCGTCAAGGGCCTCGTGCTGCTGCTGGCCGTCGCGTTCGACGTCTACAACAAGCGCCGCAGCGGCGGACGCTGATCCCGAGGTCCGCGACCGCGGAACCTGGATCGATCCGACGCATGGACATCCACCACGGAGGCGAGAGCACCGGCGACCTGGCCGGTGCCCTCGCCTCCGTGCGTGGTGGCGAAGCGACCGCTGAGCCCGACTCCTCGCGGGTCCCGCCGGCGGCGCTCGCGATCCTGCGGGACGGCCGGCCGTTGCTCCAGGTGCCCTTCGGTACGGTGCACGCCGTGCTCGGACCGGTGCCGCTCCTCCGGCACCTGATCGCGCGGTTGTCCGGGACGTCCACCGGACCGCGCGGCGCGGCCAGGGTGTCCGGCTCCGAGACGGTGCTCGTCGACGGCAGGCCGGCGCGGTTGTCGTCACGGGCCGCGTCGAGTGCCTCCGGGGTGGCCGTCGTGACGGCCGGGCAGGCCATCAGCTGGTCGCAGACCATCGGTGAGAACGTGCTGCTCGGGTCCGAGCGTGGGGTTGGACTGCGGGAGACGGTCACGCGATTCCTCCGAGGACCGCTCGCCGACCGGACGTCTTTGAGGCAGAGCGATGCCGAGCGGATCCACCGCGCCCTGGGCGTCGTCGGGCTCGACCGGTCACCCACGGACTCCGCCGGTGTCCTGTCGGTCGTGGAGCGTCGGCTCGTGGAGCTCGCCAGGGCGGTCGCCGCGGAGGCGTCGCTCATCGTGATCGACGACAGCGGCCCCGCACTCCGAGCGGACGAGGTCGAGCGTTGGCAGCAAGCGATGGTCGAGGTGGCCCGAGCTCCTCGAACCGCCGACCCCGCACCCGGTGTCCTGCTCGCGACCGGGGCCGTGACCGGGCTGGCGAGCGTCGCATCGGCCGCGACCGTGATCGCCGTCGGTGGTGACCCGTCGCCCCCGATCCGGCTGTCGGCCGTGAACGGTGAACGCGAGGTGCTCGCGGCGTTGGCCGCCGGGGTGGGCGGCATCGACGCGTTCCGTCCGGTTGCCGGCGGATCATCGACGTCGGACGGTGCCTCGGTGATCGCACCGTCGGTGACGGCTGCCGGCCTCACCGTCGAACACTGGACCGCGAGCCACCCGGCGGACCCTGAGCGGATCGTCGTCGACGACCTGTCCTTCGCCTGCGCGCCGGGGGAGGTGCTCGGGCTGTTCGGTCCGCCCGACTCCGGTGCCGGGGAGGTGCTGTTGAGCGTCTTCGGCCGGTCGTACGGCGCACGGACCCGTGGTTCGGTGGCGCTCGACGGTGCGGCGGTCGACGTCTCGACGACGGAGCTGGCGCGCGCCGCGGGGGTCCTCTACACGACGGAGCACCCGATCCGCTTCGACCTCTCCTTCCTCGGCGGGGTACCGTCGAGCGTCTCCCCGGACGCCCTCACGAGGATGGTCCGGCTCGGTGTGGCCGACCCGCGGCGCGACTACCGGGCGACCACCGCGCCGAGCGGCCTGGTCGCCGCGCTCCCCGGCGTGCACCGCGGGCCGGACGCCGACCAGTTCACCGAGTCGCTCCGGATCATCGCGGACACGCGGGCGCGCGCCGTGCTGCTCGCCGAACCGTTCGGTCGGGCGGGCGCCCCCGGCTCCGAGGACGGACGTCGGCGGGCTGAGCGGTACGCCCTGATCCGATCGCTCGCGGCGTCCGGCCGGGCGGTCGTCGTCTCGAGCGAGGACCCTGCGGCGCTCGCGGCCGTCTGCGACCGGGTCGTCGCCGTCCGCGCGGGCCGGATCGTGGGGACCGTGGGCGCTGCTGAGGCGCCGGATTCCGAGCCGCTCGACACCCGCGCCGTCATCGAGGCGATGGGCGGTCTCGCATGAGTCGAAATCGCATCGCCCTGTCCATGGCCACGGCAATATACAACGTTGTACACTGGAGCGCGGCCCAGCCCTGATCCACCCGGCCGAGCATCCGCCCCACCCGCTTGCACCACAGCATCGCGAATCAACCGAGCACCAGATCGACGAAGGAGTCCCACCGGTGAACACCGAGCAGAACCCGGCCGCCAGCGCCCCCGAGCAGGCGACAGCCACGCACGCAGAGACCTACACGATCGGTGTCGACTTCGGCACGCTGTCCGGCCGAGCCGTCGTCGTGCGTGTGTCCGACGGTGCCGAACTCGGGTCGGCGGTGCTCGACTACCCGCACGCCGTCATGGACCGTGAGCTCGCCTCGACCGGCGCCGCGCTGCCGCCCGACTGGGCGCTGCAGGTGCCGGCCGACTACGTCGCCGTCATGCAATCCGCTGTGCCGCGCGCCGTCGAGGCCGCCGGGATCGACCCCGCCGCCGTCATCGGCATCGGCACCGACTTCACCGCCTGCACCATGGTCCCCGTCATCGCCGACGGGACGCCGCTCAACGAGCTGCCCGAGTACGCCGACCGCCCGCACGCCTACGTGAAGCTGTGGAAGCACCACTCCGCGCAGCCGCAGGCGGACCGCATCAACGAGCTCGCCGCCGAGCGGGGCGAGTCCTGGCTGCCGCGGTACGGAGGCCTCATCTCGAGCGAGTGGGAGTTCGCCAAGGGACTCCAGCTCCTCGAGGAGGACCCCGAACTCTACGAGCGCATGGACCACTGGGTCGAGGCGGCCGACTGGATCATCTGGCAGCTCACCGGCACCTACGTGCGGAACGCCTGCACCGCCGGCTACAAGGGCATCTACCAGGACGGTGCCTACCCGAGCCACGAGTTCCTCGCGGCCCTCAACCCCGCGTTCGAGCGGTTCGCCGACGACAAGGTCGCCCACGAGATCGGTGAACTGGGCGCCGCCGCCGGCACCCTGTCGGCCGAGGCCGCAGCGTGGACCGGTCTCCGCGAGGGCATCGCGGTCGCGGTCGGGAACGTCGACGCGCACGTCGCAGCACCCGCGGCGCAGGCCGTCTCGCCCGGCCAGATGGTCGCGATCATGGGCACCTCCACCTGCCACGTCATGAACGGCGACGTCCTCCGCGAGGTCCCGGGCATGTGCGGCGTCGTCGACGGCGGCATCATCGCCGGCCTCTACGGCTACGAGGCCGGGCAGTCGGGCGTCGGCGACATCTTCGCCTGGTACGTCGCGAACCAGGTCCCCGCCCGGTACACCGAGGAGGCCGCGGCGCGTGGTGTCAGCATCCACGAGTACCTCACCTCGCTCATCCAGGACCAGCCCGTCGGCGCGCACGGGCTCGTCGCCCTCGACTGGCACTCGGGCAACCGCTCGGTCCTCGTCGACCACGAGCTCTCCGGCACGGTCCTCGGCCTGACACTCACGACCCGCACCGAGGAGGTCTACCGCGCATTGTTCGAAGCGACCGCGTTCGGCACCCGGAAGATCGTCGAGACGTTCAACGCCTCGGGCGTCCCCGTCACCGAGTTCATCGTCGCCGGCGGTCTGCAGCGGAACCCCTTCCTCATGCAGACGTACTCCGACATCCTCCGCCTGCCGATCTCCATCACGGCGAGCGACCAGGGGCCCGCGCTCGGCTCGGCCATCCATGCGGCCGTCGCCGCCGGGGCCTACCCTGACGTCCCGGCCGCCAGCGCCGCCATGGGCAAGGTGAACCGCGCCGTCTACACGCCGAACGAGGCCGCGGCCGACGCGTACGACCTGCTCTACGCGGAGTACGCGACGCTGCACGACTACTTCGGTCGTGGTGCCAACGACGTCATGAAGCGCCTGAAGCGCATCCGCCGAGCCGCCCTCGGTGGCGGCGTCGACAGCCTGCCGACCGACACCGAGACCACCGCCCTCGAAGGAGCAACCGCGTGAACACCTACTCACCCGAGATCGAGGTCGCGATCGCGCGCGTCCGGTCCGACGTCGCCAAGCTGCACGGCGAGCTCGTCCGGTACGGGCTCGTCATCTGGACCGGCGGCAACGTCTCCGGACGGGTGCCGGGAGCCGACCTCTTCGTCATCAAGCCCTCCGGCGTCGACTACGACGACCTCGCGCCCGAGAACATGATCCTCTGCGACCTCGACGGCAACGTCATCCCGGGCACGCCCGGTGCTGAGCGGTCGCCGTCGAGCGACACCGCGGCACACGCATACGTCTACCGGCATATGCCCGAGGTCGGCGGCGTCGTGCACACCCACTCCACCTACGCGGTGGCCTGGGCGGCACGCGCCGAGCCCATCCCGTGCGTCATCACGGCGATGGCCGACGAGTTCGGCGGGGAGGTCCCGATCGGTCCGTTCTCGATCATCGGCGACGACTCGATCGGACGCGGCATCGTCGAGACGCTCACCGGTCACCGCTCGCGCGCCGTACTCATGCAGAACCACGGGCCGTTCACGATCGGGAAGGACGCCCGCGACGCCGTGAAGGCCGCGGTCATGGTCGAGGACGTCGCCCGTACCGTGCACATCTCGCGTCAGCTCGGCGAGCCGAAGCCCATGCCGACCGAAGCGATCGACGCCCTGTTCGACCGCTACCAGAACGTCTACGGCCAGGCGCCGCAGGGCGCGCTCTAGCCAGAACGACCTCCGGTCCGATCCCGGTCCCTGACACCCTCCCGGTCCCTGAGCTTGTCGAAGGGCCACCCCACCACGGTCCCGCCCTTCGACAGGCTCAGGGATCGAAACGACCTCAAGAAAGAACCCACCAATGCCGAAGCCCACCACCACGCTCGACCACTACACCGTCTGGTTCCTCACCGGCAGCCAGAACCTGTACGGCGAGGAGACCCTCCGTCAGGTCGCCGAGCAGTCCCAGGCCATCGCCGCCGAGCTCGGCGCCGCCGCCGACGTCCCCGTGCGGATCGAGTGGAAGCCCGTCCTCAAGGACTCTGAATCCATCCGTCGCGCCATGCTCGACGCGAACGCCGACGACAGTGTCATCGGTCTCGTCACCTGGATGCACACCTTCAGCCCGGCCAAGATGTGGATCGCTGGCCTGGACGCGCTGCAGAAGCCGCTGCTCCACCTCCACACGCAGGCCAACGTCGAGCTGCCGTGGTCGGAGATCGACTTCGACTTCATGAACCTCAACCAGGCCGCGCACGGCGACCGCGAGTTCGGGTACATCCAGACGCGTCTGGGCGTCGCCCGCAAGACGGTCGTCGGCCACGTCTCCGACCCGCGCGTCCAGCGTGAGGTCGGCACCTGGCAGCGCGCCGCCGCCGGTTGGGCGGCCACGCACGAGCTCAAGCTCGCACGCTTCGGCGACAACATGCGTTACGTCGCCGTCACCGAGGGCGACAAGACCGAGGCCGAGCTGCGGTTCGGTGTGCAGGTCAACACCTGGAGCGTCAACGAGCTCGCCGAGGCCGTGCACGCGTCGACGGACGCCGACATCGACGCGCTCGTCGCCGAGTACGAGGAGCTGTACGACGTCGTCCCCGAGCTGCGGAAGGGTGGCGAGCGGCACGAGTCGCTCCGCTACGGCGCCGCGATCGAGCTGGGCCTGCGCTCCTTCCTCGAGGCCGGTGACTTCGCTGCGTTCACGACGAGCTTCGAGGACCTCGGCGAGCTGCGTCAGCTGCCGGGCCTCGCCGTCCAGCGCCTCATGGCCGACGGCTACGGCTTCGGTGCGGAGGGCGACTGGAAGACCGCCGTCCTCGTGCGCGCCGCGTCCGTCATGGGTGCCGGCCTCCCCGGCGGCGCCTCGCTCATGGAGGACTACACGTACCACATGGAGCCCGGCAACGAGCTCATCCTCGGTGCGCACATGCTCGAGGTCAGCCCGACGCTCTCCTCGGCTCGTGCCACCCTCGAGGTGCACCCGCTCGGCATCGGCGGCAAGGAGGACCCGGTGCGCCTCGTCTTCACGGCCGACTCCGGCCCCGCCGTCGTCGTCGCGATGAGCGACATGCGCGACCGCTTCCGGCTGACGGCGAACGTCGTCGAGGTCGTCCAGCCCATCGAGGCCCTGCCGAAGCTGCCCGTCGGGCGCGCCGTATGGAAGCCGGCTCCGGACTTCGCGACCTCGGCCGCTGCCTGGCTGACCGCCGGTGCCGCGCACCACACCGTCATGTCGACCGCGGTCGGGGTCGAGGTGTTCGCCGACTTCGCGGAGATCGCCAAGACCGAGCTCCTCGTGATCGACGAGTCGACCACCACGCGCGACTTCCAGCGCGAGGTGCGCTGGAACAACGCGTACTACCGCCTCGCCCAGGGGTTCTAGCCCCGGGACGATCCGACCGAGACGGCCTCCTGCCCACCAGCGGGAGGCCGTCTCGCGTCGAGGTGTCGTCGATCGTGCTGTGCGACGTCGGCGCTTGCTAGCCTGGGGCGACGCGCCGGGGGTGGCGCGCTGAACGACGGGGGTCGACCGATGACGGACGTGTTCACGCAGACGGAGCAGCAGGAGCCGGGCGATGAGGGGACGGCCGAGCCGACGAGGCTCGGGTGGAAGCTCGCGATCGGTGGGACCGTCCTCGTCGCCGGTGTCGGAGCGGTCCTCGCGATCGTCGCAGCGACCGGCGGGTTCACCGCCGCCGACCCAGCAGCCGCCGAGCGGGCGATGGAACGGTGCATCGCGGAGCGGGCGAGCACCATCATCGACGCCGGCGACCGCACCCCGGCCGAGGCCGCCGCCGAGGGATGTGCGCTCGATGCCGAGTCGGACACCTTCCTCGACGAGTACGGCGACTGACCCGGGTCGGTTCGGGCGCGTTCGGGCGCGCTATCGGAGCCCGATGATCGTGCCGACGACGAACAGCCCGAGCGCGCTCCACATGAGGATGTCGTCGATGCTCATCCGGACGCTGAGGCGCCGACCACGGGTGCTGACGCGCCCGGCCGCCGCGGTCGAGGCCGACTCGTCCGCCTTGGCGCTTCGCCGGTCACCTCGGGTCTCCCGCCACCGGGCCCAGCGTTCGATGCGGTCGTCCACGGCGTCGACAGCGGCGGCGATGTCCTGCCAATCGTCGACCTTCGTCGTGACGAGGTCGTCGCTGGTCACGAGCAGGAGCCAGTCGTCGACGATCTCCACGTCGAAGCCGCGCACGTGGTCGAGCAGTCGCGCCATCACGTCGGGCGTGAACAGGTAGAGGGCATCGGCCTCGTAGCCGACCGGGCAGTAGAGGTGGAAGTGTCGGTCGAAGCCGCCCTCGAGGCTGAGCCGCTGCGTATCGGCCGGGGCGCCGGCGCCAGTCATCCCTCGGCGGCGGCCGTCCTGGGCGCGGAGCAGGATGTGGGGGAGGGCGACGGGCATCCGGAGCGCGCAGTAGCCGCCGAAGGGGGCCGCGAGGTTCTTGCGGTTGCCCATGACCTCGTAGTCGGCGATCTCGATGCCACGCGGCTCCCGGCTCCGGAGGACTCGATGGAGGTTCACCGACCCGCGGCTCCGCCAGGGCATGTCGCGCTGGAGGGCGATGGGACCGACGCGGTAGTCGAACCCGTTGGCCTCGGCGAAGGTGGCGAGGCGGAGGTGTGTGCGTCGCATGGTCCTCCGCGACCAGACCCTGATCGTCATGCGGACGAGGATCACGGCGAGGAGGATCATGACCACCACGAGCGTGCCCATGCCGAAGGCGATCCCTCCCGCGTTCCTGCCGCCTTGAGCGTAGGCGAGCAGGCCGACCAGGCCGAAGAAGAAGATGCCGAACAGTCCACCGATCGCGCCGAGGGTGGTGGTGAGCCGTCGGATTCGCCCGATGCGATCGCGGGCGCCGGGGTCCTCCCCGACGAAGGCTCGCCACTGCTCTCGAACCTCGTGACGGGGAAGCGGCCGGGTGAGCGCACTCGTGTCGAGTGGTTCGGGAAGCGCCTGCACGCCCTCCAGCCTAGTTCCGCGTCGAGGCGCGGCCCGCTCAGTCGGGGGCGTCCGTCGGTGCCTCGTATCCGACCGGCAGCTCGGGGACGGTGCTCGAGCCAGTGTGGAGCGCGGTGACCGCGAGGAGCATCGGTACCGGTGCTTCCGCAGGGCGACCCGCGTCGTCGGTGACGTCGGGGACGAGCGCGATCGTCAGCCGGTCGGTCGTGACCGGTTCGAACACGTGCACCCTCGAGACGCCGACGGAACCGGCTTTGACGAGCGTGCGGCCGTCCGGTGTGCGGACCTCGTGGCGGTCGATGAGCTGTCCGGCGGTGAGGTTTTCGTGCAGCCGGAGGTGATCGAAGGTGACCGGCTCCGCGAACGTGACGGTGGCCGTCGACCCGTCGGTGGTCAGCGTTCCCGGGATCGGCTGTGCGAAGCGTCGGTCGCGCTCCGCGGCCCAGGCGGTCACGCGTTCCACATCGGCGTCGGGGAGGAGCCCACGGGTGTCGGGTGGGAGGTTGAGGAGCAGGTTCGCGCCGAGTCCGACGGACCGGTAGAAGATCGCGAGCAGATGCTCCACCGACTTCGGCTCGTCGTCCGGGTGCCAGAACCAGCCGCGACGGATCGAGACGTCGCACTCGGGCGGCAGGTAGAGGGCCTCCTCGAACCGGCTGGTGACGACGGTGTAGTTGCTGAAGTCGGTGTGGTCGACGACGTACCGCACCGGGTCTTCGGCGAGACCGTTCTCGTTACCCACCCAGCGGATCGTCGGGGCGCCCATGTTGAACACCATGGCCTGCGGCTGAAGCCGTTCGATGATCGCGGAGATGCCGGGCCAGTCGTAGGTGTACCCCTCGGACCCGGCGCCGTCGAACCACAGCTCGACGAGCTCGCCGTAGTTCGTGCACAGTTCGGTGAGCTGCCGGGCGTACACCTCGGCGTAGCGCGCCTCGTCGGCGTACTCGGGGGCGTGGCGATCCCAGGGCGAGAGGTACAGCCCCAGTCCGAGGCCCGCCTCGCGACAGGCTGCAGCGAGCTCGGCCACGACGTCGCCGTGGCCGTCCTGCCACGGTGAGGATGCGACGCTGTAGTCGGTCGTCGAGGTCGGCCAGAGACAGAACCCGTCGTGATGCTTCGCGGTGAGGATGACGTATCCGGCGCCGATCGAGGCCGCCACGCGCACCCACTGCCGCACATCGAGGTCGCTCGGATCGAAGCTCGAGGCGGGCAGCGTGCCGTCGCTCCATTCCTTGCCGGCGAAGGTGTTGACCCCGAAGTGGAAGAACACGCCGAACCCGTGCTGTTGCCAACGCAACTGGCCCTCGGTCGGGACGGGACGGTGCTCGTGGTGGTGCGGCTGCTGACTCACTTGACTCCTCCTGCTGCGACGCCTCGGTGGAACCATCGTTGCAGCACGATGAACACCACGAGGACCGGGACGACGGCGATGATGGATCCGGCCATCACGACCCTGGGGTCGAACCCGAACGACGACGCCGAGAGTCGTGCGAGTCCGAGCGAGACGGTGAACGACGACTCGCTCCGCAGGACGAGGAGCGGCCAGAGGAAGTCGTCCCACGCGGTGATGAACGAGTTGACGACGACGACGAGCATCGCGCCGATGGACGACGGCAGGAACAGGGCGGTGAACCGCTGCCACTCCGAGGCTCCGTCGAGGAACGCGGCGTCCTCGATCTCGTCGGGCACCGCCGTGAACGCGGCCCGCATGATGAGGACGTTCATCGCGGAGACGGCACCGGGGAGCCATGCGCCGACGAGGGTGTCGAGCAGGCCGAGCTCCTGGGTCATGAGGAAGAGCGACACCATGATCGACTCGAAGGGCACGACCATCGACACGATCAGCACGGTGAAGGTGACCCGCCGCCCGCGCCAGCCGCGTCGGGAGAGCATGTACCCGGCGGCGGTCGGCAATACCACCTGGGAGGCGATGGTGAGTGCGCAGACGATCGCGCTGTTCGTCAGGTAGGCGTCCATGGGGATCTGCCGGAAGATCGTGACGTAGGCGTCGAGCGTCGGCGACTGGGGGAACAGGGTGGCATCGCGCCCGAAGAGTGCCTCACCGGAGCCCTTGAGCGACGACAGGAACTGCCACAGCAACGGGCCGACGGAGATGAGGAGCACGACGAGCAGGAGCGCGTACCGCACCGGTGTCGTCCTCGACCAGCGCCAGCGCCGACGCCGACGCCGCAGGAGCGGCCGCGCGGGCGGCTGCTCGATGTGCGCGCTCATGCGTCCCGCTCCCCGCCGAAGCGCTGAGCCAGCACGGCGAACACGGCGGTGAGCGCGAAGAGCGCCACGCTCGCGGCTGCACCGTAGCCCGCGTTGCCGGTGATCGGGTCGAGCGCTGCGTCGCGGATGAAGAACGGGAGTGTCCGTGCCTCGCCTCCCGGACCACCGGTGGCGCCGCCGAGCAGGTAGACCTCGCTGAACACGCGGAGCGACCCGATGCCGGCGAGGAGCCCGACGAGGAGCATCGTGAGGCGGGTGCCCGGCACCGTGATGGTGAGGAACCGTCGCGTCGGGCCGGCGCCGTCGAGCTCGGCCGCCTCGTACAGCTCACGGGGGATGTTCGAGAGCGCCGCCAGGTAGAAGATCAGGTACCACCCGAGCCCACGCCACACCGTGAGGGCGATGGCGCTGAGCAGGATGAGTGACCCCTCGGAGAGGAACGGCACCGCCTGCTGGATGAGACCGACCCGCTGGAGCACCGTGTTCACGGGCCCCTGTTCACCGAGGAGGTTCTGCCAGACCAGTCCGACCGCGACGACGGACGCCACGATCGGAGCCGCGTAGGCGGAGCGGAAGAACCCCATCCCGGGGAGCCGGGTGTGGACGAGCTGCGCGAGCAGTAGCGGGAGGACGACCAGCAACGGGACGGCGATGATCGCGTACAGGACGCTGTTGCCGGTCGCGGACCAGAACGCGGGGTCCTGCAGGATCGAGCGGTAGTTGTCGAGGCCGACGAACGCTCCACCCATGCCGAGCGGGGACGTGTCGGTGAACGACAGCGCGATGGTCCCGACGAAGGGCCCGACGCTCCAGATCGTGATCATGAGCAGCGCGGGTGCGCACCACAGCAACGGCACCCAGGGCGGTCGATAACGCGCCGCTCCGTTGAGGTGGATCGCGGTCGTCATCGAGCGTCTGCTCCGATGACCCGGTTGGCCGCGTCCTGCGCGGCCTGGAGTGCCTCACGCGGCGCCTTCTTCCCGGTGAGCGCCAGCTGGAGCTCGGCGTTGACCGCGTTCGCCACTGCGTCGCTCCACTGCACGATGGTGACGATCTCTGCTTCGTCGGCGAGGTCGACGGCGAGACGGTTCGCCTCGTCGATGGGGGCGGTACCGGTGATGTCCGTGAGCTTCGGGATGCCGAGCGACTCGGTGGTGCTCGGGAAGTTCTGGATGCGTGGGTCGCTGATGAAGCGGTTCTGCTGCTCGGCGTCGAGGAGGAATCGCGCGAAGGCGATGGCGGTGGCCGGGTTGGTGCTCGTGCTCGGGACACCGATGGTCTGCACTTCGGCGATCGCCGTGCCGCGGCGGTCGAGGAGGGACGAGACGCCCACGTGCTCGTAGACGCCCGGGTTGCCCTCCTGCACGTACCGGAGCGACGAGGCGTTCGGTGAGCCCCAGACGGTTGCACCCTGGGTGAACAGGGCGGTGGGCTCGTCGTCGGACGCGATCGAGTCCTTCGGGATGCCGCCGGCCAGCGCGAGTCGCGTCATGCGCTCGGTCCACTCCTGCACGGCCGGATCGTCGGCGAAGACGAACGCCGAACCGTCGTCGGCGATGACCTCGGCCTCCTGCAGCTGCCACTCGAGCGGGAGTCGCAGACCGAGACTCGCGGAGAAGGCACTGAACTCGCCGTTCGACCGTTCGGCGACCTGATCGGCCGCGTCGAAGAGTTCCTCGAAGGTGGTCGGCGGCTGCTCCGAGTCGAGTCCGGCTCGCTGCATGAGCTCGGTGTTGTACGTCTGGAGGCCGATGAGGCCCCAGTACCAGGGGAGCACGTAGTGGTGGTCGTCGCCCGGGAGGACCAGGCTGTCCCACAGGCTCGGGATGAAGTCGTCGCCGATGCCCGGTGACGCGGCGTCGAGGTCGGCGAGGAAGCCCTGTTCGCGGAGCCCGCCGGCGGTGGCGAGCGGCATGTTCACGACGTCTGCCAGCGAGCACGCCTGCGCGTCCGCGACGAGCCGGGTGGCGAAGCTGCCGTCGCCAGGGTCGTCCTCCCAGGTGACGGTCGTGCCGGGGTAGGTGGCCTCGAACTCCTCGATGAGTTCGGTGAAGTACTCGGAGAACGAGGCCTTCAGCGCGGTGGTCTGGAAGGTGATCTCACCGGACGGCGTCGCGTCGACCGGCGTGCCAGCGGCGAACTCGTCTGCGATCGCGCAGCGACCGACGCGCTCGCCCCCGGCGTCGCCCGTGCACGCGGAGAGCACGGCCAGCGTGGCGGCTGCAGCGGCGATCGACAGGGTTCGTTGGTGCTTCATGGGGGCTCTCCTCGTCCGCGGACGGGTTCGTCAGCCGTCCTTGCATATCGAGGATAGGCATGAGGTATGTGATATGCAAGCCCTGTGTACAAAAGCCTCATGAGGGCTGCTTGTGGAGTGCGCTCAGCCGTCCAATCGACGGAACCCCACGGTCATGGCCGGATATCGGTGGCCCATGGCCGGGAATCCCTCGGCAGGGTTCGCGGCACCCGTCAGAATGAGGGCATGACCGAACAACGCGCCGTCCTCGATGCCACCGTCAGCTTCCTGAACGGCGGCGGTCTCGCCGTCGAGGACTTCCGTCTCGACCTGCCGCCCGCCATCGCGCAGGCGAAGGGGAAGGCGCAGCAGCAGGAGGTCGGTCGGCTGCTCGTCACGCACCTCGGTCTCGCGATGGTCGGCGAGATCCGCATCACCAAGCTCGAGATCGTGCGCGAGCAGCACAAGGGCTCCCGCGGGATCCTGGCGGCGGCAGCGGCAGCCGGGCTCGAGATCCCGGACACCGCAGCGCAGGCGGACGCCGTGCGCCCCCGTCCGGAGGGCGCGCTCGTCGAACTCAGCCACCCGATCCGTGCCGGCCTCCGCACCTACCCGGGATTGCCGGAACCCGTGATCCGTCCGTTCCTCACCCGTGAGGACTCTCGCCCGAAGTACGCCGAGGGCACCGAGTTCGCGATGGACATCATCGAGATGGTCGGCAACACCGGCACCTACCTCGACAGCCCGTACCACCGCTACGCCGGCGGCGGCGACCTCGCGAGCCTGGCGCTCGAGCAGCTCGTCGACCTCCCGGCCGAGGTGTTCCACCTCCAGGACTCGGCGGAACGCGGTATCGGCGCGAACGTCTTCCTCGAGCGCGACCTGCGCGGGACCGCCGTCCTCCTGCACACCGGGTGGGACCGCCACTTCGCGACCGAGGCCTACACGAAGGACGCTCCCTACCTCGCCGAGGACGGGGTGCGGTACCTCGTCGAGCAGGGCGTGGTGCTGGTCGGCATCGACTCCATCAACATCGACGACACCGAGCCGGGATCCGGTGGCGCGCGTCCGGCCCACTCGCTGCTCCTCGAAGCCGGGATCCAGGTGGTCGAGCACCTCACCGGCCTCGAGCAGCTCCCCGCGAGCGGCGCCGCCTTCACCGCGACGCCGCCACTCGTCGAGGACTTCGCGACCTTCCCCGTCCGTGCCTTCGCGCGACTGCCCTAGGCGCGGTCCGAAGGCCGTCCTCGCGGTGCCGTGGGCGCGCTGAGGACGGTCCCGATCACTCCTCGATCTCGGCCCGGAGCAGTGCCGCATCGGTGTGCTGCTCCAAGCGCTCGTGCGCGTCCGCGAGCTCGGCCGTGACCGTCGTCCAGTCGGACGAGCCGGCAGGGAGGCGTCCGCGAGCCGAACGGAACAGGTCGACGGAACCGGCGTGGTCGTCGACGGCGACCCGGGACCTCGCCGCGAACACCTCGGCCACCGCCGCGCCGTTCTCGTCGCCGGCGGCCACGAACCCCGCGGCGGCGAGCCGAGCGGTCGCCGTCGCGTCGTCGGCGCGTCCGAGTGCACCGAGCGAGCGGGCCTCCGAATCGGTGATGTCGGCCACGAGCCACGCCGCCTCGTGCGCCGAGGCGATGTCGCGAGCCTCCGAGTAGAGCGGCAGCCCGGTGTCGTCGCCGAAGGCCGCCCGTGCGCTCGCCGCACGCTGGAGTGCCTGGACGAGGAGCTGCGGGTCGCCCAGACGGCGAGCGGCGGCGAGTGCCTGGTCGATGACCTCGATCGCGTCGTCGTCCTCGAACTGGACGAGGAGCGTGCTCAACCCGAAGCCGGTGCGGATGACCACCTGGTCGTTCCCGACGGATGCGGCGTCGTCGATCGCGGCGCGCCACACGCCGTACGCCATGCCGTGTTCGCCGATCATGCGCGCGGCCTCGCCCATGTTGGCGAGCAGGTCCGCGAGCTCGCCCGGCGCGGCGTGCTCGCGCTTCGCCTGGTAGACCTCGTCGTAGTGCTCGAGCGCCGTGGCGGCATCGCCCGCGAACTGGAGGTACCGCGCGAGTTGGAGCGTGAGCGAGTCGAGGTCGGCGTACTCCGCCCGCTTCGCGTGGGTGATCGCGAGCTGCATGCGGGCCGCGGCCTCGCGATCACGGTCGGCGTCGCTCAGGAGGGCTGCCGAGAGGGAGCACGCCTGGATGATGCCGAGTCGGTTGCCGAGGACGGTCTGGAGCGCGACGAGTTCGTCGGCGAGCGCGACCCCCTCGGCGAAGGCCCCGGCCCCGCCGAGCATGCGGGTGCGGAGCGTCAGTGCGGGGAGGCGGACCGACGCCCGCTGCCCGGGCTCGAGGAGTGGGTCGAGGAGCTCTGCCGCCTCCTCGATCCGGCCGGTCACGGCGAAGAGGTGCGCGTGCAGGAGACGGGCCGGCGGGCCTGCCTCGCCCGGGTCGTCGATCGCGGCGGCGAGCACGGCCTCACCGGCGAGCCGGTCGGCGATCCCCATGAACCGTTCCGCGGACTCCTGCTCGGTCTGCGCTCCCGCGAGCTCGAACGCATGGCGTGCGGTGACGACGAGCGTGTGGATGAGCCGGTCCGCGTCGACGGGGACGAGACGGGCGTCGTCGAGCTCGGCGAGCAGGAGGGTGAGCCGGTCCTCGGTCGCCGTGCCGAGGAGGGCCACGCCGAAGCGGGCCTCGACGTCGGCGACCGCGATGCGTCCTGCTGCACGGAGCGCCGTGTCGCGGTCGGCCCAGGCCGCCCCCGCACGGTCGTCGTCACCCTCGATGACCGCTGCCTGCGCGATCGCGCCGAGGAGCCCGGCGCGGAGGTTCTCGTCGGGATCCGCGTCGTCCGCGAGGAGCGCGAGGCCCTGCTCGGCGGCGACGATCGCACCGCGTGGGTCGGCGCTCTGCAGGAGTGCGGAGGTCCGTTCACGCCACTCGGCGGCCGTGGTCGCCGGTTCCGGCTCGGCGACCGGGGCTGCGAACCCCTCGACCGACAGTGGGAGGTCCCAGTGCTCCGTCGCGAGTGCCCGCGCGGCCTCGAGTCGCTCAGTGCGGAAGCCGTTGCCGTTGCGTTCGTCGAAGGCACGGGTCAGGTGCTCGGCGGCTGCCCAGGCGCGCGCCGCGACCGCGGTGACGGTCCAGTCGGCGGCGTCGGTCGACTCGGTGCCGAGGTACCGGGCGAGGTCCGGGGCGTCGGCACCGCGGACGGGCAGATCGCCGTGACCGGCTCGGGCGACGGCATCCAGCAGGACGCCGACCGCGATGAGCCCGTCGGCGTGCCCGGACAGGTTGATGGGGTCGTTGACGAGGGTCGGCAGGTGGCGCTCGAGCATCGCCAGGCCGCGCGCCTCGTTGCCCGTGACGGCGCAGAACACGAGGTGGTCGGCGATGATACTGAATCCGTCGGCGTTGGAACGGGCGACCCGGTAGCTGCGCTGGTGCGCCGCCTTGGCATCGTCGAACCGGCCGGTGCGGAGGTAGGGGAGGAGCGCCTGTGCCTCGCTCGTCTCCGGCTCCTCGCCACAGCTCATGCGGTTCTCGAACATCTCGTCGTAGATCCGGATCGCGTCGTCGTCGTGCCCGCGGAGCTGGTGGAACCAGGCGTCCTCATTGCGCACGCACGCTTCGCAGTGGCTGTAGCGGTCGTCCTCGATGGTCGAGCGGTGTTCCAGGAACGCGGCGGCCTCGTCGAGGCGACCGGTCACCGTCGCGATGTGGAACTGCGACTGCACCACGCCGCTCATCGTGGCGCCCGCTGCCGCATACCGCGCGCGCATGTCCTCGTGCATGGCCTCGATCTGCGCGAGCGAGAAGGTCGGGTTCGTCGACAACCGGCCGGCCATCCACTTGTACTGGAACAGCAGGTCGCAGCCGTCGACCGTGATCGGGAAGCGCTCCGGGTCTGCGTCGTGCTTGCCAACGCACCAGCCGAAGGAGCTGAACATGGCGTCGGTGTCGCCCGTCATGTGCGCCGACTGGGTCAACCGCATGCGCGTCGCGTACGCGGCCTCCTCGTCGCCGGCGGCCTCAGCTCGCCGGAGTGCCTCGTCGAGCAGGGCGCGCTCGGCGGGACCACACGGCAGGGTGTCGGCCTCCTCGAGGAGGTCCTGGACGCTCGCGTCGGGGTCGATGTCGTTCACAGGGGTGGCGGTGGTGTCGGTCATCGGAGTTCCTTGTCGTCGAGACCGACACTGAGGCCGATCAGGTCGGTCATGGCTGCGTCGAGCATGCGGCGGTCGCGTGCTTCGAGGGGGCGGTGCCCGGCGAGGAGCGCCTGGACGTAGAGCAGTTGGATGCTGCGCTCGAACACGAGGTCGTCATCGAGGGTCGCCAAGCGGCGGACGAGCGCCGCGTTCCAGTTGAGGCAGAGCCGGGCTGCGGTGTCGGCCTCAATGCCTCCCGGGCCGGCGTCGGCGAGGAAGGAGTCGACGGCCCCGACGACCTGCGACCAGATACCCGGCGCGACCGAGGCGGCCCGGTGCCGCTCGAGCCGTCGGAGCACGGACGGGTCGGCGACGTACAGCGCGGCGAGGTCGTCCGGCCGGTACCGGCGCACCGAGACCCGGCACTCGACCTCGGCGAGCACGCGGCTGGCGCGGTCCTCGAGTGCCGTCGTCGCGGCGAGGTCGTCCAGGTGCGGCGGCTCGAGGTTGTCGAGCTCGTCGGCGACCGTCACCCGTTCGACCCGAACGCCGTCGATCAACTGGGGCAGTCGCTCCAGGATCTCCTGGTCGTACACGTACCCGCCGTTGACGATCGGTGAGGCCGGATCGACGACCGCGGCGATCTGACGGAACTCGTCGCGGGATGCCGTGTACCGGATGATGCCGGTCTGCGACAGATGTTCGTCGATGGTCATCGTGCCGGCGGAGGTCTCGATCGGGAGCCACCGGACGACGGCGCTCGCGAGGTCGTCGTCGTGAGCGGCGATCGCCTTGATGCCGAGCTGGTGGACGCCGATGAACTCCTGGAGTCGGTGCGGCCGCTGGCGGGCGAGGTCGAGGATCCACCGTCGCAGGGTTGCTCCGATGGCCTCGCGGGTGAACTCCAATGCGTCGTCCTGCACGAGCTGCTCGCGCGACGCCGTCGGACGGAGCCCCGTCGTGTCGACGATGCAGCGGACGAAGAACGCCCACTCGGGCAGCAGGTCGTCGATCTGTTCGCTCAGCAGCATGCCGCCGAGGTAGACCCGGCTCGCCTGCCGGGCGCCCGGCGGAGGCGGCGAGGGGAGGACGAAGGCGGTGCCGCGGGTGCCGGTGCCTGGCACCACGATCTCGACGGCGTCGAACGGGCGCGTCCCGAGGAGGTCCTCCCCGAACGCCAGGAGTGCCTCGCGAGTGGTCGCCTCAGCCGTCCGGAACACCGGGTCGACGTTGATGCGCACCGGGTGGTCGGGTGCGGAGGGATCGACCACCTCGACGTCGAGGTCGAGGAACCGTCCGAAGGTGGTGGCGAGGCCGAGCACCGTGCCGTGCCCGAGCAGACTGCCGTCGTGCAGTGGACCGTCGATGCGTGGGTCGAGTATGACCTCCGAGCCGATCGGCATGGCGGCGGTCGTGGCGTCGTCGAGTTCGCGGATCGTGAACGTGCCGTCGGCGTCGCCGATCCATTCGATGGCCGGACCGCCACGAGCCGATCGGCTGCGGACGGTGATGGTGTCGGCGACCATGAAGCAGCTCAGCAGCCCGATGCCGAACCGGCCGAGGTAGTCGCCGCGCTGGAGCTCGTCGAGGTCGCCGCGCTTGGAGCTGCGGCCGACCGTCGCCAGCAGCTCGGCGGCTTCGTCGCGGGTGAGCCCGACACCGTCGTCGCGGAATCGGAACGGCGAGCCCGCCTCCGAGCCGGACGGTGGCACGTGCGGGGTGATGAGGAGTCTGCCGGGAGGCGCCGTCGGGTCGTCGGCGCGACGGGCTGCGACGGCGTCGCGTCCGTTCTGCAGGAGCTCACGGAGGTAGACGCGCGGTCCCGAGTAGATGTGGCGGCTGAGCAGGTCGACGACTCCGCGGAGGTCGACCTGGAACGGCAGCGGGGCTCGGGAGTGGTCTGGCATGGCTCTCTTCCGTCGGCGGCTACGGGGCCTGCATCGGGGGTACATGCAGGGTGGATCGGGCTCCAGGCAGGCGGACCGCGACCGGTTCGTCTGCAGCCGGATCAGCCTAGCGAACGTCGTGAAACGGATGCTGGGCGGTCGCCTGGGAGTCGTCGAGACGACCGCGCTCCCCAGGGCCTGTGGAGCGAGGTCGACGCCGATCGGTCGTCCGGGGGTGTCGCGAAAACGCGTCCCCGGCTGCTAGCCTTGACGCCGCTTCTCGAATCGATTCGACATCGATTCGGACCACCCCTCCCATCCCCCCCGCACCTCGCTAGGAATCCGTTCACCAGTGCACACCGCAGGAATCACCGTCGTCCACCCCGGGGACTCGCTCTCGGGCAGGCAGCGCCTCGTCTACATCCTCGTGCTCGGCGCGCTCACCGCGCTCGGGCCGTTCACCATCGACCTCTACCTGCCGGCGTTCCCGATCCTCGAACAGGACCTCGACGTCCCGGTCAGCCTCATCCAGCTCACCCTCACCGGGACCACGATCGGCTTCGCGGTGGGCCAGCTCTTCATGGGGCCCTGGAGTGACAAGGTCGGCAGGCGTCTCCCGCTCATCCTCGCGACGAGCATCCACATCCTGGCCTCGGTCGGCGCCGCGTTCGCGCCCGACATCGGGTGGCTCATGGTGTTCCGCGTGCTGCAGGGTGCTGGCGCGGCGGCCGGTGGTGTCGTCGCGATGGCGATGGTCCGCGACCTCTTCGGCGGGAAGCCGCTCGTGCGGATGCTGTCGCGACTCGCGCTCGTCAACGGCCTCGCGCCGATCGCCGCTCCCGTCATCGGGTCGCAGCTCCTCCTCGTCCTCGACTGGCGCGGACTCTTCGTGTTCCTGGCCGCCTACGGACTGTTCGTCGTCATCGCGGTGTCGCTCTGGATCGTCGAGACCCTGCCTCCGGCGCGGCGTCGCGACGCCGGACACAGCACCGTCCGCGACCGCTACCGATCGGTGTTCAGCGACCGCGTGTTCGTCGGTGTCGCCCTCATCGGTGGCATGAGCTTCTCCGGCCTGTTCGCCTACCTCTCGAGCTCGTCGTTCCTCTTCCAGGAGGTCTACGACTTCGACGCACAGGAGTACGGTCTCCTGTTCGCGGTGAACTCGCTCGGCATCGTCGCCGGCGTGCAGATCTCGTCGCGCCTCATGCGCTGGTACGGGCCGCAGTGGATCCTGGCCTGCACGACCATCGTGCAGCTCATCTCGGCGGTCACGATCGTCGCGCTGACGATGGCCGACGTCGGGCTGTTCGGTGTGCTGGTGCCGCTGTTCTTCTTCATCCTGTCGTGCGGCTTCGGCTTCCCGGCGGTGCAGGTGCTCGCACTCGCGAACCACGGGCACGAGGCCGGGACGGCGGCGTCGCTCCTCGGGGCGCTCAACTTCGGGCTCGCGGGACTCATCTCGCCGATCGTCGGCGTGCTCGGGATCGGTACCGCGATCCCCATGGGTGCGGTGATGGCCGCGACCTCGGTCGTGTCGGTGTGCGCGCTCTGGTTCATCGTGCAACCGAAGAAGGTCCCGGCCCTCGCCGGCTGACCTGGTGGGCTCGCGCCAGCGCGGTGCGCCAGCGCGGTGCGCCAGCGCGGTGCGCTGACGTGAGCGCGGGCCTGTGGCGTGAGCGCGGGTCTCCGGAGCGGCGCGCTCAGGGCTGCGACCCGCGGTCACGCCGGTTCGGGCTCACTCGGGTGGCCGCACCGCGCTGACGCCGGTTCGGGGCGGTTCGGGCCAGCGCACCGCGCTGACACCGGCTCGGGCCGGGCCGGGCGAGCGGGTCCCGGTCAGGCGGAGGGGTCCAAGCCGTCGACGTAGGTCCAGGCGCCGGTGTCCTTCGAGAACCGACTCCGTTCATGCTGGCTCCCGGCGGAGCCCCGCACGCCGGGAACCTTGTGGTGCGCGACGAACTCGACCATCCCCTCGGTGTCGAGCAGCCCACCGCGGGAGGTCGCGACGATGTCGAGCCGGTACCAGCGGAGCGAGTGGTCCAGCTCGAGCGACGCCGGCTTGGTCGACGGATGCCACGTGCGCAGCAGGTACTCGGCGTCGCCGACCGCGAAGGCCGAGAACCGCGACCGCATGAGCGCCTCCGCGGTCGCCGCCCCCGACTCGCCTCGGTGTAGTCGCCCGCAGCAGGCGCCGTACGTCTCACCGGACAGACAGGGGCACCGCGCGTCGTCGGCGAGCGGGGCGGTTCGGGAGTCGGTCGTCACCGCTCCAGTATCGCCCGTCAGACTCGCGGCTCGTGCTCGTCGGCCGTCCCCGTCGCCAGTGCCCGTCCGGGCGCGTCCGGAGGCGCATCGGCGCGGCGATCAGTGCGTCATCCTCCCGACGCAAGCCCACGCGCGAGACATACCCGACACGGCATGATGGGACGATGACGGCACCCGACGACCACGACGACCCAGCAGCTGCACCGGCTCCCGAGGTGCACGAGGCGGTCTCGCCAGCCCTCGACGAGTCGGGTGCACTCGCGATGGATCCGGACCCGGCGTCGATTCGGCCCGATCCGAAGCTCGCCGCGAAGGTCTCGCGGCGGTGGCCGTTGATCAGCGGGGCGATCGCCGTGGTCCTCGTCCTCCTGCTCGGCGTGCTGCTCTTCCAGCGCGGTCCGAACGCCCCGTTCGGGTTCGATGAGGAGTGGATGCAGGAGGTCCTCGAGGAGCGTTCACCGTGGCTCGTCCAGGCTGCGCTCGTGATGAACTGGCTCGGCGGCGGGGTCGTCGCGATCTTCGTCGTACCGCTGCTCGGGATCGCCGTCCTCCTGCTGTTGCGCCGTCCATGGGCCGCACTGTACTTCGCGATCGTCTCCGCCCTGAGTGCAGGAGCGGTGCAGATCATCAAGAACATCGTCGGTCGATCGCGGCCCGAGGACATCCTCGTCCACGCGGACTTCGGTTCGTTCCCGTCCGGGCACAGCGCGAACGCGGCGACCATCGCCGTCGCGTTCGGGATCATCTTCCCGCGGGTCTGGGTGTGGTTGATCGGTGTCGCCTACACGCTGCTGATGATGCTGTCGCGGACCTATCTCGGCGCCCACTGGGTGAGCGACACGATCGGTGGGCTCCTGCTCGGTGCCGGTGTCGCGCTCATCATCGCCGTGCCGTTGCTGCACCGCATGTCGACCGAACCGAAGAAACGGGTCCCGCTCACCGACGGCTGACCGAGTGGACGCCCGGCGCTTGATGGCCGTCGTCCGGCGCTCGTCGTTCGTGTCCGGTCCTGACGCCAGCGCGGTGCGCTGACCCCAGACCGCCCGGATCGGCGTGAGCGCGGGTCCACCGCGTGGGCGCGCCCCTCCGAAGGCCCGCGCTCACGCCACAGACCCGCGCTCGCGTCAGCGCACCGCGCTGGCGGCCACGACACCCCGTGCCGGCGGAGCGGTAGTCTGCTGACAGCCGGGAGCCGGCCGGGGGAGGAGACGCGTGTCGATCACGATGCACGACGTCGCCGCACGCGCGGGCGTGTCGATCAAGACCGTCTCGAACGTCGTCAACGACTACCCGTATGTGAGCGATGCGACCCGCTCCAAGGTCGAGCGCGCGATCGCCGAGCTCGGCTACCGCCCCAATCTCTCGGCCCGGAGTCTCCGCTCAGGCCGGTCCGGCGTGATCAGCCTCATCATCCCCGACCTCCGCAACGCCTACTTCGCGGAGCTCGCGGACGCGGTCATGCGTCAGGCCCGTGCGCGCGGACTCTCGGTGCTCATCGAGCAGGTGGCCGGCGGTCGCGACGTCGAGCTCGAGATCCTCCGCGGGCCGCGCATGCAGCTCGTCGACGGCATCCTCTACAGCCCGCTCAGCCTCGACCGCGACGACAGTGCGCTGCTCCCGGACGGGCCCATGGTGATCCTCGGTGAGCAGCTGTTCGACGGCGACCGCGATCACGTCACGATGGCCAACGTCGACGGAGCCCGCGCGGCGACCGAACACCTGCTCGCGCAGGGCAGGCGCCGCATCGTCGCGCTCGGCACCGACCCGCACGACACCCTCGGGCCGGCCGCCCTCCGCCTCCAGGGGTACCGGGAGGCGCTCGAAGCCGCCGGGATCCCTGCCGACCCCGCCTACGTCAGCACCGTCGTCAGCTGGCACCGCAGCGACGGGGCGAACGCGATGCGCGAGGTCATCGCCGCGGGCCTGCCGTTCGACGGCGTCGTCGCCTTCAACGATGCGATGGCCCTCGGAGCCATGCGCGTCCTCCAGGACGCCGGGCTCCGCATCCCCGAGGACGTCGCGATCATCGGTTTCGACGACCTGGACGAGACGCGCTACGCCCTCCCGACCCTGTCCACGGTCGACATCGGCCGGGAGGAGATCGCCGAGCGCGCCGTCGAGCTGCTCATCGAGCGGATCGCCGCACACGGGGAGCCGGAGGCACCGCGCGCGATCGTCAGTGGCTTCCGCGTCGTCCCGAGGGAGTCCACCGGTTCCTTGACCGCCCGGGGGCAAGGCCCTGGGGGCGCTCCTTCAACGTTGTAGAGTGCGTACAGGGCGGCCGGGCATGCCGCCGCCGAGGAGGATCATGGCGACCACCCTGCACGACGTGGCGAAGCTCGCCGGGGTGTCCGCCAAGACCGTCTCGAACGTCGTCAACGACTACCCCCACATCAAGCAGGCCACCAAGGAGCGGGTGCTCGCGGCGATCGCCGAGCTCGGCTACCGCCCGAACCTCTCCGCGCGTGGGCTCCGCTCCGGCCGGTCCGGCGTCATCAGCCTGATCATCCCCGACCTCCGGAACTCCTACTTCGCCGAACTCGCCGACGCCGTCATGCACGCCGCCGCGCAGCGTGGTCTGTACGTGCTGATCGAGCAGACCGGTGGCGACCGCGAACGCGAGGCGGCGCTCGTCCGTGGTCCGCGGACACAACTCGTCGACGGCATCCTGTACTCCGCGCTCGAGCTGGGGGAGGAGGACGTCGACATCCTCGCCGAGGTGCGCACGCCGATGGTCCTCCTCGGCGAGCGGATCTTCAACGCTCCGAACGACCACGTCACCATGCAGAACACCGAGGGCGTGCGGGCGGCGACGGAGCACCTGATCGCTTCGGGGCGCCGACGGATCGTGGCGTTCGGCGCACACCCGGGGGAGGAGATCGGTTCGGCCGGGCTGCGCCTCGTCGGCTACCGCGAAGCGCTCGACGCCGCGGGTCTGCCGTACGACGAGGCCCTCGTGCGCGAAGTCGAGATCTGGCATCGCCTGGACGGCGCGGTCGCGATGCGCACGATGCTCGACGAGGGAGTGCAATTCGACGGCATCGTCGCATTCAATGACGCCCTCGCCCTCGGCGCGATGCGCGTGCTGAGCGAGCGGGGCATCCGGATGCCGGAGCAGGTGGCGATCATCGGCTTCGACGACATCGACGAAGGACGGTACTCCCTGCCGTCGCTGTCGACGATCGCGCCGGGGCGCGACCAGATCGCCGAGACGGCCGTGGATCTGCTGCTGGAGCGCATCGAGCGGCGCGACGAGTCCTTCCCGCCGCGCCTCGTGCTCGCCGACTTCGAGCTCGTCCAGCGGGAGTCCACCGCGTTCCCAGCCGCCTGATCCGCCGCCCCGATTCGTCCTTGACATCGCTGGAACCACCCGGCATCATGCTTTTACAACGTTTACCTTCAACGTTGTAAAACCCGGCACGATGACAACGAAGTTCCATCTCCGAGAGGACAGCACCCACATGAAGTCACGAGTTCTCGCAGCAGTCGGCACGGTCGCCGTCGCAGCGATGGCCCTCACCGGATGCTCCACCGGTGGCGCAAGCGGAGGCGGCGAAGCCTCCTGCACCAACACCATCACCAAGAAGGACGTGCCGCAGGTCACCGTCTGGGCTTGGTTCCCCGCCTTCGAGCAGGTCGTCGACCTCTTCAACGAGACGCACGACGACGTCCAGGTCTGCTGGACGAACGCTGGCCAGGGCAACGACGAGTACACGAAGTTCTCCACCGCCATCGAGGCGAAGTCCGGCGCGCCCGACGTCATCATGCTCGAGTCCGAGGTCATCTCCAGCTTCACGATCCGCAAGGCGCTCGTCGACATCGGCGAGTTCGGCGCGAACGAGGTCAAGGACAAGTACACCGAGGGCGCCTGGAACGACGTCACGAGCGGTGATTCGGTGTACGCGATCCCGGTCGACAGCGGCCCGATGGGCATGCTCTACCGCCAGGACCTCTTCGACAAGGCCGGCATCGCCGTACCGACCACCTGGGACGAGTTCGCCGCCGCTGCGAAGCAGCTGAAGGACGCCGGCACGGGTGTCCTCGCCAACTTCCCGACGAACGGCCGGGCCTTCAACCAGGCGTTGTTCGCGCAGGCCGGCTCCAAGCCGTTCGAGTACGACAAGACGAAGCCCACCGAGGTGTCGATCGACGTGAACGACGACGCGTCCAAGCAGGTCCTCAACTACTGGGACGGCCTCGTGAAGGAGGGACTCGTCACCACCGACGACGCCTTCACCGCCGACTACAACACGAGCCTCGTCGACGGCACCTACGCCGTCTACCTCGCGGCCGCGTGGGGCCCGGGCTACCTGCAGGGCCTCTCCGACGCCGACGACACCGCCGTGTGGCGCGCCGCCCCGCTCCCGCAGTGGGACGCGGCGAACCCCGTCCAGGTGAACTGGGGCGGATCCACCTTCGCCGTGACCGAGCAGGCGAAGGACAAGAAACTCGCCGCGGAGGTCGCGAAGGACATCTTCGGCACCGATGAGGCGTGGAAGATCGGCATCGAGCAGGGCGCGCTGTTCCCGACGTACAAGCCGATCCTGGAGTCCGACTACTTCACGAACCTCGAGTACCCGTTCTTCGGTGGTCAGCAGATCAACAAGGACGTCTTCCTCGCCGCGGCGGCCGGCTACAGCGGCTTCACGTTCAGTCCGTTCCAGAACTACGCGTTCGACCAGTTGACCGAGCAGCAGTACGCGATGGTCCAGGGGGAGAAGACCGCCGACGAGGCGCTCGACGACCTCCAGGCGAGCCTCGAGAAGTACGCCACCGAGCAGGGCTTCACCTCGAAGTAGCCCGCCGGGGCGGCCTCGACGTCGCCCCGCACGTCCTCCACCACCGGGGCGGCGCAGTCGCCGCCCCGGTGGTCCACACGACTCGAAAGCAGCATCATGGCACTCACCACCGGATCGGCCTCCACCGCCGCGTCGGCCGCCAGGATCGTCCGTCCGCGACGAGGCGGCATCGGCGCGATCGACCGGCGACGGCAACGCTGGGGCTGGCTCTTCGTCGCCCCCTTCGCCGTGGTCTTCGCGGCCTTCCTCATCTTCCCGCTCTGCTACGCGTTCTGGATGAGCCTCCAGACCTCCACCCTCGCGACCGGTACCGAGTTCACCGGCCTCGCGAACTACGCGAAGGCCTTCACCGACCCGATCTTCCTCAGCGGGCTCGGGCGGGTGGCGATGTTCGCGCTCGTCATGATCCCCGCGCAGATGCTCGTCGCGCTCGTGGCAGCCCTCGTGCTCGACAACCTGGCGACCGTCCTGTCGAAGTTCTCGCGGCTCATGATCTTCGTCCCGTACGCCATCCCGGTGGTCATCGGCGCGCTCATGTGGGGCTTCCTCTACAGTCCTCGCTTCGGTCCGGCGACCGACGTCTTCGCGCTCTTCGGGGCCACGGCGCCGTCCTTCCTCGACCAGAGCAGCATCTTCGGCAGCCTCGTCAACATCGTGACCTGGCAGTGGTCGGGCTACTACATGATCATCATCTACGCGGCGCTCCGCGGGATCGACCCGTCGATCTACGAGGCCGCCCGCATCGACGGCGCGAACGCGTTCCAGACCGCGCTGCGCATCAAGGTGCCGATGATCTCCTCGTCGATGGTCATGGTGCTCATCTTCGCCATGATCGGCACGCTGCAGTTCTTCACCGAACCGCAGGTGTTGCGCGGGGTCGCCCAGGGCGCCATCCCCATCTCGTACACACCGAACATGTACGCGTACTCCCTCGCCTTCTCGTACAGCCAGTTCAACTACGCCTCCGCGATCTCCTTCGCGCTCGGGATCATCGTGTTCATCGGCTCGTACGTCTTCCTCTTCCTCACGCGCAAGCAGAGCGGACTCAAATGATGAGCGCCACCACCGCCATCCCGGCCGTCAACCCGAAGGCCGGACGACGACGTCAGGGCCCTGAGGCCCGCACCGGCGGCCGACGCGTCGGCTCGCACCTCTTCCTCCTCGCCCTCGTCATCTACTTCATCCTCCCGCTGTGGTGGTTGATCGTCGCGGCCACGAAAGACACCTCCGGGCTCTTCACCGGCTCCGGCGGGCCGCTCTGGTTCGACGGTGAGTTCAACTTCTTCGACAACGTCGCCGAGCTCTCCACCCATCAGGGCGGCATCTACTGGCGCTGGCTCGGGAACTCCTTCCTGTACGCGTTCTCGGGTGGGATCGGTGCCACGGTCCTCGCGGTGCTCGCCGGATACGGCTTCGCCAAGTACCGGTTCCGTGGTCGCTCGCTGTTCTTCAACCTGCTGCTCGGTGCGGTCATGGTCCCGCTCACGGCCCTGGTCATCCCGACCTTCGTCCTGCTCAGCCAGGTCGGCCTCGTCAACACGATCTGGGCCGTGATCCTCCCGTCGCTGCTCAGCCCGTTCGGCGTGTACCTCATGCGCATCTACACCCAGGACGCCATCCCGGACGAGATCCTCGACGCCGCGCGGGTCGACGGCGCAGGGGAGCTGCGGACCTTCTTCCAGGTCGCTCTCCCGCTGCTGCGACCGGCGATCGTCACGGTGCTGCTGCTCTCGATCGTCGGCACGTGGAACAACTTCTTCCTGCCGCTGGCGGTGCTCAGCGACCCGAACCTGCTTCCCGTGACGGTCGGACTGAACAACTGGACGGCACTGTCGAACGCGGGTGCCGGCGGCGAGCAGGTGTGGAACCTCATCGTCACCGGGGCGTTCATCTCGATCGTGCCGCTCATCATCGCCTTCCTTTCCCTGCAGCGGTACTGGCAGGGCGGGCTCTCCCTCGGCAGCGTGAAGTGAGCCGCTCCACAGACGCGCCGCCGTTGCGTCGCCCCGACCGGGAGCTCCACGACATCATCGACACCACGACCGCCCACGCAACGCACGCACGACCAGCACTGCACGCCACGGCCGACTCCGGCCCGAACGAAGGACACCTCCCGTCATGACCACCGCACGCATCGCCATCGACCCGAACGTCACGGTCGCACCCGTCAACCGCCGGATCTTCGGCTCGTTCGTGGAGCACCTGGGCCGCTGCGTCTACGACGGCATCTACGAGCCCGGCCACCCCACCGCCGACGCCGACGGCTTCCGCGGCGACGTCGTCGACCTCGTCACGGAGCTCGGCACGAGCACCATCCGCTACCCGGGCGGCAACTTCGTCTCCGGCTACCGCTGGGAGGACGGCGTCGGGCCGCGCGAGAACCGCCCCGTGCGCCGCGACCTGGCCTGGCACTCGCTCGAGACCAACCAGGTCGGCGTCGATGAGTTCGCCAAGTGGTGCAAGCTCACCGGCAGCGAGATGATGATGGCCGTCAACCTCGGCACGCGCGGGGTGCTCGAAGCGCTCGACCTCCTCGAGTACACGAACCACCCGAGCGGAACGGCGCTGTCCGACCAGCGGATCGCGAACGGCGCTCCCGAGCCCTACGGCATCAGCATGTGGTGTCTCGGCAACGAGATGGACGGGCCGTGGCAGGTCGGCGCCATGTCGGCCGACGACTACGGCAAGCTGGCCGCCCGGACCGCGTCGGCGATGAAGATGGTCGACCCGAAGCTCGAACTCGTCGTCTGTGGTTCGTCGAGTTCCTCGATGCCGACCTTCGGGGACTGGGAGCGCACCGTCCTCGAGCACAGCTTCGACTCGGTGGACTACATCTCCTGCCACGCGTACTACCAGGAGCGCGACGGCGACCTCGGGTCGTTCCTCGCGTCGTCCCTCAATATGGAGTACTTCATCCGGACGGTCGTCGCGGCCGCCGACCACGTCCAGCACAAGCGTCACTCCGACAAGCAGATCCAGCTCTCGTTCGACGAGTGGAACGTCTGGTACCTCGACGAGTGGAATGCGATCGAGGGCACCATCGAGGAGTGGGCCTACGCGCCCCGCCTCATCGAGGACGTCTACTCGGTCGCCGACGCGGTCGTGTTCGGCAACCTGCTGATGACGCTCCTCAAGCACAGCGACCGCGTCGGTTCCGCGAGCCTCGCGCAGCTCGTGAACGTCATCGCCCCGATCATGACCGAGCCGGGCGGTGGCGCCTGGCGGCAGACGACGTTCTTCCCGTTCTCGGTCACCAGTCGGCTCGCATCGGGTGTCGTGATCGCGCCGCGCATCGAGGTCGGCAGCTACACCACGAAGGTCCACGGCGACGCACCGCTCGTCGACTCGGTCGCGACGTACGACACCGAGGCCGGGACCGCGGCCGTGTTCCTCGTGAACCGTCACCAGGACGAGGCGATCACGGTGACCGTCGACGTCTCGGCGCTCGGCGTCGGTTCGATCGTCGAGGCGAGCGGTATCCACGACGAGGACGTCTACGCGAAGAACACGATCGACGACCGCGAGCGCGTCGGCCTCGTCGCGAACGAGAGCGCGTCGCTCGCCGACGGCACCCTCACGATCACGCTCCCGCCCGTGTCGTGGACGGCGGTCGCACTCGGCGCCTGAGTCGGGCTGCGGGCTGCGGGCTCCAGTCTGCGAGTCAGGGGTCTCGACGTTCGCAACTCAGGACGATCGCGGCGGGTCTGCCGCGCTCGCGGCGATCGCGGGACGGCGCGCCGGACCCGTCCTGAGTTGTGCACGTATCGGCGTCGGCGGTGGGTGGGGAATCCCACCCACCGCCATCGTCGTGCGGCCCTACAATCGGCACATGACGGCACGGGGCTCCTACGCGAAGGGTGTTGCGCGCCGGGAGGAGATCCTGCGCGTCGCGCTCGCGGTGTTCGCGCGCGAGGGGTACCGCGGCACGTCGCTCCGTGAGGTCGCGCGTGAGGTCGGCGTCAGTCTGCCGGGGCTCATGCACTACTTCGAATCCAAGGAACACCTGTTCGCGGCGATCCTGCGGGAGCGCGACGCCGTCGACTACGAGGAGTTCGCCGCGGCCGGGTCGCAGGACGCGATCGAGGGTCTGGTCGCGGTCATGCGCCACAACAGCGACGTCCCGGGCCTCGTCGAGTTGTACCTGACGATGGCGGCCGCCGCCGGTGATGCGGAGCACCCGGTGCGAGGGTTCTTCGTCGATCACGTCACAGCGGTGCGCCGGAGCATCGCCGACGTCGTCCGGGATCGCCAGGCCTCCGGGCGGGTCGCCGCGGGCATCGACCCCGATCACGTGGCGCGCGTCATGGTCGCCCTCGCCGACGGCCTGCAGGTGCAGTGGACGCTCGACCCCTCCGTCGACATGGCCGGTGACCTCGAGCGCGCCTGGGCCCTCCTCATCGGCGACGCCGGCGCGGTGCGCTGACCCGAGCGCGGGTCTGTGGGGCCCGGCGCGGTGCGGTGACGCGAGCGCTGGGGAATCGGCGTGGGCGCGCCCCGGGCGCGTGAGCGCGACTCTCCGGAGACCCGCGCTCACGCGGCTGGGGTGCGCTCGCGTCAGCGCACCGCGCTGGCAACAACCACACCGACAGGTTTCGTGAAAACCTATTGACCACTCGGGTTTCGCGCCTATACTCAAAGCCGTGCAGTGATCGGTTTCCCGGTCCTGCCGGGACAGCACCACCCGCGGGCCAGAGCCGGTCCGCAGCTCAGCGTTGAGAGGAACTCGGATGTCCAACCCACCCCGCCGCCCCAAACCCACCGGTCAGCGTGCCTCGAGCGGCCCCTACGTCAGCCTCGTCACCGGCCCGTCAGGGCCCACGGAACGGGCGTCGAAATGGGTCGTCACCACCATGGCGCTCGCCCAGTTCGGTCTGTTCGTGGCCCTGCTCGCCCCGGTCACCGTGAGCCTGGCCCTCAAGACGCAGCAGCTCGTCCCGGGTGACCAGGCGGCGGTCGTCAACGGCAACGTCCTCTCCATCGCCGCCCTGTTCGCCCTCGTCGCGAACCCGGTGATCGGCCGCCTGTCCGACCTCACCCTCTCGCGGTTCGGTCGCCGTCGGCCGTGGATGTTCCTCGGCGCCATCGGCTTCGTCGCCTCGCTCACGATCGTCGCCCTCGCTCCGAACGTCCCGGCCCTCATCGCCGGGTGGTGCCTCGCGCAGCTGACCGGCAACGCCATCCTCGGCCCGCTGCTCGCGACGATCGCC
Source organism: Plantibacter sp. CFBP 8775 (assembly GCF_014839505.1). Classification (NCBI taxonomy): domain Bacteria; kingdom Bacillati; phylum Actinomycetota; class Actinomycetes; order Micrococcales; family Microbacteriaceae; genus Plantibacter; species Plantibacter sp. CFBP 8775. The sequence goes on along the minus strand of NZ_JACYNV010000002.1, from coordinate 974,816 downwards.
GACCAGGTCCCGCCGGAACAGCGCGGGAGTGTCTCCGCGAACGTCGGGGTCATGCAGAACGTCGGCATCCTCGCGGCGGCCTTCGTGGCCAGTTGGTTCGTCACCGACATGCTGCTCCTCTTCGTCGCTCCGGCCGTCTTCGCGCTGATCACCGTGTGGCTGTACTGCTTCGTCCTGCCCGACCGCGCGATCACCACCCGTCCGGACGTCGGCGGATGGAAGGGTCTGCTCTTCACCTTCTGGGTGAACCCGCTCAAGCACCCGGACTTCGGCTGGGTCTGGCTCTCACGGTTCCTCCTGACGCTCGCGTCGTTCCTCTTCGTCGCGTTCCGCCTGTTCTTCCTGCAGGAGGAGGTCGGGCTGTCGCAGCAGGGCGCCGTCGACACCCTGACCGTGGGTGTGCTGATCTACACGATCGCGCTCGTCATCACCGCGAAGCTCGGCGGTTGGCTGTCGGACCGGATGCTCAACCGCAAGGTGTTCGTCATCGGGTCGACGGCGGTCTTCGCGCTCGGGCTCGTGCTGCTCGCCCACACCACGACCGTGCCCATGTTCTACGTGGTCGAGGCCATCATGGGGGCGGCGTACGGCGTGTACGTCGCGGTCGACACCGCCCTCGTCGTGGACGTCCTGCCGAACCCCGACGACGCGGCGAAGGACCTCGGTGTCCTCAATATCGCGAACGCCCTGCCGCAGTCGCTCGCCGGTGCGGTGGGCGCGTTCCTCCTCGGACTCGGCGCGGTCGGCAACAACTACACGGCCCTGTTCTGGGGCGCCGGGGTCATCGCCGTGCTCGGCGCGCTGACGATCCTGCCGGTCCGACACCGCATGACCCGGAACGCCGACGGGACGATCACCGGATCGATCGCGACCCGTGGGTGACCCCGCTCGCGCCTCCAGCACTCCGATCACCAGCTCCACTCCATCACCCAGCGACGCCAAGGACGGCGTCAGAACGGACGGCAACACCATGACCGCACCAGCGCTCTCCGTGCAGCTCTACAGCATCAAGGAGCACCTCGACCAGGGACTCGACGACGCCCTCGCCCGGCTCGCCGGCATAGGCCTGCGCGAGGTCGAAGCCTTCGACTTCGTCTCCCGCGCGCCCGAGCTCCGCGAGGCGTTCGACCGTCACGGGCTCGCCGCCCGCACCGGGCACGCGACCCTCCTCTCCGACGAGATCCGCTTCGGCGACCAGGTCATGCCGGTCGCCCCACAGGAGGACGTCTTCGCCGCGGCGAAGGCCCTCGGCCTCGAGATCGTCATCGACGCGTTCGTCAGCCCCGACCGCTGGCTCGACGAGGCAGCCGTCGCCGACACGGCGTCCCGCCTGAACGCCGCGGCGGAGCGCGCGGCCGACCACGGCCTCCGCGTCGGGTACCACAACCACTCGCAGGAGTTCGTCGCATCGTTCGGCGGACGCAGCGCGTTCGAGGTCTTCGCCGATCAGCTGCGTGACGACGTCGCCCTCGAGGTCGACCTGTTCTGGGCGGCGACCGCCGGTCAGGACGTCCCCGCGCTGCTCGGTCGCCTCGGCGACCGCGTCCAGGCGCTCCACGTCAAGGACGGCCTGCTGCCCGCCGACCCGTTCGCGCCGGGCGCCGCGCCCTTCGTGCCGACGAGTCTCGACCAGCGCCCGTTCGGGCAGGGTGAGGTCCCGCTGCGCGAGTCCATCGCCGCAGCGCCCTCGGCCCGGTTCGCGATCATCGAGTTCGACCACTACGGCGCCGGCGACATCTTCGACGGTGTGCAGGCGAGCGTCGACGCGCTCGTCGCCGAACAGCTCGTCTCGACCGAAGCGGTGGTCCGCTGATGCCCGCGGCAGCGCACGGCACGGCGCCCGCGGCAGCGCAGGGCACGACGGCACGCGCTCCGCAGGGCAGCGGCCCGGTCGGCGTCGGGTTCATCGGCACCGGCATGATCAGCGACACCTACCTCGAGCACCTCACCGCGTTTCCCGACGTCCACGTCGTGATCCTCGGCGACCTCGACGTCGACCGCGCGAAGGCCCAGGCCGAGAAGTGGGGCGTCGGCGAGTGGGGGACCGCCGACGACGTCCTCGCACACCCGGACGTCGAGCTCGTCGTGAACCTCACGATCCCCGCCGTCCACGCGCAGGTCGCCTCGCAGGTGCTCGCCGCCGGCAAGCACGTGTGGACGGAGAAGCCGATCAGCGTCGACCGTGCGAGCGGGCTCGCGCTCCTCGAGCAGGCCGACGCCGCAGGACTCCTCGTCGGCATCGCGCCGGACACGGTGCTCGGCCCGGGCGTCCAGTCCGCGCGTCGCGCCATCGCCCGCGGTGACATCGGTCAGCCGCTCACCGCCCAGACCGTCATGCAGTACGCCGGGCCGGACATCTTCCACCCGAACCCGGAGTTCCTGTTCGCAAAAGGCGGCGGGCCGCTGTTCGACATGGGGCCGTACTACCTGACGACGCTCGTGCAGGTGTTCGGTTCGGTCGCCTCGGTGTCGGCGGCCGGCTCCCGTGGGCGTGCGACGCGGACGATCCAGCAGGGCGACCGCGTCGGCACCGAGTTCGCCGTCGAGGTGCCGACGCACGTCAGCGCCATCGCCCGCTTCGTGGACGGCGGCGTGAGCCAGAGCGTCTTCAGCTTCGAGTCACCGCTCGCGAAGATGGGCGTCGTCGAGATCACCGGCACCGAGGGGACGCTCGTGATCCCCGACCCGAACATGTTCACGGGCGAGGTGCGGATCACTCGCGCGGCGCCCATCGAGCGGATGCAGCAGGACCCGGAGTGGGAGATCGTGCCGACCGAGGGCGTCCTCGCCGGCCGCGGCACCGGGGTCCTCGACCTCGCCCGGGCGATCCGTTCCGGCGGCACGCTGCTCGCTTCGGGCGCGCTCGGCTTCCACGTGCTCGACACGCTCGTCTCGATCGACGAGTCCGTGGTGTCCGGCCAGACCGTCGACGTGGCGAGCCGGGTGGCGCCGGTCCCGCTCGTCGCGGAGGACTGGGACCCGTTCGCCGCGACGCTCTGAGCGCTGTGAGCCGGGCAGCGCACCGCAGAACAGAACCGAGCAGCATCGGAGCAGCCTGAGCAAGCCCCCGGTGGTGTCCGTCGCCCCACGTACGCTGAGGCGATGGACACCACCGGACGGAGTGCCGCGGAGCGCGACGACGAATCGACCGCCGGCCGACGACGATGGATCCTCACCGGCCAGCTCGGCCCGGCGTTCGACGACGGCGGACCGATCCTGCTCATCGAATCGAAGTCCACCTTCACGAAGCGACCGATGCACCGGGCGAAGGCGCACCTCTTCCTCTCGGCCATCCGACATCGTGCGGCGGAACTCGGCGACCGGGCGGAGTTCCACCAGGTCGACCGCTACGAGGAGGTCGTCGAGGTCGGCGCCGACCTCGAGGTGATCGACCCACCCTCGTGGACGGCTCGGCGCTTCGTCCGTGAGCGCGGCCTCCGGGTGCTCCCGAGCCGCGGCTTCGTGACCTCGGAGCCCGACTTCGCGGCCTGGGCGTCGACGCGGGACGGCAAGCGGCTCCTCCTGGAGGACTTCTACCGCACGGTGCGGGAGCGGACCGGGATCCTCATGCGCGGCGACCAGCCGGAGGGCGGCCGCTGGAACTACGACCACGACAACCGCAACCCGCCGCCGAAGGGAGCCGCCCGGCTCGGTCTGCCCGAGCCGCTCTGGCCCGAGGAGGACGACATCGACGCGGAGGTCCGGGAGGACCTCGACCGGTGGCAGCGCGACGGGCTGGTCCAGCTGGTCGGCGACGACGGGCCGCGGCGCTTCGCGGCGACCGCGGCCGAGGCGGAGGCGGCGCTGGCGGACTTCATCGAGACCAGGCTCGGCGACTTCGGCCCGTTCGAGGACGCCATGCTCGGCGGCGACTGGACGATGGCGCACTCCCTGCTGAGCGCGCCCCTCAACCTCGGCCTGCTCGACCCGCGCGACGCCGTCGAGACCGTGGTCGCCGAGTACCACGCCGGTCGCGCACCGCTGTCGAGCGTCGAGGGCTTCACCCGCCAGATCATCGGCTGGCGGGACTACGTCTGGCATCTCTACTGGCACCTCGGCGAGCCGTACCGGACGAGTCACAACGCCCTCGGGGCGCACGAGCCGCTCCCGCGCCAGTTCCGCGAACTCGACGCCGCCGCCATCCAGTCCAACTGTCTCCGTGAGACGATCGACGGGATGCGTCGCCACGGGTGGGCGCATCACATCCAGCGGCTCATGGTGCTCGGCAACTGGGCCCTGCAGCACGGGTACGACCCCGTCGCGCTCAACGACTGGTTCATCGACATGTTCGTCGACGGCACCCCCTGGGTGATGCCTGCGAACGTCATCGGCATGTCGCAGCACGCGGACGGCGGCATCGTCGCGACGAAGCCCTACGCCTCGGGCGGTGCGTACATCGACAAGATGTCCGACTACTGCGGTGGGTGCGTCTTCAATCCCAAGGTGCGGCTGGGCGAGGACGCCTGCCCCTTCACCGCCGGATACTGGGCCTTCCTCGATCGCGTGGAACCGCGCATCCGGCACAACACGCGCATGGCGCGACCGCTGGCCGGGATGCGACGACTGTCCGACCTCCGCGCCGTCGTCGACCAGGAGCGCACCCGCGAACAGTGGTGATCAGAGCAGTCGTCCCGCCCTCGCGCGACCCCTCGACCCGTGGGGAGCGCGTCGCTAGGCTCGGCACATGACGCCCAGTGATGCAGCATCCGACCCACAGATCGCCGCACTCCAGGCTGCCGCCGCCCACGCACAGGCGGAGCTCGAAGCCGCCCAGGCGCAGGCGGCGCTCGCCGCAGCGAAGGTGAAGGCGGCCGAGGCGGCAGCGGCGCTCGCCGGGGCCGGGATCACGGCGTCGGGCGGGGCCACCGGAGCAGCGTCACCGGTCGAGCCGGTGGACCCCGGTTCCGCGAGTGATGCGCCGGCCGCCGAGGCCCCAGCAGACGTCCCAACCGACGACGCAGTCGGTGCCGACACCAGCACCGCCGACACCAGCACCGCCGGCACTGGCACCGTCGGCACTGGCACTGCCGACACCAGCAGCTCCGACGAGCTCAGCGCCGACACCATCGGGCCGGGCCCGCTCGGCCTCGACGACGTGCTGAAGATCCGCGACGGCTACCTCGTGCACGGCCCGGCGCTCGAGATGGGGGCCCTGGTCAACGGGGAACCGGTGCCCGGGGTGCAGGTCCGCATCCCGCTCAGCGTCATGAACCGGCACGGGCTCGTCGCCGGCGCCACCGGAACCGGGAAGACCCGCACCCTCCAGGGCCTCGTCGAGCAGCTCTCGGCCGCCGGTGTCCCCGTGTTCGCCGCGGACATCAAGGGTGACCTCTCGGGCATCGCGACCCCGGGGGAGTCGAACGAGAAGCTCCTCGACCGCACCCGCGGCATCGGCCAGGACTGGACGCCGGCCGCCACCCCGACGGAGTACTTCGCGCTCGGCGGCGTCGGCAAGGGCGTCCCGATCCGCGCCACCATCGCCGCCTTCGGTCCGTTGCTGCTGAGCAAGGTCCTCGGCCTCAACGCAACGCAGGAGTCCAGCCTCGGTCTCGTCTTCCACTACGCCGACCAGGCGGGCCTGCCGCTCCTCGACCTGAGCGACCTGCGCGCGGTCCTCACCTACCTCGCGAGCGACGACGGCAAGGGCGAGCTGCAGGAGCTCGGCGGGCTGTCGGGCGCCACCGTCGGGGTGATCCTGCGGGAGCTCATCACCTTCGCCGACCAGGGCGCCGACGTCTTCTTCGGCGAACCCGAGATCGACACCGCCGACTTCATCCGCCTCGACCCGAGCGGCAAAGGCATCGTCAGCCTGCTCGAGGTGCCGGGCGTCCAGAACCAGCCGGCCCTCTACTCGACGTTCCTCATGTGGTTGCTCGCCGACCTCTTCAACACCCTCCCCGAGGTGGGCGACCCCGAGAAGCCGAAGCTCGTGTTCTTCTTCGACGAGGCGCACCTGCTGTTCCGCGACGCGTCGAAGGACTTCCTCGCGCAGATCACGCAGACGGTCCGGCTCATCCGGTCGAAGGGTGTCGGCATCTTCTTCGTCACGCAGACACCGAAGGACGTCCCGGGCGAGGTGCTCGCGCAGCTCGGTTCGCGCGTGCAGCACGCCCTCCGTGCGTTCACCCCGGACGACGCGAAGGCACTCAAGGCGACCGTGTCGACCTACCCGACCTCCGGCTACGAGCTCGGCGAGGTCCTCACCTCGCTCGGCACCGGTGAGGCGGTCGTCACCGTGATGAACGAGAAGGGGGCGCCGTCGCCGGTCGCGTGGACGAGACTGCGGGCGCCGCAGGGACTCATGTCGCCCAGTCTCGACACCGCGATCGACGCGGCGATCGCGGCCTCACCGTTGCTCGCGCGGTACGGGACGCCGGTCGACCGAGAGTCGGCGAGGGAGATCCTGACGGCGAAGCTCGAGGAGGCGAACCAGGCCGCGCTCGCCGCCGAGGCCGAACTCGAGCGGCAGCGCATCGCGGCGGAACTCGCGAAGCAGCAGGCCGCCGCCGACAAGGCGCAGGCCGCGGCGCAGAAGAAGGCCGACGCCGAGTACGAACGGTTGCTCCGGAAGACCGCCGGCACGACCCGCCGAACGTCGACGAGGTCGTCGTCGACGTCGTCGAAGAGTCCGCTCGAGGAGATCCTCGGGTCGAAGGCGACACGGTCGATCCTCACCGGCGTCGTCGAGGGCATCTTCGGGACGCGTCGCCGCCGCTGAGCTGCCGCTCCGGTCTTGAAGCGGTGTCCCGTTCCCCTGAGCGGTCTCCCGTTCCCCTGAGCGTGTCGAAGGGCGCGAACCTACCGGAGGCCGTCCTCGGCGAGGCGACCGAGCTCGACGGTGGCGAGGGCGTCGTCGAGCAACCCGTCCTGCAGCGACCACACGGCGGACAGCGCGGAGCGCGCGACCACCCACTCGAGGAGCGCGGTTCGCGTCAGGCCGAACGATCGACTCACCAGCCCCACCCGCTCGGTGAACAGCTGCGGGTTCCGTGCCGTCGCGGGATCGGGGTTGCTGAACAACGCTGTGGCGTCGAAGGCGCGGTGACCGATGATGCCCTTGGGATCGATCGCCCGCCAGTCGCCGGGTGCGAACTCGAGCACGTTCATGTGGTGGAGGTCGCCGTGCAGCACGACGACGTCGGCGGGCGTCGTGGTGTCGAGCAGCCGACCGGCGAGCTCCCGCCCACGCTCGAGGAACGCGGCGCTCGCCGGATCGCCGAGGAGGGTGCCGAGGGCGGATGCGTCGTCGGCGAGCAGCTCGCGGAACCACCGGCGGAGCGTGGGGAGTTCGGCGATGACATCACCGGCATCGGTCGGCGCCGGGGTGGGGATCGCCGCGTGCAGGGTGGCGAGCACGGAGCACAGGATCGCGACGGCTCCGAGGTCGTCACCTGCGCGGGTCAGTGAGGCGAGATCACGGCCGCCCGTCGCGCGTTCCAGGACGATCGCGTGGTCATCGCCCGCGAACACCGCTGCACACCCGGCGCCATCCCACGCCGCGAGCAGCTGACCGCCGAGTGCTTCTTCCTCGACGAGCGGAACCTTGAGCATCGCCGGTCGTCCGTGGTGCGTCACGGGGAGCAGCCGGCTCGACGGCGTCACGATGAGCTCGCCATCGGGCACGAGCCGCCACTGCTCGACGGCCGCGTCGATGCCCCCTGGTCGCCATGTCACGGGACTCAGCCTAGGCAACCCGGTCAGACCGGTGCTTCGGTCGCGCCTCGGCGGTCCCTCGGTCGGTCCCCGGGGCGGTTGCTGGGTCGCGCCTCGATCGGTCCCTGAGCTTGTCGAAGGGCTCACGGGTGGACACCGCCCTTCGACAGGCTCAGGGACCGGGGAGGGCGGGCTTCAGGCCGGGGAGGATGGGCTTCAGGGACTTGGAGGGTGGGGCTCTGGGACCGGGGAACGCCGGTTAGGCTGGCGCGGTGACTGAGATCCGCGCGTACCGACCGTCCGACCGCGCCGCCGTGGCGGCGATCTGCACCCGGACGGGTGACTCGGGCGCGGACGCGACCGGGCAATTCAGCACGGACGACCTCCTGCCCGACATCTATGCCTTGCCCTACGTCGAGCACGAGCCCGAGTTGGCGCTGCTCGTCGACGCCGGTGCGGGCCCGATCGGGTACATCCTGGGCACCGCGGACACGACCGCCTTCGACCGCTGGTTCGTCGAGCGCTGGTGGCCGACCGTCGAGGCGAAGTACACGGCGGTCGCGGCCTCCGGTGCGGCCTCGGAGGACGAACGCGGCATCGTCCGATCCGCAACCGATCGCGGCGGACTGGCCCCGGACCTCCTGGCGCAGTACCCGGCCCATCTGCACATCGACCTGCTGCCGGAGACGCAGGGGATGGGCCTCGGCAGACGGCTCATCGACGGGTTCTGCGAGCTCCTCGCGGAGCGCGGCGTCCCGGGTGTGCACCTCGGCGTCGGCGTCTCGAACACCGGTGCACAGCAGTTCTACCAGCGGACGGGCTTCACGCGGGTCGACGGCGGTCCCGGCGCCCACTGGTACGCGAAGGCGCTCTGACCCGGCCGGTATCCGACCCGAGCCGGATCCCGCTCGGAACGCCGGTACCCTCGCGCTCCATCGCGGCGGCCGGGGCAGGCCGACTCAGCGAGAACAGTTCGGCTAGAGCAGTTCGGCGCGCGCCCAGCGCAGACGCTCGAGCGGGGTGAGCAGGTCGGGGTGGTCCTCGCGGAGGTCGTCGAGCGAGACCGGCTGGCGGGGTCGCTCCACCGGGCCGTCGTAAGCGGCGACGACGGCCGCGATGCTGTCCGTGCTCCATCGGTTGCTCCGCATGCGCAGGAGTGGGCGGTTCTCCGAGTCACAGACGAAGAACTGCGAGCTCGCTTGCAGCCCCCGACCTCGGAACTCGAAGAGCAGGCTGCGGCCGATCGCCTCGCGCGGAACGAACCGCTGCCGCCCGACGATGGGCTGCTCGATGAACCCGTCACGACACACGACGATGCGTTGTCGTCGAGACAGGACGGCGACGCCGAGCAGCACGACCATGCCGATGATGCCGAGCGTGATGACCCACGTGCGCTCGATGCTCGGGGTCGGGCCGACGAGCCAGAGTGAGACGCCCCACACGGGGAGGACGACGATTGCGGCGCTCAGGACGGCGCTCCAGAGCACGCGCGGATGCGGTCTGACCGTCACCGGTTCATCACCCCGTCGCAGCACGCACTCACCCCCGCAGATCATCGTGGCCTGCTTTCAGTGGGTGGACAATCCGCCATCTGGGGGACAAGTAGGACGAATACCCCACTCTGCGAGCCGGTCCGACCGGTTGCGCCGGTACGCTTGACTTCTCGGTCCTGCGATGTGCAATATATTGCATGCCCGCTCCCGCTCAAGCCAACCCGCAGCGCCGAGCGCTGCTCCGCGACGACGTCTATCAGTCGCTCCGCAACGCGATCGTCGACGGGACGTTCACCCCGGGCGAGAAACTCGTCGACACCGAACTCGAACGCTGGCTCGGCGTGAGCCGCACGCCCATCCGTGAGGCCGTCCTGCGCCTCGCCCGAAGTGGGCTCGTCATTGCGAAACCCGGACGGTCGACCGTCGTCACCCCGCTCGACAGCCGGGCGACGTTGCAGGCACAGGCGGTGGCCGCCGCCATGCACGAACTCGCCGTCCGTGAGGCGGTACCGCATCTGAGTGCGGCCGACCTCGATCGCATGCGCGCGGCGAACCGTGACTTCGCAGCCGCGCTCCAACGTGACGACGCCGACGCTGCGCTCGCAGCGGACGACGCCTTCCATGCCGTGGCCGTCGACGTCGCCGGGAACCCGTTCATCCGTGATGCGCTCGAGGCGGTCACGCCGTTGCTGCGCCGGATCGAACGGTTGCGGTTCTCCTCGGTCGCCGCGCGCGGGTCGATCGCGCAGCACGACGCCGTCATCGAGCGCTGTGCGGAGGGGGACGTCGACGCGGCGGCCGCGCTCGTCCGAGGCAACTGGACGACCCTCGCCGACCTCGTCCTCGCCCACCTCGACGAGGACTGAGCAGCGCCCACCACCCGACCCGTTCCCCGACATCCCGCCGCACCACCGAGACCCAGGAGCCACCACATGTCCCTCAGCGACTTCTCCCGCTACCCGCTCACCTTCGGGCCAAGTCCCGTCCACGAACTCAACCGCCTCACCGCCCACCTCGGTGGCGCGACGATCTGGGCCAAGCGCGAGGACGTCAACAGCGGTCTCGCCTACGGCGGCAACAAGACCCGCAAGCTGGAGTACCTCATCCCCGACGCGATCGCGCAGGGTGCCGACACGCTCGTGTCGATCGGCGGCTACCAGTCCAACCACACGCGGCAGGTCGCGGCGGTCGCGGCGAAGCTCGGGATGCAGGCGGTGCTCGTGCAGGAGAACTGGGTGGACTGGCCCGACTCCGTGAACGACCGGGTCGGCAACATCATGCTGTCGCGGATCATGGGTGCCGAGGTCCGTCTCGATCCCGCGGGCTTCGGTATCGGCTTCAAGTCGAGCTGGGAACGTGCCCTCGACGACGTGCGCGAACGCGGCGGCACCCCGTACGCGATCCCGGCCGGGGCGTCGGACCACCGGCTCGGTGGTCTCGGATTCGCGAACTGGGCCGCCGAGGTCGAGCAGCAGGAGCGTGAACTCGGGGTGTTCTTCGACACGATCGTCGTCTGCAGCGTCACCGGGTCCACGCACGCCGGCATGATCGCCGGGTTCGCCGGGCAGGACCGACCGCGCCGGGTGATCGGCATCGACGCGTCGGCGAAGATCCAGGAGACCCGCGACCAGGTCGCACGCATCGCCCGCAACACGGCGGAGCTCATCGGGCTCGAACGCGAGCTCCGCGACGACGAGATCACGGTGCTGGAGGGTTGGGCCGGCGACCTCTACGGGATCCCGGTCGAGTCGACGATGGAGGCGATCCGCCTGACCGGTCGTCTCGAGGGCGTCATCATCGACCCGGTCTACGAGGGGAAGTCGATGGCGGGACTCATCGACCTCGTGACGAGCGGTGACATCCCGGCGTCCAGCAACGTCCTCTACGCGCACCTCGGTGGGCAGCCGGCGATCAACGCCTACAGCGCCCTCTTCCGCGACTGAGCCGGTGCCCGGCGCCTCGCCCGAGCGGGGTGCCGGCGCGGTGCGCTGGGCTGAGTTGCCGAAACCTGGCGTCAGCGCGGTGCGCTGACGCGAACCCGAGGGAACCGGCGTGAGCGCGGGTCAGGCGACCGAGCGCGCCCCTCCGGAGACCCGCGCCCACGTCCATGGCCCGCGCTCGCGTCAGCGCACCGCGCTGACGCACTACCAGGGTCGATGGTCGCGGTCCAGGGGCGGGCGGCGGCGCGTGGCGGTGCGAGACTTGGACCTCCACGACGCGAGGAGGTCGCATGCGCGCACCGATGGAACCCCGACACCAGACACGGATCGCATGATCCGTCTGCAGTCGACCGCCTGGCCAACCAGCGGTAGCTCCCTCGACCTCGACGCTCTGCACGATGCGGCGACCGGATCGTTGGCGAGCATCGAGTCGCGCCTGGCCTTCACCTCCACAGCCGTGCGACTCGTCGGCCCGCTCGAACAGCACACCGCCGGGCGGGTCTTCGCGGGACTCGGCGCGATCGCCGCGGTCGACGTCACGCTCGCACGTGTCGTCGAACCGCACCTCGACGCTCTCGCCATCCTGCATCAGGCCGACCTCGAACCGCCGGCCGTCTCCACCTGGGGCGTCTTCGCGGCCGAAGCACCCGGGCTGCGTCTCGACGCCACCCTGGTCGACGACGCCTGGCAGTTGACCGGCACCAAGCCGTGGTGCTCCCTCGCCTCCCACCTGAGCGACGCCCTCGTCACCGCCCACACCGCGCCGGGGGAGCGGCGGCTGTTCGCCGTCGCACTCACCGACCCCGGGGTCACGACCGACGACAGCGCGTGGCTCGCCCGCGGACTGCCGCTCGTCCCGAGTGGCCCGGTCGGCTTCGACGGGGTCCCCGCCTCCCCGGTCGGTGACGACGGGTGGTACCTGCGACGCCCCGGCTTCTCCTGGGGCGGGATCGGCGTCGCCGCCTGCTGGTGGGGCGGCGCGGTCACGCTCGTCGACCGCCTGCTCGCCGCGGCACGCACGCGACCCGACGCCGACCTCCTCCTCCGCACGCTCGGCGCCGCGGCCATCGACCTCTCGATCGCCGAGCAGGCGATCGCCGACGCGGCCCAGGCCATCGAGCACGGTCACGCCGACGACACGGCCGGCCCGCGCCTCGCCCAGCGCGTGCGGTCCACGGTCCGCGGTCGGGTCGACGCCATCCGCGCCGGGGTGCTCGGAGCGCTCGGCCCCGGCCCGCTCACCTCCGAACCCGCGTATCTCGCGCGGATGTCCGACCTCGAGCTCTACGTCCAGCAGGACCACGGCGACCGCGACCTCGCGCGCTACGGCCGCATGCTGGTGGAGGCCGACTGATGCCCGCCTTCGACCACCGCGACCCCGGCACGTCGGCAGCCGCCTGGGCGACCCGCTTGCACGAGCTCGACCTGCCCGCCTGGGACAGCTGGCGGCACGCCACCGGCGTCGTCGTCCTGTCACCGCACCCCGACGACGAGTCGCTCGGAGCCGGCGGGCTGATCGCGGCTGCCGCAGCCGCCGGGATCCCGGTCGAGGTCCTCCTCGTGACCCTCGGCGAGGGATCGCACCCCGACTCACCGACCACCACGCCCGAGGAACTCGCCCCGCGCCGGGAAACGGAGTTCGTCGACGCGGTCGGTCGTCTCCACCCGACGGTCGGGTACGACGTCTTGCACATCCCGGACGGCGGCCTCGACGCCGAACGCGCGGGCATCGCGGAGCGACTGCGAGCAGCCGTCGCCACCGCCGGACCGCGACCGCTCATCGTCGCCCCCTGGCGCGGCGACGGGCACCGCGACCACCGGATCGCGGGCGAACTCGCCACGGCCCTCGCGACCGAGCTCGACCTCGCACTCGTGGAGTTCCCGATCTGGCTCTGGCACTGGGCCGACACCGACGACGCGACCCTGCCATGGGCCGAGGCGCGGATCGTCCCGCTCGACGCGGCGGCGCACGGGGCGAAGATCGCCGCGATGGACGCCTACCCCTCGCAGACGGAGCCGCTCTCGGACGCACCGGGCGACGAGGCGATCGTCGACCACCACCACCTGCAGCACTATGCGCGGCGGTTCGAGGTCCTGTTCCCGAACGGACGTGCGCTGGACCTCGCGCCGGGTACCGACGCGGATGCTCGTGCGGCGGACACCGACACCGCCAACGACACCGCGACGGCCGACGCTGCGTCACGGTCGAAGGAGTCCTTCGAGGACCACTATCGCGACCACCCCGGGGGCTGGGACTTCGGTTCCTGGTACGAGGAGCGCAAACGTCGGGTCCTCCTCGCCGCTCTGCCGCGCCAGCGCTACGGTTCGGTGCTCGAACTCGGCTGCGCGACGGGTGTGCTCACCGAGCGGCTCGCGGACCGCAGCGACGACGTGCTCGGGGTCGACATCGCCGAGGCGCCCCTCGAGATCGCCCGTCGACGGGTGCCCGCTGCCCGGTTCGAACGGGGCACGCTTCCGGACGACTGGCCGAGCGGCTCCTTCGACCTCGTGGTGATGTCGGAGGTCGGCTACTACCTGTCGGCGACCGACCTCGATCGGGTCATCGACCACCTCCTCGGCACACTCACGCCCGGCGGGAGCATCGTCGCGTGTCACTGGCGGCACCCCGATGACCACTCCACGACCTCGGCCGAGTTCGTCCATCGCCGGTTGCTCGAACGCTGGCCCGGCCGTCGGTCGATCCAGCACGTCGAGGACGACTTCCTGCTCGACGTCCTCGTGCCCGCCGATGAGGCGAGCGTCGCCGCAGTGGACGGTCTGACGGGCTGATGCTGCGACGGATCGATGCCGTCGTGCCCGTTCACGACGAGGAGGAGCTGATCGGGGCATGCCTCGACGCGCTCCTCGTCGCGCGTGCCGCCGTGCTGCGTCGTCGTCCCGAGCTGCAGGTGGGGATCGTCGTGGTGCTCGACGACTGTCGCGACGACACGGCGCGGATCGTCCGTGAGCGGTTGGCGGGCTTCGAGTCCGAGGAGGCGGTCACCGTCGTCATCGACGAGCGCAGTGTCGGGGCGGCCCGGCGGGCCGGTGGCGCGGCCGCTGCGGGATCGGGTGCTGCGGGATCAGGCGCTGCCGACGTCTCCGAGCGGTGGATCGCCAACACCGACGCCGACTCGCGCGTTCCGGAGGACTGGTTCTCCGTGCATGCCGATGCCTTCGACGACGGTGTCGACGTCCTCCTGGGGACCGTCCGTCCCGACTTCACGGACTTCTCCGAGGACGATATCGAGCGCTGGATGGAGACCCATCCGCCCGGACATCTGCCGGGTAACGTGCACGGGGCCAATCTGGGTGTCCGGGCCGATCGGCTCGACGACCTCGGCGGCTTCCGTGAGCTGGCCGAGCATGAGGACGTCGATCTCGTCGAGCGCGCCCGGGCGGCGGGTCTCCGGGTCGTACCGACGCTCGATGCGCCCGTCGAGACCTCGGGTCGGCGACGTGGCCGGACCCCGGGTGGCTACGCCGCGTTCCTCGCCGAGACCTACCCGCGATCCTGACGATCCCGCGCGTCTGAACCTCCGGTCCGCGTCGACGGATCAGGTCCGTCCGACTGCGGGTCGACGATGACCTCGGTGACCTCGCCGAGGTCGAGCACCGGGTACCGGGAGACGGCTCCGACCTTCTCCTCGCTCGCCAGGATGTAGACGTCGGTGCTGCGCTCGGCGAGGGCGCGCTTCGTCGCGGCATCGTCGAGGTCGCCGGTGGTGAGGCCGTGTTCGGGATGGAAACCTGTGACGCCGAGGAAGCAGGCGTCGGCACTCAGGTGACGGATGGCTTCCGCGGCGAGGGCGCCGCCCGCGACCATGGAGTGACGTCCGAGTTCGCCGCCGATCATGATGACGCGTGCCGGCGAGTGCTCCGCCACGGCGAGGGCGACCGCCGGGCTCGGGGTGATGACGGTGAGGGACGGATCGTCCGGGAGGAGTCGCGCGAGCGCGAGCGCCGTGGTGCCGGCGTCGATGATGACGGTGCCGCCCGGACGGATCCGCTCGGCGGCGATGCGGGCGACGCGCTCCTTGCTCGCCGTCCCGAGGGACAGCCGATCTTGGAACGGGCGATCGGCTGCGGCGACCGGGAGTGCACCGCCGTAGACGCGGACGCAGAGGCCGGCTTCCGCCAGCTCGCGGAGGTCTCGGCGGATCGAGTCCTCGGAGAGTCCGAGCGCCGCGGCGGCGTCCTTCGCGACGATCCGCCCGTCGCGTTCGAGGAGATCGAGCAGGTGCGATCGGCGTTGGGCGCTCAACATGCGTGCTCCTTCGTGATGTTGCACGATCGTGCACGGTTAACGCTACAGTGCTGGACATGACAACGCCACTCCTCATCCTCATCGCCGGCCCCTACCGTTCCGGGACCGGTGGTGATCCCGACGCCATCGCCCGCAACCTGGAACGACTCGAGGCCGCTGCAGCGCCGATCTACGCGCTCGGTCATGTCCCGATGATCGGGGAGTGGGTCGCGCTGCCGATCCTGCGTGGGATCGACACCGCGTCGGGCGATGGCGACGTGATGTACGAGACGGCGAGGCGGCTGCTCCAGCACTGCGACGCCGTGCTCCGGTTGCCGGGGGAGTCGTCCGGTGCCGACACCGACGTCGCGATCGCCCGTGAGCGCGGGATCCCCGTGTACACCGACCTCTCGGAGATCCCGGCCATCGAGCGCTGAGGTCGCTTGCCCGCGGAGCCCCCGTGCTCCGGCTAGGCTGACGCGCGTGCTCGACGACCTCAGGATCCGCCGCTACCGCGACACCGATGCGCGGGCGACCAGGTCGATCTTCGAACGCGCGGTGCGGGTGACCGCTGCCGCCCACTACACGGCCGAGCAGCTCGCCGCCTGGGTGCCGGACGACTCGCTGAGTGCTGCGCTGGACGACTGGGCCGCCCGCCGCGCGGCTGTGACGACGTGGGTGGCCGAGTTCGACGACGCGGTGCTCGGGTTCACCGACCTGGACGTCGACATCGGCTACCTCGACATGCTGTTCGTCGATCCGGACGCGGGACGACACGGCGTCGGGTCCGCGCTCATCCGTCAGGTGCTCGACGAAGCCCGGGTCGTGGGGCTCCGGGAGGTGACCGTGCAGGCCAGTCGGACGGCGCAGCCGGTGTTCGCGCGTCACGGCTTCGTCGTGGTCCGCGAGCAGCGGGTCGAGCGTCGCGGGGTGCTCATCGAGAACGCGGTGATGCGGATACCCCTGGACGCCCCGGCGGGGTGATGTTCCCGGGACGTCCCGCGCGCCCGGCGGGGTCTCGCCAGCGCGGTGCGGCGACGTGAGATCGCTGCAATCGGCGTGAGCGCGGGGCATAGACGTGGGCGCGGCCCTCCGGAGACCCGCGCCCGCGCGTGTGACCCGCGCTCACGTCAGCGCACCGCGCTGGCAGCCCGTCAGGCGTCGGCGAGTTGGGCGTCGGCACGCTCCGGGGAACCGGCTGCGAGGCCACGGTCGATGGCACGTCGCGAGCCGAACCAGAGCAGGACACCGACCAGGAAGACGATGACCTCCGTCACGGTGAGCGACCAGACGATGCCACCGAGTCCGAACCACAGGTTGCCGAGGAGGACGATCGGGACGAACAGCACGCCCTGGGTGACCGCCATGACCGCCGCGGGGAGTGCTCGACCGGTCGCTTGGAAGAGCGAAGTGATGAGCCCGGTGAACCCGTTGGCGATCATCGCGGTGAGCTGCGCGACGAGGATCGTGACGCCGAGACCGAGGACGGCGGGATCGGCGATGAACGCGGAGACGATCGGCTCACGCAGGACGAAGACGACGCCGGCGAAGAGGACCGAGATCCCACCGACCGCGAGTGCCGAGGCGCGGAGAGCCGACCGGAGGCGTGCGCCGTCGCCCTTGCCGAACGCGTAGGCGAGCAACGGGAGCACGCCGAAGGTGACGCCCATGACCAGGAACTCGGGCACCTGGGCGATCCGGACCGCGACGCCCATGGCCGCGAGTGGGGCGTCCCCGTAGGCTGCGGCCAGTGTGTTCAACACGAGCGCGGTGACGATGAGGAACCCCGACTGCAGGAGGGTGCTGACGCCGACACCGAGGACCGGCTTGAGGATCGTCGGCGACAGCGTGAACCAGCGCGGTGCCAGGCTGACGTGCTCGCTGTTGCGCTGCAACCACGCCACGAAGTAGACGAGGACACCGAGGTTCGCCAGACCCATCGCGAGCGCTGCACCGGCGACGCCCCAGTCGAACCCGAGGATGAAGACGAGATCGAGGACGAGGTTCGCCACGGCCGACCCGATGAGGGCGATCATCACCTGACGGGCGGCACCCTCGGCCCGCACGAGCTGTTCCAGACAGAACGCGGTCGCCATGACGGGGACGAACGCGAGCATGACGCCGATGAACGCCGAGGTCGCCGGGGCGGTGACCGCGTCCGCCCCGAGCAGCGACACGAGTGGGCCGAGGAACACGAGGCCGATCCCGCCCAGGACGGCACCTGTCAGGAACGCGCCCCAGACGGAGAAGGAAGCGGCCCGTTTGATGTCTCCAGCCTGTGCCGGGTCGCGTTCGGAGGCGCCCAGGAGTCTGGAGATGAGCGCGCCGCCACCGACGCCGAACAGGTCGCCGATGGCCATGATCAGTCCGAGGATCGGGGCTCCGAGCGTGATCGCGGCGAGCAGGGTGGTGTCGTGCAGCGAGCCGACGACGCCCGCGTTGATGAGGTTGTAGACGGCGCCGACGACGAGCGCCGCCGCCATCGGGACGCACAGGTGGATCAGTGCCCGGATGATCGGGGCGGTCGACAGGTACCAGCGGTTGCTCCCGACCGTGTCGGCTGCGGTCGACGGAGCGGTGGCCGTCGATGGTGCGGTGCCACTCGGGACGAGTGTTCCGGTTGCGGGATCGGTGTGGTGTTCGGGGTGCATGGCAGGCTCCGTTTCGGGCAGGTTCCGGGCGCGACGATGAGCGCCGGCGCGGCGAGGGTTCGGTGATGGGGGGTGGTCGTCCGGCGCGGGCTGGGCGGACGGGCTCAGCGGGCGTTCGGGTGCGACGGGCAGCGCCGTCGTGGCGTTCGCGGTCGCCATCGTGCGCGGCGGTCGGTGGAGGGCGCGGCGAGTGGTCTCGGCGCGTGGTCAGGGAGCTCGGGTTCCCCGAGCGGTGATCAGCGGGTCGGCTGCGGCAGGTGCGCCGTGAGCTTCGTGAGCAGAGCGTGTAGGGTGTCGCGTTCGCTCTGGTCCAACGGGGTCAGGATGATGTCGTCGGCCTCGGCCATCGCGGTCTCGAACCCGGCGATGAGGTCGGTGCCGAGCGCGGTGGCGTAGACGCGCTTGGTGCGTGCGTTCCCGTCCTCCGTGCGGCGTTCGACGAGGTCTCGACGTTCGAGTCCCTGCAGGAGGCTCGAGACGCTGGCGGCGCTCGTCCGGCTCACCTCGGCGATGTCGCGTTGGCTCGATCCTGGATGCCGGACGAGGTGGCCGAGGACGAAGGCCTGTTCGTGACTGAGTTCGCGGGCTCGGATCCAGTCCTCGCCGGCCTTGCGCTGTGCCCACCCGATCCAGCGGACCAGTTCGAGTGTGCTGCTGAGGGTGGGTGTCTCGTCGTCCATGGTTAGAACGCTAACGCTTTGACTTCTAACTGTCAACCATCGAATGATCGACTCACTCAGCGCGGTGCGCTGACGTGAGATGTGCGGACTTGGTGCCAGCGCGGTGCGCTGGCGCGAAACCGACGAGTTCGGCGTGGGCGCGGGTCGTAGCCCTGAGCGCGCCCCTCCGGAGACCCGCGCTCACGCGTGTGACCCGCGCTCACGCCAGCGCACCGCGCTGGCAACCTGAGGACACGTCGCCGGGGTGCTCCGGAAACGCAGAACGCCCCTCGCGGTGGGCGAAGGGCGTTCTGTCAAGCTGGCGGAGAATGGGGGATTCGAACCCCCGAGGGCGTTAACCCAACACGCTTTCCAAGCGTGCGCCATAGGCCACTAGGCGAATTCTCCATGGCTGTTTGTGAAAAACGGCCAGATAGCAGCATACCTGGTTCCCGGACCGCCGCGCGCCACCCGGCCCCGCCACCGCGCTCCGAGCCCGGCCGAGCCCGAACGCCCGCGGTCGGGGACACCGGCAGGGAGCGCCGATCGTGTCAGCTCGCGGCAGGCGGCCGCCAGTCCACCCGTTGGTCACGCCGCAGCACGAGCGACCGGGGGAGGACGGCCGCGAGCACGCGTTCGAGCGGCTGACTCGCCGACCGCAGGGCCGCCTTCGCCTCAGCCAACGCCGCGTCGACGGAACCGGCGCTCGCCGCACCACCAGCGCTCGGCGCATAGCTCTCCCGCTCGACCGCAGCCACGAGCCGGTCGACGGCCGGCGACTCGATCCGGAACTGCCCGCGCAGCCTCGACGCGAACCCGCGTGGTGACTCCGCCGACGTCACGGGGAAGCCGAGGTCGCGGGCGGTGTCGAGGAACTCCGCCCAGGCCCAGCCCGCCGAGGTCCCCTCGGCCAGTGCGCGCCGACGCCCGGCCGCACGCCGGAGACCCCGGGCGATCGACGGGGTGGCGAGCAGCACCAGCACGCCGAGCAGGATCGCGAGCGGGACGAGGGCGGCAGTGAACGCCCCGCCGGACTGGGTCGAGGTCGGTCCGCCGAGCGCGTCCGCAGTGGGGGTGGGCGTCGACGCCGCGGTCGGAGCCGGACGACTGTCGGGACTCACCGATCCGCTGCCGGGCGTCGCGGTGCTCGCGTCGCTGAACTGCGTCACGACCCCACGGCTGGCCGTCGGCTCGAACGGCACCCAGCCCACACCCTCGAAGTACAGCTCCGGCCAGGCGTGCAACTGGTCCGAGGTGACGATGTAGGTGTCGCGGTTCGCCGGGGTGTTGTCGATCGTCGTGCCCGGCAGGTACCCGATGGCGATGCGCGCGGGGATGCCGAGGACGCGCGACATCACCGCCATCGCGGACGAGAAGTGGATGCAGTAGCCGGCCTTGCGCTCCAGGAACGTCGCGATGACCTCAGCGCCGCTGCCGTCGAAGCCCTCCTCGACCGGCGCCGACTCCGAGTACTCGAAGGTGCTGCGGAAGTAGCGCTGCAGGGCGATCGCGCGGTCGTAGTCGGTGGAGGCGGTCGCCGTGACGTCCGCAGCGGTGTCACGTATGATCTGCGGCAGGTCGTCGGGCAGCTCGAGATACGGGGCGGCTGACGCCGGGTCGGCGACCGGCGGGACGTCGCGCATCTGCTGTGCGGTCGGCAGGATCGCGGTGCTCGTCGCCGTGTACGTCTGCCCGCGGGTGGATCCACGCTCCGCCATCGCCGTCAGCCCGGCGGCCTCGAACCGCCAGTCGCCGCGGAGCCCGTCGACCTTCTGCGTCGGGTACGGCAGCGGGAGCCACGGGCTCGACAGCGAGTCCACCGTGACCGTCGTTTCGAAGGTCTCCACCGGGATCGCCTCGCTGAGCCCGGCCGGCGCGGGGAAGGCGTCGAGCGTGTTGCCGTCGTTGTAGCCCGAATTGTCCGGTCCCCAGACCGTACCCGTGAAGTCGCTGAGGTCGGTGACCTTGAGGTAGGGGGCGTCGTCGGCGGTGGTCGTGTACTCGAGCGCGGTCGTGTTCGCGGGGCGCCGCAGACTCTGGCCGAGCGAGATGAGCGGGTTGATGCCGTTCACGAACGGACCGCTGCCACGGGCGCCGGCGGTCACGTCCCGGACGGCGAGGTCGGGCAGCACGGCCGGTGTGAGGAGGGCGACGACCACGGCCACGGCACTGACCAGGACGGCCGGGCCGAGGCCTCCGAAGCGACCGGCACCGGTCATCGCCGACGGGCCGGCGCCGCGTCCATCGCCGGCGGCCCTGGCCGAGGCGAGGGCTCGCAGCAACTCGCGGCGCCGGACGTCCTCACGGAGCAGCCAGAGGAAGGAGAGTGCGACGAACGCGAACACCCACGGATCCAGGGGGAACGACACGGCGACGGTCGGCCCGGCGTACACGGCGAAGACCAGGACGGCCGCGAGCACCGGCGCGTGCCGACCGAGCACGAGCCAGGCGACCGCCAGCGCGACGAGCCCGCCGCCGGCGGCCATGACGAAGACCACGCCAGCGTCGGTGTCGAGCGGGGCCGAGCCGTCGTGGAAGGTCTGGAACCCGGCGTCACGCAACCGTTCGAAGGCGCCGAGCGTCGTCGGGGTCGGGACGATGCCGATGATCGCCGTCTCACTGGCGAAGAACAGCGTGATCGTCAGCAGCCATGCGATGCCGGCGCCGAGCCACACGAACACCGCCGGCAGTCTCGTGCGCCGGAGGAGGATCGCCGTGGCGAGGACGATCGCGATGACGAGGTTCGTGACGAACCACCAGTCGAGCGCGTCGAGCACCCGCCCGAATCCGAGGCCACCCGTCGCGAGGAGGAGGAAGGCGGCGAGGCCCAGACGCAGGTCGCCGACGTTCGCGGTGTCGCGCGGGTCGTCGCGGCGTCCGCCGGCGGTTCCCGACCACGAGCCGCCACTGGTTCCGCCACGGGACGGGTGTCGAGGGTTCGGCGAGCCGGCACCAGGACGGACACCCGATGGCGCGCCTCCGCGAGACGACACTCGGCCACGGGCGGCCGCCGCCGCACGGCGTTCCTCAGCGACGGACATACGCACCTCCGGCACCCCGACGACCGCCCTGGCCACCCTGACCTCCACGGCCGGTCGACGGCGCCAGCGTGGTGGTGGCCGGACCGCTCGTGCCGGACCACAGCGCCTGGAACGATGCGCCGCGCTCGCCGACGTGGCAGCGCCACCCCGCGGACTCCAGGAGCTCGATGCTCCGACGCCGAGCGCCGGCCGGGAGGAGTGCGACGGGGAGCGGCGAGAGATGCGCGACCGCGGTCAGTTCACCGAGATCGCCCTCCTCGACGTCGCCGAGGATCGCGATGACCGGTTGCGACCGGCGCGCGGCGATGACGGGTGAGAGGTCGAGGAATCGATTCTGCTGCACCGATGGTCGCAGGAGGGCCAGGTCGAGCAAGGCGGCGTCGAGGTCGTCCTCCTCGAGATGCTGCCCGCCGCGGGCGAGCGCGTCGCCCATGTCGCCCACCGGACTGGAACGCAGTCCACCGGACGCGGATCTCGCACTGATCTCGCGGGAGAGCTCCTCGGTGCCGGCACCGACCAGATTGACGCGGTAGTCGGCGTCGACGAGGTGGGCGGTGATCGAGGCAGCGAGCGACACGGCCTGCTCGAACGCCGGCAGGTACGACGGATCGTCGTCGGGCCAGGCCCAGTGGGCTGCGGCCGTGTCGAGGAGGACGGTCGCCTCGGGGTCGTTGCGCTGCTCCTCCTGCCGCACCATCAGCTCGCCGTGGTGCGCGCTCGCCCGCCAGTGCAGTCGGCGGATCGCGTCCCCCGGCAGGTAGGGGCGCGCGATGATGTCGTCTTCACCCGCGCCGACGTGCAGCGACGACGGGCGCGTGGAACCGTCGCGGCTGGCCGTGAGTGCGGGGATCTCCGGCAGGACGACGACCTCCGGCAGGACGACGACCGCATGCGTCCCGCCGACGTCGCGCCGACGGACGACGAGTCCGAACGGGTCGCTCACGGTCAGCCCGAGCGGGCCGAGTTCGTGCTCCCCGCGACGCAGCGCCGTCACCGTGTACTCGGCCGTCCGACGGCGCGATCCGATGCCCGCGACGCCGGTACTCGGCAGGGTCCCCTCGGCGCTGCCGGCGAGCCCGGCCGGCACGCGGTCCTTCCACTCCGTGTGGACGTGGGGGAGCGCGCTCGTCTCGGCGATCGTGACCTCGACGGAGATCCGGCCGCCGACCGCGACGAGGTCGGGCCGGGTGGTGCGATCGACCCGGAGCGACGGTCGCTCGAGGTAGACCGCGCCGAAGCTGGCGGCGACGAGCGCGACGAGCAGGCCGGCCGCTGCGAGCAACTCCGGCGAGCCGATCCCGCGCGCGAAGATCAGGCACATGCCGGCCGCGATGAGCACGCCGACCGCGCGTCTCGTCAACGGCACGCGACGCTTCATGGGCTCAGGACCTCCGGTGCCGGATCACGGCGATCCGGCGGTCGCGGTGCGGGGCCATCGGATCAGGACCTCAGCTCGGTGCGCCCGGAGTGCGGCACGGGCGTCCGCTCCAGCAACTCGACGAGCACTTCGGAGACCGCCTGGACGCCCGAGCGGTCGTGGGCGCTCACCGCTCGGCGGGTGGGGATGAGCCGGTGGGCGAGGACCGGTGCCAGCAGCTGATCGATGTCGTCGGGCAGGACGAACTCGCGACCGTCGAGCGCCGCGAGCACCTTGGCCGCGCGGACGAGCTGCAGGGTGGCGCGCGGGCTCGCGCCGAGCCGGAGTTCGGGGTGCACGCGGGTCGCCTGCACGAGCGAGACGCAGTACTGCTCGACGATCGGCGACACGAAGACACCGCGGGCCCAGGCGATGAGGCGCTCGACGTCGCCGCGTGAGGCGACCGGTCCGATGGTGTCGAGCGGGTTGACCGTGTCACGCTGGCGGAGCATCGCGAGCTCCGCGGAAGCGTCGGGGTATCCCATCGAGATACGCGCCATGAAGCGGTCGCGCTGGGCCTCCGGCAGAGCGTAGGTGCCCTCCATCTCGAGCGGGTTCTGCGTGGCGACGACCGTGAACGGCGACGGCAGGGCGTGCGTCTCACCGTCGACCGTGACCTGCCGCTCCTCCATCGACTCGAGCAGCGCCGACTGGGTCTTCGGCGAGGAGCGGTTGATCTCGTCGGCGATGACGATGTTCGCGAACACCGCTCCGGGCTTGAACTCGAACTCGCGGTCGACCTGGTTGAAGATCGAGACGCCGGTGACGTCGGACGGGAGCAGGTCGGGCGTGAACTGGATGCGGCGGACGGTGCTGCCGACGGACGCGGCGAGGGCCTTCGCCAGGACCGTCTTGCCGACACCGGGGACGTCCTCGATGAGCAGGTGACCCTCGGCGAGCATCACGATGAGCGCCATCCGCGCGGCAAACGGCTTGCCGTCGAGGACGCGCTCGACGTTGTCGAGGATGCGCTCGGCCAGCACCTGGAACTCCTCGGCGTTCAGTGCTGGCTTCAGTTCGGCGACGGTGTCCCGTGGGGCGCGGCTCGTGTTGCTCTGCTCGGTCATGGTCGGCTCCTGCGGTCGTGGTCGAGCATGCGCTTGAACAGCAGCGCGACGATGGTGGCGAGGCCGATCGTGATGAGGGTCGGGGCGAGTGCTCCGAGGAACTGCATCCAGAGGTAGTTGTCGGTCGGGCCGCTGTCGCCGACGAACCCGCGGTAGAGCAGGGTGAACGACTGCCACAGCCCCACGCCGCCGCCGAGCGTGAAGACGACACCGACGATCCAGAGGACCCGTTCCCAGACGACGGCGCGGACGCGATGGGCGTCGACGGCGTCGAGGTACTCCTCGTACCGCTGCTGGTCGAGCTGGGTCTGCTGCGCGTCGGGACCTGCCACCCCAGGCTGATCGGCGACCGCGGCGGCGTCGCCGGTCCGGGCTTCGAACGGGTGGACGCGACGGTCGGTCTGCGAGGGCATGCCGCGGGACGGCTGGGCGCGCGGGCCGTCGTCGAACCGGTCGTCGGTCGGCGGGCGGACGGGGCGACCGTCGGTGGGCGGCTGGATGAGCTGCGGGGCGATCTCCTCGAGCGAGGCGAGGTGGCTGCGCCGGCCGGTGTCACCGGCGTTCGGGCGCGTGCGCTCGTCGGTGTGTCCGCGCTGGAACGCGGGGTCGTAGCGTTGGTCCATCGTCGGCCTCCGTCGCGCTTCGTACATCGTCCGGGCCGGAACCCGTTGCCCGATCCTAGGACTGATAACGAACAGGTAACACCCCTGGACGTGTCGCCCACAGGAACTCCATATGTGCGCCAGGTCGCGCGCACACGGTGCCGGTGCGGGTCAGGGAACTCTTCGGAGCCCGCACCCGCATCGGTTGTGTGGGCCCGAGCACTGAGCACGTACCCGGTCGGTGAGACGTCTTCCGGTCCCTGAAACCCTCTCCGGTCCCTGAAACCCTGTCCGGTCCCTGAAACCCTCTCCGGTCCCTGAGCTTGTCGAAGGGCGGGGTGTGGCGTGTGCACTTCGACAGGCTCAGTGACCGGTGTTCGTTGCCCGGCTCCGTTCCGGTCCCTGAAGCCCTCTCCGGTCCCTGAGCTTGTCGAAGGGCGGGGTGTGGCGTGTGCACTTCGACAGGCTCAGTGACCGGTGTTCGTTGCCCGTCCCGTTCCGGTCCCTCAAGCCCTCCACGGTCCCTGAGCTTGTCGAAGGGCGGGGTGTCCCGTGTGCACTTCGACAGGCTCAGTGACCGGTGTTCGTTGCCCGGCTCCGGTCCGGTCCCTGAAACCCTCTCCGGTCCCTGAGCTTGTCGAAGGGCGGGGTGTGGCGTGTGCACTTCGACAGGCTCAGTGACCGGTGTTCGTTGCCCGGCTCCGTTCCGGTCCCTGAAGCCCTCTCCGGTCCCTGAGCTTGTCGAAGGGCGGGGTGTGGCGTGTGCACTTCGACAGGCTCAGTGACCGGTGTTCGTTGCCCGTCCCGTTCCGGTCCCTCAAGCCCTCCACGGTCCCTGAGCTTGTCGAAGGGCGGGGTGTCCCGTGTGCACTTCGACAGGCTCAGTGACCGGTGTTCGTTGCCCGGCTCCGGTCCGGTCCCTGAAACCCTCTCCGGTCCCTGAGCTTGTCGAAGGGCGGGGTGTGGCGTGTGCACTTCGACAGGCTCAGTGACCGGTGTTCGTTGCCCGGCTCCGTTCCGGTCCCTGAAGCCCTCTCCGGTCCCTGAGCTTGTCGAAGGGCGGGGTGTGGCGTGTGCACTTCGACAGGCTCAGTGACCGGTGTTCGTTGCCCGTCCCGTTCCGGTCCCTCAAGCCCTCCACGGTCCCTGAGCTTGTCGAAGGGCGGGGTGTCCCGTGTGCACTTCGACAGGCTCAGTGACCGGTGTTCGTTGCCCGGCTCCGTTCCGGTCCCTGAAACCCTCTCCGGTCCCTGAGCTTGTCGAAGGGCGGGGTGGTCCCGTGTGCACTTCGACAGGCTCAGTGACCGGTGTTCGTTGCCCGTCCCCGTTCCGGTCCCTGAAGCCCTCCACGGTCCCTGAGCTTGTCGAAGGGCGGGGTGTCCCGTGTGCACTTCGACAGGCTCAGGTACCGGGTCTGACGGAGACGACGACAGGCCCGGGAACGGGGATCCGTTCACCGAGCCTGTCGAGGTGCAGGGACCTACAGCGACGCGAGCGCCTCGCGGATCGGGGTCTCGCCGCCGATGACCTCGAACTGCGTGCGGGACGCCGAGCCCGACTCGATGAGCGCGAACAGCACGGCGGCGACGTCGGCGCGCGGGATCGAGCCGCGGTCGGTGGTCGTCGCGGCGGTGATCGTGCCGGTCGGGGCGTCGTCGGTCAGACCGCCCGGACGGACGATCGTCCAGTCGAGGTCGCGCCCGCGGAGGTCGGCGTCGGCCTCGGACTTCGCCCGCAGGTAGACCTGGAACACGTCGTCCGACTCCGGGTCGAAGTCGTCGGTGCTCATCGCGGACACCATGATGTAGCGCGGGACCTTGGCGAGCTCGGCGGCCTCGGCGAGGAGGATGGCGCCGTCGCGGTCGAGGGTGAGCTTGCGGTCGGCGCCGCTGTTCGGGCCGGCTCCCGCCGCGAACACGACGACGTCGGCTCCGGCGAGTTCGTCGGCGAGTTCGGCTGCCGAGGAGTGCTCGAGGTCGAGGACGATGGCGCGGGAGCCGATGCCCTGGAGTTCGCCCACCTGCTCGGGGTTGCGGATGATGCCGGCGGGGGAGTGTCCTGCTTCGGCGAGCAGTCGCTGCAGGTGCAGGGCGATCTGTCCGTGTCCTCCGGCGATGACGACGTCGGTCATGTGAGTCCTCTCGTTCGATGCGGTCCCGGTCGGTGCGCCGCCCGTTCGTGGGGACGGCGGTCGATCGGTGATCTGGGACCAGTGGTCCCAGATCCGCCAGTCAACGCCTCAACCGGGGCGTACGCAACCCGGTCGCGGCTCGGGTACACTAGGTGACGGCTCCCCGCGTGGCGCCATCCAGGCCAACTCCCCCAGGGCGGAAACGCAGCAAGGGTAACCGGGCTCTGGCGGGTGCGCGGGGAGTCTTTTCGTGCCCGCGGTGCCCTGCTCCCGCACCCTGGCCGCTGGCGCCGCAGCAGGACATCCGCCCGGCACCAGGACATCCGGCGCTGCTTTCTCCTGCTCCCGCGCCGATCTCCTGCTCCAGCGCCGTTCTCCCGTCGCCCGCCGACGACGAAGCCCCGGAGCCCTGCGGTGGCAGGACTCCGGGGCTTGCGAGCACGTCAGGTCAGCTGAGCTGGGCGCGACGCTTCCGGACGGCGACCAGCGCGAGGCCGCCGAGGAGCAGCATCGCAGCGAGTCCGAGCGGCGCCGCGGTGTCGGCACCGGTCACCGCGAGGGTCGGGCCGTGACCGGACGCTGCGGGTGCCGCTGCGGCGGCGAGCGTGAACTGCACCGGAGCCGACGGTGCCGAGGTGGGCACCGGGACGGCTTCGCTCGGGTCGGCGATCAGCGTCGCGACAGCGGTGTAGTCACCGGGTGCCACGGCCACCGTGACCGACCAGTGGCCGTTGTCGTCGACGAGGATCGGGGCGCGTGGGTCGGCCGGAGCGGCGTCCTGGCCCTCGGGCAGGGCCACACGGGCGTTCGCGTCGGCACCGTTCGCCACGTCTTCGAGTTCCTCCTTGAGCGCGTTGTAGAACGCGGTCGGCAGGAGGGCGATACCGAGGTAGGTACCCGGTGTCGCGGTTCCCGAGAACGTCACGACATCACCCGTGAGGGCCTGGCCCTGCGTCGGCGTCTCGATCACCGGTGACGGCAGCAGCGGGGGCGCCGGAAGGGTGAAGGGGACGCTGTCGAAAGCGACCCGACGACCATCCGTCGCGACGATGGGCTGGCTCACGAGAGCGCGCGTCCCATCGCCGTAGGTCGCGGTGATGC
The DNA here is from genome assembly GCF_014839505.1 of Plantibacter sp. CFBP 8775. NCBI lineage: Bacteria > Bacillati > Actinomycetota > Actinomycetes > Micrococcales > Microbacteriaceae > Plantibacter > Plantibacter sp. CFBP 8775. The sequence continues at coordinate 946,815 of NZ_JACYNV010000002.1, read as the reverse complement.
TCCAGGTCCCGTCGACCACGGTCGTCTCGAGTCGTCCGCCCTCGGAGATGTTGAGGTAGACGTTCAGCCCGTCCCGCCCGGTTCCCGAGAAGGTGACGGTGCGATCGGTGAATACCTGGCCGGCGGTCGGCGACAGGATCTCGAAGTTCCACACCTCGGCTTGGCTCGGGAAGACGACCTGTCGCTCGATCGACTCGTTGGAGCCGTCGACCTGTTGGGTGGACATCGCGACGATCGTGACGGAATCGACCATGGGGATCGTGATGGTCGTGGTCCAGGCCTCATCGACGACCGGGACGTCGTCGGCGTACACCGTCAAGAACCCGTCGCCCTGGTCTGCGGCGATGTCGACGACCGTGCCGGACTCTCCCACGCCAGAGAACGTGACAGTCTGGCTCGTCAGGACCTCACCCGCTGTGGGCGTCAACATGTCGAATTTCGGAGCTGCCGCGCGGGCGGCCGCGTCCTCGGAGGGTACCTCGTCCGCGGGTGCCGGCGACTCCTCGGGAGCGGGGGATTCGGTCGGCGCGGTCGACTCGGCGGGTGCGGGCGATTCGGTCGGCGCGGCGGTCTCGGAGGTCGACGGGACCGGCTCGGTCGCAGCGGACGCGGGCCCGGCGGTGAGCAGCGCGCCGCCGAGGGCGAGTGAGATGACGACGGGCAGCGAAAGCGCTTTCCGCCAGGACGAGGTGCGTGGCAAGGTGTTCCCCCCAGAGAAAGTCCTGCCGCGGCACTGAGGCCGCAGCAGGACGGATGTGACAGCTGTTGTTTCTGAACCTAGCAGTTTCCTGTGAGCTGGCATTGGGGTTTTCCCTATGGTCTGGAGACCTTCGCGCAGGCCGACCGATCATCTCCTGCGACCACGACATTGTGCGCTTACCCAGCCCCCGCAGAGCCCGCCCCCGTAGGCTGGAAACCGTGGCGCGAAGCATTTACATCATCTCTGCCGAAGGACACTCCGGGAAGTCGACGGTGGCCCTCGGGGTCCTCGACACCCTGAGCCATCAGATCGAGCGGATCGGGGTGTTCCGCCCCATCGCACGGTCCACCACGAAACCCGACTACGTGCTCCAGCTGCTGCTCGAGCACGACGGCGTCGACCTCGCCTACGAAGACTGCATCGGCGTCAGCTACGACGACGTGCACACCGATCCCGAGGCGGCGCTCTCGCGCATCGTCCAGCGGTACAAGCACATCGAGGCGCAGTGCGACGCGGTCGTGATCCTCGGCTCCGACTACACCGACGTCGGTAGCCCGACGGAGCTCGGCTACAACGCCCGGATCGCCACCAACCTCGGCGCGCCCGTCCTCCTCGTGCTCGGCGGTCGCGCCGGTCAGGGTGCGGGGGAGCAGCTCGGCCAGTCCGTCGCCCGCACACCCGACGACATGCGCAACATCGCCGAACTCGCCCTCGGTGAGCTCGCCGACGCACACGCCCAGTTGCTCGCCGTGGTCGCGAACCGCGCCGATCCCGACAAGCTCCTCGAGATCACCGCCGCGATCAGCGACGCGATCCACCCGAACGGCTCCGCGAACGGTTCCGTCGTCGCCCCGGCCGGCCACGCTGCCGGTGCCGCGATGGTCCCCGTCTGGGCCATCCCCGAAGACACCTTCCTCATCGCGCCGACGATGGACAGCATCCTCGAGGCCGTCGACGGCACTCTCGTGAAAGGCAGCGAGGAGCTGCTCACCCGCGAGGCGCTCGGCGTCGTGGTGGCGGGCATGTCCATGGTGAACGTGCTCCCGCGCATCACCGAGGGATCCGTCATCGTCATCCCGGCAGACCGCACGGAGGTCCTGCTCGCCGCGCTCATGGCCAACGCCTCGGGCACGTTCCCGTCGATTGCGGGCATCGTGCTCAACGGTGGGTTCCCGCTGCCCGAGGTCGTGGAGGAACTCATCTCCGGTCTCGGCGAGATCCCGCCGATCGTCAGCACCGACCTCGGCACCTACGACACCGCGGTCCGCGTCATGAACACCCGTGGCCGCCTCGCCGCCGACTCGCAGCGCAAGTACGACACCGCGCTCGCGTTGTTCGAGCAGAACGTCGACGCACCGCTTCTGCTCGAGCTGCTCAACGTGGCGCGCGCCGACGTCGTGACGCCGCTCATGTTCGAGTACGGGCTGCTGGAGCGTGCGCGGTCGAACCGCAAGCACATCGTGCTGCCGGAGGGCGACGACGACCGCATCCTCCGCGCGGCCGGCACCCTGCTCGCGCGTGAGGTCGCCGACCTCACCATCCTCGGTGAGGAGATCGAGGTGCGGTCGCGGGCCATCGAGCTCGGCATCGACCTCAGCAAGGCGACCATCGTCAGCCCCTTCGACGCGGTCCTGCGCCTCAAGTTCGCCGAGGAGTACGCCCGGTTGCGGGCACACAAGGGCGTCACGATCGACATGGCGAGCGACGCCGTCACCGACGTCTCCTACTTCGGCACGATGATGGTGCACCTCGGGCTCGCCGACGGCATGGTCTCGGGCGCCGCCCACACGACGGCGCACACCATCCGGCCGTCGTTCGAGATCATCAAGACGAAGCCCGGCGTCTCCGTGGTGTCGAGCGTGTTCCTCATGGCGCTCGCCGACCGCGTGCTCGTCTACGGTGACTGCGCGGTGAACCCCGACCCCACCGACGCCCAGCTCGCCGACATCGCGATCTCCTCGGCCGAGACGGCGGATCAGTTCGGGATCGAGCAGCGCATCGCGATGCTGTCGTACTCCACCGGTGACTCCGGTGCCGGTGCCGACGTCGAGAAGGTCCGCTCAGCGACCCGGCAGGTGCGCGAGCGTCGGCCCGACCTCCTCGTCGAGGGGCCGATCCAGTACGACGCCGCCGCCGACGCCGCGGTGGCCGCGACGAAGATGCCCGACTCGCAGGTCGCCGGCCGCGCGACGGTCTTCATCTTCCCCGACCTCAACACCGGCAACAACACGTACAAGGCGGTGCAGCGTTCGGCTGGCGCCGTCGCGATCGGTCCGGTGCTGCAGGGCCTCAACAAGCCGATCAACGACCTGTCGCGTGGCGCGCTCGTGCAGGACATCGTCAACACCGTCGCGATCACCGCCATCCAGGCGCAGGAACAGGAATAGGTCCAGACACACATGCCCACCGTCCTCGTGGTGAACTCCGGTTCCTCGTCGTTCAAGTACCAGCTCATCGATGTCGAGACGGAGCGGACGCTCGCCAGCGGACTCGTCGAGCGCATCGGCGACGCGACGGGTGCCGCCGAGCACCGGTCCTACCTCCCGGATGCGGCCGGCGCGACGACGCCGCCCATCGAGGAGCGTTGGGTCATCGAGCGCGAGATCCCCGATCACACGGCCGGGTTCCGGGTCATGCTCGACGCGTTCGCCGAGCACGGGCCGTCACTCGACGAGCATGCGCCGATCGCGGTCGGCCACCGGGTGGTGCACGGTGGGAAACGCTTCTTCGAGCCGACGGTCGTGACGGACCTCGTGAAGATCAACATCGAGGACATCTCCGAGCTGGCGCCGCTGCACAACCCGGCGAACCTGCAGGGCATCAACGCGGCGCAGGTCGCGTTCCCTGACGTCCCGCACGTGGCGGTGTTCGACACGGCGTTCCACCAGACCATCCCGGCAGCGGCGTACACGTACGCCATCGATGCGGAGCTCGCCGCGAAGCACCGCGTGCGTCGGTACGGCTTCCATGGCACGTCGCACAAGTTCGTGTCGGAGGCGGCTGCGGCGTTCCTCGACCGTCCGCTCGGTGAGCTGAAGCAGATCGTCTTCCACCTCGGCAACGGGGCGTCGGCGTGCGCGATCGACGGTGGCCGCTCGGTCGACACGTCGATGGGCATGACGCCGCTCGAAGGACTCGTCATGGGGACGCGTTCCGGCGACCTCGACCCCGCGGTGCTGTTCCACCTGCATCGCAAGGCGGGGCTCGGGTTCGACGAGCTCGACACGTTGCTCAACCGCCGCAGTGGTCTGCTGGGGCTGTCGGGTACCGGAGACATGCGCGACGTCACCGAGTCGGCGTCGAAGGGCGACGAAGCGGCGCAGCTCGCGCTCGACGTGACCGTCCACCGCTTGCGGCACTACCTCGGCGCGTACCTCGCGGTCCTCGGTGGGCTCGACGTGGTGGTGTTCACTGCCGGTGTCGGTGAGAACGCACCGTTGATCCGTGCCGGTGCGATGCAGGGGCTCGAGGTGCTCGGCATCGTCCTCGACGAGGACCGCAACGCTGAGCGTGCGCGTGGCATCCGGGTGATCTCGACGGACGACTCCCCGGTGACCGTCCTCGTCGTCCCCACGAACGAGGAACTCGAGATCGCCCGCCAGACGGTCGCCGCCCTGGCGTAGTCCCGGCGCTCCGACCCGTTCTGTCGCTGAGTCCCGCCTCCGGTCCCTGTGCGACCCCGCTGGTCCCTGAGCTTGTCGAAGGGCCCACGGGCGAACTGTCCGATCGGCGAATCTCCGCGCGCGCACTTCGACAGGCTCAGTGACCGAAGCTGTTCCCTGGGTCCTTCCGCCGGTCCCTGAGCCACCCTCGCCGGCCCCTGAGCTTGTCGAAGGGAGGGTCTCTCGTGTGCACTTCGACAGGCTCAGTGACCGGTGTTCGTCGCCCGCTCCTGTTCCGCGAGTCCCTCTCCCGGTCCCTGAGCTTGTCGAAGGGCGGTCGAGGAACTCTCGTTCTCATGTCCCCCCTCCTGAGGACAGAAGAATGAGTGGTTCCCCCTATTAACTTTCCCTGAGAATCCACTTAGTCTCAGAAAACCAACAGGTACGTCGCGTCTGTCGGACCCCTAGACGAAAGTACTCACCTCAGTGAATTTGAAGACGTCACGCCGCGCTGCGGCTCTCACCACCGGCCTCGCAGTTGTCGCCGGATCCACCCTCCTCCTCGCCGGACCCGCGTCCGCAGCTGAGATCCAGGTCACCGATGACCAGGTCGCTGCCAACGAGACGGTGTACACCGGCTGGCACGAAGGCTACGGCCTTCCCGGCTCGACCACCCCGCCCGGCGCTGACGCAGTCGTCACCGAGGCCGGGCTCGACATGACCGGTCCGTCACAGATCATCAACGGCCTCGCAGCTCCGCTGGCCGTCAACGGGACGACCGCCACCTTCGCGACGATCGCGGCGACGGCTGGAGTCGTGTCGACGAACAACCTGGCCTACTTCCAGATCCCGGTCTACGCCGAGACCGGTGTGACCACGAGCTTCACCACGCTTCGTCCCGAGAACCCGGGCGCAGCGGGCCTCACCGGCAACTGGGTCGCGAGCAGCGATGACATCGCGGGCATCGCCGCGAACACGCCGACGTCCATCGCCGACCTGAGCGCCGCGCTCGGCAGCTTCGACCTGCTCGCCTTCGGTGTGCTCGTCATCGCCGATGGCGACGACGTCGTCCAGACGATCTCGTTCAATGGCGACAACTACAACTTCGCAGCGCCGGTCGTCGCTCCGGTCTTCGACCCGCTGGTGGTCGTCGACCCCGACACGATCTACTTCTCCGACGTCCGCCCCGGTGGCGCAGGCTTCGCGGTGACCGTCACGGGCTTCACCCCGGGCGACACCCTGACGATCAGTGTCATCGACCCCAACGGCGAGGTCTTCGGGTCCGCTGACGGTGGCGACACGGTCATCGCCGACGCAGACGGTGGTTTCGCCGCAGCTGACCTCACCTTCGTGGGCGAGGGCATCCAGGTCGGTACGTACACCTTCCGCGTGACTGACAGCGCGGGTGTCTTCGCCGAGGACGCGATCGCCGTCATCGCCGACCCGGTCGCCGCTGGCGCCCCGGTCGTCCCGACGCTTGCTGACACCGGCTTGGACTCGGGTGTCCTCGTCGGTGGCGCTGCCGCGCTGCTGCTCCTCGGTGCTGCCGGCATGCTGTTCGCAGCTGCTCGCCGCAAGGGCGCGCAGGTCACGGCCTAGTCTCACCCTGCGAAGCCCCGTCCTCGACTCCGGTCGAGGGCGGGGCTTCGTGCTGCCGCCGGGTGCCCTGACACGCCTGAGCTTGTCGAAGAGTCTTCCGGGTGACTGGTCCGATCGGGAAGGTCGTCCGTGGTGCATTTCGACAAGCTCAATGACCGGTCTCCGTTCCGGAACGCTTCCCCCGGTCTCTGAGCGCTTCCCCGGTCCCTGAGCTTGTCGAAGGGCAAGGTTTCTCGTGTGCACTTCGACAGGCTCAGTGACCGATACCGCCCCGCCGGTCCCTGAGCTTGTCGAAGGGCATACGGGAGAGTTCTTCGTTCGAGCCCGGCGGGGGAGGAAGGCGGAGCGGCAGCTCCATTGCTGCACTCCGCCCGGTCGCACGTGCCGGGACCGCTTGGCCCAGGCCATGCGCGCCGGCCATTTGCGCGTTCGGGTAACGAAAATGACCGGAAACAGTGCTTCGGAGCGTCCGGCCGCGTGGATTGGGTTGACGTCGAGATAATCGTCCGGTCGTGCTGAGCACGTCACGCAGCGCGCAGCCTCGGCTTGCCACCGCGTCGCGGAATGCGATGCGGATCGATGTGCGCGGGCGGGATGAACCAGGGCACGTGGTCGCGCACGATGACCTCCCATCCGTCGTTGTGGATGCGATGGTGATGGAAGCTGCACAGCAGGATGCCGTTGGACAGGTCGGTCGGCCCGCCCCGTGACCACCAGACGAGGTGATGGGCCTCGGTATACGACGGTGGATGGGTACAGCCGGTCCAGGCGCAGCCGCCATCGCGCTCGGCGAGGGCCATCTTCTGCCCCTTGGTGAACAACCGTGTGCCAACTCCGAGGTCGAGCACCTGAGACGGCCCGCCGAGCACCATGGGGATGATCCGTCCGTCGGCCGCCATGCACCGTGCGGTGCCGGCGGAGATCGGTTCGGAGACGCCGTCGATGTAGGCCTTGCCGTCGGACCACTGGCCGTCGTCGGCCAGATCGGGTTCGTCTATGCGGATGATGAGGGAGACGGGCGCCAGTTCCATGACCGCCGACTCGCAACCCGCGGCGTGACGGAAGACCCCGACGAGGGCTTCCACTCGACGCTCGTCCATCGTGCGGGTGTCGGGCATCTCTGCGGCCGGAACGTAGGCGTCGTCGAGGGGATCCGCGGAGGGCAGCTCACTGCTGGTTGCTGCCGCCGCGGCCGTTTCATCGGAGGGATCGACGAACCGGACCTGCCGCAGCTGCTTGCCGACGACGGCGTCCATCGTGGCGCGGACCCATCCCGCCGCCTCTGGTGCGAGGAATGCGCGGAGCTCGGTCATGCCGTCGGGGTGTTCGCGGAGGGTGCAGCGCTGCTGCTTCCGGAGCGCGATCTCGCGCGGCACGGGGCCGTCTTGGTCGAGGCTGGTGCGGACGAGCTTGGCGAGGCTGCCGACCTCGGCGAGCGGTGCACCGTCGCAGTGCTCGATGCCGGCGCTGACGGCACGGTGGACGCGTTCGTCGTCGACGCCGGAGCCCACCAGTCGCAGTTCGCGCAGCAGGATGCCCGCGCCCTCGACACTGAGTGCTGACCGGACGAAGCCGGATGGGGTGGTCGCCTCGTCGTGGTCGACCGTGCACGTCGGGTTGTCGCCTTCGGTCAGCGGCAGGCAGGGGGTTTCGGCAGCGGGCCGGGGTTCGATGGCGGCGGCGATCTCGGGGCGGTCGCACTCGATGACGTCGCCGGTGAGGGCGCGCTTGGGGGTGATCGCCTGGGCGACCGAGGTGATGGTGGCGGCGCGTCCGCGAGGGATGCGCCACCGCTCCGAGAGCATGACGGCCGGCGTCGCATACCCGTGGCTGCGGGCCAACGGGTCGTGGCCGACGATGCCGCCTCGGGAGCGCTCCGACACCGAACCCATGACGCGGGTGGCCAAGACCTCGACCACGTGCTGCACCGCACCCAGCTGGTCGAGGACGCGGACCACGCCGGCGTCGTTCATGCCGGCGAGCTGCTCGATGGCGTCGTCGCCCGGTCGGATCGGGTCGAGGGCGCCCGACCAGGTGCGGAGGAACTCGGACACCGTCTCGCCCAGCGTGCCCAAGGGGTCGGCGGAGACCGGACCGAGGGGGACGCGTGGGCTGCTGGACATGGGAACATCCAAACACGAGCCACTGACATTCGAACACCGACCGATTCCGACGCTGATCTGGGATATTTAGCCAACGTTTGTTGCGCGCAGATGCCTCGCCGGGCTCTGTGAGCGGCGAGGGACTTCTCGTGTGGCCCGCGTACACTCGCCATATGCGCCCACTGTCCGACCGCGAGCGCGACCTCATAATCGCCCTGATCGCTCGCGGAACGGAGCCGGGTGCCGACCGGGCCATCGCCGCCTCCGATCGAGAACGGTGGGCGGGACAGCTCCCGGGCGTTATGGTGCACGGGACGTGCGGGTGCGGCACGTGTCCCTCGATCGACCTGATTCGCGACAGCGGCGGCCGGCCGGCCCCGACGCGTCAGACGGTCCTCGAGGCGAGCACGTCGAACGCGTTCCTCCTCCTCTTCATCGAGGACGACCGTCCGACGTACCTGGAACTCGCCCCGTTCGGCGATGAACCGATCACCGACTTCCCGCCGGTGGCGGACGTCGAGTTCTGAGGTCGCCGGCCGACGGGCTCGCACCTCGACGGGGGGTCGCCGCCCTTCGACAGGCTCAGGGACCGGGAAAGGCGCGCCGGGACCGGGAGTGGTGCTCAGGGGCCGGGAGTGGTGCGGAGAGAACCGGAGCGTTCGCATTCGGCGCGGTCCGCTTCGGTCCCTGAGCTTGTCGAAGGGCAGCCCCGCCCCCTCAGTCCCGCGTGCCGAACAGCCCTTCACCGTGCTTCGTCAGCACCTCGTACGCGTCGGCGTAGTTGTCCGGCAGCGGCGCTCCTGGCTCGTACTTCGCGAGGAGGATCCCGATGAGTCCGAGGGCCGGCGGCGTGAGCGGTCGCTTGCGGTCCTTGTCCTTGTCGGCGCGGGCGTTCGCCTCGGGGTTCGGCGGCACGTAGGCGGGTGTCACCGTCGGCCACAGCACCGGTTGCCGCGGTGAGGTGAGGTTCACGGCGTTGAAGATGCTCGTGGCGGTGCGGTCGCGTTCGGTCAGCGGGTCGAGTCCGTGCAGCTCGGCGAGGGTCTTCATGAGTGAGCCGTGGTGCATCTCCTCGTTGATGACGCTGCCGGCCTTGGTGTACGCGGAGATGACGATGGTCGGCACCCGCAGTCCGAGGCGGTCGAAGGTGAAGTCCATCTCGCCCGCCTCCGGCTTGCCTGACGGCGGGGTCGCCTTGGGTGGTGCGACGTGGTCGTAGATGCCGCCGTGTTCGTCGAAGGTGACGAGCATGACCGTGTTCATCGCGTTCGAGCCAGTGGTCGACGCCCCGTGCTTGATCGCCGTGTAGACCTCGCCGAGGAGTTGCTCGCCGGCGCGCATGTCGGAGTAGGCGGAGTCGAGCTCCGGGTCGACGTCGTCCCGGCTCGGGTTGTCGGGACGGACGACCGGCGGGTGCATGTCGTTGTGGTCGAACACCATGCGTGGTTCGACGAAGGCGTAGTCGGGCAGGTCACCGTTCGCAGCGTCCTCGTGGAACTGCTCCATGCTGCGGAAGTTGGTCTTCCAGTACTCCTCGATCGACGGTGCGTTCAGGAGGCCGGTGAGGGAGACGACCTGTTGGGCGTCGTAGTAGACGCGCCAGGTCTTGCCGGCCTCCTGGAGCCGGTTGAACACGGTGGGGACGGCTGGTGCGCTCAGCCACTTGCCGATGCCGTCGCCCTCGATGTTGGTGACGTATCCGTGGGAGGTGCTCGCGTGGAAGAAGGAGCGGTTGCAGAAGGTCTGGGAGGGGACCGCCGCGTACCAGTGGTCGTAGACGCCGAAGTTCTTGGCGAGTGTGGACAGCACCGGCAGCATCTCGGGGGAGAAGCCGCCCATCACGGTGGAGTACTCCTCGGGCGTCGGCTTGCGTCCGCGGGCGAGCGTCGAGTTGACGATGTAGTCCTTGACGAAGCCGTCGTTCTTGGGGGAGGAGGTGTCGGCGGGGAGGTTCCACGGCGGCTGCAGCGGGTTGCGGAGGTCCCCGTTGCTCTCGGGGTCGATGGTGCCGAAGAGCTGCGTGTTGACGTGTGGGTAGAACTCGCCGGGATCCGGGTCGGGCTGGGCCATGATCTGGTCGGTGGGGCCCGTGTAGACGTGGGCGGGGACGGCTTCGCCGGACTCGCCGGGGTTGCTGTAGTCGCCCTGGGCGAGGCCGTCGAAGGTCTGGCCGGCCGGTTCGCCTCCCGCGGGGTACAGCCATCCGAGCATGTGGTCGAAGGAGCGGTTCTCGAACATCACGACCACGACGTGGTCGAAGCCCGGTTCGCTGCGCTTGGGGAGCGGCGTGAAGCCGTAGTCCTCCTGGGGGTTGGACGCGGTGGCGGCTGCGATGCCCCCGGCGACGGCGCCCCCGGCAGCGAGACCTGCGACGCTGAAGCCCGCGGCGCGGAAGAAGTCGCGGCGGGAGGTTGGGCGTTTGGGGTGGGGAGTGGGTTGAGCCTCATGACCGGTATCCGGACGTGGTTCCTCGTCGTGTGCCACTCGAGCCCCCCTGATCCGTAGCGCTACCCGCCCAGGGACCGCACTCGTACTAGCCAGCGTAAAGGCGCGACTCGCCCTTTGGCGAGAATCCGCGTGGTGTTCCCGAACCTCGCGTTTTGCTGGTGATCCGTCAGTCACTTGAGAACGATTTTCAGGCAGGCAGGCAGGCAGGCAGGCAGGAGGCGAGAGCCCAGGGCGTGCAGTTCCGAATGGAAGGTCGCCGTCCGCGACCTTGCGTCGTGAGCAGTCGCGCGGCGGACCAGTTTTGGCTGGCTCTCGAGCAACGCGGAACAGGGGCGGGCGACGTGAAGAAGTTGCTTTATCGGCGGACAAGCCTCTTCAGGGTCAGGGCGACACCGTACGCGTTAGCAGCGAAACTCGGGCGTCCGACCCTATTCGCAACAGCAAGGGTTCGTATCATTTCCCACACAGAACCGTTGTTTTTCGCGGCCTGGAGGGAATGTACGCAAATAAAGTCTCCAAGTGTACGAGTGTCACGCTTATCGAGCCGTTCAAGAGCCCACGCGATGGACCGTCTCGCGGTAATTGACTTCGCAACGCCTGTTTCTCCGATGTGGTGCACAACTGTCGCGTCCGGGGATTGCACCACCGCAATGCCATCAGCTTCTGAAGAGAGATCATTTAACCAGCCAACGTCCTGATGGAATCGCAAAGTTGCGTCGAAAGGAACATGCAATGCCAATGATCGCGGGAAGATGAGGCAAGACGCCTGCATGAACCCCACGCCACCGCGGATACTCTCCTTCCGGAAGATATACTGAGCAAGAGACTGTTCATTGGTCTTCAGCCGTTCCGGCCAAATTGACTCGGATCCATCAGCCCGTCTTGCTCGAACGCGAGTACTTGCGACCCAAACATCGTCCAGTTCCGAACCTTTGTCGGCGACCGCTTGGAGGACTCCGGCTATATGCTCCGGCAGCCATTCGTCATCGTCGTCGAGTAGTGCTACAAGATCGCCTTGTGATTCGAGCACACCCATTTGTCTGGCTGCATTTCCTCCTGCACCCGGACCACTTCGCAGGAGTCGTACGCGCGGGTCATTTGGCACGTTGATCTCACCGGCGGTGTCACCCACCACAAGCACCTCTAGGACCGCCACCGTTTGATTCAGCGCGGAACTGATTGCGCGGGCGAGCTCAGGTCGACCGATGGTTGGAATAACGACTGATACGCGTGAGGCATTAGCGCTCATGGGCTCCCCGGTCTGTCGAGTGCTTAGGCGAATCAGTCGCTGCCAGCGCGTAGATGCCGCTGATCGAATCTGCCCAGCGGGCAATATTGAATTCACTTCGGACGAACTGGCGGGCCGCGCGGCCCAACCGTAGCGCTTCGGTCGGATTCTGGAGCAGTTGGGTAATCGCGCCACTGAGTGCTTGGGGGTCTCGTTCAGGAACGAGGCGTCCGGTTACACCATCACGGATAGCTTCGGGGATGCCGGAGTGGCTTGTGGCGACAGATGGCAAGCTCTCCAGCGCGGCGTCGAGGATGATCGTCGGGAGCCCCTCAGAATCGCCGTCAGACGCAGTCTTGGACGGCACACAGAGTAGGCGCGACGAACGTAACAGCGCTGCGACTTCGTCCGGCCCTCTAGAGCCAAGGAACATGACAGGCAGGTTGAGTTCCCTAGCGCGAACCTTCATCTCATCGCCTAGTGGTCCGTCTCCGACGACGGTCAGAGGCACTTCTCGAAGCGAAGACGGGAGCAGCGACATGGCCACGAGGAGGTCATCAAGGCCCTTCTTCTCCACGAGTCGTCCCACGAACAGAATCCCATCTCCCGCGCCTTCTCGCTTGACGTGGTGTGTGTCGACCAGTCCGAGGTGAACGACCTTGACCTTTTCGGGTGGTGCGCCGGCTTCGATTGCGCATCGCGCCATGTAAGCCGAGTTCGCTACAACCTGCGAGGCATATTGGAGCGCGTCCGCCTTGCGTCGAGCATTGCGCCGCCCAGCCCGGGTGTCGAGCTCGCGACGAGAGACGTCAAAACCGTAGACGCTAACTACGAGAGGAACGCGGAGTAGGCGCAGCGTGGGAACGATGAGCGCTGCATCATCCGCGAAATGAGCGTGAACGACGTCGACGCCGGTTGACCTCACGAGCCGGGCGACGCGCCAGGATAGTCGGGTAAGTCGGAAGAGTCGCAGCGAAGCAGCAGCCACCACGCGGCCAGAGAATGCAACCCTGTCTGAGTCGCGCGACAGTGCACTGTCAACTCGCTTGAACCCGATCATTACGCCAGAGTCGTGAGGTTTGAGCGCGTCGAACTGAGTGCGAATGAAGGTCTCAGTGCCTTGCAGGAGGACGAGGCGCCAATGAGCTACGCGCGTCACGTGGGGGACCTCTCCCTCTCGTAGGAAATCAATTTGCGCGTGTTGCGCTCTACGAGCAAGCGTTGGGCCGGTGGTCGTGCCCGAGGACACGACACCGCGAGGACGAAGAGCGTCAGCCCGAAGTTCCAACTGAGCGCATCCCACGAAGCGAGCATCACGATAAGGATGATGATGATCATCCGATGGAGCGAGCCGCCTCGTCTCCAGCCTGCGACGATCGAAGCGACGAGAAGAAGCAGCCCCAGCGCTCCAATGCTCCACGCAGTTCGAAGGTACTCCTGATCGAAGACCATGATCCCGTCCACGCCCACCGAACTGACGGATAGCTCCGCAGCAACGCTCTGGTAGCCGCTTCCGAGGAAGAACGCCATGAGATCGCGGTTGAATAGCTCAGGTATGAGCTGCAAGACACCGAACCTGTGAGTGAAGGAGTCAGTGGTGGCGACTGCGGAAAAGCCAAACAACCTTGGTAAATCGCTTGTCGCAGCGACAACGACGACTGCCAATGCTCCGAGAGTGAACGCTGGAAGAGCCCGGAGTTTTGCTCGCGAGATGTAGAGATATGCAACCGCGAGGGCTAGAGCAAACACAGCGCTCCGCGTGCCCGAGAACAGAAGCACGGCTGCTGACGCCAGGAGAGGAATAAGAGCGAGCCGCTGCCTGCGCTCCACGAGCAACCACCACGAGGTCGCGGCAGCCGCTCCCGCAAGCACACCGAGAGGGATGGGATGGCCCATTGACCCGAGCGCTCGCCCATCGAGGAAGGGTGCAAGACCGTTGACCCGGCTCGTCAGATTGTCGGACCCGTTGGACAGCGGCCACACTGCCTTCAATCCGAGAAACTCTTCGGTGACAGTCAGCGCGAGCTGAACGAAGAGGACTACGAGGACTGCCCATGGGATCAGCTGACGTGACTCTTGACCCGGCCAGCTGACACTCGCAATCACCGCGATGCCCAATGTGAGCGCGCCGCTGGCGATGACGAAATAGCGGTAGGGGCCTTCCGCGTCGATGGCTGATCGCATCGTCATGACCACGATCAAGGCGATGAGCCAGCCATTTGGCGACGAGTATCTACGAATCTCCGGTCCTGATCGAACCACTCCGAAAACGAGCAACGCGAGCGCCATGATTGCAGAGGCCAGGAGCACGTCGCGAGGCGGTGTGTGAGACGGGATCATCACACTGAGCCAGACCGCACCAGCAGCTGCGTAGAACGCGGCATGTGCACGAGGGGCAAGAACGGTGAGCAGCGCTGCGACCGTGGCCGTAGCGAATGCGATCAACATGCCATTGCCTCCGCGTCTCTCGCAACACACGCACGCCGTGTTCAGCGCACCCCAAGATGCCATGACCACCGGGCAGCTGCGGCTCAGTATACAGTTGACGCATAACCTCGACGTGGCCCCCGCATCGGGGCCAGGTAGGAGCCCAGGGTCGCGTGCAGCTTCGGGTCTCCGTCGACGTGCTCGGCCGCTGTGAACGATGTGGAGACACGACCTTGCAACCAACCGCCGGAGTCGCGAGGCCAAGTATCGAGCCTCAGATCAGCGTCTGCATTCCGACTCACAATCCTGACATCGCCTACCTAGGTGAGCTATTTGAGAGTATCGAGGCGGTCGGTGATCCTCGACTCGAAGTAGTCATCTCCGACGACGCCAGCGGCAACGTACCTGAGATCCAAGCCCTCCTCGCCAACGCGAACTTTCCTTGGCAGGCCTGGTGGTCATCGAAGGCTCTTGGCATGTCGCAGAACTGGAATGAAGCGGTTGCCCGTGCTCGCGGCGAGTTTGTGATCTTGCCAGGGCAGGATGATCGACTGGATGCTGCGGGAATGGCGCATGCGCTGGCAGTGGCAGAACGAACTGGTGCCGACCTCATATTCGGCGCACAACGCTTCATTGATGAGGCAGGCGGTAGTCGGCGCAACCCGATTGCATCCGCGTGGGGTGAGAGCAAGCTCGGGTTCATTGACGACGTTGTGCCCGCTGACACGGTTGTCCGGATGGCCCTGTTACACGGCAACGTGTTTGGAGACCCGTGCAGCACCATTCTTCGGGCTGAGGCGCTGCGCTCTGTCGGGGGATTTTCAACTGTCTACGAGCACGCAGTCGATCTGGAAATGTGGGTGAGGCTCGCGGCTGCAGGGTCCGTGGTTGCACGATGCTCCGATCCGATCGGGTTCCACCGGGTTCATTCCGTTGCCGCCTCGATTACGCATGTCAGATCAGGCGCTGCTCAACGTGATCGGTTGCGCCTCCTCAATGACTACGGCGTTGTACTGGACGACGGCGATTGGAACGGCGCGATTGCACGGCTTCATACGCACCGAATTTTCGACCTCCTTCGTCGTGGCACGCGCCCCGCACCTATACCTGCCATGGAAGGTTCCGTAGAACAACGGCTTCGAGCGGTCATACAAGATGTCTGGCAACACCTCTCCGGACGCTTGCGTCGACTCAGAGCGTCCCGGAGCTGAAACGATGGCGACGACGATGGCGGAAGGTGGGGGAAGCCGAAACATCGCGATAGCGGCCGTCGGCAATCTCGGAGCGCCAATCGCTGCCTTTGTTAGCGCGCCGATTCTCGCCCAGGTGCTCGGGGTGGATGCCCGAGGCGAAGTGGCGGCGATCACTGCTCCGGTTCTCCTGGCGGCTAGTGCGATCACCTTCGGCTTACCTGAAGCGATCACCTTCTTCGTGGCACGCGGAGCGGGGCGTCATCGGGCACTCGTGGGGCGCGGACTGCTTCTGTTGCTAGGTTGTGGTGCCCTGGGTTGGGCCGCCCTCGCCGTTCTCGGTGAGTTCCTGTTCTCCGGCCCCAATGCTTCTATTGCATTCCTCATCTCGTTCGCCATCGTGCCGATGTTGTTGCTCGGCGGGCTCCGAGGCTATGCTGCCGGGCGCTCTGCCTGGAGCTTGGTGGCACTGGAACGAGCAATCGGAGCCGTCGTGCGACTCGCGCTCGTCGCTGGGCTCGCGGTGGCCAATAGCTTGACGGTATTCACAGCATCGGTCTCGATTGCGGTCTCAGCATTCGTCGGAGCCATTGCCTATCTGATGCTGCTTCGCCGGCCTCATGGAGCTGTGCTCACATCAGGCGACGAACTCCGCGGTGGGCGGGACCTGCTCGGCTATGGGTCCAGGATCTGGATCGGTTCTCTTGCTGGTGTGTTCCTGAGTCGGCTGGATCAGACCCTAATGATCCCGCTGTCCTCGGCGTACGAGCTCGGGCTCTATGCGGTCGCGGTGAGTGTGAGCGAAGTGACCCTCGTCTTCAATAGTGCGGTCAGAGATGTCATCTTTTCGCAGGAGTCAGCACGTGCTGACCTCCGACGTCTGGCACTCGCGGCTCGAGTGTCAACGGCGCTCACTGTGTTGATGGCCGGGCTTGTAGGCCTGGCGAGCTGGCTGTTTCTTCCGGCGCTGTTCGGGGCCGAGTTCGACGCGGCATCCGGAGTTGTGTTGGTCCTACTGCTTGGCATTGTCTTGGGCAATCCAGGATCGGTGGCTGGCGCTGGTCTTTCGGCACGGGGTCGTCCCGAACTACGTAGCTATTCGTTGATCATCGCTTGTATCGCGAACGTGGCTCTGGTTATAGCTCTCGTGCCCGTCTTTGGTGCCATTGGCGCGGCGGTCGCCACAGTTGCGGGAAACGTCATCGCGGGCTACATGAATGTCTTCTGGGTAAAGCGAAGCTTCGGGGGAACGATGCGTGGTTTCATTCTGTTCGGCTGGGCTGACATCAAAGAATCTGTCGGCCTTGTCATGCGATTGGTTGGCAAGGCTTCTGGATCGGAAGGAAAAGCCTAGTGCTTGATCTGATAAATGCCTGCAGATTTGGGCGAACCGGGCGCTCGCAATGATGGAATTTTCTGGCGTGTCTAGTCGAATGACAATACTGCACGTCACTGAGTCGATGAGCGCAGGAGTTGTGACTCTGCTCAATAGTCTGACGCGTCGGCAAGCTGAGCTGGGCTGTTCGGTGAGTGTCTTGTTCATTAGGCGACCGGAGACGCCGTCGTTGGATCAACTCAGAGATTGGTTCCACCCGGCGGTCACGCTAGTCGAGGTGCAGTCAGGCAGTGCTGGAGTACGCCGGCTCTGGGGACTTGTAGTCGCGCTCCGACGGTGTGCGGCGAGCGGAACAGATGTCGTGCACCTGCATTCCTCGGTTGCAGGAGGTGTGGGGCGTGTGGCCCTTCTGCTTCGGCGGAGAGGGCTCAAGGTGTTCTACTCGCCCCACGGGTTCGCCTTCCTCCGGACCAATCAGCCAGCTTGGATCCTGACAGGCACACGCCTGGCGGAGAGGCTGCTCAGCCGCATGGGGGATGGACTCATCCTCACCGCAAGGTCCGAGTACGCCTTGGCGCGGGACGTGCTTCAAGCGCCAAGAGTATTCCTGCTTCAGACTGGAGTGCCGGCCGCCTCGATAGTCCCTCGACCTCGGAGAAAGCCGGGGCAGCGACCAGTTCAGGTCGCGATGATCGGGCGGGTTTCCTATCAAAAGGCTCCGTGGCGTTTCGGCGCTGTTGCGACTGCTCTCCGCTCTGATGCGAGGTTCACTTGGGTTGGAACGGGCGACGCTACCAGCGTCGAAATGTGGCTCGGTGGAACCGGCGTCGAGGTGATCGAATGGCTATCGCCTGAAGGCCTGCACGACTTCCTCGGTACGGTTGACATTCTGCTGTTCCCGTCTCTTTGGGAGGGCATGTCATTGTCACTAATCCAGGCGCAAGCCAGTGGCGTTCCCGCTGTTGTATCGAACGCCATCGGGAATGTTGACACCATAATCGACGGGGTGACGGGCTATGTCTGCGATGACGAGACAGAGATGGTCGATCGTGTTCGGGCATTGATTCTCGACGGAGAGGCGCGCATGCGAATGTCTGAAGCCGCGATTCGGTGGGCCCAGACAGGCTTAATTGACGACGCCATCGGCGTCGACTCGATCGCTCTATACTCCGCGAATCGTCGTCGAGGCTAGCGAGCCTGCAAGCCGCTTTCCACGTGGCTGGGGAGTCCTGGCTGGAGCGATTGCCCCGGGGTCAATGTGCTTCCTTTCCGGGCGCGACAACCGCGCGGATTGTGCGCCACAGGATGACGACGTCTCCCATGAGCGACCAGTTCTCGACGTAGTACAGATCCAGGCGGATGGCGTCCTCCCAGCTGAGCGCCGAGCGACCGCTGACTTGCCAGAGGCCCGTCATGCCGGGCTGGACGATGAGGCGGCGCTTGGCTGCAGAGTCGTAGAGTGCGACCTCGCCCTCACGCTGTGGACGCGGGCCGACCAGGCTCATGTCGCCGCGGAAGACGTTGAAGAGCTGGGGGAATTCGTCGAGCGAGAACTTCCGCAGGGTGGCGCCGACGCGCGTCAGGCGCGGGTCGTTCTGCACCTTGAACAGTGGGCGATCGCTGGTGCCCTGCTCGGCGAGCAGCGCGGCGAGCTCGGCGTCGGCGTTCACCCGCATGGAGCGGAACTTCAGCATGTTGAAGGGTTCACCGTTGAGTCCGACCCGCTCCTGGCGGTAGAGCACTGGCCCGGGGCTGGTGAACTTCACCAGCAGGGCGACGATGAGCAGGATCGGCGACGCGACGAGCAGGATCGCGCCGGAACCGAGGATGTCGAAGAACCGCTTTGAGAACCGCTTCCGGCCCTCGTAGCGCGGGGTCTCCACGTGGATCAGCGGCAGGCCGGCCACCGGCCGGGTGTGGATGCGGGGACCACCGATGTCGGTGAGGCTCGGCGCGACGATGAGGTGCTGGCGACCGGGCTCGAGGCTCCAGCTGAGCTGCCTGACCCGTACCGGCGTGAGCTCGTCGGAACTCGTGATGATGACCGTGTCCGCACCCGTCGCCTCAAGTGCCTGCAGCACGGTGTCGACGGTGCCGGAGACCGGGATCGTCGTCGACCCGAGTGTGCCGCCGACCTTGCCCGTCGGAACGCAGGCGCCGACGACGCGGTACCCCGAATCCGTCGAGCGGCCCAACTCCCCGGCGATGTGCTCCGCGGAGTCAGCGGACCCGACGAGGAGGACGCGCGAGGAGTAGTTACCCCGCGCGCGCTGTACTGACAGCCACTGCCGCCACATCCAGCGCGAGAGGAGGAGCACGAGGATGCCGAGCGGGAACGCAAGGAGGAAGTACCCGCGGGCGAGGTCCAGTTTGAAGAGAAAGGCGACGATCGCGACGAGACCGAAGAGGCGGATGCTGGCGTCGGCGATGAGCTTGTACTCGGTATTGCCGCTCCCGACGATGCGCGCCTCACGGGTGCCAAACACCCGGAGGACGATCATCCAAGCGCCGATCAGAACGAGCGAGATGACCGTGTAGTTGACGATGACGCGGGCTACATCGAAGTTGACCGAGGTCGTTTCCTGGTCGAAGTCGAACCACACGAGCTGCGTCCCGAAGACCACCCAGATGAGCACTAGCGCATCCGTCAAGGCAAGACGGTTCGCGTATACCCGTCGCCAATCGCGCGCGCCGACAGCTGCGGGGTCGGGGGGAGTGCTCGCGGGCGTCGTTGGCAGCGGCACGGAAGGCTGCGACAACATGCGGTCTCCGTGGTGGAACACGTAATTACTACTGATGACGAGGAGTGAACGGGGCGTTTCGATACGCGACTGTATCGGTGTTGTTGACACTAGTGGTGAAGATGCCCCACATCTGTCCCCTTTTTGGCGGTTGTAACCCATTTGGGCCGCAATCGCGACAACTGTAGGGAAAACCCTACTGCGCACCAGGCGTTGGGCCAGCACCTCAGGCTGGAACTGCTCCCCACGAGACGCCGCCGTCAGGCGAGCTGAAGAGCGTGTCGCCCACCCAGAGCCAACTGACCCCCTCGGCCGAGGTGAGCGCGGCCGGAGCGGTGAGATCCGCCTCCGCGACACACCCCACACTCTCCGGCGCCGACGTGGCGGTCAAGGTCGTACCGGGCACGCGGAGGACCCCGAGGCCCGCGCAACCGGTGACTCCACGAGCGGCGAACAGGATCTGTTCCGGCTGGAGTTCGACGGCATGGATGCCGGCGAACGGGATGGCCGTCCATGAACCGTTCGACGCGTCCCACTCGGCGAGGACGGCGGAGCAGGCCGTCACCGTGCGGGTTTCGTCTGCCGCGAGCACCTCGACGGCCGGGCACGGTGCCGCGACCGACTGACCCGCCATGACGACGGCGGTCGAGCCATCGGCTGCAGCCGGTGTCTGGTAAGCGGCGGTCGAGAGCAGCTCGGGCGAGGAGTCCCAGGTGTCGCCGGCGTCGGTCGACGAGAATCCGCCGACCGTGCAGTCCGCCCCGGCTGATCCGACGAGCTGCACCTCGTCCTCGCTCGTCGCCGTGAGGGCGTAGACGACGCGGAGGTCGAACGCCTGGGCGGTCGGGATCGCCGCCCAGGTGACCCCCGCGTCCTCGCTGCGCTCGACGACGGCGGGAACTTCGCAGGTCCCTTGCGTCGCGCGCCAAAGTACCGTGGCGCTCCCCGCGGCGATGAAGCGCTCGGTCGGCTCGGCGGCAGCGGGCTCCTCGGTCGCCTCTGGTGAGGCGGGGGCTGACGATGTACCACCGAACGTCGGAATCGGCCGTTGTGTCCCGGGGTGGGAGCTTCCACCGTTGGCGGTGAGCGCGAGCCCAACGAGGACGACATCGGCGACGAGGAAGAGCGCCAACCCGATGATCGCGAAGGTCCGGCGCTTGGAACCGAGTCGATCCCGGAACGTCTCCTTGCGATCGCCCGCGCGATACGTCGACCTGCTCTGCTTCGGTGTCACGCTCGGTCGCCCGCCTGAGCGAGTCGATCCGCGATGACGGAGACGTGATCATGGATCTGGTCGCCGACCCTCGCGTAGATGGCCGCGCTGCGGCGGTAGGGGTCTTCGAGGTCGTCGTCCTCCGGGTCCTCCGGCGGCGGAACGGAGCCACGCTGCGCGGCTACCTCATCGACGAACGTCCACGGGTCGGAGACGGCGGGGGCCTCCGCGACGAGCCTCGCGAACTGCGGCACGGTGAACGTGACACGCGAGGCTCGGGGGAGGAGCCGCGCCACGACGCTGCGGTGTTCGCGGGTCGCCGTCAGGATCAAGTCGGCAGCGGCCACGAGGTCGCGGTCGAGCGGTGTGGGGACGTGGCCCTCCGGTGAACCACCGAAGCGGCGCGACTGTTCGACGACCTCATGCGGCATCTCGAGGCCCTGGCCGACGCCCGTCCCCGCGCTCGACACAGCGATGGGCCGCCCACCCGCGGTGACGCCGGCGGCCGCGAGCCGTGCGGTGAGGATCTGCGCACCCAGCGCCGAGCGGCAGATGTTCCCGGTGCAGACGAAGAGGACCGAGAACGGCCGGTCGTGGGTTCCAGAGGAACCGGTCACTTCTTCACGTCCTCGGCGTAGCCGTACCCGGCTCCGTAGCCGTAGCGCGCGTACCCGTAGGCGTCGGGCCCCTTGGTCGGCACCATCGTCATGACGAGCCCCGCGATGGAGGCGTTCACATGAGCAAGCGACTCGATGGCGCCCTTGAGCTGGTTTTTGTGTGTGCGACCCGCTGCCACGACGACCAGCGCTCCGCCGGTGTGACGGGCGAGGAGTGCACCGTCGGTGACCGGCAGGAGCGGCGGTGCGTCGATGAGGACGTAGTCGAACTGCTGCTCGAGGCCGCGGATTAGCTTCTGCATCGTCACGGAGCCGAGAAGCTCGCTGGGGTTCGGTGGAACGGCACCGGCAGGCAGGATCGAGAGCAGCCCGCGGCCCCACGGCTGCATGGTGTCGTCGAGGGAAGCGCGCCGGATCAAGACATCGCTGAGCCCGACCGCGCCCTCGATGTCGAAGTAATTCGCAAGCTTGGGGCGCCGCAGGTCTGCGTCGATGAGTACGACCCTGTGGCCGGCGTCGGCGAGAGCGATTGCCAGATTCGCCGCCGTCGTGCTCTTCCCCTCGCTCTGGATCGACGAGGTGATGACGTAGCTGCGTGGCTGATCGGTGACGTCGAGGAACTGCAGGTTCGTCCGCAGACTGCGGAACGACTCGGCGCGGGGGCTCTTGGGATCGGCCTGCACGATGAGCGGACGCTGCCTCGCCTTCGGATCGAAGGCGATGCCGCCCATGAGCGGGATGTCGGTGACACCTTCGACGTCGCGCTCGTTGCGGATGCGGGTGTCCAGCGTCTCCTTCAACACGGCGAAACCGACCCCGAGAGCGAGACCGATAAGGAGGCCGAGGGCGATGTTGAGCGGGACGTTCGGGCTCACCGGAGCGTTCGGCACGTCGGCCTGCTGCACCAGGGTGAGCTTGACCGGACTGGAAGCGCCATCCTCCGGCGTCTCGATCTTGGACACTGCATTCGTGAGACTTTCGGCGGTGGTGTTCGCGATCTCGGCGGCAAGGACCGGATCGGGGCTCGTCGCGGTGATCTCGATGAGGGTGGTGTCAAGCGGCGCTGACGCGGTCACCTGCTCGGCGAGCTGCCCGGCCGTGATGTTGAGCTGTAGTGTGCCGATGACCGGGAGCAACACGATCGGAGTGCTGACGAGGTCGGCGTAGGTCTTCACCCGCTGCTGAGTAAACGTGTTGCCTTGGGCGAGCTCCTGCACGTTGTCGCTGGACTGCGTCGAGACGAACACCTTGGCCGACGAGCTGTATTCCGGCGTCTTGACGATCGAATAGGTCGCAGCCACACCGATCCCGACGAGCGCGAGCGCCACGATCAGCACCCAGTACTTGCGAAGGACACGGAGATAGTCACGAAGCTCCACGCGGTGGCATCCGATCAGTCAGAGGGGAGAGCATGGCGCCTCGGATCGAGGCGGCCCCGAAGAGGGGGTTGTGAGCCATGGTGCCACAAACCGTCAGCTGTTCCCGAGCGTCGTGATCAAGCGAGTCGACGCGTGGCGTAGCTTTGCGACCGTGACGGACGACCCAGGAACCCCTTCGAGCACGGACAGACGACGCGCCAGAATGCGGCTGACTATCGCCCTGATCGGGCTCGCGGCCGCCGCGCTCTTTGCCGCGAACATGCGAGTTGGCGTGCAGCTCCCGCAGCCGTTCGACGCGCTCGGCGGCTACCTGCTCGTGTGGGTCCCGCTCCTCGGTGCGGTGCTGCTCGCCCGGTTCGCCGTCTCGTCGCCTCGCGGAAGTGCGTCCGTAATCGGCCTCGCCTTCCGACCGATCGACCTGCTCTGGGGGCTGGCCGCGGGGCTCCTCCTCCGCATCGTCATCAGTGTCCTCGAGGTGGTCGTCTATGGCTCATTGCCGGCGACGGCCGGCGGCGGAGCGCCGACCGGGAGCGCACTCATCGTGATCTCGTTCATCGTCGCCGTGCTTGCGGCCACGGTGATCGCCCCCGTCGTGGAGGAGCTGTTCTTCCGAGGGCTGCTGTTGCGATCGGTGCGCGGCAGTATGCCCGGCCGGGCGGCTTGGATCGCCGTCGTGATCTCGGCAGCGCTGTTCGCGTCGCTGCACCTCGTGGTCGCCAGCGGGCCGTCGGAAGCACTCGTCACCGGTGTCGGGACGTTCCTCGTCGGCCTCGGAACCGGCACCGCCGCAGTCCTCACCGGGCGCCTCGGTCCGGCCATCGTGACGCACATCGTCTTCAACGCCTCGCTCCTCGTGCTCGGTGTGACCGCCGTGACCGGTGGAACAGGCGTCGTGATTGAATAGCGCCCATGCCGTCCCCATCCGACGACCGTCGTTCATCTTCCGGCGATCGCCCCGCCGCCCGACGGTCCGAGGGGTCGAGCCGCACTGACGGTTCTCGCCGCAGGTCGAGCGCCAGTTCGCGCGCCCGTCGCCGGGAGGGTGCGCGTGACGAGCGGCTGAAGGTGCGCCGTCGCAGGACGCTGCTCATCGTCGGTGGTCTCGTCCTCGTCGTCGTCGCGGCTGTGGCCTGGATCGGCGTGCGCGCGTTCCTCGCCAAGGGTGAGCTCGAAGCGGCTGTTCCGCTGGCGCAGACCGTTCGCGAGCAGGTCGTCGCCGACGATCCGGGCGCGGCCGGCAAGACCGCACGCGAGCTGGCTGCGCATGCGCGATCGGCCGCCGGCCTCACGAGTGATCCGATCTGGCGAGCCGCCGAGATCGTCCCGTGGGTCGGACCGAACCTCACCGCCGTCCGCGAGCTGGCCGGCGCGACCGAAGACGTCGCGGTTGGCGCCATCACACCATTGGTGAACCTCGCAGGTTCCCTCCGCCCGGAACTGTTCAAGCCGGTCGATGGCGCGGTGCCGGTGGAGCCGATCGTCGATGCGCAGGCGGACGTGCGCAAGGCCGACGACGCCCTGGAAGATGCCGCCGAACGCGTGCGGACGATCGATGAGGGCCCGCTCATCAGTCAGGTCCGCGGCGCGGTCGACCAGCTGCGCCCCGTTCTCACCGAGACCGCCGACACCGTGGACGCGGCGAGGCGGGCGATCGACCTGATGCCGGCCATGCTCGGCGCCGACGGGCCGCGCACCTACCTCGTGATGTTCCAGAACCCGGCCGAGCCGCGCGCGAGCGGCGGGAACCCCGGCGCGCTCGCGCTCATCGGGACCGATGGCGGACGCATCTCGCTGCTGCAGCAGGCGTCCACCGCCGATTTCCCGCGGTTCCCGGAACCGGTGTTGCCGCTCGCGAGCGACACCGCTGGGATCTACGGGAACATCACGGGTCGCTGGTTGCAGAACGTCACGCTGACGCCCCGGTTCCAGGAATCCGCCCAACTTGCCTCCGAGATGTGGCTCGAGCGGTTCGGAACCCGGGTCGACGGTGTGCTCAGCATCGACCCGGTCGCCCTCGGGTACTTGCTCGACGCGACCGGCCCGATCGCCCTCGCCACCGGCGACGAGCTGACCTCGGCGAACGCAGCCGCGCTGCTGCTCAACGAGGTCTACGTGCGGTACCCGGCCGGCCCCGATCAGGACGCATTCTTCGCCGCGGCCTCCGGAGCGGTCTTCGAACGGATCGCCTCCGGAACCTTCGACCCGGCCAAGCTGATCGGAGCGCTCGCGCAGGCAGGCTCGGAGCGACGCGTACTGATCTGGAATGCGAATGCATCCGAACAGAAGCTGCTCGACGGGACGACGCTGACGGACCTGCTGCCGACCGCGGCCCAGGCGCCCCACGCGTTCGGCGTGTACATCAACGACGCCACCGGCAGCAAGATGGGCTACTACCTCGACGTGCGGACGGCCGTCGGGTCGGCGCAGTGCGGCTCCGACGGCAAACTCCTCGGCCTGCGATTGACCCTGACCAACACCGCACCTGCTGACGCGGCGACGACGCTCAACGACTACATCACGGGCCAGGGCCAGTACGGCGTGCCCAAGGGCAGCTTCCGGTTCCGGGTGATCGTCTATGCGCCTCCCGGGTCCATGCCGGGCGGTGTCGAGCGCGATGGAGCGGTGCTCCCTTCCCAACTGGCGACCGACGGAGAGTTTCCGATCACTCAGTTCGCGATCGAACTCGCGCCCGGCGAAAGCACGACCGTCGACCTCGGTGTGACGGCATATGACGCATCAGGAGCCCCGGAAGTCGTGGCCACGCCGAAAGTTCATCTCTCTGAAACACAACAGGCGTCCATTAACTGTGAATTTGCTCTACAGTAAGGACTGTTGTCGCTCTTGACCCGTTTTCGGGGGGTGTCGGGGAGGCACGCTCTACTTCCGCCGCACGACGACTTTGTCAAGGCGGTTGGCTACAGCACTGTCATTGCACCAGCACACCTGAAACGCCTTCAAGGGGACACTCATGATCAAAAAAATCACCGCGATCTTCGCGCTGGTCCTCGCGGGCCTGTTCATCGCGCCTGTCGCAGCCAACGCCTTCTACGCTCCCGACGGGTCCGTCACGGTCAGTGGCACGGTCACGCCGGGCGGCACCAGCACGGTCGCCTTCACCGGCGGCTCCTTCCAGCCCGGCGAGACGGTCTCGTTCACCCTGACCGGTGAGAGCGCGTCGGGCGCCACCCTCGCCGCTGTCGAGACGAAGTCACTTGAGAAGACCGCGTCCGGGACCGGTGCCGTCAACCTCAACGTGACGCTTCCGAGCAACGCCAGCGGCACCTACACCGTTGCGGCAGTCGGCCTCACCTCGGGCACGCCCGGCAGCGCCACCCTCACGGTGACGGCAGCTGGCGCGGGCGGCTCGGGCGACAACGACAACGACCTCGCTGACACCGGCTTCGGCGCTCCGGCGTTCGTCGTCTGGGGTGCAGCCGGCGCAGTCGCCCTCGGCGCAGCGCTCATCGCGGTCCTCGTGATGGTTCGTCGCCAGCGCGCTTCGCTCGCGGCCTAGGCACATNGCGTCGTCGCTCGGGTGGTCGGGGTCTTCCTCCTGGTTGAAGTTCGAGGCGTCGGGGTCGTGACCGACCGCGAGGCCGTCCTCGCTGTTGGGGATGGTCTGGTTCTCGCCCAGGCCGCCCGGCTTCGGCGTTCCCTCGCTGCTGTTCTGGTCGGTGTCGTTCGTGTCGTTCGTCATGGGGACAGGTTAAGAGGTACGCGAGCGCGCGTGAGCAGGCTTGACAGGGTGCGCGGGCGGCGGTTCTTAGCCCTTCGACAGGCTCAGGGACCAAGGGGACCGGGCCCTTCGACAAGCTCAGGGACCGGGAGGAGGGCTGAGGGACCGGGCCCTTCGACAGGCTCAGGGACCAAGGGGACCGACTATCGTGCGGAAAATGGACAGTCCGGGACATACCTCCCTTCCGGGGGACAGGTGGTGGGCAATACAGTTCGAGCAGCCTGGGTCCGGTCGTCGGATCCTCCACGACCGAAACGAGCATCATGGCCACGACCGCTGGTACCAAGACCGCCCCCACGCCGATCGTCATCTCCTTCTGGCTGTGGGTCGTCTCCGCCGTCCTCTCCGTCATCTCCGGCGTCACCGCCGCGATGTCGGCCGGAACCGTCGCCGAGGCCGCAGCCGAACAGTCGGCCTCGGGAGGCGTGCTCTCCTCGAGCGTGCTCCTGATCTCGACCGCCGTCGGCGCGTTCATCGTCGGCGCACTCCACGTGCTGTTCGCCTTCTTCATGCTCCGGGGTCGCAACTGGGCTCGGATCGTCCTCACCGTGGTCGGCATCCTCTCCGTCCTCGGCTCGATCACCGGGCTGATCGCCCTCAACCCGCTCTCCTTCATCTTCGTCATCGTGACCATCGTCGCGATCGTCCAGATGTACGTGCCGGCAGCACGCGAGTACTTCGCCGCGAACAAGCGATGAGCGACCACTCCGCTGCACCGGCGGAGACCGCCCTGCGCCCGGGCTCGCGCCAGGAACGTGCCGAAGCCCGCCGCGCCGAGGCGCGCCTGCCCTACGCCCCCTCGCCTGACACCCGGTGGGGTACCCCGACCGCGCTGGTGACCTTCGTCGCGATCATCGCGCTCCTCGTCGTCGTCGAACTCGCGCGGACCTTCGGCGTCCTGTCCGGCGAGGTCGGCACGATGATCATGTGGATCATCTTCGACGGCGGCATCCTCGTCGCCCTCGCGATCGTCTGCCGCACCTGGGGAAGCGGGTCCTGGGCGAAGGACTTCGGACTCCGCTTCCGCTGGTTCGACGTGTTCATCGGGCTCGGTTCCGCCGTCGGCATCCAGCTGATCGGCGGCATGATCGGCCAGTTCGTCATCGCCCTCACCGGCGAGACGCCCAAGTCGAACATCGCCCCGCCGTCGCCAGAGCTCGTCTGGGTGCTGGTGAACACCGTGTTCGTCACCGCGATCGTCGCCCCGTTCTGCGAGGAAGCGCTCTTCCGCGGGCTCCTGCTCCGCGGATTCCGGAACACGATCCTCCGCGGACGGACGACGAACGGCGTGCGCCGAGGTGCGGCGACGCCCTCGACCGCCCGACGTCGCACCGCGGCCATCGTCTCGGTGGGAGCGAGCGCACTGATCTTCGCCATCGTCCACCTCTATGAGGGCTGGGGCAGCCCGGTCACCATGGTGACGCTCGGACTCACCATCCTCGTGCTCGGCACGGTGAACGGTGTC
The DNA here is from genome assembly GCF_014839505.1 of Plantibacter sp. CFBP 8775. Lineage (NCBI taxonomy): Bacteria > Bacillati > Actinomycetota > Actinomycetes > Micrococcales > Microbacteriaceae > Plantibacter > Plantibacter sp. CFBP 8775. The sequence continues at coordinate 919,032 of NZ_JACYNV010000002.1, read as the reverse complement.
TACGCCGCGTCGACCCGACGCCTCGGACCAGGCATCTGGACGCACGTGTGGTTCAACACCTTCACGGTGCTGCTGACGCTGGCACGCAGCGGCAGCTGAACCCGGGCGCCGGTCCCTGGGCGAAACGAGGAGCCCGTGGGCCCTTCGACAGGCTCAGGGACCGGCGGGGGTCGGCTGGTTGGGGATATGGGCCCTTCGACAGGCTCAGGGACCGGGTGGGAGCTCAGGGACCGAGGGGTCAGGAGGTGGCGGGGCGGACCCGGCGCTCGTAGGCGGCGTCGGCCGCGAGGACCGCACGCACCCGGGCCAGGTCGAACTTCGGCTTGCGATCGAAGTCGTAGATGCCGTTCTGCTCCTGGAACGTGTCGGTGAGCTGCGTGTAGCAGTAGCCGAACATGTTCTCGTCGTCGGTCAGGACCCGGACGAGCCCCGCGAAGCGCTTGTGGAACTCCTCGACCGACGCCACCCGCGCCCCATAGCCCCAGGAGTCACCGCCGGTGTCTGCGGCGGCGAGCTCCGCGTTCCACCAGATGCCGCCGAACTCCGACACGAAGAACGGCTGCCCCTCGTACGGCAAGGAGATGGTGCGTCCGTCCTCGAGGTTCGTGAACGGCTCACCGTCCGCGATCCCGCCCTGCTCGAGTGCGAACGCCGCCGGGTCCTGCTCGTAGGAGTGCGCATCCCACACGTCCGTCTCCCGCACCCGGTGCGCGTAGCCCGAGGCGTCGATCACCGGGCGACTCGGGTCGATCAGCTTCGTCGCGAGGAACATGCCGCGCGTGACGTCGTCGAGGACGGTCACGCGGTCGTGCAGGGTCTGGTGCGTCTCGTTCAACGGGCACCAGCCGATGATCGACGGATGGTTGACGTCGCGCTCCAACGCCTCGACCCACTGCGTGATGAACGACGCCGTCGGCCCCTGGTTGTGACCGACCGTGCCCGCACCCGACACGCCCCAGTCGCCGAACTCGCCCCACACCAGGTACCCGAGCCGGTCCGCGTGATAGAGGTACCGCTCCTCGAACACCTTCTGGTGGAGCCGCGCACCGTTGAACCCGGCGTCGATCCCGAGCGTGATGTCGGCCACGAGTGCGTCGTCGTCCGGCGCGGTCATGAGCGAGGACGGCCAGTAGCCCTGGTCGAGCACGAGCCGCTGGAAGACGTGCTCGCCGTTGATCAGCACCGCGGTGCCGTCGATCGCGACACTGCGCAGCCCGGCGTAGCTCGAGACGCGGTCGGTGACGTCGCCCGCACCATCGCGGATCTCGATGTCGAGGGTATAGAGGAACGGGTCGGCGGGACTCCAGAGCCGCTGCTGGTCCGCCGGGACCTCGAGCCGCACCGACGGCGACATCGTCGAGCCGATCTGCGCGGTCTCGCTCGCGACGACGACACCGCCGGCGGACAGGGTCACCGTCGCGGTCGCACGGGCGGCGTTGCGACTGGGGACGAGCGTGCAGTCGAAGCGCGCGGCGACCGCATCGGGAACCACGGTGAACCGCCGCAGGTGCAGCTCGTCGACGGCCTCCACCCAGACCGTCTGCCAGATCCCCGTCGTGCGGGTGTAGTAGCAGTCGGTGTTGCCGTACCAGGTCGCCTGCTTCCCACCGGCCTTCGGCTCGTGACGGGTGTCGCGGGCGCGCACCACGATCTCCAGTTCCTGGCCCGGCTCGACTGCGCCGAGCGGCACGCGGATCGGCGTGAAGCCACCCCGATGCCGCATCGCCTCGACCCCGTCGACCCACACGGTCGTGTCGTGGTCGACGGCACCGAAGTGCAGCACGCCGTGCTTCCCCTGCCAGCCGGCCGGCACCGTGAACCGCGTGCGGTACCAGACGGCCTCCATGAAGTCGGTGTGCTCCACGCCTGACGCGGCCGACTCCGGCGCGAACGGGACGAGGATGCGGTCGGTCAGTTCGCGGCCGAGGAGCCCGCGCTCGAGCCCGCTGTCGCCTGCGTCGATCTCGAACTCCCACAGGCCGTTGAGATTGACCCAGCCGTCACGGACGAGCTGCGGCCGGGGGTACTCCGGGCGCGGCTGCGGCGTGGTGTCGGCGCGGCCGCTCGGCAGCGGGGCGGGGAAGAGGAGAGGGTGCGTCATGGGTGTCGTTCCGATGCGTCGTGGTGGGTGGAGGTGTCGTCGGGCCCTTCGACAAGCTCAGGGACCGGGGGTTCGGCTCAGGGACCGGGGGTGGGCCGCGGATCGGGAGCGATTCGGGACCTGGGTTGGCCCTTCGACAGGCTCAGGGACCGGGGGATCAGGGACCGGGGTCCCATCGGCGGTCCCTGAGCCTGTCGAAGGGCGGGGGAATTGCTACCGGGCGTCGTCGACGGCCTTCGTCAGCTCGGCGACGAAGGCTTCAGCGGCCTCCTTGGGGGTGGTCTTGCCGAACTGGACGTCCTGGTTGTAGCGGCCGAGGATCTTCTCACTGTCGCCACCACCGACGGGCGTGATCGCCGGCGGGGTGCCAGACTCCTCGCGCGCGGCGTCGACCACGTCGGCCACGATGCGGTCCGTCGGCGTCAGGTCGGGGTCGATCGCCTGCTGGAAGTCCGGGTTCGCGGGCATGCCGCGCTCGGTGCCGAACAGCTTCGCGACCTCGGTGTCCGTCGTGAGGAAGTCCACCAGCAACGCCGCCTCAGCGGGGTGCTCGGACTTCGACGAGACCGACCAGTACATCGACGGCTTCAGGTATTGGAATCCTTCAGACGAGTCCTTCGCCGCCGGGAACGGCAGCAGGTCGAGCTGGTGGTCGGGTGCAGCGGCCTGGAATGCGGTGAGCACGGATGACGGCTGGAAGGTCATCGCGACCTTGCCCGTGCTCATGTCCATGAGGTCGATCGCGACACCGTTGCCCTCGGCCAGCTGTGAGGCGCTCGGCGCCGCGCCGCTCTCGATCTGGTCGAGCGCGTACTGCCAGTAGCTCTCCACGACCTCGGGCTTCAGGATGACCTTGCCCTCCTTGTCGTAGATGTCATTGCCGTGCTGACGCGCCCAGAGCGTGAGGGTCGGCATGTCGCCGCCGAACGGGGACATGCCGTGGACGGCGCCGCCCGAGGCCTCGGTCACCTGCAGGGCGACCTCGTTGAGGTCGTCCCACGTCCAGGTCGTCGCGTCGGGCAGCTGGATCCCGTACTGCTCGAAGATGGACCGGTTGACCATGAGGCCGACGGTGCCGACGCCGATCGGCACGCCGTACAGCTCGTCCTTGACCTTGCCCTGGTCGAGCACCTCGGCGCTGAGGTCGGAGGTGTCGAGGAACTCGTCGAGTGCACCGAGGTCGGCGAGTGCCCCGCGCTGCGCGTACGAGGCGAGGTAGAGCTGGTCGAACTGCATGACGTCGGGGGCGTCTCCGCCGGCGACCGTCGTGGCGAGCTTGTCCCAATAGCCGCCCCACTCGGTGGACTGGCCCTTCACGGTGATGTTGGGGTACTTCTTCTCGAAGAGGTCGATGGCCGCGCGGGTGCGCTCGTCGCGGGCCGTGGCGCCCCACCAGTTGAAGGTGATGGTGACGTCCTCGTCGCTCAGCGCGGCATCGCCGTTCCCACCGCCGACGGCGCAGCCGCTGAGGGCGAGCGCCGAGATGGCGGTTGCGGCTGCGAAGCCGAGGAGGCGGGACCGGGATCGTGGTTGGCGTTGCATGATGCTCCTTTGCATGGGGTTGATGGGGTGAGAGGGGCTCAGGAAGCGGCGGTGATCGCCGTGCGGAGTTCGTCGATGTAGGCCTTCGCGGCCTCGGCCGTGGTCTTCCTGCCGAACTGGACGTCCTGGTTGTAGCGGGCGAGCATGGACTCCGCGTCCTCGGCGCCGACCGGCGTGATGCCGGGTGCGTCGCCCGACAGTGCGGTCGCGGACTCGATCGCGTCGGCGACGATCTGATCGCCGGGCGTGAGGTCCGGCGCGACCGCCTCCTGGAAGGTGGGCGTGGCCGGCATGCCGCGCTCCGTGCCGAACAGCTTGGCGACGGCCGGCTCCGACGTCAGGAAGTCGATGAGCAGCGCCGCCTCAGCAGGGTGCTCGGACTGCGACGAGACCGTCCAGTACATGGACGGGCGGACGTACATGTAGCCGTCCGTCGCGTCCGCATCCGCCGGGATGGGGACGAGGTCGAAGGCGCTGTCGGGTGCGGCGGCCTGGTAGGCGGTGACGAGCGCGGACGGTGCGAAGGTGAACGCGGTCTTCCCCGTCGCGATGTCGGACAGGTCGAGCGCGGAACCGGCCTGCTCAGCCAGTTGCGATGCCGTCGGTGCGGCGCCACTGTCGATCTGCGCGAGCGCGTAGTCCCAGTAGTCGGTGAGGACCGACTCCTCCAGGATGAGCTCGCCCTCGGTGTCGTAGACGTCGTTGCCGTGCTGCCTGGCCCACAGGGTGAGCGTCGGCATGTCCCCGCCGAAGGGGGTGATGCCGTGCACTGCGCCACCGGATGCCTCCGTCACGGCGAGTGCCGTCGCCGTCAGCTCGTCCCAGGTCCACGTCGTGGGATCGGGGAGGTCGACGCCGTACTGCGCGAGGACGCTCGTGTTCACGAGGACGCCCGTCGACCCCACGCCGGCCGGGACGCCGTGCAGCTTGCCGTCGACCCTGCCCTGATCGAGGAGCGGCTCCGGGAACTCCGAGGTGTCGAGGACGTCGGCGTACCCGTCGACGTCGGCGAGTGCTCCGCGCTGCGCGTAGGAGGAGAGGTGCGTCTGATCGAACTGCATCACGTCCGGTGCGTTGCCGCCGGCAGCGGTCGTGGCGAGCTTGTCCCAGTATCCACCCCACTCGGTGGACTGGGGCTTCACCGTGATGTTCGGGTACTGCTCCTCGAAGAGGTCGATCGCAGCGCGCGTGCGCTCATCGCGCGCACCCGCTCCCCACCACGCGAACGAGATGGTGACGTCCTCGTCGCTGAGGGCCGCGTCGCCGTTCCCTCCGCCCACGGCACAGCCGGTGAGGGCGAGTGCGGAGACGGCAGTGGCGGCCATGAAGCCGAGGATGCGGGAGCGGGGGCGGGGGTGGCGTCGCATGGTTCTCCTTCGGGAGGGATGGAACGGGATGAGGATGGCCCTTCGACAAGCTCAGGGACCGGGTTGTGGCTCAGGGACCGGGTTGTGGCTCGAGGAGCGAGTGCGGTTCAGGGACCGAGTGCGGCTCGGGGACCGGGCCCTTCGACAGGCTCAGGGACCAAGTGCGGCTCCGGGCTACTTGCCTCCGGTGGTCGCGATGCCTCGGAGGAGGAAGCGCTGACCGAACAGGAAGGCGAGGAACACTGGCAGCAGGGTGACGACGCTCATGGCGAAGAGGGCGCCGTAGTCCGATTGCGACTGGGTGTCGACGAACGAGCGGAGGGCGACCGACGAGGTGTACTTGTCGGGGTCGGTCACGAAGATCAGCTGGCCGAAGAAGTCGTTCCACGTCCAGATGAAGGTGAAGATCGCCGTCGTCGCGAGTGCAGGCGTCATGAGCGGGAGCATGATCTGCACGAAGATCCGCAGGTGCCCGGCGCCGTCGATGCGCGCCGCCTCGTCGAGCTCGCGGGGGATGCCGCGGATGAACTGCACCATGAGGAAGATGAAGAACGCGTCCGTCGCGAGGAACTTCGGCACGATGAGCGGCAGGTAGGTGTTGATCCAGTCGAGCTGGGCGAAGATCACGTACTGCGGGATGATCAGCACGTGGATCGGCAGCATCATCGTGAGCAGCATGGCCGCGAAGGCGAAGCGCTTGAACCGGAACCGCAGCCGGGCGAAGCCGTACGCGGCGAGTGAGCAGGTGAGCAGGTTGCCCATGATCGACCCGACGACCACGATCGCCGAGTTCGCCAGGTAGCTGCCGAACGGCTGCGCCAGAGCGTTCCAGCCGTTCGTGTAGTTCGACGCCTCGAAGGTGTCGAGCACGAGGCCCGGGTTGTCGAAGATGTACCCGTTCGGACGGAGTGAGGACACCACCATCCACAGCACGGGGTAGAGCATCAGCAGCCCGAGCAGGATCAGCAGCGCGTGCTTGCCGATGCTCGAGATCCGCTGTCGGCGCAGGAGCTTGGCGCGTTGTGCGTCGCCCCGCTCGCGACGGGCGGCCGCATCGGGCGAGAGGCCGTCCTCGGACGAGGGGCGGGTCTTGAGATCAGTCATCGTAGAACACCCAATACTTCGAGGCCCAGAAGTTGATGGACGTGGCGGCGGCGATGATGATGAGCAGGAGCCACGCGATCGCCGACGCGTACCCCATCTGGAAGCTGCCGAAGCCCTTCTGGTACAGGTACAGCGTGATGAACAGCGTCGAGTCGGACGGCCCGCCCGATCCGTTCGACACCACGTAGGCCTGCGTGAACGACTGGAACGCGCCGATGATGCCGAGCACGAGGTTGAAGAAGATGATCGGGCTGAGCAGCGGGAGGGTGATCGACCGGAACTGGGTCCACCGGCCGGCACCGTCCGTCGACGCCGCCTCGTAGTACTGCCGCGGGATCTGCCGGAGGCCCGCGAGGAAGATCACCATCGGCGCGCCGAACGTCCATACGTGCAGGATGATCAGCGTCGACAGCGCGGTGTCGGGTTCCGAGATCCAACCGGGCCCCTGAATGCCGAAGACGGCGAGCAGCGCGTTGACGAGGCCGCTCGAACCGAAGACGAGGCGCCACAGGACGGCGATCGCGACGCTGCCGCCGAGGAGCGACGGTAGGTACAGCACCGACCGGTAGAACGAGAGCCCGCGCAGGCCGCGATCCAGGAGGACCGCGATCGCCAGGGCGACCATGAGCTGCAACGGCACCGAGACCAGGACGTAGGTGATGGTCACGCCGAGGGACTGGTGCAGGCGGGGATCCTCGACCATCCGCTGTGGGTTCTCGAGCCCGGTGAAGTTCGGGTTCTGGAGGAGGTTGTAGTCGGTGAAGGACAGGTACAGCGAGACGAGCACCGGCCCGAGCGTGATGACGAGGAAGCCGATGATCCAGGGGCCGAGGAAGAGGAGCGCCGCGCGGTTGTCGCGGAACTCGGAGGCGTCGCGATGCTTGACTGCCCCCTTCGGCGTCCGCAGCGCGCGCAGCTCGTTGAGCGCGCTCATGTGGCGGCTCGGGTGATGGGTGGTGGGCTCTCGAACATGCTGCGCATCTCCTTCGACTCGCTGCGACCGTGCTGACAGGGAGACACGCTAACCGCTTGTGCTACGTAGCACAAGACGGACTTGGAAATCGGTTGCCGCCGGTATCCGACGGGCGTGGAGTCGGTACGCTTGCGTCAGGACCGACGCACGGTGGAGCGCGCGCGACCGACGGGGAGGCACGGATGGCAGTGACCGCACGGGATGTCGCGCAGGCGGCCGGCGTCTCCCAGCGCACGGTGTCGGACGTCGTGAACCTGCCGGGACGGGTCGGCGCCGAGACCCGCAAACGCGTCCAGGCGGTCATCGACGAGCTCGGCTATCGGCCCAATCCGCACGCGAGAGGACTCCGCAACAACCGCAGTGGACTCATCGCGCTCGTCGTCCCCGAGCTCGACGTTCCGTACTTCTCCGACCTCGCCCGCTGCCTCATCCCTGAACTCACGAAGCGCTCGCTCACCCTCGTCGTCGATCAGACGAACGGCGACCCGGAACGCGAGCGTGCCGTGCTCACCGGGGGAGCGGTGTCCTCGACCTTCGACGGCGTGCTGCTCAACGCGCTCAACCTCACGGCCGCCGACGTCGAGGCAGCCGCCGCGACCCAGCCCATCGTCCTGCTCGGCGAGCGCGACTACGGCGCGAGCGCGGACCACGTCGCCATCGACGGTACCGAGGCGGCTTACGTGGCGACCAGGCACCTGATCGAACAGGGATGCACGCGCATCGGCGCCATCGGTCGGCAGGCCCATTCCACGGGCACCGCGAAGCAGCGCGTGGACGGGTTCACCCGCGCGATGCAGGAGGCCGGACTCGACCCGAACCGGTATATGGCCGAAGGGGAATACGATCGCGCGAGCGGGGCGGCCGTCATGGGCGGGATGCTCGACGCCGGCGATCCTCCCGACGGCGTGTTCTGTTTCAACGACCTCATGGCGCTGGGCGCGATGCGCGCCGCGTGGGATCGCGGCGTCGACATCCCGCGCGACCTGGCGGTGGTGGGCTTCGACGACATCGAGGACGGCCGGTACGCGATGCGGTCACTGACGACGGTCGCGCCCGACAAGGAGGCCATCGCCCGCGAGGCCGTCGCGATGCTGGTCGAACGTGTGGCCGGGCACGTCGGGCCGGGGCGGCGAGTGCGCGCAGGGTTCGAGCTGATCGTCAGAGAATCGTCCGGTCCGGCGCGACTCACCCGATGACGGCGCACGTCGGGTTCGTGCCGAGGAGGCCCGTCCCCACCTGCACGACGGCCCACGGCGACGTCCAGATCGTGTCTCGGGCGAGCGGCGGAACGATCAGGCTCGATGGAGCTACGCGGACGCCGAGATAGCCGGTTCCGCCGAGTAGCCCGGTGAGCAGTCCGTCGAGGAGACCGCGGTTGAACGTGACGGAGTACTGCCTCGTCGGGTTCGGCGTCGGCGAGGTCGCGGCCGGTGTGACCGCCGCCGAGGCGAGGGCGATCGTGGTCGACGTGTTCCCGCCGCCGACTTGGATGTCCGCCGCGCCATACCCCTCCGGCATGGTGAACGTCAGGGTGTAGGAGTTGATGACCAGTCCAACGCCGAGCACCGACGTCGTCGAGATGGAGCACCCGTTTGCTCCGGCGAGGTAGGCGGGCTTGGGGATGCTCAGTGCGGCGAACGTCGCGGCACCCGACTCGGCGTCCTGCCATGCGGCCTCCACCGGTTGCGGAGCAGGAGCCGCGACGAGCGCGACAGCGGTCGCGAGGACGACCGCCGCGACGTGTCTCGACCGACCTGGTTTCATCAAGCGCCCCTCGCCGAGCGCGAGTGCTGACGCAGCGAGCCGAACCACGCGCCGACGAGACCGATCAGGATCGCGCCCGCAGCCGCCCAGACGGCGAACTCGACGCTCGCGCCGGTCCGGGGGAGTGTGGTGATCGGGCCGGGCGAGACCGAGACGTCGTCACCGATGCCCTCCGCTGTGACCGTGAGGGCGACCGAGGCGTTCGCCACCGCTGCACCGGACGGCATCCGGACGTCGAACTTCAGCCACCACGCCTCCGAGCTGCGCATCGACAGCACTACGCGCTCGACGCCGTCGACGGGCACCGCCATCTCGTCGAACAGGTGGGTGACGGTGCCCACGCAGCCGGCCGCGGTCCACCGGACGGAACAGGCGTCGACCACCATCACGAGGCCGAGCTCGGGCGAGCCGGAGCCGACCATGGTCACGTCGATGGAGCCCGGTGTGGCTTCGGGCTTGGTGCTGATGCCCACCTCCCAGGGCGTCGACCGACCGGGGGTGAGGGACCGCATGGCCGACGGGTCGCCGATCGAGGTGAGGACGACCGCCTCGCCGGCGATGACGTCGACCTTCGGTTCTGCGTGGGCAGGAGCGGCAGCGCTGATCGCGAGGCCGGCACCGAGGAGCAGGGCGACCGGTGAGTATCGAAGCGCGGCGTGGCGGGCCGGTCGTGGTCCGGTTCCGTCGGCGCCGACCATGGAGGAGCGGCGACGGGGATCAGCACGACGGCCGCCGTCAGCTCCTCCCGAGCCACCCGGTGGGCGCTTGCGATCCGAGCGCGGCCAGAACGCCCACATGACGAGGGCCGAACAGCTGAGCGTCAGCCCGGCCAGGACCCACGGGCTGGACAGCCACACGACGAGGTACGCGAGCCCGGGCACTGAGGCGAGCACGAGGCGGACCGTCGAGACCGTGTACGGCTCGGGGTCCTCCGACAGGTTCGCATCGCCCTGCATGGTGATCGTGCGCTGCGGTCCCGCGGTGTCGACGCCGCCGCTCACCGAGGTGACGCGGTGGGTGACGGGCAGCTGGCCGGCGCGGTCGACCGTCACGACGTCGCCGACCGCGATGTCGGATGCCGGGATCTCGCGGACGAGCGCGAGTGAGCCGGTGGGGATCGTCGGGCTCATGGAACCGGTCTTGAACATGATGAGGGTGATGTTGAAGCAGGTCGCGAGGATGACGAGCACGATGCAGACCACCCCACCGACGGCGGCGAGGTTCAGCAGGGTGCTGCCGACGATCGACGCCACCGAGCGGCGGGGTTGCTGCCGTCCGGTGGCGTCGATCGCTTCCGTGGAGGGTCGGGTCACGGTGCTCCGATCAGGAACTGGAGGTGCTGGTGATCTGCCATGTCGCCGACGCCGTCCCGCCCTGGAAGCTGGAGGCGGTGCCGGCCTTCACCCGCACGTCGAAGCAGAAGCGCACGGTGGAGTTGCCCGCCGCAGTGAGCGCTCCGGTCGCGGTCGGCGGAGCCGTGCCCGTCGAGAGCGACGCGGTGTAACCGGGGACCGTCGGGGAGGTGAACGCGGCGGCGTTACATGCTGTGCCCGCAGCCGTCGTGACCACGCGGTACTCGAGCTGCGGCAGGAGGGTGCCCGTCGCCGCCGAGACCGCTGACAGCGCCGCCGTCCCGCCGATGTTCGTCGCGGCGGTCGTGCGGATGTCGATGAAGGCGAACTGGGAGAGCCCTGGCGACATGGCGGTGGCGTTGAAGACCAACGTGGCGGGGTTCGCCGCCTCGTGGGCCGCCCAGGTCGACGACGAGGTCTGCGATTCCACGGCGAAGGTGCTCGCCGCGAAGGTCGCCGTTCCGAACTCGTCGTCGCTCCAGGCCGCGAGGGTGAGCGAGGTGCCGACGCCGAGCACGAGCGCTGCTGCGAGGGCCGCTCTGGCCTTCGTGTAGCGCGACGTGCTCCGTTGTTCAGCGGGGCGGTGGTGCCTCCCCGCCGCCGGCGTGTGTCGTCCCATGATCGCCGTCCCGCCGCGGGTCAGGGCAGCGGGGTGGTGGACTCGGCCGCGAACTCCCAGACCACGGTGCCGCTCGGCGACGACTGCGGGAGGCTCGCCGCCGGGGTGACCTCGAAGCAGAGGAACACGGGCGTGGTGACGGCACCGAGCGTGAAGATGTCCGCTGCAGTGCTCGACGTCGTGGCGGCATCCGTCACGAGCGGGTCGCCGGCGGCGAAGCTCGCGGCGTCGCAGCCGAAGGTGGTGGTCTCCACGACGGAGTAGCTGAGCGAGGAGGCGATGGCGGCGCCGCTCGTGGCGGTGATGTCGACCGTGCCGGCGTACGTCGACGCGGCGGTCAGCTGGACGGCGAAGCCGGCGTAGACGGGCTCCTCGGGTGCCAGGTTGTCGGCTTCCACCGCGAAGGTGAGCGGGGCGGCCGCAGCCTCAGTCGGGTGCTCGGTGAACGCGGTGCCGTCGGTGCTGCCCTCGATGCCGAACCCACCACCGGCGAAGATCCCGGTCGCGAACTCGGAGTCGTTCCAGGCCGCGAGCGTGATGGCCGCACCGACGCCGAGCACCAGGCCGCCGGCGAGGATCGCCTTCGCCCGCTTGCTGCGCTGGCCGCGGACGGGCGCGTCGGTGCCGGTGGCCGCTGGGGCCTCGGTGCTGGTGTCGATGGTCATGGAAGCCCCCTGGAGTCCGCCGGTGACGGCTGGCGTCACCACAGGTGTCGGGCGTGCGGAGACGGCCTCCGCGCGTCTCACGACACTCTCAGGACGATAGGCAGCAGGCTGACGGTTGTAACCAGTAGTGGGGTACTGGGATCGACGGACGCTACCGAGAAAACTGCTGAACCGCGCCGTGGCGCCCGATCCGGGGGTCAGGCTTGACGCTGCGAGGACTGCGCGACGAGGCGGCCGAGGTCGCGCCGTCTCCCCGCACCCAGCTTCGTCCGTGCTTGGAGCACGTGCGACTCGACGGTGCGGACGCTGAGGAAGAGCCGCGTCGCGATCTCCTGATTGCTCAGTCCTTGCGCGATGAGCAGGGCCACCTCCAGCTCCCGCCGGGTGAGCGCGCTCAGGTCGGCCCCGGCGGTCTCCTGGCCGGTGTCCGTCTGCCCGCGGGAGAGGTAGGCCAGCGGAGCGTGTGTCGAGTGCGGCTCCACGGGGACGGTGCGCTCGACCGGCACCGTCTCATCGGTCGTCTCCGCCCGGTAGGTGGCGAACACGGGCGACGGAGACACGACCGAGGTCCATCGGGCCTCCGTATCCGCAGCGGCGCCTGGCGTGGGACCCACGAGTTCTGCGGCCCGCTCCGCGCAACGGCGGGCGTGCTGCAGTCGCCCCTGGGCCGCGTGGAGTCGTTCTGCGAGCAGATGGGCCCCGATCGCCCGGTGCCGCGCTCCGACCTCCTCGAGCGAACAGGCGGCCTCTTCGACGCGGCTCGCGTCGCCGGCGGCGCCGGCCTCGAGGAGCAGCATGAGCGACGCCTGCAGTGGCGTGAGCTCCTGCGTTCGGGCGTCTACGACCCAGGACAGGGTCTCGGACAGGTCCGCACCGGCGGCGGCGGCCAGGCTCGCGGAGTAGACCCGCTCGGTCAGTGGCTTCCGAATGTCCTGCGCGAGCCGACGCAGATGATCCCGGGCCTCCATGATGCGACCGCCTGCCATCAGCAGACCGAAGTCGGCGATGTCCGCCAGATAGGAGAGGACCGTGGAGGTGGCGATGAGGCGTTCGTCCTCGGCGGCTCGCCGTTCCGTCGCCTCCTCGAGCTCGCCCGTCTGGGCGAGAGCGCCGACGAGGAGCAGCGCGGTCTGCGTGTGCACCTCGGGCGGAACGGTCGAGTCGAGGAGCCGCTCGACGACCCGGAGGTCGGCCACGGTGCGGTCCGGGCGGCCGTCGAAGAACGCCAACTGGGCTCCGAGGATCCCGACGATGCACTGGTCCGTCGTCGCCAGGCGCCCGGTCCCGCGCTCGGCGCGAGCGACGAACTCGTCGATGTAGCGCGCGAAGCCGGCCCAGGAGAGTCCGGTGAGCAGGCGGATGGTGCCGGCCGACAGGACGTACATGGCGCTCGCGTCGCGCAGGGCGTGTGACAACGGCCGCGCTGCGCTGTAGGGCACCGACCGGTAGACGGCGTCACCCAGCTGGAGCAGCTCCCGCAGCTCGGACGGTGGCAGCCGGAGGCCGAGCCGGGTCACGAGCGCAGCGGCGGCATAGAGTCGCGAGGACTGCGCGGCGTCGACGTCGCGCAAGACCTTCCAGAAGACGGCATCGCTCTCGGACGGCTCCTGCCGATCCTGGTCTCGCCAGGTCTCGACCATCAGGATGCGCTGGGACAGCACGCGGCTGTGCTCCTCCTGCTCCGTCAGCTCCTGCGCACAGGTGCGTTCGGACCAGCGATCGAGGGTCGCCCGCCAACTCAAGACCTCCGCCTGCATGTCCTCGTCGGAGTCGGCCGCGGGATCGACCTCGAGGACCCGCTGAGCCCCTTCACCGTCGCCCAGCATGGCGAGCGACCGCGACCATTGCAGTGCCGCTGCCACGGACGGGCGCCAGGTGTACGCGCGTTCCGCGAGCAGACGACCGTCCTCAGCGAGGCCGGAGACGTTCGCGACGTGCGCCGCCTCGAGGAAGGTGCGGGCCATCGTGAGCGACTCGAACCCCTCGTCGAGCTCGGTGTGCGGGGCCGTCAGCCAGTACCGGCCGAGGATGAAGGACTCGTTCGGGGTGAGACGGGCACCGCCACGGAGGTCCGAGATGAGCGTCCGTTGGACGCGGTCGTGGCGGTGCAGTCGTCCGCTGTGGCGCCACTCCGCGAGTGCCGACCACGCGTGCAGTTCGTCGGCGACGATGCGGTCCTGGTTCGAGCCGTCGTTCCGCGCGAGTCCGAGCCGGAGGAGCGCGTGCAACTGGTGCTCGCCGAGCAGGCGGATCGCGCGCGAGTAGGGGACCGGGCCGAGCTTCGCCAGCATGACCAGCGCGTAGCGACCCTCGTCCTCGAGCCGCGAGAGCTGGGGTTCCGTGAGGTCGTGGACGCGCGGTGAGACCCCTGCGACCCCGAGCGAGAGGATGCTGCGCGGCAGGTAGAACTCCCCGCCCGTCTCGAGGGCGTCCTTCGTGAGCTCGTGCACGAGTCGCGGAGAGCCGTTGCTCAGCCGCACGATGACGGCTTTGGCCATGTCGTCGAGGACCGCGTCGTCGGCGGCCTCGTCCACCATCGCCGAGGCTTCGAACCCGTCGAGCGCCGGGAGGTCGATCCGGGTGAGCGATCCGCTCCGCCAGACGGCGAGGAGCCGATCGGCGGACTCGTCGCCGCGGCCCTGCAACCCGGCGAGCTCCTGCTCCAGCGTCACCAGGGCGACCTGCTCACGCGACCGCGAGAGTTCGATGATGTCGGCGAGGCTCGCCGGGTGGAGGTTCGCGCCGTCGTCGACGATGAAGACGGCGCCGCTCGGCGCCCTACGCCAGTCGCTCAGCGTGTGCGAGGCGTCCCGTGACGCACCCGACACGTGGACGACCGGGTGTCCGTCCTCGTGCATCCGCCGCCCGATCGCATCCGCGGTGAAGGTCTTGCCGTAGCCGTGTGGTCCGACGAGGAGCGTGCTGGTCCGGTTCGCGATGAGTGCCGTCATCCGGGTGATCGCCGCCGATCGACCGCTCGGTTGGGCGGGAGCGCGGGTGGCTGACTGGCGGAACTCGCCGGAGCGACGGGTGGGCGATGCGGCACACCGCGCGCCGCCGCTGAACCGATGCGCACCCGGGTTCATGGGATGACCTGCTCGGGCGACCTCGGATGTGGCTTTCGCTCCACTGCCGTCGCAACCGGTTCTTCCATATCGCAGCCCCCTCAAGCTCCGTCAGGACGACGGGACCCGCATCACCAGGGACGCTGCGAATACTCCGTCGGATGCCCCATTATCCGTAATCCCTGAGTGCTTCCGCAGCCCTAAGAGAGCGTTCTCAGTAGAAACTACGCACCCCACTCGGGGGTAAACCCCCGGCCGGTGAGGGTTATCTCTCAACCGTCATCGATGACATGACGCGCTGGGAATCAACTGCGCTGGACCGCCGCCACTGAACACGTGTCGACGCCGCTCCGGGACCGTTCGAAACCCGGCGTCCCGCGTCGCCGCCTCGCACTGCCGAGACCAGTACCGGTTTTCGATCCGGCACTACGGAGGTTGGGGTCCCTCCTCTGGGGGACAGGGAAGCCCGCCCATAGATTGGCCGGGATCGACGCCAGTCGCGGGTTCGCCCGTGCACCGAAGAAAGGGTTCCACCGTGGGGGAACAGCAGCGAAGCATCCTCGGCCGAGGCCGTGCGTGGAAGGTCGCGGCTATGGCCGTGGTCGGCACGGTCATCGCCATGGGATCGACGACGGCGGCCACAGCGGCCCCGACCGATGTCTCCGACGGCTTCGGCCGGTTCCTCGGAGGACAGGCGGCCGGGATCAACCTCGACGCCCTCGCCGCGGTCGCCGGTGCCCGCGCCGAGAACCCGAGTGGTGTCCACCCCGTCGCCGCGAACCCGCTGTCGGCCGAAGTGCTCAACACCCTCGGCGTCGATCTCGGCAGCTCGCTCCAACTGTTCGGTGCCAATGGCGTCATCGAGCTCGGCGCGGTCGCCCAGTACGGGTCCGCCGCCGCCAACGGCGACGCGATCGCCGGCTCAGGCGCGGTCACCGACCAGGGCGGCGTCTCGATCGGCGGGCCAGACGCCCCGCCGGCGGACGCCGAACTCGACCTGACCGGTCTGCTGGGCCGGGTCGGGACCCCGACCGGTGGCATCCTCAGCGACCTCTCCCTCAGCCTCGGCGCCCTCGCCTCCACGATCTCGCAGACGGGCGGCGCCACGGCCGTTCCCGACTACCAGATCTCCGGTGCGACGCTCACGCTCCAGAGCCCGCTCGTGCAGAACGTCTACACGAACCTCCAGACCACGGTCGGGAGTGTCCAGACCTCGCTCAACGGTCTGCAGACCGCACTCAACCAGGCGCTCACCGGAGCGATCAACCTGGGCATCGTGACCTCGACGACCTCCGTGGCCGTCACTCCTCCGAACCTCAACGCCCTGCTCCCCACCGGTCCGGTCGGCTCCGCGAGCGGCGTCACGGTCGACCTCACCACGGGTGCCGTCACGGTCGACATCGAGACACTGCTCGCAGCTGACCCTGACCTGCCGGATCTCAACGAGCTGCCGCCCAACACCTCGCTGCTGTCCGGTCCGATCGCCGCTGCGATCGCTGACGGCATCACGCAGGCCATCACCGATCAGGTGACGGCGGTCGTCACCGGCCTGCGCACTGCCGTCGAGGCCACCAACGTCAACGCCGTGGTCCAGGTCCGAGCACTCGGCCAGAACGCGGTCACCCTGACGCTGAACGCGCCGCTGTCCGCCATCGAGGACGGGTCGGCGACCTTCGTCACCTCCGGACTCGTCACCGGTGTGCTGAACACGGTGCTCGGCGTCCTCGGTCTCAGCCTCGACCAGATCATCTCGAACCTGCTCAACCTGGTGCTCGGGGTCGTCGGCGGAGTGTTCACGGTCCTCGAGACAGCCGAATCGACGGTCGACGGCATCACCGGCGGCCTCGCCGCGAACGTCGTCGGGCCGATCCTCAACATCGTCACCCTCGTCGCCGACGTGACCGCGAACGTGCAGCCGGCCACCGGCGACCTCGGAGACGGGTCAGCCACCGTCCGCGCTGTGCAGATCTCCCTCGTCCCGGCGATCTCGCTCGCGACGGTCAACCTCGCATCGTCCTCCGTCCGCGGCACGCTCGTCGTGTACGACACGGCGATCACCGCCACACCGGCGACGGTCAACCCCGGCCAGTCCACCGTGATCGACGGCACCGGGTTCGCGGCGAACGAGGAGGTCACCATCACCGCACCCGGCCTCGACCCGGTCACCACGACGTCGGATGCCGCCGGTGTGATCAGCCAGAGCGTCGCGATCCCCGCCGGCTTCACCCCGGCGACGCTGACGTTCACCGCCACCGGTGCGACCTCCGACACCCCGGCCACCACCGACCTCGTCGTCGCGCCGTTCGTGACCGCCATCACCGCCGACCCGGCGACGATCGCTCCCGGTGGCAGCACCACGATCACCGGCACCGGGTTCCTGCCCGGCGAGTCGGTGTCGATCACCGTCCCCGGCCTCACCGACCCGATCGTCACCACCGCGACGGGCACCGGCACGATCTCCACCAGCCTCACGCTCCCGGCGGACTTCCCGCTCGGCCCCGTGACGGTCACGGCGACCGGCGCCTCCTCGGCCAGCCCCGCGACCACGACGGTCACCGTCGAGGCGACGCAGTACGTCACCGCGATCACCGCCGACCCGGCCAGTGTCGTCGCCGGTGAGACTACGACGATCACCGGCACCGGTTTCGCTTCGGGTGAGACCGTCACCGTGTCGATCCCCGGCGTCGACCCGGTCACCACGACGGCCACCGGAACCGGCACGATCTCGGTCGAGCTCGACGTCCCGGCGGACTACGCCGCAGGCCAGGTCGTCGTGACCGCGCTCGGCGAGACATCCGACACCCCGGCCACCACCAACCTCACCGTGGTCTACGAGACCTCGATCGTCGCCGTCCCGGCCACGGTCGCGGGTGGCACGACCACGATCATCAACGGCGCCGGCTTCGCGCCCGGCGAGGACGTCGTCGTGACGTTCCCCGGCCTCGAGCCAATCACCGTCACCGCGACGGCACTCGGCGCGATCGGCACCCCCATCGCGGTCCCGCAGAACTTCGCGGTCGGCGACGTCACGGTCACCGCGCTCGGCGCCGTGTCCGCGACCGAAGCGACCACCGTCGTCACCGTCACCGCGACGATCTACGACACCGCCATCACGCTCGACCCGACGTCGCTCATCCCTGGGAACACCACGACCGTGACCGGCACCGGCTACCTGCCCGGCGAGACGGTCACCGTCGGCTACCCGGGCGGCACCCCGGTGACCGTCGAGGCGGACGGCGACGGCGGCTTCACCGTCGACCTGCCCGTCCCCGACGGCACGCCGGCCGGCATGCTCGTCGTCACCGCGACCGGCGAGACGTCGGCCACCCCGGCGACCGCCGACCTCGAGGTGCTGCCGTACGACACGGCCATCACCGCCGACCCGGCCTCGCTCCTCCCCGGCAACTCGACCACCATCACCGGCACCGGCTTCGCCGCGAACGAGTCGGTCTCCGTCTCCTTCACTGGCGGCACGCCCGTCGTCGTGACGGCTGACGGCGACGGCGGCTTCACGGCCGTCCTGCCGATCCCGTCGGGTACGCCCGCCGGCCAGCTCACGGTCACCGCCACCGGCGCCGTCTCCGCCACACCGGCCGAGACGGACATCACCGTCGAGGCCTACGACACCGACATCGCGCTCGACCCGGCGACCATCGCCCCCGGCGGCAGCACGGTCGTCACCGGTTCCGGCTTCGTTCCGCTCGAGTCGGTCTCGATCACCATCCCCGGCCTCGCGACGCCCGTGACGACCACGGCGAACGGCGACGGTGAGATCACGGTCAGTGTCACGCTCCCTGCGGACTTCCCGCTCGGGGACGTCACGGTCACCGCCACCGGCGACGTCTCGGCCACCCCGGCCACGGCGACGCTCACCGTCGAGGCGACCACCTACGTCACGGCCATCACGGTCGACCCGACGACCGTCGTCGCGGGGGAGAGCACGCTCGTCACCGGTACCGGCTTCGAGCCCGACGAGACCGTCACGGTCTCCATCCCCGGTGCGCCCGCGGTCACCACGCAGGCCTCGGCGACCGGAACCATCTCCGTGTCGCTCCCGGTCCCGGCGGACTACGCGGAGGGCACGGTCGTCGTGACCGCCCTCGGTGAGGTCTCCGAGACCCCGGCCACGACGAACCTCGCGGTCGACGTCGTCTACACCCCGACGATCACCGCCGACCCGGCCACGGTCCCCGGCGGCACCAGCACCGAGATCTCGGGCGCCGGCTTCGCTCCGAGCGAGAGCGTCACGGTCACCTTCCCGGGCCTCGACCCGATCACGGTCACGTCGAACGCAGCCGGTGAGATCACGACCACCATCGACGTCCCGCAGAACTTCGCGGTCGGTCCGGTCACGGTCACCGCCCTCGGCGTCGTCTCCGCAACCGAGGCGACGACCACGGTCACGGTCGAGGCCACGGTCTACGACACGGCGATCACCGCCGACCCCGACACGCTCCTTCCCGGCGGCAGCACCACCGTCACCGGAACGGGCTTCCTGCCCGGCGAGTCCGTCTCCGTCTCCGTCTCCATCCCCGGCGGCACGCCCGTCATTGTGGAGGCCGGCCCGGACGGCGACATCACCGCCATCCTGCCGATCCTGCCCGGCACGGACCCCGGCCCCGTCGTGGTGACGGCCGTCGGCGCGGTCTCGGCCACGCCTGCCACTGCGACGATCACCGTCGAGGCGTTCGACACGACGCTCACCGCGACGCCGTCCACCCTCAACCCCGGTGACTCGACGATCCTGTCCGGCTCCGGCTACGTCGCGAACGAGTCGGTGACCATCTCGGCTCCCGGCTTCGACGACGTCGTGACCACGGCGAACGGGCTCGGTGAGATCAGCCAGGTGGTCGCCTTCCCCGCGGACTTCGTCCCCGCGACCGTGACGTTCACGGCCACGGGCGCCCTGTCGCTCACGCCGGCGCAGACCTCGGTCCTCGTCGAAGCGGTCGTGTACGACACGGCGATCACGGTTGATCCGACGACGGTCAACCCGGGCGGCACCACCACCGTCACGGGCACCGGCTTCGCACCGAACGAGACCGTCACCATCACGATCCCGGGCGGCGACCCCGTCACCGTGACGACGAACGGTGACGGCGACTTCACCCAGGCCGTGACGATCCCGGCCGGAACGCCTGCTGGGCCACTGACGATCACCGCGACCGGTGACACGTCGAACACGCCCGCCGACGCCGACGTGACCGTGGTTCCGTACGAGACCGCGATCACCGCCGACCCCGACACGCTGCTCCCCGGCACCTCGACCACGATCACCGGTACCGGGTTCGCGCCGAACGAGTCCGTCTCGGTCTCCATCCCCGGTGGCACGCCGGTCGTCGTGACGGCGAACGGTGACGGCGGCTTCACCGCCGCCCTGCCGATCCCGTCGGGCACGGAGGCCGGACCGCTGGTCGTCACCGCAACGGGCGCCGTCTCGGCGACGGACGCGACCGCGACGGTCACCGTCGAGGCCTACGAGACCACGATCGCCCTCGACCCGACGACGGTCGCCCCTGGCGGCAGCACCACGGTCACCGGTGACGGCTTCGCGCCGAACGAGGCGGTGGGCGTCACCGTCCCGGGCATCGCGACGCCGATCCCCACCACGTCGAACGGCAACGGTGAGATCTCGGTGAGCGTCGACCTCCCGGCGGACTTCCCGCTCGGACCCGTGACCGTCACCGCCACCGGGGCCGTCTCGGCGACCCCCGCCACGGCGACGCTCACCGTCGAGGCCACGACCTACGTCACGGCCATCACCGCCGACCCGACCACCGTCGTCGCGGGTGCCAGCACCCTCGTCACCGGCACCGGCTTCGCACCGAACGAGAGCGTCACGGTCTCGTTCCCCGGCGCCGACCCGGTGACCACCACGGCGACGGCGACCGGCACCATCTCGGTGTCGCTGCCCGTGCCGGCCGACTACGCCGAAGGCACGGTCGTCGTGACCGCGCTCGGTGCGACGTCCGACACCCCTGCGACGACGAACCTCACGGTCGACGTGGTCTACACGCCGACGATCACCGCCGACCCGGCGACGGTCCCCGGCGGCACCTCGACGGAGATCTCGGGGAGCGGCTTCGCTCCGACCGAGAGCGTCACGGTCACCTTCCCCGGTCTCGCGCCGGTGACGGTCACCTCGAACGCCGACGGTGAGATCACCACGACGTTCGCCGTCCCGCAGGGCTTCGCGACCGGTCCGGTCACAGTCACCGCACTCGGCGTCGTCTCGGCGACCGAGGCGACCACCACCGTCACGGTCGAGGCCACGGTCTACGACACGGCGATCACCCTCACACCGGACACGGTGAACCCGGGCCAGACCACCACGGTCACCGGTACCGGCTTCCAGCCGAACGAGTCGGTCAGCGTCTCGATCCCCGGCGGCGACCCCGTCGTGGTCACGGCTGACGGCGGCGGCGGCTTCACCGCGACCCTGCCGGTGCCGCCCGGAACGCCCGCCGGGCCCGTCACGGTGACCGCGGTCGGCGAGACCTCGGCGACGCCCGCGGAGGCGGAGCTCACGGTCGAGGCCTACGAGACGGCGATCACCGCCGACCCGAGCACGGTCGCGGCCGGTGGAGCGACGCTCGTCACAGGTACCGGCTTCGCCGCGAACGAGTCCGTCACGGTCTCGGTCCCGGGCGGCACCGCTGTCCCGGCGACGACGAACGGCGCCGGTGAGTTCTCGGTCGGCATCGCGATCCCTGCGGCTGCCACCGCCGGCCCGCTCGTCGTGACGGCCGAGGGAGCGGTGTCGCAGACACCCGCCACCACCACTGTCACGGTCACCGCCGTCGTGTTCTCGCCCGTCATCACCGCTTCCCCGGACGCGCTGATCGCCGGCGACACGACGGTCATCACCGGATCGGGCTTCGCGGCCAATGAGACGGTGACGGTGTCCATCCCGGGCGCTCCGGCCGTCACGCAGGTGACGAACGCCGGCGGCGGCTTCACGGTGACCCTGCCGGTCCCCGACGGCTACGCGCTCGGCGACGTCACGGTCACGGCACTCGGTGCTGCATCGAACGAGCCGGCGACCACGATCATCGAGGTCCTCGCGTACGACACGGCCATCACGGTCGACCCGTCGTCGGTGCTGCCGGGTGAGACGGTCACGGTCGACGGGACGGGCTTCGCCGGAGGGGAGACCGTCACGGTGTCCATCCCGGGCGCACCGTCCGTCACCGTGGTGACGAACCCTGACGGTTCCTTCACCGTGGACCTGCCGATCCCGGACGACTACACGCCCGGACCGGTCACGGTGACCGCCGAAGGCGATGTCTCCGAGACGCCGGCCGAGGCTGACGTCACGATCGAGGACGGAGCGGTCGACGTCGACACCGACGCAGCTGCGGTCGATGTGGACACGGATGCCGACGTCGACGTCGACGTGGATACCGACACGGACGTGGACACCGATGTGGACGCCGACACCGCGACGGATGCTGACGTGGACGCCGACACGGCGACCGACGCTGACGTGGACGCTGATGTGGACGCTGACACCGCGACTGACGCTGACGTGGACGCTGACACGGCGACTGACGCTGACGTGGACGCTGACACCGCGACTGACGCTGACGTGGATGCAGATGTGGATGCCGACACGGCGACTGACGCCGATGTGGACGCTGACGCTGATACGGCGACTGACGCTGATGTGGACGCTGACACCGCGACCGATGCGGACGTCGACGCAGATGTGGATGCTGACACGGCGACTGACGCTGATGTGGACGCTGACACGGCCACCGACGCGGACGTCGACGCAGATGTGGACGCCGACACCGCTACCGACGCTGACGTGGATGCTGACACGGCGACTGACGCTGACGTGGACGCGGATGTTGACACGGCGACTGACGCTGATGTGGACGCTGACACCGCGACCGATGCGGACGTCGACGCAGATGTGGATGCTGACACGGCGACTGACGCTGATGTGGACGCTGACACCGCCACTGACGCTGACGTGGACGCGGATGCTGACACGGCGACCGATGCCGATGTGGACGCTGACACGGCGACCGACGCTGACGTGGACGCGGATGCTGACACGGCGACTGACGCCGATGTGGACGCTGATGCTGACACCGCGACTGACGCTGATGTGGACGCTGACACCGCGACCGACGCTGACACGGCCACCGATGCCGATGTGGACGCTGACACGGCGACCGATGCCGACGTGGACGCCGCGACCGACTCGGACGTCGCGAACGACGCCGATGCCGACTCGGCGACCGACGCCGACACGGCAGCTGACGCCGACGGCGACACCGACGCCGGCGACGAGCGCCTCGCGACCGTCAAGTACTCGACGATCGTCCGCGACACGGGCGTGATCCAGGAGGTCTACGCCACCGGCTTCGAGCCCGGCGAGACCGTCTCGGCGACCGTCTTCTCGACGCCGTTCGCACTGACGCCCGTCGTCGCAGACGCCTCCGGCAAGGCCACCCTCACCTTCCCGGTCGACTCGTCGATCGAGCTGGGTGCCCACCGGGTGGAGCTCTCCGGATCCGTGACCGGCGACCTGCCGCTCGACCGCGAGGCGACCGCCTTCACGGTCACCGCGGTGGCCGCCGCCGCACCGGGGTCACGCCCCGGTCTGCCGAGCACCGGCTTCGACGGCCTGTGGCTCGGGGGACTCGGCGCCACGATGCTCCTCCTCGGAGGTGCCTTCGTGGCTACGCGACGGGCGCGTATGGAGTGACCCCGCCGAGTGGGCCGCGCCGTATTCGGGTCGGCGCGGCCCACTCCTTCCCCCGCGGACGGCACCACCGAACGGGTGCCCCCGCGGTTCATCACAACCCAGCACCAAGGAGGAACCGTGACTCCGATCACACGCACACCCGTCGGGGGGCTTCCTGACGCCCTTCGACAGGCTCAGGGACCGGAAGGGGCTCAGGGACCGGAAGGGGCTCAGGGACCGGAAGGGGCTCAGGGACCGGAAGGCGCCGAGGGACCGGACGGCGCCGAGGTTCCGGACGGCGATCAGGCACCGGCGGCCGCTCGGCAGGACCGGGGAGCGGGATCGCCTCGGGATGGAGCCGCCGCCCCGCCGAAGCGGGCCGCGCGCATCGCGGCCGCGGTCTCGATCGCCCTCGTCGGTGTCTACGTCGCCGGCACCCTCGTCATCGTCTCGCCGACCACACCCGTCCGTGGTGCCGTCGTCGCCGCGGCGGGCCCGTACTTCACGCAGAAGTGGAACGTCTTCGCGCCGAGCATCATGAAGACGAACATCACCTTCTCCGTCCAAGCCCAGTGGCGTGACGCCGACGGGACCCTCGTGAAGTCCGACTGGGTCAACGTCACGAAGCTCGAGCAGCAGGCGGTCCCCGGCCACGCCGAGCCCTCGCGGATCCAGAAGTCCTCGTGGAACGCGATGCTCGCCTACAACACCCGGTACCTCGCGCTCGACGCCCAGCAGCGCGAGATCGTGCGCGACACCTTCATCCAGCGGGCCGATGGTGGCGGGTATCGCGCCCAGTCGGCCGAGTCACTGATCGCCGACCTCGACGCCGTCAGCACGACGCCGGGCTCAGGGCAGGGCGACATCGTCCGGTTCCTCCGCTACGACTACATGCTCAAGGAGTACGCGACCGCGTTCTCCACGGCGTACTTCGACCAGGACGTCGAGCGCGTCCGGTGGCGGATCGACCGCACCCGCCCGAATGACTTCGAGAGCCGCTTCTCCGAGGAGCAGCAGTTCGACGACACCGCCGTCACCTTCGGCTGGCGGCACGTCGACGACGTCATCGACCCGGAGACCCTCGCCGTCTACCGGGACGTCATCACCCGCTACGGGGGTGCACGATGAACGCCGTCCGCGCGTGGTTCGACCGTTTCGCCGGCTGGGTCACGGGTGCCAAGCACGCCGGCTACAGCCTCTCCGCCCTGCGGATCCTCTACGGTGTCGCGATCGTCAGCTTCCTCCTCACGAGTCTCGCCGACCGCCACTACCTCTGGGGCGTCGCATCGAAGTGGGTCGACCCGGAGGCGAACCGCCGCGCCTGGTTCCCGCTGTTCGAGCTCGTCTTCACGAAGGACAGCGCCTTCGTCTTCGACCTCGCCTACGGGGTGCTCATCGTGCTCGGCCTGCTGTTCCTCATCGGCTGGCAGACCAGGTTCGTCACGCCCGTCCTGCTCGTGTTCTGGGTGGGGCTCGCGACCAACAGCACGGTGCTGACCAACGGCGGCGACACGATCATCCGCATCACGCTGCTGTTCCTGGTGTTCGCGGACCTGTCGCGTCACTGGTCGGTCGACGCCTGGCTCACCAAGCGGCGGGGTCGAGCGCCGCAGCCGATCCTGCGCGGTCGGTTCGCGATCCCGGCCTGGCTCGCGAACGCCGCCAACAACACCGCGGTCCTCCTCTGCGCGTACCAGATCATGCTCGTCTACGTGAACTCCGGCATCTACAAGCTCATGGGCCCCGAGTGGCGCGAGGGCACGGCGTTCTACTACTCGCTCGTCCTCGACGTGTTCCGGCCGTTCCCCGTGCTGAGCGACCTGGCCTGGCAGCTCGGCCCGTTCGTCTGGGTGGCCACGTTCCTGTCGGTCTGGGTGCAGTTGCTGTTCCCGGTGCTGATCCTGTGGCGACCGACGCGGATCCTCGCACTCGGCTTCACGATCCTCATGCACCTCGGTATCGGCCTGTTCCTCGGACTGTGGCCGTTCTCGCTCGCGATGATCGCGCTCGACCTGCTGTTCGTCCGCGACCGCAGCTGGATCGCCGTCGGCCGGTGGGCGGCGCACGCCGGGGGAGTACTGCGCCAACTGCTGCCGGAGCGCGAAGCAGCGGAGAGACCTGTCACGACGTCGGCCGGTTCGCCGTCGTGACACCAGCCGTCTCGCGCGTTCGGGTGCGAGACGAACCGGCGGTCGGCGCCACGGTTGCGCCGACCGCCACCCCTTTGCCGGTCCCGGCCCTCGCGCCCTGACCCGCTGCCGACCGACCTCGCTGATCGGTCACTGAGCCGCCCACCTCATCGGCCACTGAGCCTGTCGAAGTGCGCCCTTCGACAGGCTCAGGGACCGGGGGTGGTTGCTGCCCTTCGACAGGCTCAGGGACCGGGGATGGTAGCTGCCCTGCGACAAGCTCAGGGTCCGGCGTAGAAGTGGATCTGTGTTTCTCTGTGTTTGTGTGATACTTTCTTCGCACTGCAAGCCTGCAACACCGGAAACGAAGGTCAAGGACGACGCATGTACGCGACGGAGCGGCACGAGCACATCACCAGCCGGGTGAAGACGAGCGGACGGGTCTCCGTCGCCGACGTCTCCCGTGAGCTGGGCGTCACCGCCGAGACGATCCGTCGCGACCTCGACCAGCTCGAAACCTCGGGCGTCCTGCGCCGCGTCCACGGCGGTGCCGTCTCCGCAGCGCGCGCCTCCGTCGCCGAGGCCAGCCTCTCCGATCGCCAGGGCCAGCGGAGCGACGCGAAGGCCACGATCGCCCGTGCTGCCCTCCGGCTCATCCCGGCCACGTTCAGTGGCTCGATCGTCATCGACGCCGGGACGACCACGGCCCACCTCGCCGACCTCCTCGTCACCTGGCGCCCTGCCACCGCTGGCCAGACGCTCACGGTCATCACCAACTCCGTCCCGATCGCCGCGACGCTCCACCACTGCGACCACGTCGAACTGCACCTGCTCGGTGGCCGCGTCCGTGGCATCACCAGCGCGGCGGTCGGCAGCACGACCGTCGACGAGCTCGGCCGCTTCCGCCCCGACATCGCCTTCGTCGGCGCCAACGGGGTCAGCGCCGACTTCGGCCTCAGCACGCCCGACGAACTCGAGGGTGCCGTGAAGTCGGCGATCGTCCGCGGTTCGCGCCGGGCCGTCGTCCTCGCCGACGCCGCCAAGCTCGGTGAGGAAGCGCTCATCCGCTTCGCCGCCCTCGACGAGATCGACACCGTCATCACCGACGAGGTCGTTCCGACGACGCTCGGGGACGCCCTCGAGGCTGCGGGTGTCGAGGTGGTCGTCGCATGATCATCACCCTGACCGCCAACCCCTCGCTCGACCACACGGTGGAGCTCCCCGGTGTCGTCGAGCGCGGCGAGGTCCTCCGTGCCCTCGCCAGCCGGGAGCAGCCGGGCGGCAAGGGCGTCAACGTCTCGCGGGCCATCGCCGCCGCCGAGTTGGCGACCATCGCCGTCCTCCCCGGCGAATCGACCGACCCGATGATCGAGTCGCTCCGCGCGCAGGGCATCGACGTCCTCGCCGTCCCGACCGGGCAGCCCGTGCGCCGCAACATCACGCTCACCGAGCCCGACGGCACCACCACCAAGATCAACGAGCCGGGTCCGCTCCTCACCGAGGACGACGCGGCACGCCTCGTCGACGCGACCGCCCGTGCCGCCGCGAGTGCCGAATGGCTCGTCATCGCCGGTTCGCTGCCGCCCGGTCTGCCCGCCGACTTCTACGCACGGATCGTCCGGGCCGGTCGCGCCCGCACCGACGGCGCCCGCCCGCTCGTCGCCGTCGACAGCTCGGGGGAGCCGCTCGCCGCCCTCCTCGCCGCCTTCGCCGCCACCGGGGAACGCATCGACCTCATCAAGCCGAACGGTGCCGAACTCGCCGAACTCACCGGCACCGCGTCCGGCGACGAGATCGAGGCGGACCCGGCGCTCGCCGCGTCCGTCGCCGCCACGCTCATCGGCACCACGGACCGACCCGGCCCGGTCGCCGCCGTCCTCGTCACGCTCGGCTCCCGAGGAGCCGTCCTCGTGGAGGGTGACACCGCCTGGTCGGCCCGGGCCCCGAAGATCGTCGCGCGCAGCACCGTCGGTGCGGGGGACTCCTCCCTCGCCGGCTACCTGATCGCCCGAACCGCAGGTCTCGCACCTGCAGCACGCCTCGCGCAGGCCGTCGCCCACGGAGCCGCAGCCGCGGCACTCCCCGGCAGCGACGTACCGGCGCTCAGCGGGACGGACGCCGCCGCCATCGACGTCGTCCAGCTCCCGCAGCGGATCCCCTCCGCCCCCTGACCGCCCACCCCGGTCCCTGACCGCCCACCCCGGTCCCTGAGCTTGTCGAAGGGCCGCCCCGACCACCCGAAGCACCAGCATCCGTTTCGAAGGAGAACCCAGATGTCCACCCCACTCATCACCCCAGGGCTCGTCGCCCTCGACGCCGACCTCGGCACCGATCGCGCGGGTGTCATCCGCGCGCTCGCCGAGCTCGTCGTCCGCGCCGGCCGTGCCACCGACACCGAGGCGCTCTTCGCCGACGCCTGGGCGCGGGAGAGCAAGACCGACACCGGCATCCCCGGCGGCATCGCGATCCCGCATTGCCGTTCAGCCGCCGTCACCGAGCCGACGCTCGCGATGGCCCGTGTCTCGCCGCTCGTCGACTTCGGTTCCGACGACGGCCCGGCCGACCTCCTCTTCTTCATCGCGGCCCCGGACGGCGCCGACCAGGCGCACCTCGCCCTCCTGTCGAAGCTCGCCCGCTCGCTCATCAAGCCCGAGTTCGTGACCTCGCTGCGTGAGGCGCCCGACGCCGCCGCGGTGGTCGCCCTCGTCGATGGTGCACTCAGCGACGCGCCCAAGCCCGCGTCGGCTCCTGCAGCCGAGCGCGCCGCGACGGCTCCCGTCGAGGCCGGCGACCAGGCCGCACGGCCCGTGCTCATCGCGGTCACCTCGTGTGCGACGGGCATCGCCCACACCTACATGGCGGCCGACTCGCTCGCCGCCACCGCCAAGCGCCTCGGTGTCGAGCTGCACGTCGAGACGCAGGGCGCCTCCGGTGCGACCCCGCTGCCCGCGGACGTCGTCGCGAAGGCGCAGGCGGTCATCTTCGCCGTCGACGTGGACGTCCGCGACGTCACGCGATTCGCCGGCAAGCCCGTCATCAAGGCTCCGGTGAAGCGCGGCATCGACGCCCCGGAACAGCTCATCAACGACGCGGTCGCCGCGATCTCGAACCCGAACGCCCCGCGGGTCGCCGCAGCGGCCGGCGACGCCTCCGTGTCGACGTCGGACAAGAAGGACGCCAACGTCGGTCAGTCGATCAAGCGTTGGCTGCTCACCGGTGTCAGCTACATGATCCCGTTCGTCGCGGGTGGCGGTCTGCTCATCGCCCTCGGCTTCCTCCTCGGTGGCTACGACATCACCGAGAACGCCGGCAAGATCATCGTCGAGAACAGCCTCGTGAACCTGCCGGCCGGCGGACTCGGCGCCTACCTCGGTGCCGTCGCGTTCTCCATCGGCAACGCCTCGATGGCGTTCCTCGTCCCGGCCCTCGCCGGCTACATCGCCTACGCCATCGCCGACCGCCCGGGTATCGCCCCCGGGTTCGTCGCCGGTGCCGTCGCCCTCCTCATGAGCGCCGGCTTCCTCGGCGGGCTCGTCGGTGGTCTGCTCGCCGGTGGTGTCGCCTACGGCCTCGGTCGCCTGAACGTGCCGCGGTGGCTGCGTGGGCTGATGCCCGTCGTGATCATCCCGCTGATCGGCTCGATCGTCGCGTCCGGCCTCATGATCCTCGTCCTCGGCGGCCCGATCGCCGCACTCATGGGCGGGCTCAACTCCTGGCTCTCCGGCCTCACCGGTGTCTCCGCGATCCTGCTCGGCGTGATCCTCGGCACGATGATGGCGTTCGACCTCGGTGGCCCCGTCAACAAGGTCGCGTACTCGTTCGCCGTCGCCGGTCTCGGTGCGGGAACGCTCGCCAACCAGGCGCCGTGGCAGATCATGGCCGCCGTGATGGCCGCCGGTATGGTGCCGCCGCTCGCGATGGCACTCGCCTCGACCGTCCTCAGCCGTCGTTCGTTCACCGCGGTCGAGCGGGAGAACGGCAAGGCAGCCTGGCTGCTCGGCGCCGCGTTCATCAGCGAGGGTGCGATCCCGTTCGCCGCGGCCGACCTGTTCCGCGTCATCCCGGCGTCGATCCTCGGTGGTGCCGCCACCGGTGCGCTCATCATGGCGACCGGCGTCACCTCGCAGGCACCGCACGGTGGCATCTTCGTGTTCTTCGCCATCGGCAACATCGGGATGTTCGTCCTGTCGGTCGCGATCGGCACCGTCATCACCGCGGTCGCCGTCGTCCTGCTCAAGCGGTTCGCCCGTCGTCGGCCGGTGGAGGGTGCCGACACGGCAGCCCCGACGGTCACCACCGAGCCCGCGACCGTCTGACCCGTACCCGTCCGATCCACAGCCTGACCTGATCCACTGGTCCGGCCGGCACCAACCGAACCGCAGAAGGAGCATCATCATGGCCGAACGCCAAGCCACCATCGCCAGCCGCGTCGGGCTGCACGCCCGCCCCGCCAAGCTCTTCATCGAGACGGTCAAGCGCCAGCCGGTGCCCGTCACGATCGAGCTGGGCGACTCGGGCCCGCTCGACGCCTCGAGCATCCTCACGATCATGAGCCTCGGCGCCACCAACGGCGACGTCGTCACCCTCCGCGCTGAGGGCGAGGGTGCCGACGAGGCGCTCGCCGAGCTCGCCGGTCTCCTCGAGACGGACCTCGACGCCGAGTAGTCACCCCGAACCAGGAAGCCCCGCCGCCCGAGTCATCTCGGACGGCGGGGTTTCCTCGTGGGCCCTTCGACAGGCTCAGGGAGCGTGGAACCGTTCCGGTCACTGAGCTTGTCGAAGTGCCCTCGGGGAACCGTTTCGTGTCGTGCGTGGTTGCTCGTGGGCCCTTCGACAGGCTCAGGGAGCGTGGAACCGTTCCGGTCACTGAGCTTGTCGAAGTGCCCTCGGGGACCGTGGCGTGTCGTGCGTGGTTGCTCGTGGGCCCTTCGACAGGCTCAGGGAGCGGGCTTTCGCGGGTTCAGCGGTGCTCCGGCGGTCGGACGATGCCGCGCTGTCGAGCCGCGGCGATGGCGGCGCCGCGACCGTCCACCCCGAGTTTCGTGTAGATGTGCGCGAGGTGGGTCTTGACGGTCGTCTCGCTGATGAACAGCCGACGCGCCAGTTCGCGGTTGCCGAGACCATCCGTGAGCAGCTCCAGGATCTCGGCCTTGCGCGGGGTCATGGCTTCCTGGCGATGTTGCAGGTGATGCATGAGCCGTGATGCCACCGGTGTGCTCAGCGCGCTCTGTCCCATCGCGGCCGTTCGCACCGCGCGGAAGATCTCCTCGGGCGACGACGTCTTGAGCACATACCCGACGGCTCCCGCATCGACGGCCCGGACGATGTCGGCATCCGTGTCGTAGGTGGTGAAGATCAGCACCTGCGGTGCCGGGCTGAGCGCGCGGAGGCGCCTGGTCGTCTCGATCCCACCGATCCCGTCGCCCATCGCGAGATCGACGACCACGAGGTCCGGCTGCGCCTCGGCGACGAGTGGAACCGCGTTCTCTCCGGACGACGCCTCACCCACGATCTCGAGGTCGGGTTGGGTCTGCAGGATCAGGCGCAGACCCGCTCGCACCACGGCATGATCGTCGACCAGGACGAGCCTCAGCACGTCGACCCCGCATCGGTCGGGAGCTGGGCGACGATCACGGTGCCGTCACCGGGGGCACTCTCCACCGTGAACCGACCGCCGAGCTGCTCGATCCGCTGCCGCATCGCCCGCAGTCCGTAGCCGCCGGTGCTCGACGGTTCGGGGACCGCCGACGCATCGAATCCGACCCCGTCGTCGGCGATGTCGACGACGACCTGGTCGGCCAGACAGCTGAGGGTGACATGGATCGCCGATGCGCCGGCATGGCGATCGGCGTTCTGCACGGCACTCTGACAGACGCGCAGGATCGCGTGGGCGATCTCAGGCGGGTAGGGCCTCGGCTCGCCGTCGATGCGCAGCTGGGCGGCGGGGGTCTCCGCGACGAGATGTTCGAGCGCTGATGCGAGACTGATGCCGTCGAGCCGGGGTGAACCGAGGTCGTGGACGAGGTTCCGCGCCTCGCCGAGCGTCGAGCGGATCAGCTCGACCGCCTCGCGCAGACGGGCGCGGCCGGTGTCCGGAGACGTGTCGATCGTCTGCGCGGTGGCCTCCATGATGAGGAGCGAACTCGCGAGTCCCTGGGTCACGGAGTCGTGGAGTTCGCTCGACACCCGCGCTCGCTCCTGAGCGATCCCGGCTTGTCGCTCGGTCGCGGCGAGTCGCGCCTGGGCTTCCGTCAGTCGACCGATGAGCGCCGCCTGCGTCCGATTGTCCGACTCGATCCGTGAGGTGACGACGCTCACGAGCGCAGCCACCACCGCTGTACCCACCACGATCGTCCAGTCGAAGCCGCCGGTGAGGACGAGGAGCGAGCGAGCGCAGACCGCGGCGAGACCAACGGCGACCCACGCGGTCGGGAAGGCGCGGCGTGCGAGGAAGTAGACCGAGAACGCCGTCCACCAGAAGCTCGGGGCGATGAGTACGAGCAGCGTCCACAGTGCGAGCAGGATCACGACGAGGATCCGGTGTCGGACGCCCGTCTTCCGCGTGGCGAGGAGGTAGGCGGCCGCGGTCGCGACGGTCAGCGCCGCGACGGTCCAGATCACCGCCTCGACCCCGTGGCTCATGACGTATCGCACGGCCGAGGTCACGAGCAGTGCGAAGAAGGTGAGGTTGAGCACGACGTCGAGGGGCGTCGCGCCGAGGGCTGCGGCTCGGCGGTACGGGCGAGAGAGCGGGGTCGCGTGGACTGATGTTCGATCGTCTGACATGGGACCCTTCCGGCGATCCCTCCATGCTAGGCGAGCCTCCTAGGGCCGGCCTCATCCGAAGGGATGAGGGCCGGTCGGCCGTCGGCCCGACCGGATCCGGGCGGCGCGGACGAGGTGGAGGAAGCGCCGCCGGACGAGAGTTGTCGGAGCGCATCGTCCGATGCTGAAGCACGAACAACCCAGAGGAACACCATGAAACAGTCACGCACCGCACGCCTCGGCACCATCGTCGCCGGGCTCGCCGTCCTTGGAACCCTGACCGCCTGCACCGGCCCCGCCTCGTCGACGACCGCGACCTCGGCATCGCCGGTGGCCGAGGCCGCGGAGTCCCGGACCGTCGAACTTCCGCGACTGTCCGCCGACGCAGCGATGGAAGCTGCGACCGCGGCACTCGAGTCGTGTCGAGCGAGCGGGGTCGGGTTCGTCACCGTCTCCGTCGTCGACCGCTTCGGGCAGGTGCAGGCCGTGGTCCGCGGTGACGGCGCTGCGGAGCACACCCTCTCGGCGTCGGCCGAGAAGGGGTACACGGCGGCGGCGTTCGGAGCGAACACCTCCGAGCTGACGGAGCGCCTGCCGGAGGGTGGCGGGGCGACCCTCCGCGACCTCGAGGGGACCCTGTTCCTGGCAGGCGGGGTGCCGATCAAGGTCGGTACGGCGACGATCGCGGGCATCGGCGTCGGTGGGGCCCCGGACGGCATGGTCGACGAGGGTTGTGCGGCGGCGGGCGCTGCGGTGCTGGCGGAGGACGCGGCGAGCTGACGGTCGGCTCGGCAGAACGCGAACGCCCGTTCGCCCACGTTTGGGCGAACGGGCGTTGCGTCGCCCGAAAATGGGCGAACGGAGGGCTAGCTCGCTGTGCGACGACGACGTGCGAGCAGCACCGAGGCGAAGCCGACGAGGCCGAGGAGCAGCGCGACGAGCCCGATGCTCGACACGTCCACACCCGTGCGCGACAGCGAGTCGGTGCCGGCAGCCGAACCGCCCGAGGGCGAGCTCGTGCCGTCACCACCGCCGACCGCGCCACCGCCGGCGCCCGTGCCGGGACCGGTCCCGGGATTCGTCCCCGGGTCGGTGCCGGGATCGGTCCCCGGGTCCACCGCGGCGGCGAGCACCGTCACCGGCGTGGACGTCGTCTCGACCGGCGCGAAGCCATCGGCCGAGACCGTGACCCGCACCGCGAGCGCGGCACCCGCACTGCCGGCGGGCGGCGTGAACGTCGCCGTGTCGGCACCGTCCACGACCTCGTCGTCGAGCAGCCAGGCGTAGACCACGGTGGCGTCCTCCGGGTCCACGACGACTGCCGCGGTCGTCGGGACACCCTCGCGGGCCACGCTCGACAGCGTCGCGGTCGCGACCGCCGTCCGGGCGAAGGTGATGGTCGTCGACTGCGTGGTCACCCCGTCGGCCGCCGTCACCGTGATGACGACACCGTCGGTCGCGTCAGCCGCAGCACGGGCGGCAGTCGCCGGCGCTGCTTCGAGCGGCTCGATCGTCACCGTCGCGTCGCGGTCGGCCGGGATGGCGTCGACCACCGGGTCGGCGGACCCGGCCAGCGGCACCTCGTACTCGAGGACGCCTGCGTCGAAGCCCTCGACCGGCGTGCCGTTCACCCGCAGCGCGGCGAGGCTCGCCTCGGTCGCGACCGACGGTGCGAGCGCATAGATCTCGACCTCCGAGACGACCAGGTGGGTGTTCGCGTACGCCGTCATCACGATGCGCACAGCACTCGTCGTGACGCCACCGAGGTCGACGTCGACGACCGGAGCCGTCCCATCGGTCGGGACCGGCACGGCGACCGCCCCACCCGGAGCGTCGATCCACGCGCCGTCGGCGTCGCGGACCTGCACGGTCAGTGCACTCGGCCAGCTGTTGGTGCTCCCGTCCTTGTAGGCGTAGAAGGTGACGTGCTCGATCGTGTGCTCACCGCCGAGCTCGTAGCTCAGGGTGTCGCTCGCCGGCTTGTTCGACGAGCGCCAGTTCGACCAGCCCTTGTCGTTCCGCACACCGTTCTTCGTGTTGCTCGCGGGGTAGCCGGACTCGGTGGACGTCGCACTCGCGACGGTCGTGGCGTCCGGCGCGATGTTCCGCTCACCGGGCGCCGTGACGATGATCGACAGGAGTGCGTCGATCGGTGCCGCGGCCGGGTCGTTCGAGGTAGCCGCGCCGCGCACCTGCACCACACCGGTGTCGGCGAGGTCGGCGTCGTCGAGGGTGCTGAAGTCCCACGTGACGGGCGTGTCGAAGCGGTTGGTGCTCGCCCCGATCTGTGCCGGGACCGTGGTCGGCGCCGCAGCGATGACGGCGCTCGCCGGGGACCCCGCGGCGACCGTCAGGGAGACCGGTTCGGTGGTGGTGAAGCCGCCGATGTCGACGGTGGCCTGCGCGGTGAACGCCGCACCCCACCCGTCGGTGCCGGAACCGTTCACGACGATCGTGCCCGGCGTGTTCCAGTCCACGGCCGAGGTGTCCCAGGTGACCGGCACCGGAGCGCCCTGGACCGCGCCGTACAGCGGCACCACGGTCGCGGGCAGCGCCGCCGGAACACCGGCGACGGTCTGCACCGTGACCGGCTGCACTCCCGTGAGGGCGGTGTCGACGAAGCTCCAGGTCTGGTTCGCGCCGTTGTTCGACTGGTAGACGCCGACGGCGGCACCCGTGGTGGTGGACTGCCCGCCGACCTCGAGGGCCTGGCTCGTCCCGACGTTCACGAGGCTCCATTCGGAGCCGTTGGTCGTCGTCGGGATCCACTGCAGCGAGGGGTCGGCCGCAGCCTGTTCCCGCGTCGCAGCGACGAGCGAGGTGCCGGCGGCGTTCGCGGAGAGGAGTGCCCCGGACGAGCTGCGGACGGCGTAGCGGTCGGTGTTCGTGCCGCCACCCGAGAGGAGCTCGGCGGTCCACACCTGTGCGGCACCGGTCGTGGCGTCGGAGGCACGCGGGGTGATCGTGCCGGCCGGGACGGTCCCGGTCGTGGCTGCGGCGGTGAACGCCTTCGCGCTCTGCTTGCCGACGAGCTGGTAGGCGTGTCCGTCCTGGAACGGTGCCGCGTCCGCTGCGACACCGGTCGCACCGTCGACGAGGAAGGTGGTGACCGACTTCGCCGGGACGGTGAGCGTCGCCTGCTTGGTCACCGGGTCGATCGACACGGCGTCGCCCTGCACGAGCGCGTTGGCGGTGACGTCGTCCGCGGGGGACTCCGTCGTCACGATCGGCGTGACCGTCGCGCCGGGAGCGATGTCCGCGAACTTCGACAGGTCGATGGTGATCGTCCGAGCCGAGGTCGACGGGTTGGCGTGCACGAGGGTCGCACCGGTGCCGTCGGCACGGAGCGCCGTGGTGGTCTGCGCGTCGGTGGACGGGATGAGGTGGTCACCGGGCTGCACGTAGTGGGTGAAGTTGCGGAGCGTGTTGTACTTCGCGTTCGTCTTCACGGAGCAGCTCGGGTCGGCGTCGCCGTCGGCGATGCGTCGCTCGGAGTCGCCCTCGGCGTTGCAGTCGAAGTCGATGAGGACGCTGCCCCAGTTGAGCTTCTCGACCTTCTCCATGTTGTAGAGGTCCTCGACGGGCTGCCAGAGCACCCACGCGGTCGGCTCCAGGTTGCGGAGGTCGTCGATGAGGTGCGTCGCCATACCGATGCCGTTGTCGATGTTCGTGAGGTTGTGCTTGCCGCTGGAGTCCCAGTTGCCCTCGACCTCGCTCATCCACAGCGGCTTGCCGACGGTCTTCGCGATGTCGCGCGCGACGACGCTGCCGCCCTGGCCGTAGCTGTGGACGTTGAGCTGCGTGACGAGGTCCTTGGCGGTCTGCGACCAGCCGTTCCAGTTCGTCGCGAAGATGCCCGGGTTGGTCTCGTCCATGGCCGCGATGACGGCTTCGGTCGAGGTGCCCTCGGCGGCGAGGCGCTCGGCGAGGGCCTTGATGACGGTGTCCTGCATGGCCGGGCCGATGTGCGCACCCTCCTGGCGTCCGCCCTTCGGCCAACCGGTGGCCTCGTCGATCTGGGTGCCCCAGTAGTTCGTGTTCGGCTCGTTGAAGGGGTCGATGGTGTCGAAGTCGATACCGGTGTCGGCCTCGAGGTGGTCGACGACGGTGGTGAGGTACGCGACGAAGTCGTCGACGCTCTCGGGCTTCAGCTGCTCGTCGGCCGCGTTGAAGTTGCCCGAGGCGTAGCCGCTCTCGGTCATGAAGTACGGCGGGGAGTTGCTGAACGCCTCCCACTTGGTGATCTTGTCCTTGAGGGCCGTGAGCCACCAGCGCTGGGTCTCATCGGCGTCGAAGTCGTAGGAGGCCGGGTCGTCGGCGTCCCAGGCGGCGGCGTATCGGTCGCGGTCGGCGTAGTCGGAGGTGATGGGGCCGTCGGCGTCGCTCGCGCCGAGGTCCGGGTTCCACCAGCCGTCGACCGCGCCGCCGGCCCGCAGGTAGGGCGGGACGTCGCTGGCGTTGCCGCCACCGATGTTGTAGCGCGCGATGTTGAGGTTGAGGCCGTCCTCACCGAACACTTTGTCGAAGAGGTCCTGGCGGACGTCCGCGGGGTAGTTCCCGGTCGCGTTGGCGAACCAGACCAGGCTCGTGCCCCAGCCTTCGAACGCCTCGTTCTGGTAGGCCGGGTTGGGGGTGATGGTGAGGGGAGTGCTCTCCGCGGCGGCCGCAGGTACGGCCTCCACGGTGGCGAGTGCTGGTGCGATCGCGGCGATGCCGAGGGCGACGGCGACGGTCGCTCCGATCGTTCGTCGGCGGACTGGTGACGGCAGTGTCATCGGTGGTTCCTTCGTTGGAGGCCGTGGTGCAGGGGATGTTCACGTGAACATTCGGCGGCGTCGAACCACCGTGTTCACGTCAACATTTCCGACGAGTATGGGCGACCCCTCGCTCGGGTGTCAAGGCTGGCCCGGTCACTGAGGTCCCCGTTCCGGTCCGTTCCGGTCACTGAGGCCCCTACGCCGGTCACTGAGGCCCCTACGCCGGTCACTGAGGCCCCTACGCCGGTCACTGAGGCCCCTACGCCGGTCACTGAGCCTGTCGAAGTGCGGAGCTGGCATTTCGACAGGCTCAATGACCGGGGCTTCGTTCGCCGAGCTGGTCGAGGTGTCGCCGTGGGCATTTCGACAGGCTCAATGACCGCGTGGAGTGTCTCGCTCGCCTCAGCGCGCGGGCGGGGGAGCCGTGCTCGCGCGGACGACGAGGGACGTCGGCGTGAGGGGCTCGGTGGAGAGCTGCGGCCCCTCCTCGATCTCGCGGAGGAGCGTGGTGATCGCCCGGCGTCCGATCTCGTCGAAGTCCTGGTGCACTGTCGTGAGCGGCGGCCAGAACGAGTCCGACTCCGGGGTGTCGTCGAAGCCGACGACGCTGATCGACTCCGGCACGGCCCGCCCGCGCTCGTGCAGGGCGCGCAGGAGTCCGAGCGCCATCTGGTCGTTCGAGGCGAAGACGGCCGTGATCTCCGGGCGCTCGGCGATCTCGAGGCCGATCTCGTACCCCGAGGTCGTCGACCAGTCGCCACGGAACGCGGGCGGCGGCGTGATCCCGGCCTCGCGCAGGGTGTCGGCCCAGCTCTGCTCGCGACGAGCCGCCGAGTACGAGGTGCGGGGGCCGGCGATGTGCCAGACGCCCTGGTGCCCGAGGTCGAGGAGGTGCTGGGTGGCGAGTGCCGCACCCTGCGCCTGATCGTTGTCGACGACGGGGTAGTCGGTGCGTGCCGCGGAGTCGATGACGACGACGGGGAGACCTGCGGGCAGTTCGACGTCTGCGCCGTCGACGATGTGCGACTCGATGACGATGATGAGTCCGTCGACGTCCTGCTCGCGCAGGCTGTCGAGGGCGACCGCGACGTCGCGTTGCGTCGGGTACTCGACCGGGACGACCGTGACTGAATAGCCGGCCCGTGCGGCCTGGACCGTGATCGCGTCGAGGGTGCGCATGTTGCCGTAGGAGGAGAGCGTGAACATCGTGATCCCGATGCTGCGGGTGCGACCCGATCGCAACGCCCGCGCGGCCTTGTTGGGACGGTAGCCGAGCTCGGTCATCGCCTCCAGCACGCGGTCGCGGGTGCCGTCGTCGACGTTGGTCAGCCCGTTCGCGACGCGGGAGACGGTCTGGGAGGAGACGCCGGCGTGCGCCGCGACGTCCGCCATCGACGGTGCTCGCCTGGCGCGGCCAGGCGCTCTCCGGGTGGTGTCCGTCATGGTCTCCCTATCGTCGCATCCATCCTTGCATGTTGACGTGAACATGCTATGGTACCGATCAGATGTTGACGTAAACATCCACCGCGATCCCTCCCCCGCACGGCTCCACCGCACGACGGTTCCGCCCGAATCCCAGCAAGGAAGCTGCCCATGACCACCACGACCGCTCGCACCGGCCGGCCACCAGCGGTCCGTGTCCACCGACGCGACCGCCGGGATTGGAAGGGCTGGGCGTTCATCGCCCCCTTCATGATCGTCTTCGCGCTGATGATCATCGCGCCGCTCGTCTACGCGCTCTACCTCAGCTTCTTCCAGGAGAAGCTCATCGGAGGCAACGCCTTCGTCGGCTTCGACAACTACGCCCAGGTGCTCCAGGACCCGAAGTTCTGGGAGCCGTTCGGTCGCGTCGCACTGTTCTTCGTCGTGCAGGTGCCGATCATGCTCGCCCTGTCGCTCACCGCGGCGCTCGCGCTCGACAGCGCGAGGCTCCACGGCGCCGCGTTCTTCCGCATCGCGCTCTTCCTGCCGTATGCCGTCCCGGGGGTCGTCGCGGCGCTCATCTGGGGCTTCATCTACGGCGACCAGTTCGGTCTCGCCGGCAGCTTCAACGACCTCGTCGGCGCCCAGATCCTCGAGCCGTTCAGCTCCCAGGCCGTCCTCGCCTCCATCGGCAACATCGTGACGTGGGAGTTCATGGGCTACAACATGCTCATCTTCTACGCCGCCCTCCGCGTCGTGCCCGGTGAGATCTACGAGGCGGCCGAGATCGACGGGGCCGGACAGTTCCGCACCGTCTTCAGCATCAAGATCCCCGCCCTCCGCGGAGCGCTCGTCATCGCGACGATCTTCTCCGTCATCGGCTCCTTCCAGCTCTTCAACGAGCCGAACCTGCTGAAGAACCTCGCGCCCAACGTGATCACGAGCAACTTCACGCCGAACATGTACGCCTACAACCTGTCCTTCGCCGGCCAGCAGTTCAACCTCGCGGCGACGGTCGCGATCATCATGGGCGTCATCACCGCCGTCATCGCCTACGTCGTGCAGGTGCGCGGCTCCCGACAGGAGAACAGCTGATGGCCACCGTCTCGAACCCGACCGTCCGCCCGCAGACCGTGTCGACCCGGACCGCCCGCAACCCGCGCGCCTTCGACCGCCCCACCCGGAAGCGTCACGACCCGCGTCGCAAGCGCTCGATCGTCCTCACGATCGTCATGGCCGTCTTCCTCATCTACTCGGTCGTCCCGATCCTGTGGCTCGTCATCAACGCGACGAAGTCCCAGCCCGACCTCTTCTCCTCCTTCGGTCTCTGGTTCGGCGACGGCGGGTTCAACCTCTGGCAGAACATCGTCGACACCCTGACCTACCGCGACGGGCAGTTCGTCGGCTGGTTCGGCAACACGCTGCTCTACGTCGTGGTCGGTGCCGGTGGTGCGACGCTCCTCGCGACGATCGGCGGCTACGGCCTCGCGAAGTTCCGGTTCCCCGGCAAGCGCGCCGTGTTCGCGATCATCCTCGGCTCCATCGCGGTGCCGGGCACGGCCCTCGCCGTCCCGACCTTCCTGATGTTCAGCCAGCTCGGTCTCACGAACACGCCGTGGGCGGTCATCCTGCCCTCGCTCGTCAGCCCGTTCGGTCTGTACCTCATCTGGACGTACGCGGTGGACGCGGTCCCGACCGAACTGCTCGAGGCCGCCCGCATGGACGGCGCGGGGGAGTTCCGCACCTTCTTCACGATCTCGCTGCGACTCCTCGGCCCCGGCATCGTCACGGTGCTCCTCTTCGCGATCGTCGCGACCTGGAACAACTACTTCCTGCCGCTCATCATGCTGTCGGAGCCCACCTGGTATCCGCTCACCGTCGGTCTCAGCCAGTGGAGCGCCCAGGCCACCGGTGTCGCCGCGCAGCCGATCTTCAACCTCGTGATCACCGGATCGCTCCTGACCATCGTCCCGATCGTCATCGCGTTCCTCTTCCTGCAGCGCTTCTGGCAGTCGGGCCTGAGCGCCGGCAGCGTCAAGGGCTGATCCCCGCCGTTCCCAACCCGCACCACCCGCATCACCAACCGGTCCCTGAGCTTGTCGAAGGGCACCACCTCCGCCCTTCGACAGGCTCAGGGACCGGGGCATCACCTCCTCCTCCCAACGCAGTGAAAGGAAACACCCATGAAGCGCATCTCACCGTCTCGCACGGTTCTGCGCCGCGCGGCCACGGCGGCCGTCGCGTCCGCGATGATCGGAGCCTCGCTCGTCGCGTGCTCGTCCGGCGGCGGCAGCACCGCCTCGGGCGACGCCAAGGACATCGAGTCCGCCCTCGAAGCCGGTGGCGAGATCACCTACTGGTCCTGGACGCCCTCGGCCGAGGCGCAGGTCGCCGCGTTCGAGAAGGCCTACCCCAAGGTCAAGGTCAACCTCGTCAACGCCGGCACCAACACCACCGAGTACACGAAGCTGCAGAACGCGATCAAGGCCGGTAAGGGTGCCCCCGACGTCGCGCAGGTCGAGTACTACGCCATCCCGCAGTTCGCGCTCAGCGACTCCCTCGTCGACCTCAACGCCTACGGCTTCGGCGACCTGAAGGACGACTACAGCCCCGGCCCGTGGAGCTCCGTCAACATCGGCGACGGCCTCTACGCCCTCCCGCAGGACTCCGGCCCCATGGCCATGTTCTACAACAAGACGGTGTTCGACCAGTACGGCATCGCCGTGCCGACCACGTGGGACGAGTACGTCGCGGCAGCCGCACAGCTGCACACGGCCGACCCGTCGAAGTACATCACCAACGACTCCGGTGACTCCGGCTTCGCGACCAGCATGATCTGGCAGGCCGGTGGACGTCCGTTCACCGCCGACGGCACCAAGGTGAGTGTCAACCTCGCCGACGAGGGCGCCAAGAAGTGGGCCGACACCTGGAACCCGCTCGTCGAAGGCGGCCTGCTCTCCGACGTCCCCGGGTGGAGCGACGACTGGTACAAGTCGCTCGGCAACGGCAGCATCGCGACGCTCATCGCGGGCGCCTGGATGCCCGGCGTGCTCGAGTCGTCCGTCGCCGAGGGCTCCGGCCAGTGGCGCGTCGCCCCGATCCCGACCTACGACGGCAAGCCCGCCAACGCCGAGAACGGTGGCGGTGGCCAGGTCGTGCTGAAGCAGAGCAAGAACCCGGCGCTCGCCGCGGGCTTCCTCAAGTGGCTGAACAATGACGAGGACAGCGTCAAGGTCTTCCTCGACAACGGTGGCTTCCCGGCGACGACCGCCGACCTGAACTCCGACGAGTTCCTCTCCGCGGCTCCCGAGTACTTCGGTGGCCAGAAGATCAACGAGGTCCTCGTGCAGGGCGCGAAGGACGTGTCGACCGGGTGGCAGTACCTGCCGTACCAGGTCTACGCGAACAGCATCTTCGCCGACACCGTCGGACAGTCCTACGCGAACAAGGCCGACCTCAACGACGGCCTAGCCGACTGGCAGAAGCAGCTCGTCGAGTACGGCAACACGCAGGGCTTCACGGTCACCGAGAAGTAGTCGACCGGCACCTGTCGCACCAGCACCATCGACCGCGGCCGGTCGGAGGGTCCTCCGGGATCCGCTCCGGCCGGCCGTGGTCGCTCCATCCGCACCCCTTCATCACGGAGCCCCAGCATGCCCACCTTCTCCATCGGCGCCGACGACTTCCTGCTCGACGGCCAGCCGTTCCGGATCCTCTCCGGAGCCCTCCACTACTTCCGGGTGCACCCCGAGCAGTGGGCGGACCGCATCGCGAAGGCGAAGCTCATGGGCCTCAACACCATCGAGACCTACGTCGCGTGGAACCAGCACAGCCCCGAGCGCGGCGTGTTCGACACCACGGGCGTGAACGACCTCGAACGCTTCCTCGGCCTCGTCGCCGACGCCGGCATGTACGCGATCGTGCGCCCCGGCCCCTACATCTGCGCCGAGTGGGACAACGGCGGCCTCCCCGGCTGGCTGCTGCACGACCCCGAGCTCGGCCTCCGTCGCAGCGAGCCTCGCTACCTGGCCGCCGTCCGCGAGTACTTCGAGGCGCTGCTGCCGATCGTCGCCCCGCTGCAGATCGACCGCGGTGGTCCCGTCATCCTCGTGCAGGTCGAGAACGAGTACGGCGCCTACGGCGACGACCACGACTACCTCCGCACGCTGACCGACTGGACCCGCGAGCTCGGCATCACCGTGCCGCTGACGACCGTCGACCAGCCCACGGCCCAGATGCTCGAGGACGGCAGCATCCCCGAACTCCACAAGACCGGCTCCTTCGGCAGCCGCTCGCTCGAACGCCTCGCGACCCTGCGGGAACACCAGCCGACGGGGCCGCTCATGTGCTCCGAGTTCTGGGACGGCTGGTTCGACCACTGGGGCGAGCACCACCACACGACGCCCGTCGCGGAGACGGCGGCCGACCTCGACGCGCTCCTCGCGGCCGGTGCGTCCGTGAACATCTACATGTTCCACGGCGGCACGAACTTCGGGTTCACCGGTGGCGCGAACGACAAGGGGCAGTACCGCTCGCACGTCACCTCCTACGACTACGACGCGCCCCTCGACGAGGCGGGCCACCCGACGGAGAAGTTCTTCGCCTTCCGCGACGTGATCGCGAGGTACGCCGAGGTGCCGACGGAGATCCCACCGGCGGCGACGGACGCCCCGGCGTTCACCGCGTCCTTCGAGCAGGAGGTCACGTTCGCGGACGTGGCCGACGAGA
Organism: Plantibacter sp. CFBP 8775; assembly: GCF_014839505.1. Classification (NCBI taxonomy): domain Bacteria; kingdom Bacillati; phylum Actinomycetota; class Actinomycetes; order Micrococcales; family Microbacteriaceae; genus Plantibacter; species Plantibacter sp. CFBP 8775. The sequence continues at coordinate 875,981 of NZ_JACYNV010000002.1, read as the reverse complement.
TCGCGCCGCTCCAGGCGTTCGACCGGATCCCCACGATGGACGAACTCGGAGCGTTCAGCGGTCTGGCGCGATACCGGGCGTCGCTCGGTGGACGCGGCGGGGTGCTCCGGTTCGACGAGGTGCGCGACCGCGTGGTCGTCTCCGTCGACGGCGTTCCGGTCGGTGCACTCACCCGCGAGTTCAAGGAGCGGTCCATCGTGATCCCGGCGGGTGAGACGCTCGAACTCCTCCTCGAGAACCAGGGCCGCGTCAACTACGGCAAGCGCCTGGGGGAGCCGAAGGGGATCATCGGGCCCGTGTCGCTCGATGGCGTGGAACTCACGTCGTGGGGCATCGCCCCCGTGGCCCTCGACCGCCTCGACTCCGTCGTGGACGCCGCAGCCACGCGCACGTCCGGCGCCACGATCAGCGGTGCCGGGCCGGTCCTGCTCACCGCCACCGTCACGCTCGACGCGCCCACCGACCTGTTCCTCGACACCGCGGCCTGGGGCAAGGGGCTCGTCTGGGTGAACGGCTTCCTGCTCGGCCGCTACTGGTCGCGGGGGCCGCAGCACACGCTCTACGTCCCGGGCGGCCAGCTCCGTGCCGGGGAGAACCGCTTCACGGTGTTCGAGTTCCATGCGCTCACGACGCCGACGCTCTCCTTCCTCGCCCGCCCTTCGCTCGGCCCGACCGAGTTCTAGCCGCCCACGATCCGGTCGGCGTCGCGCGCACTGACGCGGCGCCGACCGCACCACCCCGTCCCTGACCCCGGTCCCTGAGCTTGTCGAAGGGTCGCAGGTCCGCTCCCCGCCCTTCGACAGGCTCAGGGACCGATCCAAACGCCAGCACCTCAACCCCGGTCCCTGACCTCAACCCCGGTCCCTGAGCTTGTCGAAGGGCCACCGAACCGCTTCCCGCCCTTCGACAGGCTCAGGGACCGATCCAAACGCAGCACCCCACGATGACGTGAAAGGACGCCGCAGCATGCGACGAGCGACGAGACGACCCGACCGACCGACACCGGATGGAGGTGCCGCCGTCCTGCGGCGCGGTGGTCTCGCCGCCGGGCTCCTGGCGGCCGCCATCGTCGGCACCACCGCCCTGACGGCGGGGAGTGCGGCCGCTGCCGAGGCGCCCGCGGCGACCCTGCTCAGCTGGGGCGACCCCGCGGCTCCCGCGGACCTCGTCGGCACCCCGGTGACCGGCGTCGCCGCCGGTCTCGGCCACGCCGTCGCGCTCGGTGCGGACGGCACCGTGCTCGCGTGGGGCGCCGACGGCTTCGGTCAGGCGACCGTCCCGAGCCTCACGGGGACGATGACCCAGGTCGCGGCCGGCACGAACCACTCGCTCGCGCTCGCCGCCGACGGCACCGTCACCGCCTGGGGCCGCGACGCCGACGGCCAGGCCACGGTCCCGGCAGGACTCGACCGGGTCCTCCGCATCGCCGCCGGCGGACCGAACTCGGCCGCCGTCCGCGCCGACGGCACGCTCGCGCTCTGGGGTGACGACGCATTCGGACAGAACGACCTCCCGACCGCGCTCGACGGTGCACGCGTGACCGACGTCGCCATCGGATCCGGCTTCACCGTCGCTCTCACCGACGACGGTGACGTCGTCCCCTGGGGCCGGAGCGACGCCGGGCAGCTCGAGCTCCCGACGGCGCTCGCCGACGAGGACGTCGTGCAGCTCGCCGCCGGCACCGACCACACGCTCGCCCTCGCCGGCGACGGCACCGTCCTCGCCTGGGGCGCGGACGGCTCCGGCCAGACCGAGGTGCCGGCGTCCCTCGACGGGGTCGACGTCGTCCGCGTCTTCGCGGGTCCGTACCTGTCCGGGGCGATCGCCGCCGATGGATCGGTCACCGTCTGGGGTGCTGCGGACGCCCGTGCGGCACTGCCCGACGGTCTGCTCGCGGCCGGTGTCGCGCTCGGCGAGACGGGTGCCGTCGCCGCGGCCGGAGCGGTTCCCGTCGCCGGAGGCACGAACGGCGGCCCGGGAAACACCGTCGACTCCCTGCCCGGCGGCACCGATCCCGGAACCGGGCCGGGCGGCGAGCCCGGGGCGGACCCGGGTGTCGGTCAGCCGGGCTCGGGCACGAACGCAGGCGGTGCCGGCGGCCTCGCCGTGTCGGGTGTCTCGATCGCCGCCGCGGTGATCGTGGCTGCGGTACTCCTGCTCGCGGGTACACTGCTCATCCTCCGCCGTCGTCGGGTCGCCGCCTCGAGCGCCGCCGAGGACGCGTCCTCCAGCGGCGGTGTCGGACGCAGTGGCGTCGCGGGCGCGGTCGTCCTCGCCCTCGGGCTCTCCGGCGCCCTCGTCACGGCCGACGCACCGCGTGCCGAGGCCGCACCGAGCTACCCGAGCCCGACGGTCGACGAGCTCGTCGCCAACGACTTCGTCCTCTACTTCGCGAACGCCGGCAGCACGGTGACCGATGCGGTCTCCGCCGGCGACCACATCGGGCTGTACCAGTCACGCACCGACCAGTCCTACGGGGTCGACGCCGCCACCGGCGCGTCCTGGGGATTCGTCGCCGACGCGAACAGCAACCCCACGGCGAACAGCTCCTCCGGGACCGAGAAGACCGCCTCCCTCCGGTACGACGCACCGCCCGCGGGCAGCTCGCTCCCGACGCGATCGGTCGACTACGCCTTCGACCTCCCGGCCGGCGACTACGAGGTCACCCTCGGGTTCAACCTGCCGAGCGGCTGGGCGGCACGATCGCTCGACCTCAGGGCCGAGGGCGAGACGCTCGCCCAGGTCACCGCGCCGGCCGGTGCGCTCCTCGAGCAGCAGCTCACGGTGAGCGTCGACGACGGCACCCTCGACCTCGAGGTCCACAGCCCGGCTGGTCGGACCAACACCTACACGGACCCCGCGGTGAACTACATCGTCATCCGAGCGCCGCACACGGCGTCCACCGAGGTGCTCGCGGCGAAGATCCGAGCCGTCACGCTCGACGAGGGGCAGCGCGCCGGCTACGTCGCCGACTCGCTCGCCGTCCTCGACGCGGCGATCGCCGACGCCCAGGCGCTCGTGGACGCCGGGTCGACCGACACCGCGGCACTCACCGCGGCCTACGACGCGCTCGGTGCCGCACTCACCGCACTCCGGCCGATCGTCACCTACGACTCCTTCCGCCCGGGCCAGGCCTGGGTGGACGACCAGGGCAACCCGATCCAGGCACACGGCGGGCAGGTCGTGCCGTCGACGGACGCCGACGGCCGGCCGATCTACTACTGGTACGGCGAAGACCGGTGGAACGGCTACGCGAGCAGCCGCGGGGTGCACGTGTACTCCTCGCGAGACCTCTACAACTGGACCGACGAGGGCCTCGCGCTGCACGCCCTGTCGACCGCCGACCAGCTCACGACCGATCCGGCCGCAGCCGAGCTGTACGCCGACTACACGTCCCGGCAACGCGCGGCGGTCGTCCGCGACCTCCTGACGGTCCCGAGCGACCCGGCCGTCCCGGCGGCGATCCTCGAGCGGCCGAAGGTCATATACAACGCCGCAACCGAGCAGTGGGTCATGTGGATCCACACCGACGGCCCGAGTGCGACCTCCGACGCACAGTACGCGAAGGCGACCGCCGGCGTCGCGGTCTCCGACTCACCGACCGGCCCGTTCCGCTACGTGGACAGCTACCGCCTGAACGTCGCGCCCGAGGGCGAGCCGAACTACCAGCCCGACAGCCCCGGCATGGCCCGCGACATGAACCTCTTCACCGACGTCGACGGCACCGGCTACATCATCTACGCGAGCGAGGAGAACCTGACCCTCTTCATCTCCAAGCTGTCGTCGAACTTCATGTTCCTGTCGGCACCCGTCGACCGCGCCGTGAAGGGCGAGGACTTCACCCGCACCTACATCGGTGGGCAGCGCGAGGCCCCGGCGGTGTTCGTCTACGACGGCACGTACTACCTCATCACCTCGGGCGCGACCGGCTGGAACCCCAACCCGGCCAAGTACGCCACCGCCGACTCGATGCTGGGGGAGTGGACCGACCACGGCAACCCGGTGAGCGGCTCCGGTGCGTCGACGACCCACGGCAGCCAGAGCACGTCCGTGATCCCCATCGACGCGGCCGCCGGCAAGTTCATCTACATGGGCGACCGCTGGACGCCGTCCGACCTCCGCAACGCGCCGGCCGTCTGGCTCCCGCTCGAGTTCGGCGACGACGGATCCCTCTCCCTGAAGTGGTACGACGAGTGGACGCTCGCGGACCTCGAGGGGAAGGGCAAGGTCGCGGTCGACGTCGACGTGCCGGCGACCGTCCGGCTCGGCGACGCGAGCACCCTGCCGACCGAGGCGCAGGTCACGGAGGGCGGCACGACGACCACCCGGACGATCACGTGGGACACCGCTGCGCTCGCCGTCCCCGGCCCGGTCTCGCTGACCGGCACGGTCGAGGGCGTGTCCCGCCCGGTGACCCGGCAGGTGACGGTCGTCCCGAAGGACCTCGTCTACCTCGTCGACGCCGGGGGATCGGCGTCGCCCGAGTACGACGCGATCCGCTCGGTGGCGGACGCCGACGGCACCCTGCTCAACTCGACGTTCGACCGGACGCTCGGGGCCGACGCGGCCACCGGCGCGAACTGGGGCGTCGTCGGCGCGGAGACGGGGACGACCGACGGGCCGTTCTCGGAGTCGCTCCGCTACGTCGCGAGTTCCGCGACCGACCGCACGCTGGAGTACGCGTTCGACTCCCTCGACGCGGGGAGCTACGACGTGTACGTCGGGCTGTACGACCCGTGGTCGCAGTGGGCCGACGACCGGCGCGCGGACATCGGGGCGAACGGGGCGACGCTGCTCAGTGCGCAACCGATCACCGGCACCCCGACCGTGGCGACGCTGTCGTCCGTGCAGCCGGATGCGGACGGCCGTCTGTCGATCACCCTCGATCCCGTCGGTTCGGGTGGCGGCACCGACGTGCAGCTCTCCTGGATCATGATCGTCCGACGCTGACGGCTTCCGCCTGAAGCACACGTTCCCTCGCCCATTCCTGGGCGAGGGAACGTTCGTTCGCCCGCGAATGGGCGAACGGACGGGGGAGTCCGATCCCCGACTCCGATGTCGGGGGCGACGGCTACCATTGGTGGGTGGTCACAGCTCTGTATCGCCGGTATCGGCCCGAGACGTTCGCCGACTTGATCGGTCAGGCGCAGGTGACCGATCCCCTCATGACGGCCCTCCGCACCAACCGCGTCAACCACGCGTATTTGTTCAGTGGTCCACGTGGCTGCGGCAAGACGACGTCCGCGCGCATCCTCGCCCGCTGCCTCAACTGCGCCGAGGGCCCGACCGACACCCCGTGCGGCGTCTGCGCGAGCTGCGTCGACCTCTCCCGCGACGGCTCCGGATCGCTCGACGTCGTCGAGATCGACGCGGCCAGCCACAACGGTGTCGACGACGCCCGCGACCTCCGCGAGCGCGCGATCTTCGCGCCCGCGCGCGACCGCTACAAGATCTTCATCCTCGACGAGGCGCACATGGTCACCCCGCAGGGCTTCAACGCCCTGCTGAAGATCGTCGAGGAGCCGCCGGAGCACGTGAAGTTCATCTTCGCGACGACCGAGCCCGACAAGGTGATCGGCACGATCCGCTCCCGCACCCACCACTACCCCTTCCGGCTCATCCCGCCGGCGCAGATGCTCGACTACGTCCAGCAGCTGTGCGAGAGCGAGCACGTGGGTGTCGAAGCCGGCGTGCTGCCGCTCGTCGTCCGGGCCGGTGGCGGTTCCGCCCGCGACACGCTGTCCCTGCTCGATCAGCTGATGGCCGGCTCCGAGGGCGACTCCGTCGACTACGAGCGCGCGGTCGCCCTGCTCGGCTACACCCACACGGCCCTGCTCGACGAAGTGGTCGACGCCCTGGCCGCCCGCGACTCCGGTGCCGCCTTCAGCACCGTCGACCGCGTCATCCAGACCGGACAAGACCCACGCCGCTTCGTCGACGACCTGCTCGAGCGACTCCGCGACCTCATCGTCGTTGCCGCCACGGGCGAGAACGCGGCGGCGGTCCTCCGCGGGCTCCCGCAGGACGAACTCGACAAGATGCTCGCCCAGGCGCGGGCGTTCGGCATCGCCGAGCTGTCGCGCACGGCCGACGTCGTGAACGAGGCGCTCACCCAGATGACGGGCGCCACGTCGCCCCGGCTCCACCTCGAGCTCATGATGGCGCGCATCCTCGTGCCCGCAGCCGACGACTCCGCTCGTGGTGCATTGGCCCGGGTGGAGCGGCTCGAGCGTCGCATCGGCGTCGAGGGTGCCGCCGTCGAGGGCGGCCAGCCCGCGGTCTCCGCGCAGCCCGTGGTCGCCGACCGCGCTCCGGCCCCTGCCGGCGCGGTCCCCGCGAGCACGGTGGCGAGCTCCGCCCCGGCTCCCGCCCCGGCTCCCGCCCCGGCCGCTGCCTCGACAGCATCCGCGGCCCCCGACCGTCGACCGGCACAGGAACCTGACCACGCGCAGCCCGCCGCACCGACCCCCGCCGCCCCTCGGGTCGGCCCGGTCACCCTGCAGCACCTCCGCGACGCGTGGCCCGAGATCGTGGCGCGGGTCGAGAAGGCCGACCGCAAGGCCTGGATGATCGTCGTCAACACCCAGGTCGGCGGGTACTCGGACGACGACGTCCTCACGCTCGTCTTCGCGAACAACAGCGACCTCAACGACTTCAAGGCACGGCACGCGCCCGGCACCGGTGTCGCGGAGGTCCTGCGCACGGCGGTCCTCGACGTCCTCGGCGTGCGGGTGAAGTACCTCGCCAAGGTGGCCGGTGCCGACGAGCCGCCGGCACCGCGGGCCACGGCGCCCGCCACCGGCGCTCCGTCGTCGGAGTCGTCCGCCTGGTCGACCCCGAGCCTGCCGCAGACCGTCCCAGCCCCTGCAGCCCCGTCGTCATCAGACAGCAGCGGCGGGTCGGCATCCCGCTCCTCGTGGCCCACCGTCGCACCAGCCGGTGGCGAGCCCGCCTCCGCTGCGCCGGCCGACGCCGCGCCATCCGCTGCTGCGCCATCGGCACCCGCGTCGTCGGTCACCGCCCCGGCCGAGGAGCAGACCTCCGTCTCCGCCTCCTCGTGGGCGACGGTCGCGCCGCCGGCCGACGAGCCCGAGCCGTCCCCGGTCCCTGAGCCTGTCGAAGGGCCGTCCCCGGTCCCTGAGCCTGTCGAAGGGCCCGCGTCCGCGTCCGAGCCTGCTTCGGCGACCCGGCTGTCTCCGGTCCCTGAGCCCGTCGAAGGGCCCACGTCGTCTCCCACGCCTGCCTCGTCGACGCAGCCCTCCTCGGTCCCTGAGCCTGTCGAAGGGCCCACCCCGTCTTCTGCGCCTGCCTCGTCGACCCGGCCGTCTCCGGTCCCTGAGCCTGTCGAAGGGCAGCCCGGGCGACCCGCCGGATCCGGAGCCCCCGGGACGCCGGCCGGCTCACCCGCGCAGCGCCAGCCGTCGACCCCGCCGCGCCAGCAGGCACCCGCCCGAGGCCCGTCCAACGGTGACGCGCTCGGCTCGCGCACCGTCACCTGGGACGTCGTCTCGATCCCGTCCGACGACGACGCACCGCCGCCGGACGACGAGCCGCCCTACCCCGACCCGTTCGAGTCGTCGGCCCCTGCTCCATCCCCTGCTGCCGGCGCGCCATCAGCAGCTCCCGCCGGCTCCCCGCAGGCCGCACCGCCTGCGGCGCCGGTCGCCGAGCAGCGCCCGCAGCCCCCGGTCCGGATGCGCCAGGCGCCCCCGGTGCCGACGTCCCACCCCGCGGGTGACAACCGGTACGGCGAGAGCGTCGTCCGCGAGCTCCTCGGCGCGACATTCATCGAGGAGCAGCCGCACGAGCCGCGCTCCGGAGGGCGGTAGGCCATGTACGAGGGAATCGTCCAAGATCTGATCGACGAGTTCGGGCGGCTGCCCGGCATCGGTCCGAAGTCGGCGCAGCGCATCGCGTTCCACATCCTCCAGACGGAGTCGTTCGACGTGTCGAAGCTCGCCGAGCTGCTCACCGTCGTCCGCGAGAAGGTCAAGTTCTGCGAGATCTGCGGCAACATCTCCGAGCAGAACCTCTGCAGCGTGTGCCGCGACCCGCGTCGCAACCCGGCCCTGATCTGCGTCGTCGAAGAACCGAAGGACGTCGTCGCCATCGAGCGTACGCGTGAGTTCCGCGGCTTCTACCACGTGCTCGGCGGCGCCATCAGCCCGATCGACGGCGTCGGACCCGACGACCTGAACATCCGTCGTCTCATGCAGCGCCTCGCCGACGGCACCGTCACCGAGGTCATCATCGCGACCGATCCGAACCTCGAGGGGGAGGCGACCGCCACGTACCTCAGCCGGCTGCTCCTCCCGATGGGGATCCGCATCACGCGCCTCGCCTCCGGTCTCCCCGTCGGCGGCGACCTCGAGTACGCCGACGAGGTCACCCTCGGTCGTGCCTTCGAGGGTCGCACCGTCGTCAGCGGCTGACCCGTTCACAACTCAGGAGTGCTTCGGCGGGTCGACGACCTCGGGCGCGGAACAGCCTCGCCACGCCGGAACGCTCCTGAGTTGCGAACCTCCTGAGGTGTCGCCGGGTGTGTTCACCATTCAGGACGCTCGCCGGTGTGTCGCGTCCGAGGGCGTCGCACGAGTGGGACACCCGGACGTCCTCCTGAATTGCGAACGTCTCGGGGGCTCGACGGGGTGTTCACAACTCAGGCGACCCTCGGCGTGGCGCCGCTGTCCGGCAGGTGCCGGCGCCGACACACGGCGACGCTCCTGAGTTGTGAACGTCCTACCGGGCGCGCCTCAGGCGTCGGCGGAGGGCGCCGGCCACTCGGCGACCACCGGGCGGGCCGACAGCTGCCGGCCGATCGCGGAGAAGCCGAGCTTGCGGGCGACGGCGCGAGAGCCGGGGTTCGTGTCGGCGGCACGCCACTGGGGGAGGAGCCCGCCCGCGAGGGCATGCTCGACCGCGGTCGAGGCCAGTCGGGTCGCGAGACCGGTCCCGCGAGCCTCCGGGGCGGTCAACGCTGTCACGTGCGCGACGCCCAACGGCCACGACCGGTAGCCGGCGACGGCGAGGACCCGACCGTGCTCGCGCACCGAGAACAGCGGCGAGGTGATGCCGAAGATCCCGCTCTCCGAGGCCTCGTCGTCGCCCACCTTCGACAGCAGCGACTCGATGGCGGGGTCACTCGCCTTACTCGCCACCACGTCGATCTCCTCGGCCGGTCGGAACCGCCCGGGCAGCAGGTAGTCGAGCGTCGCCGGCCCGAGGACCTCGGCGACCTGCACGCGCGAGCGGAGGAACCCGACCGTCCCGACGCTCCTCGGTGATTCGTCCTCGATGGCGAGTCGCCTGGCGGTGTCCTCGTCGGGCACGATCGCGAGGGCGCTCCCGTCGATCTCGACGACGCCGATCCATCCGGGCGGGCACGCCATCGAGCCGGCGTTCACGACGACGGCGACGCGGCCGGCGGAGAATCGCGCGGTCGGCGAGGCGAGCCCCTGCCAGAGGCGTCGCACCGTCGCGAGCACCCGCGCGTCTTCCTGCTGCATAGGCCAACCCTACCGAGGCCCACTCGCCTCCCCACCGCAGGAGATCGGCGCGACAGCAGGACCGAACGGGCCGAAGCGTCCTGTTGCGGGGCGGATCTCCTGCCCCGGAGCGGGTGAGGGTGCCCTTCGTCACATGAACGGCGCGGAATGCCCGGATGGGTAGGATGATCGCTGGGCCGCTCGTGCCCGCACCGACTTCCCCAGGAGATCCGATGGCATTGATCGTGCAGAAGTTCGGCGGGTCCTCCGTCGCGGACGCCGAGAGCATCAAGCGCGTGGCGAAGCGCATCGTGGAGACCCGCAAAGCGGGCAACGAGGTCGTCGTCGCCGTCTCGGCGATGGGCGACACGACCGACGAACTGCTCGACCTCGCCCACGAGGTGACGCCCATCCCGGCGCCCCGCGAACTCGACATGCTGCTGTCCAGCGGCGAGCGCATCTCGATGGCGCTCCTCGCGATGGCGATCAGCAGCATGGGCTACGTCGCGCGATCCTTCACCGGCAGCCAGGCCGGCATGATCACCGACGCCCAGCACGGCGCCGCGCGCATCGTCGACGTCACCCCCGTGCGCCTGCGCGAGGCCCTCGACGACGGCGCGATCGTCATCGTCGCCGGCTTCCAGGGCTTCAACCGTGACACCCGCGACATCACCACGCTCGGTCGTGGCGGCTCCGACACCACGGCCGTCGCGCTCGCCGCAGCCCTCGACGCCGACGTCTGCGAGATCTACACCGACGTCGACGGCATCTTCACCTCCGACCCCCGCGTCGTCCCGAAAGCCCGGAAGATCGACCGCATCTCCAGCGAGGAGATGCTGGAGCTCGCGGCCTCGGGCGCCAAGGTCCTCTACATCCGCGCCGTCGAGTACGCACGCCGCCACGGCGTGACGCTCCACGTCCGGTCGTCCTTCAACAACAACGAAGGCACGCTCGTCCTGAACGACGCGAGCCGCAACAACCCAGGAGCAGGTGAGGCACCCATGGAGCAGCCCATCGTCGCCGGAGTCGCGACCGACCTCAGCGAAGCCAAGATCACCGTCGTCGGTGTCCCCGACCTGCCGGGCAAGGCGGCGGAGATCTTCACGATCGTCGCGAAGTCGGGCGGCAACGTCGACATGATCGTCCAGAACGTGTCGACCGCCGTCTCCGGCGTCACCGACATCTCGTTCACCCTGCCGAAGCCCGAGGCGCAGCAGGTCCTCCGCGCGCTCGCAGCCGAGCAGGAGCGGGTGGGCTTCTCGGCCATCCAGCACGACGACCAGATCGGCAAGCTCGCCCTCGTCGGGGCAGGCATGCGCACGAACACCGGCGTCTCGGCGAAGCTCTTCGAGGCGCTCAGCGCAGCGGGCATCAACATCGAGATGATCTCCACCAGCGAGATCCGCATCTCGGTCGTGACCCGCGCCGACACCCTCAACAAGGCCGCCAACGTGGTCCACTCCGCGTTCGGTCTCGACGGCGAGGACGAAGCCGTCGTCCACGGCGGCACCGGCCGCTGAGCCCGCCCTTCGGCAGGCTCAGGAACCAAGCCGACCGAGGACCGACGGGCGCGATCCCGCCGATCCTGATGCAAGATGGTTCACAACAACCCCTGAAACCAGAGGAATCCCCATGAGCAACGGTGTACGTGTCGGTGTCGTCGGAGCGACCGGTCAGGTCGGCAAGGTCATGCGCCGCCTGCTGGAGGAACGCGAGTTCCCGATCAGCGAGATCCGCTTCTTCGCGACGGCTCGCTCGGCGGGCACGACGCTCCCGTTCCTTGGCCAGGACATCGTGGTCGAGGACGTCGAGACGGCCGACCCGAGCGGCATCGACATCGCCCTGTTCTCGGCCGGCGCGACCGGCTCCCGCACGCAGGCTCCGCGGTTCGCGGCTGCGGGTGCGCTCGTCATCGACAACTCGAGCGCGTGGCGGATGGACCCCGAGGTCCCGCTCGTCGTCAGCGAGGTGAACCCGCACGCCATCAAGGACGCGGTCAAGGGCATCGTCGCGAACCCGAACTGCACGACCATGGCGGCCATGCCGGTCCTCAAGGTCCTCGACGCCGAGGCCGGGCTCACCCGCCTCATCGTCAACACCTACCAGGCGGTCTCCGGGTCCGGGCTCGCCGGTGCGGCTGAACTCGCCGGCCAGATCGAGGCCGCGGTCGCCCAGGGCGACCTCACCCGACTCGTCCACGACGGTTCGGCGATCGACTTCCCGGCTCCCGAGAAGTACGTCGCCCCGATCGCCTTCGACGTCATCCCGCTCGCCGGCTCGATCGTCGACGACGGCCTGGGTGAGACCGACGAGGAGAAGAAGCTCCGCAACGAGAGCCGGAAGATCCTCGAGCTCCCCGAGCTGCTCGTGTCGGGCACCTGCGTACGCGTGCCCGTGTTCACCGGCCACTCGCTCTCCATCAACGCCGAGTTCTCGCGCGACCTGTCGCCGGAACGGGCGATCGAGCTGCTCAGCGACGCACCGGGCGTCCAGTTGTCGGAGGTGCCGACGCCGCTCGAGGCCGCCGGTGCAGACCCGTCGTTCGTGGGGCGCATCCGTCCGGACCAGAGCGCGCCGGCCGGCAAGGGCCTCGCCCTGTTCATCTCGAACGACAACCTCCGCAAGGGTGCCGCCCTCAACGCGGTGCAGATCGCCGAGATCGTCGCCGCCGAGCTGCTCGCACAGCCCGCAGCGGTCTGACCGGCCCTCCCTCCACCCGATCGGGGACGACGACATGGCCCGCCAGCGACCACGCCTGCGCCGACGGTGGTTGGCCGCGTTCATCGCGGCGGCCATTGCCGTCACCGCGGTGATCACCGTGAGTGGCCTGCGTGCCGACGTCCAGCAGACGACGGTCGCCCGCGCCGACACGGCCGGCTCCGAGGTCGCCGTCGGACCGCTCGTCGCGTTCTACGGCGACTCGTACACGAAGGGTTCGGCCGCATCGTCGCCGGCCGCCCGTTGGTCCTCGCTCGTCGCGCAGGCCGAGGGCTGGACGGAGTACAACGCCGGCTACCCGGGCCTCGGCTTCGTCCGCAAGCGCGACAAGGTCGGCGATGTCACGGCCGACGTCATCGCGCAGCACCCCGAGGTCCTCATCGTCGCGCTCGGCATCAACGACAACTTCGAGTGGACCGGCAACGAGCAGGCGATCCAGGACGCGATCCTGCCGGAGTTCCAGCGGCTGCGCGACGGGCTGCCCGGCACCCGCATCATCGTGGTGGAGCCCTGGTGGTACACCGCTGAGCGACCGGCGTCCGTCGAACAGATCATCGGCTGGGTGCACGACGCCGCCGACACCATCGGGGCCGACTACATCTCCGGGGCGTCGCACTGGCTGGACGAGGACCCGGCGACGTGGATCTCCGCCGACGGCCTCCACCCGAGCGACGCCGGGTACGCGCACCTCGCGCAGCGCATGCTCGAGGAGCTCGACGCCCTCACCCCCGCGCTCCCCGGACGCTGAGCCGGCGGGCAGACAGTCGGGGCGAAGTGTCTCGACATCGAGCGATCTCACTGCACGCGATCAGCGACAGCACGCGCGTGGAGAGCTCGGGCCTCGCCGCGACTAGACTGCTCTGGTGACCGAAACCATCGACGTAGCCCTCATTGGTGGTGGCATCATGAGCGCCACGCTCGCCGCCCTCATCCACCAGGTGCAGCCTGACTGGAAGGTCGAGGTGTACGAGCGCCTGAGCGACGTCGCACTCGAAAGCTCCAACCCGTGGAACAACGCCGGGACGGGCCACGCCGCGCTGTGCGAGCTCAACTACATGCCGCAGGACGCCCACGGCCACGTCGACCCGGCGAAGGCCATCGGCATCAACGAGCAGTTCCAGCTCAGCCGCCAGTTCTGGTCGCACCTCGTCGAGGAGGGTCTGCTCGGCGCCCCCGACACCTTCATCAACCCGACCCCGCACATGACGTTCGTGCGCGGCGAGAAGGACGTCGAATACCTGAGGAAGCGCTACGAGGCGCTGAAGGACCAGCCGCTCTTCGCCGGCATCGAGTTCTCGGAGGACCCGGCCGTCATCGCCGAGTGGGCTCCACTCCTCATCAACCGTCGTGCCGTCGGCGAACGCATCGCGGCCACCCGGATCACCGCTGGCACCGACGTCGACTTCGGTTCGCTCACGCACAAGCTCTTCGGCGCAGCGCCGAACACCCACGTCCGCACCAACCACGAGGTCCGATCGCTCAAGCGGCTGAAGGACGGCACGTGGCGCATCCGTGGCCGCCAGACCCTCGGTCGCTCACCGATGGAGATCAACGCCCGCTTCGTCTTCGTCGGTGCCGGCGGATGGGCGCTCAAGCTGTTGCAGAAGTCCGGGATCCCCGAGATCAAGGGCTACGGCGTGTTCCCCATCGGCGGGCAGTTCCTCCGCACCGACAACCCCGCGGTGGTCTCGAAGCACCAGGCCAAGGTCTACAGCCAGGCCTCGGTCGGTGCCCCGCCGATGTCGGTCCCGCACCTCGACACCCGCGTCGTCGACGGCCAGGCGAGCCTCCTCTTCGGCCCGTACGCGACGTTCAGCCCGAAGTTCCTCAAGCGCGGATCGATGCTCGACCTCGTCACCCAGGTGCGCCCGCACAACCTCCTCCCGATGCTGGCGGTCGCGAAGGACAACCCGAGCCTCATCACGTACCTCGTCGGGCAGCTCCTGCAGTCCCGCAAGCAGAAGATGGACAGCCTCCGCGAGTTCCTGCCGACGGCGAAGGACGAGGACTGGTACCTCATCGAGGCCGGGCAGCGCGCCCAAGTGATGAAGAAGGACAAGGCAAAGGGCGGGGTCCTGCAGTTCGGCACCGAGGTCATCACGGGTGCGGACGGCACGATCGCGGGACTGCTGGGCGCTTCCCCCGGCGCGTCGACGGCCGTGCCGATCATGCTCGACGTCCTGCGCAAGTGCTTCCCCGACCGGATGGCCGCGTGGGAACCGAGGCTCCGCGAGATGATCCCGACCTACGGCTCGACGCTGAACGACGTCCCCGAGACGGCCGCGAAGGTCCTCGAGAGCACCGCCGAGGCCCTCGACATCTCGCTGTAGCCGCCGCACGGGTGCTCGCCCGGCCCCTCGTCGGATGCGACAGGTGCAGCCTGGGAACCCTAAGCTTGCCTGGTGGCGAAACTGTACTTCCGATACGGGGCGATGAACTCCGGCAAGAGCACCGCCTTGCTCCAGGCGGCGTTCAACTACGAAGAGCGCGGCCACCGCGTCCTCCTCGCCAAGCCGTCCCTCGACACGAAGGGCGACGCCGCCATCGTCAGTCGCCTCGGTGTGACCCGCGACGCCGACTTCCTGCTCGGTCCTGACGACGACGCCGTCCGGGTGTTCGCTGAGCACCGTCGCCGCGTCGTGCAGGAGACCGGCGAGGACGTCAGCTGCCTCCTCGTCGACGAAGCCCAGTTCCTCCACGGGGAACAGGTCGACGACCTCCTCCGCATCGCGCTGCTCGAGGGCATCCCGGTGCTCGCCTACGGCATCCGGACCGACTTCCAGACCGTCGCGTTCCCCGGGAGCCGCCGCCTCCTCGAGGTGGCCCACAGCCTCGAGGAGCTCAAGACGATCTGTCGGTGCGGTCGGAAGGCGATCTTCAACGGCCGTCGGTTCGGCGACACCTTCGTGTTCGACGGCGACCAGGTCGCCATCGACGGCACCACCGTCACCTATGAATCGCTCTGCGGCGTCTGCTACCTGCAGGAGTCCGGCGGTCGCCTGTCCAGCACGCCAACCGCACCTCCCATCAGCGAAGGATCACACGCATGAAGCTCTCCGTCATCGGCTGCGGCTACCTGGGGGCCGTGCACGCGGCCGCCATGGCATCGATCGGGCACGAGGTCGTCGGCATCGACGTCGATCCGGCCAAGATCGAGGCGCTCGCCGCCGGACGCTCGCCGATCTTCGAGCCCGGCCTGCCGGAGCTGCTGCTGGCTGGCGTCGAGTCGGGCCGCCTGCGGTTCAGCACGGACATGGCCGACGCGGCCGGGGCGACCATGCACTTCGTCGCGGTCGGCACGCCGCAGAAGGCCGGTTCCAACGCGGCCGACCTGCGCTATGTGGACGCCGCGGTGACGGCCCTCCTGCCGCACCTGTCGGCAGGCGACGTCGTCGTCGGCAAGTCGACCGTCCCCGTCGGCACCGCTGCGCGCCTGGCGGAACTCGTCGCCCCGACCGGCGCCGTGCTCGCCTGGAACCCCGAGTTCCTGCGGGAGGGCTTCGCCGTGCAGGACACCATCGCGCCCGACCGACTCGTGTACGGGCTGCCGCCGGCTCCCGAGGACGCCGCCGTCGCGCGAGCCGCCTTCGACGAGGTCTACGCCCAGGCACTCTCGACCGGCACGCCGCTCGTCGCCACCGGGTACTCGACCGCGGAGCTCGTGAAGGTCGCCGCGAACGCGTTCCTCGCCACGAAGATCTCCTTCATCAACGCGATGGCGGAGATCGCCGAGGTCACCGACGCCGACGTCACGGAGCTCGCCGACGCGATCGGTTACGACGCCCGGATCGGTCGCCGCTTCCTCAACGCCGGTGTCGGGTTCGGCGGCGGCTGCCTGCCGAAGGACATCCGCGCCTTCACCGCTCGCGCCGAGGAGCTCGGTCGTGGGGAGTCGGTGGCCTTCCTCAAGGAGGTCGACGCGATCAACCTGCGTCGTCGTCAGCGCGTCATCGACCTCGTCGTCGAGGAGCTCGGCGGGAGCGCCTACCAGAAGCGGGTCGCGGTGCTCGGGCTCGCGTTCAAGCCCGACAGCGACGACGTCCGAGACTCGCCGGCCCTCGACGTCGCCGTCGGCCTCAACGGACTGGGTGCGAAGGTGCTCGCCTTCGATCCGGAAGCCGTCCCCAACGCGCGTCGGCTCCACCCGCAGCTGACGTTCGCTGACTCGGCGGAAGAGGCCGTGACGGACGCGGACATCGTCGTGGTCGTGACCGAGTGGAAGGCGTTCCGCGCCCTGGACCCCTCGGCCGTCGCCGAGTTGACCGCGGGCAAGACGATCGTGGACGGACGCAACTGTCTCGACGTGGACGCCTGGCGGGGCGCCGGCTGGCGTTACGTCGGTCTCGGTCGTCCGTGACCGGTGACGAGTAGCCGGACGACGAGCACGATCGTCGCGCCGAGCAGCCCTCCGGCCGCATTGGCGTAGACGTCGGCGATCGTCGCGACCCGCTCGGGGAGCAGGGTCTGTCCGAGTTCGATCGCGACCGAGAACAGGGTCGTCGTCAGCGGTGCGACCCACCAGAGCCGCAACGGCACCTCGAGGGCGAGCAGGGCGCCGAGCGGGATGAACAGCACGACGTTCGCGGCCGATTCGACGAAGCGGTAGTCGAACCAGGCCGGGGCGCCCGCGGCCTGCAACCGGTCGAGGATCGCGAGCAGCGTCGTCCGGCCGTCGGCGTCGACGGGCGTCGGCCAGAACGCGATGCCGAGCATGACGCACAGGCAGAGCAGCAGCAGGATCCCGATCACGATGCGCGGCGTGCGGGTCATCTGCGGTGCGGCTCCAGATCGGTCGACGGGCGTGCTGACGGCATCCCGCAATCGTAGGCCATGAGCGGCCGTGAGCCCTGCTGTGGCGTGCGTCGTCCACCCCTGAAAGGGGGCGTGCAGCGACCCTCAGAGGCCGTCATCCGACGGTTAGGCTGTGCCTACCCGAACAAGGAGCACTCTTGGCTGACCCACGCCCGGCGACGGCCGGCATCCGCCTGCCCGGCCGTCGGCGTTCGCGTCTGTGGTGGATCGCGCTCGCCGTCCTCCTCGTCGTCCTCGCGCTCGGAGCATGGCTCGGCGTCCGGGCGTCCCTGGCGAAGAACGCGCTCGAAGCCGCCCAGTCGGAGGCGAAGTCGCTCCAGTCGGCCGTGCTCGACGGCGACGCGAGCGGCACCGAGGCCACGCAGCGTGCACTCACCAAGCACACCGGCGAGGCGGTGTCGCTGACGAGTGATCCCATCTGGCGGGCGGCCGAGGCGGTCCCGTTCCTCGGCGTGAACTTCTCCGCGGTGCGACAGGCAGCCGCGGCCACCGACGACGTCGCGGTCGACGTCGTGCCGAGGGTCGTCGAGATCGCCGATCAGGTCAACCTGTCCTCCCTGCTCCCCGGGGACGGCTCGATCGCGACGGAACCGCTCCGTGCCGTCGCGCCGACTGTGGCCGACGCGGCCGCAGCGGCTGACACCATCGCCGGGCGCGTTGACACGATCGGCACGGACGGTGCGCTGCCGGTGGTCGCCGACGCCGTCGAGAAGCTCACCCGCACGATCACCGGTGCGTCCACGATGCTCGACACCGCGGCGCGGGCCACGGCGCTCCTGCCGGACATGGCGGGCGGGGCCGGGCCCCGGAACATCATGGTGATGATCCAGAACAACGCGGAGCTGCGCTCGAGTGGCGGCATCGCCGGGGCGGTGGCCCTCATCCACGCGGAGAACGGCGTCATCTCCTTCGTCGGCACCCGGGGGAGCGACGACTTCTCCGGATTCCCCGCCCCCGTGCTGCCGCTCACCCCGTTCGAGCAGAACGTCTACACCGACAACCTCGGCCGATACATCCAGGACACCAACCTCACGGTCGACTTCAGTCGCACCGGGGAGCTTGCCGCAGCCATGGGGACCCAGGTGTTCGGCGTGCCCATCGACACCGTGGTCGCCGTCGACCCCTACGTCCTCGCACACCTGCTGGAGGCGACCGGACCCGTCGCCCTCCCGGACGGCACCGAGCTCACCGCCGACAATGCGGCGAAGACGCTGTTGAGCGACGTCTACGCCCGGTTCCCGGACCGGCTCGTACAGGACGCGTTCTTCGCCGCGGTCTCGGGCGCGGTGTTCGAGGACATGATCTCCCGCTCGCCCGACCCCGGTGCGCTCGTCCAGGCCCTGTCCGAGTCCGGCGCGGAGAACCGTCTCCACGTGTGGAGTGCGGTCCCCGCCGAACAGGCGTTGATCGCCCAGACGAGCCTCGCCGGGATCCCACCGGCGACCGACGACGCGGCCGTGTACACCGGGGTCTACCTCGAAGACCTCACCCGCGCCAAGATGGACTACTACCTGGAGACGAAGGTCGACATCCGCGACGCCCGGTGCACGAAGCAGGGTGCGGAATACGTCGTCGCCGTCACCCTGACGTCCACCGCGCCAGCGGATGCCGCGACCTCCCTGCCGGACTACGTGACCGCAGGCGGGCGTTTCGGCACCCCCGCAGGAGACATCGCGACGCGCGTCGTGATCCACGGTCCGCTCGGCGCGACCCTGCTCGGAGCGAGCGACGGCGAGGACCTGCCGGTCAAGGCCGTGACCGACCCGAACGGTCGTCTCTACGCCCAGACCGACGTGACCCTCACTCCGGGGGCGACAACGGAACTCGTCTTCACGGTGCTCGCTCCGAAGGCCTCCGACGTACCCCCAAACCTGGTCACAACCCCCGGAATCACGGGCAAAACGACCATTTCGGCCTTCCCTCGGTGCGGCTCCTGACATAGCATGACAACACCTCAGGAAGCCACGCACCCGAATTCGTGACCCTGGGGAACCTCGCGCGGACGCCCACCCGAAATCGGCGGACGCAGGGGGTATTCGACGTTCCTTGGGGATATCAACATGAAGCGCACCCTTGCCCTAGCATCGCTCTGCCTCCTGGCAGTCTTCGCGGCCCCGACCGCCGCGAGTGCAGCGACCGACTCGTCCACCTACGGCCCTGCCGGCTGTGCGACCCTCACACCGGTGTCGGTGACCCAGGGGGAGTCGACCGTCTTCCGCTGCGACGGCACCTTCGACCCCGGCACTCCGGTGACGGTCACCGTCGCCGGGCCCGGCTGCAGCATTCCCGCTGCGAAGCCGAACACCGCCGGCGCGACCGAGCAGGCCGCCGAGCAGAGCGCCGTGCCGACGTCCGGCACGTTCAGCGCCGACGCCGCCCGTGCGTTCGCGGTGACGATCGAGACCAGCAAGACCGCCTCCGGCACCTGCATGGTCACGGCGACCCAGGGCGCGACCACCGAGAGCGCCTCGTTCCAGGTCTCGGAGCGCGAGTTCGCCTCGACCGGCTTCGACGGTGGAGCACTGCCGTGGATCGGCGGAGGCCTCCTCGTCGTCGGTGCCGGCGTCGTCGGAGCGATGGCGATCCGTCGCCGCAAGACGGCCTGATCCGTCGTTCGGGATGCGTGGTCCGATCGGTCGTCCGCTCGGACCACGACCTGACACCGTCCTCGCCCGGCTTGGCGTCAGACGGACAGGCCGTACCCCCAAAGGTGGTCACATCCGCGGAATTCCGCGGTTTTCCAGCCCTGGTGAGATGGCGGCTCCCCTAGCATGATGACGGCCATGGAGGCCACGAGTGAACAGCGCTCGGCTCCAGGCCCTGTCCGCATGTCGCATCACGCAGCGCATGCGCCATCCGCACACCTAGGGGCCCGCACATGAAACGAACTCTCTCCGCCGCCGCACTCGTCCTCCTCGCCGTCGTCGCGCTGCCCACCGCAGCCAACGCGCTCGAGGGCGACAGCTACGGTCCTGGCAGCTGCAACTCGATCACGCCGGCGAGCGTCGCGCGCGGCGCGGCGGTCTCGTACTCGTGCTCGGACTTCTGGGCCGCGAACCAGACGGTGTCGATCACCATCGACTCCTCCGCGGCCGGCGTCTCCGCTCGTACGCTGTCGACCGTCGCCGACGCGGCCGGCGACATCCAGGTCTCCATCGACACGGCTGCGGACCCCGCAGGCACGTACACGCTGACCGCGACCCAGGGTGCCGTGACCGACTCGTCGGACTTCACCGTCCTGGACCCCGCGGACGCCGCTGCGGCCGCCGCATCGGCCTCCGACCCGTCTGCCGGGGGCAATGCCCTCGCCGACACCGGGTTCGCCGGAACCGCCCTCCCGTGGGTCGCCGGCGGGCTCCTCGCCGTCGGTGCCGCCGCGCTCGGTACCGTGGTCGTGCGTCGCCGCCAGCAGGCGTGAGAACACGGGTCGGCCGGGCGGCGATGGCGGCGCCCGGCTGATCCGGTCCGGGATCCACCGATTCCAGGAAGTGGCGAACAGCCGCTGAAAAATCGGCTATCCTAGACAAGGCCTTCGGGCCATCGGGGTGTGGCGCAGTTTGGTAGCGCGCTTCGTTCGGGACGAAGAGGTCGTGGGTTCAAATCCCGCTACCCCGACAGCAAAGCCCGGTCAGACGAGAAGTCGTCTGGCCGGGCTTCTCTGTTTCCCCGGGCTGGCGGTCTGCTGGGCTGGCGGGTTGCACATCCCGCTACCCCGACAGCAAAGCCCGGAGATTCCCGGTCCCTGAGCCTGTCGAAGGGCAGCACTTCGACAAGCTCAGTGACCGGCGGAGGGCGCTCGGGACCAGCGGACGGTGCTCGGTACCGGCGGAGGGTGCTCGGTCCAGAGGGTCCTGGTCCCTGAGCCTGTCGAAGGGCGCACTTCGACA
Organism: Plantibacter sp. CFBP 8775; assembly: GCF_014839505.1. Taxonomy (NCBI): domain Bacteria; kingdom Bacillati; phylum Actinomycetota; class Actinomycetes; order Micrococcales; family Microbacteriaceae; genus Plantibacter; species Plantibacter sp. CFBP 8775. The sequence goes on along the minus strand of NZ_JACYNV010000002.1, from coordinate 855,079 downwards.
AGCTCAGTGACCGGCGGAGGGTGCTCAGTGACCGGCGGATGGCACTCAGCGACCGGCGGAGGGTGCTTGGTCCAGAGAGTCCTGGTCCCTGAGCCTGTCGAAGGGCAGTCGGGCCCGGTCAGACCACCGTGCGACGGGGGAGGAGCGTCACGAGCGACGCTTCCGGCCGGCAGGCGAAGCGCACGGGTGCATAGATGGACGTGCCGACACCCGCCGACACGTTCAGGTACGCCGAGCGGAGGGCGTGGCGCCAGACGCTGAGCCCCTTCACCTGTTTGCGAGGGATGTCGCAGTTCGTCACGAGCGCACCGTAGCCCGGCACGCAGACCTGACCGCCGTGGGTGTGCCCCGCGAAGATGAACTGCGCACCCTGCGTCACGAACGCGTCGAGCACCCGACGATACGGAGCGTGCATCACGCCCACCGTCACCGTGTGCGCCAGCGACGGGTCGTCGGTCTCCAGCGTCTCAGCGTCCAGCCGTTCGTCGATGAGCGCCGTCAAGGTGTCCAGGCGGTCGAAGTGCTTGTGTGGGTCGTCGACGCCGAACAGGTCGAGGCGGGTCCTGCCCACCGAGATCTCACCGACCGCGTTGTTGAGGTCGATCCAGCCGAGTTCGTCCATGAAGAACCGCTCGAGCGCGCCCGTGTCGAGCGTCGTCGGGGAGACGTGCTTCGAGGAGGTCTGCGTGAAGTACTTGAACGGATTCTTCGCGGTCGGACCGTAGTAGTCGTTCGAGCCGTGCACGAACGCCCCCGGAACCCCGGCGAACACCGAGAGCGCAGCCCGGATCCCGTCGATGCCCTGCTCATGTCCCAGGTTGTCGCCGGTGTTGATCACGACGTCCGGCCGGAGATCAGCCAGTGACCGCAGCCAGGCCTGCTTCCGGCGCTGCCAGGGCGCCATGTGGAGGTCGGAGAGGTGCAGCACGGTGATCGGCTCAGCATCGGGCGGGAGGACCGGAGCGGTCACCCTGCGCAGCGCGAAGGCGTTGCGCTCGATCACCGACGCGTACCCGAAGGTGAGGGCCCCGAGGCCTGCCACGACGGCCGCTGCCGTTCCGAGTCTGCCGCCGGTGCTCATGGGTGCCGCCATCGATCGTCTCCTCCTCGGTCGTCGAGTGGTGCCGACCGTCCCACGAGCGTACCCGCTGGCCCCTCCGAAGACGCCCGGAGCGGGCTCCGCGAAGACGACGGAGGGCCCGATCGAATCCGATCGGGCCCTCCGTGCTGGCGTCAGGACGCTAACAGCTGGTCTTGGAGACCGTCACCGTGATCTTGCCGTCCTTGCGAGCCGCCGTTCCTGCCGGGGGATCGACCCCGGTGACCTTCGGCGTCGCCGCCGCAGGGTCGACCACACACTTCTGTCCGACGTTCGCGAACCCGGCGCCTTGTATCGCCGCCCTCGCGTCCTCATAGCTCGCAGCAGCACTCACGTCAGGCACGGCAGCAAGCAGCCCATTGCTCGTGTAGACGGTGATGATCGAACCCTTCGGGACAGTGCCGGCCGGGTTGGTGCTCGCCGCCTGCCCCGCGGGCAGCACCGAGTCGGCCGCGCCACCGTTCGCGAAGCCGAAGCCCGCGTCCTCGAGGAGTTTCTGCGCTTCCTCGATCGTCTTCCCTGCCACATCGGGCACCTGGATCGACTGACCGTTGATGAGCGACGGGTCGGGGTCGCCGAACGCTTCGCCACCGAACTTGGCGTTGGCGACTTCCATCACCCGCGGCCAGATCTTGTGTCGGATCGTCGCGGCTTGACCGGCGTCGAAGTAGGTGCGGCGGAGGTTGACGTGGCCGGTCGCGTTGAACACGCCGACGACGGTCGCCGCCTTCGTGCTCGCGCCGCTCATCCAGGTGGCCTCGTTGTTGTCGGTGGTACCCGTCTTGCCGATGAGCGGGATGCCGTCGCCGATGCGGGACGAGCTCGTCGTACCGCCGTTGAACGTCGCCTGAAGTGCGACGTTCGCCGTGGCGGCGACATTGGCCTCGAGTCCGACCCGGCAGTTCGCCGAGGGAACGGGGATGTCGGTGCCGTCGGGCTTCACGACCCGGTCGATCGCGATCGGGTCGCACGTGGTGCCGCCCGAGGCGAAGGTCGCGAAGGCCGTCGCCATGCTGAGCGGGGCGACCTCGTTCGTACCGAGGACCGTCGCAGGAGACTGCAGGAGGGGACCGCCATCGGCGCGGTGCACTCCCATGGACTCTGCGGTCTTGCGGATGCCGCAGAGGTCGAGCTGCTTCGCCATCGCGATGAACCCGGTGTTGATGGATTGCTTCGTCGATTGCAGTGCGGTGTACTGGCCACCGTTGCCGCCCTCGTCGTTGCCGGGGTTCCAGTCGGAACCGGCGTACACGGTGCCACCGTCGGCACAGGAGTCCTTGAAGGTTCCCCAAGGCGAGCGCTTCCGGCCGTCGACGCCTTCGTTCAGCCCGTGGCCTTCCTTGAGCCACTCGGCGAGGGTGAAGGTCTTGTACGTCGATCCGGGTTGGAAGCCGGTGGAACCGCCGTAATCGACGTCGGTGTTGTAGTTGACCGCGGAGTAGTTGGCTCCGGTCGCCAGGACGTCGGGGTCGTTGGAATAGTCCTTGTTCTGCGCCATCGCGAGGATGCGACCCGAGCCGGGCGCGACCGTCACGGCGACCGCGCCGATGTCGAGCTGGTCGCTCACCCGCGGGATGAGCTCGTCGATCGCCGCCTGTGCAGCGCTCTGGACCTCGATGTCGAGCGTCGTGAACACGCTGTAACCGCCACGGTTGAACGCGGCCCAGCGCTCGTCTTCGGTCGCGCCGAAGATCGGGTTGTTCTGGAACACGCGGGTGACGTAGTCGCAGAAGAACCCGGCGCCCGCGACGACGTTGACGGCCGTCTGACAACCCGTGCTCGCCGGGTTGATGGTGGGCGTGATGGCCGTCGCGATGGCGACGTCGTACTGCTCCTGCGTGATCTTGCCCTCTTTGATCATCTGATCGAGGACGTAGTTCCGCCGGTCGAGGGTGAGCGCGTACCCGTTCGCTGCGCCGTTGGTCTCACTCTCGGGACGGTCGAGACGTAGGGTCTCCGGGTTGTTGACGATCGCCATGAGCGCCGCGGCCTGCTCGAGGTTGAGATTGGCGGCGGAGGTTGCGAAGTAGTAGTTGGCCGCAGCCTCGATGCCGTAGGTGCGGCCGCCGAAGCCGGCGATGTTGAGGTAGCCGCGCAGGATGTCCTGCTTGCCGTAGCGCTTTTCGAGGCCGATGGCCATGCGCATCTCCTTGAGCTTGCGCTCAGGGGTCGCCTTCGTCGCCTCTTCATACGCGGCCTTCATCTTGGCCTCGTCGGTGATGGCCTCGGCCTTCTGGACGAGCACGTTCTTCACGTACTGCTGCGTGATGGACGAACCACCCTGCAGGTCGCGGCCCGTCGCGCTGATCGCGACGGCTCGGATCGTACCCGTGAGGTCGACACCGCCGTGCTCGTAGAAGCGCGGGTCCTCAGCCGAGACCGCCGCGTCCTTGACGAACTGGTTGATCTGGTCCCAGCCGACCTCGATGCGGTTCTGCTGGTAGAAGGACGCGAGCAGCTGCGGGTTGCCGGCGCTGTCGGTCGCGTAGATGCTGGACTTCTGCGCCAGCTCGTCGAGCGCCAGGTAGTCGGGCAGACCGTCGAACACGTTGATCGTGCTGTTGGTCGCCATCCCCGTGACGGCGAGGGCCGGGGTGACCGTGGCGGTGACGAGGACACCCGCTGCGACGCTCAGGCCGAGAAAGCCGAGGAAGCCGCCGAGCACACCGGTGGCCGTGCGATGTTGTTGAGGCATGGATCGATGCTAAGCGACAATCCTGAAAAAGGCCCGCTCAGCGCCGCGTTGAAACCCGATCGTTGCCGCCGGGCGGCGCGGGGTGGCTGCCGGTCGGCGTCAGACCGGCAGCCGCATTCGATCACCCGGGTGAGCCGTTCCCGTTGCCGTTCCCGCCACCGCCGCCATTCCCATTACCGTTCCCCGGGGCTGCTGGGCCGCCGTTCTCGCCAGTCCCGTCGGTGTCCCCGCCGTCGCCCGGCGCTGGTGTCGGCGCCTCGCTCGGTGCCTGCGTCGGGTCGCTCGTCGGCGTCGGAGCGGGGGTCGAGTCCTCGCCGCTGCTGCCGGAACCGTCGCCCTGCAGCGTGGCGCGATCGGCCGCGGGGAAGTCGCCACCCGGGTACTTGGCGAGCGCGGCCGACATGACCTCCGGCCAGATGTAGTGCCGCATGGACGCGACCTGGGTGCCGTCGATGTAGGTGTCGCGGAGGTTGACGTGTCCGCTGACGTTGAAGGTGCCGACGACCGTCGCGACGGTCGTGCTCGCACCGCTCATCCAGGTCGCCTCGGCGTTGTCGGTGGTGCCGGTCTTGCCGATCAACTCACCGACGCCGTCGGTGCGGGCGCCCGAGGCGGACGCGGTACCACTCGACACGACGCCCTGGAGGACGTCGTCGGCCGCGGCCGCCACCTTCGCATCGACCGACTGGCGGCAGTTCGCGGAGGGGACCTCGGCAGTCGACCCGTCTGGCTTCGTGATCGAGTCGATCGCGATCGGGTCGCACGTCTTGCCGCCGGCGGCGAGCGTCGCGAAGGCGGTCGCCATGCTCAGCGGAGCGACCTCGTTCGTGCCGAGCACGGTCGCGGGGGAGTTGTTCAGTGGCGCGCCGTCGGCACGGTGCACGCCCATCGACTCAGCGGTCTTGCTGATGTCGCAGAGGTCGAGCTCCTGCGCCATCGCGATGAACGCGGTGTTGATCGACTGCTGCGTGGCGCGTCTCACGGTGTAGGACCCCGACTCGCCCTCGTCGTTCCGCGGACTCCACCCGGCCTCCGCCTGCTCCGTCCCACCCGGGACGCAACTGTTGGTGAAGGTGCCCCAGTCGGATCTGCGGTTCGCGTTGATCGACTCGTTGACGCCCTTGCCCGACTTCAGCCAGTCCGTCAGTGTGAAGATCTTGTACGTCGACCCGGGCTGGAAGCCCGCCGATCCACCGTAGGCCTGATCGGTGTTGTAGTTGATCGCGCTGTAGTTGGAGCCCGTCGCGAGGACATCGGGATCCTGCGAGTAGTCCTTGTTCTGGGCCATGGCGAGGATCCGCCCGCTCCCGGGCTGCACGCTCACCGAGACGGCGCCGAGGTCGAGTTCCGTGGTCGTCTTCGGGACGTACTCGTCGATGGCCGCCTGCGATGCGTTCTGCAGGTCGAGGTCGAGGGTCGTGAAGACGCTGTACCCGCCGCGCTTGAAGTTCGTCCACCGTTCGTCCTGGGTGGCGCCGAAGATCTCGTTGTTCTGCAGCACCTGGGTCACGTAGTCGCAGAAGTAGGCGGACGACCCGGCCGCGGAACAGCCGGTGACGGGAGGCACGATCGTCGGGGTGATCGGGATCGCCACCGCCGCATCATGCTGCTCCTGCGAGATCTTCTGCTCCTTGAGCATCTGGTCGAGGACGTAGTCCCGTCGCGTCTTCGTCAGGGCGTAGCCGTTCGCCGCGCCGTTGTCAGCGCTGTCGGGCTTGTCGATCCTGAGGTTCTCGGGGTTGTTGACGATCGCGAGCAGCGTCGCCGCCTGCTCCAGCGTGAGGTTCGCGGCCGTGGTGTTGAAGTAGTAGTTGGACGCCGCCTCGATCCCGTAGACGCGTCCGCCGAAACCGGAGATGTTGAGGTACCCGCGGAGGATGTCCTCCTTGCCGTACGTCTTCTCGAGACCGATCGCGAGTCGCATCTCCTTGAGCTTGCGCTCCGGGGTCGTCGCGGTCGCCTCCTCGTAGGCCGCGTCGCTCTCCTTCTTGTCTGGGATCGCCTCGGCCTTCTGCACCAGGACGTTCTTCACGTACTGCTGGGTGATCGAGGAGCCACCCTGCGTCGATCCACCGGCGGCGTTGTTGACGACCGCGCGGACGGTGCCCGCGAGGTCGATGCCACCGTGCTCGAAGAAGCGGGGGTCCTCAGCCGAGACCGCGGCGTCCTTCGCGAACTGGGAGATCTGGTCCCAGCTGTCCTCGATCCGGTTCTGGTCGTAGAAGGAGGCGAGGAGCACCGGGTTGCCGGCGGAATCCTTGGCGTAGATGCTCGACTTCTGGGCGAGCGAGTCGAGCTGGAGGTAGTCGGGGAGGCCGTCGAAGACGGAGATGCCCGTGGAGGTGGCGAGACCGGTCATCGCGATGGCAGGGGTGACCGCGGCGGTGGCGAGCACACCGGCGGCGACGCTCAAGCCGACGAAGCCGAGGACGCTCTGCGCGACCGTCTTCGCGGGGGTACGTGGTTCAGGCATAGGATCGAAGGTAAGCGGGGAAACTGTGAGCGAGCTTCACTTGGGGCTCGCCATGAACATCCCCTGCGCCTCCGCCTCTCCGTGCGGAGCGCCCGATCGAGGAGAGACATGACCCGCTGGGAGTACCTCACCACGCCGTTGATGATCCACAACACGGCTGCCATCCTGAACAACTGGGGCGGGGAGGGTTGGGAGCTCGTCCAGGTCGTCACCGGTCCGGAGGGTGGGCTCGTCGCCTACCTCAAGCGCCCCATCGCCGACTGACCCGACGTCCCGGAGGAACCCCCATGTCCCAGATCGCCGACCGACTCGCCGAGCTCGGTATCACCCTGCCCACCGTCGTCCCGCCCGTCGCCGCCTACATCCCAGCGGTGGTCTCCGGCGAGCACGTCTTCACCTCGGGCCAGCTGCCCATGACCGACGGCAAGCTCCCCGCCACCGGCAAGGTCGGTGAGGGCGACGGACTCGTCTCGCCCGCCGACGCCAAGTCCTACGCCCGGACGTGTGCGCTCAACGCGCTCGCCGCGGTGGAGAGCCAGATCGGTTCGCTCGACCGTGTCACCCGCATCGTGAAGGTCGTCGGCTTCGTCGCCTCCGACCCGGCGTTCACCGGCCAGCCCGGCGTCATCAACGGTGCGTCAGAGGTCCTCGGCGAGATCTTCGGCGACCTCGGCGTGCACGCCCGCTCCGCCGTCGGCGTCGCCGTCCTGCCGCTCGACTCGCCCGTCGAGGTGGAGCTCATCGTCGAGTTCGCGTAGCGCGCGGCGTCACAACAGGAGATCCGCTCTGCAGCAGGAGAACGTAACCACGTTCATCCTGCTGCGGAGCGGATCTCCTGCGTTCACCACTCATGCCTGCCTTGCGCGATCGCGTCTGAGATCTCGCGCTCGACGAGTGTCCACTCGTGCATGACCTGCCGGTAACTGAACCGCAGGACGGTGTGGCCGGACAGCGCGAGACGGCGATCCTGCGCGAGATCGCGGCTCCGTTGTGACGCATCCTGATGAGGAGCGTGTCCATCGAACTGCAGGATGAGGCGTTCGCCGATGAGTCCGTCGACCCGGTGACCGTCGACCACGACCTGCTGGCTCATGTGGATGCCGATCCGCGCGAGACGGATGCGCGGTATCGACTCGATGCCCGAGTCGGAGAGGTGGCTGACGCGGTCGATCACTCTTCTGAACCGTCGGGAACGGATCGGTATGAGTCTGAGTCGGTCGAGGTCGGCGTCGCCGACGCGGACAGCCGATTCGAAGACCGCGAGCGCGCGTTCGAACGGTTGGCACTCGGCGATGTGGACGAGCGCATTCACCGGTGGCTGCACCAGTGTGCGGGTGGACACCGGCGCCGGTGTCGCGCTCCAATGGAGCCGCAGCCCTGCTTCAGTCGTCGCTGCAGACGTCGAAGGGACGGAGAGGTGGACGAACCCGTCAGCCAGGTTCCACCAGCCGCGACGACCGGCGATCGTCAGACACGTCAATCGTCCTCCGCGCGTCGCCGCGAAGAGGAGTTGAGGATCACACGCCTCGGTCACGAGCCAGTTACGTCTCACGACTCGGACCGAGCCTGATTGCTTTGCTTGTTCGATACCGTGCTTGGTCGCTCCGGCATCGAGCGCGTCGAGACGATGCACGATCCCGTCGCGCCGGTCGATCCACGGGGTGAGGTCCATCACCTCAGCTTCGCGGGCCGGGGGCGGCCACATGCCCCACTCAGGAGTGCTGGGGATGAGGCGCCCGCGAGTCTGCCCTGTGGAGCACAGGAGATCCGCCCCGCAGCAGGACCAACGTGACTACGTTCTCCTGCTGCGGGGCGGATCTCCTGCTGCGACGCTGCGAGGACTTACGTGCTCTTCACCATCTTGTCGGTGATGATCTGCATGACCGTGGTGTCGGCGAGCGTCGTGGTGTCGCCCACCTCGCGACCCTCGGCCACGTCGCGGAGGAGACGGCGCATGATCTTGCCCGAGCGCGTCTTCGGCAGTTCGTTCACGAGGTAGACCTCGCGTGGGCGGGCGATCGGACCGATCTGTTCGCCGACCCAGCTGCGGAGCGCGCCGGTGATGTCCGCGAGTCCGGACGCCTGCTCGAGGTGGGACTCCTTGATGATGACGAACGCGACGACCGCCTGCCCGGTGGTCTCGTCGGCGGCACCGACCACGGCGGACTCGGCCACCATCTCGTTGGCGACGAGCGCCGACTCGATCTCAGCGGTGGAGAGTCGGTGCCCGGAGACGTTCATGACGTCGTCGACGCGGCCGAGCAGCCAGACGTCGCGGTCCGAGTCGAGCCGGGCGCCGTCGCCGGCGAAGTAGAACGGACCGCCCTCGACGTCCCAGAACTTCTCCCAGTAGGTCTCCTTGAACCGCTCGGGGTCGCCCCAGATGCCGCGGAGCATCGACGGCCAGGGCTCGGTCACGACGAGGAGTCCGCCGCCGCCGGCACCGACCGCGTCACCCGCGTCGTCGACGACGTCGATGGCGATGCCCGGGATCGGGACCTGCGCGCTGCCGGGCTTGGTCGACGTGACACCGGGGAGGGCCGACACCATGATCGCCCCGGTCTCCGTCTGCCACCAGGTGTCGACGATCGGCGCGACCTTGTTACCGATGATCTTGCGGTACCACATCCACGCCTCGGGGTTGATGGGCTCACCCACCGAGCCGAGCAGGCGGAGTGACGACAGGTCGAACTGCTTCGGGATCTTCCGACCGAGCTTCATGAAGGAGCGGATCGCCGTCGGAGCGGTGTAGAAGATGCTCACGCCATACTTCTCGATGATCTCCCACCAGCGTCCCGGGTGCGGGGCGTCCGGTGTGCCCTCGTAGAGCACCTGCGTCGCGCCGTTCGCGAGGGGTCCGTAGGTGACGTAGCTGTGACCGGTGATCCAGCCGATGTCGGCCGTGCACCAGTACACATCGGTCTCGGGGTGGAGGTCGAAGACGTTCTTGTGGGTGAACGCCGTCTGCGTCAGGTAGCCACCCGAGGTGTGCAGGATGCCCTTCGGCTTCCCGGTGGTGCCGGAGGTGTAGAGGATGAAGAGCGGCTGTTCGGCGGGGAAGGGCTGCGCCTCGTGCTCGGGTTCGGCGTCGGCGATGGCCTCGTGCCACCAGAGGTCGCGCCCGGCCGTCCAGTCGACCTCGTTCTCGCCGCGGCGGACGACGAGCACATGGTCCACGGTCGCCTGCTCGGGCAGTTCGCCGCGGCTCGCGAGGGCCGCGTCGACGGCGGGCTTGAGCGCGGAGACCTTGCCCTTGCGGTAGCCGCCGTCGGCGGTGATGACGAGCTTGGCCTCCGCGTCGTCGATGCGGGAGCGCAGGCTGTCGGCGCTGAACCCGCCGAAGACGACCGAGTGGACGGCGCCGATGCGCGCGACGGCGAGCATCGAGACGATCGCCTCCGGGATCATCGGCAGGTAGATGGCGACCCGGTCGCCGGCTTCGACGCCGAGGCTGGTGAACAGGTTGGCCGCGCGCTTGACCTCTGCCGTGAGCTCGGCGTAGGTGATCGTGCGGGTGTCGCCGGGCTCGCCCTCCCAGTGGAGGGCGACGCGGTCGCCGTTGCCGGCTTCGACGTGCCGGTCGAGGCAGTTGTAGGCGACGTTCAGCTCGCCGTCGTCGAACCAGGTCGCGAAGGGAGGGTTCGACCAGTCGAGGGTCTTCGTGAACGGCTTGCTCCACGTGAGCAGCTCGCGGGACTGCTCGGCCCAGAAGGCGAGCCGGTCACTCGATGCCCGCTCGTAGAGCTCGGCGCTGGCGATCGCCTGCGCGGCGAACTCCTCCGACGGTGGGAATCGTCGGTCTTCGTGCAGCAGGCTGTCGATCTGAGTGCTCATCGTGTGTGTCTCGCTCCCTTGCGAATCCGCGTTCCTGACTCGACCTGCCGAGGCGGGTCGAGTCCGTGCCATGCACGAGCGTAGCGCGTTCTCGGTTGCGGATTTGTCACTCATCCGAACAAATTCAGCGGCCCAGTCTGTGAATGATCTGGGCATGGTAGGGAAACCACTCGATCTGGGGTCGTCTGAGTGCTTGTGTTCCCCGTTCACTGGCGTACACTTGGACCCGGCCGAATACACATTCGTGCATGCAGTGCCAGCGATTCCCCCCAATCCGGCACTGTAGAGGCGGCACCCATTCCCCCCAATGGGTGCCGCCTTCTTCTGTCTCCGGCGTCGGCTGCAGGAAGCCGCTGGTGAGTATTCGAATATTGCTTATAGTTCTACCACTATCAGCTCTATGCTTCTGAGATGACCGATCTCCTCCTGGCCGTCGTCGTCGACATCGTGGGTTCGCGCCGTCTCGACGATCGCACCCGAGCTCAACGCGCGATCCAGGACGTCTTCCTCCAGGTGGAGGCCATCTGGCCCGCCGAGCAGCCGCTGCGTCCCACGGTCGGCGACGAGTTCCAGGTCGTGTACGCGGACGTCGCGACCGCGCTGCGGGCCACCACGCTCGCGCGGCTCCTGTTCCCCGCCGAGGTCGACTGCCGGTTCGGCCTCGGCTGGGGCGAGGTCACGGACATCGATGCCGGCCAGGACGCCATCATCCAGGACGGTTCCGCCTGGTGGCGAGCCCGAGCCGCCATCGACGAGGCGCATCGGCGGGAGGACAAACGTCAGCCGTACCTGCGATCGTGGTTCGAGGGCGAAGCACCCCAGGACGGAGACGCCATCGTGAACGCACTCCTCACCCTGCGCGACCACACGATCGATCAGATGCGGAACCCCAGACAGCGACAGCTCGCCGCGGGTGCACTCCTCGGCCGATCGCAGGAGTCGATGGCGGCCGACGTCGGCATCTCGCAGTCCGCGGTGTCGCAGAACCTGCAACGATCGGGCGGTGCCGCGCTCGTCTCGGCCCTCGACCTGCTCGCCGGAGCGCCGACTCGATGATCACGGCCGTCCTGCTGCTCATGATCGGGGTCGCCGACATCTGTCGTGGTCTGATCCGTGGCCCGCGCTGGTCCCCGGCCATCGGGCTGGTGGTGGTCTGGCTGCTCGCCGTGCTGGGCCTCGGGCTCGACTGGTGGTGGCCGACACTGACCGGCCTCGTCGCCCTCGGGTGGATCGTGACCATGCCGTCCTCGGACACCTCGCGACCGCGCGGACTCTGGCCCGTGCTGCTGCTCGGTCTCCTCGTCGTCGGGTCCACGCTCGTGTTCGGGGCGGGCGGGACGGCCGACAGCGTCGCAGCGCAGGTCTACGCGGGCTTCGACCTCGGCGTGCTGCAAGAGGTGCCCCTGGCCCTCGCCGTCGCAGCCGGGTCGACCCTCGTCTTCCTCACCCGGAGCAGCAACCTCATCGTGCGGGCGTCGCTGCGCCGCGCGCGTGAGGACGATGAGTCGCAACCGGCCGCGGCACCCGCCTCCGCCTGGACGGTCAGGATCCGCGGTCGAGAGTTGGGGAGCGTCGAGCAAGGCGGCACGCCGCTGCGTCCGACGACGCAGCTGCTCGGCGGCCGACTCATCGGCCCGCTCGAACGGGTCTTCATCGTCGTCCTCGCGCTGAGCGGCACCGGCATGGTGATCGCCGCCCTCGTCGCGGCCAAGGGCATCGTGCGCTTCCCGGAGATCTCCGAGGATCGCGGTGTCGGCGGCAAGGCGGAGGAGTTCCTCGTCGGCAGCTTCACGAGCTGGGCGATCGCCGCTGCCGCGGTGCTCTACCTCTGGGTGATCGCGGCCGGGTGAGGCGCCACGGGGTCCCGCGTCGGTTCACGCGGGACCCCGTGTCTCATCGCTGCTCGAGGAACGCCGCGAGCTGCTCCTGATCGGGGTACGACGCCTGGGCGCCGGCCCCGGTCGCCGCGTAGCTGCCGACGGTCGAGGCGAATCGAGCCGCGTCGACGAGCTCGTCGCCGGCAGCGAGTCGCAGCGCGAGGGCGCCCATGAACGCGTCGCCGCAGCCGGTGGTGTCGACGGCGTCCACCGTCGGCGACGGCACCGACGTCGGGGCGGCCTCGCCGTCGATCACGACACTGCCCGCGGCCCCGGTCGTGACGACGGCTCGGCGGATGCCGTGGCTGCGCAGCGCCGTAGCGGTCGCCTCCCACCCGGCCTCCTCCGGGTCGACCCCTGCGAGGTCGGCCGCCTCGTGCTCGTTCACGAGGAGGACACCGGTCGCCTGGAGGAGCTCCTCCGGCACCGGCCCGTAGGGGGAGAGGTTGAGGAGCACGAGCGCGCCGGCCGCAGCACCCCTCCGGGCCGTCTCGAGCACGGTGTCGATCGGGACCTCGAGGCACAGGCAGACGACGCCGGCGCCGTCGAGCGCCGTCCACGCCTCGCCGATCCGATCCGGCGTGAGGGTGCCGTTCGCCCCGGGCGACACGATGATCGTGTTCTCCCCGGCATCGTCGACGGTGATGACCGCGGTGCCCGTCGCGACGTCGTCACGTCGGGCGATCCGGGAGACGTCCACTCCGGAGCTCGAGAGCGACTCGAGCAGGAGGGATCCGTGCGCGTCGTCGCCGACCGCCCCGACCATGGTGACGTCGCCGCCGAGTCTGCCCGCGGCAACGGCCTGGTTGGCGCCCTTGCCGCCGGGGATGACGGCGAGTTCGGATCCCGTGAGCGTCTCCCCGGGCTGTGGGAAGCGTGCCGTGCGGACGACGAGGTCGGCGTTCAAGGACCCGACGACGACGATGCGTGGACTCTGCATGGTGACCTTCCTAGGCTGCCGAGGCGGTCTCGGCCGGACGGACCTCGGCGCTCGCGGGCTTCGGGATGAGGAACGACACCAGCAGGGCGACCGCGGTGATGCCCGCGCCGACCAGCATGGCACTCGTGTACCCGGCCGTCGACGTCCCTCCGGCGGGCGCGACGGCGATCTGGACGGCGGGGAGGACGACGAAGCTGAGCCCGGCGCCCAGGTTGAAGGCGCCCGCGTTCAGCCCGGGCAGGAAGCCCGGGTTCTCCTTCGGTGACAGGACGATGCCGAGCCCGTTGAGCATGATGTTGCCGATGCCCGCGTAGGTCGCACCGATGAGGACGGTCGTCGCGATGAGCACGGGGAGCGAGTGCACACCGACGAGCGCCATGATGACGATCGAGACGATGCTGCCGATGAGACCGATGCGGAGCACGTTCAGGTAGCCGAGCGTGGGCGCGAGACGACCGGCGAACGGGCCGACGAGCCAGCCGACGAGGGCGTACGGCGTCAGGAACGCGAGGGAGGCGAGGTCGGCCTCCATGCTGAAGCCCGCGTCGGCGTTCTGGGCGATCGAGGTGACGAGGCCGTTGGCGACGGCGAAGACACCGGTCATCGTGAGCAGCGTCGTGAGCAGGAGTGCCCACGTGCTCCGCTGGCGGAGGTACTTCGTGGCGACCAGCGGTTCGGCGACCCGGTTCTCGACGGTCCAGAAGATCGCGAACGCGACGAGGGCGACGACGATGAACCCGCCGACGAGCAGCCAGTTCGCCGCGGCGAGCTTCCCGGCCTCGTTGAACGCGGTGAGCAAGGCGGCGATCGAGACGACGAGCGGAAGCACGCCCCACCAGTCCATCCTCGTGCCCTTCGAGGGCTGCGAGTTCGCGGCCCACAGGACGACGAACACGATCGCGACGGCTGCGACGACGGCCATGGTCCAGAAGACGGACCGGAAGCCGTGGTTCGTGACGAGCCATCCGCCGGCGAGGGCATCGATCCCGGCGATGCCGCCGTTGACCGCGGTGATGAGGCCCATCATGGCGCCGTACCGCTTCGGGTCGGTGACCTCGGCGCGCAGCATGAGCAGGGTGATGGGCACGACCGGCCCGGACACGCCCTGGATGATGCGGCCGACGAACAGCATCTCGACGTTCACGGCGAGGGCCGCGACGACGGTGCCGACGAGCATGATGATGAGCATGCCGGTCAGGACACGCTTCCGGCCGATGATGTCGCTGAGACGGGGGAGGAAGACGGAGAACAGCGCCGCCGTGGTGAAGAACATGGTCTGCGACAGGCCGATGGTGGCGTCGTCGGTCTGCAGTTCGCGCGCCATGCTGACGAGTGCGGGGCTCAGCATGCTGGCGTTCAGCTGGAACGCGACGCACGCGGCGAGCAACGCCGTCATGAGGGCGCCGATGCGGACGGCGGGCTTCGTGGAGTTCAGGAGGTCGCTCACAGCTCGATCTCCCCGATGTTCTCGAGGGCGTCGGTGACGAGGCCCCAGAAGCGTGCGTGGTCGAGCTCGGTCGCGGCCCAGGTGCTGCAGTCGTCCGGCGCCGGGCTGCGGAAGTCGGCGACCGTCATGCCGAGGGTGAGCGTGCCCGTGAGTTCGATGTCGATCGGCACCTTGACGGTCCGCACGATCGTCGGGTCGATCACGTAGGCGACCGCGCACGGGTCGTGCACGGGCGGGCTGTCGAAGCCCTGCGCGTCCTTGTAGGTGGTGCCGAAGAACTCGAGCAGCTCCTCGACGAAGCGTGCCGGGCCGGTGCCGATCGCGGCGATCCGCTCGACGACCTCCGGGGTGGCGAGGGCCTGGTGCGTGAGGTCGAGGCCGACCATGACGACGGGCCAGCTCTCGTTGAAGACGATGTGCGCGGCCTCGGGGTCGATCTTGATGTTGAACTCGGCCACCGCCGACCAGTTGCCGACGTGGTAGCCGCCGCCCATGAGGACGACCTCCTTGACACGCTCCACGATGCGCGGCTCCTTGCGGGCTGCGAGGGCGATGTTCGTCAGGCCGCCGGTCGGGACGAGGGTGATCTCGCCCGGCTCGTGCGACATGACGAGGTCGATGATGAGGTCGATGGCGTGCCGGTCGTCGAGGGCGATCGCCGGTTCGGGGAGGACGGGGCCGTCCATGCCCGATTCACCGTGGATGTCCGGCGCGTTCTCGAGCGGGCGTACGAGCGGGCGGTCGGCACCGGCGGCGAACGGCACGTCGGTGATCCCGGCGATGCGGGCGACGGCGAGGGCGTTCCGGGTGACCTTCGGGAGCGTCTGGTTGCCGACGACGGTCGTGACGGCGAGCAGCTCGATCTCGGGGTTGCCGTGTGCCAGGAGGATGGCGATCGCGTCGTCGTGGCCTGGGTCGCAGTCGAGGATGATCTTGCGGGGCATGGTTCTCCACATCGTTGGGGTGCTGGGGGAAGCGGGCGACACGGCACGTAAAGCGCTTCAGGTTCGCCGGGAGCAGCATACGTCAAGCGCTTTAGGTTCACCAAACCGGGTCGTTCGGCCCAGGGTTCAGCGGTCCCGATACGATCGACGGGTGCCCCTCGAACCGAACGATCCCCAGCCACGCGCCGCCCGTCGCGTGACGGCGGCGATGGTGGCGGAACGGGCCGGCACGTCGGTCGCGACCGTGTCGCTCGTCGCCAACGGCAAGGATGCCGGTCACGTGTCGGCGCAGAACGCCGAACGGGTGCGCCAGGCGATCGCCGAGCTCGGCTACGTGGCCGACCACGCCGCACGGGCACTCGCGAGCGGGTCGAGCAACCTGGTCGTCTTCGTGACGCCGGACGCGTCGAACCCCTACTTCGGTGCGGTGATCCGCGGGCTCAGAACCGGCCTCGGCGACGCGTACCAGCTGCTCGTCTCGGTGACCGGGGAGGGCGACGTGCCCACGGCGGCCGCGCTCGGCCGACTGGCGGCCCTCCGACCGGCCGGGGTCGTGGTCGACGCGCCGAGCGAGGCCTTCCTCGAGGAGCTCCGGCTCGACACCGCGCTCGTGCTGCTCGACGCACCCCGCCTCCCGACGACGACGGCGGAGGCCGCGTCCGGCGGTGTCGCCGCCGACCGACGCGCCGTCTCCGTCGACTTCGACCTCCTCGGCGGTGTCCGAGCACTCCTCGACCACCTCCACGTCCTGGGTCACCGGCAGCTCGGGTATCTCGGTGGGCGGACGGCGACGGACACGTTCCTCCTGCGTCGACTGCTGCTCGAGCGCGAGGCCGCCGTACGCGGGATGCGGGTGCACGCGGACGATCGCGCGGAGAGCATCATCGACCTCGAAGCGGCGGCCGCGGCGTTCGTCGACAGCTGGCCGCGGTGGCGGGACGTTGGGGTGACCGCGCTGGTGTGCGCGACCGACACGCATGCGTACGGGGTGCTGCAGTCTGCTCGGGCGATGGGCATGCCGGTGCCGGGGGAGCTCGCGGTGGTCGGGTTCGACGACCTGGCGTCGTCGGTGGTGAGCGACCCGCCGTTGACGAGTGTGCGGTTGCCCGGCGAGGCGCTCGGTCGCGCAGGCGCCGAGCAACTCCTCGCCCGGATCGAGGGCCGGACGGTGGCACCCGCCCCGGTGATCGGTGCGGACCTCGTCATCCGCGCTTCGACGATCGACCGCTGAGACGGGTCGACGTCCGCCTGACGCCGCTCCACAACCGGGACCGTTCGCGTGACGTTGCGTGGTCCGCGCCTCCACGCTGCGGTGCTCGTATGGGCGCGCCTACGCTCGCCGCATGTCCGATCGCTTCGTCGTCTCCGTCCCGCCCGACGCCGCTCCGCATGATCCACCGGAAGCGGCGGTCGACGCCGAACCCGCGCGTGCGGGCGAGTCGCGCGGGGTCACGGCGCTCGCCGACTTCGGGGCTCTTGCTCCCTACCTCGCCGATCCGGGGGTCACCGACCTCTTCGTCAACGGCTCGTCCGGCCTCTGGCTCGACCACGGTGCCGGGCTCGTCCGCGAGGCGGGGTGGCGCTCAGACGAGGCGACCATCCGTGCGCTCGCGGTCCGCCTAGTGGCGAGAGGCGGGCGGCATGTCGACGAGGCGACGCCGTGCGTCGACGTGCGTCTGCAGGACGGGGTGCGGGTCCACGTGGTGTTACCGCCGGTGTCGACGCGGGGGACGCTCCTGTCCATCCGGGTGCCGCGGGACGAAGCGCTGGGGTTCGAGGCGTTGCAGGCCGCCGGGATGTTCCCGGCGGCGGTCGCCGAGCTGCTGCGCGACGCGGTCGCCGCCCGGACGAACATCCTCATCACCGGCGCGGGCGGCTCCGGGAAGACGACGCTGCTCGGCGCCCTGCTCGGCCTCGCCTCGCCCGCCGAGCGGCTCGTCGTGATCGAGGACGTCGCGGAGCTCAGCGTTATCTATATCTGTCAAGAGCGATCTGCTCGTAAACGAGCGAGACCGCGCCACCCAACGGCTGAGGCACGAAAGGCACAGAGAGCGAAAGGAGGGGCCGAGCACGAGACACGGGAAGTGCTCTGAGCCGTTCAGGGACGTGGCAGTTCAAAGCTCGTGGCGGTCCAGGAATCACCACCGAAGACTTGGAACGTGACGGCTCGGACGGTCGGAATGTCCTCGGATCGCTTCGCCCCGCTCACCGAGACGGAGCCCAACACCTATTCAGCCGGCGAAGGCGAAGTGCTGTTGTAGCGCGGCCGCTTTGTGGCGCGACCCTACGAGCTTCTTGACGATTCGCTCACTCGGCAATATCAGCGTCGGCTTCATCGACAGCTTCGGGGTCAGTGTCCGGCTGTTCTGATCCGGAAACAAGTTGCAGCAGAGGCTTGAGAGCCGCCTGCGCGTCCGGGAGCAGTTGCAAAGGCCCCGAGACACCAGCGCTCACTACCGCAGAAGCGACCATCACCTTCTGAACCGCCGCCCACACTCGCTTGCTCTTGGAAATCTCGACGACTACCTGAGGGCTGCGAACGAATTGACCCGTGAGACGATCAGTCTCACCTACGACGGTCGCAGCGCCAAACAAGGCAACGTCGTCCAAGGCGTGAAGCATCCGATGAACATATTCGAGCAGAAGCCGTGCGACGGATGGGTCCATGCCCTCAACGCTCATGACTTCTTCTCGAAGTTTCTCGGCGAGAGCGCGGATGGTCTCTACGCTCCCATTGGGAGGGAAGTGCGGCTCGGTGGGGTTGAGGAAGTGACTGACGAAGGACAACGACCTCGTCGTCCCTCGATCGAACTGCGATTGCACCTGATGCAGGGGCACGTCGAGACGTCCGACGAAGCTAAGCGCGGCTCTTGCTTGCGGCAGGGGGCCGAGCAACATCTCCTTCGGGGCCGCAGTGTTCCTCAGTGCCCGAACATCCCGCTCTACCTCATCGGGCAGGGTGAGTGCGCGCCCAAGCTGTAGCAGAAGACGTTGGTCCTCTGGTTCAACGGCGAAGTAGCTGGCCCACACTTGTCGGATGGGTTGGTTATGCATGGCCGAATCGAGTGTGTGCTCCAGGAAGAGAAACAACTGACCAGCTGGATTGCGCAGATAGTCTGCTTGCTCAGGGGTTACATCCACACTCCCTAGCTTGACGCATGCAGACGCACTTCCGCGCGGTCGTGTGACATATTTCTTGCCGACGCAGGATGATCGAGTGCCCATGCGCCCTCCAACGTGTCGCTTGGAGAAGTGTGAAGATGCCATGTTCTTCACAGTTGTGCGGACTGGACGGTGGGAACGAATTCTTAGCCATGCAGGAAAAATACGCCGAGCTTCTCTGAGATGATGAGCCTATGCGATCAGCGAACGCGAGGTTCAAATACGTCGAGTGGAACAAGCTCCAAGGTGCGTTCGTGGAGGTGCCATCTTCCAATCTGTCCGCACCACCTGACCCTGATTTGACCACATGGTGGCACGCTGCGGCAGACCTCGCTGAGGACGATGCGCCGCAAAGTCTCCCAGGTGTGACTCACCTAGGAGATCTTGAGGCCGCTCGGAGTCGAGCCAATGCTCACTCGGCCTTCGGCAAGGGCATGTCTGGCATCTATGAAGTGGGCCTCCGGCGAGGACTTGCTGTGATGCCTAAGGTCTACGTCGAAAACTCCGGACAGAAGGAGATGAGGTACTTCGAGCAGAAGCTGCTCGATTCCGAGTTTGATCTTGCTTTCACGTGGAACGTCAAGGAGAGCAGGTTCGGAACCTGGACAATAATCGTGCGCCGCAGCGTGCTCGGAGAGCTGCCCAACAATCTTGGCCAGGGATTTACTCTCCTGCCAACTCGGCCGTTGCCACATCCCTAGCCATCTAAGCTGGATCGTTCTCTTTCGGGCAGTGTCCAAGCGTGATCGCGCGCACCGTGCGTTCCCGGGGCAGCTCGAGACGTTTGGGTTCATGCGACGATTGGAACATGTTCGAAGAAACAAGCGCATCAGCGCGACCCCTGGCGCCGGTGAACCGGTGACGGCGACGATGCTCTACGAGCGCACGGCTGACAACTCCGCGCGGTTCTTGCTGGGTACGTCGGGGATGAATCCTCTGGTTTGCGTGGGTGTGAACCCCAGCACGGCGACGCCGGACAAGCTGGACCATACGGTCACCAGAGTTTCACGTTATGCAGAACTGAACGGGCACGACAGCTGGACGATGCTGAACATCTACCCTCAGCGGTCGACCAGTCCCGAGGGAATGCATCTCACACACCTGCCTCACCTACAAAGCGCAAATGAACAATGCATCGCCACCTTCATCGGCAGTCGTCAGCTCACGCTTGTGGCAGCTTGGGGTGAGCTGGTCACGACGAGACCATATCTACCCAGACTGTTGGAGAGGATCGTAGAGATTGCGGATCGATCATCGTGCGAGTGGCAGTCGATCGGGGAACTCTTGAAGAGCCATCACCCGAGACATCCGTCGCGCGGACCGTACCTGGATCTGCAACCCTTCGACGTTGGCAGCTATGTGCGACGTCTTCCGAAGTCGCAGTGAAGCGTCGATCGGTGTAAACACCGCGGCGCTGAGCAAACCGAGGTAGTCCTAGACAGCAGCACGATTAGAGTGACTCCGGCGGCACCGCTGACATCTAAGCAAGCAAACTTGCGCTTGGCCGCGAGAGAAGGCTGCAGACTTGGGCCATGGATTTCAAGGAACTGCACGGTACCTGGTGGCTTCCAGGCGAGGAGAACGAACCTCAGCACGGTACTGCCACGATCACCGCGAACGGGGTCGTCGCCCTCACTCTCATCGGAGGCTTCGATCCCAGCGTGAGGCGACAGATCGATGAGTCCTTCGCAACGATCTCGATGGACCGGTTGTTCCCTCTTGTGCTGGGCGAAACACAACGCGGCAAGGTCTCGCTGGTCAACTTGCAGACCCTGTCAGCCAGTGGCGGCAGTCTGGGCCACAGCCGGCCGACACTGCACCGACTTCACGCACAAACGGCGCTGATCGGAGCCCACCTTTGCGACGCGGATGAGCCAGCGTTCAGCCGCGCTGAGATGCGCTTTGAGCAATTTACCGACTGGTTGCAGCCCGTGAACATGACGGGGAAGGTACACGTCGACGGGAGCACGTCGACAGCAGAAATCACCTCCGCGGAGCCTAAGCTCGCGGAGTTCGACGGTTGGCGGTTCGAGGCCGCCGTTGAGAATCGTCACTTCCATTACCTGCACAGGCGTGATTCGATCTCCCTGACAGGAGACGTCACCGCGGCCCTCGTTGCCACCCCTCAAGCGCCTGCTTCCTACAGCGAGTTCAACACCATCATCCAGTCAATGTCGGACCTGATGACCTTGGCCTCAGGGAAGCCATCGGGTCTGATCAGCGTGAAACTCCTACACACGCAGCCAAACCGATTCCGCTTCCCGCGCTCCGACGAGCAGATTGACCGAGACGTATGGGTCACGTTGCATGCCCAACGAATCCACGAGGTGCGACCGGAAGAGTCGGCTGTGCCAGCAGCGGACTTCCGTTTCACGAGTCAGGACCTTTCCTTCAAGGAAACCATTGAGACTTGGATCCCACTGCGAGCGAAGACTCAAGCGGCCTGTAACGTCTTCTTCGGCCTCGAGTACGACCCACCTGCATTCCTCGAAATGCACATGCTGCAAGTCGCTATCGTCGCCGAGACACTCCACGCGAGTCTTCGGGGTTCAGCAACCGACTTTCCAGCCTCAGATTTCAGGTTGTTGAAGGAAGCTCTGCTCGCAGCTACTACAGACGAACGGCAGCGCGCCTGGGTGAACGAGAAGCTTCGCAACGGGCCAAGCTTCCGCCAACGACTCCTCGAGCTCGCCTCCATTCCCGCGTCGGGGACGGTTTCAGCTTTCACTGAGGACCGCGATGACTGGGCGAAGCGGTTGGTGAACGTCCGAAACGGACTAGCGCACGCTGGTACTGCTAGGGGTGAACGCGACATGTTCGCGCTGATGCTCATCACGACGGCGATCCTCAACACGGTCCTGCTTACCGAGCTCGGTGTGCCGCATGATGTCATCGAGCGCGCTCTGACTCGAAACTTCTACCTGCCGCCCAAGGATTGACGAGACGCTTCGGCGTTGCGGAGAAGTTCAAATCGTCTCCGGCTCTGCGGTCCCCTCGCGCCTAGTACAGCGTGGGCGGCACATCTCAGGTGCAGAATAATCGAGATGACCGAGCGGTCAATTCTCATTAAGGCGGCGAGGAGCGCGGGCATCATGCGCGTCCTGGTCAGGATTTTTGGACCGGGCGCACTGCAGCTCGGACCGACCTGCATCTACAGGTCTTGCTGACGTGGGCGCTCGACGCTTTCGTGTCGAAACCCGTTGAACTCGCACGCCTGGGCCTACGGCTAAATGTGACCGGAGAGGCAAAGGCGAAGGAACTTTTCCTTGATGAGTCGTACTAGATCATCGGCTGAGGTCAGCGCATCGATGTCGCTGCGCGTGATCACGATTATTGTGAAGCCCTCTCCCTTCGCATCGAAGAGTGCCTTATACGCCGCAGTTTGAGCTTGCGACGTGCCGGTGACCCCCGAAACGGCAACCATTACGCCAAAGTTCTGTCCGCGCGTACGCAACTTCTCTTTGAACATGACAATCTCTACATAACCGACTGCTGCATCCCAGTTCTTGCACTCTATAGCGATGAGCCGGTCGAACTGTCGCAGGCCGTCGGTATGACCGTCATTCCAGAAAGCTATGTCGATCTCAGCAACTCCACCCGGGCCGCGCGAATTGCGTGTAGGCAAGATCAACCCGGGGATCTCTTGGAATACATACTCGATCAAGTCCTCGAGGGCATCGCCCTTCGCCTTTGTCGTCGTTGCGGCCGCGCTCTGCTGCCAGAACCCTTGAATCCGCTGCGAGTCGTACACGTTAGTACTCACTCCTCGCGTGTGCTGCGGAGTTCCGCAATCGCATAACGATCTCGGCAAACGAGTACTTCTCTAGATCCCGCAGAAGCGCTTCCTCCTGAATCGCAAGCACTTGTGGGTCGTATGTCCGCTCCCTGCTACTAGTTGTACGTGCCTGAAAAACGAGTAAGCCGATTGCCCCATTGGGTTGACTCCGCAGTGCTGAGCGAATTTGCTTCAGTTCGGCGGCGCCTGAAAATTTCTTTACTTCGATAAGAACCGGTGCGCCAATTGAGTTGATGAGATCATTCGACCAGACTGCGATGTCGAAGCCCTCATCTTCGGCGCCTTCGGTGCGCGCGACAATCGCGCCCGTCGCTTCAATCGCGCCCGTCAGCGCTCGGATTCGATCTGCTGCCGATGCGTTCGCAGCGCTGCTCCGGTAGTGTTTCACGCTGTCGCCCAGTGCCGTATCCTGCGGGGTCTTGATATTCTCAAGCGTCGTGAGAGACAGTACCCTGAGCGCATCCAGGATCCGCGAGGGGTCTGCGAGCTTGAACGAGACCACGGGAAACGAACGAAGGTTCGCTGGCACAGTCGCACGTGGCGTCTTGGCAACGAGGATCGGGATGTCCATTGCGACCGCCAGGCCGGCCTCGAACGCAGCGCCAGTGGAATTGCCCTCGGTCAGGACGAGGAGCAACACGTCCGACTTGGAGATAGCTCTCCGTGCAGCAGTGATCCCTGACTCGCCCGCATCAACGTCGTCACTGGGAAACACCGGTTGGAGCCCAGCCTCCTGAAGTAGATCGAGCAGTCGTCGGAGATTCGCGCCCCTCGAAGCTGCTACATATACGTGTCGTGGTCTCACCGAATTACCTCCTACGAGGAAGCTATCGCACTAGCGACTACTGCGCGAAAGCCGCCAGCCGCATCGTTTGGCTGACGCTCCAGGACAGGGAGTCGCGGCGCCAGCCACAGATCGCCGCTTGAGTGGGCTGCGAGTCGGAGATTCGGCTCCCATTTGCTTCTCTGAGAGTGTTCGTCACCCCTACAGACGGTTGTAGGGCATTTCGTGCCGCTGGCAAACAAGAGCTACTCGCGGGGATTCGGAGCTAGATGCTCGGTGGCAGTGCTTGCTTCGGCAACATGATGACCGGAAGATCATAGCCGCCCGCAAAGTCTCCGGCGGCGAAATTCAGGGAGACCCTGTCGGGTGCAACCGTGAACGAGAGCAGGACGCCGAGTAGCTTTTCTTCGATCGTTACGAACGAGCGCCCAAGATGGTGTCGTGTGATGCTCCCCAAGAGAGTAGGTCGACTCGAGGGCGTGCGCTTCTTTTCGCGCTGAATGTCGTCGGGGTTGCAGACCAAGCAAGCCCGGTAGGTAGGCAGTGCCTCCACGTCGCGTCGATCGAGAAGGTTGGGCATCGCACCGATCTCGGATCGCCCGCTTTGATCAGCGAGCCAATAGGCCCAAGCCTCATCACGGTCGATCTGATGCCGAATTGAGCTGCACGTGGGGGCGTGAATGACGTAAGGCCCGTACTCACCGCTTCCACGGTTTGCCACGAACTGCCGACCAGATTGAAGAAGACTGTCGATGAGCTCTTTCTCCTTCAAGATGGTCTGCGGTGCAGCATCTCGAAGAGCCGCCTCCGCCTGCTCCTGATCGGCGTAGTACTCCACGGCACCATCGGCCTGGGCTTGGAAGTATTCCGTTTTGAACGA
Organism: Plantibacter sp. CFBP 8775; assembly: GCF_014839505.1. Classification (NCBI taxonomy): domain Bacteria; kingdom Bacillati; phylum Actinomycetota; class Actinomycetes; order Micrococcales; family Microbacteriaceae; genus Plantibacter; species Plantibacter sp. CFBP 8775. The sequence continues at coordinate 831,148 of NZ_JACYNV010000002.1, read as the reverse complement.
CATCTGGTTGATCAGGGGACTCATTTCTCTCCTTCGATGCTGTTGCAAGATAGCAGCCGGTCACGACATGCGCACGTCATCGGGTTGCGGAAGCTTCGGGCTCAGGTCGACTGCATGCAGGATCCTCGGCGCCGCGGTTTGAGAGACGACCGGAGGCCTCATCGATCTCGAAGCGGGCATTCGCGCCGACTGCTAGACGGGCTCAAGTAAGTGAGGATTGCGAGAGGTCGGAGTTCGTTGGCCGGGTGGCGATACGCTCGCGTTGTGAATGTTGACGATGTTGCCGGACGTATCGAGATCGATCGGGAGCAGTCTCGATCTTGGGTTGAAGTGGCGCAATCTGCTCGACTGATGCGCGATCTCTTGGCCGAAACGCCACCAGCAATCGACGGATCACCATTCAGAGTGATCGATCACGGGTTGCCGCAGTCGTGCGAGACATGGTGCCGCTCGTATCTAACCTCAGCACTCGAACACCTCGGCATGTGGGCTGACTTCGTCGCGCCGATGACTTTCCACCCCGACGCGGTCATACGTCACGATGCGCGTCCGGCTCAGACGCTCGCACGCGCGGCGCTCGAGTCAGCGTCTCAAGCCGTATGGGTGATGGCATCTCGCGATCCGCGTGAGGTGCTGCGGCGGCACATGTCGCTAGTTCTCGCAGACTGGGCCGAGCAGCGGAAAGCCGAGGTTGACCCGGCGCGAAAGACGGCGCTCAAACAGCAACGGCTCGACTTGCTCGACATTCTTCAAAGCCACGGCATCAAAGTCGACGATCCGTCCTACCTAACGCTCGTCACAGCGGCGGCGCACGAGGTGCGGACTAGCTTCTCTGACGGTGACCTCGGTGACCCCGTGCAGGTGGAGCGCCTATGGCGCACATCTGCTGGGTCAGCCCACGGAAAGATGTGGCCATCGCTCGAGCTGCGGGTCACCGTCGAGATCGGCGGGCAACCCTTCTCGTTCCCAGACGCCGACGCAATGTCCGCGATCCTCGTGCTCGCGGATAAAATCACGCAGTATGGTGTGCTCCGGTTCATCGACTACTCCGGCCATGAGCCGCAACTCGCTGAGCGTCTCCGGTCGATATCTCGACGCTGGTACGAGTGCATCCCAAAGGTCGCGGGAGCGCCCGAGCGACTCGAGGATGTCGCTGGCTATCCATCCCCTGGAGCGACGCACACTACTTTCAACGACGCCCAGTAGCGACCAGGCTGACGCGTCATGACCGACAGCGAACTCCTCCGGACGTGCTCCTGGGTCTGATCTAGACCATGCGCTGCTCTCGGCTGGCCCGAGGGCACGGCGCGATGGTCGAGCCGGCGGCGGCAAAGGCGCGGAGGGGCGCTCGCAATCTTGATGATGGGGTATCGGTCGACCGAAGCTCGCGACCTAGGCTGTCAGCGTGGAAACTCCTGAGCATGCATGGCACTATACAACTGCACATGGCCTCCTAGAGATCGTCAGACGCCACCGCATCTGGGCAACTTCCGCGGCGTATATGAACGACCGCAATGAGATCCGAGAGGGGCGGGATGCGATACGTCGCGCCCTGGAGAAGCGAAGGCCTCAGCTCGAGGATTGGCAGCTGAAGCAGCTCGCCGAAATCGGGATCGATAGCGACCCAACACCGATCTCAGTCTTCTTGCTTTCTGCCGCCCTCGACGGGGACTCGCTCACACTGTGGAGAAGCTACGGCGCCGGCGGCGAGGCGGAGTACGCCATCGACTTCGACCCGATCGTCTCCATGTGGCCCGTGGTGCAGAACGAAGCAGAGCAGCACCCCGAACCGCCACCCGGCTACTACGAGGACGCCCGGGAGGAAGTTGAGACCGGGCACTTCGCCCAGCTGTACGATCCCGACGCGGCGTCCGTTCTCGCAAGCGGCTGGGGGAAGGTGGAGTATCTGGGCGACACTAGCCGCGTCGTCGAAGACGAACTCCAAGAGATCATTGACGGTCTGAAGAAGCCTCATGAGGACTCCTTCTACGTCATGTTCTCGGATTACCAGCAAGGGCTCGATCCCACCGTCTTCTTCAAGCAACCCGGTTTCAGTGACGAGAATGAAGTGCGGTCAACATGGCGAGTTGAGCCATGGTGGCGGTTTGTGCTGTACCGCGTAGGACGGTTTGGGATCGCCCCCTACGTGGAAGTTTCAGCGAAGAGGGGGACACAACCGCTACACCTCTGGCGCGGTATCACCCAAGACGAGGTAGGACTGCTGCCGATTCGCTCTGTTCGTATTGGCCCCACCCGTGGCGAAGACGATGCAGAAGTGACATTGCGCGCCCTGCTTGACGCGCACGGCTACGGTCACGTGGAGATTCTGCGGAGCTCCACGCCATATCGCTGAGCACAGACTCAAGACAGCGCGCGGAGATGCGCCAAGCATTTGCGATGTGACGCGTGTCACCGCCTCTGTGGACGCGCGTCGTTCGTGAGCACCGCGGACCAGCCGGCGGCATCAAGCGATCCGCCCGTGGCCGTGCGGATTACGGGCGGATCGCTTGAGAGGCGCGTTCTAGTCCGTCCCCTATGACGCGGGGCGCGACCACCGACCCCGCGACTCGGAGGTGGTGAGCCCAGCGTCGACGAGCCTCTTCATGTGCTCTCTAGAAGCCGTAAAGGTGGTGGCGTGCGTTGAACGCGGCAGGTCCACCTTCGAGGATGTTCTCTGCGAGGTCTCGAATTGATCGATCATCCAACGAACCGATTCCGTCTTCCGCCGGTTTGCCGTGGGCCCCATCGCTTTCGAGCACGACGATCAGCTCGGCATCGCCTAGGACTGGAACGTTGGCGTTGTGAGTGCTTGCGATGACTTGCCGCTTGCCCTTCAGCGCTCGGAGATGCTTCACCACGCCCTTGTACACGAAGTTATTGTCTAGGTCGTCTTCGGGCTGGTCGATGATCAGTGGGGCGTCCGAGGCTCCCAGCAGGAGCAGCAGTAGTGCCGTTGCGCGCTGGCCCTTCGAGAGCTGGTCCATGGTGCGGAGGCCAGCCGTCTCATCTACCTTCAACCGCACTTCGACAGCGAGGCCGACGGATAGCTCCTCAAGCTCCCTCGCGAGCGGCTCTCCTGCGGTAGCGAGGTTGTTGGCTTGAGCGCCTTTGATGTCGAGCTTTGACAATTCTGTAGTGCCACTTCGGATGGCGTTGGCCAGGACGCGCGGCGAAAAACCGGCAGCTTGAATCGCAGCTGTGATCTGGGTTCGTTGGCCGCTGACGTGTTCCTTGATCAGATCGAGAATGTGGTCTCGGTCGGACGAAGGGGTGGGGCTTACGACTACGACACCGCCGGTCGCGTCGTTTGCGGCGCGCACCGATCTGTGAAGATGCTCCGTCGAGCGAGTCTCGTACGCGCGAAGCTCCCCGAGCAGCGAGTCGCGCTCGGCCGCGAGTCTCTTGATTTCTGCCTTCTGTGTTCGAAGTCGCGGTTTGGAAGCCTTCAGCGTTGCCAGCTCGGACTTTGTCGCCACAAACCGACCAGGATCAAGACCTCGCTCGGTGAGGTCGCGCAGGACCTCCCCGTAGCTCGCTTTCTCCTCTCGAGTCGACTCCTCCCACTCGACCTTCGCAGCGGTCACTTCGGCCTGCGCCGCGGTGAAGGCCGCGTCTGCCCCCTTCTGCAGGTCGGAGAGCGTCTTCGAGAGTTTCGTGAGGGCGCCGCTGACTCTCTTCAGTTTGTCGCTCTGCGGCGTCCCGTCGATGTTGTCAACTGCCGCGGTGAGCTCCGCCACTGCTGATGACTTGATGTACGTGTCATGACTTGCCTGCGCGGCTGCAAGTCGCTTGTGCCCCTCCACGAAGACTGCTTCATCCTCAGCTAGCCGTTGCTGGCCCGCTAGCTTGGCTGGGACGTCGGTCTGCTCGTAGTGCCCAACCTGTTCTTCCAGCTGATCCGCGCGGTCAAGATCTGCTTCCAGTGTGGAAGCCAATTTCTCGGCTCGCTGCAGGTCTTCGCGATTTTCCTGTAGGCGAGCTCGAAGGTCAGGCAACTCGGCGTCCTGAACCTCTGACCCGTCGAAGCGTCGCACGAGTTGCGCGATGCTTTGGGAGTCGCTCGCGAGCTCTGCCAGTTCATGCTGGCCGAAGACTTCGACCGCTCCGATCGCGAAGGTCGGAGTGAGTTTCGTACGTTGACCCGAAGCATCAAGAACAACGGGCAAATGTGGCACCTCGCGCTCGATGGTGAAGCTCTGGACGGTGGGAGAGACGCTCTCGACTTCCACTCGCACGATGGTTCCAGCGTTGAGGACATGGTCGACCATGCTCTGGTGGTCCTTCGCCATCTGCCTTGACAGCGGCTTGATGCCGAGCGCGTAGCGGATGCTCTCGATCACCGTGGATTTGCCTGCTCCTCTGCCGCCGATGAGCGTAGTGAGGTCGGATGACACAGGGACGGTGACGCCGTCCAAGTATCCTCCAACCCAGGACACGCCCGTGATGCGCGCGCGTGGAACGGCAACTGGGTCTTCGAGTGACACGCGCGTTTGGGGTGTGCGTACCGCCAATTTCAGGCTCTCCAATGACGGGGAGCTCACCTTGAACCACGAACTTGCTCCTGGGGTTCGCAATTGGCGTGGGCCCATTACGTCGTCCGCGTGAAGTATCGCCAGCGGATGGACGCGCTCGAACATCCCGGTTCCGTCGATCACAGCTTGTTGGTCCCGGGTCTCGTCGGCGCCCGGCGAGACCCCGATCGCATGAAGATTGTCGTTTCGGATCATGGTCGCGAGCGGTTGACCTGATCTGGTCGTCAACAAACCGGCTGGATTCGTGTTGACGTGCGCGGGGATCGGTAGCGCTCCGTCCGCCGTCATCTTGTCCATGATGTCCGCGAAAGAGTGGCCAACCGTTCCGTTGTCGCACCCCGGGCGAGCACCGCATCCGCCGATGGATGCATTGATGGCGTCGAACGGTGTCCCTGCTTCGAATAGCACGAGGATGTGGATGCCCTCGGAAGAGTTAGCTTCAAACCCTGGAAGTACAACGAGGCCTCGGGCCTCACCGGCAGCGATGAGGCTCTTAGCCGAGTCCACTCGCCAGTGATCCGTCACAGCTATGACCGTTATGCCAAGGACTTCGCACTCGTCTATGAGTGCGGTGTTATACGCGTCCTCGGTCTCAAAGTAGTCGCTTGGACTGCTCCGCCCCTGGTAGCTGAACGGGTTGACCTGAAGTGCGGCTCGAATCCACTGAGCACCTAGTGACGCCATCGCATTTCCCCCTGAATGTCGCTCTGTGAGTGCGGCAGTGCACCTGCGGCGATCATATCTGGCGCTGGAGAAGTTGAATTGACTGGTGTCGACAATGAGGGCTGTGCACTCTGGAGGAGCCAGCAATCTCCGCTGCTACTCTGATCCATTCTCGACTAACTGCTGGACCCGCGCTGTCGACCCACCCTGTGCTAGCCACATCTGCGGAGAACGTCGGTGGCCATTGATCTGGAGCTGCTGCGTTGGCGTGGTCATGAAGGTATGTACGTCGGCCCCACTCCAACCTGTCGGAAACAGGACGGTCAGGCTGCGTAGGTGCGGCAGTGTGCTGCGATCCTGACCGAACTGCCAACACGGATATCTGCGTTTCCCTCCAACTGAGAAGAAGTAGAGGTCGCCGGCTTGCGCACGACGACGGACTTGGCGAAGCCCGACGCCGAGGAAGACTGCTAACTCGTCGTCACTCATCGAGCCCACGACCGCGTGCAGAATCGCTGTCAGGGCGGCGTGTGGTGCTGCCTTCCGCAGGTGCCGTTTCGATGCGCTCTTCGTCGGAGCAGGGAGTCGCATCAACATGGGTCCGACCAGAGGGTCATCGATGGCGGCGGAGAGGGATCGGAGTATGGCGACTATCAGCTTCGCATCCCGACCTTGCCTGAGTGACGCCTCGAAGAGGCGGACAAATGCGGCAGCCAGCGCCGCTTCGCTTCCTGACTCGAAACCGGGGTTTGAAGAAGGTGAACTGTCTCGCGAGCGATTTGACGTCATCGCGGTCAGGCTGCTCGAAGTGCAGCCGCGACCAGCTCGGGGTCGCCACCGTCAGTGAGCCATTGCACAGGAGTCAGCGGTGCACCGTGATGCGGAGCGAATACCCGTGGCGTGCGCATGAACCGGTGGATTCGCTCGAGTGACCAATCGTGAGGCATCGCCGCCAGCACGATTGCAATGCCCGGTACTACCGGCCTGTCTGGTTCAGTTGAGAATTGCCAGTCGGGGAAGTGCAACTCACCGTCGTGATCCACACTGTGCAGGTAGCCAGCGTTGCTAAATCGTTTCAAGGCGGAGGGCGTCAGGCCGAGCCTCGTAGTGACCTCCTGTGCAGTTAGAGATACCAGCTGGGAGCTGCTCAGCGCGGTCGGTGAGTCTTCACCCGATCCCGGCGCTCTCGGCGGCCGCAGCTCAGGCGCCGGGGGAAGGTTCGCGATCGGCCTCAACGCACCTGCATGATCGAGCAAATTGGCCCCAGCTTCGGTCTTCCGAGCTGTCTGTAGCTGGCGAGACCTCTCACGGAAACGCGGACCAACCCGGAGGCTCCGGGTGACGTGCTTTTCGAAACCGATGTACCCGCGTCGACGCCATTCGATGGTCACGTGCCCGCGGAACCTGCCGCTTGCATCACGTCGTTCGGCCTTGTCCCAGTCTGGCGGGAGGAGCGACGGGAGTCCTCCCGCGTCTGGCAGGAGGTGCTCAAAGAGCTCTCGAAAAGTCGGACCATGGGCGTGGCGACGCCGATAGTGAGCGACGAAGATCGAAGCTCCGAGACCCCATTCATCTGCAGTGTCATCATCGGTGAACTGCTCGAAGATGTACTTCCATGGGCCTGGAGGAGAGCACGCGGTAGCCGCCCACCAGATAGGAAATGCCGTTGTCTGCATTCTCGCCGTCACAATCGAGGTCGCACGCGCTGGGCCCGCTCCACGGTGCGACCGGCGTCGTGAGGCGGGCAGCACACGTGCAGAGTGGAGGAGATCCGGCGGAGGGTCGATTGTTTCGTATGGCCAACGGAATTATGCCATACGGATTAGGCCATGATCGGTCGTGCTCTTCGAAACGCTTGGACGGTGGCACGGCGACGAACGGAACAGAGGGCTGACTGGGCACTGTTTGCCCAGCAGTTTGCGACGTCGTTGCGTGCAGCTCGCGAGCGCCGGAGCCTCACTCAGGAGGATGTTGCGTACCGTGCCGGCCTCACGCGATACACCTATCAGATGTACGAGAAAGGGGAGTCGAGGCCGGGCACTCCCGTCAACCCCTCCTTGCGGTCCCTTCTTGGGCTCGCTCAAGCCCTCGATGTCAGCCTGAGCGACCTGATTCCCGACGACGCTCCGGATCTGCGCCGTCGCTGATCCCGCATCTGGTTCGTCCGGATGGTCGTGATCAGCTCTGCACGTTCTTCGAGAACATCAGTCGACGCAAGGCCTCGGTCTTTCCTTCAACTTCGGCTTCGAGCGTGTCCCGAGTCTCGACCAGCGCTGCGATGCGTCGGTCTCGCTCGTCCATCCCGGTAAGGAGTTTCGAGTTGACCTCCTCGAGCTCGCGCAGTCTGGGGATCAGCTCGCCAACCGTGCTGCCTTCCGCTTCTGCGCCCAGTTTCGCTCGCAGGCGCGCCTTCAGCTTGGCAAGTTCTTGTCTGAGCTCTCTCAACTCTTCACGCGCAAGAGCAAGATCGGTGCGGAGTGAGGCTGCGGTTCGGTCGGGTGCCTGCACCGGATTGGCTGGAACGATCCCATCCCGCTGTTGTTGAGCTATCGCGCGTTCGGTCGCACTCCGAAGGTCTGGCACGTTGTAGATCAGCCAGGTCGACACCCTGGCTTCTCTAGCCACGCGGGCGACGGAGACACGGATTCCTGCCCCGAGGAGATCCGCGATGGTGAGCAGCGCGCGGGATCGCTTCACTTCGGAGTCTTGAGCCCGTGCTGCGCGCAAGCGGTCTATCCGATCAACCCGACCGGCGATCCGATTAGACATCTCGACTCCGAACGACTGTCATGGGGATCATGGGTCGGTTCGCGCGAACCTTACGTAGTGCAACGCTCGCCTCGTTGACCGCCTCCCGTTCGTCGTCCGGGAGCGTCGCCACCTGTGCTTTCATCGCACGGATGATTTCGTCGTAGCCAGCTATTTCTTCTCGCATGCTTGCTAGAACCCACGGCGCAGCTGAACCGGCAATCTCAATCATGGACAGAGTAGCGCGAAGTTGTGTGACGTGTTCGAGCATCCCTGGAAGAAAGGACGGGTCAGGCCTGTACATGCTGCAACCCGAGCAGCGGAACCGAATAGGGCAGGCGTGCCCACCCGCCTTGACGTTAGACGGATCTGTGCAGTTCCCCCAAGGGACGGCGACGGAGCCCACCTCGTAGGAGGCGGTTGAGAGCATGGGAGCCGGCTTTCCATGCCAATCGACTGACATGGGTGACAGTTTCGCGATAGCCGCACGTTTTCGTTTCGCTGAGACCACGTAGTAGCCCATCGTTGTCATGAGGCTTCGATGGTCCATCAGTTCGCGGAGGGTATCCGGATCCACTCCGGCGTCGGCGTGACGTTGCGCGTACGAGTGACGGAAAGAGTATGGCTCGATCTTCGCGTTGTACACGAGGTAACCGCCGTTTGCGAGGTCGGGCACATCGTCGTCGAGACGGTTTGCGCTCGCGACCAACGTGTCAACTGCACGCGCTAGACCACCTGGAGTGAGATGACGGTCGGCGTCGATTCTGCCTGCTGACGGAGACGGGAACAACCACTTGTCGAACGCGGACGGCAGATCGAGAGTCTGCCTCACCTTTTCCCACTCGAGGAGGGCCTCACCGGTGTCGCGTGTGATCGGTATCTTCCGCCTCTCCCTGCCCGCTTTGTGGTTGTCGTACTCGAGTGTGTAGTCGATAACTGTCCCGTCGCCACCGGCGGGAACAGAGCGCGACACACATCCGACCTTCAGAGAGCAAATCTCGCTTGGCCGGCGCCCCGTGTCGATCAGGGCCCTCAACGCCGCTTTGTGCAGCAGCGTGAGCTGGTACCCGTTGATCAATGCGCCCGTCTGGCCTTTTGACTCAGGCATAGATCCGACGGCACGCGAGAGTTCAGCAACGACACGATACGGAAGAGCCCGGCCCGGCTCGTCGTCGATCAACTTGTACGAGCGTCGTACCGCATGATCCGGCGTAACTGTGAAACTGGGCGGAACCACCTCCATGAGCTCCGCATCCCGCAGGTAGTGGAGGGTTCGCCTAATCGCTGTCAGGTACCGGGAGCGCTGTACACCGCTGTAGGGTTCCCCGTTGTCCTGCTTGAGGCCGTTCAGCAGGTCGAGCATTTTCTGAATGTCCCGCCCCTTCGCGGTGGTGGGGTCGTCGCCATCGCGACGCAGTGAGAGCGCGCGGCTCAGCACCGTGAAGGCACGGATGTGCACGAACAGCTCGTCCGTCGTGGGCATCATGTCTCTGGCCCACTGTTTCACTAGTTCTCGCAACCAGTTCTGACGGATCGGTCGGAAATCGGCGGGCGGTCGTTGCGTTGAAAACTTGGCCTCATTGCCTCCATTCCGCTGGCCGTTTCGATGCTTGGTCGACTGAAGGCCAATCTGAAACGTGTCCCAAAGATCGCCTTCTGTGGGGTCGACTTGCAGGTAATCTGCGTGCCCGTATCGGACCCAGGCGGCGATCCGGCGAACGAATGATATTGCGACGGTCTGCCGTGTTGGATGGAGGGAGCCGAGCGCCCGCTCCACATACCCAGGTTCCAGGGACGACGATCCTGACCGCGCAAGGTGGCGCCCCATCCAGGTCACCAAGCGTGGATTAATCCCGTAGCCTGCGCGGTCCTCAACCTGAAGAGCAAACAGGACCTCTGATCGAAGTGGTTCGGGCAGTGGTGCCAGAGAGAATGTACCGAGGACTCGAAGCGAGGGCACCTGCGATGCAAAGTCCTCTTCTGTTAGCTCCGCGTTCGGGTCTGAAGTCTTGTGACGGCTGCCGTGGCTGTAACAGAGGACGGTTGCCGATGTGTTCCGCTCGCGGTCGCATCCTGGGACAACACACTTATCGAGCGCTGGGCGAGGGGCGAGGTCGGCGGTCGCTAAGTAGGCAGAGACAGGTGTGCCGAACGGTTTACCGTCCCTGAGCCACCACCTGTAGTGGTTATGACACAGCCCGTACGACCGCGATTCGCGCTCGCATTGCTTCTCGTCTCGCACGACGCTGCAGCGCCCCGGGTGCAGTCCCTGCGGTCTTTGAAGCCTTGGATCGGGAAGCGCGGCACGTCTCTCGATCTCTTCCTCTAGCAGCTTGACGTCCCGGCCGTGAGTCCGGAGGAACGTCGAACATCCAGCGCACCTCCCCCCGTTCCGAACATCGGTGAAGAGCTTGCACCCCCGAGTCGAGCAGCGATAGATCCGTGTGCTTGGTTCGTCGGGGTTGCCCACGAACAACCAAGTTGCGGCCGTCCATTCGCCACTACGCCAGTTGGGATCGGTACGATCATGCAGATAGCCCAACCACGTTGGCGCCGAGGATGCGGCAGCATTGGGTTTCGGCAGCCAGGGCTGCGCTGCTGTGTTCATTCGACAACCTTCACGGTCGCCGCGCCCCTCTCGACGGCTGCACGCATACGTTCGTTAGACGTATGCGTGTATCTGCTCGTCGAGGCGGGGCTCGCATGTCCGAGGAGAGTTTGAGCGACATCGATCGGCGTGTCGTTCTCTATCCAATGGGTGGCAGCAGTGTGGCGAAACAAATGTGGGTGCAAGTGGTTCACATCAGCCCTGCGGCCGGCGCGCTGCACCAAGCCGTACGCTGCAGAGTACTTCATCGGTGCGCCGATCTCCCCCGCCCACAGGTTTACGAAAACGTAATCTGAGTCGGTGGCATGAGCCACAGACTCTCGTTCTATCTGAGCGTCTCGGTACGCACGAACGACCTCGCCGCCGACCGGCACGTGCCTGCCGTGGCTTGACTTCGCTAGAGCGCCATTCGCATTGTCTTCACGTCGGACGACGTGCACGTGTGCGCCGGCCAATTCACATCCGAGAGTGGTCGAGTCAGGGAGGAAGTGCATGTCAGAGCGCCGCAGCCCAAGCGCTTCTCCGATCCGCATGCCCGTTTCGCTGAGGAGCAGCAGCAAGAAGGCATCACGGATTCGGATCGCAGCAGAAATGGTGTGTCCAACCTGGGCTGCCGTGAGCGTCTCTGGGGGCCGGGAGGTCTCGCGTGCTCGAAGTTCTTTGACACGCGCAAAACGGAACTGACCTCGCTCTCCTGCATCGAAAGATGCAGGCATATGACGGAGATGGCGCGGTTCGACGAGACGCTTCGACACGGCTTGATCGATGAGCCCAGCTCGCCCGCAGTACCGGAGGAACTCGAACACAGCAGTCAAGTACTGATTGACCGTGCCTGCGGATCGCGTACTTCTTTCACCACGCCCCCCTATCGTCGCAGCCTCGACCAGGGCGGGCCTCGCCTCCAAATGCCACTTGAAGCGAGCCAGCTGTTTCACCGTCACGGTCCGCCAGTCGCAGCCCGGCGAGGTGTCTGCCCAGTTGAGGAACACGGCCACTCGCGGCAGGTAGGTACGAATGGTGTTTTCAGATTTACCTGCACCGTTGAGGTGGAGAGCGAAGTCTCGCGCTTCCGGCATGATCTCGAGGGTTTCGTCATCCAGGACCAGCCATACTGACCGGCCGGTGAGGGGCAGCACTGCTCGCTCGGTGCGGTACCTGGTCAATTGCACCTCCGTGTCTCGTTGGGTCATGATACTTCCGAGGCACCTAGGCTTCGCGGGCTGTATCTCCCATGCCTCGTGATCAGGCTCGACCTAAAGATAACTGCGGATCCTCCACCCGCATGTCGTCGCTCTCCAGTCGCGCCAGGCCAACTTGGAGGGGGCCGGCGGCATCGACCTCGAACGCCTCCTGCGCGAGGCCCTCCGCATGCGTCCCGACCGGCTCGTCCTCGGCGAGTGCCGGGGGCCCGAGGTGCGCGAGCTGCTGTCGGCGCTCAACACCGGACACGACGGTGGTGCCGGTACCCTCCACGCGAACTCCGTGACCGACGTGCCCGCCCGATTGGAGGCGCTCGGTGCGCTCGCCGGCATGAGTCAGGAGGCCGTCGCTCGTCAGGCGGCGAGCGCGATCGGACTCGTCGTGCATCTGGCACGGCTCCCGGTCGGCCGGCAGGTGGTCGCCGTCGGCCGTCTCCTGATCGACGAACACGACCGCCTCTCCGTCGAGGAGTTGCCGTGAGCCGGCTGCGGGTCCTGCGGCGGGTGATCGCGGCGCTTCCCGGCGCGGCTCCGCCCGATGACGACGGTCCCGCCCGCGTGGCGCGCACCACGCGTCGTCTGGCCGTGCTGCTGGGTGCCGGCGTCGCACCCGGCAGCGCCTGGAGGCATCTCGCCCTGGAAGCGGACGCCGATGCGCGGACCCGATCCGCCACGGTGTCCGTCGGCCTCGCGACGGATGAACCGGACGACGAAGGCGGCCCGACGAGCGATCAGCGGGCCGACGCGACGGTGCTGTCAGCGGTGGCCGACGCTGCAGCGCACGGGGGCGACCTGCCGGCGGCGATCGCCGCCATCGCTGATCAGGAGACGGGTGCTGGCGCCCGGACGGCCTGGGCGGGCCTGGCCGCCGCTTGGCAGGTCGCTGCGATCAGCGGTGCACCACTCGGTGTCTGTCTGCGGGACCTCGCCGGGTCGCTGCGCGAGTTGGACCGCATCGGTCGCGACGTCGGCACGGCGCTCGCCGGACCGTCCGCGACGGCGAGGCTGGTGCTCTGGTTGCCGCTCGTCGCCGTCCTCCTCGGGATGGCCCTCGGCTTCGACACGCTGCGGACGCTCTTCGCGACGCCTCCTGGGCTCTGCTGTCTCGCGGCCGGCGTGGCGTTCCTCATCGTCGGTGCGCGCTGGAGTTCGGCGCTCAGCGCACGGGCGGCCAGGCGCGACCCCGCACCGGGGTTGTCGCTCGACCTCGTCGCGGTGGCGATGGCTGGTGGGGGAGCGGCGCCGGCGGCCCGGTCGATCGTCGAGGAGGCGTGCGAGCGGTTCGCCGTCCCCTACGACGGTGCCACGATCACGAGCGTCCTCGCCCTGTCGGCCAGGGCGGGCATCCCCGCCGGTGAGCTGCTGCGCAGCGAGGCGGAGCAGCAGCGTGATCAGGCGCGGTCCGACGGCGAGCGGGCTGCGGCGATCCTCGCGACCCGCCTCATGATCCCGCTCGGGGTCTGCATCCTGCCGGCCTTCCTCCTCGTCGGTGTCGCTCCGCTCCTCCTCAGCGTCGTCACGTCGACGACGCTCGGCCTCTGACGAACTGTTCGACGCCGACCTGCCTGCTTCCGTCGCGGGACTGCTTCAGTCGCGGGAGCGTGGCAGTGCGCGCCAGCAGCGCGCTCCGACGAGCACGGCGACGGCGATGATCACGATCGGCACGAGGATCCACGCGACGTCACCGGACCAGCCGACGCCGATGCCGTCCTCGTTCGCGAAGGCGAGCACATCGACGAAGAAGAACCGTGCGTGCGCCTCATCGAGCGCCGACTGCTCGACCACCGCGAGCATCCCGAGGGTGAACAGGGCGAACGAGAACCAGTAGGCGAGGATCGCGACGCCGCCCCAGATGACCCCGATCGACCAGGTCGGTCGCAACCTGGCCGGGTCGTCGGCGTAACGGGCGGCCAGGGCGCGTGGTGAGCCGAGGTCGGCCAGGGCGATCGTCATCGGTCGCCGATCGACCGAGAGTTCGTCGCGGAGTGAGCGGATGATCGAGCGGCGTTCCCGCCCCGTGACCACAGCTTCGAGGTGCCAGTCGAGGCGCTGCAGGTACGAGTCGCGTCGCCAGCGGTCCGCGAGGCTCAATCCACGGGCAGCGCGCTCGGCGAGCAGGTCATCTGCCGTCGGGTGCTTCTGGTCGATCATGCTGATGCTCCTTCAGGGTCGATTCCTCGTTCGGCGATGTCGGTCATCGCCCTCCAGCGAGCGATGGCGTCGAGCCTCGCCGCGTCTCCTCGTTCGGTGATCGCGTAGTACTTCCGAGCAGGGCCGCCCGAGGAGGCGACCCGACGCGCGGTCACCAGTCCGTCGCGTTCGAACCGGCTGAGGACTGGATACACGACTCCGGTCGCCAGATCGGCGAGACCGAGGGCTCGGAGCCGTTCGACGAGCTCATACCCGTAGGTCTCACCGCGGTGCACGGTGGACAGGATGAGCATCGGCAACACGCCCCGGAGGAGTTGCGAGTCGCGCGCCGCCAACTGTTCATCCATGACTATTACTCAAGCATGAATAGCGGTTGGATGCAAGGCGAGATCGCTCCACAACCGGCCGGTCGATGCGGCCCGTCACCGACGTCGGCTCCGCTCGCGCGTCGCTGGACGCGTTCGCCGAACATGGAGGTGTTCGTGCCACGAGCGCAGCACTCCGGTGCGGGGAAGGAACACCATGATCACGATCGGTCGACGAGTCGAGCACAGCGTCAGGCGCGAGGTTCGGCGCGTCCTGCAGGACGAACGGGGATCCGCCACGGCGGAGTACGCGGTGGCCACGATGGCGGCCGTCGGGTTCGCCGGGCTCCTCGTCGCCATCCTCCGCGGAGACGAGGTACGGGGCATCCTCACCGACCTCATCCGACGAGCCCTGACAGCGAACGGCTGAGCCGTGCGGTTGCAGGTGCCGGCATGGCGTTCGGAGGACGGCGCGGTGACGGCGGAGTTCGCAGTCGTCGTGCCGGCCGTCGTCCTCGTGCTGGCGATGGGGCTCTCCGCGGTGCAGGTGGGGCTGACCCAGCTCCGTGCGACCGACACCGCGGCGGACGCCGCCCGGAGCCTGGGGCGAGGCGACGACGCCGGGACCGCGGCGAGTCGGGTCGCGCGCGTCCTGCCGGGGGCCACCATGACGAGTGGCGTGGAGGGCGACCTCGTCTGCGTGCGCGTCGACGCCGTCGGCGGGTCCGGCCTGGCCGGCGTCGTCCCGGTGTCGGCATCCTCGTGCGCCATGGGCGGCGGCCGATGAGCGTGAGGTGGCGCCGCCTGGTCCTCCGCGCGGCGCGAGCCGTGCGCGACGAGACCGGGGCCGGGTCGGTTCTCGCGGTAGGCATCCTCGGCGCCCTGGTCGCCGTCCTCCTGGCGATTCTGCCCGTCGTGACGCTGTTCGCCGCTCATCAGCGAGCGGCCAACGCGGCCGACGCAGCCGCGTTGGCGGCAGCCGACACCGCGTCCGGCCGCCTCCCAGGCTTCCCCTGCGAAACTGCTCGCATGGTCGCGGCGCGCAATGACGCGTCGCTCGGCACCTGCAGTGTGGAGGGCGTCACCGTCCTCGTCGACGCCACTGTCGACACGGCCTTCGGCGCCATCACGGTCGCCGCGAGAGCCGGACCTCCTCCGGCGGCGTCCGGTGCCGTCGTCGGGGTGCCCGTGACCGCCACCTATTAAGAGGTAGCGGCGCGAACGGTCAGTCCTGACCGGAGTCGGTTGTGAAGACCGCCTCCAGGAAGCGGTAGTCGACGGCGCTCGGGGCACCGGAGTCGTCGTACTCCTCGCCGGTCGTCCGGGCGTACCGGTAGACCTTGCCGGCGGTGCCGCTCGGCACGTCGACGGTGGGCGTCGGTGATCCGTGGTCGCTGAGTCGGGCGCTGATCGTCTTGCCCTCCAGTGGACCGTCGGTCAACTTCACGGTGTAACTCGTCTGGGTACTCATGGCAGACATTCTGCTCCGAACGCCGCAGAACGCAAGGGGATGGACACGCGCGTGGCCGCCCCACGATTGGACAAGCCTGCTGTGCACGTGTGTATGGTGTGCCTGATGGAAGGAGCCTCGTGGCAGGCAAGAAACTCGTGATCGTAGAGTCACCGACCAAGATGAAGTCGATCGCCGGATATCTCGGTGACGACTACGAGGTGCTGTCCTCGGTCGGTCACATCCGCGACCTCATCGAGCCGAAGAACCTTCCCGCCGAGCTCAAGAAGGGCTCGCTCGGCAAGTTCTCGGTCGACGTCGACAACGGCTTCGAGCCGTACTACGTCGTCTCCGACGCGAAGAAGAAGACCGTCGCGGACCTCAAGCGCGCGCTCAAGAACGCCGACGAACTCCTCCTCGCGACTGATGAGGACCGCGAAGGCGAGGCCATCGCGTGGCACCTCCTGCAGGTCCTGCAGCCCAAGGTCCCCGTCAGCCGCATGGTCTTCCACGAGATCACCAAGGACGCCATCCTCGCCGCGAAGGACAAGACGCGGCCCCTCGACACCGACCTCGTCGACGCCCAGGAGACCCGCCGGATCCTCGACCGTCTGTACGGGTACGAGATCTCGCCCGTGCTCTGGCGCAAGGTCGGCCCCGGACTGAGCGCCGGACGCGTGCAGTCCGCCGCCACCCGACTCGTCGTCGACCGGGAGCGCGAGCGCCTCGCCTTCCGCGCAGCCTCCTACTGGGACGTCATCGCCCGCTTCCTCCCCGAAGCCGACGCCACCGGAGCGCCCTTCACCGCACGTCTCGTCCGGCTCGACGGCGACCGCGTCGCCACCGGCCGCGACTTCGACGACCTCGGACAGCTCAAGGGCAGTGCCGTCCCGCTCGACGAACAGCGGGCCACGGCGCTCGCCGCAGCACTCGAGCAGTCCAAGGCGACCGTCCTCTCCGTCGAGTCCAAGCCGTACTCCCGCCGGCCGGCGGCTCCCTTCACGACCTCCACGCTCCAGCAGGAGGCCGGTCGCAAGCTCCGGTTCTCCGCTCGCCAGACGATGAGTGTCGCGCAGTCGCTGTACGAGAACGGTTACATCACGTACATGCGTACCGACTCGCCCTCGCTGAGCAAGCAGGCGATCGACGCGGCCCGGATGCAGGCTGCTGCCCTCTACGGTGCCGAGACGGTGCCCGACAAGCCTCGCCTCTACAGCGGCAAGAGCAAGAACGCGCAGGAGGCGCACGAGGCGATCCGTCCCTCGGGCGACACCTTCCGCACGCCGTCCTCGCTCGCCTCGACGCTCCGCGGCAACGACTTCAAGCTGTACGACCTGATCTGGAAGCGCACCGTCGCAAGCCAGATGGCCGACGCGAAGGGTTCCACCGCGACGATCACGCTCGAGTCGAAGACCGACGTGGGCCGCGCCGAGTTCACCGCGTCCGGCACCGTCATCACCTTCCGTGGTTTCCTCGCCGCTTACGAAGAGGGCCAGGACGAGGACCGCAACTCGCAGGACGACGCGTCCGAGGCGAAGTTGCCGCCCCTCACCGAAGGCCAGCAGCTCGGCATCGAGGACCCGGAGGCGAAGGGGCACGAGACCTCGCCGCCCCCGCGGTACACCGAGGCCAGCCTGGTGAAGCGACTCGAGGAGCTCGGCATCGGGCGACCATCCACGTTCGCATCGATCATCTCCACGATCATCGACCGCGGCTACGTGACGCAGCGCGGCCAGGCGCTCATCCCCAGCTGGGTGGCGTTCAGCGTCGTCCGTCTCCTGGAGGAGTACTTCGAGGAGCTCGTCGAGTACGACTTCACCGCGGAGATGGAGAACGACCTCGACCGGATCGCCGGCGGCTCGGTCGACCGCGTCGACTGGCTCAAGGGCTTCTACTTCGGTGACGACTCGGGTCGCGGCCTGCGTCAGGTCATCGACAACCTGGGCGACATCGACGCCCGCCGCATCAACTCGATCGTCATCGACGACGGGGTCACGCTCCGCATCGGCAAGTACGGCCCGTACCTCGAGGTCACGCCCGACGGTCCGCCGCCGGCCGAGGGTGAGGAAGCCCCGACGCCGCGTCGGGTCAACCTGCCCGAGGATCTCGCGCCCGACGAACTGACACCAGCGAAGGCGCACGAGCTCATCGACGCACCCGTCGTCGGCGATCGCGTCATCGGCGTGAACCCGACGACCGGCAAGGAGATCGTCGCGAAGGACGGACGCTTCGGCCCGTACATCACCGAGGTCGACCCGGAGCCCGAGGCGGAGCTCTCCGTCGACACGGCGACCGGCGAGGTGACCGAGCCTGCTGCGGGTGCCAAGAAGAAGGCCCCCGCCAAGAAGAAGGCGGCGGCCGAGAAGCCCCGCACCGCGTCGCTCTTCAAGTCGATGGACCTCGCGACCATCGACCTCGAGACCGCGCTCAAGCTCCTCGACCTGCCTCGCGTCGTCGGCGCCGACCCCGAGTCGGGCGAGGAGATCCTCGCGCAGAACGGTCGCTACGGTCCGTACCTGAAGAAGGGCACCGACACCCGGTCGCTCACCTCCGAGGACGACATCTTCGCGGTCGACCTCGCCGGTGCCGTCGAGCTGTTCGCACAGCCCAAGTACGGAGCCCGGAAGGCGTCGAGCGCCCTCAAGGAGTTCGAGGCCGACCCCGAGAGCGGGAAGCCGATCAAGATCAAGGACGGCCGCTTCGGCGCCTACGTGACCGACGGCGTGACCAACGCGACGATCCCGCGTGGCGAGGAGGTCGACGACGTCGACTTCGAGCGAGCGGTCCAGCTCCTCGCGGACAAGCGCGCGAAGGGCCCGGCGAAGCCGAAGGCCGGTCGTAAGGCTCCCGCGAAGAAGGCCCCTGCGAAGAAGGCTCCGGCCAAGAAGACCGCCGCGGCGAAGACGGGGACCGCCAAGACGGCGGCCACGAAGTCCGCGACGGCCACGTCGACCGCCCGTTCGGAAGCGGCGAAGAAGGCTGCCGCGACCCGCGCCGCGAACAAGGCGGCTGCGGCGAAGGCCGACGCCGTCACGTGAGCGAGGGAGAACGCCCTCGGGGCCTGTTCATCACCCTCGAGGGCGGCGACGGTGTCGGGAAGTCGACGCAGGCTCGACTCCTGAGCGACTGGTTCGAGCAGCAGGGGCGGACGGTCGTCCGAACCCGTGAGCCGGGCGGCAGTGAGCTCGGTGTCGAGATCCGCGAGATCGTGTTGCATCACCGAGGCGACATCAGCCCGCGTGCCGAGGCCCTGCTCTACGCAGCGGACCGTGCTCACCACATCGCCACCGTGGTGCGCCCGGCCCTCGCGAGGGGCGAGGTCGTCCTGCAGGACCGGTACCTCGACTCGTCGGTCGCCTATCAGGGCAGCGGACGCGTGCTCGACGCCGAGCAGATCCGCAGCATCTCGCTCTGGGCCGCCGAGGACCTCCTGCCCGACGTGACCGTGCTCCTCGACCTGGACGTCGCGGTCGCCCGTGGTCGTCTCGACAACGCCAACAAGCGGTTCGACCGGCTCGAGGCCGAGGCGCAGGACTTCCACACCCGGGTGCGGGAGTCGTTCCTCGCCCTCGCGGCAGCGGAGCCCGAGCGGTTCCTCGTCGTCGATGCTGCGCTCCCACCTGAGCAGCTCGCCGCCGACATCCAGGCCCGCATCGCGCCGCTCCTCTGAGCGCATGCCCTCCCGGTCCCTGAGCGCACCCCACTCCGGTTCCTGAGCCTGTCGAAGGGCACACCCTCCCGGGTCCCTGAGCCCACACCGTTCCAGTCCCTGAGCGCACATCCTCCCGGTCCCTGAGCCTGTCGAAGGGCCCGCCGGCTCAGGTCGGTGCCGCCCGGTATCCTGGACGCATGGCTTCCTGGACCGACTTGACGGGTCAACGCGACGCGATCGAGCTCCTCCAGTCGGCGTCGGACCCGGTCACGCCCAAGGGCCTCACCCACGCCTGGCTCATCACCGGGCCGCCAGGATCGGGCCGGTCTACCCTCGCCTACGCGTTCGCCGCCGCGCTCCTCAGCCGCGAGCCCGGGGGCGACGACGTCACCCGTCGTCAGGTGGAGGCGCGCACCCACCCCGACCTCTCCGCGCTGAGCACCGATCGCGTCATCATCACGATCGACGAGGTCCGCGACCTCGTCCGGAACGCCTACCGCGCGCCATCCGTCGGTCGCTTCCGCGTCATGGTCGTCGAGGACGCCGACCGCATGACCGAGCGCACCTCCAACCTGCTGTTGAAGTCGCTCGAGGAACCGCCGAGCAGCACGATCTGGGTGCTGTGCGCGCCGAGCGAGGCCGACCTGTTGCCCACCATCCGGTCGCGCGTCCGCTCGGTCCGCCTCGGCGTCCCCACCATCGACGACGTCGCCGAGCTGCTGGAACGGCGCGACGGCGTGGCGCCCGAACTCGCCGAACGCGCCGCCCGCGAGGCGCAGAGCCACGTCGGCATGGCCCACCGCCTCGCGACCGACCCCGGCGCACGGCAGCGCCGCGAGTCCACGCTCCGTGCCGTGCTCGACATCCGGAGTGCGGGGCAGGCTGTTGTCACCGCTGGTCGCCTCCTGGAGCTGGCGGGCGACGATGCGAAGGCGTACACCTCGCTCCGCGACGAGGCCGAGCGGGAGAGCACCCTGCGCTCACTCGGCGTCGAGCCCGGTCAGTCGGTCCCGCCGGCCCTCCGCTCGCAGGTGCGGGCGATGGAGGAGGACCAGAAGCGGCGCGCCACCCGCAGCCTGCGCGACGGGCTCGACCGGATCATGGTCGACCTGCTCTCGCTGTACCGCGACATCGTGCTCCTGCAGCTGGGGCACGACGCCACGATCATCAACCGTGAATTGCGTCCGGAACTCGAGGAAGCCGCTCGCCGGACGACGCCTGCGGTTACGATCGAAACCTTGGAGGCGATCTCCGTCGCCCGCACACGAATCGAAGGGAACGTCGCCCCGGCGCTGGCCTTGGAGGCCATGCTCGTGTCGGCGGTCCGGTAGGGAGCCTCTGTGACTTCGCCCAGGCAGCAGCCGTCGGACTCGACGGGATCGACCGGTGCACCCCGTCGCAGGGGTCCCGGTGCGCGCCGTACGGCGCGGGTCGCCCTGGTGGCCGGTCTCGCGGTCGCGGCGCTCACCCTGAGCGGGTGCGTGACGGCCTTCCTGCCGCCGAAGGCCGCCGAGCCGACGACGTCGTCCTCCTCGCCGGCGACGAGCGACGTCGACGCCGAGCTGAAGCCCTTCTACGAGCAGAAGCTCGACTGGAAGACCAGCGGCTGTGCCGACGGCTTCGAGTGCGCCACGGCGAAGGCGCCCATCGATTGGGACAACCCCTCGGACGGCGAACTCTCCCTGGCGCTCGTGCGTCACCAGGCGACGAACGGCAAGCCGATCGGCTCGCTCTTCATGAACCCCGGCGGACCGGGTGGTTCCGGCTACAGCCTCGTCGCCGAAAGCCTCGACTTCGCGGTCGACAAGGACCTCCAGGAGAACTTCGACGTCGTCGGCTTCGATCCCCGCGGTGTCGGCAAGTCGACGCCGGTGACCTGCCTGACCGACTCCGAGATGGACGCGTACCTGTACGACGTGACGCCGGGGAAGCGCGGCTCCGACGAGTGGATCGCCGCGAACGAGAAGGCCGCGAAGGACTTCGGAGACGCGTGTGCGGAGGAGACGGGCAAGATGCTCGAATTCGTCGACACGCAGAGCGCCGCGAAGGACCTCGACATGCTGCGCGCCGCCGTCGGCGACAAGCAGCTCTACTACCTCGGCTACTCGTACGGCACCTTCCTCGGCGCGACGTACGCGGAGCTCTTCCCGAAGAACGTCGGGCGCCTCGTGCTCGACGGTGCGATCGACCCGTCGACGTCGAACTTCGAGGTCGTCAAGGAGCAGGCCAAGGGCTTCGAGAGTGCTCTGCGCGCCTACCTCGAGGACTGCATGACGGGCAAGGACTGCCCGTTCAAGGGCTCCGTCGACAGCGCGATGACCGAGATCAAGACGCTCCTCGACGAGGTCGACGCGAACCCGATCCCCGGCGACGACGGACGTGAGCTGGGCGGCAACACCCTGCTCACGGCGATCATCTACCCGCTGTACCAGGCCGATGCCTGGCCCTACCTCAGCCAGATGTTCGACGAGGTCATGCAGGGCGGGACCGACATCGCCTTCCAGTTCGCCGACGGCTACAACGGTCGCAACGAGTCCGGCAAGTACGCCGACAACCAGACCGAGGCCTTCAACGCGATCAACTGCCTCGACTACAGCTACGACGACGACAAGACGAAGATGGCCGACGAGGCGAAGCAGCTGGAGGAGGCGGCTCCCGTGATCGGCGAGTACATGGCCTACGGCGACACGTTCTGCGCCAACTGGCCGTACCAGACGCGGACCGAGCGTGGGGAGATCCACGCGAAGGGTGCTGCGCCGATCCTCGTCGTCGGAACGACGAACGACCCGGCCACGCCGTACGTCTGGGCGCAGAACCTCGCGGAGCAGCTCGACAAGGGTCAGCTGATCACCTACAAGGGTGAGGGTCACACGGGCTACAACAAGGGCAGCGACTGTGTGAACCAGGCGGTCGATCAGTACCTCATCGACGGCACGGTGCCGTCGAAGGACCCGATGTGCAGTTGACGGCGGGATCCTGATGACCATGACGGCGCCGCCTGAACTCGGGCTCCGCGAGCGGAAGCGGCTCGCGACGCGTCGGGCGATCCAGCACGCTGTGCTGACGCTCGCGAGTGAGCAGGGGCTCGAGAACGTGACGGTCGAGGAGGTGAGCCGTCGGGCGGAGGTCTCGCCGCGGACCTTCTTCAACTACTTCGGGACGAAGGAGGAGGCGCTGATCGGCGACATCCCGCTGATCCCCGACGGCGACGCCCTGCACGCCTTCCTCACCGCCGGCCCCGCCACCGACGTGCTCACCGATCTGGGGGAGCTTCTGGCCAGGACCGTCGGTGACGCCGACGAGGACGTCGAGATCCACCATCTCCGCAAGGACGTGCTGCGCGACCATCCGCACCTGCTCGGCGCGCGGATCGCGAGCATGCGCGGCTTCGAGGAGGGCCTCTACAAGGTCGTCGAGCGTCGGGTTCTGAACGACGACCCGACGCTCGCGGAGGACGCCGAGGCACTGTTCGACCGTTGCTGGATGGTGACGATGGTGGGCTTCGCCGGCCTGCGTCACGCCTGGCGCTGCTGGGCCGATGCGCCGACGCCAGGGTCCCTCGCCGAGCGGATCCGTCGTTCTTTCGCCGAGCTGTACACGACGGTCCAAAAGCTGCGCTAACATGGATACTCGTGCGCCGGGCGACCAGCGCACGCGCCGCCCTAGCTCAGTCGGCAGAGCATCTCACTCGTAATGAGAAGGTCAAGGGTTCGATTCCCTTGGGCGGCTCCACTAGCATCACCCGGCCGTTGTCCTGGAAAACCCAGGTCAGCGGCTTTTTTCTTGCCTCGATCTATCCACGATCGCCTCGCAATTCTGGCGGGCAGGTGTGGTTTTGGGCCCGATTGACAGCAACGCTGACAGCAACGGCTGACAGCAACGCCCACGGACGCCGACGAACCGCGGCGCACGACAGTGGTCAGTCGAGGCTCGGGCCTCGGTCGGTGAGCGCGGAGTTCATCGCCGCAGAAGCGCTCTTCAGTGTCGCCGGGGCAACATGCGAGTAGATGTCGGAGGTGATCGCCATGTTCGAGTGTCCAAGGATCTCCATGACGACTCGCATCTGCACGCCCTGCGAGAGGAGCAGGGATGCGCAGGTGTGGCGCATGTCGTGAAAACGGATGCGGCGGACGCCCGCGGCCGCGATGTCCTTGTCGAAGGTTCGACGCAGGTTGCTGGGCTCGATCGGTGTGCCGATCTTCGTCGTGAAGACCAGCCCCGTGTCGTCCCACGCTGGTCCTGCGGCTCGGCGGTCGCCGTCTTGGATCGCGTGCCGCCGTCTCAGTGCATCGGCGGCACGTTCGGGCAGGGGGAGTGTTCGTCGGGAGCGCTTGGTCTTGGTGGGGCCGATGCTCATGCCCTGGCCGACGCCGGCGCGATGTGCCGTCTGACGAACCCGGAGCTCTGTTCGTTCGGCGTTGATGTCAATCCAGCGCAGGCCCAAGAGCTCGCCTCGCCTCAGACCGAGGGTGAGCGCCAGGGTATAGATCTCGGCGAACTGCGACTCACGACTGGACTCGAGGAAGGTCGAGGCATCCTCGGCAGTCCAGGGCTCAACCTCTGAGTCATCGAGTTTCGGTGCTCGGACAAGCGAGGCGACGTTCCGAGCAATGTGTTGTTCTCTGGCTGCCTCGGCGAGGATGCTTCTCAGCACTGCGTGGGCGAGTCGCACGGTGTGCGCTGATACGCCGGTGCGGGCGATGGCGGTGTGCATCTCGCGCACGTGCGCTGGCGTGATCTGCTCGAGCTTCTTTGTCCCGAGCGCGGGCAGTATGTGCTTCCCAAGGATCCATTCGTAGTTGGCGCGTGTCGTCGGGCGGAGCGCGGTCGGAGCGACGTGCTGCATCCAGTGCGCCGCGTACGTCTGCATCGTCCAGCCCGACACTGCCGTCGGCACACCGCTGTCTGTCTGCGTGATGAGGTCACGGACCTTGGCCGCGACCTCTGCCTTGGTGCGACCGTAGACCTGTCGGCGCTTCTGTGATCCGTCCGGCGCCAACACATAGGTGGCACCTGTCCATCTCCCATCGGTGCGCTTGTAGATCGACCCCTCGCCGTTTGCCCGCTGACTCACGCCTGGTCTTCACCTGCGAGGTGCTGGGCAAAGCGGTGCAGCGCTGCGACGGGGATGCGTCTGGCGCGACCGATCTTGACGCTGGAAAGGTGACCCAACCTCATGAGGTCGTAGACGGTGGATCGTCCCACTCCGAGCGATTCCGCTGCTTCTTCGGCGGTGAGCAAGAGCTTGTCGATTGGCATCATGATCCGATCAGTCATTGGGCTGCCGAGTGGATGCCCTTTGGCTGCTCTTGCTGCCTAGCGAACGAAGCGGCGGACTTCAGCGGATTGCGTCAGCTAGTGAGCGTTCAGACGCCACTTCCACTCCGAAGACGATTTCTCCGGGGAAGCTGCCTAAATCGAGTCGACTGCTCGACCGAATGCCGTTCCGCCCGGCCCTTCGCGCGGCTGCGCGCCAGCGGTTCCGGCAGGTTGCCGGAACCTCATGCACCGACGGCATCGCCGGCAGCAGTTCCGATTCCTGGCCGGGCGGATCACAAAGCGGACTGGGCCCGCTGCCTCCGTCCGCGCCGATCCGAGCGCTGACTGCAGCGCGAGTGCCGCAGAGTCAGGACACTGACCCGCCGAGGTGCGTTCTCAGTCCGAACGGGTCAGTATATGCCCTGGGGGCGCCGCGGCGTTCGTCTCAGATGGTCACCGAGGCTCACAGCGACCCCCTTTCGGCGATGCCGGTCCATGACCACATGCGATACCGAGGCATCCAACCTTGCTCGTGATCGGGGAGCCGATGGTCAGGACCCGAGAACGACCTTGACGAGCGCCACCGCGGCACCCACCATGGCGAGCAGGATCCCGGCAGCGAAGGTGCGGAACGACGGGCGCTCCTGCCGGATCCGAGCGACGACCGGGCCGATCAGCGCAAGCCGCACGATCAGGTAAGCCAGGGCGGTGACCTCCGCCACGAAGCCGGAGACGTTGCTCACCCAGGCCAGGCCCAACACCGCCGCCGGGAAGAAGGCCGACGTCAGCACCGGGAGGGAGTCGCGCAGCTCAGCGCGGATGATCGCAGGCGTCAACCGCTCGTCGCTCCTGGCGCGTCGCCCGATCGATTCGGCGAACGTGTGCGCCAGGAAGGTGGTGAACGCCGTAGCGAGCACGTACCAGAAGCTGCCGCCGTTCTCGGCGTTCACCGCCGTGAGGGGTGCGATCGTGGCGAGGATCACGATGTTGCCGTAGACGTAGGCCGTGATCCGGCTGGAGGCGTCCTCCCGAGACAGCCTCGGCCCCGAGGGCACCTGAGGTTCGGTCATGCCATCCACCGGAACGGGGTGATCCCGGCGGTTCGTGATCGCAGGCTGCAGCGTCGCATGGAACTCCTCAGGATGGTCGGATGTGCTGCGCATGGGTAAGTCGTCTGGAGCGGAAGGGCCCGCGTTGTTCCAGGCCTAGTAGTACTCGCCTTGGCGATAGTCCCAGCTGGTGAAGCTGTCGGCCAGAAGCATCATGATGCGGTCGACGGCGAGTCCTTTGCGAATGAGCGTCGGGCAGGGAGCGATCGATCGCTGGCCGTTCTGTTCGGGTACAAGGGCGCCCGACGGGTCGACCATGGACACCATGACGCCTTGCTCATAGCGAGTGTCCACGCTCGTGTCCGGTTGGATCGAGGCGACGTAGTCGTCGGCTTCGATGATCACGTCGGCAGCTTCCGTGATGCGATCACCGATTCCTTCGACGAGCCCGCGGTTCCCTTGGCCAGACGGGTTCGCGGAGCTGGCGAATGCGATCTTGCCGTGGTCTTCGTAGAGTTGGCGGGCCACGTTCTCGGCGGGAACACCGAACTTGATGACGAAGCAGGACGTGCCGCGGGCGTCCATCATGAGCTGGTGGGACCCATCGGACGGAATGGCCTTCTTCCCGGCGTCGCTCCACGGGAGAATGCAGCCGAGCAGCACGTCCTCGTTCCAGCACCGCTCGTAGAGGGAGTCGATCTCCGGGGTGAGCTGGGCGAGTTCGCGAAGCATGTCGAGTGAGCTCACCAGGACGACGCCCGGCTTGTTCCGGTGGCGCTCCTTGGCGTCGAACTTGCGGTCGAGCCCTCGACGATCGCTCGTCATGATGATGTACCCGACTTTCGTTGGGACGACCGCGATACCGCCTGCTCCCGACAGAAGCTCGACCGCTTCGGTTGGGGTGCCGCCGGCCCAGTGGATTGGCGTGGTGCTCATGAGGCTCCGTTCGATATGCAATGAATCGTCGGATGGCCAGGAGCGGATGCTCCTGATCTCATACGGCTTGCTTAGACGATCGTCTGAGCTAGACGATCGTATGGCTGAGTCGATCCCAACAATCTGAGAGCGAGGGTGATGCCGGGGGATCTCCAGGTCCTTCATGGCACAGCCCCAGGTTCGCCGGGAGTGCTGTGACGGACAGGAGACCCACGACACCCTGATGGACCCCGAGTGCTTCGAGGGTCCATCCATCTCGGCTGACGCATTCGGATGAACGAGAGATCAGGCCGGTGTCCCGAGCGCCGTTTCGTAGAGGTTCAAGAGACCCTGGCCCGTCGAGCGAGCGCAGGCTCCAGTCGACCCCGCGCACGGTCGTTCCGGGTGACTCGCTCCCAACCGTCGCGCAACGGGTTTCATTCAGCTGTCGACGAAGCCTCACATCACTGGGACGGAGCGGTGACCAGCGGCGGTTGTCCAGACGTCCGATGGTTCAGGATCATCGAGTGGCAGGCCAACCTCGTTGGTGAGTGCCGTGGTCAGTAGCTGAGGTCGGGGAGGAGGAGCCCTCCGACGATCGCGACGAAGCCGAGGCCAATGAAGGCGAGCGAGACGAGCGTCGCGCCGATCACGCGGAGCAGCGTCGACGTCCGACGGTGACGACGGTCCTCGAGCGACCCGACGCCGCGCGCCGCCCGGATCGCCCGCCAAGCGCTCGGAACACACCCGAGCACCGCGAAGACGGTCAGGATCTGCGCGATCCGGATGACGATCGCCGACGGCGCCGGTCCGTCAGAGATGAGCGCCTGCGCGACGACGGCCCAGAACGGTGCCGCGGCGATCAGAGCGAGGATCGATCCCCGCGTCCACCAGGTGAGCACGCGTCCACGTCGATCGGAGGATATGGGCTGATCGCGGCCCGCGCGACGCAGGGCTCCGAGCGGCCACGCGATCAGGGCGAGGACGAGGATGATCAGCGACAGGGCGGCGACGGTCGGGACCAGCGCGCGCTCGGTCGGCATGGGCTGCATCGTGAACGCCGGATCGAACCCGACTGCCGTGACGACGTCCCCGTCCGTCGCAACGGCGACCCGGCGCTGACCGCCGATCTCCTGCCAGACCCACGGCTCGACCTCGGTGAAGCGGAGCGGCGTCCCGGCGCTGTCGGTGATCGCGGAGATCATGACCACCCCGTCCTGCTCGGCGGTGACCTCCACGCTCGAGAGGATGTAGAACAGGCGCACGAACGTCGACTCGCCACGTCGCGACAGCTGATACGTACCGGCCAGTGCGGCGCCGTGGTCCGCCGCCGTCTCGACGGCCCCGGAGGTCGGGCGATCCTCGGGGAAGTACCGATCGGCGAACCCGGTCGTGATCGCATCGCGGATCGCCGTCGTCGAGTCACCGTTGACACCGGTGCTGTTGAGGGAGATGAAGATCCCGGCGTCGTCGTCGGGGTAAATCTCGAGCTGAGCGTGGAAGGCGGTCAGGTCGCCGGCGTGGCTGAGGACGCGGTGTCCGTTGCGGTCCCGCTCGAAGAAACCGAGGGTCATCTGTGGACCGTTCGCCAGGTTCCCCAACTGTTCCTCGCCGAGCGCCGGGGCATGCATCTCGTCGAGCGTCTCAGGGGCGAGGAGGGTGCGCCCGTCGGCGGCGGGGTGACCGAGCTGTGCGTTCATGAAGTTCGCCAGGTCTCCGGCGGTTCCGGTGACGGCACCCGCCGGCGACGGACTAACCACTTCGAAGGGCACCTCCGGTGATCCGGCGAACCGGTACCCGGCCGACATGTCCTGCTGCCGTTCGGGTGAAAGCGGCTGTTCGTACGTCGCGCCGTCCATGTCGGCTGCCTCGAGGATGTGCTCGGTGGCGTACTCCTCGAACGGTCGTCCGGTGACGCGTTCGACCACGTAGGCGGCGAGCCCGTTGGAGTAGTTGGAGTAGGACGGCGTGGTGCCCGGCTCGAACAGCTGCACGGGTGGATCGATGGACACCGTGTCGCGGAGGGGCTTCGGCACGGCGGGCGCCGAGGCGATGAGGCCGCCCAGCTGGTCCTCGAAGCCGGCGGTGTGCGTCAGGAGGTGACGGAGGGTGACGGGGGTGTCGAACGTCACCGGCAGGGTGAAGTCGAGGTAGGACTGGACGGGTTCGTCCAGATCGACGGCACCCGCTTCGACCTGCTGCATGACCGCGGTCGCCGTGATCAGCTTCGACACGGAGCCGATCCTGAACAGCGTCCGGTCGACGTCGACCGTCGTGGGCTCGGCCGTCCCGGTGGCGGCCTTCGACACGCCGTAGCCGCGCTCAGCCAGGATCTCACCGCCGCTCACCACCGACACCACGGCACCGGCGATCCCCTCGCGTTCGAGGGCGGCGGGCAGCATCCCGTCGAGCCACGCGTTCGTGTCCTGCGAGGTCAAGGACGCCGCCGCACTCTGAGGCGTCGCCTCGGCCGGTTCCACCGCCAGTGCCGATCCGGCGGCCGGTGCGGCACCGCAGGCGATCGCCCCCGCGACCGCGAGGGCGAGCATCCGCCATCCCCGGGATCGAGGAGCCGTCAGGACAGGGCGGCCGGATCCGCGATGGGTGTCGTTCACAGAAGCCAGTCGACCATCATTCATCCCTCAGCACCAAAACGAGAGCGTCCGACGTCGGGGTAGGCAGGGCCATGGTGACTCGTACTCGAATAAGTCCTACAGGGGTCAACTGCCCTGGAGCAGCTGCAAAAGCTGGCAGATCTGGCCCGCGAAGCACCGGAACAAGTGGATATGGCGGCAGCCGGGAAGTCCTGGCTGGTGCGTCGACGGCTCAACGATGAGCTCGGCTCCGAGATCGTGTCGAAGTACCGCGCTGGGGCGGGGAACTCCGCAACTGTGCCTGGACTATGGCATCTCGAAACCGAGCATGCTCAGTCTGCTTCACGCGCAGGGGGTGCAGATGCGCCGGCAACCGCTCACGCCGAAGCAGCGGACCGAGGCGGTTGATCTCTACACATCTGGCCTGGCGATCAAGCCTGTCGCTGACCGGCTTGGCTCGAGTTTTGGTGCGGTCCATCGGGTGCTGATCGCGGAGGGCGTGCGGCTCCGTCCGCGACCTGGTCGTTGAGGAGGAGGTCGCGTCCAGATTCTTCAGAACGTCGTGACGGGACCCGCTTAGCGTGGGTGCTGGGCCTGACGGTTTTGGTGCTGTGACTCTTGCCCGCCGCTACACCGTCGTACGGAAAGAAGTGTTGGCAGGCATGGCGTCGAGGAACGATTCACCCCGAAGCGGTCGAAACAGCTCAGCGGTCGTGGTTCTGCTCAGGAGCGCACTATACCCCGCAATGGGTGTCAACGCCGCCCGTCGAGAGTCTCTACAGTGGGAGATACCAAGACCAGGGGGACCTATGGGCCGCAAGGTATACATCTCGTTCAAGACAGAAGATATAGAGTTCAAACAGGCCATTCAAGCGATGCCCGGGTTGGATTATGTTGACAAGTCGCTCAACGAGCCAATAGCTTCAAGCGATGATGACTACATCATGCGGGTTATTCGCGAGCAGTATTTACATGACTCGACAGTGACCATTTTTTTGATCGGAACGCATAGCGCTGAGGTCCTGGGGGAAGTCGAGCAGCGTTTCATCAAGCGTGAGCTCCAGGCGTCGCTGGCCACCTCGTCGCTTAGCGGTAAAAGCGGCATCCTGGGGGTTGTTTTGCCCTCTATGGATGATTCGATTTATGGTGGCACGTACACTTGTCAGCAATGTGGAGGCGTGCACAACGTTGTCAGAGTTGACGACAGCCGTGTAGTCCGGGAGTTTGGATACAACTACTACATTCCAAATTCGAAGTGCTCGCACTCCGAAGATGACCGTTACTGTGTCCTGGTTCGTTGGGCTGACTTTGTCGAAACGCCGGAAGTGTACAT
Organism: Plantibacter sp. CFBP 8775; assembly: GCF_014839505.1. Lineage (NCBI taxonomy): Bacteria > Bacillati > Actinomycetota > Actinomycetes > Micrococcales > Microbacteriaceae > Plantibacter > Plantibacter sp. CFBP 8775. The sequence continues at coordinate 800,690 of NZ_JACYNV010000002.1, read as the reverse complement.
CGAGAAGGCGTTCGCTAAGCGAGGGTCAGCGATTGCCTCAAAGACGCGCGTTCGACCGTGAAGCCCCTCCCGTATTAAAACGTCTGGTGTCAAAGCGCTAGATCGTGGTGGTACGGTTCTCGCACACAAGGTTAGAGCACTGAGGATCCGGAATGACTGATATGTTGCCAGACAATGCTCTTGTGAAGTTTTTTGTTGCTTCCGATAAGTCGTCGGCTAAGGGGCAGCGTAGTGCTGTGTTCGCGGTTCGTGCACGACTAGTTTCCGCAGTGGTGGCTGCGCTAGCTGGAGCGACCACCGTGATCATTGGTTCGATGGACTGGTGTGCACTAGCGGCGTTTCTTGCGTTCGCTGTAGCGCTCATGGCCGAGTTGTATCTTGCGAAGAGTGCCCCGGAGAAGCGTTGGTATCAGGCGCGCGCCGGTGCGGAGTCATTCAAGACCTTGTCCTGGCGTTTTGCGGTTGGCGCTGACCCATTCTTCATTCACCTCGCTCACGACGACGTGGTTGATCTATTTCGCTCCCGCATATCTGACGTCGCTAGGCAGATCTCGGCATCTGTTGCAACTCCTGCCGGAGATGCTAGTGCTCCGACCGCTGAGATGCTTGCTTTACGCGCTCTCCCATTTGTCGATCGAAAACGAGTTTACTTGGCCGAGCGAACCGGCAAGCAGCGCGATTGGTACGTGAAGAAAGCTGACGAGAATGAGAAATACGCCCGAGTATGGCGGACGCTTCTCATCGCCGCTGAGGTCGTGGCAGTTATCCTGGCTGGATGCGTTGCATTCGCCGGCTGGGAAATCGATGCTGGGGGTGTTCTCGCAGCGATGATTGGCGCGGGGGCGGCCTGGCTCAGTTTCAAGCAGCACTCCACGCTTCGAGCCGCTTACGCTCTAACGGCGATTGAGCTTGGTGAGCAGGTCGGTGCCTTGGGTCGAACATCGGAGGAGAACTGGCCCGAGGCGGTGGCAGACGCTGAGGAAGCGATCAGCCGTGAACACACGATGTGGCTCGCCTCGCGAGGTGAGGTAAACGAGCGCTTGTGACGGGCACCGTCATAGACCAGCCTGCATTCCTGCCTATTTCGGCATGAACGTGACGGCCGGGCAGGTTGACCCTCGGCGATGTGATCGCCTCAATGCTGGGCTGATGGTGGAGGCGCGTCCAACAGGGGCGCGCGGTGCACCAGGGGGCGAACCCCCTTTCTGACTCGTGTAGTTTCTACGAGCGCGCTCTCCTCCCGACTTTGGTAGGCGAGTACCGGTGGAGCTGATATGTCATCCCGACGGACAAACTTAGCCACCCTGGTGGGCAAGTTCCAGCTCTGCAGAACGACGTCCCGGACGTCGTCTGAGTTCGATGCATAACGACGTCCGAGAGCGTCCGAGACTCCGAAGAACGTGACGTTGTCGAGCATGTCGAGCGGTTCTTTTTGCATCATTATCTCGATGCGCGTGCCCGGCTCGAGGACGTGGGGGAGCGGTTCCGGAGAAAATTGGCTTATGGTCAGGTCGCCGGAAGGCGTGAGAGACTCGATGACGACTGCGACCACCTGAACTGGCACCCCGCCCTCGTTTCTGATGGTCATTTGGACAAGGACCTCCTGCAACTCGACATCGCGACCGCGGCGCGTGAGTACTGGTGTTCCATGAGATGTGTCACGCTCGCTCTCCTCCATACCCTCGTAGCGCAACCCGGTGGTGACGCCGATCCGAGCTCTTCGTCGGAGGAAGCTGATCCCTTGTGCGATCGCAAGAATCGTTGCCAGCGCCGCGCCATATAGAGCCACGAACGTTTCCATGGATCCATTCTGTCGCCCTGGACGCCGCATCGGGCAATCTCCTGCGGTCTGGGGGGCGGGGGGGGGGCAGGATGAGCGCCCTCCCGCGGCGGCATCTCATCAGGTTCTGGTCGGTGGTCGGGTGGTGTTCGTCCAAGCTCTCCGCTGGATCGGCCTTGATCATCGGCGCAAGACGCGATGCGCTGGCACTCGCGCAACTGCAGCCGGCTCATCGTAATCCGCTGTTTTCACGATGGCGACGCCGTAGCGATTGTTCGATCGGCACGCCACGTTGCAGGAGGTCGATAAGGCGACGTACTGCTGATGCCTGTCGATACTGAACGCGCTGATCCAACGAACCGCTTCAGCTCGCTGGGCAGGCGAGCCAGTAACGAGGTGCGTTGTGGTCTGACAGCCTCAACTCTCTCTGAGGAACTAAGTACCTTCTGTGCAGGGCAGGACAGCCAAGTTGCTCTGGCGACGTTCAGTCGGGCGAATCTGACCAGGTGCCGTCGACTGCGCTCGTCACGTAGGATCGCTCGGTCTTTGAGGTGGATTCGGGCGCGAGGAAGACAATAGCGAACCAGTCCGACTGATACGCGTCTCCACCACTGGCGCTCACGTACTCGGCCGCTGCCGACTGCTCGTCAAAGCGCACGATTCGCACCCGCTTTGACTCGACCGCCTGGACGCAGTGATCCACCCCATCGCAAACCGGCTTCGTTGAGTCAGCGAGGTCCTGCTTCGACTCGGCGAGGTACACATCGGGGCCGAGCACTTCCGAGATATCCATTGATCGGCGGCTGTCGAACAAGTTGGAGCAGCCACACATGGCGAGCACGAGCAGGACCGTCCCTGCTGTGAGCGACAATTTATTCGTCACGTTGTGTCCTTTCGAGCGGATCGAGCGGGGGTCCTTGGGGGGACCCCCGCTCAGCACACGCTTCTATGCCCAGTTGCACTGGTGCTGGAGAATGCCTGGCAGCCAGTTGGGATTTGAGCCGCGCGCGGTCTCGAAGTCCCACCAGATGCCAGCCTTCCAAATGGCGTACCCAAACTGGGCGTGGCACTTGTACTGCTGTTCGATAGTTGCGGATTCAGGCGTGGTCGGGAAGCTCCGCCACTCAGCCCAACCCTGGTTTTTGATGATTTCGATTCCAATGACGCCCTGAGTGTAGACCGCAGCACCCTGAGGCGACAGATGCGTAGACCACTGGCTGCCATTCTTGTAGGCGTAGCCGCCGGGCCGGTTCTTCCAGTAGCCCGCTAGCAGTTTGCCGCTGACTGCGGGGTCCGCAACCACCGGGAAGGCTGTCGAGGCCGTGTGATCGACGGTCTGCGTGAGCGTCGACCCGTCAATGCTGTAGCTCGTCGGGACGTCCTGGCCGTTCGCGTCCTTGGCCCAAGCTGGGAGGATGCCGCCGCGGTATTGTCCAGCGGCGTCTCGGATGATGACCATCCCTGCTTCGAGCTCCTCCAGATATCCGCCTTCCGGGAGTTTGATCGCGTAGGAGTACGCGGTAGGCGCATTGGCGCTCTCGATGACCGTCGTGATCTGGACCGAGCCGTCCTCCTTGACCACTGGAACGGTCGAGGACCCATTGCCGTTGTCGTAGGAGACGACACCGCTGGTTTCGGCGACGGCTGGAGCCGCTACGTCTGCGAATGGCAGACCCACCCCGATATCGATCCCGAGCGATTCGACAGACAGTGAGATACCTTGATCAGCACGCGCAGGAATCTGTACGGAGGTGTCATTCACCACCGCGTCGATGGCAAGAGGATCTGAGTTAACGGTCTCCACTGCTGCGACGTTCTCGAGAACATCGGTTGACTCGAGCACTGTCGATTCTGTCGAGCTCGTGACGTCCGCAAGAGCGTCCAGTACCGCCGATGCGGACTCATCAGCATGCGCGACTCCTGACCCTGCAGTCGACAGCGCGATGAGTAGCGTTGTGGACAAAATGTATGCCGTGCGTTTCTTCAATTGATCCCCCGTGTTCGTTCTGTTCCAATGCGGTACTCCGATCGCCGCCCGCGTTGCTCGGATGCCCCCATGCCGTCGTTGTTCAACAACCTGGCTGAAGATATTCAGATCTTTGCGAGCGCTGCCATCGGAGAGAACAACGTCCTCCTCGGCCACAGTGGCGCACATGGGACAGCCCCGCATCCGCCGGTCGGTTGCATCTGGCCCCCTAACTGGCGGGTGTCAATGCGATCCGCGACTGCTGTACCGCCCCGGAAACAGAAGCGAGACGCGAATTCAGGGCAATGCTGGTAGCAGCTGCCGTTACCGCCCGAACCGTGTTGGACGCCGACCTTCTGCTGCTCGCCGACGCCGACACCGACGGCAACGAGCTCCTGGCGACGATGCGCGCGGATGGCTTACTGACGGGCCACTCCGGGGGTTCTGTGCAGAAGTTCATTGCAGGCAAAGTCGCGACAGTCACATTCGCGGCAGTTGTGGTCGGGTCCTCATTGGTCGGAGTCTCCGCGGCTAGTGCCGACGCGAGGGCCTTGACCGATGCATATGGCTCAATCGGCATCCGCGTCACAGGAACGTCAGTGTCTGCCTACTGATTCCATCAGCGCACGGGCCCGGCTCGGATCTTGCCCGGTCGGTCCCGTGGACTGTTTCGATCACATCACGGAAGGTGCCCTCGAAGCATGTTTGGTAACGAAGTCGCGATCGGCATCCTCATCATGTACGCGGCGGTCGCAGTGGCGGTCATGGTCGGAATCACGTTCTTGGTGCAGTACATGCGCCGCCAGCGGGCTCGTAGAAATTTCGATCCAGGGGCCCAGAACCGCCAGTAGCTCCATGCGTGCCACTGAGAACAGGTCAATATCAGGCAGTTGTGGCCGCTGTCGCCGTCCTTGAATCAGCGGGGCAAACGGAGGGCGAGTGTGAACGTTTCGGTGTCCGTAACCACCGCCAGTGTGCCTCCCAGAAGCTCAGCTCGTTCTTGAAGACCCATGAGCCCGTGCCCTCCAGGAAGGCTTGCATCGGTATGAACGGGAAGCGTGAGTTGGTTTTGAATGCTTACTGAAACCACGTTTTTGGTGGCGTCTGCGCGGATGTGTGCAATGGCGCCCGGGGCGTGTTTGCGGACGTTTGTGAGACCTTCCTGGATGGTGCGGTAGACGGCTCGTTGAATCGGTTGTGGGAGGTCGTCTTGCAGGTCCATCACCATCTCTACTGGCGTCCCGCTGTTCGCGATGAGATCGTACAGGTCCGCGGTGGTGGGTTGGGGTGTTACGGGCTGTGAGGAGTCCTCGGCTCGGAGCAAGCTGACCATGGCGCGGAGCTCGTCGAGGGTTCGGACAGCGAGCAGTCTGATGTTTTTCAGCGCGTGCCGGGTGGCTTCGTCGGGTGTGCTGACTTGTAGCGCGCCGGCTTGGACTGCGATGAGGCTCACTTGGTGGGAGACGACGTCGTGCATCTCGCGCGCAATGTGCACACGTTCTTCGCGAAGGATCTCCGTGGTCAGCCGCCGTTGTTCGATCTCGCGTGAGGCGTTCAGGTCGGCGAGTCTGGCGGTCAGTTCAACTCGTGTGCGCGTGAGGAGACCGAGTGCGATCGGCCCTCCCGCGTAGAGGAGCGCATAGGCAAGGACGATGATGGCGTACTGCGGTGGAGGCAGTCCTCGCCATGGCGCCGACGTTACGGTGAAGACGATGAGGCCAGCGAGTGTCAGCGCCCATGATCGTCGTTCGCGGCAAGCAACGGAATACAAGGCGATGAGGCCGGCAAAGGCTCCCAGACCGAGCGCAAAAGCGGGCGATGCGAGGAGTAATGAAACCCAAGGCCATCGGCGTCTGACAAGCAGTCCGGCTGCTGCAGCGACCGCGATCCACGACTCGACCGGTGATGCCCACTCGAATGTTGTCAGTCCCTCCACGAACGCTGCCGTCAGGAGCGCCAGGTCGACGACGATCGCGAGCTTCTTCGGGTGTCGCATCAGAGGGGCGAGTGGCGCTCGGCGATGAGTGCCGCCTGGAGCCTGGTCGTGACGCCAAGTTTGGTGAGGATGCCACTGACATGATCCTTGATGGTGGCGCTGCTGAGGTGCATGGCTTCGCCGATTGCCGCGTTGGAGGCGCCCGTGTGCAGGAGCGCAAGAACTTCCCGTTCTCGTGGAGAGAGAGCATCGACACGGTTATCCCACTCCGTGGTGGACCGTGTGGCTACCAACAGGGATCGGGAGACTTCAGGCGAGAGGACGATGCCGCCTGCTGCCAGCGACCGAATGAGCGCGGGTAACTGTTCCGGATCGGTATCCTTCACTAAGAATCCCGCAGCTCCCAGATGCAGTGCCGTTGCAACGTACTCGTCAGTGTCAAAGGTCGTCAGCACCGCGGTCGCGGGAGGACGCGGCCAGTCTTGTAGATCGCGGAGGACATCGAGGCCGCTGCGACCGGGCATTCTGATGTCGAGAAGCACGACGTCGGGCGTGGAGCGAGCGATCTCCGCGAGAGCGGACATACCGTCGGCGGATGCTACGACTTGAATGTCCGGCGAGGCATTGAGGATGAGCTCGAAGCCCGCGCGAAACAGCGCTTCGTCATCGATAATCGCGACCTTCAGCACACTGCTCCTCCGTTTTTCCACACTAGGGTGCGCAACGGTTCGAAGGACGGCAATGGCACACATACCCCCCACACGGCGGGGGTGAACCCGTCCCCTGCCCGATAGCGGCAAAGCGTTGCCGGTGCGACGTTAGTTAGGTGGCCGTATTCGATATCCGCTTGCGGCATTGGCTGTCGTGATCTTGGTGGCAACGAGTGCCGCAACGTCGACATCCGCCGAGGAAGTGCCCGCCTCCCAGGATCTCGAGCGCACCGCGGCCACCGCTATCAGCGACACGGGCGAAGTCGTCAAATTCGACCCGGCAACACTCAGGGGTATCGGTGATGTCATCGAGAGTTCATCCAGTGAGGGTGCGGGAGATCTCGCTGACTTGGGATTCGAAGGCGTCGACTACGACTTCGCGGTGCCGAAGGGCCTCGAAGACGAGACCGAGAACAATCCGGACGCCGGCAACCGATCCCCGATCGATGCAGACGACCGGGTGCAGGTCCATGTCGCCACGGCTCAGTAACGCCGGATCGCCTACCTGGAACCGACGAACACCATCTGGCTGCCGGTGGACCAGTGCACCGGCGCCCTGGTCGGGGCCAGGTTCCTGGTGATGGCAGCCCACTGCGTGTACAAAACAAGTGGAATTGGTGGGCCCCATTCGTGGACGTCTATCCCGCGTATAACCAAGGCATCCCGTCCGGCGGTGTCCGATGCTCAGCGCAGAAGAAATGGGTCGGCAGCGACTGGATTACCAGTGGCAATTCGAACGCAGACCGAGCGATGCTGAAGCTCAGCTGCACCGCCGGATCGACCTACGGCTACTTCGGCATGCTCGGCAGCACTACCCCGACGAAGTACGTCGGTTCGACCATCGAATGTCTGGCTGTGTGATCATTCCGACGAAGTGGGGATGGTCCGCGACTGAGATCGGCATCACGACCGATCGCACAGGTCGATTTCTTGGACCCAGCGTCCCCCCCCGGCACCTACAACATCGAGGCGCGTTGCTCCGGACTCGACCCGGATGGCCTCGACGGCACCTCCGAGGCCGAGCTCACCGACGCTGATGTTGACATTGAGATCGTTGTGCAGCCCTCACCGTAGCTCTGCAGAACGGCCCCAGTCCGTACTAGATGCGGCGGGCGAGGGTGGGGTAGTCGATCGCGAGGCCGTCACTATCGACGGTGAGGTGGGCGCTGAAGCCCCTGCTGAAGCTCGTGTGCCGAACGCGGCCATGGGTGCCCTCGGGATTGGAGGCATCGATCTGGTCGCTGCGGATGACGCGCAGAGATGGCATCTGCACCCAGGCCATGATGAGTGGCGTTTCGTCGACCTCCTATTCGAGCAACCTCGGCCTCGAATCGGCAAGGTGTTGCTGACCGGGCACAATCCAAGGCCGGAGTCGACCGCGCATTGCGGACTGTCGGCTTCCGGCAGACCAGGCGGTTGCCATCTCGGTGGCATCGCGGTGGTCTGCATGGACGCGCCACGCGACGTCATCCGAGCAGGCGAGCTCGAACACGTGGCGCGCACCGCAGGTTGGATTCGAAACTTCGACGATTGGGAGGGGCGTCGTCAACGCGGCTAGTCCACGCTCTCGAGCCATGGCGCGCTCGCAGTCGCGGCGTCGATCCGTTCACGCCGGCGCGGTTGCGCGCTGCCGACGCTCGTAGGCGCGCGCTGCGCGAACCCTGTCGCCGCACCGGGTCGAGCACCAATGGCGCCGAGCGTGCGTGCGGAGGAGGAACCGGTCGCATGGCGCTGCGGCGCATTGCGCCAACCGCGACACTTGCTGGTCGCTCAACATCGCCGCTGCATCCTCCGCGAGCTGGGCGATTGCGTGCTCAACCAGCAACGTCGTCGGGTGCTCCGCCACGCGGGAGAAGCCCGTGTTCGGCGCATACTTGAGGATCGGGACCGCCGGTGCTGCAATCAACCCCGAGTTCAGGTGTTCTAGCGCGACAGCTGGAGGAGCCTGCCCTTCCACCTGTGCTCGGAACAGGTCGCGGAGCGCCTCTCGAAATCCAGCTAGCTGGTTCTGGCAGTACGGGAGGAGCGTGGTGTCCGAGGGCACAAGGCCATGTTCGATGAGCCAGGCGGTGGCTGTATCAGGACTCTCGAGCCCATCGACTCGGCGACCGCCGGGGAGCATCACCCTGCTGTTCGCAAGAACGAGGCTGAGGTGCTCAGATTCGCCCGGGGCAGGCGGAAGGGTGATCCTCGTCATGTTCTCACGGTAGCAAAGAAGTGATGCCGTGAGAACATGTTAGGCTCATGATCACGTTATTCACGGTTTTTTGCCATGAGAAGTGAGATCAAATGATGACTGCTGCTAGCTCTTCTGGAACCGCACCGTTCGGCCTGTCCGTGTTGGACAACGCGCTGACCGGTATCGGTACCTCGGCCAGTGAGGCGTACCGTGAGGTGATCGCCCTGGCGCAGCTGGCTGATCGACGCGGTTTTCAGCGCTACTGGATGTCGGAGCATCACGCGATGCCTGGCGCCTCCACCTCCTCTCCCCAGATGATGCTTGCTCGGCTGACGGGCGAGACGCAACGCATCCGGCTAGGAGCCGGTGGAATCATGCTCCCCAATCACTCGCCTCTCCTGATCGCGGAGCAGTTCGGCATGCTGAGTGCGCTCGCGCCCGGTCGTATCGATCTCGGCGTGGGGCGCGCTCCCGGTACCGATCAAGCAACGGCTGCCGCGCTGCGCCGACGGCACGATCATGACGACCGCTTTCCGGAGCAAATCGGGGAACTCGTCGGCTTCCTCGAGGATGATTTCCCGGAGGGGCACCCGTACCGGGCTGTGCATGCCGTGCCAGGGCCTTGGCAGGCTGAACAGAACAGGGTTCCGCACACCGAGGGGCTGCCTGAACTCTGGACTTTGGGGTCCTCCACGTATTCCGCTCATCTGGCTGCCCGGCTCGGGCGCCCCTACGCGTTCGCCCTGCAGTTCGGTCGGGCTGATGTCACCAGCGCCCTGCGGATCTACCGTGACGCCTTCCGGCCCTCTCCGGCGCTAGCCGAACCACGCGTCATGGTCAGTGTCTCGGTTGCGGCTCACGATGATCCGGAAGAGGCGCGTCGACAGACGAGTTCGACGGCGATGGCAATGCTGCGGATGTTCCAGCGCAAGCCCTACGCTCTGCTCTCCCCGGACGAGGTCGCAGCGTATCCGGCCACACTCGATGAGCGTCAAGTGCTCGACATGTACATGACGAACACCCTGCACGGAACCGGTTCCGAGGTCGGACTGGCGCTGGAACGCCTGCACGAGCAGACGTCCGCCGACGAGATCATGCTTGTTACTGGCGGCCACTCCCGTGAAATCCAGACCAGGACGGTGGAACTCGTCGCCGATCGCTTCGCCCTCCCGGTCGGCGCCTGAGGCGGCGTCATGGGTGGGCTGCGGCATCCAGGTCGGCCGCCGAGCGGTGTGGAGGGCGTGCGCGTCCGGAGTGCTCTTACGTGCCAGGAGTGCTCGCGGCGCTCGAACTCGTGGCTCCGCGCGCTCGGCGTCTGACCTGGTGCCCCGGGGCCGGACGGGTCGCCCCGGGGCGACTACCGATGCGGTTCTATCGCGTCAGGACTTGGAGGATCGTCAGGCCTGCGACGACGAACAAGAGGACCGCGAACCCCATCTGCAGTACTCGACCACTGATCCGGTGGGCAAATCGCGCCGTGACGAAGGATGCGGCGATCGCGGGTAGTCCGAAGGCCAGGGCGACCCCCCAGTCCGGGCGGGTGATCCCGACGTGTGCCACGATCCCCGCGACGGAGTTCAGGACGGCGATTGCGAGTGACGTTCCGATGGCTTTCTTGATGGGGAGGCGCAGCGCGAGCACGAGGGCCGGCACCGTGATGAAGCCTCCTCCGACACCGAGCAGGCCGGTCAGGAATCCGACTAGTACTCCGACCGCGAAGCCACGGAGCATCCAGAGCGGCGGCCGGGAGTCGTCGACGGCTTCGGTGGGTCGGCGTCGGAGCATCTGGACGGCCGACGCGAACATGAGCGCCGCGAACACCACCAAGATCACCTGCTCGGGAAGCAGGGAACCGACCGCGGTTCCAATGAACGCCATCGGGATTCCCGCGATGGCCACGGCGCCGACCATGCGCCAGTCGACGGCAGTCCGGATACGTGGGATCAGGGCGGCGATCGGTCCGACCGCGCCCATCAGGAGTGATGTCGAGATAGCCGTCTCCAGGGGGATCCCGACGATGTAGACCAGCGCGGGGACGGCGATGATGCCGCCGCCGGCGCCGAGTATCCCGGTCAGACCTCCAACGAGGAGGCCAAAGGCGATCAAGCCGAAGATCATGCGGGGTCCTCTGAGTTATGGATCGAGTCTTGGAGGCAGGCCGAGCGCTCGGTCTGTTCTGAAGCCATGCGGCTCCCGTGCAGGCGAACGGTGTCCTAGCTGCCCGGGGTCCAGAGGCGTTTGAGCCCCTCGACGTGCACGCGGACGGTCTGCACGAGTGGCACCGACTGCGGGTCGAGCACCCATTGCTGTTGCACGCCGTCGAGCAAAGCAATGGTTCCCGCAGCGAGGGCGTCGATGGGCGCCGCTTCACTGATCTCGCCGTTCGCGACACCGTCACGGATGGCGTCGGTGAGCCAGGACCGCATGCTGCGATAGTGCCTGGTCACCCAATCGTGCGCGGGATGGCTCGGCGCTGTGCCCTCGGCGGCGACGAGGACGAACAGCCTCACCCACTCAGGTCGCGTGGCGTTCCGAGCGGTGAGCGCGACGAGCGAGTCGAACGCTGCCCAGCCCATGGGTGTGACACCCTCGCCGAAGAGGAAGTCGCTGTCGTCCTGTTCTCGCTGGTCGAGGACCGCTGCCAGGAGTGCCGATTTGGAGGGGAAGTGGTGCAACAGTCCGGACTGGGAGATGCCCGCCCGTGCCGCGACGTTTGAAATGGTCGTCTTGTGGAATCCGACTTCCGAGATCTGAGCGGCCGCCGCCTGGAGCGCTGTGATCCGGGTCAGATCACCGTCGCGCTTGAGCTTGTCGGTCTGGGCTTCGATCAGGTAGTTCGCGGGAAACGACATGGATTCACACCTCTGCTGTGACGCTGGTTCTCGACATGTTCAGTGAACCGCCTGCTGCGGCGGGTCCGATTGGAAGACTAGCGCGAACGTCTCCGAGACCCCGGGCGACGATGAGCCGGCCGTCCACGAGTGGCGTCCATGCCTGGTGCGACGGTTGCCACCGGCGCTGGAAGCGCACGTCGCACTCGACCGACACGGATGCACTCTCACCGGGGACCAGCTCGACCGAGGACCAACCGATCAGACGTGTGGGGAGCTCGGCCGAAGCGGGTTCGAGATACACCTGGACGGTCTCGCGGCCGACGTGTTCGCCGACATTCGTGACAGAGACCGACACCTCCTGGACTCCGGCCGGGCCGGCGCTCGACACCTCGATCGAGCCATAGGCCCATTCGGTATATCCCAGGCCGGCTCCGAACCAGAAAGCCGGTTCGTCCTCCGTCCTCAACCACCCGCGGTACCCGACGAACGCACCTTCCCGGTATTCGAGACGGCCGTGCTGCGGCGTGGTGCTCCAGGCAGGACCCTGGCCGTTCGCCGCCGGGTACGTCGTCACGAGTCGGCCTTCCGGCGGGACCAGGCCCGAGATCGCGGCCGCGACAGCGTCGCCCGCCTCCTGTCCGGGAAGTCCGGCGACGAGGACGGCGTCGACGTCATTGATCCATGGCATGAGCACCGGAGTCGCAGCGTTGACGACGACGATCGTTCGGTGGGCCGCTGCAGCCACCGCGGTCACCAGCGCATCCTGGTGGCCGGGGAGCGCCAAGGTGCGCTTGTCCTGTCCCTCTGTCTCTTCGTCCGGGGTCAGGCCGACGACGACGATCGCCACATCGGCGCGCTGAGCGCCTGCCGCGGCCGCGGCGATCGCTTGGGCAGCCGGACGAGCGGCATCGCTCAGGACGAGCCCGAGGATCCTCGCCATGCCTGCTCGCTGCACGGTGGCGGTGACGATCGAGCCGGTCTCCAACCGGATGGCCGACGAGTGACTGCGGGGTCGGAAGAAGCCGCCTCCCGGGCCCGGGTGGAACGGGATCTCGAACTCCTCCCGGTGGCCTGGCGCGTGGACCTCCCAGACGCCTGGTCCTCGCACCCCGATCTGGTAGTCGCCGGACGGCACGTTCAGTCTTGCGCTGAGCTCGATGGCCGCAGCGTGCTCGAGCCACCCGGTCTTGTTGTCCTCGACCTCTGCGACATCGACCACTCGGTCGTGGAGCACGGCCCCGGCATCGTCGAAGACACGGATCCGCATGCCCTGGGCTCCGGTGACAGGATCGCTGATCAACCTCCCGTCAATGGCAGGGAGCGTAGCGCGCGTCTCCACGCCGTCGAGGACCGTTACCCGCTGCGACCCGAACATGGTTCGGAGCCCGGCCTCAATGGACACGACGTGCGGAGGACGCACCTGAGCGGACCCGCCGCCTTGAGCGACCGTGTCATGGGCGTGACGGCCAGTCACGAACAGCGTCTCCGCAGCGTCACTGGACAGAGGGAGGATGTGATCGTTGTTCTTCAGGATCACCATTCCCGATGCGGCGATCCGGCGGAGCTGTTCCCGCCGCTCGGGCGCGTCCGGGGAGGGGAGGTGCGCGGGCCAGCTGCGCTGCTCGCCGAGCGCGCCCACCCGGTCTCCGAGACGGAGGATGCGCGCAACATGGTCGTCGACGACGGATTCGGGAACGTTGCCGGCGCGCACCTCGGTGACCAGGGAATCCGCCCAGGGTGTGCTCGGCCCCGGCATCACGAGGTCGAGGCCCGCGGTCACGCTCTCTGCGGTCCGCGAGGTCGCGTACCAGTCGGACATGACCACACCGTCGTAGCCCCACTCGTCCTTCAGAATGTCGGCCAGCAGCTCCTGCTGCTCCGTGGAGGGCACACCGTTCACCCGGTTGTAGGCGGCCATGAGTGTCCATGGCTGGGCATCCTGAACGGCGATCTCGAAGGGAGCGAGGTACACCTCGCGGAGGGTTGCCTCGTCGATGACGGAGTCGACGGTCGTGCGTTCCGTCTCCGATTCATTGGCGAGGAAGTGCTTCACGCTCGCCCCGACGCCGTGGCGCTGCAGGCCGCGGATGTAGGCCGACGCGAGGTGGCCGGTCAGGAGCGGGTCCTCACTGAACGCCTCGAAGAGGCGTCCGCCGAGGGGGGAGCGGTGCAAGTTGATCGTCGGGCCGAGGACGACGTGAATCCGCTGCAGCAGTGCTTCCTCGGCGAGGATGCCGCCGACCTCCTCCAGGATTTCCCGATTCCAGCTCTGCGCGATCGAGCTTGCGTTGGGGAGCAGGCACGCCTGCCTGCCCCCGACGACGATCTCGCCACGAACACCCGTCGGGCCGTCCGACAGGACGATCGCTTCGAGGCCGAGGCGCTCGTCCGCGGCGAGGATGAACATCCCGTCTCCGGAAAGGAGGCGCACCTTCTCGTCAAGGGTCATCGTTGAGACCATCGAGCGGAGGTCCTCAGCTGTTCGTGACATGTTGTGAGCTCTTTCGATCTACTTGACGGTTTTGACGGGCAGGATCATCACGGCCCCGAGGATCGCGATGACGGCGGCGACGACGAGCATCAGGTCGAAGTTCTGCCCGGCGCCAAGACCGATCAGGATCGCCGACGCGCCAGGGGCGAGCACCTGCGGCCCCGCCATCGCGATGTTGAACACGCCGAGGTCTTTCGCGGCGTCGTTCGCGCTCGGCAGCACGTCGAGCACGAGAGCCAGATCCACGGCCACGTAGATGCCGAAACCGATGCCGAGGACGACCTCGGCAAGGAAGAACCCTTGGTTGCTCTCGACATGGGTGAGCATGTACGTCCCGACGGCGAAGATCAGCGCGGAACCCACGATGAACGGCTTGCGACGGCCGATCTTGTCTGACAACCAGCCGGCGATCTGGCCGGCCACGATGAGCGAGATCGTGTAGCAGAGCACACCGGTGGCCATCACCTCGGCAGCCTTGGCGGGTGTCAGGCCGAATTCGTTCTGGATCCAGAGCAGGCGGAAGGTGATGAACATGAAGTTCGCGAGGACGAGCAGGAACCGCGAGCCCCACGCGAGAGCGAAGTCGGGGTGTTTGAGCGGGTTGACCCAGAACGTCTTCAGGACCGTGAGGAACCCGCCCTCGCTGCGCGGCCGCTTCGGCAGCTGCTGATCGGGCAGCACCAAGGCGTACACGGCCACAAGGATGAAGCCGATCACGCCGGGCACCAGGAACAGCAGAAGGAGCTGGGTCCCCAGGAACTGGGCGGCGTAGGCGGCGCCGAGCGCTGCCGCCTGCTGCGCGATGCCGATCATGCCGCTGACCTTGCCGCGCTGGCGAGAAGGGAGTTGATCGGCGAGTGTGGCGGTGTGTGCGCTGACCGCTGCATTAGCGAGCATCTGGCCGAGCACCCATCCGAGTGCGACCACTCCGGCGTTCGGCGCGAGCGCGATGATCGCGAGAGCGACGATGAGACCCGCCGCGCCGATCAGCATCCACGGGCGGCGTCGACCGAACCGGCTGGTCGTCCGGTCGCTCAGTCGGCCGAAGATGGGATCGAACAGGAGGGCGGACAGCGCCCCGAGTGACGTGACGAGGCCGAGGGTGCCGACGATGGCATCCGGGTCGACCAGGGTCTGGAGCTTGAGGACGAGGCCCGCGGTCAGCGGCGTCGACAACGCGACCATCAGTCCTAGGCGTGCTCCGACCATCGCCGCGATCACGCGCGGCGCCGCCTTCTCGGTCGGTGGCGCGATCAGTGGAACGCGCTCGTGTGCTGGGGTGACGGCATCAACCGCCGTGAGCGGCGGACCGCCCGGGTTGGACATGGACATGAAACCTCCTCATTGAAGTTCCCTCCGCGGGGCGGATGGATGACTCTATCGAACAAAATGTGAACCGACCGAGCGCACGGTCTGTACTTGAGATGAGACTAAGCCTGCGCCGATTGCGCGTCAAGAGTGGAAACGAGATCGACATCAGATGAGTCGAGTTCAGCGACGGCCTACGGCAGCCGGACGGGCTCGCCGATCCTCATCGGTAGGCGATGAGGATCGGTCCGGCTGAGCACTTCGGCGGCTTGGGGTGGAGGTGGGTGAACGGTCACCGGATGCGCGGCGTTCGGGTCCGGCCGGCTATCCTGCCGCCGCCTGCCGCGCGTCGAACCGGGTACGGTACCGGGACGGTGTGCTGCCGAAGGTCGCTGCGAAGTTCTGCCGGAAGGTGACCGGTGTGAATCCGCAGGACGCGGCGATGCGATCGATGGGGAGATCGGTCATCTCGAGGAGCCGGCGGGCCTCGTCCAGGCGTCGCGCGCGGATCCAGGCGGCGGGCGTCGCGCCGGTCGCCATCCGAAAGAGTCGCACGAATGATCGACGACTCATCCGAGCAGCCGCAGCGAGACGATCGATAGACAGATCCTCGTCGAGATGGTCGAGAGCCCATCCGGACGCCCGGGCGATGGGGTCCTCGCCGGTGTCACTCGGGATCGGCCGCTCGATGTACTGGGCCTGCCCACCTTCGCGGTGCGGGGCGACGACCAGGCTGCGGGCGACGCGGTTGGCAGCCTCCGCGCCGAGTCTGGTCCGCACGATGTGGAGACAGGCATCGATACCCGACGCCGTTCCGGCCGAGGTCAGGACATCGCCGTGATCCACGTAGAGCTTGTCGGCATCGACTGAGATCTCGGGGTGGCGGGCTCGGAGGCTCTCCACGGCGTGCCAATGGGTAGCAGCGCTGCGACCGGAGAGGAGGCCCATATCGGAGACAGCGATGGCTCCGAGGCAGAGACCCACGACCATCGCACCGCTTCGGTGTGCGCCGACGACGGAGTCGTGCACGCTCGGCGGAACGGGTCGGGCGTCGTCCGTCCAGGACGGAATGACGACGATGTCGGCGGCGTCAACAGCGTCCAGCCCCTGAGTCCCCTCGATCGTGTAGCCCTCTGCCGTGCGAATCGGGCCAAGGGACTCGCCGAACAGGACTGGCCGCCAGTCTCCGAGTCCCAGTCGTCGTACCTCGTCGAAGACCATCTGCGGCACCGAGAGGTGGAACAGCGTGATGCCGTCGAAAGCGTAGACAGCGATGTTCACGAGCGCTCCAATCTTGGCCTGATCTCATCAGTATTGCGTATCTGGGCCACTTGTTGATCATGCGACGACAACGAAGGCTAGGAAGGTCGCCAGAAAGGCGCCATCTGACCGTAAGGAATGAACCATGAGTACCGCACGACGCGCGCTGATCCTCGTTGACGTCCAGCAGGAGTACTTCTCCGGTCCACTGGAGATCCAATTCCCGCCTCACGCCGAGTCCCTCCCTCGGATCACCGCGGCGATCGACGCTGCCGTCGCGGCCGGCGTGCCCGTCGCGGTCGTCCAGCACACGGCGGGCGAGGGCGCCCCGGTCTTCAACCCCGCCACCACCGGGTTCGACGTGCACCCCGAGATCGCGCGCCGGCAGCGGCCCGAATGGAAGTCGATCACCAAGCAGTACGGGTCGGTCTTCGCGGGAACGGATCTGCTCGACTGGCTCCAGGAGCACGATGTGAATACCGTCACACTCGTCGGCTACATGACGAACAACTGCATCCTCGCGTCGGCGGCCCAGTCCGAGACACTCGGCCTTGAGGCCGAAGTCCTCTCCGACGCGACCGGGGCCATCAACATCACCAACGACGCCGGATCTGCGGACGCCCGGACCGTGCACGGCACGCTCATGGCGTTGCTCAACTCCAACTTCGCGGCGGTCTCGACCACGGAAGCCTGGACCGAGGCCTTGGCAGCGGGTGCGAGCCTTCCGAAGGACAACCTCCCGAGCTCGGCGACGCGCGGCGCGAATAGCTGAGACTCCCTGGGGCGGCACGAAGCCGCCTCGAGTCAGAGCGCCGAAGTCGCCTCCTCGAGCCCTCGCTCGTCGAAGGCGTCTCTGGCTTCCAGGTCCTCGTCGATATGTCGCTCCGCCCAGAGTCTCAGTGCCGTCAGCGGACGGCGCAGCGAGCCTCTTGAGGTCGTAGCCCGTGGAACGGCCCACCCCGAGGGACGCTGCAGCCTCTTCGGCAGTGAGTATGAGCTTCTCAACAGGCATGGGCGGTCCGGTCCAGAATCGACGGGGGCGCTGGGGCTGACCAGCTTCGATCCTTGTCGCAAGCTGAGGCGTTCGGCGCCCAACTCTCGAAACCCAGGTACCGACTGGCTCGTGCTCACCGTTCCTGCTATCGGGCTGGCGCGGTATCCCGACGGGCCAGGTCGGATGAGTTTGACCGTGCGAAGCGCGCATCGACCGCGTTGACAGCATTTCATCATATGTATAATCTTTGTCGGAAGCTCGATCCGTGCGACGGCGTTGTCGCCATGGGAGGGCAGATCCTCGCGGGGATCGCACGAACAAAGGACCAACAATGAAGCTGGGACCTCTAGCCGCGCTATCGGCCACAGTCCTCGTCGCGCTTGCCGTCGTCGCCGGACCCGCTCCGTCGGCCAGCGCTGCATCCACGACGATCTATACGTCGCCTACTGGAACTGGCACGGCGTGTTCTGCCGCTGCACCGTGTTCGATCACGGACGCCCAGGTCGCGGCCAGATCGGCGCTGGCGTCATCTTCGGAAGACGTCACCGTGCTGTTGGGGGGCGGCACATACCGTGTCTCCGCGCCGCTGAACTTCGGCGCATCGGACGGCGGTTCACCGGGTCGCCATGTGGTCTGGCAGAACCAGACGAGCAGCACACCTATCATCACCGGCGCGACGCCTGTGAGCGGCTGGACGAAGTTCGACGGTGCGAACAACATCTACGTTGCCGATACACCGATCGGGCTTGATACACGACAGCTGTACGTCGACGGCGTGCGCGCTCCGCGTGCCTCGATCCCGATCAGCAAGACCGACGTCACCCTCACGGCCACGGGACTCACGATCAACAACGCGGCCCTCAACTACCTGAGTTCCCTTCCGCAGCAGGATCGCATCGAGCTGAACGGTACCGGAGCATGGACCGATCGTTACAGCCGAGTCGCCTCGATCTCCGGCACATCGGTGGCTATGGCTCAGCCAGGGTGGGACAACAACACCTGGGGCTGGGACACGCTCCAGAACGGTTTCCACGGACCGACCCTCACACTGAACAACTCACTCAACTTTCTGCGGACCGCAGGCCAGTGGTACATCGACCCTGTGGCAGGAAAGCTCTACTACAAGCCGGCTGACGGAGTCGACCCGGGATCACTCGCCGTAGAGCTCCCGCGGCTGCAGTCTCTCGTGCACATCGGCGGCACCTATGACGCACCTGTGTCGAACCTGACCTTCCAAGGCATCCAGTTCTCGGGAACATCGTGGCTCGGCCCCTCCAGCGCTGACGGCTACACGAACCAGCAGAACGGCACCTTCTCCAAGGGCGCCTACGACTACCGACCGGCCGATGCGTTCACCGCCTGCAATCGGGGTTGTGCTGCTTTCGAGCGATCTCGCAACACCTGGTTCCAGGAGCCCGCAGCAGTGCAAGTTTCGGCGGCGAGCCAGGTCGCGTTCGTGAAGAACACGTTCACGGCTCTTGGTCAGACGGGCCTCGGAATCGGCATGGACGCCAACGCCCACGCGACCGGCGTCGGCCTCGGCACCTCCAACATCACAGTGTCGGCCAACACCTTCACCCAGCTCGCCGGAAGTGGCGTCGTTGTCGGAGGCATTCGTGAAGACGCCCACCACCCGTCGGATCCGAGGATGATCGTTCGCGACATTCTGATCCAGAACAACACCGTCACGAAGATCGGCCAGGACTATAAGGACAACTCCGGGATACTCACCACCTACGTGACCAATGCCCGCATCATGCAGAACGAGGTCGCAGACGTGCCCTACGACGGGATCGACACTGGCTGGGGCTGGGGAGTGAACGACCCAGGAGGATCGCCGGACTACCGCAACCGCGGCTACTACGCGTTCAACCCGCAGTACTCGACCAAGACGACCCTGGCCAACAACGTCGTGGCATACAACCTGGTGCACGGGACCAAGAAGGGCTTCAGCGACGGGGGCTCGATCTACAACCTCTCCGCGAGTCCGGGCACGGTCTACCGCAACAACTACATCTATGACCTGCAGTCAACAATCGGCCTGTATCTCGACGAGGGCTCGCGCTACATGTCGGCGCGGTACAACGTCATCCAGGACGCCGGCCAGTGGATCTTCGCCAACACCAATGGCAATCAAGGACCGAACGAAACGAAAGACAACAACGCCGATAACAACTATCACAACAGGGGTGATGTCTGGGGCCTCTTCAACTCCACCACAAACAACACGGTGACCAACGACCAGGCTGTTTCCGGGCCGTGGCCGACGACCGCTCGGGTCATCATGTGCGAAGCGGGCGTCGCACCCGGTCTGCGGACACCCGCGAACGCCAACTACTCGGCTACCAGCTACCCCTCCTGCGGTGCCGGAGGGTCGCATGTAGCCGCCCCCTACCAAACGACTGGCACCTCGGCGACGTCGTCCTACTTCGCGCAGGAGGGCGGCGATCAGTTCTCGATCTCCGCGGCGGGTGCTGATGTATGGCGCGGTGGGGCGCAGACCGATGATGCCTTCGGCGCTGTCTATCAGGACGGGGTCGTCCGATCGGGCACCACGCTGTCGGCTCGGGTCGATGCGCAGAACGACACGAACCCCTGGGCGAAGACCGGGCTCATGATCCGCAACGACATGACAAAGGCCGGCTCCTCGCCCGGTTACGCGATCCTCGCGGTCACCCCAGCCAACGGTGTCGTACTGGAATGGGATTCGAACGCAGACGGCTACCTGGACAAGGAGTCCAAGGTTGCTGTGGAGACACAGCGTCCGATCTCGCTCCGTCTGGTGCGGTCAGGTACTCAGGTCACAGCCTTCTACTCCATCGACGGGAGCTCGTACCGCCAGATCGGTTCCGCGGTCACGTTGACGGGTATCGCGGGAGCGGCAGACGGCGGCATCTTCAGCACATCCCACGATGCGACACGGGCTTCCACCAACTTCATCAGCGACCTGCAGGTCAGTACCGGTGTTGCCGCTCCATTGTCTTCGTTCATGACCGGCGGAGGTGAAGCCGCACAGAACGGAACCCAGCTCCTGCTGGGCGCGAACGGAAACGATGTGTTCAAGGGAGGCGCCCAGTTCGACGATGGCTACGGCGCGGTCTACGTTCCTGGCGGGCTGACGACCGGGAAGTCTGTGACGACCAAGGTAGTCTCACAAGCCGACAGCAGCGCGTGGGCCAAGTCGGGCCTCATGGTGAAGAATTCGATCTCCAGTCCTGGGTATTCTCCCGGGTACGCGGTCCTGGCGGTCACCCCATCGAACGGCGTCGTCCTCGAGTGGGACTCAGACGGAGACGGATACATCGACTCCGAGTCCAAAGTCGCTTTGACGACCAGTCGACCCATCTGGCTGAAGCTGACTCGGTCGGGAAACCAGGTCACCGGCTACTACTCGACGGATGGATCCAACTTCGCGGCTGTGGGCGGTGCCGTCACGCTGCCTGGGCTGGCGACCGCGCCAGATGCGGGGGTCTTCTCGACCTCCCACGATCCTTCGCGCTTCGGGGTGAATGAGTTCACCGTTCCGACGGTCCAGTAGGGCCTTGCACGCGGCCTTGGGTGCGGTCTTGCGGACCGCACCCAGGGCTGCGTTGTGCCGCCGTCGGCACGGAATCGACCCAATCGCATGGTTTCACGCGATGCCATGCACCTGAGGTAGTTCCGCGCTGCCCATTGAGATCCTCCCGGTAGGGAGTCTGGACGTGTGCTCGCCGCTCAAGCCGTCTGTCACCGCCTGCGGGGAATGGCGCAAGGCGAGGCCGTCCGAGTGCGATCGGACGACCCCGCCGTCCGCACACCGGTGGTCAGCTAGCCAGACGGAATCGCTGGCACTGATTCCCGAGATCTGTCCACTGGCCGATGCGAGCGCCATTGTCCAGCCGGCAGTTCCCGAGGTCGAGGGCTTTCCCGCTGTGGAGCGCGACGAAGCGAACCGCGCCATCCGATGCAGGATCCACCCTCCAGGAGCTCCCCGGCGATCCACAAGTGGTTTGGGCGACATCCGCTCCGTCGGACGTGCTTCCTCCTGCGACTGCGAGGCAGAGCTCGGGCGCTGAAGCGGCGTGGATCTGCACACCGCCACCCGGCGCCGCAGTGAACGACCAGCGCTGACACGGGCTCGCCTGCCAGTCGAACTGCTGCAGAACCGCACCGACCGCCGTCGAGCAGTTCGGGAGATCGACCGACTTGCCGCTCGCCGTCGAGGTCACCGCGACGTCTCCGACGGGTCGGAGCGTCCAGTCCTGGCAGGCGTTTCCGAGCGCCGCCCACTGACGGACTGCCGATCCGGGCGCCGTGCTGCAGTTCGCGGCGTCGAGGACGCGACCGTTGGCGCGGTTCGTGATGACCGAATAGCCTCCGTTGGAGGGCGAGGCGCTCCATTGCTGGCAGGCATTGGCGAGCCATGACCACTGTCGGGCGGCGGTGCCGTTGGCGGTTCCGCAGTTGGCAGAGTCGAGTGACTTTCCGGAGGAGGCGTTCACCAGTCGGAAGAAGCCGTCGCCGGTCGAATCCCATGTCCACCGCGTGGATGCTTCTCCGGTGCACGGACCCTGTTGGAGGAGTGCCCCATCAGCGGGACTCCCACCGGTGATGACTGCGCAGAGTCCACTGTTGCGATTCACGAGCTCCATCGACGCACCTCTGACGGCCTGCGTGCGGCCACTGCGCTCACCGCTCGGGACGGCCACATCGGTGGTTGTGGACACGGGCTGTCCGAACGCCGGTACGCCGGAGGCGGCGAATGACACGGGCTGGGCGCGACTCGTGCGACCGGTGCCGCAGCCGTCGTTCGGCCCCGCGTTCCCGTGGTACATGTTCCACACCTCGGTCCCGTCGGGAGAGGTGAAGAAGTCGTTGTGGCCTGGCCCGAACACGCCATTCGCCTTCGAGAAGACCGGTCCACTCTTGGTCCAGGACGCGGCGACCAGAGGATCTCCGCCGCCGTAGGTCAGCATGCCCAACTTGTAGTCCTCTGTCCCGCAGAAGCTCGCGGAGTAGACCACGTAGGTCTGCCCGTTCCGTTGGAGAGCCACCGGACCCTCGTTGACGGGCGAGCCGACGCGCTCCCAATCCTCGGTCGGCTGGGACAAGATCGCCGGCGCCGTCGACAGGGTCCAAGGATTCGACATGCGTGCGATGTAGTTGTTCTGCGAGCCGGGCTTGACCTCCGACCACATCATGTACAGCTGCCCGCCCAGCTCCAGGTACGAACCGTCGATGTTGAACTCGTCGGTGGGGACCGGCCGGCCTCGGTAGGTGTACGGCCCCATCGGGTCGTCGCCAGCGCTCTCCAACACGTGGAGGTGCTGCTGGGCGAACGTGTTCGTCGCCCCGATCGTGTACATGATGTACCAGCGCCAACCGTTCGGGCCCTGCAGCCGCATGAGTTCCGGCGCCCACATGGTCCCGTTCCGTCCCGGCACGGTGTCCGAGTAGACCGTCGCAGGCACGGCCGTTGCAAGCGCTGCGAGCGTAGGAGCCTTGCGGATGGTGACGCGGTTGACGTAGGTCGTGGTGGCCATGTAATAGTTGCCGTCGGCGTATTCGATCGTGGGATCCGCGCCACTCACCAGCGGGTTCCTGAACGTCGGCTCTCCGACGGCCTCGGCCGGAGAGGACGAGACGGCGAGTGGTCCGACCAGCGACGCCACGAGAGCGACGATCATGCACAGGATGCTGTAGACGCGACGCCGCGCACGCGTCGAAGACCGTGTTCGATCGGACCGGACGTCGGCTCCGCTGTCCGCATGACTTCCATCCACGGGGCTCGTCCTGCGCTTGATTCTGTGTATCGCCATATGGGGCACTCCTCGTCATTGAGAAAATGTGAGCGTTAACAACGCGCAGTTGGAGAGTGCCCGAGTGTGGGTTCGCACGTCAAGAGCTCCGTCCACATTGCCTACCGTCGCGTGCAGCCATCCCTCACGCCGGACTCGAGGGCCAACCCGGATTCGCGCGTGTTTGTCGTTCCGACTCGGTCTCAGCCTTCGGCACGACCCGGCCACGATGACGAGCGACTGCGACTGCATTCCCGCAGCGCGCCGAGCAGTAGGCTCTCCGGCCGTTTCTGCTGGTGTCCACAAAAACCAGACCGCAGCCGTCACGGCCGCAGCGACCGAGGCGTTCGCCTCCCGCTTCGACCAGGAACATGGCGAGGCCGCCGGCGGTGACGGCTCTGACACGCGCGACGACATCCAGCTCGTCCGAGACGAAGTGCAGGTGCGGGCGCAACTCGTTGTGGGTGGTGACGTAGACACGGGAGACCGCCGCATCGAGAACATCATTGATTGCCGTGCATCGTGCGTCGGCCTCGCCGCTGTCGAACACTCGTCGCAGGCGACCCGTCCAGTCCCGAAGGGACGTCGAACCTGATTCGGTAACCTCGCGACGACGTATCTCGTGCGTGGTGAGCACGTCGAGGAGGGCTGATCGCGACCAGTGTCGATGGGCCAAGTTCACGAGGTCCGCGGCGAGGAAGGCGCCGGTCATATTGTCATGGTTGAACTGCACTGACCCATTGCACCACAGTCGGTTCTCATGACTGGTGTGGCAACGGCGATCGTCCCGATACTCCTGCTCTTGGGAGGTGGGGCGGCCATCCGACGTTGGTTCGTCAGCGACCCGAGCTTCTGGCGCGGCCTCGAGTGGATGAGTTACCGAGTCTTCACCCCTGCCCTCTTCGTCACCTCTGTGGCGTCGACGGACCTCGGATCGGTCCCCCTCGGACCGCTTGCTGTGAGCGTCGCTGCGCCCATCCTCGTCGCAACAGGAGTGATCGTCGTTCTCCGGCGGCCGCTGCGCGCGGGCGGTCCACAGCTGACGTCACTCGTGCAAGGCTCGATCCGGATCAATACCTATATCGGGCTCGTCTTCGCCTCGTCGCTCCACGGGGCAGAGGGGACGGCGACCTTTGCTCTGGCCAGCGCGGTCGTCGTGCCCCTCGTCAACGTGATCTCCGTCAGTGCGCTGTCCAGGTTCGGTGACCGCCTAGGAGACAGCCGCAAACCGCCACTGTGGAAAGAGATGCTCGTGAACCCACTCATCCAGGGCGTCGCCCTCGGCCTCATCGTCAATCTCTCCGGGGTTTCACTGCCTGGCCCGGTCTCCTCGACGATCATGCTTCTCGCAGCTCCGGCCCTCGTCTGCGGCACGCTCATCTCCGGTGCGGCGCTTCGCTGGTCATTTTCCCGACGAGACATCCTCGATATCGGTATCACGGCCATCGTGAAGCTCATCGCGCTCCCGCTCGGCGCAGTCGCCATCGCCATAACGTTCGGGATCACCGGACCGACCCTGACGAGCATCCTGCTCATCACGGCCGTCCCTACGGCACCGTCGGCCTATGTACTCGCGTCCCGCATGGGCGGAGACGCGCGGCTGATGGCGTCCATCACCGGTGTCCAGACGGTCCTCGCTTGTGTGACCATCCCACTTCTCCTCTCGCTCCTGAACGTCAGTTCGTGAGTGGCCGAGTGGTGGCGTGCCACAGGGCGACGAGCGGCAGGGACAACAGAATGAGGAGAGGGAAAGCCAACACGGAACTGGCCCAACCGGCGAGACCGAACACCGAGACGGTAGCAAGTCCTGACGCTGGCCTCGAAACGAACTGGATGAATGCATCGGCCCAAGCCGACCTACGCGGTTGCTTTCCGGCCAACGTCGGTGGTACCGCCATGAGACCGATGGCAGTCAGGACGACCGTGACGGCGAGGCCGGCACCCCCGCTCAGGAGCATCCAGGACTGGCCGCTCACGGCGAAGATCTGGAACGCCGCGACGGTGAGCGCGAACGCAGCGACTCCCGGACCGCTCAACAGCCAGGCAGACAGGGCTGCGCGGGGGAGTAGCGCCAACGTCGCAGACAGCCGGACTGCCCGACCGTCGTAGGACGCGGTGAATACGGCGAGTTGCAGTCCGAGAATGGGAACCACGATGAGCAGTGCAATGAAGGTGAACAGAACAGAGTAGCGCGCAAGGGACCACGCAGCGGCGGCAGCGGTGCCGAGGAGCAGTTGGACAGGGAGGTCCGTCCAGATCGCCGCCGCCGCTCTCGTGAGGGGGTTGCGGGGCACCGAAGCGAGGGCGTTGTACGTCACCCGCGCACCCCCACCGCCGCCACGCTTTCTACAAAAGTCCGTTGCAGCAGAAGGAAGAGCACGAGCATCGGCAGGACCACCAGGGTGATTCCGGCGAAGACGACCGTCGGTTGTGCCGAGCCCAGCCCCGAGGAGAGGGACACCAGGCCGATCGGGAGCGTCATGTTCTCAGGCGTGTTCAAGAAGACCAGTGGTCCGAAGTAGCTGTTCCACGATGCTTCGAAGCCGAGGATGGCGAGCGCAGAGAGCGCCGGCGTGGCCAACGGCAGCATGATCTGGAACAGGATACGCACGTGTCCGGCACCATCGATCCGAGCGGCTTCGTCCAGGTCGCGGGGAATGGAATTGAAGTACTGACGGAGGAAGAAGATCGCGAAGACGTTGATGAGGGCAGGGAGCCAGAGGGCGGCCAGCGAGTCGATGAGGCCGATGTTGCGCATCAGGATGAACACGGGAATGAGCGTGAGCTGGCCGGGGATCATCAGAGCCGAGAGGAGGACGACGAAGACCGCTTCCTTGCCACGGAATTGCAGGCGTGAGAACGCATACGCTGCTAGAGACGCGATGATCAGCGATCCGCCGACACTGATGACCGCGACGATGAGGCTGTTCAGCGCCATGCGTCCGAGAGGAACGACGGTGAAGACCGCCACGAAGTTGTCCAGGGTGAACGGGATCGGAATCCAGTTGGGCGGCAGCTGGAAGGCTGCTTCAGGAGCGGTCAGGCTCGACGACACAAGCCAGACGAGAGGTGCTGCCATGAGCACGATGATGAGGCAGAGACCCAGGTTGAGTAGCCACCGTACTGCGCGTTGACCGGGCGTTCGCCGACGTGTCCGAGAGGTGCGGGTCGCACGGGCGTCGGCGCCCCGCGGGATACCGGTCTGATCTGTGGAGGATGTCATGTCTGGTCAACCCATCTGCGAAGTCCGATGAACTGCACCAGTGTGACGAGCATGATGACCACGAAGATCACCAACGCGACTGACGAGGCGTAGCCAATTTCGAACGCTTGGAAGCCGGTTCGGTAGAGATACATGACGGCGGACAATGTCGCATCGTCCGGGCCGCCCTTGGTGATGATCTGAATGGGATCGAAGATTTGGAAAGCGCCGATGAACGTCACGATGGTCGCGAAGAACAGCGTCGGTGACATGAGTGGCAGCGTGATGTGGAAGAACCGCTGGACGGCAGAGGCCCCATCGACGGTTGCGGCTTCATTGATCTCACGAGGGATGGTCTGAAGGCCAGCGAGCATGATCAGGAACGTGTATCCGATGGTATGCCAGAAGTCGATTCCGATGATCGCGGGCAACGCCCAGGCAGGATCCGCGAACCAGTTCGGTGCTGAGATCCCGATCGTTCCGAGGTAGTGGTTGAGGAGTCCGAAGGCCGGGTCCAGGACGAACTGCCAGATGAGCGCGACTGCTGCCCAGGAGATGAGGAACGGGAAGAAGACTGCAGAGCGCACAAGGTATCCGAGCACTTTGTTGATGCCGGAGTTCACGGCGAGTGCGAGGAGCAGGCCGCCGACGAGGTGGGTCACCATCGAACCGAGGCTGAAGAGGAAGGTGTTCCCTAACGCGCGGAGGAGGAGCGGATCTGTGGCGAGGGCCTGAAAGTTCTCCAGACCCGCGTATTCGGGCGGAGTCAGGAGGTCGTAGTGGAAGAAGCTCAGGATGAACGCCGCGATGAGTGGCCCGAGGATGAACACCAGGAACAGCAGCATCGCGGGCCCGATGAAGGCGGCCGCGGTCCAGCCGTTGCGTCGGCGGTGACGCCGTACGGGTGGAGATGAGGGAGTCCCCACCCGTACGGCAGCTGGAGAAGCGCTCACGACACCAGCCCCTCCAGCTTCTTCTGAGCGTCACGGAGAGCTGTGTCAGCCGACTTCGCGCCGGTCACCCCCTGTGACCAAGCCTCCTCGACGATGCGAGCAAACTCGGTGGAGCGATCCGGCGCGGGGAGCGGCACCGCGGTGGGCAGCTGTTCGTACAGCAGCGTGGAGTTGGAAGGTGCGTCCTTCGTGAAAAGCGGGCCCGTGGTGATCGAGACGCGGGCAGGGACGAAGGAAGCACCTCCTGTCGTGATCGCCTCCCCGTACTCCTTCGACATGAGGAACTTGATCAAGGTCCACGCCGCCTCCTTGTTCTTCGACCCCTTCAGGATCGGCCAACCCTCCCAGCCGACGACTGTCCCTTCAGCCTGGTTCCGAGGCCAGGGACGCAGGGTGACCTGGTCTGACATCTTCAAGTCCTGGAAGGCGGCAGTCGGCCAGCGTCCGCCACCAAACGTGGCCAGCTTGCCCTTCTGCATCTGCGATGCGGCGTCGAAGGTGCCGCCGGGCTTCGGCACGAGTTGGTCGACGACCAGTGACCGGACGAACTCGAGCGCCTCCACAGCCTGCGGGGTGTAGAAGGTCGGCTTCGTCCAGTCCGCGTCCATGGTGCTGGCACCGTTGTTGACGAGCCAGGGCATGACATCGATGAAGTATCCGCTTCCGGCAGTGCCGATGAACGCACCGTTTTTACTCTTCAGCGTCTGCCCGGCGGCGCGGAACTCGTCCCACGTCCAGCCGGCGTCCGGAAGTTCGATTCCGGCCTGCGCGAGCACCTTCGTACTCACCTGCAGCGCCATCGTGTTGTAGCCGGTCGGCATGTAGTAGGTGCGACCGTCGGGCGAGCCGTAGGTGTTCAACCATTCACGAAGCTGCGGCGGCGTGTCGGCGTAGTACTCGTCGACCAGCGACTGGTCCTTGCGGATGAACGAGTCGAGTGGCTCGAGGACATCTCGTGATGCGAACAGCCGCTGCCCCTCGGTTGCGACCTGGATGACATCGATCTGCTGCCCGCCGGCAATCCGTGTCGAGACGGTGTTGAGGAAGTCCGCCCACGTGTCGGCCGCGATCGCCAGCGCTTGAAGTTGAATGCCCGGATATTGCTTCGAGAACGCCGCGAAAAGACGGTTGTACGTCTTCTGGGCCTCCGCGTCTCCGTAGACGACGAAGACCAGCTTGCCCGAGGTTGGGCCGCTCGGGCCGGCTCCTGGGGCACATGCTGCCAAGGAAACGCCGGTGACGGAGAGGAGCGCCGCGGCGCCCATCCCCCGGAGCAGCGTCGCCCGGCTGATAACCGGGCCGCCAGTGATGATGTCCATGAAATCTCCTTTGATCGATGGTGGTTCGAATGACGGGTCAAGCGGTTGCGTTGCGGTGCCAGAGTCGACCGTCGAGCTCCCAAGCGAGCCCAGGCGCCGGCGTTTCGACGGCGCCTGCTCCATGGGCGAGTGGCAGTGCGATCTGGCAGATCGTCACGGAGTGGGGTTCGAGGGTGACGACGCCCTGGTGGAAGCCAAGCTGGCGCTCGATAGGGACGACCGCGTCCGGCCGGTCGACATCATTGAAGGCGTCGACGTCGGGACCCGACAGGACGGTGGATGGGAAGGTGCCGTCCACGGGGACTCCCCCGATCGAAAGGGTGACCTGCAGGTCTTCGACAGGCTCACGGTTGATGAGCACGATCGACAGCTGACCGGTCGCTTCGTCGATCGTTGCAAGGTGATCGAAGACCGGGATGTCGGTTCCCGGGAGCTCTCGGGACTGAGCGCTACTGGTCAGAGCGCGATCGCCGAGGAGAGTGGCATACATGGCCATCACATGGAATGTCGTGCGGCGCACGACGCCATCGGCATGGACGTACAGGGGACCTCGAGTGTTCACACTGGGCGCGATGTTCGCCATTGACACGATGTCCGCGTTACGAAGACACGTGTTGAAGAAGCTTGCCGAGAAGAGGGCGTCGGCAACCGTGTAGGTCGAGTTCAGGTCGTTGCGGTCTCGTGCTGCGAGCTTCTCGGGTGAGTTGCCGTTCGGGTGATGCCATCCTCGAAGGTTCCACTCGTCGAACGCGATTGAGATCTTCCCCGTGAGGCCGGCGGCCCCGATGATCTCGCGAGTGCGCTGAATGTCGTCCTGCGGAGCGACAGACTGTGCGATCGAGGTCAGGTAGTCGGAGGGCTCGTCGACCTGGGACAACTTGTCCCAGTAGCCGTGGATCGACAGAGTGTCGAGGAACTGACCCGCTTCGTTGAGTAGCGGAAGCATCCAGTCCAGGTCGGCTCGAGCGGCGGTGAGGAGAATGAGGTCCTCGTCCACGTGGCGCATCATCTTTGCTGACTCCGCAACCAGCCGCGACCACTCGTGAGCGTCCTTGGCCCCGATCTCCCAGTCACCGTAGTTTTCGTTGCCGATACTCCAGTAGCGCACATCGAAGGGGCGCTGGTCGCCATGTGCTGCTCGGAGATCTGACCACTTCCCGGACCCGGCCGGGAGGTTCGTGTATTCGACCCAGTCGCTCATCTGCTCGGCCGTGCCGGTTCCAGCGTTGGTGCAGATGTAGGGTGCAGCACCGATGGCCTCGCACCACGCGATGAACTCCTTCGTTCCGAAGGTGTTGGGGTCGGTGACGCGCCACGCCTTATCGTAGAAGGGCACGCGGTCCGGTCCCACTCCGTCGACCCAGTGGTATCCGGATACGAAGCAGCCTCCGGGCCAGCGAACGACCGAGGGCCGCAACTCGCGCATCGCCTCGATGACATCGAGGCGGAATCCGCGCTCGTCGGTCAGCTGCGAGCCCGGTTCGAAGATCCCTCCGTAGACCTGCCGGTGGAAGTGTTCGATGAAGTGCCCGAAGATGTCCCGGGAGTACGTCGTCGGCGTTGATGCCAGGCTGATGTCGGCTCGCGCTGAAGTGGTCATCGATGAAGTTCTCCTGATTCCGTGAGCCCGTCCGCATCGACGGGACTGATGGCAGCACTCTATGGGCGTGATGGAACGTGCCGCAACAAAGCGTCCTGTTCTTGTTTGTTTTTTTTGGACGGCATGTTTAGATGAGGGACACCTTTCGACCGAGAAGAGCCACATGTCGAACCTGAATCCAGCCAAAGCTGCTGGCGCCGCGAGCGTTGCGACGATGCGTGATGTGGCAGCGCGGGCCGGCACAAGCGTTTCAGCGGTGTCTCTGGTCCTCAATGGCAAGGGCGGCGTCTCCGATCGACGTCGGTCGGCGATCCTGCAAGCCATAGAGGAGATCGGATACGTCCACGTGCAGCGGCCGCGTGAGACGGCGCGGAAGCTCACGGTCGGCCTCGTCATGGAAGCTATCTCTCCGGAGGCGGCGAAGGACGGCTTCATGGCGCAGGTCGTCTCAGGCGTCGAGCAGGGACTCAGAGAGCACGGCATGCGGATGTTGCTTCAACTCTGTCGCGTCGGCGACGATCCGATCCGCGACCTCGCTTCGATGTCCGGAGGCGGCCTCGACGGCGTCATCCTGGCCAACGGAGGTGATGTCGACGGCGATGTGGTCAGGCGCGTCGTTCGGAGTTCGATACCCGTCGTACTTCTGGAGAACTACCTCGAGGACGACGCCAGCACGCATGCCGTGACGGCCGACAACTTCACGGCGGGTCACCTGAGCACGTCCCACCTGCTGGATCTCGGCCATCGCCGTATCGGAATGCTCCTCGGATCCAGACGATATGTGAGCCTCCGAGACCGGATGTACGGATATCAGGCGGCGCTTTCAGATGCCGGCTTGACTCCCGACCCTGGGCTCATGCCTCGTCAAGAACCGGGTGACGTCCTCAAGGGCTATCGCCAGACCGTGCAGCTCTTGGCGTTGTCTGAACCGCCGACTGCCATCTATGCCGTGAGCGACAAGAGCGCCTTTGGTGCGTATCAGGCGATCGCCGAAGCAGGACTGCGCATTCCAGAGGACATCTCGATCGTCGCGACCGATGATGTCCACCAGAGCCAGCTCATGTCGCCCCCACTCACGACTTATCACATCCCGACGTTCGACCTCGGTCGAGCAGCCGCTCGGACGATGCGCTTCCTCATCGAGCGTTCTGAGGACAGCGCCGGAGAAGTCGTCAGCCCTGCCCGCACCGCGCTCCTCGGCTCCCTGATCGTGCGGGCTTCGACCCGAAAGCTCTGACGGTCGGGCTCAGCAGTGAACATGGCGAGCCCGAGCCCGTTCCGTGAGTCACTCCTTCATCGCAGTGGGGACGACGACCGACTTGACGCTGGATGGATCTGTCGATGCCGCTAGAAGAGCGCTCTCGACGTCGTCGAGCGAATGCCTGCTCGTCACGAGCGGCGCAAGTCGCACCTTCCCGGTCGAAGCGAGTTCTATAGCGAGCGGCCAGGTGTGTGCATAGCGGAACGTCCCGGTCACCATGAGCTCTCGATGCTGGATCACCGATACCGGGAGCGTGACATCGTCCATCCCCATCCCAACGAGGACCACCCTTCCGCGAGGGTGCACCGCTAGCACCCCGCTGACGATCGCCGATGGAGCTCCGGATGCATCAATGAAGACATCTGCGAAGGGCGGCACTCCCTCGAGCGCGGCGGGGACCATGCCGCGGACCTCGGCGTACTCCTCCGCGAAATCTCGGCGGCTCCGCCGGGGGTCTGTCACCGACACCTCGGCTGCTCCGAATGCGAAAGCGACCTGCGCGATGAGCAGCCCGATCGGTCCAGCGCCAGCGATGAGTACCCTCGAGCCGGCCGTGATTCGTCCAGTGCGGCATGCGTAGATCGCGACCGAGAGCGGCTCGAGCAAGGCGCCCTCCTCGAGCGTCATGGCGTCGGGGAGACGGTATGCGAAATCATCGGGAATGACGGCGAACTCGGCGAACGAGCCGTGGATTGGGTAGGCACCATAGAACTCGATGTCCGAGCATTGGTTGTAATCGCCGTTCCGGCAATGATCGCAGCGACGACACGGCCGCTGTGGCTCGATAGACACCCGTTCCCCGATCCTGGCTCGATCAACCTCAACACCGACGTCGACGATCACCCCCGCAGTCTCGTGACCGAGAATGATCGGTCCCTCGACGACCAGATCACCGATCCGTCCGGCCCGATAGAAGTGAGTATCGGATCCGCAAACTCCGACTGCTTCCACTCGCACGAGTACGTCCCGGGAGCCGACGTCTGGGACACGGACTTCTTGCACCTCCAGCTGTCGCGGTCCAGTCAGCACGCTTGCGCGCATCCGCCTTACTTCGTGCTCCTTCGTACCTGCCTGGTCGGTCATGTGGTTTCCATTTCGTCGAGTGTGCGTTCCACACGGTAGGGCGGTTCGCCGAACCGGGGTTTGTCACCGCTCATGTGAGCGGCTATCGGAGAAGTTCGCGGGCCGTCGGGCCGTCGGTCACAAGCGAGGACACCATGTCCGACAGCAAGGCCGCCCTGATGGCGCGCGCCTTCCCCGGCCCGCCCGCGACCGCGATGACCGAGCGCGCGCGAGCGAGCTGTGCCACGGACACGGCGATCGCGACCGGCGCCAGGTCCTCCGAGAGTCGGCCATCGCCGAGAAAAAGCGTCGCGCCCACCTCCCCAAGCACTCCGGTTTGCAGGATGCGTCGGCGCAACTCCTCATCGGCCAGAGTCTCGAACAGCTGGGATTGGGGAGGATCCCAGCTGCCGATGGTGACGATGGCGATATCGAGATGATCCAACTTCGCGAGGCTCCGGCGGTTGATCGGGCGGTTGCGCATCGCGGCCGCGATTGTCGGGTCCGGGAGGGTCAGCGGTGAGTGCAGCAGATGGGCAGAGCCTCCGGAGGCTCGCGCCATAATGTCCGGTATCGCTTGACCCGACGCAAGATTGGGGGCGGCGATGCCCGTGAGCTGGACCACATCGCAATGAGGAAGGCCGCGGGCGGACAGAGCGACGTCGAGCATCGATCTCCCCACGGACACGCCGAGAAGGTCGCCGTCTCGGAGTTCGTCCCGCAGAACTTGCGCAGCCACTGGCCCGAGGGCGCTCCGGACCGTCTTTGCGTCCTGAGCCGTCACTTGCACGACCGAGGCCGAGGCCAGGCCGAATTGTTCCTGAATCGCACTGGAGAGTTCCCAATCAACGTCGCCCGGCGTGCTGATCTTCACGTCGACGAGCCCGTTCTCGTAGGCCTCGTCGATGAGCCTGGCGACGCGGAACCGGGACATCCCCAGTTCGCGTGCGATGGTGACCTTGGAAGCACGGTCGACAAGAAACCGCTTCGCCGCATAGGCCGACTCGGTCTGTCGCAACAGTGGCACGACGTTCGTCTGCGTTCGCTCGGTACCGGGCCTCGCCTCACACCAACTTGATGGCAGTCCAGGACACGGGGGGGAGCGTGACGCGGAGGACCGAGTCTTCGATCCGGGTGGTCACGTTCGGGTGCGGGACCACCCGGTCCTGATGTTCAAGTGTGTTGGACGCCGAGACATCTTCGTCCGAGACCGTCTGAGTCGACTCGACATGGCTGAAGCCGCAGCCGTCCAGTGTGAGCTCGACGTCGACCTCATCGGTGAGGGAACGGTTGACCAGAAACACCGACCCGCTGCCTGCGGACTCGTCGAAGGTGACTGCCGCATCCACCGTACGAACGGTTCCGTACTTCTCGGTGTCGTAGGTCGGGGTTTCGAAGGTGGTTCGCAGTGTGCGTCCGGTGGCGAGCGCAGACGTCGCCGCGAACGGGTAGAAGATCGTTTGGCGCCAGGCTGGCCCTCCGGGCTCGGTCATGATGGGAGCGATCACGTTCACCAACTGTGCGAGCGATGCTGCCTTGACCCGGTCAGCATGATTCAGAAGAGAGATCAGTAGGCCACCGACGACCACCGCATCGAGGACCGAGTAACGGTCCTCCAGGAGGCGGGGTGCCTCCGGCCACTGGTCGGGAGCCGTGATCTTCTCTTCCTGGTTGAATCGGGCGCTATACCAGACGTTCCACTCGTCGAATGAGATCATGATCTGCTTGGTGCTCTTGCGGGCGCCGGCAACGGCGTCCGCTTGTGCCACGACTGCCTCGATGAACCGGTCCATCTCCACGGCAGAAGCGAGGAATGTCGCCGCGTCGCCGTCCGTCTCCTCGAAGTAGGCATGGGCGGAGATGAAGTCGACGTCATCGAACGTCTCGGACAGGACCGCGTGTTCCCAGGCGCCGAACGTCGGCATGCGCGCGTGGGACGAGCCGCACACGACGAGCTCGAGCGACTCGTCGAACTGCCTCATCGCGCGCGCGGTTCGGGCCGCGATCTTTCCATAATCCGTTGCGTTGCGGTGGCCGAGCTGCCAGGGGCCGTCCATCTCGTTTCCGAGGCACCACATCCGAATGGCATGCGGTTTCCGGTGCCCGTTGGCGATTCTTGCATCTGCGAGTTCGGTGCCTGAGCGATGGTTCGAGTATTCCAGCACGTTCAACGCCTCTTCCACGCCGCGCGTTCCGAGGTTGACCGCGTACATCGGCTCAACGTCGGCTTCTGCCGCCCAATCGATGAACTCATCGAGGCCGAACTGGTTCGTCTCGGTCGAATGCCAGGCGAGGTCGAGCCGACGTGGCCGTTGCTCTTTCGGGCCGACCGCATCCTCCCAGCGGAAGCCTGACACGAAATTGCCTCCTGGGTAACGGACGGTCGTAACCCCGAGTTCCTGGACCAGGTCGAGCACATCGCTTCGAAAACCTCTCTCGTCGGCGAGTGGGTGTCCGGGTTCTAGGACTCCGTCGTAAACGCAGCGACCGAGGTGCTCGATGAACGATCCGAAGAGACGTCTGTCGACCTCTCCGATGGGATGGGCCTGGGACGTCGTGAGGAGCGCGCGCTGACGGGATGTCATCGGGGGTGTCCTTTCCGCTGCGATTGAGCAGCAACGGCAGAGAACATATCTCGGAACAAAAAAGAACACAACGCTCAGTTTCAGGGCGGTGCGTGCTCGACGTCGGTATCGCTGACGGGCCTGCCCGTAGTTCCCGCGGCACCCGTGCATTTGCGGCCGGCGGTCGCTGAGGTGCGGGTATGTCGACGACGAAGAGTGTGCTGTGAACGCTCTCATCGGTTGACCGAGGTCGCCTGTGCTGCAATCAGTTGACTTAAACCCCCCACATGGTGCACATTGTGATCCGGTTGATAGCGCTCACAATTCATGAGCGTTGGTGACGGACGACGCCGTCCGACTTCCGTCAAGAGGGTGCCCCCGCACCCGGACGGTCAGCTGCTCTGGCGTGCTCGGCACGCGAAGAGATGCAGCATCTGAGTGCGGCCTTGTGGCTGCGCTCGGCCGCGACTCGAGATCGAAGGAGCTCTCCGTGTCACTCTTCCGTCGTTTCCTCCTCGCAGCGGCATGTCTGCTGTTCGTCCTATCCGGCGCGCTGATTGCGCCGACGTCACCCGCAGACGCCATCGGCGAGGCGACGTTCACGAACCCCGTTCTGCCGGACGGAGCCGATCCCACGATCGAGTTCTTCGACGGGAACTATTACCTCGTCGCCACCACCTGGGACAACCGGGTCGTGATGCGTAAGGCGCCCACGCTCGAGGGGCTGAAGACCGCTGCCCCAGTCACGGTCTATTCGGACACCACCGCCGGGCGCAACGCCAACATGTGGGCGCCCGAACTCAAGCGTCTCACCGGCCCGAACGGTCCGCGCTGGTACCTGATGTACACCATGGGCACAGCCGGAACGTTCGACCGCCAGCACCTGCAGGTGATCGAGAGCGCCGGCGACGACCCGACCGGTCCGTACGCCTACAAAGGACAGCCGATACCGACGAACGATTGGAACATCGACGGCTCGTATCTGGAGCTGAACGGCGAGTTGTTCGTGACCTGGTCCATGTTCTCCCCAGAGCCGAATCGCCTGCAGAGCAACTACATCGCGAGGATGTCGAACCCGTGGACGGCCACCGGCCCGATCAACATCCTGTCCCAGCCGACGGCCGACTGGGAGCGCATTGGTATGCCGGTGAACGAGGGCCCCGTGCCACTGCAGAAGGACGGAAAGACGTGGATCGTCTTCTCGGCCAGTTCCTGCGGTACCGAGGACTACCAGCTCGGAACGCTGAGGTACACCGGCGGTGATCCGGTGCTCGCAGCATCCTGGAACAAAAGTGCGGGTCCCGTCTTCTCGAAGGCGAATGGCGTCTTCGGCCCCGGGCACAACGACTTCTTCACCTCACCCGACGGCACCCAGACGTGGAACCTCTATCACGGCAACGCCAGGGCCGACGGTGGATGCGCTCGTCAGCGTTCGGCGCGGGCACAACAGGTGACGTGGAATGCGAGTGGCGAGCCGGACTTCGGGACGCCCATCGCCACCGGCACGCCCATTGCGGTGCCCTCCGGTGAGCGCGGGCCGGTCACCGCCAGTGTCGAAGGCGCGTCCTTCGAAGTCGTGAATCGTAACAGCGGCCTCTGCCTGACGGTCGCGGGCGGCTCGACCGTCGACGGCGGCAACGTGGTGCAGGGAGCCTGCGCGAACAGCGCAACCGCCGCGTCCAGTTGGGTCATGGATTCGACCGCGGACGGCGCGTACCGTTTCGTGAACGCCTCGACCAACAAAGTCCTCGATTCCGCGAACTGTGGAACCGCGGACGGAACTGATGCCCGCCAATGGGCCTGGCTGGCGAACACCTGCCAGGAGTGGCTCCCCGCCCCGGCATCGGAGGGCTACCTCACCATCGCGAACCGCGCCAACGGCAAGATGCTGGACGTCGCGAACTGCACGACGGCCGCCGGGGGAGAGGTGAGGCAGTGGAGAGCGCTCGGCAACGCCTGTCAGCAGTGGTCGATCCGCCCGGTCGGACCGACCCAGATCCTCAGCGTCCCGACCGGCAAGTCCTTCGACGTGCCGAACTGCGACACGGCGATCGGCGCGATCCTCCAACAGCATCAGTACCTGGGATCGCCCTGCCAGACCTACACCTTCAGTTCCGACGTCGGTGGCGCGGTGCACATCCACCCGGCCTCGGCACCAGCCTTGTGCCTCACCGTGAGTGGCGGATCCACTGCTGACGGCGCCGGCCTCGTGCAGGAGGCCTGCGGGACCGCATCATCCTGGCGCCTCACGCCACTCTCGGACGGCTCCGTGCGGTTCGTGTCGGCACTCACCGGGAAGTCGATCGACCTCGCCAACTGCGCAACCGGCGACGGCGCGCGGCTGCAGCAGTACAGCCTCCTCGACAACGCGTGCCAGCGGTTCACCATCAAGTGACGTTTCCCACCAACCCACCTCACGATGACGAAGGAGTCACCCCGTGAACATCACCCCTCTCGCCCAAGCGACCTCCTCACTCTCGCGTCGAACCTTGCTGATCGGAGCCGCAGGGCTGACGGCGGGACTGGCGCTACCCGCACTCGGCGTTGCCGGCGCCGCCCTGGCGGCGCCCGCGCTTCTCCCGCTCGGTGCACAGAACCCGCTGATCCGGCAACGGGCCGATCCGCACATCAACCGGCATCCCGACGGTCGCTACCTCTTCACCGCATCGGTCCCCGAGTACGACCGGATCGTCCTTCGGGCCGCGCCATCCCTGGCCGGGCTCGCCACCGCGACTGAGCGCACGCTCTGGGTCCGGCCGCCGAGCGGGACGATGGGTGGGTACATCTGGGCACCGGAGATCCATCAGGTCGGCGGACGATGGTACATCTACTTCGCGGCCGGCGATGCCGGCGAACCCTTCCGCGTCCGCCCGTACGTGCTCCAGGCAGATGGCCCCGATCCCATGACCGCCAACTGGACGGTACGGGGACGGATCGTCACCCAGTTCGACACGTTCTCTCTCGACGCCACGACCTTCTCGCACAACGGCCGCCAGTACCTCGTGTGGGCTCAGGGGGAACCCGGCATCGATGCCGGGAGCAACCTCTACATCTCGGAGATGTCCGACCCGTCGACCCTCACCGGACCCCAGACCCGCATCTCGGTTCCGACGGCATCATGGGAGACCCGCGGGTTCAAAGTTAACGAAGGCCCGTCGGTCATCATCCGCAACGACCGTGTCTTCATCAGCTTCTCTGCGAGCGCAACCGACGCGAACTACTGCCTCGGGTTGCTGACGGCCAACGCCTCAGCCGATCTGCTCTCGGCGAACTCATGGGTCAAGTCGTCAGGACCGGTGTTCGTGTCGAACGATGCCACGAGCCAGTACGGACCCGGTCACAACTGCTTCACGACCGCGCCGGACGGGCGTGGTGGGGAGATCGACGTGCTGGTCTACCACGCGCGTGAGTACCGGGACATCCCGGGAGATCCGCTGTTCGACCCGAACCGCCACGCGAGGGTGCAGCGCCTGTACTGGAACGCCGACGGCACCCCGGATTTCGGCATCCCCGTCGCCGCCGGAATCCTGCCCTCGCGCCTGCGGTCTCACAACTTCCCTGACCGTTTCGTCCGTCACGCCAACTACGTCGGTCGCCTCGACGCCGCGCCCAAACCCAGTGTCGACTCCTGGTTCCGCGTCGTCGAGGGCCTCGCCGGAGGAAACTCGCTCGAGTCGGCGAATTTCCCCGGCCACTACCTGCTCGCAGGACCGTCCGGCATCACATTGGCCAGATCCAACAACACACCGACGTTCGCGGCCGCGGCATCGTTCACGCTTCGTGCAGGGCTTGCGGACGCCGCCAAGACGTCCTTCGAGTCCATCGCCACACCCGGAACCTACCTTCGGCACCGCGACTATCGCCTGTACGTGGAGCGGGTGAGCGGCACGGTCGGTGCGGCCGATGCGACGTTCGCCATCGACTGATCAGGAGCGTCGGAACGCGACGCGCTCTCGACCCGACACCGCTCGATCACGCAACTCCTTGGAAGGAACCAGCATGCTCCCACTTCACACTCCGGACGTTCGGCGACAGCGTCAGCGCACCGGACATCTGCCGACCAGGCTGCGCCGAGGATCCCTCCTCGCGCTCGCCAGCAGCGTCGCGATACTTGCTGGGCTCGTGACAGCCGGAACCCCGGTATCCCCGG
Source organism: Plantibacter sp. CFBP 8775 (assembly GCF_014839505.1). Taxonomy (NCBI): domain Bacteria; kingdom Bacillati; phylum Actinomycetota; class Actinomycetes; order Micrococcales; family Microbacteriaceae; genus Plantibacter; species Plantibacter sp. CFBP 8775. Next base: position 761,344 of record NZ_JACYNV010000002.1, on the reverse strand, counting down.
CAGCAGCTGCGGACGCCGATGCGGCCTACGTCATGACCTACTTCCGGGAGAGCCTTGACGGCACCGGGAACTCCAACAACGTCCATCTGGCCGTGAGTCTCGATGGCAGGCAGTGGCAGGCACTCAACGACAACCGGCCGATCCTCGACCCGACGGCCGGTACGGGCGGAATTCGCGACCCGTTCATCCATCGACTGCAGGACGGCACCTGGGTGCTCCTCGCGACAGATCTCGAGGTCGGTGTGCCCTTCGGCCAAGCGAATCCCAACCTGCATGTCTGGACATCACCCGACCTCGTCACCTGGTCGGGCGATCGGCTGCTGAGCGTGAACTCGGCAAACCCCGGGTCATACACCTGGGCGCCGGCGGTCCATTGGGACCCCGTTCGTCAGCAATATGGGATCACCTACTCCGCCTCGCCGGCAGGTGGGCCAGAAGGCGTCATCATGGTCTCCTACACCACCGATTTCCGGACGGCGTCACCGGCTGTCCGCTTCTTCGACAACGGTGGACGGGGCGGTGTGATCGACTCCGACGTCGTGACGGGTGTTGGGGGCCAGAACTACCTCTACTATCGAGGGCCGAATCCCGACGCAGGCCTCATGGGAGCGAGGTCATCGACGCTCGAGCCGGGCAGTTTCCGTCAATATTCGGAGGCCCCGAACCTCCCCGGATGTGCTGAGGCTCCGACACTGGTGCGGTCGTTGACCGACCCTGGTTCCTGGACGTTGTGGGGTGACAACTATTGCCCCAACAGCACGTTCGTCAACTGGCAGGGCGACATCACGACTGGAACATGGAACGCCGTCAGCAGTGCCGACTTCACCGCACCGCTCGGGTCGAAGCACAACAGCATCAAGCCGATCACCCGTGCCGACTATGATCGCTTGCTCGGACGCTTCGGCGGATCGCAGAGCGAGCGACTGAAGTCGTTCAACTACCCCGGCTCGTACGTCAGGCATGCGGGTCTGAGAGCCCGTATCGATGCGGTTCCGTTCGACCCTCAGGCTGACTCGCAATGGCGCATCGTCGCTGGATTGTCGGACCCCTCGGCGGTCTCGTTGGAGTCCGTGAACTACCCGGGGCATTTCCTCCGTCACTCCGGATTCAAGCTGGTGCTGGCGCCGAACGACGGGACAGCCGCCTACCGCGCAGACGCAACCTTCACGAGAGTCCCGGGGCTTGCCGACGCTGGATGGGACTCCTTCAGGTCGGTGAACTACCCGGATCGCTACATCCGTCACATCAACGGTCAACTGGAGCTCACGCGGATCTCGACGGTGCTTGATCGAGCGGATGCCACATTCGACGTCGTCTACTGATCGCCAGTTTCCCCGTCGGAGTAATCTCCGACCACTCAGCGCGGCCCGCTCGGGAGCTCGACGGGTCGCGCCGAGGAGTCTGGTGACCTCTGAGACGACTCGAGGATGGGATCCGCACCTCAGTGGTCCCGCCTCCTGAGCCGCGCCAGACATCGGCGAAGTGATTCGGCGTATCCCGAGATCTCCTCGACGAACGTGGGGTCCGGCACGTCATCGTTCCTCGGAGGCGATCCCAACCCGATGAGGATGATGAGTCCAGAAAGGGCGATGAGCTGAGTGAGAACCAGGAGTATGGAGATACGGCTTCCCTCCCTGTCCGACGCGCGGTGGATGCCGAACAACTTCTACATATTGTAGAGGATGGCGGAGACTGCGATCAGGACGCTCAACCGCCCGCAACCATGAGCCGACGGCCAGCGGCACTCAGTCGCTTCGCCGGCAACTGGAGGAGCCGCTCGGATCTCACGGCCGTTCCGGCACTTCCGCTCAGCTCCGCAACGCATGCGAGAGCAGCGGCTACCTGATCGCTCCCGCAGACGCGAGCCGCGCTGTCGTCTGCGATGAGTTCAATCAGCAGGTTGGTGGAACGCTTGAACTGTGTCGCGCCGCGGACGGTCGGGAGACAGGCTGAGTTCAGTAGCGCGAGGCGCTTGGCGAATGCATGCCGATGTCTGACATGAGCGCGCTCGTGTTCGATGACGGCCCGCAGCTCCCAAGGGGTGAGTGCATACTCCAGGCGCGACGAGACGATCACCTCCGGCCGACGTCCCGGTGTCGTGCACGCGACCGGCAGGGAGGAGTCGATGTACCTCACGGTGAGGTTGCCGACGTGTTCCACGCGCGCGAAGCCTGATCCAAGCAATTCCGAGAACGATGCCTCGGCCTCACGATCAAGCTCGAAGAGCGGCTCCGCTCTCGCGAAGACCAGCGCGATCAATCCGCCGACAGTCCCTAGCGCCAGCCATGCAGCAAGGACGATGACCGTCGGCTCCAGGACATTGGTCCGACCGTCGGGTACAGCGGTGTGGACTCCGACAGCAAGAACGACCGCGACGACCATGCTGATGAGAGCTGCCGCTATGCCGTTGAGGAATGCGCCATGCCAGAGCAACAGTGCCGTCCGTGGAAATCGAAGTCGCCACATTCCCCGTGTGAGGACGAGCGGAGCCATGACGATCGTGAGAGCGGCATAGCCCAACAGGGCGAGAACGAGGAACATCGCTCAGGTCTGACGGCGTGAGCGGCGTGCTTTGGCGTCGAGCGCTGACCGGAGGAGCTCCACGTCGTCGTCATCGAGGTCTCCAGCGAAGTGCACCAGCGCAGCGGATCGATCGCCGACCCCGGTCAAGGCACTCAGCATGGCGTCTGCGGCGTACCCGGATTCACTGGTGCTCGCGGCGAAGCGGTTCCCTTTCGGCCCGTCCGCCTCTCGTAGGACACTCCCCTTCAACCGCAGCCGTTCGAGCACGGTCAGCAGTGTGGTGATCGCAGGCTGCTTCTCGGGGAAACGTTCCTGGATCTCGCGCACGCGCAGCGCCTCGTCACTCTCCCAGAGGATCCTGAGCACCGTGTTCTCCAGCTCGCCGCGCCCTCGTAGACGTTCTCCCGCCATGAGTCCTCCGTCGCTCGTTCGCCAAGTCATTCTATATTTCTCAAAGCGGCCCGTCCGGTATGGGGCGGGCCACATCCGTCAGATCACACCAGCTCCGGCAGCGTTCTGCTGACCATGAGCGGACGGTGCGACCCCCCGCTCCGGCCTGGTCGGGGGAGTCGGCTGGTAATTCCGCAGCCGCAGACTGTTCGAGATGACCAGGATCGACGAGACGCTCATTGCGGCCGCGGCGATCAGTGGGTTGAGCAGACCAGCTGCCGCGATGGGGATAGCCGCCAGGTTGTAGCCGAACGCCCAGATGAGGTTGCCCTTGATGGTGCTCAGTGTCTTCCGGGACAGCTGGACCGCATCGACGACGACACCGAGATCATCGCGCACGAGGATGATGTCCGCCGACTTCATCGCCACGTCGGTGCCTTCAACCATGGCGAGGCCGAGATCTGCGGTGGCGAGCGCCGCTGCGTCGTTGATTCCATCACCCACCATCGCGACGACGTGTCCCTCTTCTTGGAGTCGACTGATGGTCGCCGCCTTCTCAGTCGGGAGGACCTCGGCGATCACCTCGTCGACACCTACCAGCGCGCCGACCCGCTCCGTCGCGGTCGTCGCGTCTCCACTGAGGAGGATGGTTCGGAGTCCGAGGTTCCGGAGTCGATCGATTGTCGGTCGAGCGGAGCGCTTGATCTCATCCGTCAGCACGAATCGTGCAGCAGTAGTGCCGTCGATGACGACGTACACGGCTGTGTGTTCCGGGTCTCCGATCGGCAGGTCATCGAGACTCGCTCCGTGTGCGCGTACGAGCTTCTCGCTCCCGACAAGGACCTCCTTGTCGTTGACGCTCCCGCGGGCACCCAGCCCTGCGAGCGTCTCATAGTCGGTGACGTCGAGATGATGAGCGCCGAGTCCATCGGCGTACTCCACCAGCGCTTTCGCGATCGCATGCTCCGATGCGGATTCGACGGACCGCGCCATGGCGAGAACCTCGCGTTCCATGTGAGAGCCTGCGATCACGGCGCCGGCAACACGCATCTGGCCCGTCGTCACCGTTCCGGTCTTGTCGAAGACGACGGTGTCGATTCGCCCACTTGCTTCCAGTGCGTCCTGTCCCTTGATGAGGATTCCGATCTGGGCCCCTCGACCGACGCCGACCATGAGCGCGGTGGGGGTTGCGAGGCCGAGAGCGCACGGACAAGCGATGATGAGGACCGCAATGGCCGTGCCGAAGGCGTCTCGAGGTGCTGCTCCGAACGCAAGCCACGCGAATCCGACGACGAGTGACAGTGAGATGACCGCTGGAACGAACACGGTGATGATCCGGTCGACGAGTTTCTGTACTCGGGCTTTTCGTTCCTGGGCCTGTTCAGCCAGCGACGCCATCTGTGCCAGCTGCGTGTTGGTTCCCACGGAGGTCGCTTCCACTGTCAGTCGGCCAGAGGTGTTGATCGTGCCGCCGACGACGGGGGATCCCTGGACGACCTCTATCGGAACCGGCTCGCCAGTCATCATGCTGGCATCGACGACACCGGAACCGGCGACGACGGTGCCGTCCGCGGCGATCGTCTCGCCGGCGAGGACGATGATTGTGTCGCCCTTGCGGAGCTCGATGGTCGGGATGACGTGTTCCACGCCAGATCTCAGCACTCTCGCCTCCGTGGCGGCCAAGTTGCCGAGTGCTGAGAGGACGTCGCCCGCCCGTCGGCGCGAACGCGTCTCGAAGTATCGACCCGCGAGTTGGAAGGTCGTCATGCCTGCCGCAACGTCCAAGTAGATCGAGTCCGCCCCGGCCGGGGTCATCCCGAATCCGAGCCAATAGCCTGGCTCGTCCGATCCGCCGATGAGGAGAGTCGTCACCGCCCATCCGAAGGAGGCGACGATGCCGAGCGATACCAAGGTGTCCATGCTCACGGTGCCATGGCGCAGATTTCTGATCGTGGCACGGTGGAACGGCAATGCGCACCAGAAGACGATGGGCAAGGCCAGCAAGATGCAGACGAGTTCCCACAGGGGAAATCTCAGATCGGGGACGAGGGCCAGGATGATGGTCAGGTCGCAGAGGGGGATGGTGAGTATCGCGGAGAGTGTGAGGCGCCGTCTCAGGGAGGCGATCCGGTCCGCCGTGGCACGGCGGTTCCAGTCGTCATCGCCCTCAGTGCGGACCACCGCACCGTAGCCGGCCTTGGTGATGGCTTCGAGTGCACGTTCGGACTCCGCTGGCGTGAGTCCGGCGACCACGGCTCGTTCGGTCGCGTAATTCACCGAGGCGGTCACGCCGTCCAACTTGTTGAGGCTTCGTTCGACTCGGCCGGCGCACGCGGCACAGGTCATTCCGCTGACGTTCAGTTCGAGGTAGTCGTCGCTGAAGTTCACGATCCAGTGTCCTTTCGTTGAGCGGATGCCGTCGGCTGCTGGGGCTGGAGCCGACCCCGGTCGGCGAGGTGTTTCAGCATGTCGTTGTACGCGTCGAAGTCCTCGTCCACCCCGGAATCGAGGTGTCGATCCTTGCGTTTCGCTTCTCGGTCATCTTGACGCGCCCATTGCAGGCACAGTGCGATCACCACGATGAGCAACGGGATTTCTCCCGCAGCCCAGGCGATGCCCCCGCCGAGGTGCTGGTCGGCGAGCAAGTCGTCGTGCCACGGAGCCCTCATGTAGGCGTAGAAGTTTCCGGCGATCAGCGTGGTGCTCGTCATCACGATCACTCCGAAGAATGCGTGGAACGGCATCGCTGCGAGGACGAACCCGAGTTTGCCGAGGTGCGGCAACGGCCGCGGGGGGCGATCCACGCCGATGATCAGCGAGTAGAAGAGGTACCCGGAGACCAGGAAGTGGATGTTCATGAGTTGATGCGACCAGTGGAAGCGCATAGCCTCCTCGAACAACGGCGACAGATACAACGCGTAGTACGACCCGACGAATACCAGGAACACGAGTATCGGATTGAACACCAATCGGGCGATCGGGCTGCCGATGATGTCGATCAACCATTCATGTGGTCCAGCCACGTCTCGTCGTTTGGCGGGCGGCGTAGCCCGAAGGAGGAGGGTGACCACGCCGCCCATCGCGAGGAGGACTGGGCCGAACATGTTCAGACCCATGTGCACCATCATGTGGATGCTGAACGACGGGCCGGAATAGGATCCGAATCCGGAGGACGTCGCGAAAACGATGACGGCCCAACCGAGGACCCAGGCCACGGTGCGGCCGACCGGCCATGCGTCCCCGCGGCGGCGGAGCCTGATGACGGCACCGAGGTACAGGATGACCGCCACAGCACCGACGACGGCGAACAAGATGTTGCCTCTCCATTCGCCGAAGAGGATGGCAAGCGTCGGGGTCTTCAGCATCTCGAAGCCGAACAGCACTTCCATGGCGCTGACGGGCATGAAGTACTGGGGCGGGGGGATTCTCGTCATCGCGACGGTGACGCCGATGTAGACGGCGGCCGTCAGGGCAAGCGGCCAGAGGTGCCTGAGGGCGACCGCCCTCGACGCATCCGGGGAGGAAGCATCCAGAAGCCGAGCAATGAGTGCTGACGCGAGCGCTGCGACGAGCAGGAGGACGAGGAGCCGGACGGCGATCAGTCCTGCTGTCGGTGTGAGGGCGAATCTCAGCAACACGGTCTTGAAGAGGAGCAAACCGATCTCCACCGCGAACGCGACGGCCCAGGTGCCTCGGAGTAGGACTCGGGCGCGCCGCAGCGTCCGTGGCGGGAGCCCGAAGCCTCTCGCCGTGACGAGGATGAGTACGATCGGCACACCGATCACGATCCCGGCTGCCGGCACGCCGAAGGTTGCGAGATCACTGCCGAAGTCATGGCCGGGCCCGACCAGGACCTGATGAACCAGGACTGGACTGATCAAGGCGAGGACCGCCACGGCCGCTAAGACGAGTGTGGTCGTCCAGGATCGCGTCCACCACGCGCCGCAGAAGATGATGAAAGCCGCGACGGTGACGAGGATCCAGGCTTTCGGGAGATCCATCGCGCTCACGAGGTAGGGCAGGCCGCCGGGAGACAGCACGCGCTCGAGCGTCACCCCGTTCGCATCCGCTGCGTCGAAGACGACCAGCCCACCTCCGGCGAGCGTCCAGACGAGTGCGCTCACCCGAACGACGGAGAGCTCGGCAATGTTCTCGACAACGGTTCGTTCTCGCCCGCTTCGGACCTGCAGGAACGCCACGTACACGAGCGCACTCACGCAGAGGATGCCCGCCCACTCGGCGATCAGCCGAAGGACACCGGTCCCAAGAGACACGGTTGGCCCCGGGTCGCCTCTGCTGAGGTCGACGTAACTCGAATCACCGACCGCCAGGATCACCCCGATCACGATGAGCGCCGACAGTGCCACCGCAGCGGTCAAAGGACGCCGAAGCGCCTGCACATGGCTCGGTCGCTCCCGCGCTGCGATGTCGTTCACAGAGGCGCCTCAGCTTGAGGCGAGGCCGTTGAAGGTGTAGCCGACGCCTTCGATGGCGTTCCGGATGGCGGCTTCGCTGAGCGGCGCGGTCGATGACACCTGCACGGATCCGGATTCGAGGTGGACGTCCACCGCGTGGACTGTGGAGATCTCGGAGAGCTCTTCGGTCACGGACGCGACGCAATGCTCGCACGTCATACCTGATACCGAGTAGGTGGTCGTGATGTCGGACATGAGGTACCTCTCTCAGTCGATGGAGGGCAGCTGCCCTCGTCTACTCTACAAGCAGTAGTACGCGCGTATGTCATCCCGCCTGTCCGATGTTCCGTTGCCACGGAGGGTCGCCGCATGTGCTCTACTATTTGTAGAGCACATGCGAAAGCACGCTCTCGGTTTCCGCAGATCCTCATGGAACTCGGTGACTCCACGCGCCCGAAGGAGAAGGTATTGACCAGGTTGCACGACCGCCAGGACGCACGCGGCGCTGATGCGGGCCCTCCGGCGGGGCTGCCCCGCCGGCGCAGCTGGTTTCCGTCCTTTCTCCTCCGCCTGCATTTCTACGCCGCCATCTTCGTGGGGCCGTTCATCCTCGTCGCTGCGGGCAGTGGGGCTCTGTATGCGTTGACGCCTCAGTTGGAGCAGATGGTCTACGCCCAGCAGCTGCATGCGCCGGTGCGTGGTCACACCGTGCCACTCGCCGAGCAGATTGCTGCCTCGGAGGCGTTTGTCGGTGGGTCAGAGACCATCGTCGCAGTGCGGCCGGCACCTCGCCCGGGTGACACCACCCGCGTGATGTACGCGGACGGCCGTCTCGGGGAGAGTGAGACGAGAGCGATCTTCGTCGATCCTTCGACCGCGGAGATCCGCGGGGACCTCACCGCCTATGGGACGAGTGGCGCTCTCCCGATCCGCACATGGATCGATCAGTTGCATCGCAATCTCCACCTGGGCGATGCGGGACGACTGTACAGCGAGCTCGCCGCATCCTGGCTTGGCATCATCGCCCTGGCAGGCCTCGGGCTGTGGATAGCGCGTATACGGAGGAGTCGCTCCAAAAGAGACTTCCTCCGCCCCAATCGTTCGGCGCGCGGATATCGCCGCATCTTCTCTTGGCATGCATCCACCGGAGTGTGGCTACTCATCGGCGCTCTGTTCCTCTCGGCCACGGGTATCTCGTGGTCGCAATGGGGTGGGGGGAACTTCAGCACGCTTCGTCAAGCGTTCGATTGGTCGACTCCGTCAGTACAGACGGACCTCTCCGGCGGTTCATCCCCAAGCGGAGAACACGCTGGGCATGGCGGGGGAGGTGCGTCCGACGGCGGTACTCCGGCTCCTGCACCCTCTCCCGGGGATTTCGAGCGAGCACTGGCTGTCGCCCGAGGCGTCAACGTCAACACGGGGTTGGTGGAGATCAGGCCCCCCGCAGAGGCAGGCTCGGCGTGGGTGGTCCAGGAGATTCAACGCAGCTTTCCGACGGAAGTAGACGCGGTCGCCATCGACGGTGCGACGATGCGAGTGACGGACCGCACGGATTTCTCGGAATTCCCACTGGCGGCGAAGCTCACGCGCTGGGGCATCGACACCCACATGGGATCGATGTTCGGGCTCCCCAATCAACTGGCGTTGTTCGTGCTCGCGGCCGGGATCATGGCAATGGTCATCTTCGGGTACCTGATGTGGTGGAAGCGCCGTCCAACGGGCGGCGGGCGCCTCGTCGGGAAGCCGCCGGCCTCACAGGTGCTTGCACGTGCACCCTGGTGGGGGGTGCTGGCGATCCTGGCCGGGGGGCTGGTGATCGGGCTGTTCCTTCCGCTGCTCGGTCTGAGTCTCGCCGCCTTCGTCGTCACGGACGTGCTGGTCGGGGAATTCCAACGACGTGCGACGCGAGCGTGATGGTTTCAGGAACACCTCGACCCCAAGCTGCCACCTCCCCCAGCATCTGCTCGACGTTCGCCGTATCCACGTTCTGAAGGGACACCGTGCCGTACCCAACCCCCGTGGCGATCATCATGACCGTCCTGTTCTTCGTCACCGGCGTCGGCTACCTCATCCGTGCCGCGCGAGATCGCGACCCAGTAGGGCGGCTCAGCGACATCTTCCACGTGGTCATGAGCTTCTCCATGCTCGCGATGCCATGGTCCTGGGGTATGGCCGTTTTTCCTCCGGTCATCCAGATCATCGTCTTCTCGTTGGCCACCCTGTTCTATCTGGTGCTGCTCTTCGGCACTCCCGCTCCGGCTCGTCACACGGACCCGGATTCGCCCATCTCGAGTCATCATCACGCTGGCTGGGCCAGGGTCGGGTTCCATGCGTTCATGATGGGAGCGATGGTCGTCATGGGCGTCCTGATGAACGGCATGTCCCACGACGAGGGGCACATGGATCCGCCGCAGGGCCTCATGTGGACGGCCGAGAACGTCATCAGTGTGTCGTTCATGGTCGCCTTCGGTGTGTCGACGATCTGGTACCTCGCGAGTTTCATCCGCCTACGACGGGCTCCCTCTGTCGTTCGTCTGAACCTCTCCCTCATGGCGCTCATGGCGATCGGTATGTGCCTCGGCTTCTGGCCGGTGTGGTGAACCTGCCGACGTCGCTTGTCGACCAATGCGCGAGTGTCAGAGGAAGTGGGTGAGGCCGATGAGTAGTCCGTCGCCGAGGTACATCGTGCACGGTGCAACAGGGGCGCAAGGAGCACCCGTCGTGACCGCGCTCACCGCTGCCGGCTTCAACGCGATCGGGGCTATCCGAGATGTCACTCGCATCGGAGGCCCGGCCATGGTCGTAGATCTGTCGTCCACCGAAGCTCTGATACGGGCCTATCGCGGTTCGGGTGGCGTCTTCATCCACCTCCCTGAGGGACGACCGGAGGACCATCGCGCGCAGATGATGGCGGTCAGCCGAGCCATTCGCGTCGCTCGACCCAGGCGCGTCGTCATGTCCACGAGCGGGCACGCAATTGGCCCCGGCTCCGGTTCGGCCATCGCCATCCTGCATCATGAGCTGCAGGCCATCGGTGTCCCGTTCGCCGTCGTCGAGCCGCAGATCTCGCTTGAGAACCTGCTGGCGCCGCAGATCTTCGACGCAGCGCTTCGCGAGGGGGTGCTCCGGCTCCCGATGCACCGTGACGTAAGGCTCCGCTGGAGCTCGCACCTCGATGTCGCGGACACCGTCACCCAGCTCTTCCACCAGCACGTCGGCGGGCGCGTATTGGTCGGTGCCTCTCCGGGGCTGTCTGGTCCCGACATCGCGGCTGGTTTCAGTCGCTACTTCGAACGTGAGATCGCCTACGAGGCCATCTCGCAGGACGCGTTCCTTGAGCTCAGTGCGTTCGCCGACGGGGGCGCGGTGTCCGGCCAGTCTGTCGTCGACCGCCTGCACCGTGCTCAGGTTCAGAGTCGGGCGACCGACGGTTCAGTGTCCGCTGTGAGCCTGTTGGGCCTGCGGCCTCGAGCGGTGCACGAATGGCTCGGGGACCTCGGTATCTGAGTGCCGGCGTGGACGTGTCTTCGAACCTGGCCGGGGTCATCGTCCCTGATGCGCACCACCTTGAGGGAGGAGGCCGACCCGTGTGTCTCCGTGACGAGCGGAAGGGCCGGCCTCCGATTGGATGGGACGCTCCTCAGGTGACGACATCGCATCCGAGCTGATTCTACAACATGTAGAACAAACCCGCGAGCTCCATGGATCGTTGCTCTACATGATGTAGAGTAGCGTCGTGAATCATGCACTCGTGCTCGACCTTGGCGTTATACGGGTGTTCTCCACGCTCTGGGTCCTTCCGTCGATCAGTGGTTGGGCCATCCACGCACTCGTGTCCTGTGAAAGGCGATCTCGCTCATGAACTCTCCCCGTCAACGACGCACCGCGCTCGCGGTCGGAGCGGCATTCCTCCTGGCGGCACTGGCTGGTTGCTCTGCGCAAGCTGCAGCACCCGAGGCTGCTCTTACCGACGGAACGAAATTGACCGGGGGAGCGACCAGCTATCCCTTCACGATCGACAACTGCGGATACGAGCAGACGTTCGAGAAAGCTCCTGAGCGGGTCGTGCTCCTCAACGGCGCTTCGGTCAGCGAAGTCGAGTCGATGGTCATGCTGGGGCTGAGCGATGCTGTGCTCGCCAATGCGCAGAACTACGGCATGTCGGACAGTCCCGAACTCGTCGAGCAGATCGACGCACTGCCGACAGCGAATCTCGACATGGGGAGTTTCGACATCCCGTCGGAACATCTCCTGGCGCTCAAACCAGACCTGGTGATATCGACCTGGTCTGGAGGTTTCGACGCGGATGCCGGGCAGGCAACGCGGGAGGAACTCGCAGGTCTCGGTATCGAGTCCATTGTGAATCCTGCCAACTGTGCCATGGGGAAGGATGATGCGACTGACGCCGAACGAGAGACGTTCGCCTCTGCCACGATCGAGTCGTCCTTCGACTTCTTGAACCTTGTCGGCAACGTGTTCGACGTGCAGGCCGCGGCACAGGCACTCGTCGATGAGCAACGTCAACAGATCGAAGCCGTCTCACTGGCCGTGGACGGAGCGGACCGACCGACCGGGCTCATCGTGTTCCCAGGGATGTCGATGATGAGTGCGAACGGACTTCCGGCGGTCATGGCCGGCGGTATTTTCGACGATGTGCTCGAGCGAGCCGGAGTCACGAGTACCTTCGCCAACGCGGACACCGACCTGACCGAGAACATCACTGAAGAGCAGTTGGCGGCAGCCGATGTGCAGCTGCTCGTCGTCGGTGGATTCATGCCGGGGGAGGACCTCGACGCCGCGGCCGCAAAGATCTTTGCCGCGTACCCCCAGTGGGAGGCTTCACGGACCAACAACTACGTCAAGGTCTCCGACGGGGTGTACGTCGGCCCTACGAACGCCGCAGCCATCGACAAGATCGCCCGTGCCGCACATCCCGACGCGTTCTAGAACGGTGCCGGCGGCCAGTGCCGCGCATCGTTCGGGGGGAAATGCGCCACTCGCATGGTGGTTGGCGGCGACGGTCTGCGTGACCGTTGTGGTGGCGCTGCTCGCGATCGGTTTCGGTAGCGTCAACATCTCCGCAGACCGGGTCATCGCCGTGTTGTGTGCGAACCTCACCCGTCGAGCGGCAGGGCTCGATCCGCTCGACCAGCAGATCGTCTGGGAGCTGCGAGTCCCCCGGGTTCTCATGGCCGCCGTCGTGGGCGCCAGCCTCGCACTGGCCGGTGCCGCACTCCAAGGGTTGCTCCGAAATCCGCTCGCAGATCCATTTATCGTCGGTGTGTCGTCCGGGGCCTCGTTGGGGGCAGTGTTGGTCATGTCCTTCGGCTCCGGCGCGCTGTTCGGACTCAGCACACCGGCGGCGGCCTTCATCGGTGCGCTGGTTCTCCTGCTCCTCGTCTTCGCGTTCGCTCAGCGGTCCGGTTCGTTCACGGACATCCGTTTGGTGCTGTCGGGAGTGGCGTTGGGATACGTCGCGATGGCCGGAACCAGCTTTGCGCAGTTGCAGGCCGAGCCTGGACAGGTTCGGGGCATCCTCTTCTGGATGATGGGGAGCGTAGCAGGGGCTCGTTGGGAAACGCTCGCCTTGCCCACTGTCGCTCTGCTCGGAGCTGGTGCTTGGCTGCTCATTCAAGCGCGCGGGTTGAATGCGCTTGCTCTCGGAGACGATGACGCCGTCGCCGTGGGAGTCGATCTCCGTCGATTCCGACTCGGACTGCTGCTTGTCGCTGCGCTCTTGACCGCCGTCACGGTGGCTGTCGCAGGCGGCGTCGGGTTCGTCGGCTTGATCGTCCCTCACGCGGTTCGAATGCTGGTCGGAGCGGACCATCGGCGGCTGCTGCCCGTCTCCGCGCTGTCCGGCGCAGTCTTCCTGGTCCTCGTCGATCTCGTCGCGCGGACCATTGGCAGCCCGAACGAGTATCCACTCACGATCTTCACGGCTTTGGTCGGCGGGCCCTTCTTCCTCTGGTTGATGCGTTCGCCGGAGGGGCGGTCATGAAGCTCTCCATCGATGAGCTCCAGGTGAGCGTGGGAGGACGGCCGTTCATCGAGCAGCTCTCGCTGGATATCGAGCCGGGCGCGTTCGTCGCGATCGTCGGACCGAATGGTTCAGGGAAATCGACGCTGCTTCGCGCCCTGTATCGTGCGCTGAAGCCTGACACGGGGCAGATCATCATCGGCACAACAGACGTGTGGGAGGCGTCACCCCGGGAAGCTGCGAAGTTGCGGGCCGTGGTCACGCAACACCAGACGAACAACGACGGTCTCCGCGTGAGTGACATCGTCGCCACAGGACGTCATGTGCACCAGCCGTGGTTTCGTGGTGAGTCGGTCCGAGATCGCGATGTGATCGAGTCTGCTTTGCAGCGCTGCAGAGCCGCTCACCTCTCGGATCGCCGCTACAGCACGTTGTCGGGCGGTGAGCGCCAGCGGGTACTCCTGGCTCGTGCCCTTGCACAGGACGCGCCTGTCCTCCTACTGGATGAGCCGACGAACCACCTCGATGTCACTGCGCAGCACGAGCTGCTCGAGCTCCTGGCTGCGGTGGAGCTCACCCGCATCATCGTGTTGCATGACCTGGATCACGCCGTCTCCCACGCCGACCGCATCATCGTCATGAAGGACGGTCGTGTCCACGCCGATGGTCCGCCGGCTCAGACGCTGACCCCGTCGCTGACCAACGACGTCTTCCACGTCGATTCGCGCATCATCGACCACCCCATCACCGGGCGCCCCCATATCGTCACCGCGTCGCCATGACCTGCCCGGCCCGAATCCGTTCTTCCCGTCAGCCGACAGTCCGCTCACCAGTGATCTTCAGGGCAGGTCCCAGGTATCGGCCTGTGACGCTTTCCGGGTTGCGGCAGACCTCCTCAGGAGTGCCGGTCGCCACGACCCTGCCTCCCTCGACACCTCCACCCGGCCCCATGTCGATCACGTAGTCGGCGTTCGAGATCACGTCCAGGTCGTGTTCGATGACGATCACCGTCGCGCCGGTGGCCAGCAATCGATCCAGGACGCCGAGGAGGACCGAGATATCGCGAGGATGCAGGCCGACAGATGGTTCGTCGAAGATGAAGAGCGTGCCTCGATGCTTCCGACCGAGCTCGGTTGCAAGCTTCAGCCGCTGAGCCTCGCCCCCGGACAGTGCCGGTGTGTCCTCGCCCAGCGTGAGATAACCGAGGCCGAGAGAGCTGAGCGTCTGGAGCCGCTGAGCGATGCGAGGACGGTCGGCCAAGATGTCTCCAGCGTCCTCGACCGTGCTGGCGAGAAGCTCCGGCAGACTTCGGTCACCCCGACTGGTGGTGATCCTGACGCTGTCCGCGTCCGGCCCGTACCGGGTTCCGACACACGTCGGACAGGGGATCTCGACATCCGGAAGGAACTGGACGTCGAGTACGACCTGCCCCGTACCCTCGCATCGGGAACACCGGAGGGACCCGGTGTTGTACGAGAAGTCACCCGCGCCCAGTCCTCGAGCCCGCGCGACATCGGTGGCGGCGAAGAGTCTGCGTAACTCGTCGAGGATGCCACTGTAGGTCGCGACCGTCGACCGGACGTTGGTGCCGATCGGAGTCGCGTCGACCACCTCGGCGCTCGAGAGGCCTGCAGCACTCAAGCTCTGGACGTGGGCGGGTATCTTCGTGCCGTCCCGGCTTGCATTGATGGCCGCTGCCAGGCTGTCGAGCACCAACGTGGTCTTGCCCGAGCCGGACATGCCGGTGACCGCGATGAGTCGCCCCTTCGGGATCGCGACCTCGAGTGCATGGACCGTGTGGACGGGCGTCGTTGCGACCTGGATCGTGCCCATCGAGAACATCTCATCGGCTGTGGCGCGCTTCCGGCCGATGACGTCCTCATCCCCGACCAGGTAGCCCCCGATCAGTGAATTCGGATGTGCGCCGATCTGCGCGACGGTTCCCTGAGCGAGCACCGTCCCGCCGTTTCCGCCTGAACCGGGACCGATCTCGATCACCCAATCGGCTTCGCGGAGCACCTGCACGTCATGGTCGACGAGGATGACCGAGTTCCCATCGTCCAGTAGGTCGCGCATCACCCCGACCAGACCGTCGATGTTCGCCGGGTGGAGCCCGATGGACGGCTCGTCCAGGACATACAGGACTCCAGTCGTCTGGTTACGGACAGCTCGAGCGAGTTGCACCCGCTGGCGCTCGCCGGTGGAAAGGGTCGAGCTCGCCCGGTCGAGGGTGAGATACCCGAGACCAAGCTCGAGGAGACGCGTGCCCATCTCGGCGAATTGTTCGGCGATCAGCCTCGCCATCGGGCGAAGCTCGGATGAGACGAGGCTCGGGATCGTGGCCATCCAGTCCATGACGGCGCTGAGGTCCTTGCTGGTCGCGGCGGCCAGGTTGATTCCGTCGACCTCGCTACCGAGAGCGTCGTTCGACAGTCGGCTCCCGTGGCATGACCAGCACTCCTGCGCTGTGATGAACCGATTGACTCGTGCCAGCCCCGTTTCGCTCGTTGCCTTGTCCATTGCTTCGCGGACCGCGAGTCGGGCATTGCGGTAGGTGAAGTTCAGGTCGAAGAGCTTCCCGGATTTCGAGGGCACTCGGATCTCGCGCTTGACCGAGGCCCCATCGAGGACAATGCTCCGTTCCGCGTCGGTGAGGTCGTGGTACGGCACATCGATGCGTACTCCGAGTTCAGCAGCGACCTGCGGCATCACGGACAGACCGAACATCCCCCAGGGTGCGACGGCGCCTTCGCTGATCGATTTCGTCGGATCAGGCACAAGCGCCGCGTCGTCGATGTCGCGGACGAATCCCGTCCCGGTGCACACCGAGCACGCACCGTCTGAATTGAAGGCGAGGGACTCGGCACCGGGGGGATAGAACGTCGCTCCACAGATTGGGCATTGGAGATCCAGGTTCGCAGCGACATCGATCGTCGGGGCGAGACGGTGTCCATTGGGACAGAGGTGCGACCCAAGCCGCGAGAACGCGACTCTCAAAACGTTCAGCAGCTCTGTGGACGTGCCGAACGTCGATCGTACGCTGGGCACACCCGGCCGTTGACGCAGTGCGAGCGCAGCCGGCACGTAGGTGACCGAGTCGACCGTGGCACGGGCAGCGTGCGTCATGCGTCGGCGGGTGTAGGTGGAGAGTGCTTCCACGTATCGGCGTGATCCTTCCGCGTAGACCACGCCGAGCGCCAGGGAGGATTTTCCAGAGCCGGAAACCCCCGCGACTGCGACGAGCTGATTCAACGGGATGTCCACATCGACGTTCTTCAGATTGTGCACGCGGGCGCCGCGCACCAAGATCGCCGTTGGCCGAGTCTTTGACATAGTCGCCTCCTGATTACGTGGATATGAAGTCTCGTTCGTCGTTCTCGGTCTCATGCCAGCTGATCGACCCATGCCCGGCCACCAGTGCACCCGGCTCGGGGCGAACGATCGCTCAGCCCGCTGCGGAGGCCATCTGAGGTCCGTCGCGGAGGTAGGTGCCGATGTGCGTCTCCAACACCGCACGCACATTCAGACCTGGTTCTCGCAGCGCCCGGAGCTGGAGCCCGTGGACCAGTGAGATCAGCGACTCGACCGCTGCGTCCATATCGGCCCCTGATCGAAGTTGGCCCTCGTCGTGGCATTGCTTGAAGCCCAGGCGCGAGCACTCGCGGAGGGCGTCGGTGTAGGCGTTCGACGCCTGCTGAGCGTTGTTCGCCGACGACCCAGGTTCGCTGGTGCGCGTGAGGTAGAGATGCGCCAGGTGGGGGTCTCGCAGGCTGCAGTCCAAGAGATCCGACAGACAGAGCAGCTTGGCTCTCCCCGAGACCCGATCGCATGCTGCACACTCGAGAATTTCGGCCATATGGCGGTCCAGGATGGCTTCCAGCAGATCGCCTACTCCGGCGAAATGATGGAGCACTCCGGCCTCGCTCAAACCTGCCTGGGCGGCCGTCTTTCGGAGGAGGCCGGTCGAACCTTCTCCAGCCCGACACACTGTCAGCCCCGCCGCAACGATGTCGCGTCGACGATGTTCCGTTTTCCGGTATGTTCCGCGCATCATGTCACCGGACCGATTCCGTGCGTATCACGAGGTCTCGGTTGTCGTGCTTCCGTGTACTGCAGGACAACGTCCATAGGTCCATTCACTCACTGTAGCCGTGCCCCGAACCTCCAGCGCTGCGGCGGAGACGGTCGTCCGCTCCGCCGCAGTGTCTCTGGGATCAGGCGCCGATGTCGCGCAGCCAGTGCTCGACGGAGCGTGGTGCGAGGCCGAGAAGCGCCTGAGCGCTACGCGTCTCGTCGATGAGTTCGTCGTCGAGGGTGGCACGCCAGCGGTAGGAGTCGACGACGGGCGCGATGCCGTCTGCGCCGAAGATGGGGATGATCATCTCGCCGAACTCGTCTGGTGTCTGAGCGTGGAAGCGCACCTCGCGACCGAAGTGGTTGGAGAACGCCTTGGCGAGGTCGGGTCCGGAGAGTCCCGGGAGGGCGCCGACGGTGACGACGCCCGTCACGGAGGGGTCTTCGAAGAGGCGGAGGGCGACCTCGGCAATGTCGAGGTGCGAGCTCCACGAGACGAGGAAATCCTCCCGGATCGGGTACGGGAGGATCCCCTCCTCGCGGGTAGCGGTGATGACGGGCGGCAGGAGCAAGTTCTCGAGATACAAGCGCGGGGCGATGACGGCAGTCGGAACGCCGCTTGCCTCTAGACGACGCACGAGCACACCGTGCGCGCTGTCGTCCTCGTCGTTGTCACCGCCGAGAGTATAGCCGCTGGTGGAGAAGACGACCCGACCGGGGCGTGCCCGATCGACCGCGGTGGCTATGGTGGTCGCCTGCTCGAGTTGCTGGGCGGGGGAACCGAGCGGGAGGTGGACGAACACGCCGTCCGCGCCGGTGTAAGCGTCCACAAGGGAGTCGAGGTCGGCGGTGTCGACGGCGACCGCCGGCCCGGCGGTGTAGGCGGCGGTATTGCGGACGGCTGCGGTGACGTGGTGGCCGGAACGGCTGAGTGCGGCGGCGACGGGGGCACCCTGTGCACCGGTCGCTCCGTGGATGAGATAGGTCATGTGACCATTAGTGCATATGATGCACTGGTTACCTCAAGTTCACTAACGGAGATGGATCGAAACTCATGTCATTCTCTGCGGAAGCCTGGCCGGAATGCGGGATCGCGCGGTTCCTGACCCTGCTGGATGGGCCGTGGGCGACGCTCATCGTCCGTGAACTGCTCGGTGGTCCACTTCGCTTCGGTGATCTGAAGGCGGCACTCCCAGGCATCAGCGCCCATACCCTGACGAATCGCCTGCGCCGCTTTGAGACGTACGGGATCGTCACTCGTACGGCGTACGGCGAGCTCCCGCCTCGCGTCGAGTACGAACTGACCGGGGTCGGCCACGGTCTGCAGTCGGTCCTCGACGCGATGAACGCCTGGGCGGCCACGGTGCCGACGCCCGTCGACGACGCCGTACCGCTTCCGGCATCGTGTGTCGGAGAAGGCAGAGCTTCGGAAGTCGGATCGGCGGTGGCGAGTCGGCAGTATTCGGCTGTTGGAGTACAGGCGAACGTGACCCAGGTCGCTCACACTCCTGACATGACCTGAACTCTCGCTTTGCGCCGTTGCCGGATCATCCTTTCACGGCGCCAGCGGTGAGCCCGCGCGCAAGCCACTTTTGCACATACACCGCTACGGCGAAAAGTGGAAGGGTGGCGATGACGCCAACGGCGCCCATCGCTCCGAAGTCTGTGCCTCGATCGGAGGTTAACCCGGCGATCGCGATGGGGAGTGTCTGGGCATCCGGCGTGGTCGTCAGGAGAAGCGCGAATGCGAACTCATTCCACGCGAAGATTGACGAGAAGATGACCGCTGCGACGAGACCGGGAGCTACGAGGGGAAGCATGATGCGCGAGAACAATGTCCACGAGCCGGCACCGTCGATCTGAGCCGATTCTTCGATCTCTTTCGGAATTTCCTCGAAGAATCCGTACAACAACCAGATGTTGAACGGAAGGTTGAATGCGACGTATACCAACGCGAGAACGAGCAGGTTGTTTGTGGCATCAAGTCGCGACAGGATGACGAAGGTTGGAAGCGCGATGATCAAAGGAGGCAACATCCGCGTTGCCAGAATCGAGAACAGGAGAACGTTCTGTCCGCGGAAGCGGAACCGCGCGAGCGCGAACGCCGACAGCGCGGCGATGGCGACCGAGAGCGGGGTCGACACGAGCGTCACGATGATGCTGTTGACGATGTAGGCCTGGATGCCGCGTTCCGCGAAGACGTTGACGAAGTTCTCCCACGTCGCCGGGCTCGGGATGTACTGAGGCGGCGATGCGAGTTGCTGTCCCTTTGTTTTGAACGCCAAGCTGAGCATCCACAGCAGCGGAACGAGTGTCCATGCCAACAACAGGATCGTGCCGAGCACTCCGCCGACTGAATTCATGAAACGTCGATTTACCTGCAGGTGACGGCGGCCTCGCACGGCCTGGTCTCCTGGCCCCGCCGCCCGCCCGATCTCCCTACTTTCCGTTGCCTCTGCCTCTGAGGGAACCGAACTCATGATGCCTCCTGTCGGCGTAGCAGCCGAATGAACCCGAGAGTTACAAACGCTATGACGATGAGGAAAACGAGAGAGAGCGCGGACGCTCGTCCCATGTCGTAGTGATTGAATGCGAATTTGTAGTCGTACAGCATGAGGGTGGCGGTACTCGTTCCCGGACCGCCACGAGTCATGATGTAGATGATGTCGAACACCCGTAATGCGTCCATGGTTCGAATGACCAGAACGACCAGGATGGTCGGACGCAGGAGAGGCAGGGTGATGCTGAAGAACCGTCGTGCTGATCCGGCGCCATCGACGCTCGCTGCTTCGTCGTATTCGACCGGGATGGACTGCATCCCGGCCAACAAGATGAGCATCACGAAGGGTGTCGTCAGCCAGATTTCAGCCAGCATCACCACAAGTCGGGTCGGTCCGTCCGCGATAAAGAACTCTGTCGGAGAACCGCCCAATCGAGTGATGATGTCGTTGACAGGACCGAACTGCGGGTCGAAGAGCAAACGCCACATGAATCCGGCGATGACCCCCGACAGCATCAGCGGCATGAGCACGATGCCACGCAAGGCCCGCAGTCGTCGGGTGAACCGTCGGGAGTTGATGAAGACTGCCATGACCATGCCGATGACGAGTTCGGCGGTCACCGTGACCGCCGTGAAGGCGGCCGTCCACACGGCCGCCTCCACAACTTCTTGGTCCTGCGCCAGGGAGACGTAGTTTTGCCAACCAGTGAACCGCATCCCGAGAGCGGGAGCGTTCCACCGGTAGCTGAAGAAGCTCAGGAAGATCGTCACCACCAGAGGGATGAGAAAGATGGCGGCGAGGATCCCCAACGACGGAAGCAGGTATCCCCATGGAAAGCGTGAGCGGGACTGGGTCCTCATTTGTAGAGCCCGGCCTCCTGCAGTGCTTTGGTCCAGGCCTCGTTGATCTTGGTGAGCGCTTCATCCCCGTCGAGCTGATTCGTCCACACGGCGTTCATATCCGTTTGAAGAGAGGTCTGCAGCTGACCACCGATCGGCGGGAAGTCGACGTCGGCATTGATCTTCGCGACCGCCAGCGCTTTCGCGAGTACCGGGAAGTATGCCGTCTTGCCTTCCGCGGGTAGTGATGCATAGACGGAGTTGCGTGTCGGTGCGTTGCCCGCGTCGACCTTGAGCAGCTCGCCTTCCTTACCGGTCATCCACGCGACTGCTTTGAATGCTGCATCGGGGTTGTCCGAGCCGGCGCTGACGGCCGCCGCCCATCCGCCGAGGATGCTCGATCCACCGACCGGCACGGTGTAGCCGACCTTGCCGGCAACCTGAGAAGTTCCGTCAGTTGCTTCGGCCAGCGTGGCTAGGCCTGGCCATTGCTCGATCATTGCGACCTCGCCCGACAGGAAGCTTTGGTTGCTGCGCTCCCACTCAAACGAGCCGACCTCTTCAGGAGCTGCCTGACGCAACTGCTCGGCGATTGCCATCGCCTCGCGTCCTTCCTTCGTGTCGACCGTGGGATGGCCGTCATCATCGACGTAGTTGCCGCCTAGTCCACCGAGGCGCATGGCCCATGTCCAGAAGGACCCGACCTGTTCGCCCCAGAACGACCAGCCGTATTTCGTGGGGGAGTCCGGGTTCAGAGACTGCGTGAAGAACTGCGCGGTCTCGACGAGTTCGTCGTTCGTCGTCGGGACGGTCAGCGCCCGACCCGTCTTCGCCTGGAATGCCATCTGCACGGCGGGATCCGCGAATACGTCCTTGCGGTAGTAGAACAATTGGGCGTCCGGCTTGTACGGGAGGGTGTACTGCTTGCCGTCGAAGTTTCCGTACGAGTCGAGCAGCACCGGGATGAAGTCGTCAACATCGATGTCGTTGTCGCCGGCGATGTAGTCGTCGAGGGGAAGAATCTGCTCATTCGTGGCGAGCTCGTGGAGCCATGTGAATGGTTCGATTACGACGTCGAACTCCTTGCTGCCCAGGAGATCGGCCGAGACCTTCTGGCGCAACTGATCCTGGGGGAACACCGACAGCTCTGCCTTGATTCCCGTTGCAGCTTCGAGCGCTTTCAGTTGCGCCTTCACACCGTTTCCGGGCTCGCCGTCCAGGGTGGCGATCCGGATGGTCCCATGTTCGGCGTTACTTCCAGATGGGCCGCAGGAGGTGAGGGCGAGGACGGCGCTCGCGGCAACAGCTGCGATGAGGAGCGCACGGCGATTTGGTCGGGCTGTATTGCTGATCTTCTTGGGACGGTGCGGGACTGTAGACACGTTTCCTCCTTTGGATGTTGCCGACCGCTCATTCAGACCTGGTCCGGCTGTGTCAGTGGACTTCCTTGTCCGGTGATTCCGCCCGCGAAGTTCGGTTTCCTGCGAGGTGGACCATCGACGCGGACAGCATCCCATTACGTTCGCACTACGTCAAGGTTTTGTTCCTGTACAGAACAAGAACAGCCCTGGGCGCATGAGTCCTGCGCTGGCCACGTCGGGGGCCCGCGATCGTCACGGGCATCAATGCTTCGTCAGGCGGAGGGTGGAGCTGTGGACCCGCGGACTACCAGAGAGCCGGATACGACCGTGTGGGTCACTGTCGTCTGGCCGTCGACGAGGGCGAGGAGACTGCGGAGTGCGATGGTTCCGAGGCTCCTCGAAGAGGTGTCGAATGTCGTGAGCGGCGGGATGCTGTAGGCGCTTGAGTCGAGGTTGTCAGTTCCTACAAGTGAGACATCGCGCCCGATCCGGAGACCGCGCTCAGCTATGGCTGCTGCGGCGCCTGCGGCGCTCCGATCGCTGACAGCATAGATCGCCGTGGGTGCGTCCGGCAGATCGAGCAACTGCAGCGCCTGGTCATACCCCTTCAGAGCGAGTTGTGCTGGCTGGGGCGCTATCAATGATGGATCCACTGCAAGGCCTGCTTCCAGCAGAGCGACGACATATCCGCGGTACCGATCGTGCAGGGACGCGTATCGTTCCGAGCCCTGAATGAGCCCGATGCGCCGGTGGCCGAGGTCGATGAGATGCTTGGTCGATTCTCGCCCGGCTGTGAAGTTGTCCGCGCTGACAGAGGGGATGAGATTGCCCAGTCTGTTCTCGAGCAGGACGGACGGCAATCCGCTGTCAAGGATTTGTCCGATGACTTCCGGCGTGAGATCACCGCCGTTCGCGAGAATCAAGCCGCTGAGCTGACGACCCGCCAGGGTTGCGAGCTCGTCGATGGGGTCGGATTGGGATTGATGCATCCCCAGAACGACCTGGATGTCCATGTCTCGCGCAGCTGTATACACCCCCTGCAGGAGCGTGTCGATGAAGCCTTCTGAACGTGCTGCCGGGGAGGGTTCTTCCATCACGAGCCCGAACGTCGGCCGCGTCGGTTGGATCGCGCGCTGGTATCCGAGCGCGTCGGCTGCTTCGAACACGGCCGCTCGCCGCGCCGCAGACACCCCGGGCTTGTCGGCCAGCGCTAGCGCTACGGCCGAGACCGGCACACCGGCGGCCGACGCGATGTCACGCATCGTTGTGCGTCGTGCGGGCCGCTGGCTCAACGCGCCCATGGTGCCATTCGGCGTGTGCGGCGTGTGCGGCGTGTGCGGCGGGGGTTCATCATCTGAACAACATAGAACATACGGGTTTCGCGCGCCGAACCTGCAGGTTCAGCCGAGGCTTGATCGAAGCATCTGACCCACTGGGCAGAGGTAGAACTAGTTCAGAATATGTTCTTGACACCGTTCCGGTGAAGGGCCAAAGTCTCAAGTGGTTGGTCGCGACCTCCGAGAGTAAACCGGTCCGAGCGGACTCAGCAGGTTCATTTCGCCGCAGCGAGGCGGCACCGTTCTCAATGAAGACAATGGAGAGAAGAGCATGCAAGTAGCAGCACGACGAGGGGGCCGCCGGCGCGTTCTGCTCACAGCGACGATCGCCACTCTCGCTCTGGCGCTGAGCGGACCCACGATCGCGCTTTCAGCGCAAGCCAACGTTCGGGGCGATAACTACAACTCGGCCACGGCCGACACTCAGGTTCTCGGGTACAACCGAATGATCCGCCTCAGCAACAGCGGGGCGTCTTACAACGGTCAGCTGATCAGTACGACTGAGCGATCTAACACCAATGGTGTCGAGTCGGGCTTCGAGATCAAGAGAAGCACCGATGACGGCGCGAGCTGGACCACCATTTCCACTGTCCCCGGCGAGGCCTACACGTATCAGCCGGCGCTCTTCGAGTTCCCTCAGGCGGTCGGGGCGTATCCGGCGGGGACTCTCATGCTCTGGGGCGTGACGCTCCCCGGGGATCGATCAACGACGACCATGCGGCAATGGCGAAGCGCTGACCATGGCGTCACGTGGTCGCAAGAGGAGATCGTTCAGTTCGCCGTCGGAGATGACGGTGAAGGACTCTGGGAACCCGAGGTCGAGCTCATCGGCGGCAAGCTCGTGCTCTACTTCTCCGACGAGCGGCAGCGCGCAACCTGGTCACAGTACTTGGGTCACATCGTGTCCAACGATGGCGGCGACTCGTGGAGCGCCAATCCTGATGGCAGCACCAATTACGCGCCGGGAATCGTCCAGGACGTCGCAAGCGCGAGCCAGAAGGATCGTCCTGGCATGATGACGGTCGCCCGCAACGAGGCTACCGGGACTTACATCGGCACCTACGAGATCTGCGGACCCAAGAACTGCCAGGTCTATTTCAAGACTTCGAGCGACGGCCTCACATGGGGTAGCGGGGCGTCAGATCTCGGGACCGCCATTCAAACGGATGACAGCCGCGTCCTCTTCAGTACCCCGACGGCCGCCTGGAGCCCCGCTGGTGGAGTGGACGGGCAATTCATCGTGACGGCGTATCGCGAGGTTCGCACGACGGGCGGGGTCGGAGAGACCGGGCAGGTCATGTTCCTCAATACGGACGATGGTGCCGGTTCCTGGAGATGGGCACCTACGCCGATCTATGCATCACCGGCATCATGGACCCAGACCTGTCTCGGTAACTACAGTCCCTTCATCCTCCCCTCCGTGAACGGCGCAAGCGTGCGCTATACGACCGAGGCGAATTTTGGAGCGCATGGCTGCACGACTGTCACCGGTTCCTTCAACACGAGCGTCCTCCCGTACGCAGCGAGTTTCGCGAACGGCGATCCAGGTTGGGTCCGCTTTGGCGGAACATGGTCAACGGCATCGAACGTCCTATCCGAGTCAAAGGGCGGATACAAGGCTGTAACCGGTTCGACGGCTTGGAAGGACTACACGCTCCAGGGTGACGTCAGGATCGCGACTGCCTCGGGCAACGCTGGATTCCTGATACGAGTGACTGATCCGACCGAAGGAACAGACACAGCTCGGGGCTATTTCATCGGGGTGAACGGCTCGGCGCTCGTGATCGGCAGGCAGAACTACAACTGGACGCAGCTCGGCTCAACCCCGTTAGCGGGCGGGCTGGCAACCAACACCTGGTATCACCTGTCTGTTGCGATCGATGGCTGCGACATCACCGTGCAAGGTCGGCCGGCCGGATCATCCGCTCCCACCACCAATCTGTCTGTGAGCGACTGCACCTTCAGCCACGGAGCGATCGGAGTACGTAGCTTTGGCACTGCGGCTGGATGGAGATACATCACCGTCGACGAACGGTGAAATGAGCCGATCGACCACGTGGACTGTAGCCGTGCATTCGACCTCAGAACGTCGGCCACGCGGCACCGGAGACAGCGTCGCCCATCCGCCGCAGCGCGAGCTCGAGAATGTGGGGATTGGTCGCGAAGTTCAGCCGGACGTGACCGTGGCCGCCCGTGCCGAAGACGTGACCTGAGCTCACGGCGACCCTTGCGTGGTCGAGGAAGAACTGCGCCGGGCCCTCGACCTCAGCAACGGTTGCGCGCTGGCCCAGGAGAGGCTCTTCCTTGAAGCCGAGCTTCGAGCAGTCGATCCACGCGAGATACGATCCCTCCGGTCGTCGCAACCTCGCTTGAGGCAGGTGGCGTGCAACGAGTTCCTCGAGCAGGTGTCGATTTTCGGAGAGTCCGGACAGCAGGCTGTCCAGCCACGTTCCTCCGTCCTGGAATGCTGCAGCATGGCCGATGACCGCGAGGTGGCTCACGCCGTGGCCGACTTCCTCTGGGAGCCGTGCAAGATCGGCGAGGCTCTCGGGTCCTGCGACGAGGAGAGCGGCTTTGAGTCACGCGAGGTTCCAAGCTTTGGAGGCGGAGGCCAACGACATGCCGTTTTCGGAACCGGGAACGGACAGATACGGAACGAAGTCGACTCCACCAAGCGCGAGCGGCGCATGTATCTCGTCGGAGATCACACGGATGCCATGGCGACGGGCGAGTGTTGCCACCATCCCCAGCTCCTCCCGCGAGTGGACGGTGCCCGTGGGGTTATGTGGATTGCACAGCAGGAAAGTGGGGGACGGGCACCGTCGCGCGGCTTCTGCGAACGCGACCTCCAAGGCGGAAGGATCCAACCGGCCCTCACCCGACAGGGGAGCTTCGAGGATCAAGCGATGCTCGTGCTCCACGAACGCGTAGAACGGGGCGTACACGGGAGGCGTCACGACGACGACGTCCCCAGGTCCTGTCAGGAGACGCAGCGCCTCTACGATTCCCAGCATCACGTCCGGGACGATGGCCGTTTGCTCCAGCTCGAGTCCCGCCCAGGACCAGCGATGCGCGGCGAACTGCTGGAACGCCGAGGCGTATCCGATGCCGGTCGCGTAGCCGGTGTCGCCACGCTCGAGGGCGGACCGAACCGCATCTTTCACCGGCGCCGCGAGAGGGACGTCCATCTCCGCCACCCATAGTGGGAGAACGTCTGCGGGGTGCGTTCGCCACTTCATACTGGTTCGTGTGCGTAGCTCGTCCAACGCGAGCTGCCCCAACGGATTCGTAGCGAGTGACACGCGATCTCCCATCCAGTTTCGGCCGTTCTGCGATCAGCCGATGCGATGGAACTCACGGTAGTGGTCCTCGGCTTCATGTTGTCCGACGCAGCACGCTGGCCTCCCCTGCGATGCACACCCATCGGAGGGGAGGCCGCTGTCACGGAACTCTGCGAACGCCTGTCACCGTGCTGCGCGGGAGCCGTCCGGCGCGCGAATCGCCAGTCATCCGGTCGCCGTCGATGGTCACGTCGAACGCGAGCTCCAACCGCACGGGTGTGGTGATCGTCTGCGTCCACATCACGTGGTCCTCCTGCGCGTCGGTGGCGACTCGCAGATCGCGAAGCGGGACGTCCTCGGTCCTGCTGGCGGCGAAGCCTGACAAGACCCCCTGTTCGTCCTGGAACGTCATCACGGCGTTCAGGGTGCCGATCGGTGTGCGAATGGCGAGGTCCCAGGTGCCGATGATCCGATGCATGACGGTGTCCTTCGATATGAGCCTGTCGACTGGGTGGGCTGGACCAGCGGCGGGGCTGATTCAGAGCGGAAGGGCGTCGAGTCCTCTGGCGGACCACACCGTTCCGCGCCGCTCGTACTCGAACAGTTGCTCGACGGCGTTCGCGATCCGCGGGCCGAATTCGCGTTCCAGCAGATAGAGCCCCAGATCCAGACCGGATGTGACTCCACCGGCACTGACCAGGTCCCCGTCGTCGACGACCCGCGCTCGCACCACCGTGGTGCCGGTGGCCTCGAGGACGTCGTTCCCCAACGTATGGGTCACCGCGGTCCGCCCCGCTAGGAGGCCCGCCATGCCGAGCGCCAAACCGCCTCCGCAGATTGTGGCGACCAGGGTGTCCGGTGAAGCGAACGCGCGGCCCATGAGCGCCGGCAAGCGGCTCGAACCAAGCTCAGCGAGGATGACCGGAATCGTCCTCACGAAATCGGGGTCGCCGACGGTGGGGCCGGCAGCGCCCGGCACGATCACGATGCCAGGAGCCTCCGGCTCCAACACATGGGTTGCGGTGAGCTCCAAATTCCGCGTTCCGCTCACGACCGGCCCGATGCGGTCGAGTGCCACCAGCCTGACGTCAAGGGTTCCTCCGAGAGCGTCCGAGCCGGCGCAGAGCACTTCGAAGGGGGCGATCACGTCGAGTGGGTCGAATCCCTCGAAGAGGATGATCTGAGCGATCATGAGGTGCCTTTCGCGTTGAACTTGTCGATGTCGCCTCGCGTCGCGGAGGACTTGGGCGTGTGCGGAGGGGACGCCGAAGTGCATCGTCGTCGCTCTTGCCGGACGTTGATCAAGGTGAATACTCCACCGAGCAGCGGGACGAGGGCCAAGAGCCGGGTGCGGAGTAGGAGTCCGCGCCCGAGCAACGCCGTGACGGCGACGGTCAGGTACAACGCGCCGTGGACAGGTCCGAGTACCGAAGCGAGGCCAGGCACATGTACGGTGAGGAGGTTCCCGAAGAGGACCGCGATGCTGCCGAGCTCGAGGACGGACAGCGCTTCAAGAGTGCGCAGGAGTCGTGGCGACGCGCTCACGACGACGCGCCGGGACGCACGATCATGAGGATGACAACCACTGCCCACAGCAGGTTGAACATCCCGGTCAAGGGTCGTAGCGATCGCAATCGTGATCCGTCGTCCGGTTGGGACAGCGCTTCTTGCTGCATCGGGGTGATCCGGAGTGCGAGCAGGGCCCCCGCGACGGCGGTCAGGACCATCGCGAGGAGGATCCAGATCTCCGTGAGCCTGCCCTGCACCGCGGCGAGGATCAGGCCGAGTACTGGGACGACGAGTGCTATTCGGCCGTAGGCCCGCGTGATTCGTGTCAGGAGTCTGGCGACGGCGATGCTTCGGTCCGAGGCGACAACGGTGGGACCGCTAGCGCGGTCTCGGCCGTGGAGGTGTTCATCGATGTCGCCTGCCGGTGCCGAACCGCTGATCGGAGCGAACCGGGGAAACAGACTGGCGGTCACCGCAACCGGTCCGATGAACAGAATGCCCGCGAGCACGTGCGCGGCGAGAAGGATGGATTCCATACCTTCAGCCTAGCTGAAGGTATCAGTCAGGCTGAAGCTTTCCTCACTCACGCAGTCCAGGGGACTGCATCATCTGCAGCATGTGATCAGCGAGCGCCGCGCGCAGAGCAGGGTGACTCGTCTCGAAATCCGCGTCCAGGCGAGCGACTACCCCGGCCGCTTCGGCGAGGAGCCGGTGCCCCGCCGGTGTGATCTCGAGCTGTGCCGCTGAGCCGGCGCGGCCGGTGGAATCGGCGACGATGCCATCGGCTACGAAGCCACCGACGGCGACATGTGTGCTCTGGACGGTGATCCTCGATCGTCGCGCGAGATCGCTGAACGAGATGCCAGGGGTGCTACGGATGTGTCCGAGCAAGGCATACTTGCGCGTCGTGAGGCCCAGCGGCTTCAGTGCTGAGGTCAGAGAGTCCTCCCAGATTCTGGACAGGGCGAGGAGGGTGACCGTCGGGCTGAACGGCGGCATCTCAGACATGGAGCACAGACTACCCGTGGAGTGGAGGCCGGGTGCTGAGGCCGGAGCCGAGAATCTTGTCCGTGCTGAAGCCGTCAGGGCCTCCGTGAAGTCGGGGGTCGACGTCGACCCCATGACTCCAGAATGTGGTGGCGCATCGCGCGCTCTGCCTGATCGGCATCGCCAGCTCGGATCGCTTCCAGCACGATGCTGTGCTCGTCTCGAGATGCCTCGAACGCTTCACGAGTGCCGTTCAACGTGAACCGAGCGGTGTCTCGTGCCCGGGTGTACAGGGTGCGGTTGATGCTTTCGGCCAGCGGAATGTTCGACGCTGCCATGACGGCCATGTGGAACATCATGTCCGCATCGCCGAACCCCTGTTCATCGTCCATGGAGTCGGACATCAACTGAATCGCGTGCTCCATCGCCTCCAGCTCGATGGCGGACCGGCGGACGGCCGTGGCAGCAGCCATGGCACCTTCAAGCGAGCTGCGAACGACCGCGAGTTGATCGAGCACGCCGAGCGAGTCGTCATGTTCGAGCATGACCTCGAGGACGACCGGGTCCAAGACGTTCCACGACTCCTGGGAGCGGACTGTCGTGCCGCTGCCCTGGACGACGCTGACAAGCCCCTTCTCCTCGACCCGCTTGATCGACTCACGGATGACGGTCCGGCTGACTCCGAAGTGCGCCGTGAGCTCCGCCTCGATGGGCAACATGGACCCCTCGGCGACCTCGCCGGTGACGATCGCGGTGACGAGGTCGTGCACGACGGCGACTCCGAGACGAGTAGCGGGCACCTTCGCCGCAGCGTCCGCGAAGATCGCATGCTTGGCCAATCGGGTGGCGGGCTCACTCATCCACTGCAGTATAGGTGATGCCCTGTAGCTCATCACCCGGCCCACCCGCCGGAGTCATCGACAGACCTGCGCGCTTCGGACGGACATGCGGTCCGGCGCTCTGCCGCCAGTCTCCCTGTGCGCTCGTCAGAGCGATCAGGTCCTCGTCCACGGTGATGCCGCCGCCCGGAGTGTCCCCGAGAACGATCCCACCGTCGCTGTACGTCTGGTCGATCGTCACGGCGAACGGGGCGTGCAGATCTTGGACTTCGGCCGTCAGGTGATTCGGAACCGCGGCGGCGGCATGTGCAACGGCCGGATTGCTCGTGAGGCCCACGGGGCTGATGGGGAGGTCTCTCGAATGAGCGGCGACGGCCAGCCGGAGGAAGTTCGTCACACCCCAGACGGCTCCGGTTTGGACGATGTCGACTGAGCCGTGGTCGAACAGGGGTCGATACAGTTCCAACCCCGTGAGGTTCTCACCGGTGGCCACACCCGCACGCACCTGCTGCGACAGGCGATGGTGGCCGGAAGCGTCCCAGCGTCGCAGCGGCTCCTCGATCCAGGTGAGGTCCAGATGCTCCTCGATCTCTGACACGTATCGCACACCCTGCTTCAGATTCCACGATTCGTTCGCATCCAGCATGAGCGCCGGCCGATCGGTGTTCACACTGAGGGTGTCGGCGATCAACAGCAACCGGCGAAGGTCGGCGTTGACGTCACGGCCACCCTTGAGTTTGCCTGCGGTGTACCCCCGCTCGGCCATCGTCGTGTAGAAGGAGACCAGCTCCTCGTCCGTCAGCGCGATGTCGAGGCCGGATGCGTATCCGGGCACGAAACGGTCGTCGGCTCCGAGCAGTCTCCAGAGTGGTTCGCCCGCGAGCTTCGCCTTCAAATCCCAGAGCGCGGCATCGAGGATGGCGATACCGCCGAAGGTCGTCCCCCCATGCCCGGCCTTGAAGGCATGGCTCAGCATCGCGTCATAGAGACTGGTCACAGCCCTCGGATCGCGGCCTTCGAGTGCAGGGAAGAGGAGCTCGACCGCGTGGTCAGAGCCCATTCCGATGCCTTCGACACCGGCGTCGGTCTCGAGGATGACGATCGCGACGTCGGTGATACCCGAAGCGATGAACCCGTTGACGTCGCCCACGGGCCGTCCCCAGTCGCGATGGGTATGGATGGTGCGGTAGCCGGTGATCTTCATGATGCTCTTCCCGAGAGGTCGATGGCGTTGCGGTTCGGCTGCGTCGTCGCTGCCTTGCGTGCTGGAGGTTTCATGCGATGTCGTTCGATCAGCCGTGCGCTTGGTTGGAGACAGGGCGCCGGGGACGAAGGTGTGTGACGCCACCGTCCACCTCGAGAGCGGTACCGGTGGTCGAGCCGGCAGCGGGCGAGGCGAGGTAGAGAATGGCGTCGGCGACTTCGTCCGGGGTCACCATTCGCCCCGTCGCCTGCCGTTCGTCCAGTTGCGCCCGCTCAGTGATGGGATCGTCGAACCCCGCGAGCATGCGCTCGACGAACGGAGTCGCGACGGTGCCGGGGCTCACGCAGTTCACGCGGATACCTTCCGCGACGTGATCGGTCGCCATGGCGTAGGTCAAGGCGAGGATGGCCCCCTTCGAAGCGGCGTAGAGAGCACGACGCGGAAGTCCGTTGAGAGCGGCAATGGAGCAGACATTGACGATCGAAGCGTGGCCGGACCGCCTGAGGTGGGGAAGCGATGCCGCGACGACCCTGGCCGTGCCGGTGACGTTCACGTCCAGTACTCGAGCCCAATCGTCGTCGTCGTTCTCCTCGACCGTGCCCACGGCGGAGATGCCCGCCGAGTTGACGACGATGTCGATGCCGCCCAACTCATCAGCGAGAGACTCGACCGCTGTCGTGACGCTCGACCGATCCCGCACGTTTGCGGCATGACCGACAACCGTTTCTGGGAGCCCGAGGACCTGGATGTCGAGGACACCGACTCTTGCGCCCTCGGCTTGGAGCGCCGAGACGACCGAGGCTCCGATCCCGGAAGAGCCTCCGGTGACGATCGCGCTGAGCCCGACGAACCGGCCGCTCACGCCGCACTCACCGTCTGCCGCGATGTGCCGAGACCGTCGATCTCAAGCTCGACGACGTCTCCAGTGCGCAAGTACACGTCGTCTGCCTGTCCGAGGGCGACGCCCGCGGGCGTTCCGGTGTTGATGAGATCCCCGGGATGCAACACCATGAACTGCGACAGGTACCAGATCACGTACTCGACCGAGAAGATCATGTCTGCTGTGCTCCCGTTCTGCCGTTGCCGTCCGTTGACGGAGAGGCGAAGTCCCAGTTGCTGTGGATCGGGGATCTCGTCGCGCGTGACCAGGTATGGGCCGAGCGGGTTGAACGTCTCGCAGCTCTTGCCCTTGTCCCACTGCCCACCTCGTTCCAGCTGGAACTCCCGCTCCGAGACGTCGTGAGACACCGCGTAGCCGGCGACGGTCGCGAGAGCATCCGCGGGGCTGTCGAGATATCGAGCGGTCCGGCCAATGACGACGCCGAGCTCGACCTCCCAGTCCGTCTTGCGTGAGCGTCGGGGGATCAGGATGGTGTCGTAGGGGCCGACCACCGTGGACGGATCCTTCATGAAGACCACCGGCTCCGTCGGGATCGCCGCCCCGGTCTCTTCGGCATGGTCTCGATAGTTGAGACCGACGCAGACCACCTTGCCCGGTCGGGCGATGGGCGCCGCCATCGAAGTTCCGAGTCCGGAAGCGACGGTGCGAAGGTCCCCGGCGATCATCGCTGCACGCGCGAGGTCGATTCCTCCGCGTTCGTGGAACCCCCGGTCGATGTCTGTGGTGATGGGGGACAGGTCGTAGGTCACGTCCTGCTCGAAGAGCACGGGCAGAGGGCCAGTGGGGGTGTTCAGTCGTCCGAGTTTCATGAGTCCAGTCCGTGAATGTCGTAGAAGTAGGCGGCGGTGTCCGAGAGGACGGAAGTGAGTGAGGTTCCGCCTCGATCGCCGGCGGCTGAAGCGACGAGATCGAAGGCCTTGCGGTGGTCTTCGACGAGTTCGACGAGAGGCCAGTCGCTTCCGTACATCACCCGGTCCGCGCCGAACAGATCGAGCGCTGTGTCGACGAACGGACGCGCCGGATGACCTGCACCAGGGGAAAGAGGGTCCGCGGGTCCCAGCAGACCGGAAGCCTTGGCGAACACCGTCGGTCGTGTCGCCGCGTCAGCGAGCGCCGACCTCCAGGCCGCGCGAGCCCTGGCGTCACCGGCCAGCGGCGGTTTGCCCAGATGGTCGATCACGATGCGCAGACCCGGATGGCGATCTGCGAGCGCTGGAACCTCGCAGAGTGCGGCGTGGTCCGCCGTGACGAAGTCCAGTGTCAGCCCGGCGTTCGCCAGCAGGTTCAGAGACTCGGTCTGCGCAGCACCAGCCAGCCATCCAGCAGCGCGTTCGTGGATGAGGTTTCGGACGCCCACGATGAGCGGATCGTTCGCGTACTCCTGGGCGAGCTCGGCCACGAGGTGGGGTTGGTCCAATGGGACCCAAGCGACGATTCCGACCACGCGGGGATCGAGCTCGGCCTGCGCCCGCATGACAGCGGTGTCGGACGCGTTGTCTGCTGCCTGCACGAGAATGATGCGAGTCGCGGGCCGGATGCTGGGGAACTCATCGAGCAGAACCGTGCGATCGAGGGGGTGGACGGCGTCGGTGAGCCAGGAATAGCTCGCGCTGGAGAGATCCCAGACATGAACGTGAGCGTCGATGATCATGAGGTCACCCCGAGGTGTCGCCATGCTTCCGGGGAAATCGTCGAGTCGTAGTAGGTGACGGTGCCCTCAACCTGCTCGGCTGTGCGCATTCCAACCACGACCGAGGCGACGTTGGGCTGGAGGAGCGGGAACTGGACAGCGGCTTGTGGCAACGTCACGCCCACCTCGGAGCACGCGGCGGACAGAGCCCGCGCACGGCGGAGGATCTCTGATGGAGCCTGTTGGTAGTCGTAGGTGGCGTCTGCCGGTACTTGTGGCTGGCTGAGGAGTCCTGAGTTGTAGACGCCGGCGGCGACGATGGCGACGCCGCGCTCGGCCGCCGCGGCTAGCAATTCATCCTCCGCGGAGCGATCGAGCAGGGTGTAGCGACCAGCGACCATGACGACATCGACGTCGCGTTCGCGGACCAATCTCGCGAGCATCGGGGCCTGATTCATCCCTGCCCCGACCGCCCCGACCACGCCCTGGTCGCGCAGCTCGATCAAGGCGTCCAGCCCAGTGGTCGATGCGCTGTCCCAGTGGTCGTCCGGGTCGTGCAGATAGACGATGTCCAGTCGGTCCATATGCAGTCGCGAAAGGCTGCTCTCGATCGATCGGAGCACCCCGTCGCGGCTGAAGTCCCACTCCCGACGATGGGTTGCGGGCACAGCGAAGCCGTCCTCGAGGTCGAAGTCACCTGCTGCGGCGCGTTCCGGTGTTGGAACGAGGCGGCGTCCGACCTTGGTGGAGATGACGAACTGGTCTCGTGGACGACTGCGGAGGTACTCGCCGAGTCGTTGTTCGGAGAGGCCGAGTCCGTAGTGCGGGGCGGTGTCGAAGTAGCGGATCCCGCTCTTCCAGGCGGTGTCGACAGCTTCCTTCGCCTCTTCGTCGGTCGTCGGACGGAACAGGTTGCCGAGCTGGGCGGCACCGAAACCAATCTCAGTGACCTTCAGTCCGCGGAGTTGTCTCGTACGCATGGGTTCTTCTCGCAGTAGGTAGGGAAAGGCATATGGGGCGGGGAGCGTTGAGGGCCCGGCTCGTCAGTCGGCGGGCAATGAAGATCAGTTGAGATGCCAGATTTCGGTGAAGAGCTCCCAGTTGTCAGCTGTGGAGTCATCGCGAAGGGGGCGTTGGCAGGGAGCGGTGTAGGACCACCAATGTTGGGTGATCGGGTCCATCGCCATGCGACGTTGATCGGCCTCGTAGTCGGACCCGACGTACTCGTAGTAGCCGAGGATGTAGTCGTCCAGCGCGAAGATCGTGAAGTTCCGGATGCCGCTTGCGGACAGAGCGGTTTCGATTCGCGGCCAGACGCTGCGATGCAGCTCGATGTACTCGTCGCGTTTCGAGCCGACCAGGCGGGCAGCCATCCCGAAACGACGGACCGGCTGTTGTTGCTCGTCGGTCATTCCTTGGTCCCTCCGGCCGTCATCCCCGAGACGAGGAATCGCTGGGAGAACAGGAAGATCACGAGGACGGGCGCGACCGAGAGGATGGTCGCCAACGCGAGCACCGGCAGGCTGATGGTCACCGATGCAGCGCTGGTCGGGTTGAAGAGCGGAACGTTCGACAGCAGCTCGACGAGCCCGACCTGGATCGGCGACTTCCGTCCCGGAGCGGTGACGAACGGGAGGAAGTAGTTGTTCCAGTTCCCGACGAGGTTGAAGAAGCCGACGAGGGCGATCACCGGAGTCGCGAGAGGCATGGCGATCTGGGCGAACACTCGGAACTCGGTCGCACCGTCGATCCGAGCCGCATTGAGCAAATCCTTCGAGACGCTCGTCGTGAAGTAGATGTACGTCAAGTACACGCCGAACGGGAAGAACGAGAACGGCAGGATGACCGCCAGGGGATTGCCGATGAGCTTCAGCGCCGAGAGTTCCAGGAAGACCGGGAGGACCAACGCCGTGTTGGGAATGAGCATCACGATGAGCGTCACGACCAGCAACGTCCGCCGCAGGCGGAACTCGGTGAGCGCCAGCGCATAACCTGCCGGGATCGTCACGACGAGCGTGATCACGAGCGCAACGCCGCTGTACAGCACGGAATTGCCGAGCCAGGTCCAGATGATGCCGTTCTGGAACTCGGCGAGGCTCGCC
The DNA here is from genome assembly GCF_014839505.1 of Plantibacter sp. CFBP 8775. NCBI lineage: Bacteria > Bacillati > Actinomycetota > Actinomycetes > Micrococcales > Microbacteriaceae > Plantibacter > Plantibacter sp. CFBP 8775. The sequence goes on along the minus strand of NZ_JACYNV010000002.1, from coordinate 725,471 downwards.
CAGTTCGCCAACAGGACGTCGATCGATCCGATGCTGAACGGCGCGTTCTGAACGAGATCGCTGGCGGACTTGGTCGGGGCGAGGAGGAGCCAGATGATCGGTATCGCGAAGAAGAGGGCGAAGACGGTGAGGACGGCGACGACCGTGACCCGCCCGAGCCATCGGCCAGGAGATACGTACTCGCGACCGCCCGAGCGGTTCGCCTTCTGGCTTTCGCGCCCGGTGGAGCGGGCGGATCGGATTTCAGTCGCGTTCAAAGAGTCCTCCTCGGAAGACGAAGATCGCCGACAGCGCCGCCGCAACTGCAAGGAGCAGGAGCGAGATCGCCGCGGAACCGTTGAAGTCGCCCTGTCTGAAGGCGTACAGGTAGGCGAGTTGATTGAGTGAGTAGTCCGGAGGGACGACACCCTTGGATGCTTGGGAGAGGACGCGGGGTTCGACGAACAGTTGGGTGCCAGCGGCCAGCGACATCACCGCGGTGTACGAGATCCATTTCCGAAGAAGTGGGATCTGGATGTACCAGGCGGCCTTGACCGGCCCAGCGCCATCGATTCGTGCAGCTTCCATGACGTCAGCGGAGATGTTGTTGAGTGCGCCGTACATGATCACGATCCACCCGCCGGCACCCGTCCAGAACGCGACGATGGTGAAGATGACCGGCAGGTTGTCGACGGAGACGGTCTGCACGAAATTCTCGAAGCCGAACGCGTTCAGGATGGCAGCCACCGGGCTCACGGAAGGGTCGAGCAGGAACAGCCAGAGCATCACACTCGACGCTCCTGCGAGGGCGCCCGGGATGTAGTAGACGAACCGGAGGCTGTTCGCCAGCCAGCGTCGCCCGATCGAATGGACGAGCAAGGCCAGCAAGACGACGAACACGAGAAGCGTCACCAGGTACACCACGAGGTAGACGGCCACGTGTGCCACCGCAGGGAGGAAGCGATAGTCGCCGAAGATCCGGGTGAAGTTCGAGATGCCGGCGAAGGCACCGTCGGTCGTGAAGGCGAGGAAGATCGTGTACAGCGTCGGCACGACGCCGAAGGCGATCAGCAGGAGGGCGTAGCCAGACGTGAAGACAGTTCCGATCCGGGCTTGCGAACGGTCTGGCCGGCGAGTGCGGGACACCCGCCGCCGCCCCTCGAGGGGGGAGCGGACGGCGGCGGGTGTCGGTGCTGGGAATGTGATGGGGTGTCCTTTGCTCGCGCAGGGGGACCTGCGATGAACGGTGGTTACTTGACGGTGTAGCCCTGGACCTGAGCCTGGTTCTCGTACTCGGCTTGCAGCGCCGGGACCAGCTCCTTGAGGGTCTTCCCTTCGGCGAGACCCGGGATCACGACCGAGGAGAACCCGGTTTCCGGGCTGAACGACGGGAAGCCCCAGCCGTCCCAGACGCTGTCCGCGGCACTGGTGATGGCGCCCTGGAAGTCGCCCGCGAAGTACCCGGAGGCCGCCTGAGCGCCCAGCCAGGCGTCAGCGGTGGAGCCGTAGGCGGGAAGACCGGTAGCGAGCTCTGCGGCCTTGTCGGAACTGCTCACGAACTCCAGGAAGGACACGACTCCGTCGAGGTTCTTCGAGTGGCTCGAGCCGTACCAGATCCCACCACCGACGTTGCCGGTGACCTCGGCCTCACCCTCCCAGTGCAGGGGAGCAGCGGCGCCGACGGTGCCCGGCGCAGCGTTCAGGCTGTCGGGATTCTGGAAGAGAGCTCCAGCGAACCATGCCGGTCCCGGCGTCCCGAGCAGCTTGTCGCTGTACTTCGACACGAAGTCGGCCCCGAACACGCTGTCCTGGACGAGCGTGCCGTTCGCGAGCATGTGGTCGATGAGGTCCGTCACCTGCTCCGACTTCGGATCCGCGAAGTCGCTGGAGAACGTCTGGCCGTCGACCTGGAAGACCGGAGCTTCGCCACTCCAGTAGTAGGTGAAGGGCCCGGTGAAGGCGTCTCCGACGGACCCGAGGATGTAGCCGGGGTGTTCGGCTGCCACCTTGTCGCTGAGCTCCCGGTAGTCCTCCCAGGTGGTCGGGACCTCATACCCGAACTGGGTCATCAGTGGTTCGTTGTACCAGTACACGACCGGAGCGAGGTCGTTGCGGACGCCATAGACGTTCTCGTCGATCGTCATCGGGTCCAAGGCGCCGGGGGTGAACCCGTCGAGGAAGTCATCGGAGAGCAGCCCCTTGTTCAGCACTGCTGCGAAGGCCTGCACGCCGTTCTGCTCGACGCCCGCCCAGGCGGTGTCATTGGTCTGCGTGGAGAAGACGACATCGGGCCACCCTTCACCTGACTGGTCGAACAGGGCGATCTTCGTCTTGAACGAATCGCTGCCGCCGGCGCTGCCGTCGTAGGTCTCGATGGTCATCTTCACGTCGGGGTTCTCCGACTGGAACGCCTTGGCGATCGGCTCGCGGGCAGCGTCGACCAGAACGGTCAGACCCGCGTTGGGGTCCTGCTCTGCGGCGGGGAAACCGTACTTGTCCGACGTCGCACTCGGGCCGGCGGTGCAGGCGGTGAGCAGGGCGAGACCGACGGCAGCGGTGGCTGACAGGGATAGGGCGCGTGGAACGCGACGGGGGTGACGACGGTGCAGTGTGGACATCGTGGATCCATTTCGGGTCGGCTTCATTGGCGATGGGGTCCGAGTTCATCTCGGCCTGATAGACAGTTCATCATACATAGTATGTATTGCCAACCCCCAGTTCGAGGTTCCGCCTACAGCCTGCCGCGCTCCGGGGTCGAGGGCTGGACTGAGGTGCCTATACGACGAGATTGCGGCTCATCACCGCCGGCGTGGGTGGTGCCCTATCGAGCGCGCAGACGTGCTGATGACGTCGTTAGCTGTCGGTGCGCTGGGCCGCGGTTCCATGCACGACGTTGTCGAAGGTGTCGCGGGAGTCGAGGACCTCAGCGATGTGCTGCTCCGCCCATTGGCCGAGAGCGGTCAGCGGTTCGCGCAGTGTCTGGCCGAGTGGCGTCAGGGTGTACTCGACGCGGGGTGGCATCTCGTCGTATGCGGTGCGAGTGAGGATGCCGTCGCGTTCCAGATCCCGAAGAGTGCCCGAGAGGACCTTGCCGCTGATCCCGCCGACCGTCTCGCGGAGCGTCCCGAATCGGAGGGGACCGTCGCTCAATGCGATGACGATCATCGCGGTCCACTTATTGGCGATCCGGGCGAGTGAGGTGCGCGAGGGGCATGTCGGCAGCATCACGTTCCAGACGGATGTGTCGGCAGGCGCATCAGAGTTCATCGGGAATCCTCCATAGTTACATTGAGGTAACAGGTTACCGTCTGAAACTATCGTCCTACCACTCACCCTCACGAAGGAGACACACCATGATCGACCAGACCCCCGCAGCCGTCGCCGTCACCTACTTCGATGCCCTCGGCCGCGGTGACATTCCGACGGTGATGGCGCAGTTCGACCCCGAGGTCGTGTGGCATCAGCCCGGAACGAACCAGTTCTCGGGTGACCACCGCGGCGTCGACGGTGTTGGTGCACTCCTCGGCGGCATGATGGCCACGAGCGAAGGCACCTTCCAACTTGCTGTGACCGGGCCTGCGATGGTGAACGGCGAGCTCGTTGCGGTCCCCGTCCGGTTCACCGGGACCCGGGGCGACGTCGTCATGGACATGCCCGGTGTCGACCTCCTGACCGTCCGTGGCGAGCGCATCGTCGAGGTGAGCCTGTTCTCCGCAGACGGCCCGGCGGAGGACATGTTCTGGGGGCCTGCTGAGAGCTGAGGTTCGGATGCGGGACGGGCGATTGCCTGCCCACATCTCGCTCGTCACCACGAGCCGGAACGGCGTCGAGACGGTCGCATTCATCGAGGATGCCTGTAAACGTGTACTTATGGTGCGCATGAACAGTGGTCGTATGCCTGCGTGACGTACTTCGGCTCCGCCTTGCGGCGCCTTCGGACAGGTCAGTCGAGCCAGATGTCCCAAGGCGCCGCTCTTCGAGCGGGGGCAGCGCCGGTGTATCGACGAACGCCGGCCGGGTCGCGGCGGGGCTCGTCGGTCAGACCGTCGGTGCTGTGAGTTCGGCTACGAGCGGTGCGAGGAACTCACGTGAGAGATCGGTGAGCTCAGCGCCGGCCCGCTCCGGGGTACCGGTGTCGAATGGCGGTTCCGGGGTGTATTCGGCTCCCAGGACGGCGAACTTCGCCAGCTCTTCGCCTGACAGGTAGGAGACGAGGCGGATGCCGAGGTCCATACCCGCGGTGACGCCGGCCGCGGTCAGCCGGTTGCCGTCCTCGACGACGCGTTCGTCGACCTCGATCGCGCCGTAGCCTCCGAGGAGGTGGCGGACGGACCAGTGCGAGGTGGCTCGGCGACCGTCAAGCAGCCCGGCGGCAGCGAGGGCGATGGAGCCGGAGCACACGCTGGTCACGTACTCCGCGTCCCGACCGATGCGCTCGAGGTTCGCCATGGCGCGGATGTCGCGGAGGAGGATGCCGGTGTCGCCGCCCGGGACGAGGATGACGGCGGGTGCATCGGTCACCTGGTCGAGCGTGAGCGCAGGTGCAAGGGTCGGCCCGCTGCCGCTCGGCACCGGTTCGAGGGTGGTTCCGGTGGTCACGAACTGCACCGTGGCGCCGGTTCCTGCGAGGAAGTGGAACGGGCCCACGACGTCGAGGAGTTCGAACCCCGGGTGCAGGACGATGAGGATCGTCTTGTCCGTCGCGAAGCTGACTCCGGGCCGTGCGGCGAGCGTGTGATGGGCGGCGATGCAGCGGTCGACCGCCTGCTGCTTGGCGGGATCATCGCCGATCACCGTGAAAAGGGTGCTGGCGGAAGGGTCGTGCCCCACCGTGTGACCGGGGAGGGCGGTGGTCTCGGGGGTCTGGTCGTCGTCATGCATGCGGATACTCCTGTGCCTGGTTGTCGGTTGTCGGTGTCGTTTTTGTCGGCCCGGTTCGATCAGCTGTCGGAGAAGACGAGCTGCATGCGCCCGGTGAGTGGGTTGACGAGGGTGTCGGCTCGGACGCCGAACACCCGGTCGAGCAGATGCGGAGTGAAGACTGCAGCCGGGGTTCCGGAGGCGACGACACGGCCGTGCTCGAGCATGACGATCTCATCGCAGTAGGACGCGGCGAGATTCAGTTCGTGCAGCGTGATGAGGGTGGTGACCTGGAGGTCGCGCACCAGTGCGAGCAACTGCAACTGATGACGGATGTCGAGGTGGTTCGTGGGCTCGTCGAGCACGAGGATCTGCGGTTCCTGCGCCAGTGCACGGGCGAGCTGCACGCGCTGCCGTTCGCCGCCGGACAACGTGCTGACATCACGGTCCGCGAACTCCGCGACGCCCGCGGTCACCATGGCTCGCTCCACGACCTGCCGGTCCTCGGCACTGTCGGTGACGAGGAGCCGTCCGTGTGGCAGGCGTCCGGTCGCGACGCAGTCGGCCACGGTGAGTTCGAGGTCTGCCGCGCTGTCTTGGACGACTGCGGCGATCACCCGCGCTGCCTTCCGGGCCGGCATCGTCCAGACGTCGTGGTCGTCGGCGAGAACCTGTCCCTCTGTGGGACGCAGCATCCGATAGACCGTCCGGAGGAGTGTCGACTTCCCGCTGCCGTTCGGCCCGACGAGCCCGACGACGTTCGAACGCGCCCGCAAGGCGACATCCTCGATGATTCGTCGGCCGGCGATGTCCACGCTGACGCCCTGGACTTCAAGTGACGTGCCTTCGGCTGCGTTCATCGCTGGGTCCGACCGGATCGCCGCAGCAGCCACAGGAAGAACGGTGCGCCGACGACGGCGGTGAGCAGCCCGACGGGGACCTCGGTCGGCGCGAGGAGCAGCCGAGCCCCGATGTCCACGACCACCAGCAGCAGTCCGCCGGCCAGTGCGGAGGCGGGGAGCACCCAGCGATGGTCGGACCCGATCACCATGCGGACGGCGTGCGGCACCACGAGGCCCACGAAGCCGATCGATCCGCTGACCGCCACGACGACGCCGACGAGCAGGGAGGTGATGATGAACAGCATGAGCCGCATCCGGCCGACGTCAACGCCGAGGCTGACTGCTGTCTCGTCGCCGGTGAGGAAGGCGTTCAAGATCGGAGCGAGGAGGACGAGCAGGATCGTCGCGATGATCAGGACGAGGGCCGGGACGCCGAGGTCGCTCCAGGTGGCCGCGGCGAGACTGCCAGCGAGCCATGACAGGACTTGTCCGACCCCTTGGTTGGCCCCGCTGGATCGGAGGACGAGATAGCTCGTGATCGAAGTGAGGAGATACGACATCGCCACTCCGGCGAGCACCAGGCGGTTCGGCGTCACCCGCCCACCCTGCTGCGCGAGAGCGAAGACGAGAACCGTGGTGATCAAGGCCCCGACGAAGGCCGCGACGGGAGTCGACACGGCGGCGAACAGTCCGTTCGTGAGCGTCAACGCGGCGACCGCGGCCACGGAGGCGCCTGAGGAGACACCGAAGACGAACGGGTCCGCCAACGGATTGCGCACGACGGCCTGGAGCACGGCGCCGGCGACCGCAAGCGCCGCACCGACGACGAACCCGAGCAATGCTCGGGGAAGGCGGAACTCCCACACGATCTGGTCGTCGAGCCCGGCGACCGGGCCACCGCCCCAGGGGAGCAGGCGCGCTCCGATCACTTCGACGACGCGCCCCGGTGCGATGCCCACGCTCCCCACGGCGACAGAGAGCACCACCGCGACCATGCAGGCGACAAGGAGGATGGCGATCACCGGTTGCGGGTGCCGCCGGGCTCGGGTGTGCGTCCGTGCTGGTGCGGGAGCTGCTGTCACGAGGAGGGAACCGGAAGATCCAGATCGGGGTGGAGGGCGTTGGCGATCTTCGTCAGACCCACCATGACCGAGATCGACGAGTCGGTCTCCTGCGTCGGCACCTCACTGATTCGACCGTTCTTCACCGCGGGGAGGTCGGGGAAGTTCTCCTCGAGGAACGCCTTCTGCGTCGCGAAGTCCTGGCCCGGGAACGTGCCGACGAGGATGACGTCGGCGTCCGAGGCGGCGAACTCCTCTTTACTGACGTAGACGGAGTCAGAGGAGAAGACGTTCTTGCCGCCGGCGGTGCTGATCAGGTCATCGTAGATACCGCCCGCCAGGACGATCACGGGGCCGGATCCGCCGTTGAAGTACGCGGTCTTCACCGTCGGCTTGCCCTGGACGGCCTTGACGACCTCCTCCTTTTCGGCATCGAGCCGAGCGATAACTTCATCGGCCTTCGCCGAGACGTTGAAGATCGTGCCGTAGTCGCGGAGCGTCTTGGACACGGAGTCGATGTTCCAGATCTTCGTGCTCTGTGAATCGGTCGCCCCACAGAGGTTGGCGCCGTAGACGGTCGCCCCGGCCTGCTCGAGCTGCTCGACCGACGCGTAGCCCTGTGAGGCGTCGAACGCGAACCCTTCCAGCACCTGCCCGGTGACGAAGTCCGGCTTCTCGCTCAACAGAACCTCTTTCGACGGGAACCCCATCATGCTCCCGATGGTCTGCAACCCATCCGCCGCCTTCGCGACCGAGTCCGGGTAGGGGGCGTAGTCCGCCTGGACCGCGACGATCTTGTCCCGGAGTCCGAGTGCAAGGAGTGCTTCGGTATTGGACTGCCACAGGCTCACCACACGGTCCGGCGCAGAGTCGACGGTGATGGTCCGGCCGCAGTTCTCCAACGACACCGGATACCCGGTCGCGGCAGTGGCGCTTGTGGGCGCAGTCGAACCCGGTGCGCCGCTCCCGGCGCAAGCGGTGGCAACCAGGAGAAAGACCGAGGCCGCCCCTGTCGAGGAGATGATTCGTCGGGCAGGGGGTCGCATGGGGCTCCTTTACTAGCGCGGATACACGGTTCTACGTCTTGTAGAAGACTAGCTCGTTTCGCGAGAAGACAAGCCGCACGTTGGTCCGACGGGCTCCTGTGAGCGAGCTATTGCCCTGGACCAGGCGCTCGCCGATGGCAGGATTGATCACCGCGTGGCGGCTCATGCTGGTTCTCTTTCGATCGGAACGGGGGTCGGAGTGGTTAGCCGCGCCGAGCCTGAAACCATGGACCGCGTTTAGGCCTCGAGGTCGGCGATGATGTCCTTCACCGTCTCGATGTACGACGTGATGTCGTCGTCGGTCATCGCCAGCGACAGCGAGAACTCACCGCGAGCGACGGGGAAGAAGCCCCGATTCGCGAGTTCGAGCGAGAAGGTCTGTGTCTTCTCGGCGTCGACGTTGCGCCAGTGATCCCGTTGGGTCTCCACGGTCATTCCCGCCTCGAGGCAGTACGCGTAGGCGAGTGATGAGTAGCCGCTCCCAAAGATCGTGAACGGACTCCGCCGCGCCGCGGTCCACTCACCGACCTCGGACAGGATGCGCCCGGCCATCGTGTTGAGCCGGTCGTACGCCGCTTCGTCGAGTGCGGTCATACACGCGATGCCGGCGATCAGGGCGAGCCGGTGCCCGTGGTGGGTCCCGGAGATCGGCACACGGCCGTCGGCGAGCACGCCCATGACGTCTGCGCGGCCGCCGATCGCGCCGAGCGGTAGCCCGCCCCCGATGATCTTTCCCATCACGGTGATGTCCGCATCGATGCCGTATGTGTTTTGCATGCCGTGGAACGAGGCCCGCAGGGTCATCGTCTCGTCGATGACGAGCAGGATGCCGAGTTCAGCGGTGACCCGACGCAGCATCTGGACGAACCCCTTTCGCAGCACGACGTGGCCGCCCGCGCCGCTTTCGAGTTCGACGATCACACAGGCGAGGTCGTCGGCGTGCTCGCGGAGGATGCGTTCGGTACCTGCTTCGTCGTTCTGCGTGAGCATGACCACGTGCTCGACGACCGCGTCAGGGATGCCCTCACTGTCGGCGACCGGACGGGGGTTGCTGTCTGACCCGTATTCCTCGCCACCGTGCGGGTGGGCGGATACGCTGACCGGGTCGGTGAAGCCGTGGTAGCCGCCCTCGAACTTCGCGATCAGGGTTCTTCCCGTGAACGCGCGTGCAACGCGAATCGCACTCATCACGGACTCTGATGCCGAACACGAGAACTGCACCATGTCGATCGAGGCGACGCGGTCGATGAGAATCCGGGCCAGTGCCGCCTCCTCCGCGACCGGGTTGCCGAACGACGTGCCCGAAGGAATGGCCGCGATGAGCGCCTCGCTGATCGTCTGGTTGCCGTGACCGAGGATGTTGACCGTGAAGTTGTTGTTCAGGTCCAAGAGCCGGTGTCCGTCGACCGTGTCGATGTACGCACCGTCGCCGCCCTCGACGAAGACGGCGTGGGGGCCGAAGTTGAAGGACGTGCGGCTGTAGCCGCCGGGGATCACCGCCCGTCCCTCCGTGGTGAGCTGGGCAGATGTGGCGAACTTCTCGCTGAAGCGACGAGTGGCGGATTCGAGCGTGAGCATTGTGGTCTCCTTGGTCGGTCTCGGTGACAGGTTCGTGGGTACGAAGGGTCAGGGGGTGGTGCGACGGCGGGCAGGGAAGGTGAGTCCGTGACCGAACGCGAAGAGCGGGTCAGCGGTGTCGAAGGGCACGTCGGAACGGGATGCCACGACCGCCTCCATGCTGGAAGGGATGTCGAAGGGAAGTCGTCCCCTGGGGGCGTCGAGGCCGGTGAGGACGTCGAGGAGCGCGGAGGAATCGGCGCCGAAGTTCGCGATGACGGCAGCTGCCGACTCGACGATCGGACCGAGCATCGCGGGCCGGTCGAGGAAGACGTCGACGATGGTGGGCACTTCGCCGGCAACCCGATCGATGTGATCGATCAGGTCCGCGGGGAATTCGAGGGATCCGGCATGGAAGTAGTTTTCGAACGATGTCGAGCGCTTTTCGAACGGGGCGTGGATGCGCAGGATGGCGACGTCTGCTGCGGAGGGTTCATCGACAACGGTCCCGTATTGGGACGCTACAGCCGCATTGATGCCTTCCACGTACAGCCGGAGTCCGGGTGCCAGGGGAAGGATCCCGTCGCCGGCCGACTCGCGGTTGGTGAGCAGTGTCAACGATGCGCGTTGTGCCCGGAGGCCTGCTTCCCGGAACTCGGGTGCTCCGACGATGTGGGCTGCGCGAGTCTCGTCCACGTAGGGGTTGTCGAATAGTCCGAGGGTGAACTTCTCGCGGAGCAACCGGCGGGCAGATTCGTCGAGTCGGGCCTCGCTGATCTCTCCGACTTCGACCAGCTCGACGAGCATGTCGGGAGTGGCTTCGCCGCCAAGCTGGTCGACGCCGGCATCGATGGCCCTCCGCATCCGTTCTCGTGGTGTCAGGTGTTCGACACCCCACGCCCGAGCAGGGAACGGCTCGCCGTCGACGACGGCATCGGTGAGCAGCCCCCAGTCGGTGCAGACGATGCCATCGAACCCGAGCTTCTCGCGTAGGAGTGTTGTGATGACCGATTTGTTGAAGCCGAAGCCGACTTCCTCGTACTCGGTTCCCACAGGCATGCCGTAGTAAGGCATCATCTGGGTGGTTCCCGCTGCGATTGCAGCGATGAACGGCTTGAGATGGTGGTCGAACATGCCCCCGGGGTAGACCTGCTCACGGCCGTAAGCGAAGTGGGGATCCTCACCGTCCTTCTGTGGCCCGCCGCCGGGGAAGTGCTTGGTCATCGTGGCAACGGAGGCGGGCCCAAGCTCCGCTCCCTGGAAGCCGCGGATGTATGCGGTCACGAGCCTGCTGGTCAGCTCGGCATCTTCACCGAACGTGTCCAGTTGCCGTGCCCACCTCGGTTCCGTCGCAAGGTCGACCTGCGGATGCAAGGCCACGCGGATACCGACGGCCGTGTACTCCTGGCGGGCGGTGTCTGCGAATTGCTCGACGAGGTCCTCGTCCTGCGTCGCGGCCAGACCGAGCGCCTCCGGCCAGACCGAGAACGATCCGGCGAGAAGGCCGGCCAGGGGGTTGTCGCTGTAGGAGTTCCGCGGATCGGTGGAGATGGTCACCGGGATTCCAAGCCGGGTTTCCGCTGCCAATCGTTGGATGTTGTTGTTCCAGGTCGCCATCGCCTCCGGGGTGCCGCCGGTGAGGAGGTTGAAGTGGTTCATGTGGCGGCCGACCACGTACTCGCTGTTGGAAGGGAGATCGAACTCCCTGTCGCCCGTCGAGAGCTCCCCGTCAGGACCCATCGTGATCATCGTGTGGAAGAACAGTCCAGCCTTCTCCTCGAGCGTCATCTGTCTCAGGAGGATCTCGACGCGCTCCGAGACGCTCCGGCCGGTGTCGAAGTAGCTCTTGTCGACTTCGGTCCCCTCTTGGCTGGTGGGTTCCTGCATCACTTGGTTCCTTTCACGCGGTAGACGACGAGTGCGCCAGCGAGTGCCGCTGCGGCACCCACCAGGTAGAACAGCGAGTACCCGCCGATCGCGGTGGAGGCGCCCAGTGCGATGACCGCCGGGGCAATGGCCGGCGCAATGGACTGCGGCAGTGCGTTGGCGATGTTGATCACGCCGAGATCCTTTGCCGTGTCCTCGACATCGGGCAGCACCTGGGTGGCCAACGCGAGGGAGACTGACAGGAACGAGCCGATGCCGAATCCGATCAGGCCCTGCCCGAGGATGACGATGCTCACATCGGGTGCGAAGGCGAGAACCACGAGCCCCCCGACCATGATGAGGCCGGCGGCGAGGACGAACGGTTTCCGGCGGTTCAACCGGTCCGACAGGTAGCCCGCGAGCGGACCAGAGATCGCCTGCGCTCCGACTGCGGCGAGGTTGGCGATGAGGATGACCGTGATCGCTTCGTTCTCGGTCTGGCCGAACTTGTCGGTCAGGTAGAGCGGTAGGAATGTCGCGACGCCGGCGTATCCGAACATCACGAGGAAGGTGGTAAGCCATGTCCAGCCGAAGTCTGGGTTCTTGCGTGGGTTGAACGCGAAGGAGCCGATGAATTCCTTGAAGCCGTACCGCTCGGCGGGACGAACCAGACGGACGCTGTCCTGCAGCAGTAGGGCGAAGAGGATCGTGAAGAGCAGTCCGACCGCGCCGGGCACGGCGAAGCGAGTGAGATCGGAATCGAGGAAGTTGACCGCGAACGTTCCACCGAGAATCCCGAGCGATGTCGTGATGCCGATGATCCCGGATGCAAGCCCGCGCCGCCAGACAGGGACCTTGTCAGCGATGGTGGCATTGAGCGCGGAAAGCGCACCGTTGAGGGACGCCTGAACAAGGCACCAGCCGGCAAGCACCACCCACACGTTGGGCGCGAGGCCGATTACAACGAGAGCACCGAACCCGATTGCGGTTCCACCGATCAACCATGGGCGGCGCATCCCGAACCGGGACATGGTGCGATCTGAGAGCCGCCCAACCAGCGGGTTGAAGATGATCGCGAACAGGCTCCCGACGCCCATCACCAGACTGAGCGCGCCGAGAGACTCCTCGCGACTCGACGTGATGTGCTCCAGCTTGAACGCCAGCGAGACGAACACCGGCGTAAGGACAGCCAGGTAGATGCCGAAGTTCGCCAGACCCAGCGTGGGTAAGTAGGCGGCGGATGTCGGGCCGACGGGTGTGGATCGGGTAGGGGATGGAGTGGACTTCTCTGTCACGACGGGCTCCTCAGGATGGCCAGATGGAAGTTATGGCTCTCAATGTAACTGAATCTCGTTGCTTATGTAACTCAAAGTAGCCCCGAGTGTAACTTTTGGGTTTCGACCTCATGACAAACTGGTGCATGTGAGTAGTACGCAGGTGTCCCGAGCCGATGCTGCTTGGCGAACACGACAGAGCATCGTGCGCGAATCACGCCGCGCCTTCGCGGAGGACGATCTGCTGGCAGTGACGGTTCAGGACATCGCAGACCGGGTCGGAATCTCGCGTCCCGGTCTCCTGAAGCACTTCGCGTCGAAAGAGGCGCTGCTCGACGCCGTCGCGCAGGAATTCGATGACGAGACCGGTCAAGTCATGGGCTCCAGCCCTCTCACGGTTGAGGTGGCGGCCCGGCTATCACGCAGCGTGGACGGATACGCCGCTCTGTCAGCGATCCTCCTCTCGCGTGCCATGACCGGGGGTAGCGATCAGGCCGCCTCGCATTCCCATCACCGACGACTGCTGACGGATGAGTCCAAGCCCATATCTGACGGGGTGCGCACTCGGGTGGCGGTGTGGGAGGGGCTGCTCGTCATCAGCCGGTATCTCCCGGAGCTGAATCCTCCCGGGCTGTTTGCACGTGACACAGCGAGCGGGGATGGGGGCGGTTCTGTACCCGCCCTTCGCCCGCGGCCCCTGGCGATCGACACCGTCTTGACTGAACGCAGCGGATACGAGCCGGGGCATAGGCGCCGGGCGCGGATCGTGGCCGATGCCACGACAGTGTTCGCCGAAAACGGATTCGGGGCCACCACCATGAGAGAGATCTCCGAGCGGGTGAACGTCGCGCCCTCCACCTTGCGACACCACTTCCCCAGCAAGACCGACCTGTTCGCCGAAGTCATGCGACAACGCGACAACGACATGGTCACGAGGCGAGCAGGTGCGGTACTCGATCCGACGGAGGAACTACTCGCCGTCGGGGTGGAGGCCGCACGAGACGCAGGAGCGGAAAGCGGGCTGATCGGTCTCTATGCCGTCTTGTCCACCGAGGCCGTGTCGCTCGAACATCCCGTCCATGGGTACTTCCGGGAACGATTCGTCCGGACGATCGCTTACTTCGAGAACCTCTTTGCTCGCGCGGCCTCGGACCAGAGTCTGAACCTGGATGCACGGTTCGAAGCGACACGGCTGATCGCACTGTGGGACGGTCTGCAGTACCAGTCGATACTTGAAATCGGGTTCGATAGCGCCTCCGACTTGCCCCGGATTCTCAACGCCCACGTCGCGGAGGTACTCCAGCACCAGTGAACCCCGTGCGCCTCCACCAGAACCCAGCCGATTGAACGCGTGGTGGCGGGCCATGACGCTCAAGAGAGATGACGCCGATCGTTCAACTGCCCCCACCTGCGCTTGCCGCCGCGCACGACTCCCGCTGTAAGCCCATTGCTGCACTTGCTCGACAGCCATAGGCCACTCTCGATGTATGCGAGATGCTCGAGGGACCGCACCGGTGCAATGAACTGCAAGTTCAGCGCACCCCCGACACCCACGTTGTTGGGGGGTGAACAAAGCTAGGACCGCGGCTCCGAGTAGAATGCCTGCGCCGACGATTAGGGCGGTCCTGTTCCCGTCTACGAGCACATGTGCGCCTGTGCCACCGCTAACCGACGTGATGCTGTCGGCGACGCCGGCGAGGATTGCGAGGCCGAAGGCCATACCGATCTATTGGGCGGTGTTCAGTAGCGCTGACGCCATGCCAGCTCGATCAGGTGCGACTCCGCAGACGGCAGCCTGCATGAGCGAGGTCGTTCCCAGCCCGACGCCGAGCGCTACGAGAAGTATCGCGGAAGCCTTCAGCGTCCAGGAGCCGCCTGCGACGGCAATCGTCGAGAACCAGAAAACGCCGATCGCGCAAGACTGCATCGAGGGCGGCGACGTAGCGGGGCCGCTCCTCAGCAGTAGCTTCGGCGCTATGCCTGCGCCCACGACGATGCCGATAGCGAAAGGCAACCATGACAGCCTGATCCGGAGAGGACTGAATCCTGCAAACCGTTGCATATCCAGGGTGATGATGCAGAGGTGGGGCCGGTCGCTGTAAACGTGAGACCTCTCAGCCCTGCGGCGAGTGCGCGCCGCAAACGAACGTTTCTGCCTCGTCACGCAAGGGGTGCTCGGGAACGCTTCCGAAGGCGGTAGGTCGGAACTCGGTTGTGGCGGACACATTTGGGGCCGACAGTGCACTTGACGTAACGGGCCTGTCGTGTGCGCTAATGGGCTGAGCCAAGTAGGCGAGTTAGAGCGACCTCAGGGATGGGAATGAACATCTTCGATACATTCGTCGTCCCGAGGGGCGCGGATGGAGAGCGGGGCGCTGATCTTATGGAGAAGACCGGATCCGCGCTGCGCGAGCTCGCGACGGCGGCACTGGATGTTCACGATGCGGCGCACGTGCTGGAGATCGGATTCGGGCCAGGAATGGGTTTGGAGGCGCTGCTCGCTCTCGTGCCCAGAGGACAGGTCACCGGTCTCGATCCTTCGCTGCTGATGCACCGTCGCGCGCGATCCAGGAATGATGACGCTGTTCGCAGCGGGCGTCTCGAACTCGTTGTCGGTGAGGCGAACCAGATGCCCTTCGCCACGGGACGTTTCAATGCTGTCCTGGCCATAGACAACGTCCACTTTTGGGCGGATCGACCTGCTGCGCTCCAACAGATCCGACGCGTCATCGACGGCGCTCCTGCCTCGCTAGTGCTGGCCCTCAGCCCGCAATCGGGCGGTTCGGCTCGAGCAGTGACTCGCGACCTCGCCCGAGCCTCGTTCGAGGTCGACTACCAGAACGAGTCCCTCAACGGTTTCCTCATCCGTGCCACAGCGACGTAGTCCTTGGCACTGGGCGCCACCCTCCCAGACGAGGCGTGTCAGGAGAAACACAACATGGCGCCGACCCGGAGGTCGGCGCCACCGCTTGCACTGGGCGCTAGACCTCCAAGTCGCGGAGCCGTTGCTCGACGGAACGGGTTGTATCGCGACGTAGATTCTGCGCGGGCCGTAACTCGTCGGTCCGCTCACCGCGCATCGACCATCATGCGTGGTGTGACCCGACGACGGGTTCGACGCCGACGGCTCCGAAGGAGACCGACAGTGACAACCAGAACCAAACCGGCGATTCCCATACCTGAACGGACGGGAAGTAACTGGCCGCCGGTTCCTTTTCCGTGGGCACTGATTCGGCTGTCGTGTGACTGCTCCCAGCGGCTTGTGCTGCATACGGGTGACCCCAGCGGATTGCGCAAGTATCAGCGCTCTCGGCGCCTGAGTTACTCACAGGTGACGGTCGGATCAGCGGACCGATTTTCGGTCCTGAACCAGCCGTGGAAGGAGCCGCACGAACACGACCATGCCGACCAGCTCGACGAGCGTCTGCGTGACGACTACCACGGGCGCGAGCGCGAGTGACGCGGGTAGCGCGAGCGCGAGTGGGAGGACGACGAGGCTGTTGCGGGTGGCACCACTGAACACCAGGGCACGGGTTGCCGGCACGTCGAGGCGGAACAGGCGCCCGGCACCCGTGCCGACGAACGCCATGACGACGAGGAACGCCGCATACAGCGGCACGAGCACGAGCAACTGCAGGGCCGCGGTGCTCACCGCTCCCGCCTGCGAGGCTACGACGGTGAACAGCGTGGCGACCATCAGCGGCACCATGAGCGCCAGCATGGTGCGTTCGATCCCGCGCCCGATCCGGTGCCGCTTGGCGAGCCGCTGGGTCGCCGCGGCCGCGGTCAGTGGCAGCACGATGAGCAGCAGGAATGCGCGCACGAACGGGCCGAGCTCGACGGCCGCGACACCGCTGGGACCGATGAACAGCAGCAGGTAGACGGGCAGCAAGAGGATCTGCGTGAGCATCAGCAGCGGAGCCGCCGCGAGCAGGCGCTCCGCGGCTCCTCCGGCGAGGCCGGCGAACACGATCACGTAGTCGATGCATGGCGTCAGCAGCACCAGGAGCACCCCGAACAGCAGCGCCGGTTGATCCGCGACGAACCGCGACAGCCCGTAGGCGACGAGCGGCACGATGACGAAGTTCACGACCCCGACCGCGCTGAGGAATCGGACGTCGCGGAGCGCGCGGCCGATCGCGGCGAACGGGACCCCGAGGAACGTCGCGAACAGCAGCAGCGCGAGCACCGGCTCGATCGCCACTTCCAGATGGTGCGCGCCGGGCAACAGCAGGCCGAGGACGCCGCCAGCAGCGATCGCCGCGAGATAGAGGACGATCTGGTGACGTTCCAGCCACGGCACGAGCGCCGTCACGAGCTGAGATCGAGCATTGAGGGGCACGAGGCTCAACCGTAAACGTTCCAGCCGCTGGAAGGTCAATCCGTGGTCCCGGCCGTAGGATCGGCGCATGCGCATCTCAGAGGTCAGCAAGCGCACCGGCGTCGCACCGACCGCCTTGCGCTACTACGAGAGCATCGGCCTCATCATCCCCGGCCGCACCCGCAACGGCTACCGCGACTATGACGCCGCCGTGCTCGGGCGGCTCGACCTCATCGAAGCGAGCAAAGAACTCGGCCTGCCACTCGCTGACATCGGTCGGCATCTCCGGTCGCTGGAGGACGACTCCTGCACCGACGTTCGCGACCAGCTCCGCCCGCTCCTGGCGGAACGGGTGCGCCAGATCGACGAGAAACGCGCCCGCCTCGATGAGCTGCGCGCCCGCCTCGAGCAGGCCGATGTGGGGCTGGCGAACTGTCCAGATCGAGCCGAACACTGCTCGACGGAATGCGTTTTTCAACCGTCTGAACGCATGGCCCGGGGCGAGAATTCCGGCAGGTTCTCGACGCCCGATTGACGTGAGTCGCTAGTAGTTGACCTAGTGTCGACATCCTGGGGAGTGTCGATCTTGCCCGTCGCGCAGAGCGGGCCGCTCTAGAACTCCAGACCCCCGCCAGACCCGGGCTGGCGCAGCGGGTGAGCGTCGCGGTGGGTATCGTCTGAGCGCGGTCGGAGGACTCTGCTTGAGAACTTCCGAGCTAACTCGGTTAGGCGTCCCCTCGAATCCTGCGGCTGCACGTCTTCGGAGCGCTCGGGCAGACCCAACTCCAGTGCCTGTTGGCGATTGGCGCGGAGGTCCCGAAGGTACCCCGCGGCCGGGTCCTCGTCCGGAGTCCAGTCGATAAGACGGGGAGGCTCTCGCCAGCTAGAAGCGGAGGTCGACGGCGCGGTTTGTGGGCTCGCAGGCACGGTCTCTACCGCAGCTTGGTGAACCTCGTCTAACGGGAGGTACAGGTCCGGGCGCCAAAGCGGCCCGCCGGTCTGCGAAAGGACTCGGTCGACGCTCTCGAGCTGTTCGTCGATCCCTGCATCTCGACCGAGCCACTTGCCTGCCAAGGCATAGTACGTCTCTAGCCAGGAGTCAGGGTCTCGGTGGATGTCGTAGTCCGATGCCCCGGTGAAACGGAGGAGCAGGTCCATCTGAGTCTCAACGATCCTCAGTTGGATATCCTCCTCCATCCGAGGGCCGTCGCCGTGAATGTCCTCGTAGTCGTCGCGCACGTCGTCATAGTCCGGCTGTGGCTTGCGGAATCGTAACCCGTGGCGATACATCGCCACCCATTCGTTCTGGTCCTGGCTCAGGTCCGACGAGGGGCCAGTCTGTTCCTCGCTCATCCTGCGATCCCCTCGCTCAAGGCGGTCCGGCTGGCTCGGCGCCGCACGACACGACGAACGACGAAGGGCGAGGCACCGAGGAGCGTTGTGGCGGCAGCGCCGGCGGCGAGCGTGGCGCCGTCGAAGCCGGTGCTCGCGAGCTTCTGTCCGGGGCGGTCGATGAAGAGCGTCTGCTCACCCTCCTGCCCACAGACACCCTCGCTGAGGAGCACCTGCTTCGTGTCATCGGCATACGTGCGCTCGATCCAGTTGACCCCGGTGCCCATGTCGCGGGTGGCGGTGAAGGTCGGCCCGGGGATATCCGTGCGGCCGTCGATCATGATCGGTGCCGATTCCGTCAGGTATTCGGTCGTGGCGTCGCAGACGGGCTGACCGTCGGTGATGCGATAGGCGGTGAAGGTCTGCACGGCGGTATCGGGGTAGAGGGCGACGTCTTCATGGTGGGCGGTGTCGCCGTACTGCTCTCCCTCCATCACCGACGGCACAGCCTTCGTCGTGACGCGGGGGATGACCGTCGTCTCGTCGGGCAACCCGAACGCGTCGTGCCAGGATCCCTGCAGGACGGACTTCGTCCTGTCGGACTGCTTGTCGAGGTCGAGTGACCAGACTGCGGTGATCGGGCCGTCGGCTTCGTCAGGTCGGGGGAAGCTTGCCTTCATGACGTCGCCGACCTCGTCACAGGTGGCGATGGCCGTGCCGAGCGCCGGCCGACCTTCTGGGACGTCGGGGAGGCCGTCCTCGCCGGGGAGCTTGGCGTAGATTGCGACGTCCCAGATGACTTCGACGCCTTCGCCGTCCCGGTTGCGCCGCCAGGCGGTGCTGGTGCTGTCGGGGGAGAGGTCGCAGGTTGCGTGGTCGATGATGGTGCCGCCGACGGGGACGAGGGTCTGCTGCATCTCGCTCGTCACGATCGGCTGGAAGATGGTCGAGGCGGTGGTGCTGGCTTCGGAGGTGAACGGGATGGGGGAGCGGTTCTCGCTGCCGCGGGCGAGGCGCTGCTGGCCGGGCGTCTCGTACATCCACGCCTCGGACGCGTAGCCGCCGGGCGTAGTCCAGGAACCGTCGGCCCGGATGTCGTAGTCCGCGACGCCGTCGACGGGATCCCCGGTGATGTCGATGCGGGATCCATTGCCGACGACCACCGAGGTCGCACCGGTGCTGGTCTCGTGCGCGCCGGTGAGAGTGAGCGTGCCGGTCGCGGCTGCGGGGTCGACGGTCACGTCAATGTATCCGGTGGTGCTGTCGGTCATGGTGATGGTTGTGGTCGCCGTGTTCGAGCCAGCTGCGGCAGCCCAGTTCTCACCGACCCATGCCCAGATGCTGTTGAACGCTGCGATCACGGCGGCGTCGTGGCCGTCGGCCTTCTGGCCGATGTAGTGGATGGCGCCGTCGTAGCCGGGGTGGTTCTGCGAGGTGAAGGCGTAGACGAACGCGGCGACTGCTGCGGCGGTGTCGTTGTCGGTGGTCTGCCCGAACTGAGAGAGGCCGGCGTTGAACATTGCGAGTTCCGTGCCGCCGACGTCGCGCGTTCCGGCTGTTGCTCCGATGCCGCCCACGAGCGTCCCGCCGCCGGTGGCGCCGGATGGCCAGTCGGCTTGGACGTCGATGCAATACGCGAGCGAGCCGTCCGGGGTGACGTAGTTCACGAGCTGGCCCCAACCGTATGCGGTTGCGGCTCGAGGGGATGGAGTGGCGCTGTCCGCAGTGGCCGAGGTGTCGTCAGCGGCGCGAACCGAAGCACTCGCCGAAAGGGCAGGCAAGCTCAGAGTGGTGGCAAGCAGAATCGACGCGCCGGCCGCGCTCAGGATGCGCCGGCTCATGCGGCCTCCTCCACCCGGGCTCGGCTTCGTCGGCTCCGCACGGCGAGGGCCACGCCCGCCGCGATCGCGAGCAGACCTCCCACAGCGCCGGCGATGAGGAGTTCTTCGTTCGCACCGGTGACGGCGAGCTGTGGACGCTTGGTCCCGACGCTCCCCCCAGAGCGGTCTGCAACGACATCGATGGCGGTCCCGCCGCTCTCGTCCTCGTCGTCGACGGGTGGCTCGGTCTCGTCGACGTCCTCCGGGTCAACGACGGCCGGTTCGGCGACATCGACGACGGACGAATCGTGAACGATCAGGTCGAGACCTTCCGGATCGTTCGGGTTGTCGAGCGTCCAGGCGTATCCGCCGGCGGCCGAGACGTTGACGCAGTCGCCGTCGTAGCTCCACTCGGAGCCTGTCCAGGTCGCGGAGAACGAGCCGACCGTCGCTGCGTCGGCGATCGAACCGACCAATGGCCAGCCGTCATACGGCCCTGTGAGCGCCGCGGTGATCGGTTCGATCGCGATGCCGTCCTGGGTGCCAGAGACGTCGAGTGCGAAGCCGACGCAGTCGCCCACTTCCGCTTGCGAGGGGCTCGCGGAACCTGAGGCGGTAACAACGGCGGCGGGTGCTGGCGCGTCGAGTGGGATCGCTGGACCGGTTGTACCGAGCGCGGTCGCACTCAATGCGGTCGCTGCGAGTTGCAGTGAGAGGGGCAGTGCCATGGTGTCCTTCCGTCGCTTGCGCGAGTTGAGGTGATCGCTGGTGCGTCACCTCCTGATCTTGTGGAGGGCCGGATGATCAGGCGGACGCCTCCTGCTACTTCGGCGCTCTGTTCGGCGTCGGCCCGTCCCCACCCCAACGCCGTCGAGGCTGGCGGCGCGCGGGCACACGTTCGGTTCCGCATTCGGGCTGCCGCGCCTCGCTCCGCTCGCCTTGCCCTCGAACGGCCGACATGGCCCAGAGTGTTGGCACATATTGACCAGCAACGGGCATCCATGACGGGGCCGCCAATGAAGGAGGGGCGAGGGGGGCATGCCCCAGACCCGGGGCCGGAGGCGACAGGGATAGGGGTGTCGAGTCAGGGATGCACGCAGGCACCGGGGTGGCCACGTCCGCGTCAGCTATCCGCCAGCGGCAAGAGCTAGCGAGGCGGAACGACCGCCTGCGGCAAGGAGATGCTCGTGCGTGGCGGCATGGTCAGGTGGAAGCGAGGCATCGCTTCGCAAGGGCTGAAGCAGGCCGTCGACTACGCGCTTGGCGGTTCCTGCGACGCAACTGTCGGCACCCCCACTGGCGTCGCCCGCGCGCTCGGCTACGCACCCGAGACAGTGACCCGCTTCATCGTCGAGAACGAGCAGATCACCTCAGACCAGCTCGACCGACAGAAGCTCGCCGCCTGGGTCGCCGGTCGTGATCCCGACACCGAGGTCATGCGCGGCATCCGGAACCCTTCACCACGAGCAGATCTGCTACTGGACGCCACCATCAACGCGTCGAAGTCGTTCTCCATCGCGGCGATACTCGACCCAGAGATCGCAGCCGCCTACGACGCACTCCAAGACCGCCTCCGCGAGCGAATCATCCTCGCCTGGCGGCGTGAGCTCAACGCCCGCCGTGGGAAAGCCGGCCACCGTCGCATGCCGCTGACGCGCATCGAGATCGTAGAGCTTCGTCACGCGCGGTCGCGCGCACTTGATCCCCACCAGCACCGGCACCTGTGGCTCAACATCAAGGTGCTCGGAGAGGACGGGCGTTGGAGCAACATCGATTCCCGCGTAGCACTCCGCTTCCAGACCGTCATCAACGCTGAGGGCGACCTCGCCGCAAGGACGGACCCGGAGTGGATTGCAGCGCTCGCCAGGAGGGGCTTCAATATCGGCGACGACGGCGAGATCGAGCATCTCGCTCACATCGTGCGGCCGTTGTCGAAGCGGTCTCGTCAGATCGAGCGGAACCGAGCCAACCGACTCGACGAGTGGCGGCTCGAACACCCTGGCGTTGAACCTACGCCGCAGGACCTGACCGCCTTCGACCAGTGGGCCTACGCGCACGAGCGCCCGGCGAAACCTGTCGCGATCGATGAGGCTGACTGGGTGAACCTGATCCGCAACGAGATCATCGAACTCGACCCGAAACTGGCCGAGAAGCGAGCGCCAGCGGCACCGGTGGTGAGCAACTTTCATGATCTCGACATCGATCTGCTCGCGAGGCGGGCGGTCGCCGATGCTGACCAACGCTCGACCCCGAGTGGAGGACGATTCAGCCGATTCGACGTCCACGCCGGCGTACTTCGGGCACTCGCCACAACGGGCGTTGTCGCTGGGCGATCCGAGCTCGAGTCACTGATCGAGCAGGTGCTTCAGCGGGCTGTCGTCGAAGGCTGCACGGATCTGCTTGGCGCAGGCGACGTACCTCCGCAAGTGAAGGGCTACCTCTCCAATCACACCGCGACGCTGAAGCGGAAAGTAGAGCGCCGCATGGTCGAACTCGCGTCCCCCGGACGGTCTCTGACCGAAGAGGCGGTCTCCCGCGCCGAGCGCGCGTCCTGTCTAAGCGGCAGCTTGCTCGATGAAGGGCAACGAGCCGCCGCCGCAGTGCTCGCGGGCAGCGATCGGCTCGTCACCGTGACCGGCCCAGCAGGTACCGGCAAGACGACCATGCTGCGCGTCGCCTGCGACTTACTCCGTCACAACGGCCGCCGCCCGCTCCTGCTTGCGCCGACGCGGAAGGCCGCACAGGTGGCTGGTGCCGAGACGGGCGCAGATGCAGCGAGCGTGCATGAGCTGCTCCGAGCCCACGGCTGGACCTGGAAGACAGATGACGCCGGCCGCGATGTCTGGACGTGGGAACGTCCAGCAAACCCGATCCCTCGCCGCTACCGACTCCGACGCAACGACCGCGTCATCGTCGACGAAGCCGGCATGCTCGACCTCGAGGCCGCACGCGCGCTCTGCATCACCGCAGAGCAAACCGGCATCGACCTGGCCTTCGTCGGCGACCCGATGCAGTTGCGCCCAGTCGGACACTCCGGAGCGATGCTATTGGCGACCGAAGCCGCGACAGCATGCGTCGATCTCGAGGACGTGCACCGCTTCCGCAAGCCAGATGGAGCGATCGACCACGAGTACGCGCAGCTTACGGTCGCGCTGCGCGATGCACGGAGCGAAGATGATCGCCTTGCCGTTGCAGATCGTCTCATCGCCGGCGGGCACGTCATCGAGCTGGAGCCTGGCCAAGATCTGACGGTCTACCTCGCCGAACGGTATCTCGCAGACACCGCGGCAGGGCTACGTGTTGCGGTGGTGACAGCGACGAACGAGGAGGCGCAGCGCATCAATGACACGATCCAGCGACTCCGGCTCTCGCGGGGCGAGCTGCGGCCACATTCCGTGCTCTTCGCGCAGGACTCGCAACCCATCTACGAGGGGGACCTCGTCCAGAGTCGAGCCAACGAGAAGAACCTGGGCGTGAGTAACCGTCAGCTCTGGCGAGTCCGCAGCATCGCCGGTGAGCACGCCTCGCTCGAATCCGTTTCGGACCCAAGCCGTGTTCGAAACGTGCCCGCGAGCTACATCGCTGAGCACGTTCACCTGGCTTACGCATCCACGGCGCATGGTGCCCAGGGCGAGACCGCTGACGTCAGCTACACATCGGGTGCAGTGAACGGTGCGGCCGTCTACGTCGGTCTCACTCGCGGGAAGCTTCAGAACGCCCTGGTGCTCCCGCCGAGGGTCTTCGACCTCCGTGAGCAGATTGCCGAACTGCTAGCGCTCGGCGCTACGGAAGCGACCGTGAATGCCACACGGCACGCGGCGCGGGTCGATCTTGAGCGTGCGGCGCGCACAGGGGCCACAGCCGAGGCGACCATATAGCGCTCCCGTGTGGCACTCCCGCCAACGCGTGCAGATGTGAACGCGCGCGCAAACTGTCGTTGGAGAACCAACAAAACGACGGGTTCCCAACGCAGAGTGTCGCCGTTTCCAGCACAAAGTGTCGCTCCGAACACGTCCGAGTAATTTTGCAGATCCGAGGCCGGGATGGGGTCATCTGGTGGCGACACCTTATCGGCTGCTTAAGACGGCATCGAGGAGGCAGACGCCTGCCTTGGGGGACAGGGATCCGCGGGACTGAGAATCTCAATGGACGGCGACTCCGGCGGCAGAGGGCTCGTCGGTCGGCGAGCGAAGAACGAAGCCACAATCGCGGCGATTGAGAGGAGGCCACCTACGAGGAACGCGGACAGCGCCCCGGCGGCCGTGGCCGACACCTCCGGGGGCCAGGGGGCGTAGCCGTCGAGTAGCAGATCCATGCTTACGTCGTGGTCGGGAAACAGTATCTCCGCGGCTGATCCCTGTTCCGTACTTCGGTCGCGTCGTCATAGAGGGGCTACGGTTTCAGCACGGCGTCACTTGCCTAGTAACGCTGAACTTGTCGTCAGGAAGCTGAGACACTAGGTTTCTGCCCTGCCTGCCTACGGATGCGAGGTGCCCCGTGATCGTCCGCGATACCTGCCCGTTCTGCGCCATTGTCGCGGGAAATGCACCGGCGCGAGTAGTCGCGGAGACTCCAACTTCGGTCTCGTTCCTTCCTGACGTGCCTGCGGTGCTGGGGCACGTCCTCGTCGTGCCGCGTTGTCACGTGAGCGACCTCTGGGACCTCGACGAGGAGCAGGCACGGGCACTCGGCGCAGATGTGCTCGCCACGTCGAGAGTTGTGCGCGACGCATTACAGCCTGCAGGCCTGAATATCATTCAGTCGAACGGGGCTGCAGCCGGACAGTCGGTTTTCCACCTGCATGTCCATGTCGTACCGCGCACAGCCGACGATCGGATGCCCGATTTGTGGCCGAAAGATGCGCATTGGGATACTGCGCAACTGGACTCGGTTGCGCGGGAGCTACGGTCCGAAACGTTAGGGTAGCGCGCGAACTGGAGTTCCGCTAATCAAGTAGATGCGCTCGCCGAGGGACCAGGGCTGGGCGCCAACTTGCTGCTTGGCAAGCTCGATATGGCTGCGCTGAGCAGGATGATCGCCAGGGCTAAGCTCAGTATGAGCAGTGCTCCATAGAAGACACTGAGACTCACGGAGCGTAGAGTCGGCCACCATCTGATCTGTCTGGCGTATGACACGGGACTTAGGGCGAACCCGGTGACATGCTTTGATGCGACATCGGCGAACATCAGGCGGAAGGCGCGCTCCTGCCGAAGGAAATATGCGTCGAGGAACCAGAACGCTAGCACTGCCACCAACGCAAGGAACGCTAGCAAGGCATCGCCACGTGTCGCCGCGAACCCAAGCAGCGCCGAGGTGAGCGTGAGTGCCCACCCCTTCAAGACGAACGAGTTGTTCGCCAGGCGAGCGATGATGGCCTGGACGTAGTCCATGTGCTTGTGCCAGTCAGCTCGATCGATCTCGGCTCCCTGCGGCTGCACTTCACTCACAGTCTCACGCCACTTTCAAATCGCGCCTCGCCACGGGCGAAGGATTTGAGGGATTCTGCTCGCCTTCCCGGCGTCACCGCGTACGGGCGCGGGCCGTAGGGCGAGGACGACTTCTCGATCGTTCGATACAAGCCGAGGTACTCTTCACCGTCGAAGCTTCCGACACCGAAGTCTTCGATCGGAAGGACGGATACCCTATCGCCGCCCTTTGCTGCGTCGAAGTACCCGAGTTCCCAAGGCATCCATCGTGACTTGCTGGCGGCTCTGGACGTCGCATAGATTAGCGACTTCGAGGCGCGCATGCGTTCACGAAGAAGAGCCGCTGTGGACGACGAGACGCGGGACCGATCGAGTTGAGGATCGGTTATCCAGTCGACGTAGACGGTGAGCCCTTGAGCCATGAGGAGGGCCCGCAGCCCGTAGATCAGTTGGGCATCTCTACTGCTGTGGCTGAGGAACACATCAAACCCCGTGAGCGCCCGCAATGAGTCGATCTTCAAACGGGCTTCTGCAATGTTGGAGGTGACCGTGCCCGCGTTCCGCCGGAGATCGAACGTTGTGAAGTAGGCCATCCGTTACGCCGCCTTCACCGCTCGAGGCGGGACGGCGCAGCTACGGCTGTCTGCTCTCAGGTAGCTCTCGGCTTGTCCCGTACCTTGGCCCAGGCCTTCACCACCCACGGGTAACACCCTGTCCTGACCACCACTCGAGTTTCTGAGCGAGCGCGCCGTACGTGGCCTTCGTGTCGATTACCCCACGCCAGTCGCTCACAGTGGGGTCGAAGATTGGCACACCGGTGGGCCCATCAGCCACGTCGAAGGGGTTGGCACCAGCCCGGTCGGCTACCCCAAATGAAGACAGCCCGTGGATCCGCACCCCCAGTAAGGGCTTCTTCGCGGCCCAAGCTTTCTCGATCTCGTACTTCACCCACGGTCGCGACGCCGTCTCCTGCCCGATGAGGACGACAACAGCACGCTTGTAGTTCATCTCGTCATCGATCCATTTTGCGATGGACGTCGCTCCGCCACGACGAACCGTCTCCCAGGTTTGTGCATTCAGTAGCGGCTGCCCCTCGAGGGCGTTCAGATTCCTGACCAGTTGCACGCGATTGACGTCTCGTTCGTAGTGGAACGAATAGAAAACAGTCTTAGCCATGTTGTACCCCCAAGCGTGTTCTTGGGCGACCCATTCGCCCAAGTAGAACTGTACCGAGGGGGACAGACACCACCCTTGACCACGTCGCTGGAATAACGTCCGAATACTCACCTTTGACCCGGTCGCAAAGCCCGGCGACGCGCGGCACCGGATCCTCGGAGACTCGCTGCGCGTCCATTGATCCAGTGGGTTTCCAACACAGAGCGTCGCTCCGGCTTCTATCACACAGTATTGCCCGCCCGCGCCGGGCTGGGGATCTGTGGCCGAGATTGCCAGTGAAGGAAGCGATGCCCGGCACCCGTCCTACGCTTTCGTGCACGCCTCGGAGCATGCCCTCCTCACCGAGATGGCACCCGAATTAGCCCTCGAAGTGCAGTGCCGCCTCGACTTCACCGATCAATTCGACCAGCAGATATGTTGGTCAAGCTCGACGACAAATCATGGATCCAAGCCGGTCTCGAGCTCAGTGACGGCGAAGAGAGCCGCGGCGCCGTCGTGACTCAGGGCACCTCGGACTGGTCCCTGTCATCAGTCCCCAGCTGGGCTGGACGACTCGTGACCATCCGCGGGCAGCCGGTCGGGTAACGCACTAACCGTGCGCGCACGCGTCGACGACGAACCATGGCGACTCGTCCGCGTCGCACCCCTCGACCCGGACGACGCAGTCACAGCGGGCCCGTTCTGCTGCGCGCCGTCTCGTGCAGGGCTCACCGCCCACTTCACCTACTGGCGGACGACCCCTGCAGATGCCAGCCTCCACCCAGACGACTAGCCCGTTGGGGTCAAGAAGCGGTTGGGCTGCGCACATGAGGGCCTTCTCGCGGGAGTGGTCTCAACGGCGGGCGATGTTCCCCTCGAGGATGAGACGGGCGATCTCTCCGAGACGCACGGGGCTCGCTCGATGCACGCTGAACTCCACGGGATGAGCGGACTCTCGGTCGGCCCGATCATGGGATTCCATCAGTCCGTCTACCTTCACGGTGCAGCTGGCATTGCTCTCCGCTTTGACCCTTCCGCCCGCACTCGGCCCCTAAGAGCTCGATGCGACCGATGGCGCCGTCCGAGCTGCCCGGACCGGGGGATACAGGCCGGCGAAGGCGCCGATAGCCATTGTGGCGAGCACGCCGCCCACGAGAATCCAGAGCGGGATCACCGACGCCCACCCCTTCCCGGAGGCGATCGCCGCATTGACGGCAGCTCCGAGGCCCGCGCCTGCGAATCCGCCCATCGCGGACAGGAGCTCTGCTTCGACGAGGAACTGCAGGCGGATGTGATGTCGGGTGGCTCCGATGGCCCGCCGGAGTATGGTCTCTCGTCGGCGTTCGAGCACGGAGCTGATCATTGTGTTGGCGACGCCGATCCCGCCAACGAGGAGCGAGATGGAGCCGAGCGCGAGCAGGAGGCCGGTGAAGACCTCGTCGGCGGCGGGGCGGGCCGACAGGGTGTTCGAGGGGCGGGAGATGACGACGTCAGAGGGTGCAGCGGGCTGCACCGACGGTGGGAGCAAGCTCGCCCGTCTAGCTCACCGCAATGGCGTCCGCTTGGAAGACATCGCCGTCGCCGTCGGCGTTCCTCTAGCAACAGTTCAGGAGTGGCTGGACGCGGGACGCGCCTAGCCGCGATCTCGTCCTGCAATCTCGCTCCGCATAGAAAGCGACACTTTCGATTGCATAGCGACTCTTTGTGTTGAGCGTTCACAGCAAATGGGTTCGTCCGTTGTCACCGACACGACGTACACTCACTCCATCGAACACGTGTTCGAATATCGGAGGTGCGGCATGGCGACGATCGTTGACGAAGCAGTGGATGTGGATCTCGCGGCGGACGGAGATCCGCTAGCGTTCGTGTGGAAAAGGTTCGAACACCGGGTCGTCGGCCAGCCACAAGCCTTGTTCTCCCGCCAAGCCTGGTGGACAGGCGATTCCTCACCAGCTCGCATCGACATCGAGACGTGGCGGGTCGACGCGGCCCGAGGCGACGAGGAGCCGACCCGGTACGACCTCCGCCGTGACACCACGGGCAGATGGACCCTCGCGGTCGCCTGGACGTGAGCTTCTCCCACCTCCACGTCGCCTCCCACCTCTCCGCGCACTACGGCGTCACATCGAGCGCCGCCCTGGCCGGCCTCGCAGCGGAAGACGGGGCATCGTTCCTCGCCCTGACCGACCGCGACGGCCTCTACGGTGGGCCGAAGCACGTCGGAGCGTGCCTGGCTGCGGGCATCTCGCCGGGGCTTGGGGCCGACCTCGCCGTCCTGGACGAACATCAGGAGCCGATCGGCCGAATCGTCCTGCTCGCGCATGGTCAGAACCGCGGAGCTGGGTTCGCTCAACTGTGTCGGACGGTCAGCGCGGCGCATGGTCGCCGCGAGAAACCGGCGATCCTTCGCGATGAACTCGCCGCGATCCTCGCCGACGATCCCGCACTCACGGTGATGCTTGGGCCTGAGTCCGATGTCGGGCAGGCGATCGAGCAACGGGATCACGCCGGCGCCAGTGCGGCTCTCGATCGGTGGCGGGAACGGCTACCAGCGCGCCATCTGGTGATCGAGGTCGTCTGTCACCTCACCGAGCAAGGGATGCGGGGCAACGTCGCGGCCGCGACTCGGATGCTCAGCCTCGCGGAGTCCGCCGGCGTCCCTGCGGTGCTCACCAACGCCGTTCGATACGGACTTCCGGACGAGGCCGCCACCGCAGACTTGGCGGACGCCGCGAGATTCCTGCGTCCGCTGGCAGAGCTCGACGACCTGAACGAGCTGCAGGTCAACGGACAGGCCTGGTTGAAGCCCGCGAAGCAGATGCGGCAGATCGCAAGGATGATCGTCGGCGCCGGCACCCACGACGACGACGCGGCGCAGCGGCTGTTGACGGAGACCGAGCGCCTCGGCGAACGGTGCACCCTCGACCCGGCGTCCGATGTCGGCTGGAAGCAGCCGCGCATGCCGGAAGCGTCGGTGATCGGCATCAGCGGCGACCCGCACCAGGCCCTGTGGGAACGGGCACGCGCCGGCGTCGATGAACGGTACGCGCGGCCAGGGATGCCTCCGCTGGAAGACGCGCACCGGGCCCTCGAACACGAGATGCGGATCGTGGAGCAGCTCGGCATGCCGTCCTACTTCCTCACGGTCGCCAAGGTCGCCGACATCATCCGCGAGATGGGTATCCGGATTCAGGCACGTGGGTCAGGCGTCGGGTCCGTCCTCAACTACGCCCTCCACACGTCCTCGGTCGAGCCCATCAGCAACGGGCTCATCTTCGAACGCTTCCTCTCGCCCGAACGCACCAACCTGCCCGACATCGACCTCGACGTCGAGTCCGCCCGCCGTCACGACGTCTATCGCGAGGTGTTCGCCCGTTTCGGGTCAGACCGCGTCACGCTCATGTCGATGACCAACGCTTACCGCTCGCGCGGAGCAGTCCGCGACGCCGGCCTCGCTCTCGGTATGGACGAGTCGATGATCGACATGATCGCCAAACAGATGTGGCGGTTCAACGCCCGCGAGTTCCGCGACGCCCTCCGAGACAAGCCAGAGTTGGCCGACCTCGCCGACGCGGTCCGCGAGTCACGCGAGCTAGACCTACTCGTGGACGTCACCGAGCGTCTCGATCGTCTGCCGCGCCACATCAGCGTCCACCCCTGCGGTGTCATCCTGTCCGACACCTCCTTGCTCAACCGCACGCCGACGCAGCTGTCGGGCATGGGCCTTCCGATGTCGCAGTACGACAAGCACGACATGGACAACATGGGCCTCATCAAGCTCGACATCCTCGGCGTGCGGATGCAGTCGGCCATGGCCCACGCCGTCAGCGAGCACGAACGGCTGACCGGCGAGACCATCGAACTCGATGCCCTGCCGCTCGACGACGAACCTACGTATGAACTGCTCCGTTCAACGCGCACGCTCGGCGTCTTCCAGCTCGAGTCACCCGGGCAGATGGAACTGGTCGGCAAGCTGCAGCCAGAGGTCTTCAACGACCTCACCGTGGAGATCTCACTGTTCCGTCCGGGGCCGATGCAG
This sequence comes from Plantibacter sp. CFBP 8775, assembly GCF_014839505.1. NCBI lineage: Bacteria > Bacillati > Actinomycetota > Actinomycetes > Micrococcales > Microbacteriaceae > Plantibacter > Plantibacter sp. CFBP 8775. The sequence continues at coordinate 694,893 of NZ_JACYNV010000002.1, read as the reverse complement.
AACAACATGCCGCTGCAGTACCTCCAGGTTCGGCACGGCGAGACGATGCCCGACTACATCGACCCGAGACTCCGGCCCATTCTCCGAGAGACGCGCGGCGTAGTCGTGTTCCACGAGCAGGTCATGCGGATCATCGACGAACTCACCGGCTGCGGTCTCGGGCCCGCCGACGTCATCCGCCGACAGCTCGCGGACCGCGGACGCCTCGCCGGAATCAAAACGTTCGTGCGCGACCGTGCGACGGCACGTGGATTCCGGCCGGCCGTGATCGACAAAGCTTGGACGATCCTTGCTGGCTTCGGATCCTTCGGATTCGCGAAGGCGCACGGAGCGGCCTTCGCGTTACCGACGTTCCAGTCGGCCTGGTTGAAGCGGCATCACCCGGCCGAGTTCATGGCCGGGCTCCTCACTCATGACCCGGGGATGTGGCCGAAGGATCTCATCCTCGCTGAAGCGCGCCACCTCGACGTGCCCGTCCTGCCGATCGATGTGCAGCGCTCGGGGCTTGAGTACGTCGTCGAGATCGCGCCCGACGGCCGGCTCGGCGTGCGAATGTCGCTGGTCGAGATGAAGGGAAGTACCGAGAAGGAACGAGCCCGCATCGCGCGGCACCAGCCATTCTCCTCACTCCAGGACTTCCGAGACCGAGTCCGTCCACGCCGCCGCACCTTCGAGGCATTCGCTCGAGTGGGTGCTCTCGATGCGTTCATCGACTACATCCCGAGACGTCGCCACGAACTCCTCGCCCACCTCGCTGGAGTCACCACGAGTGCCCAGCTCATCGCCGACGAGCAGCTCGCCTTCGAGCTCGATCTGCCCGTTCCAGAGCGGAGCACGATCACCTCGCTTGAGCTTCGAGGCCGGACCCAGACCGACCTCGAATTGCAAGAGATGCGTCTGGCAGTGAACCGCCATCAGATGGAACGGTTCTACCCGCTCTTCCGGGAGTTGGGCGTCACGCCGGCACGCGATCTCGTAGACCTGCCCGGTGGAACCGAGGTCCTCATCGCCGGCGTCCGTCGAGCGACCAACACCCCACCAATGCGAGGCGGCAAGCGCGTCGTCTTCGTCTCACTCGACGACGGCACTGGCCCGGTCTCCAACGTCGTCTTCTTCCATGACGTCCAGGAGCAGACCGGTTCAGGCGTCTTCCAGACCCACCACATGCTTGTTCGTGGTGTGACCCGGCGGTCGGGCGCGCGCGGAGTATCTGTCACTGGCGCAGCGGCTTGGGACCTGCTAGCTGTTCAGCGTGAGCACCAGGTGAACGGAGCGCAACTTTCGCAGGTCGCTCCACTCCGGCGGCTAGCCTCATCGACCGGGTGAGGTCTTTGTGCACGGTGTGAGCAAAACACCTGTTTCACCTAAGCCCGGCGAGGTCACTCCGGTGTTTCGCTCGTCTCAGTTTCACCGGTCGTCATGCCCTGCTCCCCAACGTTCGGTGTGATCGCGGGTATAGCTGGATCGGGGGAGGTAAGTTCAAGATTGCTGGTGCCTAGACCAGACAACGCGGAGCCCGTCGGGCGCGAATTCATCCGTCTGAGAATCTGGCCGGCGTCGCGTTCAAAAGCTCTGCGGTTCTCCCTCGCGGTGATCTGCGCGATTCTCGCATCATCTGCGCGTGCCCACTGCTCGCGCCACCCGGCGACCATACGTGGGATAGCTTCACTCACCTTCTCCGGATTTTTCAGTACGTAGAGCAGCAGGGCCGCAACGGCGCCGGTGCCGAGTGCGCCCCACTGTTCGCCAACCCAGACGAACACGTCCAGCGGCGAACCCGCCGAGAGCCGGCGGACATTCAGGCTCGGAACATGGCCTTCTTCCCGATCCAGGGCTGCGGCGCAGACAATCCATAGATCGTCAATTGCGGCCAGCCGGTCAGCTATCTCTGGCAGTGTCCAGTCCGGCTTGGCGAACCTGAGGACGAATTCGACTGAGTGGGCCGGATCGAAGCCGAGTTCCAGCCCCTGCAACCGTTGAAGGTCGACCGACTCGCTCGCCAGCCTCAACCATTCAAGTGAGTAGATCCGCTCCAGTCGTCGGCCAAGATTCAGCCATTGAGGTTCGGGTAGAGATCCGGCCTCAATCATTGCCCTGACGACGGCGGCGTCGAGGCCAAGCAACTTCGCTGCAACGCTTGTCGATACAAAGGAGCTGCGGTGAGGTTCCATGCTCGAACGTTAGCGCTAGTTGGGCGGTTGAACGAGTATCAGACGTGTGCATGAAGTGGTCGGGCGGAGCTCGAACTTCTGCGGCTGAGGAGAGCTCTGCGCGCGTCATGAGTCTTCCCCGGCAGCACGGTGTGCCGTAGAATTGAAGCTACGACGGGCTGGTCACCAGAACGTTGTTCGCCGGACGCCCCGCCTCGCGGGGCTTTCGTGCTTAAGGGCGCCAGACCCAGACGTGAACGACCGCCGGTTCGATCGCGGCCCACAAGCGCTCGGCGGAGCGGCGTGCGCGTGCGTCTCCTTCGGGGTGCCCGTCCAGCCGGTGGTACAGGTAGGCGACCAGGTCTGCTGCCTGGATGCCAGGAGTGCCTCGCGACGCTCGGAAGCTCAGCGGCAGCTCGATTCCGGTGAGCGTCGACGAGGCATAACCTGGGGTTCCGATGTCGCGGAATCGGCGGACGAGTGTGTGTAGTGCGGTCTGGTCGGGGAGTTCATCGGCGACGACGGTCAGCCACGTGCCTCGGGCAACAGCGTGATCGCTGAGCTCCTCGAGAATATGCTGCAGAACGACCTCGTGCGGCCGGCGCGGATACCGGTACCGCGCGTGCAACCGCGCAACGTCGAGTCCCCGCACGAAAACCTCGACAGGAACCTCGACGAGCAGTTCGAGTGCTCGACGGTAGATGGTCGCGACCGCTCGGTGGCGACCGCGGAGAGGTGACCACGCGCCTTTGCCCGCGGTCATCTCGTGTGCGTGCAGTTCGACGTCACGGGGGAGACCGAACGCCTCGGCTATGCCCGCCGCGCGCACGATCGCCTCTCGGAGCCGGTCCTCGTGCTCCGCATCGATGACCACGGCAGCGATGTAGTAGTAGTCGCGTGTGTAGGACTCATCGAGATACGCGATCAGCATGTGCCGTCTGTCTGTCGATCAGGACAGACAGTGGGATAGCCGTCGGGCCGTCTGTGCGTCTTTCCGTGTGTCATGACAGATTGCGGTTGAGGCGGTCGCGAATGGCCTCGTCGAGGAAGTCGACGATGCTGATGTCGTGGATCGCGAGGTAGCGGTCGAGGTCGTCCCGGAGGGAGATCTCGATCTTCGATGAGAACGGTTCCATCCGGCGGCGACCGCGTGGGCGGCCCGGTCCTGGCCGACGGGATGCGAGGTCATAGGACGGGCCGCCGGGACGACCGGCGGGCGAGGTCAACGCTGTGAGGTCGTCGACCGCCGGCGCTTTCCTGAGCGCGGGGTGACGGTCGGCCGCGCTCAAGCTGCCACTCCGTGCAACGCCTCTGTGAGTGCAGCGAATCGCTCGGTCAGCACCAGTGCACCGGGAGTCGTCAACGCGCTGAGTGGCCGACGGCGGCTCTCCGCATCTTGCATCGCCGTGCGTTCTGGCAGGAAGGGGCGGAGCAGGACTTCGCCGTAGATGGCCTCGAGTTCTTCCAGGCGGTATCGGTGCTCTGAGGTCAGTCGGGGTGTGACTCGGTTGACGACGATACCGGCGAACCGCAGGGAGGGGTTCAGGTGCGGGAGCGCCCGCACCTTCGCCACCGTCTCGAGGTACTGTCCGACGCCGGTGAGGCCGAAGGCGGTGGGGTCGGTGACGACGATGGTGCTGTCCGCCCAGAGCAGCGCGTTGAGCGTGAGCCGTCCGAGCGCTGGTGGCGTGTCGATCAGGATGTCGTCGTAGACGTCGAGTTGCGCGCTTCCCCAGGCGGACGTTTTGAGCCGCAACTCAGGCGTCAGGAGTGACTCAGACTCGATCCGCGCGAGATCCGGGGACCCGGCGATGAGGTCGACGTTCCTCCAGTCGGTCGGAGCCGCCGCTGCGCCGAGCGTTCCTGCGTCGCCCGCGTAGAGGACATCGAAGACGGTGTACTCACCGCGTCTCCCGAGAACGGTTGTCGCGTCGGACTGCGGGTCGAGGTCGATGACGAGGACCTTTCGGCCCTCTTGGGCGAGGGCGTCTGCTTGGCCTAGGAGGACCGTTGTCTTACCGACACCGCCCTTGCGGGAGCCGATGGCTTGAATCTGGGGCATGTGTTGACATCCATTCGTATGGTTTGTCGGACGGGTGGATGGAGTGACGGGCGGCCGTCCTTCAATACGTCATGACGTATTGAAGGGATGAGCCTCCGTGCTCGAGGCGGCGAACGCGTCAGCCTGCGCCGAGCTGTGTTTGCCGGACGTGGATCAAGCCGTCGAGGGCGGCGTCGTCTGAGTCGTATCTGCCTGCCGGGAGCGCGAGGAGTGCGCCACTGCAGAACGTGAGCACGAAGAACGCGAGGTATCGGGGCTGACCAGGAGGGCGACCGGGAGCCTCGCGCACGGGCTCCTCGTGGACGTGTTCGTGAATACGCTCGACGTGATCGAGATTGATCCACTGCCACTCGGCCGCTGCCTCGGATGGCAGTCCGGTGTCGTCGAAGCTGGTGAGCATCATGCGGGTGAAGCGAGTCATTCGGTGTCCTGTCCGTCGTTGCTTCGAACGTAGGGACGGCGACACCTACTGCGGGGCGACAGGTGTCGGACTGTGGATAACTTCTGCGTTGCGACCCATGTGATCGCGTCAGCTCATCGCCGGACCATTCCGACCCCGGCTGGCTCGGCGAGCGAGTTGCTCGGCCTCCCGGCGCTTCTCCGCTTCGACGGCCAGCTGGAGTGCGCGTGCACGGGTCATCCCGACTGGGGTGACCTTCCCGCGCTTGTACGGTCCGGTCGTCGGCGCGGGTCGCATCGCGGGGTCGATCCGTGAGCGGGACTCGAAGATCTGCCGGCGCTCCTCGGCCGTCGGCCGGTCTGGTTCCGGATGGAGCAGCCTCCACAGTTGTTCGCCACCACGTCGCTCCTGATAGAGCGCCTCGAGCCGGGCCGGGCTTGCCCGACTCAACGCGGAGAAGAAGCTCCTGGCACGCTGCTCCGCGAGTCGCTGTTCCGCAGGCGATGTCTCGTGGAGTCGGGGCGGAGGAAGGAGCACCCGCGTCGGTAGCGGCACGTAGTTCCGCTTGGCGTGCTCGCGGTAGAGGCCGAGCAACGACTGGGTGCGCTGTTTCGCGAGGGCCTTCTCCCTCCCGTACCCGAGCCCCCGAGCCTCGCGGATGTGCTCGCGAGCGATCCAATCGCGAGACTCCCACAGCACGAAGCTGAGCTTGACGTCATAAGCGCCTTCATTTAGCAGTGCTTGCAGACGCTCGGGGCTTGCCTGCTTCAGCCCGTTGAAGAACGCCCTCGCCTCTGCCAGGTAGTCGAGGGTCTTGGGAGCCGCGACGAGCATCAGGGCACCGTGTCGTCTCGGTCGGCGCGGGCGATGCGCGCGCGGAGCTCAGGGTCCTCGGGCATGGTTCGGCTCGCCGTTTTCAGGTGTCCGTTCGCGCAGCCCTCGGGCTTGTAGTGGCGAAGGCGGGAGCGGAAGTACTCAAATCGCTCGTGCCAGCCGAGGGGACCGTGCCCGCCGCTGTCTGCTTCTTCGAAGGAGACCTCCCAGCTGCTGAAGAGCGCGGAGAGTTCCTCCACAATGCCGTCGTGGAGGTACCAGCAGTCCGGGATGAGCCGGGCCGGGATCGTGTACCGGGTGCAGAGCCAGGAGACCCATTCCGCGAGCAGCCGCCAGACCTCTGGCTCGCGTTCGTCCGGCAAGGACCGCCAGTTGACGACACCGAAGTACTCGGGCTCGGGCAGTGCCGGCCAGGTGTCGAATCCATCGCCGACCTCGTCCGCTTCGTCCAGCGCGAACGGAGCCCGGAACTCACGCTCCGCTGCCTGCCGCCATCCGCCAGTCTCAGCCATGCATCTTCCGCCGGGCTTCGGACTGCTCGGTGAAGACCTGCCGCTGGGCAGCCTCCGTCGCTCGCTTGCCCGCAACGATCTCGCGAGCGTCGCGTCGCGTGGTCCATCCCTCGACGTCGAGGAGGACGCCTCGTCGGTTTCGGTAACTCAGCAGGCCCATGCCTTCAGGGAGTCGGCGGAGTTCATCGACCGTCAGTACCGGCTCGAGCTGTCGCTGCTCAGAGCGGGTCGTGCCCGTCTCGCTGCGACTGACGGACCCACGGTTCACCTGTCGTTGGCCGAGCATGCTCGACACGTCTTGCAGGTGCTTGATGTTGGACGACCCGCCGAGCATCAGCTTGGCGATGGCAGAGTTCCAGATCGTGTCAGCCTCGCTCTCCGACCAGGCGGACTTTGCCTGCGATAGCGACTGGAGCACGACCATTGTCGAGATCCCGATACCGCCACCATCCGAGAGGATTGTCGGCAGCTGCGGCCAGGCGAACATGTTCGCGATCTCGTCGAGGATGAGCCCAAGTGGTGGATCGAGCCGGTTCCCGGGGGAGGCTAGCGCTTTGCGGCGAGCGGTCTCGACGATGTCGTCCAGTACCGCGCCGAGGAATCCACCGACCGCTCCCGCACCAGTCCCGGTGCCGATCAGATAGATCGTGTTCGAGCCCGCGAGAAACTCATCGGCATCAAGCGCCTCGTCGTGTCCAGGGTTCATCGCGTCGAACACTGATGGGATCGCGAGCGGACGCAGCGCCTCGGCGACGCCGAACCACTTCGATCCCAGCAGCTTCGCATCACCCTCGATCACATCCGCGAGACCCATGGCCCATCCAGGTGCACCCGAGTCCGCGAGCACATCGACTGCACGCCCCGCCAACACCGGGCTCATGCCCCAGTCGCGGAGCGCTGTCGTGCCACCACCGCTGAGCGCTGCCGCATGCAGGAGAGCGGCGAGGAGCGTCCCCGATGCCCCGGCCCATTCTTGGTTGGTGGAGGAGCGTCCGAGTGCACTGCCGGCGATGATCGTCCGGGCTCGTTGCTCGGCGACGAGTGGGTCAGCGCAGCCGGCCACCGGTGAGATCCGGAGGGCGGATCGGATGCCTGAGAGCTGCTGCGGGTCGAAGACCGTGACGGTTCCGCGTTGCGCGCGGTGTGCCATCGTCGCGGCGAGGTTGTCGTTGCGGGTGGAGGTCGTGACCAGCGGGCCGTTCCAGTCGAGGATGGCGGAGATGATGACTCGCCAGCCTTTGCCGGAGCGGGGCGGGCCATCGAGGAGGAGAGAGTCTTCTATCGAGACGTAGACGTCGAGGCCGCGAGAAGTGCCGATCCGCCAGCCGACATCATCGGCCGTGGGATCCGCGAGCGTCGGACGAAGAGTTCCCGCCCGGCGTCGGAGTGCTCGCTCGGAGACTTGCCGCCGCACCTCGCTGCGTCCCGCCAACCCACTGCGCCGCAGGAGCTGCGACCGGAACCAGCGGTCAGATTCACGGAACGACAGCCACCCGGCAAGGCACAGCGCGGCGACGATCGTGAGCAGGACCACTATGCCGATGACCGTCCAACGGGCGCCATCCGTGGAGACGATGCAGCCCCCACCAGGTGTTGCGGGAACCGAACCGCTGGCGACCAGCAGCCCAGCTGCGGCGAACGGACCGAGTCCAGCCGGCAGCTCTCCGCAGGTCAGCAGCACGAAGACCATCACCACGGCGCCGGCGATGCCGATTGCGGTCGCCGCGATGGCGATGATGCCCAGGAGAACGAGCACGAGTCGGTCGGTCATCGGGGTGCCGCTCCGGGCCCGTCGGTGCGGAAGACAGCAAGTTCGCCAGGTGTGCAGTCGTTGCGGACCTTGGCTACCCGCTCCGGTCCGATCTGCCAGAAGCCTTCGCCACGGCGGAGTTTGCGGACAAGCTCGGTCTGCGTCCGGTTCCATCCGAGGACCTGCGAACTGCGCTCGAGTTCGCCGGTGTGCTGCGCGTAGTTGACGCGGGTGTCGCAGTCCGCCAGGAGCCCGAGGGCTTGAGCATGCAAGGCGGACCCGCGATCGCCAAGCGCATCAAAGTCGTTGATGCGGTGGATGAGGTAGCAGTTCGACCGCCTCTTGTGACGAGCGGTCTTCTCGTCGCTCACTCGTCCGACGAGATTGCCGCCGCCCGCGACCTCGTTGAGCAGGGCGACGGCTGCCTCCTCGTGCACGATCAGCCGCGCCTGGCCAGGACCGGCCGGGGTGCCACGCTCGATCCAATCGGTCGTCGCCAGGCGGAGAAGTGCTTTCGTCTCCGCACTCGCGCGCAGGAGCCCCGAGGTGTCGACGGTCAGCATCGGTGTGTTCGCGTCGAAGGCAACCGTCGACGGGCGGTCCATGAGGTCGGCGAGATCGCCGACCGTGACGCGACGAAGGGTGTGGGCGAGCATCTGGCCGCCCGCACCGATCTCTTCGGCGATGTGGGACTCAGGGTGACGCAGCGCTTCCCACACCATCGGCACCAGCGCGGTCGAGTTCGACCGGTGCACCTGCTCAAGAGCAAGATCGATAGCCGTGTGCTCGATCTCGCTGAGCTCCGTCGTGTTCCGGAGGATGGCGACCATGGCACGGACCTTGGCCCGCTGGAACTGCAGGACTTCCTGCGTCCAATCGGCATCGCTCACGTCAGCGCGGCGGGGTCCCGGATCGAGTGGGTTGATCCGCGCGGCCTGACCAGGGCCCAGGCGCATCGTCACACCTCCCACGTAGGCGGCGACGCGCGTCCACTCGCCGTTCGGATCGTGCGGCACCGCGACCTTCCTGCCTAGCCGACACAGGCGCGTGCTGAGGCTTTTCGCGAGCACGGACTTGCCGCTGCCCTTCACCCCGAAGATCGCCATTGAATGCGAGCGAACGACACCCGCGGCGTAGGCCTCCCAAGGGTCGAAGCAGAACGTGGACCGAGACAGCAGGTTCGGGCCGATGTACGCGCCGGCCATCGGTTCGCCGCTCTCGGCAAGGAAGGGCAGCGCGGCACCGAGGGTGCGTGAGGAGGCGCGGTGGACCGGCGCGACGACGCCCGGCCGCGCGCGAAGGTTGTGCGTTGCTTTCCAGCCGCCGGCCGGCATCGAACTCGTCGGAAGCGCGTCTTCGGCGATTGCATCGCGCCAAGCGCTCAGACGCGACACAGAACCGGATCGACGCCGGCTCATCGCTTGCCCACCGGAGTCGGGAGTGCGGTCGACATGAACGCCGCGGCCTGTTGGAAGTACATCGCAGCGAGCGTGACGCGGGCCGGCTGCGCTGCCTGCAGGATGGAGGCCGATGCGCGGGTGAGGCCGTCGACGTCGGCGGCTGAGACGGTCACGAACCCGCGGAACTCCATGTCGGTGAACCCGTCGACGATGTCATCCTCGCGTTCGCCGAGATCCTCGTATTCGCGATCCTGCTCACGGGTGGTGATCATCCCGCGTCTTTGGCGCAAGCCTCGTGCGACCTCGAGGTCGACCTTCGCTCGCCCCACCTGACTCAGAGCCTTGTGGGTCGGTACCGGCCGCACGCTGAGGATGAGCACCCGCGTCGCGTCGCCTGAATAGAGCAACTTGTCCAGGAACCCCACGCTGATTTCGGAGCGAGGCCACTCGGCGATCCAGTACGTGCGGTGGACCGAACCATCGATCTGCACGTGATCCCAGCGCTCCTCGATGCCCATCACCGGAGCGAGTCGGTTCGGGTCGTCACTCCGCGACTCTGCTGCAAAGCTCGTCGGGTTCATGGCGAGTGCGAGCATCTCGTCGATCGCTTCGGTGTCGAGCCAGTTCCGGAGCTCGACGCCGATGGCTTCGAGCGAGTCACGCATCTGCTCGACGAGGTCGGTCACGATGGCAGCGATGCCCACGAGGCCACCGCCAGAGTGCTTGATCGCCGACCGGAGCGAGCGCAGGTCGCAGGAGACGGTCACCGTGTTGGTGAACTGCATCGATCGATCGGCACCCGCGGTGATCAGGGTGTCGTACTCCGCTCGGACCGCTGGGCTGACGGTCGACGGATCGGTTCGATCGCGTTCCGCTGCGTAGCGGGCGAGTTCGTCGGCGGGTTTGGCGTCGACGCGGATGCGTGCCGTCGCGTCGACTAGCCCCGGGACCGCCTCGAGCCCGCTCATCCATCCGACGAATCCGTCGTAGGCCGCTTGCTGGACACCTTCATCAAGGAGCGGCCAGGCGGAGCTCAGAACGTCGACCGAGAACGAGACGAGCGATCGTTTCGGGTCGAGGATGAATCCGCCCCGACCTGGGACTTGGACGAAGCGCAGCGATCCGTGCGCGCCGGGGAGGCGATGGCGATGGACCTCGCGCGGGTCTTCAGCCCCGCGCCGCTTCGTTCCGATCTTCATGGGTTCGTCCTTTCGTGAGTCCCACACGTCCCGCCTGAAGCTCGTCTGGAGGCGATGCCGTCGAGCGGCGTACGTGAGCACGCGCCAGATGAGCGCGAGACCGGACTCGCGATGCCAGGTCCAGCTGCCGACGGCGATCGAAGTCGCGGCAGGCCAGATCCCGATGCGCCAGTAGCCGTCCCAATCGATCAGGAGCCACATGACGGAGGCCGCAGCCGTGGCACAGATGACGGTGAGCTGGGGCCAGCTCAGACCGAGGAAGGCGCCGCGTCGCTCGCGCTGTGCAAAGCGGACGTGGGGGAGAATCGGCGAAGTGGTCACTTCGCGAGAATCCGTCCGAGGATGCGCATGGCGTTCTGGGCCTTGCCTGAGACATGCGGCCGGGGCTGCAGGGAGTTGCGGACCTCGTCGCCGGCGAACGACACCAGACGGACCGCCCACAGGGGAGCGAAGGCTGCGGCGAAGACCACCCCAGCGGCGACGATCACGACGCCGAGGTCGGTGGAATTCGTGACCAGCTGTATCGAGAGGACCAGGATCGTCGCCGCCAACGGTTCGGCGATGACGAGGCCGATCGTCAGATTCGCCCACCTCGTCGCCCAGACGGCGAATTTCGGCTGACCGATCATCATGAGGCCGATCGGCGCCGTCGCGGCGAGGGCGACGAGCGAGAAGGAGCGGATGGACATCGAGACGTAGAGGAAGAGCGCGGCCAGCGCCATGATGGCGAGGATGAGCAGGACTACGGTGTACTGGCCGATGACTGCGTTCGGGGCGAGCTTGGCGGTGGTCATGGCCTGGGCGATCGCGCCATCGTCGGCCGGGACGGAGACATCAGCGACCACGCGGTATCCGAACATGCGCAGCAGCGCATTACCGAGGCTCTGATCCTGGACGGTTGCGACGAGTGCATCAGTCGTCTCACCGCCGTAGGTCACGAACTGCCTCATCACGTACACAGCGGCGACGCTGGACGGCACTGCGACAACGAGGCCGACTGCGACCTGCGCGATCCGCCGGCCGTCTCGCATGATCGCCGCCGGCGCGAGCTGGAAGCAGGCGACGATGGAGATGACGAGTCCCATCGTCGCGACCCAGAACCAGAACTGGCCGTCGGCGATGGTCCAGCTGGACTCGCCGGGACGGCTGCCGATGAAGGCGTTTGCGAGCATGTCGGTCATGAAGTCGCCGAGGCCGATGATGCCGCCGCCGACGAATCGGGCCGCCGCCTCCTGAGCCATGCACGGGATGTCGGCTGGCCCGCATCCGAATTGGGGCACGCCGAAGTCGTCAGTGCGGAAGCCGCTCATACGATCTGCAGCCCGATGCCGAAGTTGATGAGTGCGGTGGTGCCGGCGGCGATTGCTGCAGCGGCGACGGAGCAGAGAACCCCCGCGATCCCGGCGGACTTCAGTGCGCCGTTCTTGATGAGCCAGCCGAGCGCGATGCAGGCGGCAGCGAGGAGCACCCCGATGCCGCAGAGGATGAGGACGACGAAGAGGATGTTGCCCGCGAGGTCCTGAATCGCCTTTGACCCGATGCCGGCCTTCGGCGTGATGTCGGGGATCGTCTTCGAAGCCAACCCGCCGAGGCCCGTGGTCCAGATGGCCGTGATGATGCGTTCGCCCACAGTGTTCATTCCGCGTGGAGGGGGACAGAGAGGGTCAATGGGTCCCGCTGGGAGGGAACATCGACGACGAGGTCCAGCGTGGACACACCGAAGGGCACGTAGTATGCGAGCGCGAAGCTCGTGCTCAGGTGGTTCGGCAGGGACCAGTCACGCCCGCGCCCCTGAGCTCCGGCTGGTCCCCACGGGACGCCGGCATCGGCCGCGAAGTCCGGTCCTTCGTTAGTGTCTAGTTCGGCCGCGTCGCCGAGGCCGGCCCAGCTCGTTTCCCGAACGGTGAGGCCGGTGAGGTCGAGTTCGCCGAACGGGACGAAGCCGTCGAGCGAAACCTGGATGACTATTACGAAGCTGCCGGCCGGAAAGCGATCTGTGCCACCGGGCTGGCGGAGGAGGCCCGAGTCCTGGGTCGTCACGTAGCTGCCGAGTTCGTAGACGGCGACGCCCAGATCTGAGGTGGCAGCGCGAGCGACTGGCTCCTGATCCGGAGCGGCGGTAGAGCGGTCTGTTCGGTCTGTGGAGGAGGCTGTGGACTGGGGTGCGGCGTCGGCATCGAAACACCCGGTCAGAGCGATGGCCCCGACGGCAAGCAGTCCTACAAGCAGCGGTCGCCGCATCGATCCTCCCGAGAGTTCGCGAGGACGTGTGCGTCCTCGATCGCTCTTGAAGTGACGCGAGCAGACCTGCGGACTTAGTTCCGGCGGCGGTAGGGAGTGAGGTCGAAGGATGTACTCGATGTCGCCTGGACGGTGCGTTGCCGCCGAGCGACGTATCTGATGTAGAGCGTTGCGTTCGCGGCAGCAGCAGCCCACACGATTGCGAGAACGAACGCACGCGTCGCGGGATCCTGATGTGCGTCGTGCAGCAGAACCGCGGTTCCGAACAACGAGACGACGACCTGGCTGATGATCCAGCCGCCCCAGCGGCTGAGGATCACCACCACGAGCGCGATCGCCAGGAACGGCAGCGGGAGCAGGAACATCCAGCCGCGCAGCTTCATCGGTTCGCCCAGGTCATGCAGTCGATGTTAGGCGGGGGAGCGGCCCCGCTTCGAGCGAGGCCGGGTGTCTGTGGATAACTTCTCGACTACTTGGACGCTGGTCGATTCCGACCCAGGCCAAGTTCGACGCCGAGATCCCGGTAGCGCTCGGAAACGACCTGCTCGAGGACGACGTACTCGTACCGATGCCGTTTGCCATCAGGCTCCTGGATCGGGTGGGCCTCGATAACTCCCAGTTCGCGCAGCGTTTCCAGGTGATCCTGCACCGTGACACGGTTCACCTCGACGAGCTCGGCGATCCGTCCGCGCGTGAGCGGACCCTCCTCCAGCAGTCTCGACAGGATCGCGAAGTTCACCGGTTCACCGAGAGTCGCGAGCGCACTCCTCGCATCGTCGGAGAGCTTGGGGCGAGCGACGCGGGGCATGGGGTCATTGTGCACGGTCTCGAACTGGTCCATGATTTGCAGATGGTTAAACCAGCTTCAAATGAATCGAGGGTGTGTGACTGCAAGAGCTGAAGTGATCGGCGTCGTTGATGGGGAGGTCCTCCTCACTGGCCCGGTGGAGTCTCCGATGGTTTCGTTCGTGCTGGCGGACGATCAGCGAGCTTTGAGCGACGATGGGCTCATCGTTCGAGCTCGGGTTGCGTGGTGTCAGGTCATCTGCCAATCCGCTGACACCGCGAAGGCGGCTAGCTCGTTGAGGTCCGGAATTGAGGTCGCTGTTCGAGGAGAGTTGAGCGTCCTCCGTGCCACGCCGGCATCGCAAGGATCTGATGCGGTCCTTGTCTCACTCATCGCTGACAGTATTCAGATCACTGAGCCCGTGCATTGAGGCTTGCGCCCCCCACCAGCGCCGTTGCGAGCTGCCGTGACGGATATATCCGCGCTGGAACACAAGCGCGGCGGCTCTAGGCTCCGCGCAGGGTTCGACCGGATGTCAGCTCGGCGGTTAATGTGCGGCAACTTCGATGCGGCAGCCTACCTAGCGTTCGAGAATTCGAAACCCGCGGTGCGTGGCTGCACCGTATCCACCAAAACGCAGTACTCGTTCGGTCGTGACTGGGCGCGCTGGTCAGTGGGCGGCATCACCCAGTCACTGAATCTAAGAGGCTAATCGGCAGCCCGAACCACAGCAGGGGTAGAGAGACCAACACCAGCCCCACAGAGAGTGCTAGGCACACCGTCGTCAGCCGGCTGCTCCTGGCGGTGGCAATGCTGACCACCGCAACGACGATGGCCGCGATCAGCATCGCAAAGAGCACAGGCAGAAGTAGGTACACAATGGGGTACCAGTACGCCGCTTCACCTGGGTAGCCACGGATGAGCCCTGGAAGCCAGACAGCCGAGTACATGAGCAGAAACAAGACATAGGCGCCGGTAGTTAGCCCCACGCTGACACCCAACAGTGTATTTGAAGGTGTCGTTGGCTTCGCGCTAGTCACGTCTACAGCATGCCTCATGCAGGGTGGGGATGTCCGGTCGTAACGCGGTCGCTCCTCGACGCCGCTTCGGTCTGCGTTTGGGTCCGCGCATCGATCGGCAGCGGTTCATTGTCTGGTCCGCCAAGGCGACGGCTCCGGTTCGCGCTACCCGTGACAACCACCCAATGTTCGGTATCCCCATCGCTCCGGAAGACGGTGTGAACGTGTGCGACCGCTGGGCCTGCAAGGAGCTCCCGTAACAGCGGGTGCGCCGCTTCTCTTCTGTTGGCGCGGCTATCGATATGCCGTTCCAAACGGAGTGCTCGGTTCTTCGATATCCTCGTCAATGCTCTGAACGTAGCTTCCCCCGCCGGGCCATATGCATACGACAATCGTCGGTTGCGGTCCGAATGCGTTCACATGAAGAAGGAGATTCCCCATGGCACAGAAAGTCATCACCACCCTCGTCGACGACCTCGACGGATCCGAGCTGAAGCAGGGCGAGGGAAAGACCATCACGTTCGGCCTGGAAGGATCGACCTATGAGATCGACCTGTCCGAGAAGAACGAGAAGAGCCTGCGCGCTGCGCTCGAGCCTTATGTGAAGGCCTCTCGCACCGTATCGCGATCGAAGACGGCCAGCTCCGCTGGCTCGAGCCGGAGCAACAAGGAAGAGCTTGCGGCTGCGCGCAGCTGGCTGCGCGCCAATGGGCACGACGTCTCCGATCGGGGACGCATCCCCGCTGCACTTCTCGAGAAGTTCCGTGAGGCTGCCAAGTAGTAAGTCGCCTACCCGTCCGCGTTCTGTGGACTACAGCCCCGGATTCGCATAGGCGACGTCGATGTGCACGTGATTGCACGTGTCCTCGAACTCGTCGAAGTGAGTGAATCCGGGGCTGTTTCGACAGTTGGACTGCCCGGTTCGTGATCCGGGCGGTACGACGGAGTCCAGGAGGGCCAACAACTTCAGTGACAGGCCATCACCGCCGGTCACGGAGCTGCCGTTGAGTGCGTAGATATCGACGGCCATGCCGCCTCCGTCGCGGTAGTGCGAGGAGTTCTCGCCGGCTCCCTCGAGCGAGCCGGTGCAGCGTCGGTTGAGGTCGGACACCGCTACCTGCTCGAACGTGTTCAGTGCGACGAGCAGGATCTGCATGATGCGGGAGTCGATCCCGCAGTCGGCGAGCGCGGTTCCGTTCGCGACGTTGCGGAGCTGCTGGAGGTAGTCGCTCCCGACCAAGCGTCCTTCGTGCATCGCACTGACCAGTCGGAGAGCAAGTTCGCGGTTGTCGCCGTCGATCGGCAGGTAGCCGCAGGCTGCACCAACGGTCAAGTGTTCGTCCGGGAGGTCTGGTTCGACGACGGCGAGCGCATTCCGGGCTGACGCTTCTGCAGCAGCAATGGTCGGTGCTTCCGCGTGAATGCCGATGATCGACAGCCACCACCCAGCGGGTTCGTCGATCCAGGCTGGGTCGCTCATGATCCCTGGTCGGTTCTCGCCGGCCCCGGTCAGGATGAGTCCGGTGGCGAGGGCGGTATCTTGCAGCTGCTCGGCTGTTCCCCACCCACCGCGGACAGTGCGCCGGTACACCCCGAGTGGTGTGTCATCGGTGATCGTGTCGGTCGTCGAGGCAGTCATGTTCGACGCTGCGTACGCCGCGGTGAGCGCTGCCAGCTTGGCCTTCGGCTCCGGAGTGATCGCCGTCGCCGCGTCAACGATCGCCGATACGAGGACCTGTTCGGCGACCACGAGCGGGCCGGTCGGCTGTTCCGCCGGCACCGACCCAGGCGCCGCGCAGTGCGCTTGCCGCAGCGCACTGCCTGTCGGGACGAATAGCGTGATGGCGATCGCGGGTAGCGCTGCAGCCGCGACGAGCCCGCCCAGCAGCAGCGCAAGCGCCCCGCCCAAGAGCTTCTTCGGCCCGATCGCCAGAGCGACCTTGACCGCGAGCATCGGCGCCGCCATCAGATGGACTCTCCATCCAGGATGCGCGCGGCGAGTGTCAGCAGCTTCCGGACGTGAGCAATCCGGCTGTGAACCCGGTGCTTGCTCAGGCCAGTGATCCGAGCGACAGCGGCAGCGTCGCGCATCATGGCCGGCTGGAAGAGAGCGATCGCTCGCAGGCCGTCGGTCTCGGGGATGCACTCGATCGCGGACTGCCGAGTGTTCGGGTACCCACGGTCGGCGAGGCGGAGCGCAGTGTTGGCGGTCCAGGCAGCGGCAGCGATGTTCTCCCGCGCGGTGCGGATCGTGCGGGGTGAGACGCCGATGCGTTCCGCGACGTCGGCGCGGGCCTCGTCGGTGAGCATCAGTTCGATGGCGATCGTCCAGTCCCGTTCTGACACCGTCTCCCGCACCCACGCAATCCGCCGGCGCTGCTCGAATCGGTGCACCAGAAGGTCCAACGGGTCGCCGCCCGCTGCCGGCCGGTCCGCATCGAACTCCGCGGTGAACCGTTCGCACTGGATTGCAGCTTCGCGCCGCGTCGCAAGCACGACCTTTGCAGCGATGCCTTGGGCGTAGTGACCGAAGGATCCACGGGTCAGGTCGAAGCTCTCCGCTCGTCGCCATGCGACGACGCGGATCTCCTGCATCGCAGCATCGATCTCGCCGTGGAGAGCGTGCTGATTGAGCACTCGCGTCACATAGCCACGTGTGGACTCGACTGCGGTGAGGAAGACATCCAACCCGATGCGATCGATCGCGTCGGACGATGCTGTGAGCAGCGATGCATCGATCGCAGCTGCCGAAGCGGGCACCGCCTGTGCGAGGTCATGCTGATTCACGATCGCGGTCCTTTCTCCAGCCCGGACGCTCTTCGCCGCAGGTGCCGCACACCTCTCGGAAGGTTCCGATGAAGCGATGTCCGTCCGCGCTGCATTCAGCTACCGTCGGCGGTCGAGTGACGATGCGCCTGGGGCCTGGCTGGGCGAGATCTCCGTCGTCTGAGTCACCGGTGTTCATGGGCCAGCGATGCGGATCTCTGGCGATGGATCGGCCGACGTATGCGATCGGGTCGCCGACCGGGCGAGACGAACCATGGATCGCATCGACGCTCGCTGCCAGGACGTCGACCGCGGTCACGTCCACCGATGGCGCGTGCTTCGTCAGCCACCGCTCGACGGCGGCGAGGCTGAGTCGAGGGTGCAGCGCCTGCGCAGCAAGCTCCAAGCCGGGAGACGTCGAAGAAGATTGATGTTCTGGGGATTGATGTTCTTTAAGTGGCGGGAGAACCGTCGATGGTTCGGCCTGGGAGGAAGACCCGACATGGTCGGCAGCGCAGACTGCCTCCGATTCTGTGCCGCTCAGAGGCGACCTGCCGGATTCGTCCCAGGCGTCGAAGAGCGGGGGAGGGAAACCCGCCAAGGTGTCGGCAGCGCCAACCTCGGCTGTTGATTCCGGCTGCGGGGGATCCAGGAGGATCAGTAGTACGCGGCGGTGGCCGGCGATTGATTGTCCGGCGGCGTCGACAGTCCCCGCTGGATGCCGGTGCTCCTCGACGCGGAGGAATCCGGCGGCCTCGAGCTTGCGGCGAGCTGCTCTGAAGGCGTCTTTTCCGAGACCGAGGTCTCGCTGGGCCCGGGACTGCGTGATCCGGTAGGTGCGTCGATGGGTGACGAGGTAGAGCATCAGGGAGAACGCGTTCCCGACGATGCGTGGATCACGCGCCCACCAGTTCCGGAACTGGGCAAACTCGCTTTCGAAGTCGAACTCTGGCCGGATGAACTCTGCCTCGGTGATCGAGTACTCTCGAGGACCCATCGGCCCCTTCTCTGCGGGCTCAGACACTGGTGGGGCCGTTGGCCGCTGCTGCAGAGGATGGCAGGAGTTCAGAGCCTCTTAGCCCAAGGGCGGCGCCGATCCGGTCGAGTTCGGCCACGGTGAAGTCGAGCTGACCGGCGAGCTTCAGTTGGAGCTGTTCTGGCGGCATCCCGACTGCGTTCGCAAGTTGAGTATCCGTCTGGCCATGGTTGAGCAACGCGTGTTGGACGCGTTGAGCGATCTGCTGGGAGAGGGGGATGGTGTCCATTTGGTCACCATAGGAATCATCCGGTCGACTTGTCAAATATCAGATTTGTGTGCATGAATCTTTGTTTGCTATGGTGGCCGGATGGACGCCGCTCTCGACTTCAATGACGCGGTAGCCGCTGAACTCCGTCGCCAACGTGCGGCACGAGGACTCACGATCGATGAAGTCGCGCGGCGTGCCGGGATGGTGCGCACCACGGTGCTCCGCTACCTCAACGGCAAACGTGCTATTCCTATCGGCGCACTCTATGGCTTGTCGGGAGCTCTGTCCGTGGAGGCCCATCGGGTGGTGGCGGCAGCAGAGACACTATGTGCTGTGATGCCTGCGTCCGGTGGCATCCCTGCAGTCGGTGCTTCCGACTCGGTGGAGCCCGAGCTGCGACCTGGGCACGTAGTTCGAGCCCGGTCGCGGGGAAGGGTGAGTACTCATGACTATGCGCGAATCGCGCCCACCCTGGCCGCACGAAGTGCCGCGAGTGTCGGGGCTGGGAGTGGAGATCTGCCCGACCATCTGGGCGCAGAGTTAGCGCCCGCCCACATGGCTGTCTCTGGTGATACCCGGCGACGCGTCGGACCCCACCGCGGCATGCCTGGTGCGGCTCGGAATCTCATCGCCTGAGTAGCTATCCGTCGGCGGCGGCCTGGCTGTCATATTAGGATACGAACAACCTGATTCTATGAGTGGGCGCAGCAGCTCCTCAACATTGGTCGACCGTGTTCTGGGATCTTTTCCCGCCGCTTGCGCTCCTGCGGTCTGCCCGACGTCATCAGGAGTAAGGAGAACGATCACGTGTGACGCATCGTCGCCTACATCTTCGAATTTCTCGATCATGGTTCGCCCGCGCCCGCGCCCGGGCTCTGACACCGGCAGCGAGCCGGTGTGGCGAGCGACGTACGCACGTACCGAGTTTATGACAATGGCCCGGCCCGGTGTCAATGTGCTCACCGCATCCCTTCTGACGCTCTTTGCCGAGGGCGGGTCCGGCGCCGAACAGCTACGCGAACGCTACTTCCGGTTCGTCGTAGACACCACAATCGCGGGGCTCGCGACGCTACTCGGTCAGCCGGCCCGTCGACGTCGCAGGGTCGACCCCATCAGAAATAAGCCTGTTGCTTAGTGGGACGAACGACTGCTGGCGCGAGCTGCTTCAAAGCAGAGCGTTGAGATGCCGGTGTTTTCGGTTTCTAAGAACGCGGGTCGTCGTGTGGCTGTCTTCTGGTGCAAGGGTCGAAAACGGACGTGGCGGCTTGCTCGAGGTTTCTGAGGGCAACGCATGCCGGGCGGTGGCGCCCAGCGACACATGCGTCTGGAACGGATTTACCCAGCCCTCCTTGGCTGAGTGCGCAGATGAGGCCGAGCAGACGAGCTTCGGCGAGCAGCGGATGGAGAAGGTCTCGAGCGAACAGGCGCGATCTGGTCTCATGTAGGCGGTCTGAGGTTCCTGGAACGACGAAGTGACAGAGCCCGCGCCGGCGGAACGCGATGTGGGTATCGCAGCGATTCTGAAGCGCGCGTGCCGCCGTGGCCTGATTGATCTGCAATCTCGACGCAATATCGAGAACAGAGGGCAGGCGTTCGTTATCGCAGTAGTTCGAACGGAGTATTTCATCCTCAAGGCGTCTGGCTGCCTCGAGGTACAGTGCTCGCTGCGACAGTTCTTGGTCGCCCATTCTCATCGTCACTCACTTTCTCCCTTGCTGCGGTGTCTGGATTGAAAATGTCGCCCTATTTACCTTGTTCGCGGCACTAATCGCCATCGAACAAGGGAAAGACACATGAAGATCAAGATTGGTTTCGCTCGTCTCGCCGTTCTGGGGGCTGTCGTGGTCGGTATGGCCGGTATCGCGGGGCCGGCAAACGCCGCACCGTTGTCCGCCGCCCCGGCGTCCTGCTGCGCGTACAGCGATGCGCGCGTGAGTGGGGGATTGAACCCCACCTACACGCAGACGCTGCGCAACAAGTGCAGCTACCCCATCAACGGCAAGTTCAAGATCGCCGGCTTGCAGAGTGGCTCCACGACGGCATGTCGAACGATTCAGCCTGGCGCCGCCATCATCAACAACGTCACCAACTGGTACGTGCCCAACGGCTACGCAGCCTGCTGAGTGTGTGTGGGCGTGCCGCCTCCGCGTCGGCACGTCCACGCGCCGGCGGACTTTCGGGCACACGTGGCTTGATTGCGAGGATCACCAGGAGCACCCATCCCGACTCGATGAGCGGGCGGCTCTCGGTCAGGCTCTGCAGCACCAGGAGCAGGAGCAGTGAGAATGGTGCGGCGGCCGCGAAGAAGGTGCGGAACGTTGACCTTGTCACTTGGTGGGGGAGAAGCGACAGGGTCCCGTGAGTGGTCTGGGTGATGAGGGCCAGGAAGACGACTGCACCGACCAGCCCGAGCTGCATGGTCACGTCGAGCCAGGCGTTGTGCGCTTGGAGCTGGCGGACGCCGTTGCGGATGACGAACTCCGAGAACTGAGGCTCCCAGCTGGCCCAGGGGCTGGAGAACCCCCATCCAAGGACCGGGCGTTCTGCAATTCGTTCGATGACTTTTGCCCAGATTTCAGTGCGTCCAGTGAGGTCGGCACTCTTCCCGAACCCGCTGAGGATCACTCGCCAGTGGATGATCGCCGCGCCGACCCCGCTCGCTGTGATGAGCAGGATCGCGGCAGCCCCGAACTGTTTTGGCCGCCCAGGGCGTAACGCGAGGAAGACGGTGATCGCGGCGAGGATTACTCCCACCCCGAGCAACGCGACGAGGACGGTGGACGAGCGAGTGAGCCAAAGCGAGAGGAGCGCTAGCAGGACGCTTCCGAGTGCCTCCGCCCGATGAGCGGCCGTCGCAAGGCGTGCGGCACTGACGATCAGGGCGACTGCCGCCACGAATGCCAGCAAGTTCGCATTCCCAGGTAGCCCCTGGATCCGGCCTCCCTCGAGGAGAACGTCTCTTGACCAGTACGCGAGCAGCGGCGGTTCCTTGTCACCGTAGTCAGTGAAGAACGGCAGCACGGGATGGCGGATCACGAGGGAAACGAACACCTCAAACAGCAACGACAGCCCCAGGACACCGCCTGCCGCCCGTTGGATTGCCGTCAGCACGTCGGCCCAGCTCAGGTGCCGTGCGACGAAGACTCCGACCGCCGTGCACATCAACAGGCCCAGCAGTGTCACCACGGTACCGAGCCGGTAGGCCGACCAGATGATCGACACCACAGCGAGGCCGAGATAACACGCCAGCCCCCACGGCAGACGTCGCGGAGAGAAGGTGAGGCCTGAACGGTGCGACAGCAGGGCGAGCAGAACGACGGAGCCGAGTGCGACAACGCCGTATCCCCAGATGGTGAGGAGATTCGACCACGCGGATCCGGCGAACGCGACGAACAGCCCCCAAGTCGCGGCCAGACTCATGATCCGTGATCGCCCAGTGTCTTGCTCAGTGCTCGGTAAATCCATGTAGTGCCTCCCCCGACACTTCAACTTCAGCCGCTGGGTTCATCCCAGACGGAATTCGACACCCTACCGACCCTGCGAGAGAAGCTCATCCGCGCCGGCCGAAGGGTAGATACTTAGATTTGGCCTTCGCGGTCGATGGCTTCACCGATTTCGGAGGCAGCGTGAACCGGGTAGTCGTCGATGTCGATCTCGACCGTGAGGTTCCCGGAGGGCTGTCCCAAGGTCAGAATCGCGGTTCGATCGCCGAGTTGCAGGCTCTGGTAGCTTGTGCCGGCGGCGGCATTGAGGAGGACGAGAAATTCGGTGCGGCCGAGGTCGTAGTGCAGTTCCGCCCACCGGCTGCTCAGTGTTCCGCTGCTCGGGTACACGCTCATCGCCGCTTCTGACGGGTCGTCAAGCGGCCCGAGATCCGGCTCGAGCAACCGTGCTAGTGCTTCGGAGTCTGCTTCCAGTGGAACGGCGACGCGCCCGCCGCTGGTGGTCAGGACGACGGGAGCGTTCGTGAAGTCGATTTGAGTGCAGAGGATTCTTTCGTCGAGCTGCGACTTCTCGACGCGGGCGAGTTCGACGAGGAACGCGTTTTGCGCGTGTATGGGATGCATGGCGCCGTCCTAGACGTTGAGGGCGTTCTTGACCCAGTTGGGGCATAAGGTCACGCCCTGACAGTACGTCGTGACGACGCCGAAGGTGCCACCGGTGATCGCACGGTAGTCCACCGTCGACTGCACCCACACGGAAGCGGACACCCAGCAAGTCAGCATGTTGCAGGTGAACTGCTTGGCTTCCAGGAAGTAGTTGAATGCGGTCGCGGAGCCGGCACCGAGACGCGAGGAGTAGGAGGTTGTGACGCGCTTCACGACCGCGGTGGTCAGGTTGTGCTTGTTGACGATCTTGTCGTGGGCGGCCCGACGGAGGGTGACGGATTTGCCGTCCTTTGCTCGCCACGTCGCGATCACACCGTACGTTCCTGTGCGCGGCGCGACACGGTTCGTCGGCACGGAAGCGAGTCTCGCCGCGAAGACAGCCGGCGCCGCGGAACCTTCCAGCTGAGGTTCCGGTGCCGCAGGATCGGCCGAGAGCGTCCCGTCAGGTTCAACCACGACACCTGCCGCATCCAGCTCATCCACCGTCACGCCAGCATCCTGCAGATCTGCCAACGAGACCTCGTCGCCTATCTCCGCGTCCACCTCGCCCAACACCGTGAATGTGATCGTGGCATCCGAGGTCGGCGGCTCCTCGGCCGCCACAGCTCCTGCTGTCGGAACGGCCAAAGCGGCGACGACGAGCACGCGAATAGACAGAACGGAAGTGCGGTGCCTCAGCTTCATGAATCCCTCTCGGTCAAACTCCGAGCGTATTGAGGACTTCCAGGCTTCAACCACCCGCCGAGTGGCGGGTAACCGGGCGCGCGCGCCTGACGGCGCAGCGGGGAAAGCCAGCGATCACGGCCGCCGATCCGCTCGCCGACGGTTCTGTCTCACTTCCGCTGTCGGCGGGACCAGAGCACGAGGCGAACTTCGCCCAGAGCGCTTGAGTCCGGAGGTGGACATCGACGTTGGGCTACTGGGTGGAGCCGTGTTCAGGCGCTTGGGGGAGTGGTGTGGTGGCGTCGGTGGGTGATGGTCATCGCGGATCCGATTGCGAACAGCATCGCGGCGGGTAGTGTGATCGCGAGTGCCAGACCGAAGGGCACGTGGAGCAGCGCTGCGGCGGCGAATGCTGCGGCGAGGCCGAGGCCGATTCCGGCGCCTGTCATGGCGCTCATCGTGACGGGGTCGATGCGGAAGCGGCGAGTGGTGCGGGGCGTGTGATTGACGTGTGTGCTCATGGGTCCAGCGTATGAAGCAGGTCTTGTCGGGGGCATCCGCCGGTCGGCTGAATTGCGGGTTCGTCGCATATCCACCGTAGGACGGAGCCGACTGGCCGACCAGGCGCAAACGAGGAGCGCGGTGTCATCCACCGGCACCGGCGCCTCGGGCGCCACGCGTGCGAACGAGTGATCGTGGCCGTCCGCAGTGAGCTCGGAGGACGCGCCGGCCGCTAGTTTGGAGTCGACAGATCGATAGGGCTAACGCCGAGCGGTGTGCGGATCTCGAACCGTGTCGGCGTCGGCTGCATTGACCACTTCCATACCGATCGCCATTCCGTTCCGTCGCCACCTAAGTACCTGATGCCTGGCTCCGCGCCATCGGCGGGCGGTTCGGAGAGGGCGATTCGGATCTCAGCAAGGTACTTCTCGGCGCCGCTCAACGGAGGCTCCAAGGCTCGGCTGGGGCCGTGGGTTGCTGCGGCCGCGAGGTAGTCCTGGGTTGCTCGGCTGTAGATCTCGTCGTGCTGCCGGGTGAGGGGCGATGGGATCGCGTCGGCGTATGCGGTCACTGCGCCGTCCTCGCGCGCGATCGTGACGACAACGTCAATTCCTGAGGTCGTCGTCACCATTCGGGAGAAGGTCATGCAGCTCCTGCGGAGTTGTAGATCTGTTCGAACACTGTGTTGTTGACTACCAGGGTGCCATAGCGCTGGACCGTCTTACCCTCGGTTGTCAGGCTTCGCTCCCGGTCCCGGCCGCAGCGCTTGAAGTCGAGCCAGCCTTGTTCCGGGGAAGGGCCACGGCTAGTACCAGGCAGACATCCCCGGCAATCCCGAACAAGACCGCAGTCGTGCCGTTTCCACTGATCAGGTTGACAATGGCGAGGTGTGCGTTGACTGCTCCGACGATCCAGAGCAGTAGCCGCAGCCATCGCGGGATGAGACTATGCATGTTTTGGGCTCCTTGTAGATTGGTCCTTGACTAGTACACGCACCAGAGCGAGATCAACCACTTGTACATCCCTTCGAGCGCGCTTTTACGCCTTCCCCGGCGGCAATGGCGGCACCCACGGGGCCGGAGAACAGCGCAGCGATGCCGCCACCTCAACGACCCGAGTGCCGAGCGCGATCAAGCCTTCAGCATACTTAATGAGGTACCAGCAGAAGTCCTGCGTGGTTGTGGGAGATGCTCTTCCCGCACTGTCGGTGTTGCTCTGGCTCGAGTTTGCTGCGTTGGTCTGCGCAGACATGTCAACTCGCGAACCGTCCGACCATGCTTGTGGTGCGTCACCGGACCCGACCACATCGATGGTTGAGACAGTTGTTCCTGATGCATCGATGTCAGCGCCGGTAAATGAGCGGTAACTGGCGTCAGTGTCTTGCAGTTCGTAGCTCACGAAGGTGGCGACTCCCTCGATTCGCCACCCCGCCACCGCGCTCTTGTCGACAGGCAGCCCCGACGGTGACGTTGCCGGAATCCCTGCGGTCGCGGCCGCCTCAGATGCTTCTGCCCGCCAAAGCAGGTTGCGCTGAGAACAACGAGATGGCAGTGACTGCCACTGCTGCAGAGAACCCAAGGCAAGGCAGTGCGCTGATGACGCCGCGCCCATGGACCCCGAGTCCGTGCCCGATCATCAGCTCCTGAACGAGTCGCCGTCGATGAAATTAGCTGCGTCTTTCCTGCCGTGTTCATAGTTCCCCCAAAGGCCTGTCGAAAGAAGAAGCAGAAGGATGCCAGCCCCTGAAACATGCGCGCGCTGTTTGTTTACGGATAACTCCCGAGGTATGCAAACAACGAACCCCTCGAGCTCCTGCCTAGCGGGGCCGGGAGCCGCTCCCTCGTCCTGATCTCCGAATCGCCAGACAGACCAGGCTGCTTTACTCGTGTAAATACCCGTGTGTTCAACCCGCGAGCACGGAGTGTTCTCCATTTAGTGATGGAGCGTCCGGTTCGGGACCGCACTGTTGACCGCGACCTGTGTCAGAACGCGTGCCGAAAACCTGGAGCCGGTGCGGGGTCGGTGAGCGGATCGCGCAGTGTGGCTCGAGTTCGGACTACGCGATGGAACACATCGTCGGGCGCGGGTGTGGCGTCCCTAGTCGGACGAAACTATCGATGATGGTCTCGCGGCGGCGTTGCCGGGGAAGCTTGGGCGCCGCGGATGGTTCATGAGCGGCGCTTTTGCCCCTTCAATGAGGGTGAGTTTGTCTCCCTGCAAGAGGTTTGAGGGTGGGAAAGGGGATGGTTTTTGCGGACGCAGAGTTCTGCTCTTGGGTGAGTGTAGTTTTCTGTGAGTCCCGTGGCACCGAGCAGAAATGGGTGTTTTGTGAGAGCAGGACGACGGTTGCAGGACGCTCTGCACGACCACGATTTTGATGAGATTGACCGGATCCTCTCTGGCTCTTTTTTCAGGCTGCTGGTTGAGGACTTTGGGCTTCTTGGCTCAGTGTTTTCAGTGTTGCCTGGGTCTTGGTATGAGCGGTATCCTCGCCATTTCATTTCGCGTGCGATGTTTGATGCGGCCGGTGCATCGAAGCTGATCCTCCGGCCCGAGCTGGTGGCGGCGTTCGCGAAATGGGTCGACGGCCAAGCTGAGACACCGGCATCCGATCTCCTCGTCCTGAGGCTGGTACGTGTCCTTGAGTTGCTGGGGCGCGGGTGGTATCAGGATGCGCTGCAGGAAGTAGACGTGATTCTGACGACGCTTCGTTCGGCGCCCCAGGCGAGCGACGGTCTTGAGGATCTGATGCCAGCAGCATTGCTTGTGTGCGGAAAGGTCAAACTTCTTGCCTCAGACCTTGATGGGGCGCAGGGGTGTTTCGCTGAGTCTGTTCGATGGTCGATGAGTTTGGTTGAACATCCGCTCGGTCGTTTTGGACGGGAGCATCTTGCGCTGGTCCACGCCCTCAACGAGGACTTCCTGCAAGCTGCCGAGCTCCTCTCCAGGTCGAACGAGCAGCACGCGCATGGTGTCAGCAAACATTTCATGGCTGCTGGTTCGGTTGCGCGGTTATTGGTTGCCGTCGGGGGTTTGGATCTACAGGCGGCGGACGTGCTTCTCCGAGAGACCGACGCTTCAATCCGGGAGAGCGGCCTTGGGTGGGCTGTATTGCACGCCGAGGCAGGTCTTGCGCTGGCGCGAAGTGAACCATGGGAGCTCATCCACCGCATCAACCGTCGTCTTGTCACAGATCAGCAGCGGTATGCGCCGTCGACGTTGCCTGGGTCGATGCTTCGCGCGGACCTTACCGGCCTCTACCAGGCTGCTAGCGACCTGAGGGCTGCCGAGCGGACGCTGCGTTCCCCCGAGCTGCCAAGCAGTTGCCCTCATCTCCTGCTGGCCACGGCTCGGCAGTCACTGCTATTAGGGCGACCGGATCAGGCAATATCGATCTTCCAGCGCGACGAAGCCTCGCATGCAACGATCACGCCCGCCCGCTTTCGGGCGGGCGGTGCCGTCCTCTACGCCTCAGCGGAACTCGCGATAGCTGGGGAGGGGGACGAGGGGGCATTCAAGGCCGCTGTCAGCGCAGTCGCTCACAGCGGTGCACGGGTGGCGCTGATGGGGGCGTCGGAGGCGCTACGAACCCAGATCTTTCCGACACTCGATGTACCGCTGGAGCAGGTGCCGTCACCTTGGGAGTATCGAACGCGGATCAAACTGACACAACGAGAGCGGGAAATCCTCCAAGCATTGCGTGAGTTCGGGACCCTGAAAGAGGTAGCCGCGTCCATGCACGTGTCAATCAACACCGCCAAGACTCACGTTCAAACCCTCTATCGAAAGCTTGGCGCTCACAACCGGGACGAGGCTCTCTGGCTCGGACGCGATCAAGCCCGAAGATCGTGATGGCCGAGGTGGATCGCATTGCGCATTCCGATAGCCGGAACCGGCTGATCGAACATTGTCCTGCCCGGGAGTGTCGTCGCAGCGGGATCGTCGAGCTCTGCTGCCGACGAGCGGTTCGCCCCCCCCGAGGATGACTGAGGTGATCTTTCGGGTGAAGACGGTCTACGTCTGCCTCTGAGTGCGTCATCCTACCCGTGCCCTGTCGTCTCTTCAGAGGACAGGCACCCTCCTCGAGTGGTGCCTCGGTTCTCTTGTACATCCATTGGAAGGTTCACAACAGCATGCTCTTCACACGTCCACAACCGGTGTTGCCGCCGGGTTCACGCACGGTTCGCAGGGCGCTGAGATCGGTCGCGACAGCGCTGACGGCATCCCTGATGGCAGCGTTCCTCGTGCTCACCGGCGCGGGCGCTGCGTTCGCTGCTTCCGGGGAATACACGGTCGAACTGACCGCGCCTGACAGTGTGCCGATCTACGACCAGTTCACCTATACCGCGACGGTGTCCACCGAGGCGACAGCGGGGGAGCCGACGACCGGTCTGGTGTTGACGTCGGTGCTGGCTGAGGGGCTGACGTTCGATTCGGTTCCGACCGGGGCTGATTCGCCGGTGGCGTCGGTGACGTATGACGAGGCGACGCGGACGGTCACCTTCGTGATGAAGGATCTTGCCGAGCAGCTGACCTCGTTCACCTATTCGGTGAAGCAGGTCAACAACAGCGTCAAGGATGCGTCGACGGTCTACAACACCTCGATCACGGGTTCCGCGACGCCGTCGGGCGCTACTCCCGGGGACAAGCAAAGCACGGCGGTGACTGGTGACAACAACTACCGGCCCCTCAAGAGGAACACCACCCTGGAGGGTTCTGGGAACCGGTTGGTGACGTACTCCTTCGACGTGCAGACGGTCAACGGCACCGGTTCCACGACGACGACGTTCACGTCGTGGTCTCAGACGTTGACCGACACCATTCCCGCCGGCGCACAGATCGTCGGGAAATCGACGGGGTTCGGAGAGTGGACAACCGCTGCAAACGGCGACGGTTCGACGACCGCCGTGTGGAAGCGTGACGGAACCTACGGGCCTTCGACGCTGTCGCTCGATTCCATCGGGAATCGAATCTGGATCCAGGTCGAATATCCGCAGGAGAACTTCCCTGGTGGGACGCGTCCGCCGGTGAACAACGTCGATCTCACCGTCACGGATCACTCCGGAGGTTCTTTCGGTCCCAGCTCTGCGCAGACGCAAGGGCCTGAGCTGGTGGACGGTCGCACGAAGGGTATCTTCCTGACGAAGGATGCCGATGATCGCGGGAACAACGCTGCGCAGACAGCCAGCGGTGCGTGGCAGTCGCAGTATCTCGTCAAGGCTTCGTACTTGAACCAGCTCGATTCGGACCAACTCGGTGATCTGATCATTGAGGACTCCGCTGCGCAGTCGCCGGAGAACGCTGAGTTCTTCGACCACGCCGACGTGTACCGGTTCCTCGCTCAGTTCAATCCCACCCTCAAGAGCGCGGCGTTGCCGTACACGCTGGAGTACACCACCAGCGCGTCGGCCGCTTGGAAGAGTTACGACACGGCCGGGAAGACGACCGCCGAAGACGTGCGGCTCGTCGTGCAGACCGAAGGATCAACGAACTTCCCAGAGGGCGGATACGTCGCCGGCATCGATGTGCCGGTCGGTGAGCACCTGACCGGGTGGCGAATCCACGTGTCTCCTGAAGCGGCGACGAGTATCCCGTCCGGCTCTGAAGTCCGTGTTGCGCCGAGCTACATCGCCTCCTATGCAGCCTTCAGCGACGGATCAGCCGCTGATGGCGCACTGACGAACACCGCAACTGCAACCGGCGCCACGGTCGCAGGTACCGTCTACTCCGCAGATGATGATGCGCTGATCGGGGTGCAGGATCGCGTGAACATCGTCACAATGATCACTTCACCATCGACGCTGAACGTCGGTTCGTCGGCGGTGTTCACCGCGAACATCTCGAACCTGGATCCTGCGGGGCGTGACTACAAGAACTCGGTGATGGAGGTCGTCCTGCCGGTCGGCGTGGTCTATGACGCCAGCATCGGAGCCAGTCCGACGACGCCCACGACCCGGACCTCGGGGCTGACGGTTCCGACGGTCGGGAACGGTGTGACGGTGACGACGAAGACGGTCACGGATACGGCTGGTGAGCACCAGGTGGTCGTGTTCACCTTCGACGACCTGCCGTCGCTCCGAAAGAACGGCGACGTGAAGGAGCGCTGGGAGGATCAGGGGTTCCGGTACAACATTCCGACGAATGTGTTGCCGCAGGCGTTCAGCGCGACGAACACGACGACGATCGCGACGACCTGGGCGT
Source organism: Plantibacter sp. CFBP 8775 (assembly GCF_014839505.1). Taxonomy (NCBI): domain Bacteria; kingdom Bacillati; phylum Actinomycetota; class Actinomycetes; order Micrococcales; family Microbacteriaceae; genus Plantibacter; species Plantibacter sp. CFBP 8775. Next base: position 665,052 of record NZ_JACYNV010000002.1, on the reverse strand, counting down.
ACACGAACGACCCCGCCCACGCGTCGACGCGGATGGACTTCTACGGCCCGTACTACTCGGCCGACACGTACAACTTCAGTGCGACGCTGGACCGGATCGCCCGGTCGTCGGTGACGCCGGTCGTGACGACCGCTGGTGGGTTGTTGCTGGGGAAGCAGGTGAGGGCTGATGCGTCACAGCTGTGGAACCTCGATGCGGTCGCCGCGTCGCCGGGTGCGGCTGACTGGCAGGTGTACGTGTCGAACGTGTTGCCGCAGACGGTGACGGACATCGTGGTGTTCGATCGTCTGCCGTTCGTCGGTGACTCGCGTGGTTCCGAGTTCGCGGTCACGCTCAGTGGCCCGGTCACTGGTCTGCCGGCCGGTGCGTCCGTCGAGTACTCGACGAACGCGACCTCGGCGACGTCGGGTACGTGGACGACGGTTGCTGCTGGTGCTCGGGCGTTCCGGGTGATGATCCCGTCGCTGGCGAACGCGCAGAACGTGTCGCTGGTCGCTCCGACGACGATTCCGGAGGGCCTGTCGTACAACCAGGAGGCGGTGAACAACATCACTGCGACGGGTTCGTACCAGGGTTCGTCTCGGAACTTCTCGTCGAACGATGCTGTGGTGCGTGCGGCTGCGAAGCCGTCGCTCGAGCTGGTGAAGCAGACCAACGGTGTCCGCTACACCGAGGCACCCGGTGCGCTGGTTGCGACCGGTTCCGCGGTGACGTGGACGTACCAGGTCACGAACACCGGTGATGCACCGCTTGCGGACGTGTCGATCAGTGATGCGTTCACGGACGAGGCGGGCTCCGGCACGATCGTCCCGACCTCGACCGAGAGCGGACCGCTGCAGCCTGGCCAGACGCGGACGTTCACGGCGACGGGGACAGCGGTCGCCGGCCAGTATCACAACGTCGCGACCGCGACGGGGCGTGCTGTCGACAGCGCCGGTGTGCAGTTGCCGCAGCAGCCGGCGCCGGTCACGGACGAGTCCTGGTACCTGGCGGGGGATTCGGGTCTCACGATCACGAAGACCACCAACGGTGAGGACGTCACAAGTGCTCCAGGGCTTCCGCTGAAGCCGGGTAGCGCCGTGGAGTGGGCTTACACGGTCACCAACACCGGCACCCTTCCGCTGAAGGACGTCACGGTCGTGGACCTCGATGCCGACGGTGAAGAGGTGTTCAACGACGTGATCGACGTCCTGGCGCCCGGTGCGTCCGTGGTGCTGACCGCAACCGGCACGGCGATCGAGGGGCAGTACCACAACACGGTCACTGCGACCGCGGCCGACCCTGCCGGTGGGGAGACGGAGCTGCGTGCAGCGGACGACTCCTGGTACTTCGGCGTCGTATCCGGCCTGGAGGTGCAGAAGCAGGTGTCCGCGAACCAGACCGGTCCGTGGTCCGAGACCACCGAGGTGAAGCTCGGTGCGGCGTCCTACTGGCGCATCGTGGTCACGAACGCGGGCAACGCGCCCCTCACGGACGTGACCGTCACGGATGCTCAGTTGCAGCAGACGATCAAGGTCGGTGCCCTGCTGCCGGGTGAGAGCCACACGGTGGTCCTGCCGTTGGAGAAGACCCAGACGGGCCTGACGAACGTCGCTGTCGCGACCGGAACGGACCTGCTCGGTGAGACCCTCACCGCCAAGGATGACGCCTCGGTCACGGTCGTCGACCCGGCAGGACTCGCCCACACGGGAACCACCGCTGCGATCGGCGCCGGTCTGGCGTTGCTGCTGCTGGCCGCAGGAGGCATCGTCCTGATCCTCCGCCGCGTCCGACGGAACGCGAGCTAGCGGAACAAGCCCGGGGTGGGCTGCGCCCCCAGTCCACCCCGCACCCGATCATCCCCTCGATGATCGGAAGGAGACGCCATTCGGGTGGCGTCTCGGATGGGGCACCCGCACCACAACGGGTGCCCCGTCCTTATCCTCCGGGTGACACACGGGTGAAGTGCTCAGCCATCCGCATCACGAGGCCGGTGTCGGTTCACCTCCCAGGTGAGCCGGTATGTGCCGGTAGCCACGAGTTGAGAGCGGGACCCATCATGCAGACACCCACCGAGGACGGTCCTCCATCGAGTCACTTCGAGTTCTACTCGGCGAAACGACTCGGTGACATCGTGAGGCTGCCGTGCTGGTGCAAGCTCGCCCGCTCGCACACGTTCACCGAATGGGTCGCCGCAGGCCGCCCGGCCAGCTAGGGCCGCCCGGGCCGTGACGACGAGTAACACCGGATACAGGAGCGACCATGAATAGGACCGGCACGCCGATCAGCACCATGTTGGAGCGCCGATCGTTGACGCCCGCGCTCGTGCGTTTGATCGAGAACGCGTGTCGCGCCGAGCGCACGGCGTCGGGCACTCACCGGCGCGGCGCGTTCCGCGACACCCGGTGCATCATTGGCGCGGTCCTCGAGGCTGGCTTCGTGCCACACGAGCTCGCCAAGATCATCGGAGTGCAGGTCGAGTCGGTCATCACCCGCAGGCAGGTCGGTGGACGGTTGACCGTCGCGTCAGCGCAGGCGCTGATGGAGATGAGCGAACAGCAGCTAGCTGCCACGTCGTTGGTCATCTATCCAGGGGACGAGCATTCAGGACCGTTCTATCGGACCGCTGACGTCGTCGCCTACCTTTCTACCGCAGATGAGGAACGCGCATGAGTATCGAACCAGGAACAGCAACACCCATTGATATCCAGAAGTGCCAGCGTGCCCTCCAGGAGGCAGTGGTCCAAGACTTCCTCGACGACTTCCCAGATCCAACACATCCCGCGGACGTCGCGAAGCGGCTCTACCTCAGCCAAGCGGTCGTGCGATATCACGTGACGACAGGGGACCTCGTCGGCACCTTCCAGGACGGCAGATGGCACATCGACGTGCAAGCGAGCCGCGATTGGATCGCTAGCTCTCTGTCCAGGCGAGCAAGCCGCAGACTTGCACTACAAGAAGCAGCTCAGGGTCCCCGCCCAATAACCGTATCGATCAGTGAACCGGGTGCGCTGCGGCAGCTGCAGGACCTACAAGCCTCAGGACTGACGCTCAGCGATGTCGTCGAGTACGCACTCCAATCGCTTTCTTCGCTCCGGGCCGACGACTACGCCCCTGTCACATGATCGTGTGGTCCCAGGCCGCGCGAGAGCTCAGTGCCCATGCGCACCCGACGATTCCTAGGAGACACGAGATGTTGAGGCATGACGCCTGGGTATTCGTCGGACTCGTTCTGGGCACGATGCTCGTTGATTGTGGGATCGGTGTCACCGCAGGGCTGGTATCGCTAATAACACGGTTCGATCTGCTGAAACCGTGGCAGTTCGGCGCCTCGGTTGCCACTTGTCTCATGATTACGCATGCCTGCATCTTGATCATGGGGTCTGGCTTCGCTCGGCGGCGCAGCAATCACGTGTGTGACGACCGTGCGCAGCCGGCAGCCTCGCTAGGACCGCTCCGCCATGAATGAGGCTCACCGCCTGCTCAAGGATTCGGCTGCTGTGTCAGTGATTCAGACGGCGCGCCAGAGTAACGGGAGCAGCTGGTTCAAGGTCTGCCCAACATCGCGCAGCTGGATCAAAGGGGGCTAGTGCACCCGGTTCAATACGACGGATGGTCCGGTCCGCCGCGATTGGCGGAGATGCGCGGAGTCTTTCGATCGTGTCACTGAGTGCGCCGTGCTCGGCGGCTGGCATGACTGTGATTACAGTGGTGACGCCCGCAACGGGTACTGCGATTCTGGTTCGAGGGCTGAGCTGAGGACGTTGATCTAGGGCCAGGACTTCAATGGGCAGGCAGCTGCTCAGGCGACTGTGCTTCTGTGGAGGCTCCGGGCCGACGTTTTCTCGATCTCGACGACCTCGTCGGGAGGTTGGGGCTGAACTGAAGGCGTGAGCAGCATCGAAGTGCGTTGCGAGAACTGCATGCGTGCTCCCTTCGACGGTGCAGCCGGGACGAAAACCTGATGGTGTTCACAAGGCTTCGGGATCGTGCTGAGTGCGCGGCCTACACCGCTCCGGATGCCACCCGCGGGACTGGGCGGAGAGCTGAGCGCCTGTGCTCCGTGTCGAACCAATTAGTCCTGAAGGCGCCGGGGCCAGGATTCGATGGGGATGCGGGTGATCTTCCGCGCGGGAGGGGTGAGGCCCCAGTCGTCGTCCCCGAGGCGGGAGAGCGGTTGGAGCTTATTGGTGTCGGGACGACCGTCGCTGAGAGCGTCGTCGTCTAGAGCGATGTGGACCACCCGTCCCATGACGAGGAAGCAATCGCCGATTCGGACAATCGTGTGCAGAGTGCATTCCAGGGCTGCGGGGGAGCGCTTGGCACGGGGCGGGAGGACTTTCGCGGCGGGTTCGCGTTCAATGTCGACGCGGTCGAACTCGCTTTCTGTTGCTGGGAAGTTCGTACCGGTCGCGTTTACCTTTTCGAGTAGCACCTCTGGTGTCAGGCAGACTACGAATTCGCGGGTGGCTTCGATGTGGGTGAGGGTGTCTTTCCGGCCGACGGAAGTGAATTGGATGATCGGCGGGCTGACGCTGGCGACGGTGAAAAACGAGTGTGGTGCGAGGTTATCGATACCCTCGTTCGAGGTCGTGGACACCCAGGCAATGGGTCGGGGGATGACGATAGCGGTGAGAAGTTTGTGGAACTCGTCGTCACTGGTGTTCTTGGTGTCGAAGTCGGTGCGAGGCATGGTTCTCCTTGTGGGTGGCGCTGGAGGGTACATTCGGGCATCGCCAAGCATGTCGCTCGTCTGACTGCCCCCTCGATCAGCGTTGTGCACTTCTGCGGCAGGCGGGCAGCCCTCACGGCTCGGGCGAACTCGGCCCGAGGGCGACCAAGAGGCACTGGTTGTGACGGGAGCCTGCGATGAATCGTCGCGCCTCCCCATTCGGGTGAGGCTTCCTCAAGTTCATCGGGAGACGCCAGCAGATGATTGGCGTCGTGTGGCGATGATCGCTGAGGTGCCGGCAAGGAGGGCGAAGAGAGCGAGGAGGAGATTGATGCGTGGGTCGTTGCCGGTAATGGAGAGGCTGCCGGTGCTGGCAGGTGGAACCATGCCGACCTGGACTACGGCATGTGCTTCGCCCGACGAGATAGTCGCGGTGCCAATGCCCGAAGCGGACGCCGTGGCAACGTTGCGCACTTCGCCGGTTGTGGCGTCGGCCGCTGTGATCTCGTACTCCGCTGTAGCGGCACAGTCTGTGCGTTTCCCTGGGGACAGTTCGGTTGCTGTGCAGGTGATGGTGCCGGCCATAGGGTCGGAGATCGCGAGATCCGTCAGCGTCGCCGCCCCGTCGTTGGTGACGGAGAACGACCAACGGATTCGGTCGTTCGCGGTGATGCGGCTATCGCTGTTGACGTCGATTGGAGTTCCAGTTTTCGTCAGACCGATTGCTGTTGCTCCGGTGAAGGGCAGCACGAGGGTGGACGGCTCTGCTGTGATCGGTTGGTCAGAGCCAGGCGAGTTAGCGTTCGCGGTCGCCGTGTTCGTTAGCGAGCCCGCGTCGATGTCCTCCTGGGTGACGGAGTACGGTGCGACGCATTCGACATATTCGCCGGGCAGAAGACGATTGTCGTCGCAGGTGATGGAGGGGAGTGGGTTCGTTCCCGAGAAGTTCTGCTCGAGGACTGCGATTTCCGTCAGTGTGACGTTGCCGGTGTTGGTGACGCGGAAACGGTACTCAACCTCCTCTCCGACAGCCGTGAGCCCGTCAACGTCGGCTGTTTTCAAGAGCGAGAGCTGTGGGAGCTGATCGACGGATAGTTCCACGGTCGATGCGTCAGAGCTGATCGAGCCGGTCGGCGCGGTGGCGGTGGCGGTGGCTGTGTTTGACAGGACGCCAGCGTCGACGTCGTCCTGGGTGATGACGTAGTCGGCTTCACAGATCAATTGCTTGTCGGGGTCGAGTGTCCTGTCGTCGCCGCAATCGATGGCCGAGAGCTCGCCGGTTCCGGTGAACGCTCCCTCGGCCACAGCGATGTCCTGTATCGAAACGTTGCCCGTGTTCGTGATGACGAAGGAGTAGGTCACTTTGTCGTGTAGCACGAGGTCCGTCGGTGTTGCGGACTTGACCAGTGAGATGCCGGGCTCAGCGACGATGGTCATCGCTACTGAAGACGGATCGCTGGCGACGTTCACATCGGAGATGGCGACTGCGGTCGCGATGGCGGTGTTGTCGATATGTCCGGCGTTGACGTCTGCTTGCGTGACTTTGTAGGAGCCGGTGCAGACGACTGACTGTTGCGGGGCCGCATTGGTGGCGTCGCAAACCACCTTGATGTCGTCACCTGTACCGGTGAATGCAGTCTCGGTGATCGCGACGTCACTCACCGACACATTGCCGGTGTTCGTGACGGTGAAGGTGTACTCGATGGTGTCGCCGGCTGCGCGGACGGTGGCTGGCAACGCCGTCTTCTCAAGGGCGATCGATGGTGTTTGCGCGACGGTCACCGTCGCCGTGGAGGGCTTGGATGTGGGTGTCTCCACGCCCGTCGGTGCTGTGCCGGATGCGGTCGCGGTGTTCTGCACTGAGCCTGCGTCGAGATCGGCCTGCGTGATGAGGTAGGCGGCGGTGCAGGTCGTACTGTCGCCGGGTGCGAGTGCGGCCGCGCCGTCGATGCAGGTGACTTGTGGTGCGTTGCCTGCCCCGGTGAACTGGGTCTCCTCCACGGTGATATCGCTGAGCGTGACGTCGCCGGTGTTGGTGACGAGGAACGAGTAGGTGATCGTGTCGTCGATTGCCTGAACGGTTTCGACGTCGGTGGTTTTTGTCAGTGAGATTGCGGAGCTGCGCACGAGCTCGTTCGTGTCGTCGTCTGAAGCGGACAGGGTCACCCCCGGCAGTGTCGGATCGATTGCGGTCGCTCGTGCACTGTTGGAGATCTTGTTGTCCGTCTCAGCCGCTTGTACGACGCGAACAGTGACGGTCAGTGCCTGTGTTGAACCGGCGCCCCCGGTCCCGATGTCACCGTTGCGAATGACACCTGCTGCGGCAAGAGTGGACACCGGCCAGGTGACGGTGCCGCCGGGACGGAGGCCATCGCTGTCCGAGGCGCTCTGGTTGGAGACGGTGCCACCGGCGTTCGCTGAAACGAATGCCAGGGTACTGGGGAGTTCGTCTGTGACGGCGACATCGCTGAGGGTTTCACCTGTTAGCAGGTTGGCGACATCGATTGTGTAGCTGAACTCTTCGCCCATCGCGACGCTGGTTCGTCCATCATCTTTCGTCAGCTTCAGGAGGTTCTTGCCCTGGGCGACGACGAAACAGGCGGTGTCATTGTTGTTCGTATTGACCGGGTCCGACATGATGCCGGTGACGGTGGCGGCGAAGCAGGTTTTTTCGCCGACCAGCTCGCCGCCGGGGATGACCGCGGGGAGGTTCAACGCGTCGGGTGTGTTGATCATCAGGGTTCGGGGTGCGCCGCTGTCGGTCACCGGCGAGCAGGTCAGGGTGACGGGGCCGAGGATTGCTCCGTCGCTGGCCACGTCGCTCGCGTCGCAGGTCCAACCCATGGGCGTCACGCTGGTGATTCGGATGCCAGCGGGGATCGCGATGTCTACGGTCGCCGGAGCTGCCGCGGAGCCGCCGAGGTTCGTGATCGTGAACGGAACCGTGCCCGGCCGGCCGGCTTGAAGCGGTAGGCGGTCGGGGACAGAGACCTTGAGGTCTGCCTCCTGCGTTGTGGCGCAGACCGGGCGCGGCTCGGCGGGCAGTGTGCTGCTGCTGTCGATCGCGACCGAGTTGCATGCGACGGCGCCCGCTGGAGCACCCGGGACGACGTTCGCCGTGAACTCGAAACGGGTGGAGCCTCCGGGGGCGAGCGTGCCGGTCACCTGCGCACGGATCGCACTTGCTCCGCTGGCGGTGCTGGCCCACCCGGTCTTGCAGCCGGGATTACTCGGAAGGACTTCCGCGCGGCACGGGTTGGTTGAACTGGAGTAGGTGAGTGTCAGGTTCGCGGACTTCGAGGTGATCGTGTTCAAGGTTTCTGCGAAGGTGCTGCCACGGCCGTCTGCGAGGTGTGGGAGCACGTCGTAGCCGACGAGGTTGGTGAGCACCGTGTTGCCGGAGTTCACGAAGGAGACGCGATAGCGGATGTCGCTCGCGTCGGGATCGACACCGACGACGACGTCCGGGTTCGAGATCCAATCGCAACTGCCCTTCGGCGTGACAAAGCAGATCTCCTTGACAACATCCAGGCGCGCCACGCCACTGACGACGAGGTTCGTGTTCGCAGAGGCAAACGCCTCAGTCTGATTGCCGTCTCCGTCGACATCCGTCGCGTCGACGATCTTGCCGCTCCAGGTGGTCGTGTTCGGTTCGAAGGTGTTGCGAGCGTCGCCTGCCCAGACGCTCGCCTGGCTGTTGGTTCCGGCGACAACCGACGAGGTAGGGCTGGCGGCTACGGTCATCGTCGGCCACGTCGCATTCATGCCGAAGGTCGCTGCAGTGGGCCAGGAAGCGATGACGGCCTGACGAGTGACACCGCCAATAGTCACATTCTTGTAGGTGAAGCTGACGCCAGGCGGTACCGCCCCCGCGGCGAAGGCCGCCGAGTTCGGTAGTACCTTCCAGCCAGCGGGGGCGATGAACACATACTGCGGCGAGACGCTGCGATTCGCTGGGATGTTCGTCGTCGAACCCCTCACGTTGAATGTGACCTTGCCGGCTGGGACGACCTGTCCGCCCCCTTCGACAATCGGTGCCCCGTCGAAACCAGCCGAAAAACCGGGTGTCGCCACCGGAACGACGACTTTCGGCCACTCGCGGAATGTCACGGTTCCCGAGGCCATCGTCTCGAGCGGCTCGATCTGCGGGTGGTCTGGGTAGGTCATCGTCGCGGTGGCGGTGTTCGACCACTGGACGAACGGTGTTCCCACCGGGACTTCGTACGAGTAGGTGACTCTAAAGACCGTGCCTGCTGTGCCTGTTTGCACGATGTTCGGGCCGGCGAGACTGCCGGAGGTCACGGTTGCTGAGGTGATCCAGCTTCCGGCAGGGGCTGTATATGAGCCCGTGGCGGAGTCCGAGGTGGATGTCGTCCCGTTGGTGACCGTATAGGCGATCTTCGCGGCGGGGCTGGTTGCGGTGGTGTCGATACGCCGAACCCTCGCCGGAGAGTCTCCGAGGTCCTTGTCCACGATGGTCGAGACGCCGGTGGCGTTCCCCCGGTTGACGGACTCCACAAACCACTGCTTGTTTTGGCTGAAAGGGGCCAGGGTTTGCCCGGGCGAGCATACCCGCCCCCACTCGTCACGCCCGGAGACCGGACAGGTGAGGCCGGCGACCTTCGGGGGTACGTTGACGTATCGCTCGCCAGCGACGATCGCATCGGAGGTTGAGATCTTGCTTTGGTCGGCTCGTCCGAACGGCTCGACGCGCACTACATCGTGCGTGAACGAGGTAGTGGCCGTCTTGGTCGTCGCACCGTCGTCGAGGTAGGTCACTGAGACATCGGCGTTGTTCGTGACCGGAACACTGAAGTCGGCCCCGCCAGCGCTCTCGGGGAACGCGCTCGCTGGGTATCGGACCGTGACCGAGCGCGGGTTGTAGCCGAACCCTTGGCTCCAACCTGAGAACGCCGATACGCCCCAGCCGCCGGCAGCGGTTGCACCCGATCCGCTCCAAGTCACCGTCTGCGTAGCAGCGTCGTATGTCCCGCCATCAGATGCACTGACGAATTGTGCCCGCGCGGGAAGACGGTCCACCACTGTGTAGTTCTTCGCGCACTGCAGGTTTCCGGCAGCGGTCCACCGTCCCGAACCTCGATTCGAGAAACATCCGTCCGACATGGCGATCCGGTAGGTCAGGTCGACGTCCGGGCGCACCGAAGCTGGGCCCGTCTTGATGATGCTTGGCGCCGTCGGCAAACTAATCTGCCAGGTGACCGATGGAGCGTCGGCGGTCGCTGAAGCGACCGCATTGGGCGACGCAATCGTTGCGGAATTCTGAATCTCGTAGCCGTCGGGGAAGTATGCAGGTGCCGTCACGCCGGGTGCGCTCGTGTCGATGTCGCGCACGTACTGCACCAGGAAGGTGGAGGATGTGCCGGCTGCGACGTTACCCAAGCGCACGGTGACCCCCGCAGTGATACTGTTCGCGATGGTCGCGCCGCCACCTGCCGGCGGTGTCCACGTCTCGTACCGGTGGATGCGGAAGGTTCCGTAGGTGGGATCCAGCGCTGCGGCTGGAAGAGTCACGACCGCATCAGTGCATTCCGCCACCGAGCAGGAATATGCGATGCGGTAGCCGAGACGATTGTTCTGCTGATTGAATCCCGCCGTCGTCACGACGTCACCTGTCGTCGTATCGACAGGTGTGATCTCGATCGAGAGAATGGCAGGGCCGACCGCTGAAGCGCTGCCAGCGGTGACCGGTACCGTCCCGACCGCCAGGACGGCACCGAGTAGCGCCGGCAGCAGGAGCCGGGCGCGACGGGTGAACGGGCGCGCGTGACGACGTGAACTTCTAGGCATGTGTGGACCCTTCCCCGCATGAACCTAGGGTTCACACGGCCCTGGAAGGTCAACGAGTTAGCGAACTCACCCCGGAGTTCACCCTTTCGGACGTGTCGTCAGAGCGCGACGGACGGCTTGGGCAGTTTCACCGGTCGTTGACGCTCGAGGGTACGCCGAGGAAGACGGTGCTGTGGTTGTCGAGCCAGCTCCATCGGTTGGTTGGCCAGGTGGTCAGGATGGCGCGCCCGACGACGTTGTCGATCGGGACGAAGCCTTTCCCTGGCAGCGTCGGGTGGTAGCGGGAGTCTTGGGAGTTGCTGCGGTTGTCACCCAGCACCCAGAGCGCGTTTGGAGGAACGATCACGTCGAACGTCATCGAGGAGGCCGCGGTTCCTTCGCCGTGGGGTTTGATGTAGCTGTGTTCGTCGACTGGTACGTCGTTGATGGTGATCTGGCCGAGAGGGTTGCAACACACGACGTGGTCGCCGGGAAGACCGATGACCCGTTTGATGAGGTGGTCGTTCGCGTCATCGGCGGCGAGGCCGATGCCCTGCAGTACCCAGTCGAGGGCCGCCTGCGCCGGCTCCTTGTTGGGCTCCGGTTTCGGGGCTAGCCACCCGCCAGGATCTGTGAAGACGACGATGTCTCCTCGCTCGATGGGTAGAAGCCGTGGCTCGAGCTGATTCACCAACACGCGGTCTTCTTTCTGCAGTGTGTTCTCCATTGAGCCCGAAGGTATGTAGAACGAGCGCACGAGGAAGGACTTGATCAGGACCGATGCCAGGAGGGCGATCGCGACGATGATCAGGAGATCACGGGTGAACAACCACCCAGACTTCCTGCGGGGCGGGATGGCGGCGGCGTCCGGCGCTGCTGTCTCGGTCAAGTGCCTCCCCTTTCAGGGCCGGTGCCACACGTCTCCGGGTCGGACGTGGAGTGAGCGACCCGTATGGCTTGCGATCACCGGTGGGGCCCGAAGATACACCGGTGGTCCAGGATACGGAGCATCGATGGTGGGGTTGGAAGTAGCGTGTCACATCGAGACGAGACGGTGCCCAGAACACCACAGTAAGACCCGGGCAAGTCATCGCCGACGACGACACCGCAGCTGCAGAAGCGTTTGTAAAACCTGACGGACGTGCTCGCTGCCGTGGAGAAAGCCTGGCTGCTCGATCGGCGTGCCGAGCTTCGTCAGGAAGACCATCCCAGTGTTGTCCCCTGGGGTGCTCCTCGGCGGCCCTGCTGCAGAACCTCAGCGACCACCGGCGGAACGAGTGCGCCGTTGCGCGGCCCGGTCCTCGGAGTCGTCCGTCGAGGGGAGAATGCTGTCGCGTCCGGATCGAGCCATGAGTAGGAGGACCAGGGCGCCGCCGGAGAGGATGCCGTCGACGATGCCGGCGGGCAGCATGAAGATCATGAGCACGAGGGTGACGGTGCAGTTGATCAGGGAGAGGTGGAGACCCCAGGCGCGGTTCTTCAGCACGCCGATCGCGCCGACGGTGCGGAGTGCGCCGAAGATGCCGCTCATGACCATCATCAGTGCGAGGTTGTCGTTCAGGTCGGGCAGAGCGAAAACATGGACGCCGGGTGGCAGATCCCCGGGGATCAGGCCCAGGGCGAGCATGACTGGTAGGGCGAGCGTGATGAGCCCCTCCATGGCAAGGCCTTGAATGAGGAGGAGGAAAGCGGCGAGGCGGAGTCGTGCGCGCCGGACGGCGATCGGTCGTACGGCAGGCATCTGCGGCGTTGTCTGGAACGGCTGGTTCGTCGTCTCATCGTGGGTCACGATGTCACGGTAGAGAACTGATTCCCGGACCGCCATCGACCATCTGGGGGATATCGATGTGCGCGCCCGATCCGGAGTCGTCCAACGCGGTGGACAGCTCGCCATGCTGGTCGAGTTGCTCGGCCGGCTCTCGAGAGGTCACCCGAAAGATCACCCGAGCGTCCCGTCCATTCGGGTTGTCGAGCTGTGAAACTACCCCGGTAGGAGGCCGTTGACCCGTGAGGTCACATGCTTCCGCCATGTTCCGATCCGTCTGAAAGGTCCGACTCCATGCGCAACATCCTCAGCGGCTGCGGCATCGCCGTGTGCCTCCTGATGCTCGTTCCTTCGGCGGCTCGAGCCGAGACGTCGGAGGTCGTCGGTGCGATCGCTGTGCCGCTGGATGCAGCTGTGTGGGGTGACCGGGCCCCGCTCACCGCTCCGGGGTCGATCGCTCTCCCGTATGCGTTCTCGACCGCAGAGATACCGACGGTGACGGGCACAGGATTGATGGTGCCGGCTCCCGAGGCGGGATGCATCCGTTTGGTCAACGGTCTCACCATGACCGTGACGGTTGCGGGTAGCAGGGCGTCGACAGCTGTGCAGGTCACGCCGTTCACCGCGCCGGATCCGACTCGGGAGGATGCCGGTGCGACGTCCGATCTGACCCGTGTCCTCCCGCCGAGCGAGCTGTCCCAGACCGTCTCCGGAACGACGATGTTCGGCGAACCCGTGCCCTCCGAGCGTGCGTTCTTCACGGTCGCCTTCGGCAGTGAGGTCGCGGCCGACTGGACGATCGAGCGGATCGGTTTCATCGTCACGGACAAGTGCGGGGCGTCGCCGGGATTGGAGCCTGCTGTTCCACCAGCGCCGGTCCCGCAGGAATCGCCGTCTCAGGAGCCTCCTGCAGTCGCGGGGGAGCGACTGGCGGAGACCGGGGTCGACCCGGGTATGGCAGGTGCGCTCGGGGCAGTGATGCTGGTGCTGGGAGTCGTAGCGCTCCGTCGCCCTCGCAGAGGTCCTGCCGTGCGTTGATTCTGGACGTGGCCGCTGTCACCGGCGCTGCGCTTCACCAGCCGTGCCCGGGCCGCCGCCCAGCGGCACCAGGGCAGTGCTGCGCTCCATCGCGAGCATGAGGGCTTCGAGTGCGTGCATGATCGATTGCGCGTCCCGTCGGGAGTCGGATGAAGGCGCGTCGTCGGTCTCGAGTTCACCGATCTCGAGACCGACGACCTCGGATCGTGCAATGGCGTGGGCGCACGCGGTCAGCTGTGCGAGGGTCAGACCAGCGGCGACTCGATAGTCCGTGGGAACCGTGCCCGGCTCGAGAACATCGCAATCGATGTGCACGTATGGAGGTCGCCCTGCCAGCGCGTGCTGCAGATGCGCAGCCATACCGTGCTCGACGCCGACCACGTCGATGTCGCGTTCGGCGATGAGCTCGTGTTCCATCGGTTCGATGTCCCTTGCGCACTGTCTTCGTGCCCGAAAAACTGGCTCGGCGCGCAGCATGTCCGGCCGTGAATTCGATGAGGCCAGGACTCTGCTGGCAGCCGCAAGCGCGGCCCCAGGGAAGGTTGACCACTGGATGCGCCATGGCGTCGGCGTCGAGATCGCCGGTAAACTCGTGGTGTGACTGACGATCGGCAGGATCAGCTGATGCGTTGCGACACTCTGCTTGTGTATATCGCGGTGCTCGATCAGCCGGGGTAACTCATCGATGCCTGTGCCGCCGTCTCGGGCGATGTGGATGACCTCCGGCTGGCTGTTGAGCAAGCGTTCGATCTGGGTCCGGTCGCAGCAGCCGCTGTTCTTTCAATGCAGATTCGACGGTTCACGCCGTGCGAACGGCACCGAATCGTGGACGAACTCGCCGAACTTGACGCGCAGCTGCGCTAACGGGAGCACGTTGTCTGAATCTCTCCTGGACGTAGCGAGCGTGTCGGTTGGTCATCGGGCCGTCCCGCACGACCCCCTCGAGAATTCTCCGTTTGCGGTTCGTCTTGAGGCTGTCGGATGATACTCATCGGGGGCCAATCTGTTTACGAAAAAGCGCGCCGGTTTCGCGGTGATCCTTGCCACCATGTCGGTTGCGATGGTCGGGATAGCAGGTGCTGCACCCGGAGGAAGGGCATCTACTAGGGTTCGGACGTCTGCTGGCAGGTCGACCGTGCGTGCCTCTGCCGGAGCGAGGCTGTCTGGTTCGGATCGTGATGAAGTACTTCGAGCGGGAAAGCGAGCTAGAGCCATCACTGTCTCGGCGGCGCAAGCAAAGACGACGCGCGGATGGGTCGATCCTCGACGAAGAAGGATCTGGTGCAGTCGCGCGTCGATGGCGTCAGACACCTCAGCAGTGGCGAGCGCCGAGCCAATGGCCGCGGCGGTCAGCCCTGAGCGCAATGGGCGCCGGAAAGGGTCGTCTCGGAGATCGAGCAGCCCAACCCGGATGACGAAACTCGAGAGCGCGACGGAACTGAAACGCACTACGTGCCGGCTCTCGACTCCGGCCGCCGCAGAGTCGCGGTACGCCAGCAGTCCGCACGCCAGACTCGCAGCTACGGCATGACGCTTGCCCCCTGGATCTGCCGATCGGGACAGCGAACGGAGCATGCGGGAGGTTTCACGGGGCGAGTCTGGCGTCGGGCAACTGTATCTGAGCGCCTCTTACGATTCTGAACGGCTCGATGGCGTAGCTCGTGCGGTCGAACACTCAGCCGCCGTGATACTTCAGCGAACACACGGGGATGCCCCCGGAATATGCTTCGCCGCGGCTCCCGGGATCGGCGCGGCGCGCAGTCTTACAGACGACCACTTCGGATTCATTGTGAGGTTGTTGGGTTCGTTCCGACGAAAGGGGAGTGATGGGCGCGAGCCGCGAACCCCACGAACTCAACATGACCAATGAGGGCTCCAGGTGGACGGCCGTCGCCGTCGACCTCGCGCTCAGGGGCGGACCCTCGTTGAAATGGCCGACAGGGCCGTGATCTGACCGGAGGCTCGCTCGACGTCTCAGCCGAGTCGTCCGCGACCTCGACGTCCGGACGCGGCAGACTACTGATTTCGCCGGCCGTCTTCCTGTGGCCGTCGCGCTCGCGTGACGCTCACGGTCGTCTGCTGACGGTAGACGGCGAGGATATGGAGCATGAGTCCGGCCCTTGCAGTCCGCTTCCTTTCTCGCCATCCTTTGGATCGGTCTTCTCCTGAGCTAGCGCTGATCCCAGTCCCAGTCCCAGTCCGGCAGGTTCATACCGGGCATCGCGTTGAGCGACTGTTGCTATTCGCGGCGTTCAGTGGTCTCGCTTGCATTTGGCAGGGGTGCCGTCCCAGGTGCGGAACATCAAGGGCGACGCTCGTTTCCTGTGCCGTGCGCGAATCAACCTTGTCGAGGACCGCGTCTAAGCTGCTCGAGGGACCGTTCGTTCAGGACGTACGGGCGCACCCAAGGGCAGTGTTCGTCGCATGTCGCTTCAGAGCCGGTGGATTCATTCGCGCAGCTCTAGAGAACGGCTTCCAGATCGAACGTCGACCGTTAGAGGGAAATTAGAGCTCTTGTCGGCACCGGCTACCAGCGATCACCCTTCATCCATCGCCTTCAGACAGCTGGACACGGCCTATGCCAGCGCTTGTGGTGTTTACGCGTCTGTGCCTCGAATGAGTCTTCGGGGAGGGGGAGAGTATTGGAGGCATCTTGGTCTTGGTTTGATGTGTACTCCGTTTGCGGTGCTTTCCGACCGAAAGGAAAGAATAGGGTACGGGATGTCAGAGTAGGAAGACGAGCGTGTACGCGAGTGTGAGGAGTAGGCCGAGAAGGATCACCGTGGTGGCGAGGATTCCGATGAGCACGGTTGTCTGTGCACTTTCTTGCTCGGTGGACGAGGCGGACATGGGTGTTGTCTTGGGATGCTTCACGGTGATCCTCTCGGTGAGCGTGTGATGGAGCGCTTGATTTAGGTGCCGACGCGGAGGGCGTCGACCGGGTTGAGTCGGGCCGCTTGGACCGCGGGGTACGTTCCGAAGAAGATGCCGATTGTTACGGAAAGGCCAGCGGCCAGCAACACGGTGGTTCCATCGATGACTGGCATGACGCCATTGATGGGGAATCTAGTGACGATGAGCGCGGTGAGGACGCCGAGGCTTCCGCCGATCACGCTGAGAGCGGTCGCTTCGATGACGAACTGACCCGCGATTGAGGGGGCTGGAGCGCCAAGAGCTTTTCGAATTCCGATTTCTCGTGTGCGTTCGCGCACGGTCAGCAGCATGACGTTGGTGACGCCGATTCCGCCGACGAGGAGGCTGATTGCGGCGACGCTCGAGAGCATCCCGTTCAGGCTTTCTTGGGCGCCGCCGAGTGTTTCGCGGAGTTGGTCGGAGGAGAAGATGTTTGGGGATGGTGTTCCGCGAGCCGCAAGGATGCTGACCGCTTGGGTCTTTGCCGCGTTGACGGCGGTGGGGGAACGTGCGCTAAGGGTGATGCTTGCGAGGGGACCGTATCCGCTGATGGTCGCGCGCATTCGGTCGATTGGGGCTATGAGGGTTCCATCTCCACCTTGGGTGCCGAATTTCTTGTCGGCGGCGGTGGGTGCAAGGATTCCGACGACTCGGATGGGGCTGCCGCCAGCAAGTATTGTTTGTCCGATCGCGGAGCGTCCTTCGGGGAACAGCTTGCTCGCGAGTGTCTGGTCCACGACGCCGACCGCTTCTCCGCCGAGGGCGTCGGACAGGGTGAAGGTTCTTCCCGTGACGAGCTGGGAGTTCTTGATGGTGAAGTACTCGGGGGTTGTTCCGATGATGGAGGCGGAGGCGGCTTCGGCGCCTGCGATGATCTTCGTATAGCCGCCGGCGGTGGGGGCCACCAGGTCGATGTCTGTGCCGAGTGGGCTCTCCGAGAGCGCGGTCGCGTCATCGAGGGTGAGCTGTGATTGTCCGACGTCTTGGGAGTATCCGGGGAACAGATCGATGGCACTGGCGCCGAGGGAGGCGATTTGGTCGTTGACCTGTTTCGTCGTTCCGTTGCCAACGGCTACCAGGGTGATCACAGAGCTGACTCCGATGAGGACCATGAGGACAGTGAGTCCCGATCGGGTGATGTTTCCTCGGATGCCGCGGATAGAAGATGCGGCAAGTTCAGCGAGTGTCATGAGCGCATCGTCTCGTTCTCGGTGTTCTGAATAACTGAGCCGTCCCGCATGGTGATGACGCGTTGTGCGCGAGCGGCTACGTCGTCCTCGTGAGTGATGATGATGATGGTTGCTCCTGCTTCATGGAGTTCGTCGAAAATCTGGAGGACACCGTTTGTTGCATGGGAGTCCAGGTTTCCTGTTGGCTCGTCGGCGAGAATGAAACTTGGCTCGTTCACGAGGGACCGGGCGACTGCGACGCGTTGTTGTTGTCCGCCCGACAGCTGGTTCGGTCGATGCTGCTCGCGGTCGTGCAGACCTACCAGGTGCAGTGCGTTCCTGGCTCGTTCTCGGCGGTCGCGGCGTGCAACGCCGGCATAGACCATCGGGAGTTCAACGTTCTCCATGGCGGTAAGCGCGGGAATTAGATTGAAGGATTGGAAGACGTATCCGATTTCGGTGTTGCGGATACGAGCAACCTCTCGTTCCGAGAGTCCATCAACCTGGGTGCCGGCGATGTGCAGCGAACCCGAGCTGGGACGGTCGAGGCATCCGAGGATATTGAGCAGGCTGGACTTCCCGGATCCGGACGGTCCGACGATGGCTAGGTACTGGCCTTGCGGAACAGCCAGGTCGACACCGTCCAGGGCGTTCACGTCGCCATTGCCGCTGCTGTAGGTGCGGTAGACGCTCCGAAGCTCGATCGCGGCTGTCATTGCGCGCTCCCCATTGGTGCTTTCCCCGCGCTGCCTGCTGCCGGGAGCTCGATGATGTCGCCTGGTTCGAGACCGTCGAGAATCTCGATGATGCCGTTGCCCGATAGGCCGATTGTCACCGGCACGGAACGTGGTGCCGCATTTTTGCCCGCTGGCACTCTCATGACCGTTGTCTTGCCAGGCACCGACTGATTGATAGCGGCAGCTGGCAGGGTGAGCACAG
This sequence comes from Plantibacter sp. CFBP 8775, assembly GCF_014839505.1. NCBI lineage: Bacteria > Bacillati > Actinomycetota > Actinomycetes > Micrococcales > Microbacteriaceae > Plantibacter > Plantibacter sp. CFBP 8775. The sequence goes on along the minus strand of NZ_JACYNV010000002.1, from coordinate 646,790 downwards.
CTGTCCGAGAGGCTGTGACGATGGCGACGAACCCCGTCTGGCCGAGTTTCACGGTCGCAGGCGGATTGGACAGCTGGATTGTCACCGGGTAGCTGACGACTCCGTCAGTGGATGTCTGCGGGGTTGGAGCTACGGCGACGATGGTGCCTGACGTTGGGGCCTCGGATGGCCCACCTGCCAGCGTCACACTGGCGATTTGCTCGAGGGCAACGCGGCCGATATCCGCCTCGGGGATGAGGGCAGTGACCCGTAACGTGGATGTGTCCGAAATGGTGATCAGCGCGGTTGAAGCGGCCGGCTTTGCGGCGTCGGCGGCGGGTGCTTCGCTGGAGGTGCCTCCGCCAGAGGTCACGGAACCGACGGTCCCGTTGATGGCCGTCACGACCCCGGCGATCGGTGCTTTGAGTACTGTCTGGTCTCGCGCCGCCTGCGCAGCAGCGATCTCTCGAGCGGCGTCATCTCGAGCCTTCACAGCGTTTACGACATCCGTGTCTCGGCCGGGAAGCGATTCTTCCTGGCTGCGCACCGACGACACCGCTGACGCATACTCAGGTGCGTCTGGTGCAATCGCATTGAGGGTGTCTCGTGCGTCTGTCAGATTCTGTTTCGCCGAGGCATAGCTGCTTCGCGCGTTCACGACTGCGGTGTCCGCCGCTGAGAGAGCTTCTTGAGCCTTCTCTAACGCACGATCGGCGTCGGCCGGATCGACTGCGGCGAGGTCCTGGCCGACGGCGACTGCTTGTCCGAGGGTCACCGAGATGGAGGAGATGGTTCCTGGGCGGGCGAACGAAGCATTCGATGTCTGCGCTGCGGAGATCGCACCTTTGCCGCTGACGGTGGAGGTGACATCGCCCCTCGTCACCTTGACGGTCGACGTTGGGGCCGGGGGACTCGAAAACGATCCGCCCAACGCAAACACGCTGGCTGCAGCAATAGCTATGGCCGAAGCCCCCAGTACGACGATGACCATGCGTTTCTTCCTCATGGACATTGACCGTAGGGGTCGAAGTTAGGACTAACTTAAGCGCGCTGGCGCGGGATCTGCACCCGGAAGGTTGTGCCATCGACGGAGCTCAGCACACTCACGGTGCCTCCGAGTGCTTGGACGGTCGCGTCGACAATGGCTAAGCCGAGACCGACGGATCCGGTACGCCGCGATGAGTCGACCCGCCCCTGACTGAACCGGTCGAAGATTCTCGGCACGATCTCAGGGGCGATACCCGGCCCCTGATCTGCGACCTCGATGGCGACGAACTCGGTGCCCGGAATCAGCGAAACGGTGACTGCTGTCTTCGCGGGGGTGTGTTCGCGAGCGTTTGCGCAGAGATTGATGAGGACCTGGCGGATGGCAGCCTCATCGCTCTCAACGATCACCGGGGTGGGCGGGAGCTTGAACGTCCAGACACGTTCAGGAGACGCAATTCGCGCGTCCTCCACAGTTTCTACGAGCAGGAGCGAAAGGTCAGTGGGGGATCGGGCAAGGTCTCGCCCAGCGTCAAGTTTGGCGAGGGTCAATAGGTCTGCGACCAGGCTCGACAGGCGGATCGATTCCGAGGTGATGCGTGACAGCCCGCGCCGGACTTCGTCTGGCACGTCCGAGGCCCGCGCGTTGTGCTCGGCGTAGCCCCGAATCGAGGCCAGCGGATTACGAAGTTCATGACTCGCTTCTGCTACGAAGCGGCGCATCGCTTCTTCCGTTTGGAAACGTGCGTCGAGCGACATCTCAACATTGTCCAGAAGGCGGTTCAACGCGAGACCAACCATCCCTGCCTCAGTCCGCTCACCCAGCTCTACCGGATTCAACCGACGCCCGATGATGATCGCGCCGGACGAAAGCGGCATCGTCGCGACCTCGTCTGAGATCTCCACGATCTGTTCGAGCGGGACCATCGCCCGTCGAACGGAGCGATAGCCCAACACTGCCGCGACCGTCGCAGCAACCAACGACATCACACACGTGGTGACAAGGAGAGTGATGAGCGTGGAGACGATCGGGGTCTCCTCCACTCCGACGACGACCACACCACCCGCCCCACGACCGTTTGAGTCGTAGTCGTAGTACGTCGCGAGAGACCTGTACTGGTTTCCGTCAATGCTGATCGTGAAAAGGCCCCCATCGGGTTCAGTGCTCGCGGCGAGCGTCCGATTCTCCCGCGCATTGAGAGTTCGCAGCACGTACTTGCCGGTGAAGATATTCGAGGTCGTCACCACGTCGTCGACCAGAATGGCTCGGAAGCTACCGGAGGTGATCGGAAAAGAGTCGTCGTACCGGTACATCGGGAGCGCCTCGGGATCGTCGACCTGCGAGTGGATCGAATCCAAACTGGTGTTGAGAGCGAGAACGATGCTCTCATCGAGCTGGCGATTGAGCGTCGAAGAGACCGCGATCAACGAACCCAGCGTCACGACGGTGGTCGCGCCGAGAACCAGTACTGCGATTATCCGCACAATCGCGACTCGTAACGGGGCGCGTTCGAGCGATCTATCGGCCATCGGACGGCTCGGCGGCTCGGATCACGTAGCCGACGCGTCGAATGGTGTGGATCATCGGCGGTCTGCCCTCGTCAATCTTGCGACGCAGATAGGAGATGTAGAGCTCGACGAGATTTGATCCCCTGCCATAGTCGTAGTCCCAGACCTGGTTCAAGATCTGCTCCTTTGACAAGACGCGACCAGCGTTCTCGAGCAGATAGTGCAGCAGCGCGAATTCTCGCGCGGTCAGGCGAATGTCCTCCCCCGCGCGGCGCACGCAGTGTCTCTCTGGGACCAACTCGAGATCACCGAGACGAAGAGCGGAGCTCTGGCTGTCTCCAACGCTGGTGCTTGAGCGCCTGAGCAGACCGCGGAGTCGAGACACCACTTCGTCGATGCTGAAGGGTTTGGTGACGTAATCGTCGCCACCGGCATCAATGCCCAGAATGCGGTCTTCGACTGCGTCGTTCGCGGTGAGGAACAGCACACGGATATCGGGTAACTGCGTGCGTATGCGGTCGAGTACGTCCAGGCCGCTGAAGTCGGGCAGCACGATGTCAAGCACGGCGATATCTGGCTGGAACGTCAGTGCTGTACGGACGGCTGACATGCCCGTGCTGGCAGTTTCGACTGTCCACCCCTGCCCCGTCAGTACCTCGGCGAGTAGTTCGCGAATGCCCTCCTCATCGTCGACGATGAGAACGCGAATCTGGGTGGCTTGTGCACCGGTCAAGGGGACCTCTCCGTTCGTTGCATCTTTCGTCGATGAGCTGAGTGCTTCCGGACCGGGTAGCCGAAGGGGTGCCCGGTTTTGATGTCTCGCCCGACGAGTATGCAGGACTTCGAACGGCACGGGCTGGTCGTCGTGGAATGAGCGGTGGTTCCAGCGCTTGCTCACTCACCGAACGGGAGCGAGACGGTGAGGTTTCACGTTTTGCCTTGCCGAGCATAACGTCCTCACTCGCCACGCATGGGCCGGTATCGGTTGTTCCTTCCGATGAAGACCTTGAGGCATCGGCATCCGGACCGGGTGCGATGATCCACGTCGGGGTCGATGACCGGTTCGACAAAACCGGCCTCAGTGGTGACGGAAACCGGGCACACAATTCGATGGTGGTACCGCGGCGCCTCCGTCGGGGAGGCGTGGGCGCCGCGGATGACCAGAGTCTGACAGCTCCTGGTTGCCGGCGGAGTACCTTTCACGTCGAATCTCACCCCTTGTCGTCTCGAGTTCGTGCTGACGGCGCGGTGGGATGGGTAAGCGGAGACTCCACAGGAGGGTGCCGGCGATTGCCATAGGCGCGACCGCGGCGGCGAGCATGCCGCTGATGGCGATGAGGGTGGCGAGGATCCCGTGATGCGCCCAGGGCCCGGCCGGAGTCGTGGGGCTGTCGAGGTAGGTGACGCCGACGGACGGTTCAGCCCGCTGCATGGGCCGACGCTGACAACATCTTCGTCACCTACGCAGGCGAAAGCCAGAAGAATGCGGCGATTGTATCCGCGAAGGCCCTGTTCGCCAGCTTTAGTGCTGCCCGCGACGGGCGGGGTTTCGGCCAGGACGAGAACGCCTTCCAGGCCGGAGGCGTCCGCATCATCAGGGTCATCGAGCAGACCGCGAACGACGTGTTCGTTTGTTGAGCCCGCGTCGGCGCACGGTGGCGAACTCCGGAGCAAGGAAGGCGAGTCGATTGAGTCCTTGCAAACGTACGGTGTCGATTCGATCCAAGCGCTTCTTTCTGTATCACGGCGGCGGGTGGCTACCTCCAGCGGTACGTAATTTTGGCGTCATTGTCGGAACTTGGTGTAACCGCGTTGCTGACCTGATCTTTCAGTATCGACGAGTGAAATACGCGCGTTTCAATGCCCACTGATCTTCCATAGGGTTCGAATCTGCGAAGCGCCGGGCCGCTTAGTCGGCGTGGTCTGCCGAAAGAAGTGACGGCGGTCTTCGCGACGCTATAGGCGAGCTGCGGTCCATCCACGCGATGTGCCCCGATCGAGGAGGCGTTGACGACGGTTCCTCGAGTCTGTTGGAGCGACGGAGTTGCGGCCTTCGTCATGCGTACCGCGGCGGTCAGGTCGACTGCCAGGGCGTCGTCCCAGTCCGTTTCGGGCTACTAGACGAAGGGCGACAGGAGAGGGGGGCGCATTTCCGCTGGCACCTCTTCGCTTGCGCTGGCGTTAAATGGGTGAACTTCTCGCGCGGCGAAATCGTGGATGGATCATTACGAACGCAGCGACGATCGCCAATATCGCGGCACCGACGATCACCGGGAGCGGGGGCCACACGCCGTAGAGCACGGTAGCGGCCGTGGGTGCGACGACGAACGTGAGGCCGTTGGTCGCCCCCGATGAGCCCAGCCAGTCCGCCCTGTTCCTCCCGTCGCAGGAGCAGCGACGGCCCGGCGGTGTAGCCCGGGCTGGCAATCCCGAGGCCGAGGCCGACCAGCAAGATCGCGACGACGAGCGGAACGGTGCCCAGGTCAGGAACCAGCACGACGAAGCCGAGGAGGGCGACGATGCTCCCGACGCGCAGGAGCGCCGCCGGTGACCAGCCGATGCGCGGCACGATGGCCGCCTGCGCGACGATGAGACCGAACCCCACCGCGAGCAGGGCGCAGCCGGTGACCACGCCCGTCATCGCAGAGCCGAGCCCCAGCCGGTCCTCCACAAGGAATCCGATCACCACGTGAATGAAGCCGAGGGCGGTGAACATCCCGAATCCGGCGACGAGGAACGGCCAGATCCGAGTGTCGCGCGGGCTGACACGGGCAGGAGCGGAGATGAGTACGTGCCGCTGCTCCGGGCGCAGCCGGAGTGCGAGGAGCACAAGGCCGGCCCCAAGCAGGATCGGCACAGCGATGAGCGGCGCCAAGAGGTCGAGCCCCACTGGCGTGCCGCCGACGGCCGCGCCGCCGATCATCGCCATCCCCTGCACGGCGCCGACACCCACCATGCCTTTGACGCGGGCCGCCTCGTCGCTCGTGACGTCGGCGATGTACGCCTGCGCGGTGGGCGGGACGGCGGCGATCGCGGCACCGAAGCCGACGCCGCGAAGTGCAAGGAAGAGCAGGAAGAGGACGGTTCCAGCCAGCGCGCCCGTTATCCCGAGCCAGGCGACGACCGCGAACAGCACCGTAGCGACAGTCGCTATCGCGAAGGCCATTACGAGCACCGGTTTGCGGCCCGCCGACTGCGAGCGACGCCCCCAGTACTGGCTCGTGAGGACGAGGGTGAGCGCGGCGGTGCTGATCGTGACGCCGACTTGCCATTCCGCGAGACCGACCTCGCGGGCCAGTGGCGCGATGATCGGGTTCAGCGTCATCTGTCCCAGGTAGATCACGAACACCGCCCCAAGGACGAGGCGGATCTGAGGCTTCCGAGTGGTTCCCGCCGAAACGGAGGAGGTCATGTCACCTCCTTGACGGGTTCGACGTGGCCGCGGGTCGCGGGTCGGCGGCGGGACGCGGCGGCACGAGCACAAGTTCGGCGTCCGCGGCGAAGGTGAGCAGATCCTCATCGTGGCTGATGAGCAGGACGACCGCGCCGTCGGCCGCGACGCGGCGGATCTGCGTGGCGATTGACTGCAGGTGCCTGCGGTCGACTCCCGATGACGGCTCGTCGAAGACGACGACGCGGCGTCCGGCGACACGTACGGCCGCGACGACGAGGCGTTGCTGCTGCCCACCCGATAGCGACAGCGGATGGCGCTCTGCGAGATGGTCGAGATCCATGTCGGTGAGAATATCGGCACGGTCGGACAGGGCCGCGTCCGTGTCTGCAAGGGCGATCTCCGCCGCCACGCTGTCGGTGAACAGCTGACGCTGCACGTCCTGCATCACAATTGCGCTCGCCCCCTGTCGCGCCCGTCGTGAGAGCGCCATGCCTTCCCATCGGACGGTGCCGGTGCTGCGCTGCAGCCCGATCACGATTCTGGCCAAGGTGGATTTGCCTGCGCCGTTTGAGCCGCGCAGAGCCGTCACCTGCCCGGCCGAGAACGCGACACGGTCGATGCTGAGGACGGTGCGTCCGTCGAACGCGCACCGGATGTCTTCCAGCACGAGCGTTGCGTCGGGCACCGGCGCGGCGGGTGCGGCGACGCTCGCACCGGTCGCGGCGATAGCGGGAAGCGCCGCTGCTCGCACGACCCCGCGGAGCCCCTCCGCCGCTAAGGTCTCGTCGGCAATGCCGCGGAACTCGGACGCTGTCCAGACGACGTCGATCGCGCCGTCGCGCATCACGACGACACGGTCGAGCACGTCCTGTAGATAGCGCAGGCGGTGCTCGGCGACGACGATGGTCATACCGGCCGCTTTGAGCGCGCCGAGCGTCGCGGCGAGCCGGTCGACGGCGTCGGCCGACAGGTTGGATGAGGGCTCGTCGAGCAGCAGCACGCGAGGCTGGTGTGTGGCGGCGGAGGCGATCGCCACCTGCTGCTGCTCGCCGCCAGACATCCGCTGCAGAGACTGCCCGAGCGGCACGAACGGCGCCAGCACGGCGAGCGCTGCGTCCACACGCTCGCTCGCGTGTGCCCGTTCGAAACCAAGGTTCTCCATCGCGAAGGACACCTCGTCCCGGGCGGACTCGGTGAAGAACTGCCGGCGCGGATGCTGCAGCACGGTGCCGGTCACGACTCCCAGCGCGTCGAGCTCAGCTGCGGTCGTAACGAGCCCTGCGACCGTGACGGTGCCGGTGAGGACGCCGTCGTCGTGGATCTGCGGCACCAGCCCGTTGAGTAACCGCAGCGCCGTCGACTTGCCGGAGCCAGATGCGCCGCAGAGAATGACGACTTCACCCGTCTGGACCGACAGCTCGAGCCCGCGCAGGGACGGTGCATGGGCGTGCGGGTAGGTCCACGTGACGTCCTCAACACGAATGACGGGGATCATGTGACGGCCCTCAACAGCAGGGTGGTTGTCGCGAGGGCTGCGGCGAACAGCACGACGAGAAGGTCGCCGAGCCCGAAGCGAGGTGGCACGAGCGGTACCGGCGTGCGATGCGAGCCGAGGCCGCGCAGGATCGCGGCCGCTGAAAGGTCATCGCTCGCGCGCAGGCTCGCGGCGATCATCGGCACGACGAACTGTTCGGCGGCTCGCAGTGGGTGCCGCGCGACACCGCGCGCGTTGACGAGGCCACGCAGTCGCATGGCCTCGAGGACGGCGTGCGCCTCGTTGGCGACCACCGGGAAGAAGCGCACCATGACGCCGAGTGTCACGGCGATCGGGCGGGGCACCCGCCACGCGCGCAGGGAGGCGCTCAGACGTGTCGGAGTGGTAGTGGCGATCAAGTGAGCGCCGATGGCTGCGACGAGAACGAAGCGGAGCAGGTAGGAGGCCCCGACGCCAGCGGTCGTCGTGACCGCGTTCGGCCACACGATCGGCAGCCAAGACTCGAGAGCGGCGAGCACGCCGACGGTGACGAGCAGGGTAAGGGCGCGGCGCCACGCGCGCTCCCAGACCGTGAGAGTGAGGCCCACGGCGAACGCCGCCGGCATCCACCTCGCACCATCGACCTGCATGACCGCGATACTCGTCGCAACGAGGAGGAGGATGGCCGTGCGCGGGTCGAGCCCCCGGGGCGGCTGCGGGTCCGTGATGTCGACGTCGACGGCGTGCTTTTCCGTGCGACGAGCGCTGTCGGTGTCGACGCGGGTCATGCCAGGCCGGCCCTGCGGAAGTGCTTTGCGAGCAGACGGGTGCCCAGCAGACCGCCGAGGAACCCACACATGACGGTCGCGAGGAACATGAGCAGGATCGTCGGCACCGTCACGAGCTCGCGGAAGACCCGGGCGTAGTCCTCGCCGTAGGCTTCGAGGCCGTAGTTCGCGAGGTATCCCGCAGGATCGATCAGGAACGGCACCCACGGTCCAATGAACCATGCAGAGAACACCGTGTAGGTCCAGATGGCGGCCCACGTGCTGCCGTAGTTCGCCGCAGCCATGATCAATTCGCCCGCGAGTGAGACCGCCACAATGAGGAGCGCAGACTGCCATGGGTGACCGATGACCAGATCGAGGGCGGCCAGTGCCGCACCCATCAGAGAAACCATCCCCGCGTGACGCACACGCGTGAGGAAGAGCATGTACGGGATACCGGCAACGATCGGCGTGAGGGAAAGCGTGGCGATCATCACCATGGGACTGATGACGCCGAGCATTGCCATGGCGAACACGACGACGAAGTAGATGACGGCGAAGATCGCAACGTTGACGATGTCGCGGGCACTGAAGTGCCGTGACCTCTTCGCGGGTGCAGATACAGGTGCGGCGCCCGCGGCGTTCGCTTCGGTGGATTGAGTCATTGAGGTTCCTCTCGGGTCGGGTGCACGGGATGCGCGGGGAAATCTGCGTCGGCGAGCCGCCAGCCGGCGGCATCCACTCGCTCCCGCCAGTAGTCGGCGTAGGCGCCGCCCGCGGCGAGCAGATCGGCGTGCGTGCCGGTCTCGCGAACACCCCCGTCACTGTCGAGCATGATGATGCGGTCTGCGGTCATGATCGTCTGTAGGCGGTGCGCGACGACGATCATCGTGCGCCCCGTGCGTGCGTGGTCGATCGCATCGCCGATCGCGATCTCGTTACCGATGTCGAGGGCGGACGTCGCTTCGTCCAACAGCACGATCGGTGCGTCCTTGAGGAGCGCTCGTGCGATGGACACGCGCTGTCGTTCGCCGCCGGAGAGGTTCGAGCCCCCCTCGCCGACGCGCGCGTCCCAGCCGCCAGGAAGGCGTCCGGCGATCTCGTCCACGCGTGCACGCCTCGCCGCGTCTATGACCTCGTCGCGGGACAGGCCGGGGTTGCCGACCCAGACGTTGTTCAGGATCGTGTCGTCGAACAGATACACGTCCTGGAACACCGGGGCTACGGCGTTTTCGATCACCGCAGTGCCGAGCTCTGGAATGGGGACGCCTCCGATCGACACCGATCCGACCTCGGGGTCGTAGAAGCGGGCGATGAGCTTCGTAATCGTCGTCTTGCCTGATCCGGAGGGACCGACGATGGCCGTCAGGCGCCCGGCCGGGGCGGTGAAACTCAGTCCGCGGAGCACCGCCGGTCCGCCGTAACCGAAGGTGACGTTGCGGAACTCGATGCTCCAGTCGGTGGGAACGGCCGGTGCGGTCGGCTCGGGCAGTGCCTCGACGGCGTACAGCGCGTCGAGGTGGTCGAGCGTGGTGCGGGCCACGGCCACGCCCCCGCCAAGATCGCCGGCGTTCATGATCGGCTCGTTGAAGCGGATGCCAAGGACGAGCAGTGCGATGAGGGTCGCCGGCTCGACCGATCCTCCGATGGCGAGGAGTGTCCCAAGGACCAGGATGAACGTCATCGAGAGCTGTACAAGCCCTGCGAAGGTGGCGATGCCGGCCCCGCCGCCGAAGAGTAGTCGACGATAGGCGTGGTGTTGGTTCTCGAGCGCCTCCGAAACGAGCCGGTCGGCGACCGCTCCGTCTCCCGCGGTGCGAAGCGTCGGCTGGACGCGGGCGAACTCGATGATACGGCTCGACGCTTCCGACGCAGCCTCGGCGTGCACTTTGTCGCCACGGCCGATCGCGGTGTGGATCATGCGGTACCCGACGGCGAGGACGGGGACCATCACGGTCATCGCCAGGGCGAGCCGCCAATCCAAGAAGTACATCCCGACGAGGACCGTCGCGGGTGTGACGAACCCGGTCAGGATCGGCCGCAGCACGGCGTGCGGGGCGGTGGAGACGAACATCGCGCCTTGCGTTGCGATGCTCGTCGTGAGACCGGTCCGGTCTGCAGCAAACCAGGCGATCGGCAGGTCGACGAGACGATCTCCTAGTCGCTTGAGCAGAGACTCTAGGACGGCAGTGCTGGCCTCCATGCCGACCTGACTTGCGACCCACGCCGTAGCGAAATACAGCACCGCCACGATGACCTCGGCGAGGAGCCATCCGCCGACGGCATACGTTTCCCCCGTGAACAGTGACCTCAGCAGGGGAACGAGTAGCAGGAATGCAACTCCCTGGAGGACCGCGGATGCCACGACAAAAGCAAGCTCGATCAAGACGAGTCTGCGCGCTCTCTCCGATGAATAGTGCAGCATGCGACGGATCATCGCGCTGCTCCTTCCGGCAGAGTGCGGGCGTGATTGGACTGGTACTCCGCCCACATACGGGCGAACCGGCCGTTCGCTGCCACCAGTTCGGCGTGGGTGCCGCGCTCGACGATGCGCCCGCCGTCGAGCACGAGGATCTGATCGGCGCCGGTGATCGTGTGGAGCCGGTGCGCAATCACGAGCACAGTGCGATCGGCGGTCAGCGTGCTGAGCGCCTTCTGAATTGCGGCCTCGGAATCGGGATCCGCGAACGCGGTGGCCTCGTCGAGCACGAGCACAGGGGCGTCAGCAAGCAGGGCGCGCGCGATCGTGACGCGCTGCGCCTCGCCGCCCGAGAGGTTCGCGTCGTCACCGACGACCGCGTCGTAGCCGCGCTCGAAGCGGAGGATGCGGTCGTGGATCTGCGCCGCGCGCGCCGCCTGCTCGATCTCGGCATCCGTCGCGCCGGGGCGGCTGAGCCGGATGTTCTCCCGCAAACTCGCGCGGAGCACCTGCACGTCCTGGAAGACAAATCCGACGTCGCGATAGAGTTCGCGCGATCGGAGGTCCCGCACGTCGACGCCGCCGATGGCGACATGGCCGGTGTCGACGTCGTAGTACCGCGGGATCAGCTTCGCGAACGTCGATTTGCCCGAGCCGGAGGCGCCAACCAGGGCGGTCATCGTGCTCGGCGCGCACGCGGCGGCGACGTCGTGGAGCACTCGGTGCGATGCGTCGTAACCGAACGACACGTCGTCGAAGACGACATCTGTCCCCACGGTGGTCCGTGGCGAGGTGGGCTGCGAGAGGGGCGGCAGAGCGAAAAAGGCTGCCAGCGCCTGCCGAGCCTTGGATGCGTTGCGCAGGAACTGTCCCGATGCCCCCAGCTTCATAACCGGGGCTGTGAGCCCGAGCCCCAGCACCACACCCGGGAGGACGTCGATTGGCGTAGCCACTCCGGCGCTCACGAGCCACGCGCCGGCGCCGAGTAAGATCAGCAGTGCCGTCACGGGGGAGCAGATGAGCTCGACGACGGTGAATACCATCGCCGTCTCGCGCGTCCACTCGCCGACGAAGTGTACGTAGCGTTTTGTCGCATCCCGGTACCGGCGATGGCTTCGCCCGAGCTGCCCGAACCGTTTGACTACCGCGATACCGTGGATGAACTCGACGGTAGCGCCGGACAGTGACTGTGTTGCCTCGTCGTACTGCTGATACTTCTCGCCTGCGCCGCGCATCATGAGCGGGTAGCAAAGGGCGACACCGAGTAGCGGTACGAGAGCGGCAAGGGCCATCTGCCACTGCGTCGCGAACAGATACACCAGGCTGATGACCGGAACAGTCACCGCGGTCAGCACGTCCTGGATGGAGTGCGCCACCAGCTGATGCAGCGCTGTCACGTCGCTCTCGACCAGCTTGCGGATGCTGCCCGAGCTGCGCTGCCCGAACCAGCCCAGCGGCAGCTGCTGCAGGTGGCGGATGATCCTCCTACGTAGCGCGACCTGCAGCTCGGCATCTGCGAGGTGGCTCTCGAGGCCGGAAAGGAACGCGCAGCCAACCGCCACGACGAGCGCGACGACGGCGACGACGACGACTGTCCAGGCGCGAGCCTCGTCGATCGGCTCGCCGCCTGGCGCAGGCAGGAGGATCCGCGCGAGTTCAACAATTGCGATGAACGGAACGACGCCGCTCGCCGCGCCGACGACGCCGAGCGCGACGATGCCAAAGATGCTGCCACGCACGGGCGCGAAAAAGTCTGTGGTCGACTGGTCGGTCATGTTTCGCACTCCAAGTTTTTGAGAACGGTTCTCACTGTAATAGAACGGTGTTCAAATGCATTCATCCAATTAGTAAGGGCATCCTTACTTGCTGTCAATATCGGCGTCTATCGACAAGACTGGACGTCGAGCTCGAAGGGCGCGATGACGGACGACCAGGCAACCGCATTCCACGTCGGTATGACGGCGGACGCGGTCGTCGACGCCGCCGCCGAGCTGACGCGCGATTCGCACCTGTGGGGCTGGTCGATCCGCGATCTCGCCCGACGCCTCGGCGTCTCACCTTCGGTGATATACCACCACGTCGGGGGCCGCGACCTGCTCGCGCGTCACGTCGTCGAGCGCGTCGTCGAGGGGTTGAGCGTTCCGCCGCCCGAGAGTCCGTGGGATGAGTGGTTCCGCACCTTCCTCCTCTCCGCCTATGGTCCGGTGGCGGCCTACCCCGGTGTGGCGAAATGGCTGCTGCTGCACGGACCGACCTTCCGCACGACCCTCGATGTGATCGACACCGGTACAGCCCTTCTGCGGCGCGCAGGATTCGGAGACGACGCCGGCTTTGCGTATGCCGCTCTCCTGAACAACGCGATGCTCACCATCTCGATCGGCGACGACCGGCTGGTCCACGAGGACGACGGTCCTCGCGATCACGCGACGATGATGGACGAGTTCGCCCGCATGGCGCTGGGCCGGCCCGGCGTCGAGGTACTCGCGGCATCCCTGCTCACGCCCTTTGCCGAGGGCGGGCCCGGTGCCAAACAGCTGCGCGAACGCTACTTCCGGTTCGTCGTCGACACCACGATCGCCGGGCTCGCGACGCTGCTCGGTGCGTGTTGACGACACTCCGAGTGGAAGTCGGACGGCTTCTGGTGGTCGGGGAGGACGCTTTCCGTCGTATCTCACCCTTTGTTGCCTCGAGCTCGAGATGAGAGCGCGGGGTGGTGGTTCAGCGGATGAGGCTCATGAGGATGGTGCCGGCGATCGTGGCCGTCGCGACCATCGCGGCGATGGTGCCGCTGATGGCGATGAAGGTCGCGAGGATGCCGCCGGCGAGGATCCCGATGAACGTTCCGAGCTGCGCCCAGAGCCCGGCCGGTGTTAGCGGGCTGTCGACGTAAGCGACGCCGGTGGTCGGTTCAGGCTGCTGCATGGGTTGTGGCGGGGGAGCTCAAGAGGTGTCCGCTGGTGTCGGGGCAGCCGGCGGCTTGCCAGTCAGCGTAGGTGTGGTCATGGGCGATGGTGCATCAGCGGGGACGTGGATGCCGTCGCCGGTTCGTTTTGAGGTGAAGATCTCGAGATGTTGAGTGCCTCCGAGAGGCGTGTCTGTGGTCACGGGTCGGCTTCCGCTCAGTGGTGGTCAGCTGAGGGGACGGCGGTCCTCGCCGGGTGTGATGCTGTGGCGACGGATGTCAGCCGGAATCTCACCCGCTTGACGTACAGCGCATCACCGTGCGTCGACGCGGATACACGGGTATCAGAGGTGTGGAGCCGCCTCACGGGTGAAATGTCGGGTGAAGGTCACGGTCGCGGGTCGTTGGGAGAGTCCCGTGCGTCGCATCCTGAGTCGAGCGCTCCGGTTTCTGGCGGATTCTGCTCCTCGTCATTCGTGTCATTATCGATCACCGCAGAGGGAACATCACATGGGAACCAACCGCAGACTCACTGGAGTGCTCGGCGCTGTGCTCGGCGGGATCCTGGTTCTGGGTGGAGCGTCTTCGGCGAACGCGGTACCGGTGACTTTTTTCTATGGCACGGACGCTGCGGGGCATGCGACGCTCACGGTCACGGGTGAAGCATTGGATCTTGCGGAGGTGCTGGTCCAGTTCAACCAGGAGATTGGCGGACCTGTCGCACCGACTGGCTCCATCACGGTCGCGCTGCGATGCGTCGAAGGGAGCTGGCTGTTCGGGGATGGATCGACTCGCGAGATCGTCGTTGAGAGCATCCAGTTCATCAGCGGCGACGGCATCGAGTCATACGACCTCGATCCAACGCTGTGCTCTGTGGCGGTCACGGAACCCGAAACGCCCGTCGAACCCATCGACACGCCGGCAATCGAAGCCTCGATGCCGCCTGCCGCGACCTCGGCTGTCCCTGCCGCTCCTCCAGAACTCGCCGAGACCGGATTCGGTGGAAGCTCCACCGGTCTTTGCGCACTCACGCTGCTCGCCATCGGTGGTGCGCTGTCCGTGTCTCGGCTCCTTCCCGTGTCGGCCGCGCATCGGATGAGGGCGCAGCGAGCCTCGGTGTGACCGTCGCCGGTTCTGCTAGTGAGTTCAGTGCTCTGACGGCGCCGTTGGGTGAAGTACTCCGACACCCGCATCACGATGCCGGTGCCGGTCCATCTCACAGATGAGGCCATACGTGCCGGTAGCCACGAGTTGAGAGCGGGACCCGAAATGCAGACGAGGCTGCCGTGACCGTACACGCTCGCCCGCTCGCACACGTTCACCGAATGGGTAGCCGCAGGCCGCCCGGCCAGCTATGGCCGCCCGGGTCACGACGACGAGTAATACCGGATACAGGAGCGACCATGAATAGGACCGGCACGCCGATCAGCACCATGTTGGAGCGCCGATCGTTGACGCCCGCGCTCGTGCGTTTGATCGAGAACGCGTGTCGCGCGGAACGCACGGCGTCGGGCACCCACCGGCGCGGCGCGTTCCGCGACACCCGCTACATCATCGGTGCGGTCCTCGCAGCTGGCTTCGTGCCACACGAGGTCGCCAAGATCATCGGCGTGAAAGTCGATTCAGTCCACGCGCGGAGGCAGGTTGATGGACGGTTGACCGTCGCGTCAGCGAGGGCGCTGATGGAAATGAGTGAGCAGGAGCTTCGAGCAACATCCTTGATCGTCCGGCCTGCAGACGAGTACTCAGGCCCGTTCTATCGAACCGTCGACATTGTCACCTACCTGTGTGCCAAAGATGAGGGACGCGTGTGAGCATCGAACCGGCCGGCCCAACGCCCACCGACCTCCTGGAACGCCGCCGTGCGCTCCAGGAGGCAGTCGTTCAGGATTTCCTCGACGATTTCCCGGATCCAACACATCCCGCGGACGTCGCGAAGCGGCTCTACCTCAGCCAAGCGGTCGTGCGATATCACGTGACGACAGGGGACCTCGTCGGCACCTTCCAGGACGGCAGATGGCACATCGACGTGCAAGCGAGCCGCGATTGGATCGCTAGCTCTCTGTCCAGGCGAGCAAGCCGCAGACTTGCACTACAAGAAGCAGCTCAGGGTCCCCGCCCAATAACCGTATCGATCAGTGAACCGGGTGCGCTGCGGCAGCTGCAGGACCTACAAGCCTCAGGACTGACGCTCAACGACGTCGTCGAATACGCACTCCGGTCGTTAGCGGGGAGCGACGACACGGTTCCGCGAGCCGACGACTACGCACCCGCCACATGACCACGCGGCCCGAACCCGCGGCGGAGCTCAACCCCCACGCTCACCGCGCGGTTCGTCGAGATTTCGAGTTGTCGCGGCATGACGTCCCGGTCATCGTCGCGCTTGTCGCCGGCACGGTGCTCCTGAACAGCACGGTCGGTGTCATCGCCGCGCTCATATTGCTGAGAACCGGCTTCTCCCTTGCAGGGCCATGGCAGCTCGGAGTACTGGTCGCTGCCGGGCTCACGACCGTGCTCGCCTGTGCGTTGCGCTTGGGGTCCGGCATCGCACGTCGACGCGGTTCAGAGGTGTCGTGACCAGGACAGGCACCGGCGCAGGCACTGAGCGTGTGGTGTCGTCTCGAGGGTTGAGGAAGGGCGGGCGGTTCCGCGGCCCGGTCTGGTTGTTTGTTGCATGGGTGTTGCACGACATTGAGGAAGGTGCGGCGTTCCCGGCCACCTGCGATCTGCTCGCTGATCGGACGGGGATTCGTGCGTTCCGGATGGATGCTCGCCAGTCCTGGCTGGCTGTTGGTTTGATGGGCTGCTTGGTCGGATTCGCATGTATCCGTGGCGTGCGCACTGCCGGCAGCTCGCCGTTGTATCGTGCGGTCGTTGCGGGGTTGGGTGCGCACACCGGGAGCCATGTGTTGGCGAGCTTGCTCACTCAGGGGTACACCGCGGGTGTGGTGTCTGCGCTGCCGGTGATGTTGCCGGGCGCGATCGTGGCGGAACGAGAACTCGCCCGAAGAGGCCTGCCGATCACGGCGCGGGATCGGGCGATGGGTGCACTCGTGTTGTTGCCGTCAGCGTTCGTCTGCCACCTGATTGCTCGTGTGGTGGTCAAACGTCGGCTGAGGGCTCGGTGACCCTTGCCGGTCTTGGCGGCGGCCGTCCTGCCCTCTGGGTGATGTGAATGCGAGGAGGTGCGGCTCCAGCGTCTGAAGATGCTCACGCGGGTGGGGTAGTGGGGTGCTGGTGTCGGCGGCTGATGGCGATTGCGGTGCTGGTCGCGAGGAGCATGGCGGCCGGCAGTGCGATTGCGAGTGCTAGGCCGAAGGGCGCTTGGAGCAGCATTGCGGCGGCGAATGCTGCTGCGAGGCCGAGACCGAGTCCGGCGCCGGTCATAGCGCTCATGGTGACGGGGTCGATGCGGAAGCGGCGCGTGGTGCTGGGCGTGTGCTTGATGTGTGTGCTCATGCATCCAGCGTAGAAACCGGGTGGCGGGCGAGTCATCCGCCGGTCGGCTGAACTCGAGAACATCTTCTGTCCACCCTCCGACGGAGCGAACACGATCTCAGACACGCATCTACCAGTTCGATGTCGGCTTTGATGAGACGGTCAGGCGCCATGCAGTGCGGGACCTGCGCCACGCCTTCACCGCCGAAAAGATGCGCGAGTGGTACGACGGCTGGCAGCCACTCGAGTTTGTCCAGGAAGGCCGAATCGGCCCTCACGAAACCCTCGCTCAGATCACTGAACGCATTGTCGCGGATATCAGCGCGGGCCAACCCAAGGCTCAGTCGTAGGGCGCCGACTCGAATGGAACGGTCAACATCGTCTTGCCGAAAGGATCTGCCGTTTGGCGGTTGCAGCGAGCGTTTTCGGCTGCCGCGTGCAACCCGCCCCGGAACCGTCAGGGTGTTCGTGCCGTGATGCTGGCCTGGTGTCTGTAGAGCGTTGCTCTGCTCCAGCCGACCAGTGCGGCGGCTTCTGCTGCCGTGCGGCCGCGTCGCGGGCTTCGGCCACGATGGCCAGCTTCATCGTGTTGTCATTTTCTCTATGAGCTGTGCTTTCCAACAGGGACCCGCGATGGCAAGAGCGGATTCGGATATCCCTGGGCGCGAGCCCAATCAGACCAATTGGCAGGGATCCACATTCGTTGCACGAGTTGTGGATGACGGGCATGTCGGCCCATTGCCCAGAGTACGAAGACGAGTTCTGCCCATGGGGATGCGATCCTCCAAGTCACCGGACCATTGGTCGAGTTGCCGCTTAGTTGAACATAGTTGAAAGCGATGATTTCCATTGAATCGACGCTGCCCCAGTCCCAGGCGAAAAGATTCGAGCCAGTGTCCAGGTAGAAGCCCTGGTTGGTGACGACGAGCTGGCCGGTGCTGTCGTGACGCCATGCGAGCTGAGCGTCCGCAGTTGCCTGCGCGCGACGGTTTGAATTGCCGATTGCGCTGCCGATCAAGGTGCCGGCTCCAAGAGCGAGACCCAAACCGCCACTGCCCATGATGAATGTCGAGTTGTGTGAGTAGCTTCCGTTGCCCGCTGTGCGCAAGGCATCAAGTGAGTACGGCCCCCGCGCGAAGGCGACCTCGGCTGATCTCAGTGCGAAGAGCGTGTCGACCTGAAGATCGGGCAATTGTCGAGCTTCGACTTGGGATACGAACTTGCACGTGTGCCAGAGCGCTGAGTCTGCGTCCGTCCATGCGCGCTGCGTGGGAGAGTTCCGATTCTTACGCACCATAGATTGAAGTATATGAGGATCGACGGTCTGGGGAGTCGTCTTGCCGAAGGATCAGCGCTGGCCGCTCGAACTTCGCAAAAGGGAGACTTCATACGAGCGCCTGCTCGCAGAAGCTGCTTTGTGCAACTGGCCATGCGTCCATGGCTCCGCGCTAGCCATGTCGCCTCTCCTGCCGTTGCGTGTGCAGCGTTGAGTGGACCATATCGTCGGCGGAAAACGATCGTTTTTGACCACCCGGGTCCAGCTCCGCAAGACCGCCGTTGTGAATCGCTTTGATAAATGACGCGTTGTTGGCGGCGATAAGTGCCGCCATCACGAGTGGGGATTGGTCTCGGGTGGACGGATCGGGCGGTCTGGGTCGAGTTCGAGTTTCGTGATGGACACGTCGTCGTGCGTGGGCGTCCGCGGCCGATCGGCTGTGATCTGTGGCCGGGGGAGTGGTGTCTGATCGGCGTTGGATGGTGGTACCGCGGCGCCTTCGTCGGGGAGGCGGGGGCGCCGCGGATGGTGGAAGTCTGACAGCTTCTGGTGGACGGGAAGGACAATTCCCCTCGTATCTCACCCTCTGTCGCCTCGAACTCGAGCTGGGTGCGCGGGGCGGTGGTTCAGCGGATGAGGCTCATGAGGATGGTGCCGGCGATCGCGGTCGTCGCGACCGCGGCGGCGAGGGCGCCGCTGGTGGCGATGAGGGTCGTCAGGATTCCGCCGGCGAGGATCCCGATGAACGCTCCGAGCTGCGCCCAGTGCCCAGTGCCCGGCCGGTGTCATTGGGCTGTCAACGTAAGTGACGCCGGCTGACGGTTCAGGCTGCTGCATGGGCTGTGGCGGGTTCGGAAACCAGGTGGCGTCCGCTGGTGTCGGGGCTGCCGGCCGCCTGCCAGTCAGCATAGGTGTGGTCATGGGCGATGGAGCACCAGCAGGGCACGTGGATGCCGTCGCCGGTTCGTTTGGAGGTGAAGATCTCGAGATGCTGAGTGCCTGTGAGAGGCGTGGCTGTGGTCATGGGTCGGCTTCCGCTCAGTGGTGGTCAGCTGAGGGACGGCGGTCCTCACCGGGTGTGATGCTGTGGCGGGGGATGTCAGCCGGAATCTCACCCGCCGGCGGGGGTGGTGGGGGAGTGGTGCTGGTGAGTCGGGGGTGGTGCTAGAGGCGTCGGACGGGCACTGACCGGCGCATCCCCGCGACGGTCATGCGGCCGTCAGTGATCCTGACTTCTGGCTGATCGGCGTCGTGGTGCTCGTAGTAGAGCCCTTCTTGGCGCCACAGTGAGCCGTCGGAGAGTTGGGCGATGGTGTGTCCGGACCGCCCTGACCATGGGCCGTCGATGTGCAGCGTCATGTGTACCTTTCCCGCAGTGTCACTCACCACTGGTCGTGCGACGGTAGCCCGGGAAGATGAACGGCTGGCAGGGGCAATGCCCCGTGAGCCCGAACCCGCACACGGTTGATGGGGGGGGGGGGGGGATCCACGAGCACGTTCTATAGGTCCGCGGGTTCGAGTTCCCTCGGACCATCGACAGCGCTACTGACGACCCCAAGCAGCCCGGATGTGGAAGGATCGGCCGGTCGTCGGGGGTCAGCTGTGGGCTGGCATGATGGCGGCATGGCACAACGGATGATCACGACGCTCATTGATGACCTCGATGGTGTTGAGTTGGCGCGGGGGAGTGGTGAGACGGTCCGCTTCGGTCTCGATGGTCGCGACTACGAGATCGACCTCAGTGATCACAATGCGGCTGAGCTGCGTGAGGTGTTGGCCCCATACGTGGGCGCCGGCCGTCGCAATGTCGCGTTGAGATCTCGGCGAGGGCGCAGGTAGTGCGGCTCTTGGTGCGCGCGAAGGGTTGGTGCTGAGTGCTTTCGGTCGTGGCGGAGGGTACTGCTGCCCCGGCGGACCCGTTCGCCCTGGTGCTGGCTGCTGCGGCGCTGCTGGTGTCGCTTCTGGCTGTGGTTGTTCCGGCTATGTCGGGGCGGCAGCAGCGGTTGCGGGATGATCGGGCGAAGCGGGCGGAGATGTATCTGGAGCTCATGGAGCTCATTGAGCTTCATGGTCTTTGGGTGGTGGACCGCACGTATGACCTGGTGGAGACGTCGGACAACGACTATGTCACCGAGATGCCGCACCGCAAGACGGCGAAGCCGGAGAGGACGTTGCGGGTTCGTGCGCGGGCGATCGTGAGCGCCTACGCGTCGGTTGATGTTGCGAAGGCCTTCGCGGGATGGCTGGCGACCCTGGAAGCGTTCGAGCAACAGTTGGATCTCTTTGCGTTTATCGCGCACGAGGAGGGAGATCAGGGCGTGAACGCACTGGAGGCGGAGCCTTTCCGAGACGCTGAGGCGATCGCGCGGGGGCTGCTTGCGGATCGGGTGAACGCACAGCTCGTGCGCGAGCGACGTTGGCGTCGGTGGGGCGTGCGGCCGTGACACTCTGCTGTTGTGCGTGATGCTGAGGGCACTCTGAGTCGAATGGCGGATCGCCGAGGGGCGGTCCGGGCCTTAGGGCCGCGGCCCGCTGACCGGCCACCTGCTGGGTAGCATCGCTGCGGCGTGCTGAGAGCTTTGCCGGTGGCCGGCGGTATCGTGGGCGGGTGGATCTCTTCTTGGTGGATACGCGGACCTACGACCGAGCTCTTGGTGCTGCGTTGTCGACATCAGCGTCGCGGTTAGGGTGGTCCGTCGCGCATGTGGCGATGTTGACTCGGATCCGTCCGTGGCGGTTGCGGCGCGTGTTCCTAGGGCGATCGTCGGTTGGGCCGCTTGAGTTGAAGCGATTGCTGTCAGTGTTGAGGCTGGACGCAATCGAGTTCGAGCAGTCGGTCTTCGCGGACGCAGCGGTCGGGCAGCTCCTACTCGAGGCAGAGGGCCTCGAGATCGATAGGCGGATCCGCGAGCACCTTTGAGCTCCGGAAAATCGCGTAGCTTGGGCGCGGATTCCGGTAGTGGAGACTCCGGCTGCAGTCAGTACGCTGAACTCGCGAGAGACCCATGTCTGTCGCTGGCTCCTGGTCTGTTACGCCCCCGCCTGTTGGCCAGGAGCCGTTTTCGGTGCCGGGCACTCACGGATCTCGTTCCGTCGGCCCAGATCCCGATCGACAATTGGTGAGCGCACCACCGGCACGTTCGAGCAGCTGCACCTCTTTCGTGTGTCCAGCTGGCGTTTTCAGCGGGCGGAGATAGGGCGTGATCGCACCATGCTTATTTCCAGCGAAGCTGCTGGCTCCCGGCATCGTCTTGAACGAGCTCACTAATACCCCAGGCCAAGGCAACCCAACCGCTCTGTCGATCGTTCCAGCCCAAGCCGTACTTATCGGCATCAAAGACGTTTGCCCAAGACGCGAGCTGTTCATCCAGCTGCCGCTTGGTGTCAGCGTCGAAGCGGTTCAGCCCGGGGTCATCGACGTGCTTGTCTTTCGCAACTTCGAGCATGCTCTCGATAATCGAGCCTTCGGCCAGTGTGACTACCTGGCTCGGAGTCATCCGTATCTCGGCGGCAGCGAAGCGGAGGGCGAGCGTGTTAATGCGGAGAATATCGGAGACGGTAGCCATACATCGACGGTAGTGCACTGACCTTGCCTGGACCGCAGGGCTCTCCCTAGAGTCGACCCGTTCACTCGCCACCAGCCTCTACCCGTTCGCCGCGGTGGCAGCGACGATGGTCTAGGGGAACAGCGTGACAGCTGTGTCTGTGCAAGTGTATTCGTGCGAGATTGAGGGGGTGACACCTACCCCCGCATCTTGACGGAGCCCTACGATGAGCGCATGAGTGGCCCCAACAGCAGCCGGCGCGCAAAAGTGGTGAAGGCAACGCTGGCTGCCATCGCCACATTGATCCTCTTGCCCATCATTGTCAGCGTTGCGAGCTCATTCTTCGCGGAGCTCGCGAACGATCGGCGGAGAGAGTTCGAAGCGACGTTGACTCTGACCCCGACTCCGGCCCCAAGTGCCACCTCATCCTGTTCGACAGAGTGGGGCGAGGAAGAGTGGAGCGCGGCGGAGGCTGGCCGTCAAATAGTCGAAATCCGCGTCTCCGCGCACGGGGCCTCGTGTTGGTCGGAGAGGCTTCCGCTGGACGACTCGAAGACATTCGACGTGTTGGTGCGGTATGGCAACTTCACTGACGAAATCGTCGAAGACGTCAGTATCGAGGGGTGGATGCCTCGCGGTGTGGAACTCGTCGCCGCGACAACCTACGTTGCGAACACGGCGAACCCGGAGGGCCTGCTCCTCGACGACGATTCAATCCTCGACGGTGGTATCAACATCGGTTCATACTCGCCGCGAGCGGCTGCCTATGTGAATTTCACCGTGAAAGTCACTTCCGACTTCGTGCCGCAGACCTGCGACGTCGGAATGTTCGCCGCCGGTGCACGCCAGATTCTCCCGAAAATCACCTGGTCAACTGCTGGTGTGCTCACCGAGGGAAGCTGCTGAGAACGAGGGCGACCGGACGAGCTAAACCGCCACCTGATGGAGCTCGAGCGGGTGTGACATAGGGGGAGGGGCGAGGCGATCCGGTTCAGCGTCGACAATGCTGAAGCGCTGCGTGGGGCGATGCGGCGGTACATCGATGCCGAACGTCGGGTTGTCCCGCTCGGCACGCGCCAACGTCGCCGGTAGAGTGCGAGGACGGGCCGGGGGGCGGCCCGAACGCGTAGGGGGAATCATGGGGCGCGATTCTGGGCACAGTGTGACGTGCGCGGATGCGGTTCGCACGACGGCTGAACAGTGCGAGTGCATCTGTGACGGCTACTTTCACGGTGGTCCGCATACCGAGCGGGCACGTGCGCTAGTGTGGGCGCCGGAAAAGCGTCGGCGGTATTCACAGACGCAGGTCCGTGGGGCAAAGAAGGCCGCTCGAGAGGCCCTTGCCGCGAAAGAACTGATCGGCGAGGCCTGCACCGACTTCGCCGTCACCTATGTGATCAATGAATTCATCTTCGCCACCGAGCTGGACCGGCAACGGGACGCCCGTGATGTGCTGAAAGCGATCGTCGAACCGCTCGTCGCCGAGATCGCGAAGGCAGAACTTGATTATGCAGAAGCCAAGGCGGTCACCGATGCCGTCAATTATCTGCACCTCCTGTGCTCGTTGTGCGTCGAGGTCCTTAAGCTAATCGGGGAACTGGACGAACTCGCCGATGACGTCGCAGAGGACATCGCCGAGTCCGTGGCCGCATCGCTCGCGGACGACCTCCTGCTCACGAAGGCGGTCAAACTGATCCTCACGAAAGCTCTCGCACGATCGTTCCGTGCGGCCATTGACCTCGTGAAGGATCCAGCCATGGTTCTGTTACTTCGTCTGGCCGGATTCGTGCTGTGTCCAAACATCGCCGAGCACCCGGATGTCGAGAAGTACTGCGTATCCCCATTGGAGCAGGAATGGGCGACCGAGTCGCTGCGTAACTGGATTACTGATGGCTTCCAACCCGACTCGTCGATCCTCAAACGCGCTCCACGGCGCCCGGCAACTGTCTGACGGAAAGACACGCGCTGAACGGTGGTCTTGCCAGACGGAGCACACACGCCAAACCGCGGGCTAGTCGAGCACGGGCATCCGAGCGGGGACGCTCATGTCATCACGGATATTGCTGTAACACCTCACGCCCGCCGACGAGGACTGGGGCGGACCGTCCTCGCAGCAGCCACCGCGTGGCCTCGGCACCCACCGGCTCGGGGTTGGGTGGCGTTTGTTGATCCGTCGAATCTGGGCGCGCGCGCATTCTTTGAGGCAATCGGGTGGGCAGACGAAGGACTTGAGGATGGCATGTACCGCTTCCGCGACGTCTCCTGATCGCGCATCGCTCTCGCCACCGCGGGTCTAGTCGACGTCCCGCAATCGATAAGTTTCGAGCGAACCGATCGTCCCGTAAGTCGGTTTCGATACGACACAGGCGACAGGGCGTCTCGGAAAACTGTAGGTTTCTGAGAAGACCTCGGACGGAGGACTGAATAGCCAGACGCGGGGATGTAGCTTCCGATGAAGCGCATGGGCGGGTGCTGCCGACGGCGATCGCTTGCAGCAGACAGGGCCTCGGCCAACTGGCCGGGGCCCTGTGAGTTGCTTCGAGTTTGTGCGTTGGCGTCAGCCCTGGTTTAGGGCGTTGTAATCGAGTTGCTGGTTCGGTCGGCCCGGTACCGGGCGATCCAGAACACCAGGCTTGTCGCTCCGAGAACGACCAGGAGTGGGATCGCGATGAAGCTGCCGATGAGCAAGGTGGTCTCGGTGGCTGTGGTGTAGCCCGATGTTCCGTTGGCGTCAGCTGTTAGGCCGCGGTCTCCGAGGGTTATCCCGAGGTAAATGAGTGTGCCAACGGCTGTGAGTACCCCGGCTGCAGAGGCGATAGCGGCCCCGCCGGCGAGGGCACGCATCAGTTGCACTGCCTTTGGATCAGCGTCCAGTAGTCGTACGCAGGTCGGCCGAGGTCGAGGTTCCAGCTCACCTTGTTGGGTGCGCGGAATCGAACGAAATCGAAGTGGCAGTAGTACTGGTCTCGCATTGACGGGGTATTCTCCCGGCTGCCCGGTGTCTTGTTGAGGACTTCGTCCCATCCTGCCCACCGTGCGGCCACGCCGGCGCTTGCCCATGGGTTCACTCGTGCCCAGGATGACGGATAGACCTGCAGCGTTTTGCCAGACCATTTCGTGCGGTCGACCAGGGCGATGCCGAGCCACGGGTCGGCGACAATCGGGTATGCGTTACCTTCTGCGTGTTCAACCACCTGAGTGAGGGTGGTCCCGTCGAGCTCGTAGTGCGTAGCGATGTCGGTGCCGTTCGCGTCCTTTGCCCAAGCTGACGCCACTCCAGCGAGGAATTTGCCTTCTGCGTCGGCGATCACGACAGCGCCGCTCGTCGGGTCCAGGGTGACTGTCGCGTCCGCGGGTACCTGCAGCGGGTAGGCGTAGCGGGTCGGAGCGTTGGCGCCGTCAATCACGGTAGTGATCTGCACCGAGGCATCTTCTTTCAGCACGGGGACGGTTGTCGAGCCGTCGTTGTTGTCGTAGGACACGATCCCATCTGCCTCGGCGATGGCGCTCTCCGCATTCGTGGCGTTCGGCAAGCCCACAGTGATCTCGGTGCCTCCAGAATCGGTCAGTGTTACTCCGTCGGCCGCCTCAGTTGGAAGGGTAGCGGAGGCTTCGGAGGTGCTTGCTTCGACTGCTGACTTATCGGAAAGGTCAACCGAAGCGTCCGCGACGCCGGTCAATACCTCCGGGGCTGCCGCAGCGATGGCAGCCAACGGGTCAGGTTCGGATTCTGCGGCATGAGCAGGAACAGCCAATCCCGCGGCCAGAAGCGCGGCTCCAACGGTAGCAACGAGTTTCATGGTGGTGCGCAAGTATTCCCCCTCGATAGTGCAGTCATGGTCGCTCTCAAAGGTCTGCATCCGCGACCCCCGGCCGAACGGAATCAGGCCTCAGTGAAGTTGCCGATGAAATCTGCGATGTCGTGACGCTCCTCGACGCCACTGCTGGAAGCCTCTTGGACGATCAGCGGAATGAACACCCGCCATGTGGCGGGAATGGCACACCGAGCGGCGGGTCACGAAAACAGGACTACTGACATAGTTGAACGTTATACGCGCATGTCAGGCGGGTAGTTATCCACAGGCGGGGCGGCTTCCGAGCCGCCCCGTTTTGGTGTCGCCCATGCGCGCTGTGCCCGGTCTTCGGGGATGATTGCGAAGGTGCATCTACGCTCCTTGAGCAACGATGGATGTCACGCCCTCCATCGCACGTACCCAGTGAGAAGTGCACCGCGGGCGAAGTTCGATCAGATCGATCGTGCGTGTCAGGTCATCGAGAGGTTCCGCGTCAGCCGGGTAGCGCTGTCGCGCCCCGCGCCCTCCCCTGAATGGTGATCCTCAGCCACGCATGGCACCCCACCGATCACTGGTTTTCATGCGGATTAGTACTCAAAACGGTGTCAAGTCAGAACGAGCACAGACTCCCAGTTCGAAACTTGTCCTAGCAGGCCCGAGCATCCAGCATCCACGATGCGACCCATCGGGGAGCGTGATATCTCGGCGCGGCCAGCTCGCCTCGTCGTCTTCCCGGAGTGCCGAGTCAACCCAACTACCCGCAAGGACAACCATCGTGATTCACCAGATCATCGCCGGAATCACTCGAGACCTCATCGCTACAGGAACCTCGGTACACCGGGCCATCGACCTTCCTATCGCGGCTGGTGAATGGCAAGTTCTGGCTCGCTTCGCCGGCCGAAAACTGGGTACCGCCGTCACGACAACCGCGACGAGCTCCGCGGTCGCAGCACGAGTTCCCGACCTGCCTGAGTCTTCACGCGAGGACGACCGGGGGGCTGATCGTTCCCTCTCGGATCCCAGAAATGTGCAGGAGGGCGATCGCCTTGTCGTCGTCTCTGCACGAGAGGACCTGATCGTCGGAGAGATTAAACGCACCGGTACGCGTCTACACATCGGCCATTTCACGGTGCGGGACAGTCGATCAGGACCGAACTTACTCGCCCGCGTCATTGCCCGTGAGTCGCCGGCACCGACGGCGAGCACCAGACAAAACGTTGCGTGACCTGGCGAGCCGGGTCCTATCGGCGTGAGCGTCCGTTTTTTAAGCAATGGGTGGTCGGCGAGACGCTCAACACGCCACCAGATTCCAGAACCACCGCCGCGGCAGCGGCCCGCCTGAGAAAGCGAATACTCCGAGTTGAACCCCGTGAAGCCCTCTCAACAGATAGATCTGGACAGGTCACCTCGACCGGAAAAACGTCGTTGGCGTTGGTTCACCCTGGCGCTCCTGGCAGCATTGGTCGTCCTCGCTTCCGTGATCGTTGGCCTGTTGATCGGCAACGTCAATGGCAACCAGTCCACGCCCAGGACCGATGCGAGCTCCCGTCTCGTGGATCGCTCGCCTTCAGCTGCGAGCGGTCCAACCGTTGAAACGCCGGGCCGACCCGATTCGAACGACCCGCCGCGGACGGCCGGCCCACAGGGTACGGACAGCGCTGAACAGCTGTTGGAGGTCATCCGCCTGGCCAACGTGGCCGTCGGAGGCGATGTGAGCGATCTGAGGTCCGTGGAGGCTGAACCTGTTGGCGCGTGGCACGTTCACTTCGAGACGGCGGATGGTCTGGAAAGCAAGGTTCGCGTGGTCGACGACAAGGCCACCATCATCGAGACCGAACGCTCCGACGACCGAAGGTTCCCGGGCACCTGGCGCATCGAGGACATCAACTCAGCCGTTCTTGCTGCACTGGCGGCATACCCCGGCAGTTACTTGACCGAATTGGAGCTGGACGCTTCCTCACATGCTCCCTATCGGATCGAACTCGTGGACGGATTTGTTCACAAATTACGCCTTGACACCAACTTTCAGATTGTGGAGATGAGACTCGATGACTAAAGAACGCATCTGGCGGATGTCGCTTGCGCTCGTCGTCGGGAGCGTTATCGCGTCGACATCGGCGTGCACCGCGCCCGGAACGGGCGCACCGATCGGAGCCGCAGACCCAAGCACGCCCGCTACTTCCGCCAGCGAGGCCACACCGTCGACGAATCCAGCATCCGATCTCGAGGTGTTCTTCGCCGCGCGGGAGCAATACCGTGAGTATCTCGAAGCACACTCATCGAGTTCCTCCGACTCCAACTGGTTCGCAGATGACGACTTCCGACAAACGTTGCAGTCATTCGTCAGCGCGAAAGCACAGATCAACCGCAGCGACCTGTGGCTCAACACGAATCGTGACGCGACCGGCCCGGGACTCTCCTGGTCCGCAGCTCAGGCAGTCGAAGAGGCCAGCCGATCGGTCGGCGGAGCAGTCCACGTCACAAACATCGATCTTCGAAACGAAGGCGCTCTCTTAAGCTGGAAAATCGACTTCGAGACGGGGCGCCAACAAATCACCGTCACTGTTGACGGTGAAACCGGAGCAGTCACAGACGTTGATGACTAGCCACCGCAACGATCACGGATCCGCAGATGTCCGGCAGACGATACCGGGCAGCTACAAACCCATCGGCTCGCTGGTTCACTCATATCGTCCACGACCGTGAGCCCCTGCACGAGGGGTCAGCCCTGAGAACCACAGTATCCAGACATACCCTGAGGAGCAGTTTATGGCGTTCTTTCAACTCAGTCCGCGGCGACGCCGGGGTGCAGTCTTCCCCGCAGCGCTCATCAGTGCGATCATCCTCAGCGGCTGTGTCGGCAGCGAAGCCATGCCATCCGAGGAGGAGGACTCATACCCTACGTCTTCGCTGACGGGTGTTGTCGGCGCGGTGGAGTTCGACGGTGGGTACATCAGCCTCGGTTCGGGCGCGACAGTCATCGACCTCTACCTGGACCCGCTGTGCCCGTATTGCAAGATCTTCGAAGCCGGTAATGGACAGCTGTTGTTCGACGAGGTCGACGACGGGCGCGCAACGCTGCGGATCCACCCAGTGGCGCTCCTTGACCGGCTCTCGGTTGGCACCAACTACTCCACTCGCGCAGCAGCCAGCATCGTCGATGTCGCGGCATCCCATCCCTCTGCTCTCCCCGGCTACCTCTCTGCCGTCTTCGCCAACCAGCCCGCAGAGAACACTCCTGGTCTCTCCGATCAGGAGCTCATGAGCATTGCCGCCCAGCTCAATGTCTCGTTGAGCGACGCAACCACGCTCCGCACCTATCATGCCTGGGTGCGGGACATCACCGCCCAGGCCCTACAGGGTCCGCTCCCGACCAGCGAAGCACTAGCCCTGACCGCGGTTCCCACCACCATCGTCAACGGACATCTCTACTCCGGAAACAGCGACGACGCTGAACACTTTGCACAGTTCTACCAGGCTTCCCTGACGCAATAAAGCCAATGCCAGCGTCCCCTCCCGCAGGCTGTGACGTGCGCAGCAACAGCCGAGATGGCCCGACCGCAGGTTTGCAGTGCACGTGGTTGTGCCCCGGTGTTGACCGTGCTTGTCGGTCGGAGCCTTCGAACGAGACCGCGGCTCACACCGTGCCCGCTGCCGGATTGGACCAAGGACCGGGATTGAGCGCCTCCTCCCCGCAGTGTGTTTCGGCTATCGTCCTGTCTCCCACCGAACCGAGCGTCAGACGCCCTCCCGGATTCGGATCGCATCGCATCGCGACGCCTCCTTGCACTTCGCCGTGCCCGGTGGTGCTCGACGCCTCCGACAATTGGCCGAGCACGAACCCCAACCTGTCGGTCGAGGCCTTCAGGAGCCGATCTCATCGGGTGCACGCACCCACGATGCTGCATGCCAGCACCTAGCCATTGCCCCATTGCCCCCTGAGTTGTTGTGCGTCATGGCAGGCAGAAGCAACGCGTGCACGGAGACGAGTGACGTGCTCCCGATACTGGTACCTGTTCCCTTGTCGATTCTCTGGAGATGCCATGCGCTTGTTGGGGCCTGCCACAGCTCGGTCGAGCAACCATTCGTTGTCTGGCGTGACGAAGTGGTGTGCATCCGTGACGCTACTCGTGGTGACGCTGTCGCTCGGACTCGTGCCGACCAGTTCTGCGGCCGGGGCCGGTTCGTCTGCTCTTGTTCTCGGGAACTCGAGTTCGTATGTCAGTTCATCGAGTTTCGTTGACGCCACAATGGCTGAGATGCAGCTCGGAAACCGGGCAGCCCGTGCGCAGGTGGGAGGTCAAGGACAACTTCGGTTGAAGTCCAACCCCAACCCCTACGCCCAATCGTTCGAGCTGTTCCCGCTTGGCGGGCCTTCTGCGCAGACCACAGCGGACGACCCACTGACAGCGGCCTGCCTTGAACCCCCGGCCAGTTGGACTAGATCACGGGACGAGTGGCTGGCGGTAGGGAAGCGTTTCGAATGCGGCGATGTGAACACCGTCACGATCACGTACGACAAGCCGGTGCTCAATCCAGGCTTGGCTATTTATGACCTTTCCCTGTCCACGACGGAAGACACACTGCCAGAGCTCGGCGCGATCGCATCGTGGAGCGAGACCCGAATCTCCGCGATCAACGGCGAATCACCAACCGCGTACACCACAGCCATGACGACGTACGCAGAAAATCCAGCGGCCGTCCCGGGAACGGACGTTCGGTTCGTTGACAACGCATTCACATACACTCCGCTGCTCGGTCAGAGGAAAGGAACCTCGCACAACATCCCGGTCGTCCAGATCTCGGGTCTCGTTCATTCGGTCACGCTCACGGTCTCGTATGCAGCGATGGTCGTCATCGGTCCGCTGGCGTATGACAACTTCGCAGTCAAAGTGGGGAGGCCGCTCGTCGGGGTGAGTCTTCTGGCCTCGCCTGTTGATCTCTCGGTTGTGAAGTCGGCGCCGACAACCGTACGCACCGGTGATGAGATCGAATGGTCGATGAATGTCACGAACAACTCAGCAAATCAGGCCTCGCACGGATACATCGTCCGTGACGCGATACCAGCCACGGTCGTCGATCCTGTGCTGGTGTCCGGTCCTGAGGGCTGCCGTCTTGACGGCCCGAATCTCTCCTGCAGTGCCGCGCCGACCGGGTGGTCGATTGACGAGACCGACCCGGACCGCCCTGTGCTTGCCGGTGGGGACCGTGCCGCAGCGGTCCCCGTCGTTCTCGAGGCTGGTGCTTCTGCTGAACCGATCATCATTCGAGGAACGGTCACAGCCCCGCAAAGTACGTCCGTCGAGAACACCGCAACGGTGATTGGCATCGACAGCGACCCGAACAACACCAACAACGTGTCAACGACGACAACAGCAATCGCGAAGGGGCCCGTCTGGAGCATCGACAAGGCCGCATCCGTGGCTGGGGGCGGAACCTACGTTTCACCGGGGGAGAACGTCTCGTACACCGTCACAGCACGCTCCACCGAGGACACCGGCAACGTTGTCCTCACCGATGACCTCACGAACGTGTTGAACAACGCCGCGTTTGTTGCCGGTTCCGCGACGCTGACCTACGAAGAGAGAACCTACCTGTGGTTTGTCCCCACGGGCACTCGGACAGTCACCAAGAACATCCCCGACCCGGTTCCCGGCAAACCGGTTCTTACGACGCCCCCCTTCACCCTCATCGCCGGGTACCCGGCAAAGGTGACCTACACAGCAACCGTCGCGGACCACGCGTGGAACAGTGTTCTCCACAACGTCGTCGCCGGCACCGGCGATACACCTCCTGCCACCTGCGAGGCTGGCGCCGCTCCCGCGCCGGTTTGCCAGACCGACACCGTCGTCTCGGCACGGATGGAGATTCTCAAGCGCGGCACCGTCAACGGGCAGGTCACCCCACTGGACGGAGCCGGATTCGAGATCCTGACCGATGTCGACGGCGTACCAGGCGAACCGCTGAACGGAATCACCGTCTCTGCGGTGCCCGGCACCACCGGGTCATTTGAAGTACTCGGCATCACCCCCGGTGCCTACTGGATCCGTGAATCGAAAGCGCCAGACGGACATGTCCTCCTTGCGCAAGCAGTTCCCTTCACCGTCGCCGCCGGCGGAGCGCTCGAACTGGCAAACCCTGCCCTGAACTCGCAAGTGACCATCGAAAGCGGGGCGCTGGTTGTGACTGACAGCCCTCGCTTCGACATGCCAGCCACGGGAGGTGCCGGAACGGGGACACTTATCGCGGGGGGAGTAACTCTGCTCAGTCTTGCGCTCTGTGCTGCGTTCGTCTCTCGGAGGTTGGGTCGACGAGGCAAGGAACACCACGATGAGATGCCCGGCGTTCGTTGACGAGACCGTCTTGGGCCTCAAGGGCATGGCGCAGAACGCTCGCGACGTTGGGCGTCGCCCTCATCGGGACAGGACTCATCACCGTCGGAATCGCTGTTGTGGATCCTCAAACCGTGGAACGAACGTATGGGGACATCAAGATCACGGTTGCGCGCTCGCTCGCCGGTGATGCCATCCCAACGGTCACGCTCGGTCAGTCCGGCGCAGAAACGCTGCTCGATCGTTGCGACGGCACCTTCTCGGAGATGGTGGACGGACACCGGGATGACGTTCCACCGCTGTGGGCGGCACATAATTATTGCGGGGGAGACATCGTGCTGTCGTGGGAGATCGGGCAGCTGGTCAACGTCGAGGTTGACGGGATCATCCGCCAGTACCGGGTGGCGGGCACCCGGGACACAGCCAAATACGGAGTCACGTCAGATGCGCTCGTTGGAATACCTGGCGACGTGCTCCTGCAGACCTGTTACTACGGTCGTCCACAGATGCACTTCGTTGGCCTGTCGATCGTCGACGACGCAGAGTAGGCCGTGTGATCAGCACGCCGTACGGCCTGATTTCGTGCGATCCAGCCGCCTCCGCCCGAGGATGATCCACGATCTGTTTCGCGTCATGCCGTACCACCTACGGTGGCACGAATCGGCCAAACCGCCGAGAGCGTCCTCGATGTCCTATCGCGCCGCCTATCCCGCAGGTGGAACCCGGCAATCGCAGACCATCCGACCACTTCCGCAACGAATCAACCAGCGCGACAACCTCCTATAGGAGCGTTGCACGGCCAGCAGTGTAGCGAGGCTAACTGAGCAGGTGGCGGCGTCTGCTGCGGCTTCGGCCGTCGACCTCGACGAACGTGTGTCGACGCGCGAGCCGACCACGACGCGCGAGACGACCACGCGCGATCGCGGGCCACATCAGGTACAGCCCCGCGGTAACACTCACAGCACTGAGCATGATCACCCACCACGGGAACGGTATTTCGTCGGGCGCGACCGTGTCCTCGGGTCGAGTATCGTCCGGGAGATCCACGCGCGAGGCTCGAATGATGATGCGGTGACTATTGACCCCGATAGGTGTGCAGGTGATGAGTGTGAGGTAGTCCTCACCGTTGACGATCCGCAACCGATCGGTTTCCGTGGGAACGACCGTCGCGAAATCGAACGCCTGATAGGCGAGCGTTTCACCCAACACGTCAATGAAGATCAGGTCTCCTTCGTCCAGGTCATGCAGGGGGGTGAAGAGCGCGGCGCCGGGCAGGCCACTGTGTCCGGTGAGCACGGCGTTGGTGCTCGTCCCTCCCACCGGTAGCGACGACCCTTGCAGGTGACCGACACCTTCAAGGAGGCTGTCATCGGAGGTGCCATGACGGATCGGCAAGCTGATGTCGATCGCGGGTATCCGGATCCGGGCCATCACATCGCTTCCTGGAACATGGAGCTGATCCAGGTACTCATCCGAGGTCGCTGCGACTTCAGCCACATCGGTGTACGGGTCCGTAAGCGTTTGAACACCGATTCGGGTGTTGTAGGTCCTCGCTCGCTCGAGCGATTCCGCTCGTTCCGATGCTGACAGGTCGTCGAGTTTCTCGGCGTAGCTGTTGGTACTCGTGGCGTGTGCTCGAGCTGCGAACCAGTTTGCCGCGTCAGGGTAGAGCAGAAGTCCGACCCCAGCCAGAGCAATGATCGTGACCGGTATGCGGCGAAATATCGCCCTCATCGAGGAACGGGAACGAGACGCGTGTCTCCGGCGGCTCGCGGGGGAGTGTTTCATGGGAGATACCTCGTCGAGCGGGTGAGTTTCCGGGGGCAGGATGGATCGCTACTACAGAGAGAGGTCGGCCTGGCACGTGAGCGCCAGACCGACCTCGTACTGGGGATGTGGCTACTGTGCGACCTTTGCGTCAGCACGGCGGTTGCGGATCGTGAGCACGACGGCACCCACAACGAGGAGCACGCCCGCGCCCATCAGCAACGAACCACCGGCGCCACCGGTGATGGGGAGGAAGAATCCGCCATTGCCGGGAACGTTCTTCACGTCAAGGTCGACGACTGTTGCGTCGTTGCTCGTGATGTCGAACTGAACGGGTTCGGCGAGCAGCTCAAAGCCTGCAGGAGCTGCCGTCTCGACGAGCCAGTAGTGCTTCCAGGCGTTCTGGTCGGCGATTGCCGCGTTGTTCTCCCAGTTCGAGTAACGCAGGCCGGCGATGGAAACACGTCCCTTCGCATCGGACGTCCACACGGATTCACTACCGATGGTGACGAGGCCGGCAGGATCCTGAGCCTTGGCCGCGTCAAGGCTCGTGTACACCTGGAACTTCGCGCCGCTGAGGACCTTGGAATCCGCAGCGCTGATCTTGTTGATCGTCAGTTCGCCGAACTTCGTGACCGGAGCATCGTCTCCCGGGATCGGGTCGAACGGGTTGTTCGGATCGGTCGGGTCGTTCGGCTGGGGCGTCGGGTTCTCTTCGTCCGGGTGGCCGGGCGTGTATCCCGAAGGCGTCTTGTTCGTGATGTCGTCGGCGTTGTCGTAGATCTCGGCGACGTTCTTGATGTCACCGAGCTCCTTAATCGTGGTGACCAACGCGAACTCGATAGCGGTCCCCTTGTTCGCCGGAAGGTTTGCCTTCGCGAGGCCAAGGTCGGTCAGCTTCACGAGGACAGTCGCGCGCCCCGTGACACTGCTCACGACAGATGAGGAGGTGTAGTCCGCGGCGTCAAGCTTGGTGCCGTTGATCGAGACGTCTGCCGACTTGAACGTCAGGCGCTTGTCGAGCGTGTCGGTAAGTTGGTAACCGTCCGTGCCGTCGATCGGCAGGATCGAGCGAACGGTCCAGGTGACGTCATCTCCCACGGCGACAGTGCTGCTGTCAGAGACGCTCTTCTCTGTGTGTGCCGCGAAGTTCTTCGGGTACACATGCACGTCGTACATCCAGCTCGACTGATCGAGCGGGTTGGTCAGCGGCAGCGTCACGAGGAATGGTGCGCTCGGGACCACGCCAGCTGGGGCTTTGGATTCCGTCACGTAGTACAGCCCAAGGTCCAACCCGGTGAGGGAGAGCGTCCCGTCCGCGGCGGTGACTCCCCGGTGGATGTCTGCGGGTGCGGTGCTGACAGCGGAAGCGGCCGTGGTTGTCGTCATGGCCTGCGCCGACTCCCATCCGGCGTTGGTAGTGAGGTCTACGCCGGCCACCTTCGTCGCTGTGAATTCAACGCCGGGAAGCGGTGTGAGCTCCGTCAGATCAGCAGCTGAGAGCTCCCGACCGTCGTGCGGAAGATCCGTGGGGCTCTTTGGTTGCTCGTATTTGTGGATCGTCAGCGATCCCGACTGGGTGGCGTCGATTGTCGAACTCGTCGCTGCGTACGCGCTGCCCACGCTGCCCAGGGCCAGCGCACCGCCGACCAGTGTGGCGGCAGCTGCCCTCAGCAGCCTGCGTTGTGCAGGATTTGTCATGTTTGCTCCAATGTTGGATGGATGGCAAGGAACCAGCGCCGGCCCACCGCGGAGCCATCGACATCACCCAACGGCCGACGTGGCCGGCCGCGCTGCGACAGGCCCAGTTCCGTGCTGCCGGTCGCACCTCAGCCCGAGCACACCCGGTATCGAGATGGTTGTGATGGCAGTTTGGTTGCCAACCGCCGGTGTTATGCTCGCGGGCTCGCCGCGACTGTCGGCGGGCAGAGCGCGAAAATGAGCAAGCCGAGCACGCCAAGTGGGGGTCAGGTAGCGTGAGATAGGTGCCTGTAGCGAGCGAATGCTTCGCCGCGTCCACAATGCACGCGATGGCGACCGATCGCGGTACCGGCCGGCTGGTTTTACCTGCTCAGCACGAGTCTGGACAGTGCCACGCGATCTGCCGTGCCGGTCTTGCGCAGAGCGCTGGCAATGTGGTTCTCCACCGTCCGGACACTGATGTTGAGCTGTTCAGCGATCTCGGCGTTCTTGAGGTCGGCAACCAAACTGGCGATCTGTCGTTCGCGAGGAGTGAGTTCTGCGACTTTCAGAGCGCTTCGACTCGAACGGATCGGCTGGAAGGAGCCGGTGGCCCTGCGCTGGAGTTCCGCTAGGGGGCCCTGCAACGCGCTGACGATATCGTCGTCCCCGCTGCGTTGAGCCCGACGCAACTCAGATCCCACGATCTGTTCCAGCAACGTGATATCTCCCGCTGCCGGGGCAACCAGAATGTCGTGGACTGCGGCGAAATCTGAACGGGCAAGCGCAGGGATCAGGTTGAGCGCCCGAGCGTAGAGGGGGAGTTGCACGCGCTGGCCGAGAAGCGTCGCTTCTGCGGAGACGAGCGGGCCGGCATAGACACAGCCGGCGACAACGGTCAGGCTGGCTGCTGCGGCGAAGTAGCCGAGTTCTCGACGTCGACGAATGGCGTTCGCCATGTCGCGGTCGAAGGACACCGGATCAAGAACATGATGTGCGACGATGGCGGGGACGTCACTTCCCATCCCATACAACGGACCTGGGCGAGGAACGTAATATTCGACCTCGGCGATGAGTGCCGCTGAACTATCTGATGTGCCCGTCCGGAACGCCTCGTTGACGGCTGCGATTCCTAACGTTGCCCCGAAGAACGGGCGGAGCAACATCGTGGCCTTCGCGGTGCTCAGTGCATCGCCGATCACCGCATCCAGTGACGCTATCTGGCCGCCACCCGCGTAAGTGAACGCGAGTGCGTAGGACGCACCCAGATAATGGAGTCGATCGTGCGCAATGAGTGCGGAGGCGCGCGAGGCGTCGGCACGTTCCGCGGCCAGCTCGAGGTTTCCCTCATAGAGACTGATGAGGGGGAGAATGTAGCCATGAAAGGCTGGCGAGAACAGCTGATCAGCCGCGGTCGGTGCCGCGTCTCGCGCCCGATCGATTTTCCCTGAAAACAGCAAGATCATGGACCGCACAATCCCTGTCAGGCCGGTCACGTCGTGTTCGACGGAGAGCCCGTCGCCATAGTCTTCCGGGATGCGGTCGAGGAAGACGGTCAACAGGACCGCGGCGGCTTGGGCGGCTGGGCGCAGAGCCGACGGTTGTTCGCCGTACGCTCTCAGAACGGCCAACGCGCCGCGGAGATCCCCGAGGTCGAGCGCCACCCATTGCGCGTGTTGAAATTCGAACAGGAATGCGTCCAGTGGGTCGACCCCGGACGTGACCGTTTCGTGGAACACCCGCTCGATCGCGGCGCGCTGAAAACGGCTGCCCGTTGCTTTTCGCAGATAAGCATGGGCGAGCGCCGGCGTGCGCTCCTTTTCCCAGGATTGGAGCATGAGCGGCGCAAGCTCGTCTGCGTCCTGCTGGAAGATCCGCCCCGTCAGCGTCTGTTCCATGGGTGCTGACGCGTCGGAAGTCGGACGTGCCGGGACATTTGAACCTGGAAGCATTTCCCGGCGGAGGAGGTCGGCGACGATCGGCGGCCACACGTATAGGACCGGCTCTGACTGATTGGTTGGTGCCATTCGCACGAGCTGACGGCGCAGCAGGGAGCGCAGAGGGGGTCGGCTGGCAAGAGCAGCTATCGGTTCATGAGTCTGCTCTCCCTGAGCAATTTGGTAGAGCAGTGCAGTTTCTTCGTCGTTCAATTCGTGCAAGTGTCGCTGGGCGAACGAGCGTAGGTGGGTGCTCCACAGCGACGAGGAGGACAGATGCCATACGCCATTCTCGAGCACGATGAGTCCTTCGAGTCGGCTGCTCCCGGCGATCGCACGAACGAGTTCCGGCAACCCGCCGGATTTGCTCATCACCCGCGCGGTGAGGGCGAGTGAGGCGGGACTTTCCAGTTCTTCGTGGAGGAGGACTCTGACCTGCTCGAAGTCCAGAGGTTCGAGGTCGATCGATACCTCTGGCCAGGAGGGGGACGCGAGCGCGCCCGAGGTATAAGACCGGACCGTCCTCACCCGTGACGTGACAGAGCTCAGAAAGTGTACCGATAGCGGGTCTGCCTGTTCGTAGTCATCGATCACCAGGACGGCGTCGTTTTGCTGGAGGAGGGCATGTCGTGCCGAGGTGAACATCGCCGCAGGGCTCCGGTCAGATGAGCGGCGCAGCAATCCCAGCTGCTCAAGGATCTGCCCACCGAGTTGCCGCCCGCCCAGGTCTCCCTGTGCGCTCAGGACACGTCCCCCTCGTGCTTCAAGCGCCGCGGTCACTTCGCGAAGGACTGAGCTTTTCCCGCTTCCGAGGGGCCCGAACAGCAGCACATTGCGGCCGCTGGTGACATGCTCGACGACGTCGCGGGTTACCGTTTTGAACAGGTACATGGGCGCCTTCATCTCCGCTGGCGAGGTCCGCTCGATTCGTGTGGATGTCAACCTACCAGCGGACGCTGACGATGGTCTTCCATTGAGCGCCCTGGAGACAGTCAGGTGAGTGCCTCCAGGGCGCAGCTCAGATGCACCTGAGCCAGACGCGATCGAAGAGCGCGCCCCACTCGCGACGCCGGGGAAGGATTCGCGAGCAGCGTGTGAAGTTGAAGGGGCGGCACCATCTCTACCCGAAAAGAGGGCGCCGCCCGTGCCATGCCGCCCAGATGGGTAAGAGGCATGGCGTGTCTTACAGGCCGCGACTATCCGGTTGCATGCCGGAAAACCGAGGCGGGCCCGAAACCTACCGTGGTGTTGAGTCGATGACCTGCGAAGAGCACGTGTTCCACAATGCGCTGCGCCGAGCCGATGTGGGTAGAGAAGCCCCAGCCCTGGGTGCCCTAATCACACACATTAGGGTGGTGCAAGCTCACCGCGTGAGTGTCGATTGGACGCTCGTTTTCCTCGGGGCAGGCCAGAGTGAGGTGCAAGTCACGGCGGAGGATGAGGGAGGAGTAGCCGGGAACGCCGTGCTCGTCGTCGATCTTCCGGGTTGTCGGCGTCTGGTTCAACGCGGGCAGTGAGTGATGATCCTGGTCGGTCTGGGCGGATGTTGCTCTCGTCAGGTTGCAAGACCTAGCTGTGGTTCACGGCCCGGTGACCGTGTGGCTGGTTCGGGATCGTCACCGCGAGAAGGGGATCGTCACGGAGCGTTGCGTTGCTGAGTGAACCAGGTGCGAGCTCGGTGAAGCTCCCGCGAACCGGAGGCCGTCCGGACCAGTGCAGCGCCCCCACGACCAGGTCAGATGTCGGGGACAAAGCCGGGGCGCAAGCGCGCGTGGTGGCCGCGGAAGCGGACGTGGTGAGCGCCAAGCCCATCGTTCCACCTGCGACGAGACAACGACCTGGGCCGCTGGCCGCCGCGCGGTTGCGCCGCTGACGGAGCACGAAGATCAAGCCGGCCGCGGTCAGCACGATGCCGATCAGCAGGACTGTCAGCGGGTCGGGTCCGATTGTGGGAAGGCGGCCAGGAGGAGGTTGCATGCGTGGCTCCGGGACGTCGATGCTCGTACCGTCCCCGAGCAGGTTTCAGGTGCGTCACCCAACCCGAGCCGATGGACCACGCCACAGGCCTACTTCCGCTCCACGCGAACGCCCCGGTGCTCGAGGTGAGCATCGGGGCGGCGATTGTCGCTTGGCTATTCGGGCGAAGTGGCACTCCGGGAACGACGTGCACGCAGCAGGAAGCCGAGCAAGAGGACACCCGTCGCGATCGTCAGCGGAATGATTGGCGTGCTACCCGTGAGCGCGAGCAGGCCGGTCGCGGGTGATGCCGATGATTCAGTGGGATCGGCGCTTGCCGGGCTTCCGGGTGGTGTTACGGCAGCCGGATCGTCAGGGTGAACAGGCGGGACCGCATCGGGCTGGTGGAGGGTGGTCGTGACCGTCGCGCGCTCCTCGAGCAATGTTCCGCTGGCGGAGGTGGCCGTGCCGATAGCGGTGTTCACGACGATCAATGATTCGAGGTCGCTGGGCTGGATGTTGTAGCTTGTCGACACGAACACGGATTCACCAGGAGCGAGCTCGCCTGGTGTTCCCGGCCAGTCGAACGACAGCGGGGTGAGGCCTTCGAGCTCGTCCGCGACGATGATGTCGTGGAGGGTCACCGTGCCGGTGTTTGATCCTTCGATCTGGTAGCGGATCGTGTCGCCTGGCTGGGTGGGCGTTTGGAGTGCTGCGTCGTCTGCTGTCTTCACGAGGCTGAGGCTTGCCTGAGTCGGCAGGGGGGTGTGAACGGACGCGGTGTTCGACTGTGCGGGTGTGCCTGCCAGACTTTCGCCGGTCGCCCATGCGCTGTTGTCGACCGCACCTGCGTCGATGTCTGCCTGCGTGATGGCGTATACGGCCTGACCCGATGCGGATTCTCCGGGGCGTAGCTCGCCCGCAGGACCAGGCCAACTGATCGAGATGGCGGACAACCCTTGCAGCGGGTCGACGATTGCCACGTTGGTCACCGTGACGTTGCCGGTGTTTTCCACGCCCAGCGTGTAGGAGATGAGGTCTCCGGGCTTGGCGAGGTCGGAAATCTTCGAGCTGTC
The DNA here is from genome assembly GCF_014839505.1 of Plantibacter sp. CFBP 8775. Classification (NCBI taxonomy): domain Bacteria; kingdom Bacillati; phylum Actinomycetota; class Actinomycetes; order Micrococcales; family Microbacteriaceae; genus Plantibacter; species Plantibacter sp. CFBP 8775. Next base: position 606,561 of record NZ_JACYNV010000002.1, on the reverse strand, counting down.
GGCTGTTTTCGTGAGTGTCAGTGTGGCTTCTTCATCGAGGGTGATCGTTGCAGTCGCCGGATCGGAAGCAACCGGCGTCCCGCCTTCGGTTGTTGCGGCAGCAGTTGCGACGTTCGTGAGGGAGCCGGAATCGACGTCTGATTGCTGAAGCGTGTACGTGGCGGTGGCGGTGGCGGACTCGCCGGGGAGCAGCTGACCAGGGGTCCCAGGCCAGGAGTAGGAGATCGTGGACAGATTTGGCATCGGATCGTCAATGGTTGCTTGAGTCAGCGTCGTGTTTCCAGCGTTGGTGAGCTCGAACGCGTAGTGTGCTTGCTGCCCGGCTGTCGGTCCTACTGTCGGGTTTGTGAGGGCACCTGTTTTGGTGAGTGTGAGCGATGCGGATTCCGTGACGGATTCCTGGGTGATGGTGCCGGAGAACACCGAGTAGCTCCCGATGCCCAGGTCAGGAGAGGTCCAAGTGAGCGTGTTCTGGCCAGCAGTGTCGAACGTCCAGCTGGCAGTGCTCTCGTCGTACCGCGCGCTCGAAGATGAAACGGGGAGGGGGCTGCCGTCGAGGAACTGCACCGGGTTGTGCTGGGTGTGGCCCGTGAGGATGACGGGAAGGGTGAGGCGTTGTCCGTTCAGGAGAACATAGTTCGGGGCCGACAGGTTTCGGATCGGTTCGATGGAGACAATCTGGTTCCGGGACAGGTCGAGGTGATCGATGAAGATGAGGTCGCGGAGTGGGGCGACGTCTTCAACACGGTTGTTGCTCAGCGTGAGCGTCTCCAAGCCGACCATGGGGACGAACGAATCCAGATCGACGATGTTGTTGTGGTCCAGGGAGAGATAGGTGACGCCGGTGAGACTGCTCCATGACGTCACGTCAGCGATCGTGTTGGACTCCAGGTTGATGGTGCGCAGCTGCGTGAGAGCTCGTAGCGGAGTGACGTCCGTGATCTGGTTGGTGCGGAGATTCACGTGTTGCAGCTTGGTCCATCCTGACATCGGTGAGAGATCCGAGATCTGGTTTGCGGTCGCTTCGAAGAATTGCAGTTCCCGCAGATCCTGCAACGGAGCCAGATCGGAGATCCCGTTGTTGTTCAACTGCAGGGTGGTGAGGTTGAGTAGACCTGCGAGCGGTTCGATGTGGTTGTTTTTGACGGAGTTGAGTCGCACCTCGGTAAGTTGCGTCATCCCAGAAAGTGCCGTGAGGTCGAGGACTTCTGAGCGGTTGACGGAGAGTGAGGTGAGCATCGGCAGGCTCGCGAGACTGGTGAGGTCGAGCGGTTGCGCGTCGGTCACGCTCACCGATGCCAGCTCTGGCAGGCCACTCAATGGGGCAAGGCCAGCCGTCAGCGGCGCGCCAGTGAAACTGAGCTTGCTCAAGCCCGAGAGTGCCTCGATGCCTTCAAGCGAGGCAATTCGGTGCCCGTTGCACTTGAGTTCTCGGAGAGATGCTGCTTGCTCGGAGCTGATCGGCTCGCGCGCGTCGATGCCGAGGGCCTGAGCTACGCACCCCCGGAGAGCGAGGTCCGAGAAGGTGGTGTCGGGGCTGCTGAGGGCGTTGGCGCCACTCACGGGCGACAGAGAAAGGAACAGCGTTGCCGCGGCAGCAAGGGCTGTCAGTGTTCGGGTGTAGGCGCGCATCAGAAGGTCCTCTCAGCAGAGCTCGGCGTGTGTGCAGGGCGCGCCGCGCGCCGCCGCCGCATCACCAGCGTGAGCCCTGCGGCGAGAGACAGCACACCGACTCCGACAAGAGTCAGCAGCATCATCGCGTCCAGACCAGTCTTCGCTAGAGCGAGGGACGTCGCCGCCGTTGCATCTACAGCCACCGGGCCGACCGGCACTGCGGGGTCGACCGGTACTGCGGGGTCGAGCGGCGCTGCGGGGCCGACGGGTACTGCGGGGTCGACGGGTACTGCGGGGTCGACCGGTGCTGCGGGGTCGACCGGTGCTGCCGGGTTGACGGGGTCCGTCGGTGCGGATATCAGAACGCTGAATGGTCCGCCGACAACGGCTGCTGTCCAAACGCCAGAGACAGTGGCTGGCTCGTTGCTGCTGTGCACGGTCGCGGCTGGATCGAGCAATGGAATGACCTCTCCAGGACGTGCTGTGGGGGAGATGCGAACGGGAATGACGAAGGTGGCAAACGTGCCGGCGTTCGCACGCGGCCATACACAATCCACCGCGGAGCCTTCGACGGTGCACTGGTTGGGGACAAAGCGGAGGGAGAGCCCGTCAGACAGGGCGAATCGCAGGCGAACGTCGCGGATATCGCTGTGTCCGCCCTGCGTCACAACAATGTGGATGTCCTTGTTCTGCGACGGCGTTGCGCTGAACTGCGGATTCCGTGGCGCTGTCGGCCTGTTTGCGGGCGCCGCCCCTTCGTCGACCACGTTCACCGTGGTCTGCAGGTAGATGTCCGAACGGACACGCTGCTGATCGACGTAGCCGGCAGACGTATACCCCGCTGCTGCGGACGAGACCGTAGCGGTCGTCCCGAACAGGGTCGGTCCGTCCCCATGAACGAGGAGGAAGTCACTTGGCAGGTTATAGGCAAGATTGTGGTTGGCGGACTGACCGCTTGGAATGGTGAGCGGGCCGCACACGACAGTGGTCCCGGCGCCGGCGACTTGTGCACACGAAGGGTCGAAGTAGGTTTCGCCAACGCCCGGCAGCGTCATCCCCGAGTCCAGGACAGTCGGCTCATAGCTGACGAAGATGTCAGCGAGGTCAGCGCCGGACGCATTGCGTATCGATGTACTGACGGTGCCGTTGAGCCCAGCGAAGGCCTCGAGGCTCCCGGCCCGGCTCGTGATCACCAGCGCATCAGTTTCCGCGGCGGTCGCCGCGGTCGGGGCCAGAACGATGGCTCCGAGAATCGCGGCAGCGAAGGCCGCCGGGAGCGTTCGGAACAAACGGTTGTGTTGCTTGGACTTCATGTTCTTCCAGACCTCAATCAGACATGCGCCTGGTCGAAGTTCCCGGCGCCCACGGACACACTCGTCCGGGAACTGATCAATGCACAGAACGCCCACCACCATTTCCCCGACGGCTCTACTAAGTCTTGGCCCGCCGAACGGGTCCTGAGTGTTGTTGGTTGCACTCAGAGTGGTTGTTTTGCCCGTTCTAAGTGGTTATGCGTCCCTGTTGCGCGCAAGGCGGTGGAGGCGACGAGGTCCGCGGGAACGTGATCTTCGATGTCACGACCGTCGCGCGTGAACTTCTTCCTCTGGGCCAGGGGAGAAATATTGAGTGGACCGACCATGTCGCTGGGGAGGAATTCGGGATGCGGGTGTGGGACACCGCGTCGTCCTTGGCGCAGAGGACTCCGCCCGCCGGCGGGTTGCAAGGAGCCGCGCCGTGGCCTGGCGTTCGCCTCCGTGGCCGCGCGTGCGTGATGCGTCGTCGGGTGACCGAGGGATGTGTCGATCGACCACTCAAACCTGTGCCGAATTGCTCTGCATCGCCACGGGTTTGGGCCGGACTATCGCTGTGCTGCTGTCAGATGTGATCTGGTCATACTGCCGGTTGATGATCCGAACGAGCTCGTCGTTCGGCGTGCACGTGTTCCGCTGACAGACCAGCTGAAGGAAGGACCATGATGAGATACGACGACGGCGCAACGAAGTCAACGTTTCTGCGAGCTATCCGAGCGGAGGAGTATCCGCGGACGTTCACCTGGCACGGGCGAGACTGGATCGCACTCGCGGCCATCCCGACTGTCTTCCTTCTGGCCTGGTCGACGTCCGCCCTCACCAATGACCTGGCCGTACAAGTCATCTCAGACACCACGCTGCGGATCGTGTTGTTCTCGGTGCTCGTCATTGCGAATCGTGAGCTCCTCGCGCGCCACTGGCGTGCGTTCGCGCGAGTGAAATGGCGCGCGACTGGCCTGGTCATTCTCGGCTTCATGGCCCTGCAGGTCGTCACGACCATCCTCGGCACGCTCCTGCGGTCTCTGGGGCACAGTGCTAGCGACATCACGCCGGCTCAGCCGGAACCAGCTGAGACAGTCTCGTTCCTCGTCTTGCTTTTCGCATCATGTTCGCCAGTGGTTACGGCTCTCATCGAAGACTTCACGTTCCGGCACACGCTCCTGCTCAAGTTCCCGGTGTGGCACAGGCGCTTCCTCGCGGTGTCCCTTGTGGTCGGGAACGCGCTCGTGTTCGGTGCTATCCATGTCAACAACTTCGGTGGAGACTGGCTCCTCACGCTCAGTTTCGCGGGCGCCGGTCTGCTCATGAACCTGATCTATCTCTGGATTCGGAACATCTGGGTCGTGCTGCTCATGCACGGTGTGAACAACTTCGTCCTCGGCGGACCGCTCGCTGTGGTCATTGTGCACCTGCTCGGCGCCCAGTAGCGCAGCTCCGTCTACTTGCAGACGGGGCGCCTCGTTCATCAAGCAGGCGGATCGTCCTTCGACCGCGGTCCCGGCGGCGAACACGTGGCCCACATCAGTCGGCGGGATGAGCGGTCAGCGTCTGGCGAGTAGGGTGGGTGGAGCTGACCGTCGTGAAGGCATCCCGGCGGTCAGTGTTATTCCTAGGAGGGCCCGGCCCCTCGATCCGCGACAGCGCAGTGCGCACCATCGAGTGCGTATCCGGCGTCAGCGTCATAGCTGTAGACCACCTGCTCGGTGCGGGATGCCCCGTCGCAGGCGGACGGCGTTGGGAATGGTGGAGCTCATGCTCGAGGGCGTGCGTACTCGTCGCGACACCATTTATGGGCAATTCACGCTCGTGGCCGCATTCGAACCGACCGATTGCATCGCTCGCCGCGTGCACCGGCTGGTGGGCCGGCCCGTCATGCCCGTCGGTGACCGCAATATCGTTCTCGCGAGAATGGTGGTGTAGCTCGGGCGCTGAGGGCGGTCTTCCGGTCGAGTGGAGCGACCAGCGAACAGCCTTCCCATGAATACCAATTCTTGGTACTATTGCTGCATGGCCCAGAACACTTCGATCAGCCTGGATGACCATTTCACGAGCCTGCTCTCCCGGGAGGTGTCCTCCGGTCGGTATCGCTCGGCGAGTGACGTTGTCCGTGCCGGTCTGCGTCTGCTCGAGGACCAGGAGACCCACCTGGCTGCTCTGCGCTCCGCACTGTCGGACGGCGAAGCCAGTGGAGAAGCTCAGCCCTTCGACTTCGATACCTTCGTCGCAGCAAAGAAGGCATGACCGGCTACAGGCTCACTCCGGCCGCACAGCTCGACCTCTCCTTGATCTGGGACTACACCGCCGAGCGCTGGGACGCCCAGCAGGCCGAGACCTACATCGGTGAGCTCCGAGCCGCGATCGAACGCATCGCAGACGACCCTCGACGTGGCCGTGGGCGTGACGAGGTCCGCTCGGGGTATTCGAGCTACAGTGTCGTCAGTCATGTCGTGTTCTACCGTGTGAACGACGAGGTCGGCGGCGTGGACGTCATCCGCGTTCTCCACCAGCGGATGGACCCAGCCCACCATCTGTGAATGACGACCGACGCAGATTCACAAAATCACGCGGATGGTTGAACTCCCCCGACGAGGCGGCAATCCGCGCAGCGATGGAATTCCTTACCCTCGTGCCGCTCCAGAACCGGTACCTGGACGAACTCTCTGGTGGGCAGCGACAGCGAGCCTACGTTGCGATGGCGCTCGCACAAGACACGAACTATGTGCTGTTGGACGAGCCATTGAACAACCTCGACGGCTGGTGCGTTCACGGTCACGACCGTGTTCGCGAGGTTCCGCAGCGGGCCCCGGAGGTCCTCGCGGGCCTGGACAAGGGTGTCGATCGCGGTGTCCTTCCGGTCAGTGTCCGCCTCAACGGTCAGGGTGGCGCTGACGAGGGCTTTGCGGAACGCGGTGAGCTGCTGCAGGGTTGGGTCCTTCGGCAAAATCCGGTCCACGGACGCCGGTTCTAGGGTGGTTGATGCGGCCGGTTGTCCCTCAGCTGGTGGGGTTTTCACCGCGGTCACGGCCGCGTCGAGGGCCAGTCGGGCTTGCTCGAGGTCAGCAGCAGCACTGGTGTCGAAGTAGGCGGAGGCGCCGGCGACGATCGTCGCGACGGCGGCGCTGGTGTCTTGTGTCCTGGTGAGCTCCGCGTCGAGGGCGATCTTCTGGGCGTTGTTGTGGATCTCAGCCTGCCCGAGCGCTTTCACCGCGCCTCGTGCTGAGGTCAGGGCACTGTCGTATGTTCCTCCGACCTCGGCGTTCGTGATGACCACCGCTGTGATGAGCACGGCGGCGGCCACGACAACAGCGAGGATCTTGCCGAGGGTGTGTCGGCGCATCCAAGCCAGAACGGCTGCCCACCGGGATTGGGGCCTGGCGGAGACCGGAACGGTCGCCACAGAGTTCGGTGTGGGGGCCGGGTCTGTGGGGTCGTCTGGGAGGTTCGGGCGGGTCATGAGTGGTTCCTTTGCGTGTGTTCGGGGAGCGGTTGGGTGCGGTCGATGAAGGAGGGGTTTCCGGTGGTGTCGAGCCAGGCCAGGTAGTCCTGGTATGGGTCGTCACCGGGTTGTGGGGTGACTGCCGGCGGTTGTATGCGGCGGATGGGGGTGTCGAGCTGGATGGGGTGTCGCTGCTCGGAGCGAGGTGGTAGGTCGGAGTTCATGGTGGTGTTCCTCTTGTGATGGTGGGGGCCGGCCGACGGGGCCGTTCAGAGCTGCGGAGGTTCGTGGGTGAGGTCGGGCCGGGTGCCGATGTCGGGGACCTTCACCGGCCAGGTGTGTCCAGGCCGCGGCTCATGCTTTAGGGTTCCTCTGCGTGAGACGGTGGGTCCAGTAGTCGGCGTTGTCGCGTTCGAGCTGTTGCGCCTGGTCCAGGGGTCCGACGACGGGATGGGTGGTACACGCGGCCAGGTAGCGGTCACGCAGCGCCTCCATCCAGGCGAACGAGCGGGGGGTCGCGTTGGCTGGCGTGCTGGTGCTCATAGGGTGGTTCCCTTCGGTGTGGTTGGCGGGGCGGTTCTTTTGTTGCTGCTGCGGTGCAGAGCGCGCCGGTTGGGCGCGGGTGGCGTGCGGTCGTTGGCGTTCCTCTCGGTGGTCGGTGTGATGGGTGTCGCGGTGAGGGTATGTCCGGACAGCCCTGTTGCGGGGGCCGCTGGTGGTGGATTGGGCAGAAATGGGAGGCGGCGGCAACTGAACCCGGCGTCTAGCCGAACCGCATGGGTGGGGGCACGGCAAGCGACATGGTTTTGCGTTCATGAGCCGGTCCCACTGCGCGTGTGCGTCACTCGGATGGCGTCCCGGCTGAGGTGGTTCGGGTCGTCGACGGGGACACTTTCGTCGTGCAGCTGACCGGGGAGTGGAGGAACGGGTGCGGCTGCTGGGTATGGATGTTGCGGGAAGCGTGCATCCGGACCGGCTGGTCGAGTGTTTCGGGTCCGAGGTTTCCGTGTTCCTGACCGATCTGCTGCCGTCCGGATCGACGATCGCACTCGCGGGGACCGTCGCAGCCCGACGTCGATGGGTGCGGGTGGGCCTTGCGGTATGCGTGGGGGAGTGGCCTGTTTGAGGGCGGGTTTGCGCGTAGCGATGTCGTGGGCCGGCCGTTCGCACACGTGGCCGTCTTCGAGACGCGGTGGCCGGCATGTGGGCGGAAGCGTCCTGCTCGAGCTGGTTGCTACGCCCACGAAGGGCGGGTGTCGAGGGCATCTCTCCAAGATGGATCGTGAGGTTCACAGCAGCCTGAGGGGGTGAGGTCGGCGGGTTCGCGGTATCGAGTGTTCGCAGACGATCAGTGGGCCAGGATCGAGCCGCTTTTTGCCCTCGACCACGGGGCTGCGTGGTCACCCTTTCGGTGAAAATCGGCGGGCCGTGGAGGGTATCGTCTAGCGGTTCCGGACCGGTGTCCCGTGGCGTGATCGGCCGCACGATCGGTTCGGCGCATGGCAGACGGTGTGGAAGAGACGTCGCCGGTATGCTGGCGATGGCACCTGGAATCGCGTGCCGACACGGTTCCCCGCTAAGGCCGATGCCGCCGGGGAGATCGGCTGGGCGGTGTCGATCGACGAGACGATCGCGCGTGCGCCCGAGCATGCGACGAACACGACTCGCCCCGAGCAAGACACAGGGGGTGGGATCGAATCAGAGGGATCTGCCCTGGCGCGAGGTTGAACCGCCTGGTCATGGCATCGGCCGCTCCCGCGGCAGGCTGACCACGAAGATCCATCAGGCCGTCGACGGACATGGCCGACCGCTCGCGATCGTCGCCGGCGGGCAGCGCAGTGCCGGTGGTGTGCTGGGCGCGTTGCTGGCAGCGATCCACGTTCCCCGACTTGGTCGTGGACGGCCACGCACCCGCCTGGATGCCTTACTCGCTGACCGCGCCTACGCGACCGGCGTAATCCGCCATTGACTGCGCCATCGCGGGATCCAGGCCGTGATCCACGACAAACGCGACCAAGCTGCCGCCCGCAATCGGCGAGGCAGCACGGGCGGGGTACCACCCGGCCTCGATGCCGAGCTCTACAAGGGTCGCAACGCCGTCGAGCGGTTCGCCAAGCAATGACGCGGTATCGCCACACGGTTCGACAAACTCGCGATCACCTACCGTGCTGGGATTACCCTCTGCGCCGTCCTGACCTGGCCAGGTGCATGGCGATTGATCACGCAACGGCGAGCACGCGGTGAGGAATCCATCCTTCACGTCCGTCAGCGTTCCTGCACCAGGGCCAGCCGCTTTTTGAGTTATCCACGAGGATGTCGACGTCTTCTCCTAGCCTGGCCGGTAGCGCGGTGGTGTTGTATCCGGCACGAGCGGTACCGCCCGCGCCGTCGATATCGAGGTGACGCGTGGGAATCCATCCCGTGCCCTGGGCTGCTGTCACGAACACGAAAGCGGGTCGTTCCGTGTCCCGGTCTCCGATTTAAACGGCGTCGCCGGGAACAATCACCAGGGGGCCCGATCTGGAATCTCATGATCGGCAGTCAACGCACATCGCACAGCACGAATCTTCCCATCAGAACCGCCCCACGCAGCCTATGGGAGACACGTCTCAGGGCGCAGGGACGACGTTCACGTAGCCGGGAAGGTTTGCGGTCGCTGTGTGCCCGCCTCCAGGGGATTGCCCGGTGAGTTGGAGGGTGATCGTACTTTCCGGTCGGGCGAGGCGGACTTCCGAGTCGTCCGGTTGAGTCTGGAAGTTGGAGTCCCAGGTGGTGACATCGTAGGTGAGTTGGAGTTGGAAGGAGATCGCTGTAGAGGCAGCGGGGGCCGGGTCGACGGTCAGCGTGGCTGTTCCTGGGCCGGCGGCGGCCACGGTGATGCCGGTTGCCGGTCCGGTGCCGTCGCTATTGAGAACGCCCGTTACTGTCCAATAGGTGCCGGGAGTGCCAGTGACGGTAATCGACACGGGGGCCGCCGCTGTCCCTGTCGTGACGTTCGTGAGGGTGACGGGGACCGATTCGGTGTAGTCGGTGAGGACTTCCTCGCCGCCTCCGCGAGGAGGGAGTGTGAAGGGGTCGAATGCGACGGCGAAGTCTGCCGTGACGGCTGGTGGAGTCGGAACGGTCGTTGGGGGCGTGGTTGTGGGCGTCATGGTCGGTGCCGTAGTGGGGATGCAGCTGTCCGCTTGGGCTGGACTCGCATCGAGCGTGATGAATGCAGCACCGCCTCCGACCAGCGCCAGAATGAGCACGAGAGTAGTCGTTCTGCGTCGGCCGCGCATTATCAGGAGCAGCCCGAGACCGACACCGACCAGCAGCACGGCGATGAGTGGCCAGATGCCTGCATCCGATCCAGTCGGGGGGAGGCAGTCGATGGGATCCATTCCGCGAATGTATCTTGAACGCCGTGGAGGGACAAGGCCAGAAGCTGTTCGGGTGCTGGATCTGGGTCGCAGGTCGTGTGATCTCGGCTCGAGGAAGTGAGTCCACACGGGCTGTTCCGGGACGTCATACCGCCGCCGTGCGGTCGCGGGGGCGCATGGGCCACGGGGGCGCTCGGTAGGTCGGGGAGTGGCCGCCACCCTGGGGCTGAGGTTTGGTAACGCGGTCCGGTTCGGCGTCGACGGGTGCGACGATGAGACTGACCTGAGCGACGGCAATGCACATGGCTTCGCGACCTGTTACCGACGTCGGAAGTCGCGCCCGAGGGAGGTGACCCATCATTGGTGTGACGGTTTCGTGGGTGTGTGGACTTTTTGGAGATGGATACGCGGATTTACGCATCAACTGAGTAGGGAGGCTGGCTAGCCCGAGACATCGCCATGTTGGCAGGGATGCGACCGCGGCGGTTGCGCCGAGTGTTTCTCGGGAAGGTGCCGGCCAGGCCAGTGGAGCTGAAGCACCTGCCACCGGTGCTGCACCTGGGGGCGCCGGAGCGCAAGCGGGCGGTCTAATCGGAAGTAGCGGTGAAGGAGCTCGCCGCTGAGGCCGAGGCGCACGAGATCGACGCAAGGATCCACGAGCCTCTCTGAGCTCATGAGCGCGGGTACGGGACAGTGAAAGAGTGTCCAGACTTGCCGCCTTACAACAAGCAAACTGACATAATTAATATTATCGGGCATATTCCCGGTGAGTTATCCACAGGTTGATGCGGTCCGATGTCGACCAGAAATGAGAGCACGGCTACGTCCACGCCGGTGTGACGAGCGCGATCGCGGACAGCGCCGGAGGTTACGCTGCCCTCACGCTGATGGACCAGGGCTCGGAAGTGCTGACCGTTGAGTACAAGATCAACCTGCTCGCACCTGCTGCAGGGCAGTACCTCGAAGCTGTGGCCGATGTCGTGCCGCCGGCCGCACCCTCACCGTCTGCCACATCGACGTCTGGACAATCGAAGGCGAGCAACGAAATCGATCGGTTCCGGGCCGCGTACGGCTCCGCTCCGAATGCGTTTGGTCGCTGCCCGTTAGCATCGTTCGCACCTGCGGCAGGCCGTCATCATGGTCATTGTCGCCAGCGTAGCCATGACTGCGGCACTGACGCGCGAACAACCGGTGAGGGTTCAACCGCCGCGGGTCGATCCTCAGTACACGCTCTTGATCACGAAATACGTGCCGCGGATGGTGCCGGCGAGTTTCGACTTCTGGCGGGCGAACTTGAACCTCGACTCGAGTTCGGCAGGCACGTCCATACCGTCGGAGAGCTTGAACCCGACGGCGCGTTTCCCACCGTCCTCGATCGTGTACATGACGTTGATGGAGAGTCCGGACTCGTAAAACACATAGGACATGTCGATGCCCTCCACCTCGAACCTGGTGGCTTCGAGCGGTCTGGATTCGATCGTCAGGCTGCGCTCGTCCTGCAAGATGCGGTGCACTCGTTCGATGATCTCCGGCACTTGGCTCGCGGGGCTGACGGTGAAGACGTGGTCGTACTTGTTCTTGAAGTAGCGGGCCTCGTTGGCCCGCAGTCCGGCCAGTGCCGCAGCCACCGGCGACGACTCGAGCCCGACCTCCGACACCGTGACGAAATCGACGACGTACGACATTGGTTCCTCCTCGGTTACCGACCCATCCGACTGTAGGGCGAAATGCACACGCGGTGGCCGTCAGCTGGTTTGGGGGCGTTCCTGGATCACCCAGGCGTTCCCGCCGGGGTCGGCGAAGAAGACGAATGAGTTCCAGTCGCCACCTCGGCCCTCGAGGCGGACGCCGTCTTCGAAGTGTGTCACTGGACTCACGTCGACACCGCGGTCGGCCAACTCGGCGCGTGCCTGATCGATGTCGTCGACGACGAGCTGCAAGCCCTCCAGCCGGGTCTCACCGGTCTTGAGTTGGATGCTGCTACCTGAGCCGGGCGGTGTGAGTTGCACGATGCGGAGCTCGTCACTGATTCGGACGTCGAGGTCCAAGTGGAATCCGACCTGCTGGGCGTAGAAGTCCTTCGCCTGATCGACGTCGGCGACGCTGACGGGAACGACTTCGAGACTCCACTGCACCGGGCACTCCTTCGCGACGATCACGGGTTCGAATGCCCGTCGTGCTCCAGTGTGCTCGGCCGGCACGTGTTTCGACAAGCGGGTGTGTCACCGGCAGGTCTGGTGGGGGCGCGTTGGCGTCGGTTCTGTCAGAACTCTCAGGGCGTCAGTCCGCGTTCGAGGGCGCAGCGCCGCTTGGCGTGCGAGGCTCGGGAGATGATCCACACCGGTCTCTTCGACCCTCAGTCCATCATCCAGAGCAGTGGCGGGTGGGCGCTTGCCGTCGTGTGTCTGATCATCTTCGTCGAGACGGGACTGCTGATCGGGTTCGTGCTTCCCGGCGACACCCTGCTCTTCTTCACGGGGGTGCTGACGTTCTCCGGCGTGATCGACGTGCCCGTCGCAGTCGTCATTCTCGCGGTCGCCGTGTCGGCGGTCGCAGGGGATCAGCTCGGGTACCTCATCGGGAGGCGGCTCGGCCCTCGGGTCTTCGAGCGGAAGGCCGCGGGACTCATCAGTCGGGCCACCCTCGAGCGCACGAACGGATTTTTCGACCGATACGGTTCGGCGACGGTGACGATCGCGAGGTTCGTCCCCGTGGTCCGCACCGTCGCACCGGTCGCCGCCGGCACGGCCCGGATGCACTATCCGCGGTTCCTGCTCTTCAACATTGTCGGCGGCATCGCCTGGCCGACCCTGCTGATTCTCGCTGGGTTCTTCCTTGGACAGATCCCCGGCGTGGCGGACTTCGTGTCGCAATACATCGACCTGATCCTCGGCGGCATCGTTGTCATCTCCATTCTGTCGATCATCGTCAGCGTGATCCGGAGTCGTCGCGCGGGACGCACGGACCGCTGAACCGGCCGTCCGGGACGCGCGGGCGCCGCGCATTCTGTGAGCACCCTCACGAATGCGGGTCGTCAACGTCAGGCCGGCTGCAGGGTGGAGCGGGAGCGTTGAGGCATGACCTCGACACTCGAATCCACTCGCGTCAGTGACTTGCTGCTCAGCAAGGTCCCCCAGATCACCTTGGCCTTCTGGGTGATCAAAGTGTTCTCCACTACCGTCGGCGAGACCGCGGCCGACTACTTCAACGACACGCTCGGCTTCGGACTGACGGCGACGTCGATCGTGACGGGCGCACTGTTCCTCATCGCCCTCGCCGTCCAGTTCCGGACGCGCCGCTACGTGCCGACGGTCTACTGGATCACCGTCGTGTTGATCAGCGTCGTCGGCACCCTCATCACCGACAACCTCACCGACGTCGTGGGGGTGCCGCTGTGGGCTTCGACGCTCGGCTTCGCCGTCCTGCTCGGGGCGACCTTCACGGTGTGGTTCCGGCGCGAGCGGACCCTGTCGATCCACTCCATCGTGACCCGCCGGCGCGAGGCGTTCTACTGGTTGGCGATCCTGTTCACTTTCGCGCTCGGTACTGCGGCGGGAGACTTCCTGTCGGAGGCGCTCGGCCTCGGCTACGTGCTCGCCGCGGTCCTGTTCGCCGCGGTCATCGCGGCCGTCGCCATCGCGTATGTCGTCTTCCATGCCAACGCCGTGGTGTGTTTCTGGATCGCCTACGTCCTCACCCGCCCGCTCGGTGCTTCACTCGGCGATCTCGCCTCCCAACCGGTCGCGGACGGCGGGCTGGGGCTCGGGACGACCGCCACGAGCGCGGTGTTCGGCATCGTCATCATCGCCCTCGTCGTCTTCATGACAGTGCAGCTCGCGCGTCAGCGTCGACAGCTTGTGGCGTCCGATCCGTCGGTCGTCTCAGCGGTAGCCGGCGCCCGGCGACACGCTGCGTCCTAGGATGTGGAAACGGGGGCCGGGCGGGCATCGCCGGCAACAGGCGGGAGGGGGCAGGTCGTGAGGATCCTCGTCGTCGACGATGAGCACGAGATGACGGAACTGCTTGCTCGCGGGCTGGCGTCCGACGGCCACGAGGTCGTCGAGTCACACGACGGTATCGACGCCATCGGACTCGCGACGGACACGGGGTTCGAGCTCGCGGTCGTCGACGTGATGCTTCCGGGGATGTCGGGGTTCGAGCTCAGCCGCCGGTTGAAAGAGCTGGATCCCACGATCGCGATCATCCTCCTGACCGCTCGGCACGCCGTCGACGATCGGGTGCGGGGGCTCGACGCCGGTGCTGACGATTACATGGTCAAACCGTTCGACCTGGCCGAACTGTCCGCGCGCATCAGAGCCGTCCGCCGCCGCGACGCGCTGCACGCACCCGCCCGTATCCTGCTCGGCGACCTGACGGTCGATCTCGCACGCCATCGCGCCCGGCTGGGCGATCGGGAGATCCCGCTGAGCCGCACGGAGTTCGACGTGCTCCGTGTCCTCGCGCTTCGTGTCGATGACACCGTGACCCGCGCGGACATCCTCGCGGAGGTCTGGGAGACGAGTGCGCACATCGACCCGAACATCGTCGACCAGTACGTGAGCTACTTGCGGCGGAAGCTCGAGCAGAGCGGGGCGGGCGTGCGCATCGTGACCACCCGCGGCGTCGGCTTCCGGCTCGTCGCCTCGAAGGGTTCGTGAGGGTCCCCGTGGCGACGACCCGCAGGCTGATCGACCGTCTCGGCATCCGGATGAGGATCGCCGGGGGCAGTCTCCTCATCGCGATCCTCATCGCAGTCGCCGCGGGCATCGTCCTGAACGCGCAGATCGAACGCATCGTCCGTGACGGCACCAGCTCGGTCCTCTCAAGCGACAGCGCCCCCTACGTCGTCGCCCTGCAGACGGAACCGGACGACTCCTTCGACGCGCCAGGGCCGTCACAACTCGTCGCCGTCCTAGCTCCCGACGGTTCGACGCCCATCAACACACTGCCGGCTTCGCTGGCCGACAAGCTGCCGGATGTGGGCGGATCCGGGCAGGCGCACGACGTCCGGGTGGGAGATGCGTCCTTCATCGTCTTGTCGACGACGGTCGCAGTCGCAGGTGGGGACTGGGTTGTGGTGGCCGCCCGAGACGCGCAGGAGGAGACGACCGTGCTCGCGCAGATGCGAACGCTGCTGTTCACGGGCCTCGCGGTGATCGCCGTCGGTGCTGCCGGGACCGCCTGGGCGCTCACGAGTCTGTCCCTCGGCCCAGTCCGTCGCCTTCGCCGGAGTGCTGATGCCCTCAGCGCTGGGTCGTCCTCGGATCTCCTCGCGGTCGGCGAGGCTCGCGACGAGATCTCGGACCTCGCCCGCACGTTGAATGAGCTCATCGAGCGGCTGCGCGACTCCGCCCGCCGGGAACGGCAATTCGTCTCTGACGCCAGCCACGAGCTCCGCACGCCGATCGCGTTGCTGAACGCCCAACTGCAGGTCGCGGTCGCTGAGGCGTCTTCGGTGGAACAGATGGTGCGAGACGTCGACGGTGCCAGACGAAACGTCACCCGCCTGGCGGCCCTCGTGACCTCCCTGCTGGAACTTTCGGCGATTGAAGCTGCCCACGACGGTGTTCGAAGCTCGATCGGAGCCCTCGGTCGTGAAGCCGATGACGCGACCGACCGTGCTCGGTTCCGCGCACAGGACACGGCGATCTCGATTCTGTACGACGGGCCGGAACTCCTGGCGTCCGGCGACGGGACAGATGACAGTGGTGGCTTCCCGATCGGCGCCGAGTCGTTCGGACGCATCGTGGACAATCTGCTGAACAATGCACTGCGCGCCGTCGGTGACGGCGGGGTGATCGACGTTCGACTGACCGTTCAAGAAGCGGTCGCATGGCTCGTCGTGACCGACACCGGCGGCGGGATGGATCCGGCGTTCGAGCCGTTCGCGCTCGACCGCTTCACCCGCCAGGATGCCTCCCGAACCGGCGGCCAGGGAACCGGTCTCGGACTCGCGATCGTCGCCGCGCTCGTTCGGAACGCCGACGGCACCATCGAGCTGGACAACCGGCCGGGCGACGGGCTCACGATCCGCATCGGCCTGCCTGCCGTTCAGGCGGCGCCATCGCCTGACAGCTGACCCGATGCGCAGCCTGATACTCATCCGGCGGGCATCAGGTTCCGAGCGTCACGTCGCGCCAACACGGCGACGAGTCCAATCGCGAGGGCGAGAGCGACCAGCGTCACCGGACCCGTTCCGAAACCCAGCCCGCCTCGCGACGGCACCACCGCGAGCCCGTCCGCAATCGACGCGCCGAGCGGTCTCGTGACGATATACGACGCCCAGAACATCGCGACCGCCGACCAACCCAAGAACCGGTATGCCAGACCCGGTAGCAGGAACAGTACGCCGAAGAGGATGGCGGACCCGCCGTAGCCGAGACCGAGGTCGTGAGCGGCGAGGTCACCGACGGCAGTGCCGAGCGCAAAGGTCGCGCACACCGTCGCCCAGTAGAACACCTCCCGCCGGCGACTCGTGATCGAGTGGATCGACAACGTGCCCTCGAATCGCCACCACACGCCCAGCACCACGGCGAGTGCCACGGCGAACGCCGCCGTCGAGACGATGTACGGCACCCCGACGACGATGTGCGCGACATCGGCGACCATCGTCCCGAACACCCCGATCATGCCCACCAACAACCAGTACCGCCACACCGAATACCGCGGCGCCCGCAGCTGGATTGTCAGGCATACGCCGAACACCACCGCGGTGCCCAGGACGACCGGTACCGGATCGAGGTGCACGACCATCCAGTCGGACGCAGTCTCACCCAACCCCGTGGTCAGGAGCTTCAGCACCCAAAAGACCGCCGTGACCTCGGGCACCTTCGACGCGACGGACAACGCGGGCCCAGGTGGAACAGTCATGAAGTGCAGCCTGCACTGGCGTCCGGAGAGATGACACGGAAAGCGAGCGCGGAGCTCTGAGAGCACTCTCAGCCAGCGCCATCCCGCTCGGTGTCGGCAAGCCAGGCGAGCAACCAGCCCCAGCCACGATGAGGTCCGCCGGCACCATGACGACCGGCTCCGATCTGGGAAGCGTTTCAGGTTGCCGCGGGCGTCCTGCCCCGGACCGTCAGTGTGTTCGTGCCGTAGCGCCGGTCTGGTGTCGATAGAGCGTTGCTCTGCTCCAGCCGACGAGTGCGGCGGCTTCTGCTGCTGTGCGGCCGCGATCGCGGGCTTCGGCAACGATGGCGAGCTTCTCGGCGATGATGTCGGGGTTCACGGGTGGGCGCCCGAAGCGGGTGCCGGATTCGCGTGCTGCGGCGATGCCGGCGTTGACGCGTTCGACGATGAGCTCGCGCTCGTACTCGGCCAGGGTGGCGAGCATATGGAGCATCAGCCGGCCGGTCGACGTCGCGGGATCGATCCCATCGGAGAGGGATCGCACGTGGATCCCGCGGCCCCGCAGGAGCTCGACGGTGTTGAGGACGTCGATGAGGGAGCGCCCGAGCCGGTCGATGCGCCACACGATCACGGTGTCGCCGGCCTCGGCGTACTCGAGCAGCTTCGTCATGCCGGGACGTTCAATCGCGGTCTTGCTGCCAGAGGTCACGTCTGCGAACACGTCGCGTTTCTGGACGCCGGCGGCGAGGAGCGCGTCGAGCTGCAGCTGTGCGTCCTGGCCAGCGGTGCTGACTCTGGTGTACCCGATCTGCCTCATGGCACCAGCATGTCTCAGAAACCCACGCGACCCTCAATGAGACACACCGCTCTGTGAGACGAGTTTCCGAGACGGGCGCCCGCCGGTGAAACCTGCAGCTTTCCGGACCTGAGTTCGGCACGGACGTCGACGCACCACGTGTCTTGTAAACCTGTAGGTTCTCAAGACAGTGCTTGGTCGGTGTGAATTTTTTCTTGTGACAAAGCCGGTGTATCTACTAGGTTTTTTTCAGCTTCGTACGTTACGAGGTTTCCCTACCTGAAGGATGCCCGTGGCGCTTCGATTCCGCCCGCTGTTTTTCGCTGCCCTCAGCATGATCGTCACGTTCGTGCTCCTTGGGTCGTTCGTCCAGTACACGTCGGCGGCGGCCGATGAGTCTGACGATCCGACCGCAGTCATCGCTCCGCCGGAGGACTCCGAGGAACCCGAGGCGCAGCTGGGGGAGGCGCCACCGGAAGCCGACTTTTCCGGTGAGCCTGATGCCGAGGTGGCCGACGTCCCAGCGCCTGCGGGCGGACAGGCTGAGGTGGACTCCGAGACTCTGCAGACGGACGACTTCGACGCAGAGACCGCCGATGTGGTCGATCGCGATGAGTTCTCGCTGACGTATGACGCTGGTGATGGGCGGCGGGTGACGGAGATGGCGCGCGAGCCAGTCAGCGTGGACGTGAACGGTGAGTGGAAGCCGATCAACACGGACGTGACGACAACGGGCTTGTTGTCCTGGTTCGGTGTCGGCGGTGGTGAAGTTGATCAGCACCCTCTGAATCCAGTCTTTGCCGAGACCGCAAGCGACGAGAACCTCCTGCAGATTTCTCGCAATGGTTCAGATGTTGGTTTCACTCTGGTGGACGCGGCTGCCAGCAAACTCGTGCGCGATGCGGCCCCGTGGTCCGAGACGAAGAATCAGCTCGAGTACCAGGACGTGTTCCCGAACACAGACCTCGTGTACGAGGTGGAGAACTCTGGCGTGAAGGAGCTCTTCCGGCTGTCGCAGAAGCCAGGGGTGGATGGTCGGACGTCGTGGACCTGGAAGGTCGATACCGATGGTTCGCTCCGTATGGATGCGCTTGGCGGTGTTGAGTTCCTTGACGCCGAGGATAACGTCGATTTCGTCATGCAGCCTCCGACGATGTGGGATTCGGCTGGCGCCGGTGGAAAGCAGGCGGACAATCAGACGGCGCTGGACGTGCAGCTCGACCAGCGCGAGAACGCCTGGTGGATCACACTTGAAGCCAGTGGCGCATGGCTAAACGATCTGAAGCGGGTCTATCCGGTCATGGTTGACCCCGACACCTGGGTGCCGCAGAACGACACAAGGTCGTACAAGACAAACGGTCAGACCAATGTCAACTACGGCATCCAGATGGGCAATACGAACACCAACGGTATCTGGCGCACGATCGCGCATTTCAACTACGAGCAGTTCTTCGGCAAGCAAGTCCTGCGGGCGGAGATCTACGCAACATCAATCAGCGATGACAGCACCGTAACTGCTCGCCAGAACAACATCTATCACGCCACAGCATTCAACTACACAGCTGCTGGTGAACACCTCGGTGGCTTCCACGTCACCGACAGTGCAGGTTGGGCACAGGACGATCGTCTCAGCAGCCGCGTGGCGCAATGGGTCAACGACCGCGTATCTGGTTCGTACCTCATGTTCGTTGGCGATGAGAGCAACACGTTCACCTACAAACATGTGGATGCATCCATGTTCGTTTGGTGGAAGGAGTACGCGGCGTTCGGCTCCATCGTCGCGCCCTCTCCTGGTAACGCTGCAACCAACACGACCTTGACGCCGACGTTCAAGATTACGGGCACGCCCGCCGCTGGTACCTCGCTCCGCTACTACTTCCGTGTGAGCTTGAACCCGAACCCAGACGTCAGCCCACTTTGGGAGACTGGCTGGATCACCGCCGATACAGCGAAGATGCCGTCGCCAAAACTACAACCCGGTACCCGGTATTACTGGCGTGGGTTCGTCGCCGATGAGTACAACGGTGTCTGGGGAGTGAACAACAGCAAAAGCTCGCCCATCTGGTCCTTCACTACCAACGACACCCCTGGGACCTCTCTGTCGACCGCATCGCCCGCGGATCGCTCTGTTGTCGTCACGACATCGCCCACATTCGCTGTTGCGGCGCCCGCCAACCCGCAGAACCGTCCGCTGCAATATTGGTTCCGAGTTGCCTCCGGCACCGACGCGAAGACCGGCGCAGTCGTGAGCTCCGGATGGCAGACGGGTCTGACCTGGACAGCACCAGCCGGGTACCTGCAGGACGGTACCGCCTACTCATGGACGGTCCTCACGAAAGACCAGTACTCAGAATCCGTCACCTCGTGGGTCGGACGATTCACCGTGAACCAGCGCGTCGGAGATCCGGGCCCATCGCCCACCGACACGGCAGGTCCTGTCACAGTGAACCTGGCCAACGGCAACGTGAACATGAGCTTCACCTCGCCCACCGTCAACACGCTTGGCGGACCGATCGGTATGGCATTCACCTACAACTCGCAGAAGTCCTCCAACCGGGGCCTGAAGGGCGAGTACTTCGACGCCAACCCTGAACCGGGCGCGACACAGTCGTGGACGTTTGCTGGCCGGGAGCCCGTGCTCGTAAGAACTGATCCGCAAGTCTCGTTCCGATGGGACGCAGGATCCCCGGGCCCCGCTGTTCCCGTGGACCGATTCCTCGCCCGCTGGACTGGCTTCATCACGCCTTCCGAGGCCGGTTCCTACACATTCGGAGCGATGCACGATAACGGTGTCGCCACCTGGGTTGGTGATACGAAAGTTATCGACAAGTACACCGACACCCACTCGGCCGGCGCGACTGTATGGGGTTCCGCGAAGACACTGACTGCAGCGCCGGTGCCTTTCCGGATGGAGTACTTCGACAACACCGGTACCGCCCAGGTTGAGCTGTGGGCCAAGCTCGGGACAACTGGGACACCCTTCCCGGTGCCGGCATCGTGGTTCACGAAGACGGTCGAGGTGCTCCCTGACGGCTGGGGTTCGTCGACAGTGCTCTCAAGCGGTTCCGGCGACTACGCCAGTGTGCGAGTGCAAGAAGGCTCGATCACTCTCACAGATGTGACCGGTGGTACGCACGCGTACACGAAGACCTCCAACGGTGGGTACGAACCCCCGGTGGGGGAGTACGGCGTCATGGCGCTCAACCTCAACAACTCCGTGTCATTCACCGAAGAGGGTGGCGTGGTGTACACGTTCGGCGCAGACGGTAAGGTCTCCTCGTCGACCAGCCCGGCCGACATGAAGAAGCCTGCGTCCACGGTGACGAGCTACCGAACTGGAACCGGTCAAGTCGATCGGATCTCCGACCGGATCTCCGAGAACGCCGGCTCGAACCCCAAGACCTACTCGCGCGAAGTCCGATTCGCGTATTCGGGCGACAGCGCAGCATCGGTTGGGCTCGCTCCAACCGACTCTGATGTCACCGGCTCCGCATGCCCGGTCCCAGCCGGATACACAGCGGTCCCGGCCGGGATGCTTTGCCGCATCATCTACCCGGGACACGTCGCAGGGACGAACGACACGACTCGCTTGCTCTATGACAGCAGCGGGCGGCTTGCCGCGATCCTCGATCCCGGCAACGAAACAGTCACGTTTGGATACGACTCCAACCGCCGCGTTGCAGCGATCCGCGATGCACTCGAGAACGACTGGGCTACAGCCAACGGAATCATCAGCCCACCAGCAGCCCGCACCACCATCACCTACGACGCTGCCGGGAGAGCCTCCGTTGTCACCCAGGCGGCGCCCGACGGCCTCACAGAGGCAAATCGACCCTGGACCAGCTACTCGTATGAGGCAGGACAGAGCCACATCGACCGAGCCGGCTTCACCCCGCCGACCGCGGCACCAGCGCCAGGGCATGCGCGGACTGTCCAATACGACAGCTCATGGCGACAAACCAACAACATCAGCGCCACGGGACTGACAACGACCACCCTCTGGAACGAAAAAGACCAGGTCCTTTCGACAACGAGTCCTCAGGGCAAAACGACCACGAACCTCTATGACGGGCAGGACCGTCTAACGGACACCTTCGGTCCCGCACCTGCCGGATGCTTCCTCTCCGACCGCACGCCGTCGGCCGACTGCGCCACAACCACACCACACACCATCAAACGATATGACGAAGGCCTCGTCAGTCTCGCGGCAGTGCTCTTCCCGAACCGTTCGCTCACGGGCGTACCCACTGCGATGACACTCGGGATCCTTGGAGCTGGCGGGAGCATCGCGAAAGACTGGGAGCAGAGGAGCCCCACTGGTGCCGCCGTCGATGGTGTCTCCATGCGCCTCACCGGCACCGTCACCTTCCCGAAGGCAGGCCAGTACAAGCTCCAGACCTACGCCGACGACGGAACACGGGTCTATATCGACGACGTCCTCGTTACTGAGGACTGGTCGAGTCATGCGGTGCGTTGGTCAGCAGAAGGAATCGTCAACGTTATCGCGGGACAGACCGCTCGAATCCGCGTCGAATACTTCGAGGACACCGGTCCGGCCAGCCTCGAGCTCTTCTGGACACCACCAGGAGAACCGCGCGCACACATCCCCGGCGCACAACTCAAGCCGGACTACGGAATCCTCACCACGACCTCGACCATCGATCAGGCTCCAGCCTCAGTGCCCGGAGCTGCGGCGCCATCCACGACGACCAAGTTCCAGAGCTCCTCGCCCTGGCTGGGGCTCATCGATTCATCGACCGTAGACCCGGGCGGTTTGAACCTCACGACCTCCTACGAGCACGAAGCTCCCACCAGCTACCTCCGTCGTACGAGCCAACGGCTGCCGGCGGCCACTGCAGCGGGCATGACAGCCGCTGTTGGCGGCAGCACTTCCGCTTACTACGGAAACACCGAGACGCTCCAACAGGCCCACGGAGGGAGTGTTTGCGGTCTACCCGCATCGACGCCCCAATACGGTTTCCTCAAGAGCACAGCCGAAGCGACCAACAGCACGAACTCGAAGCTCACGACGCAGTACGTGTACGACCTCTTCGGGCGCGGCGTCGGCAGCAAACGCACCGGTGATACTGCTTGGACCTGCACAACATTCGACGCCAGAGGCCGCACCGCAACTCTCGACTACCCCGCGAATGCGACGAGCCCAGCACGAACCGTAACGTCCGCATATACCGCAGACGGCTCCGCGACTGCCAGTCCTCTGACGACCTGGACGCAGGACGCGAGTGGTCGTGTGACGACCACGACAGATCTCAGTGGGAACGTCACCCAGTACGTAGATGTCTGGGGCACTGTCGCGACTGCGCAGTACGACATTCTCGGTCAACTCACTGCATTGACGACGACACCACCTGGTGGAACGGCAGCCTCGACGACCTTCGGCTACGACGAGGAAGGGCGCACCACGACGGTGACAGTCGAGGGGCTTTTGGCTGCCGAGGTGACTTACGGACACGCCGCACTTGCTGATGTTTCCTTGCGAGGCGCGCTGATCGCGGTCGACTACCCGTCGAGTGGATTCGGGAACGGGTCCTCGCTGGCCATTGGCCAGGACGCGCTGGGTGCCACGTCGAGTTTGCGCTGGTCCTTCCCGAACCAACCGAACGTCACAGACGAGGTCGTCAGATCTCAGTCCGGGCGAACTGTTCAGAACACCATGACGGCGGGTTCGACGAAGGAGATCTCAACCTACGGTTTCGATACCGCAGCCAGGCTCATCAACGCGACCATCCCCGGACATCAACTCTCCTATGGCTTCGGCACCACGTCAGGATGCGCGGGCGGATCGTCAGCGGGCGCGGGGCTCAACGGCAACCGGACCACCATGACGGATGTGCGCCCGACAGCCACTTCAGTCACCGCCTATTGCTACGACGGGGCCGACAGACTGATGGGAAGCACTGTCAGCTCTCCCGCCGCCGGAGCAGACCCGGTATCGGATGGTCTCGGTGTTGGCGAAATCGCCTATGACGCTCAGGGCAATACGACCACTCTCGGACCGCAAGCGCTCGTCTACGACTCAGCAGGCCGCCACCTGTCAACCGAAATCGCAGGGTTCGGAAAGGTGACTTACCTCAGAGACGCGCTTGACCGCATCGTCGCGCGGACGGTCAGTCTCCCCAACGAGCCAGACCGGATCCAACGGTTGTCCTTCACCGGAGCCGGAGATACCCCTGACCTCATTCTCGACGGCGCGAACAACCTGACGCTCACTACGACAAGCCTTCCAGGGAACGTCATTGTGCAGCAGCCGATGGGTGGTCCCCAGAACTGGCTGTACCCAAACATTCACGGCGACGTCCTTGTCAACGCGAACGGTGACGGCGAAGTACTCGACCTGTACCGGTACGACCCATTCGGGCAAACAGTCGACCCGGTCACTCGAGCGATCGGCACGAATGTCTCAAATGACGTCGGACCAGGGGCAATCGGAGGCGAGGCAGACTACGGATGGGTCGGGAAACACCAGAAACTGTCAGAACGACTTGGTTCGATTGCAACGATCGAGATGGGTGCCCGACAGTACGTTGCTGCGCTCGGACGGTTCCTCTCTGTAGACCCGGTCGAGGGAGGCGTCGACAACGCTTACGTCTATCCGACAGACCCGATCAACCGATTCGACCTAAACGGACAATTCGAGATCGACTGGTGGCTGGTCGCGGACGTTGCTTCCATCGCGCTAATGTTCGTTCCTGGACTCAACGTCGCCGTGGCAGCGGCACGCGTTGTTCTCACGGTGGCGAGAGTCGCTTCAGCTGCGGTTAAGGTCAGCTCTGCTGCTAGCAAGGTAGTTGGCAGCGCCAGCACGGCAGTTCGCAGCGCCAGCACGGCATTCGGGAACTCCGCCGTCCGGAGAGTTGTCACGGACAAGATTATTGGCCCCGCAATGGCTCGCGTGCCATTCCTTGGACCGAAGAGTACTCTGTTCGGAAGTACTCGTACGGGCGGAGCAAGGCCTGGCATTTTCAACAAGAAAGGAACAAGATATGCCGCTGGGTGGAGTGCGAATAACAACTCTTATGCCCCTGGGACTTGGCTGCAGTTCAGGGTCCGCACTCCCAAAGATCCCCATTTCGATTTGTTCCGTGGGCGGCTAAAATCTTTCTATCAAAATGGAAAATGAATTCTCATATGCGTCAGTTTGGCATGCTCTAGAGCAGATAGGCTCCTGGGCGGAGTCGTGCTTTGGGCTGTCGTACTCTATTGAAGAAGAGTTTGACTCTTTAATTCTAAAAATGAAACCAAACGATGGCGCATGGGATGTTCGCGCGGGAGTTCTGTGGGCTGTCGGCGATGATCTAGCGAGTCTGTATGTAGAGGAATTTCAATCAGAGTGGTCTGGCGAAACGCTGAGAGAAACTGTCGGGCAGGTCATTGCCGTTCTTCTTTTTCTAGCTCGGTATGGCCTCTATGTTCGCCGCACAAGGTTCTGGGGTCTCACTCGAAGTCAAATCCCACGGGATGATAGTGAAGCGCTGATGCTAACTCAATCTCATCGAGGCACGTTCGTGGTCAAGCCGTTCACTTCAGAGGGGCAGAGTGGGGACGACTTGATCGTCGTCCTATTGGGCAGCCTCGAACCTGATTTACGGACCGCGGTCGAAGGTCAGATTGACTATGTTCGCTCATGTGTTCTCGTTTCGAGCACCTCCTGACCGCGCTCGAGCTCTGATCTGTTGCGGCGGTCCGCGCCCACATCTCGTCCTCGGCACCCTCAGCCTTGGCGGCCTCGTGTTCGCTCTCGCGGCCGGGTGCGCGAGCCCGAGCGTCGTTGCGGGAGAGGATTGCGCCGAGCTCGCCCAGGTGGCGACGTCCTACGCCACGAACGTGTCCCAAAATGTGACAACCCAGGAAACCGAGGCGGCTGTCGGTGCGGCACGGATCTCGGCAGCCGGCGAGCTCTTTCGCGCAGCGACAAACGACATCGGCGGAGAACAGGACGTGACCGCAGAATTTTGGGGTAACGGTGACGCTGTTAAGCTGCTGTCAATGCTCCACGAGTGGCGCACCCTTGCTTAAACCGCTCGTGATCGCGGCGAACACATGTACTGCTGGGCAGCGCTCTAGCACTCGATCACGTTCTTCTCAGGGCGCCAGGTGGCTCCACAACGCGCACCCAGCCATTGTTCGCAAGCGAGGTGTCCATGACGTCGACGCAACGTCAGTGTGATCGACATGAATGCCTAAGCTGCGACGAACTCAACAGGCCTAATGAAATAAGGTATATTATCGGCTAGATGTCAGGCGAGTTGTCCACAGGCGGGGAAACCCTTGAGCCGACCGTTTTCTCGTCTGGAGAACGAACACCAGGATGAGCATCGCGGCCGCAGCCTCCACCAGGATGAGGAATAGGTAGAAGACGTCACCACGGCTACCAGGCCACCGAGGCCACAGACCGGCGAGATGGATCAACGCCGCCGCGAGCACTACGAGAGGGAATGTCAAAGAGAAGCTGCGATGAGACGGGTCACTAGGCCGATCTTCTGGAGAGCTTCGTCAGTCATTTCTTTATCGATTGGATACCGTCGACTGCGCGGGGGCGTCGGATCTAGATCCGCCTCATGAACGATGAGATTCCGGCGGTCGATGATCAGGCCCCAGTCCTTTTTCGCCACCTGACTTGGCGAAAGTTTGCCCTGCTTCTTGGTTCCGAGAGCCGTGGCGATCGTTTGCCAGATCTCTGTGTTGCTCACTAGTCGGCAAGCCGCGGCGACCTTGTCGGGGTGTTGGAAGGACAAATGGCCGTGCTGGGAGCGGATCTCCGCTTCGAATCGTACGGCAGCGTCAGGCACGGACCGGCCAGCCTGGTGGGTGCTCGAGATGGGAATTTTGAAGGTCGCGAATCCGGCTGGCCAAGTCGATTGTGGACGGCCGTGCCACTCCAGCATTCTGACGCGAACCTCCTCATGAATGAAGTGGTCGAATGCGCTGACACCCTGCATGTAGGCAGCGCGGTAGAGGTCAGACAAGTCGACTGCCGGTGTGACCATGTTGCGGAGCGATCCAGCGGTTGCCGACAGATCAAGCGCGCGTTGTAGGTTCGTCTCGAAGGCCGCCAGCTCGCTAGCCGGCACTGTCGGCGCTGTCGTCGAGCTGCATCAGTCCCGTTATCCGAGTCGCGAGTGCCTCAAACTGTTCATTGAAGCTGTCCCTGGAATCCTCCCAGTTCTCGCGAACAGCGCCCTTTCCACCGAGCTGTTCTGTTGAAAGCGCGTAGATAGGTGTCAGCGACTCCTGAGACTTCGCGATGAGGCTGTTGAACTCCGCAATCTGCGCGAGCGAGAGGTTCCGACTGACGTCGAACTGCTCGTACATCTCCCACGGCAGCAGGAGCCCCTCCCTCTCCAGCGGGGGGACGAGCTTGGTCTCGACTGCTTCGTTCAGCTCGTCTATCCAGGCCTGGAAGGACGCAGCAGGCTGGCCCGCTCTGGGGCGGAACTTCTGGATGATAGTGCCTAGGATCCGAAGGTTCGGTGCCGGGAAGGGGTATGAGGCCTCCTGCAGCACTGGCAGGGAAGCAGCGTCGCGCGCCCAGTTGATCCACTTGGGGAGGACACGAGAGAGTGAGTCAACAGCGATTACTGAGAAGAAGTCGGGAGCAGACGGAATAATGGCGTAATCGGCAGTCGAAACCAAGTTCTGATTCACGGGCCCCAGCCCGGGGCTCACATCAATCAGGACCACGTCAGCATCCACTGTCTCGGCTGTTACGTCGATCAGGTAGTTCAAGCTCCCGGGCAAGTTTTTGAGCGCTTGTATGGCGCTACTCAGTTCCTGCGCGATCCCCAGGGTGTTTTCGTATTCCGACAGTCTCAGATCGCCTGCGAGCAGATGTAGACCAGGCCGGGCTTCAATCGGCACCAGATCGACGGGATCGATTGACTTCGGGAGTGCTTCGAAGGCCGGCATGAGTCCTGAGCGGATGGTGGCTGCAGACGCACCCTGCAGGCGGTAGAAGTCCTCCAGCTCAGAAGCCTGCTTGTACCCCAAGACCATCCCCGTCAAGTTGCACTGGGGGTCAGCATCTACCATCACGACGGTCTTACCTTGTTCGGCAAGCTTCCAACCCAGGTTGAAAGTCGTCGTGGTCTTGCTGACGCCGCCCTTGTGATTGAACAGGACTACTTTTTTGGCTACGGTCACAATCTTGACTATGTCAGTCGGCAGCAGAAACGGCCAGCAGGGACGTCCCTACCATTGATGCGCCTGCGCCCTGCATTGCTCACCGACCAGGAGTGCCAGGCTGCCGTGGCCTGCGTGGAGCTGCTCGAGCATCCAGAGAAGGTGCTCGCTTGCTGTCCCTACCGATCGGGGAGCACGGGGAGCTGTTGGCGGGCGCGATTTGGCACTTGAGCTGCTCCTTCGTAACCACCGCGCCGTCTATAACGCCAAGAGTCACCCGATTGATCGGACTGTCGGCGGTCGGTTGCGGAACACGTGCATGGAGCACACCAGAGGCGACGTCATCAGCAGGAACACCCCCGGTGGGTTGCCGCAGCGGACACTGGCGCCGAAAAGCCGCAGCTCGAGCAAGGTTCAGTCGTCTGGTGTCTCCGCTCAGCTGGTGATGTTGAGTGGTTGACCGGTGTAGGCGAAGTCAATGTGGACGTGGTTGAAGAAGTCCTCGATTTCGGTCAGGTGCGGCCAGCTCTCTCCGCTGCGGCACTGAATCTGACCGATTCGTGTTCCGTCCGGGGCGACGGATGACAACAGGCCGATGAGCGCGAGGGCGTTGAACTGCACTGCGCGGACGTCGAGCTTGCAGCCTTCTACGGCGGTGCCATTGGCCATGTTCTGGCCCTGCGTTGATCGTTATCCTGTCGGAATGAACGACAGAAAAGGTGGCAGCTAATGACCTTGCCTACAGACGGCTTCGGCATCCTCTCCTACCTGGCTTTGATTGTTCCTGGTGTCATCTTCATCCTCGTTCGGTCGCAGTTTCGAGGGTTCCGAGACGTTGACCGAACCGTGGGCGGTCGTCTCTTTTTCGCGTTCGTCGTCAGCGTGATCTTTGACTCCATCTACACGGCGATTCTCGGACCTTCCGTCCTGCAGCGTCTGCAGTCTGAGGCAACCATCACTCCTGGCGATGTCGCAGGTGCTGCCTGGCTGTTCATCGCAATGGGAATTGTCATACCCGCGATCTCATCGTGGGTGATTTACGGCGACGGAAAGATACTCAGACCTCTTCACAGGGCGGCTCGGAGTTTGCGCGCGAGACTGACAGACTCGCGCTACGAGGGCACTCCTACCGCATGGGACTTGGCCACGACGACGACGGACGCGACCTGGGTGCGGGTCCGTCTGGATGACGAGACGTGGGTCGGCGGCCGGTTCGGCAACGACTCGTATTTCAGTACCTACCCCGAGCCACGAGACATCTTCATAGAGAAGCAATATGTCATGAGTAAGCGGGGGGAATTCGAGGGCCCGGTTCCGAGTGGGGCGGGCGTGTGGGTGGCTGTTACCGACGCCTATCTAGTTGAATGGCTGCACGACGCTGAGGAGTGAGGAACAAACGATGCCCAAGAATGACAAGCAAGGCTCAGATCCCGTTTCGAAGGGTAGCCGGCCGCATCGTGCGAATGAGGGAGCGCGCCCTCGATCTGTTACAGGTAGCGGTGCTGGATCGCCCACGCCTTCTTCCGGCAAGCCTCCGGCTGGCCCTTCCGGAGTATCTTCTCCCAAGAATTAGGTCGGTTCTGGTCGCCGGCGCTAGTCACACGGGGCCGCGCTCGCTCGTAAACTCTGGTTGAGCCACGTTGCGTCGGGTTCGCGGTCACTGCCTTTGCGACCGGGCCTCAGATGTCGCGGTAGCGGACGACGATGTCTGTGCTCGGGGTGATGCGCACCACGTACCGCACGTCGGGGCCGACGCTGATGTTCACCCACTCCTCGCCGTTCGCGATCGCGTTCATCAGCTGCTGCTGGACGTCAGGCACATCGCCCTTGATGACGTCGGACAGGTGGACTCCGCCGACGTAGATCTCGTCGAAGCGTTCTTCGGTGCTCATACCCGCAGCGTAGACGGCCGGCTTAGTTTCTTGCTCTTTGCTCTTGTCCTTCTGTGCAAGAGCGCTATCGGTGACCGTCTTCGCAGCCGCGGACGATCGCGAGCTGCTGAGGACCTTGCTGGTGGCGGTGGCGGCTGCACACTGTCGTTCCTCACCCATTCGAGCGCCTGTCGCCTGCGGTGAGGGGGCACGTAGGCGACAGTAGGAGTGACCAGCGCGCATGGCGGCGATGGATCCCGCTACCCTCCCTTCATGGAACCGGATGCGATCGTATGGAACTCGACACTTCCCGATGAGCTCTACGGGGCCATAGGGCGGGTCGCTCACGCCAGTGCTCTTCTCGATGCAATGCTAAGCGAGCTAGCCGAACACCTGACTGGCAATGTCGAAACCTGGGTGTTCGTGGCCGGACAGAGCACTGAGTGGCTCATCCAGATGTGCCGCGTCCTTCTCGATGAGACAGCAGATCCTCAGAAGGACCGGTACTCCGCTGACTTTCATGAAGCCTTACGCGGGTATCTCGGTCGGGCAAGCGAATTGCGCAACGCACGAAACAGGGTCATCCACGGCACCTGGAGCAAGGCTCGATACGCCGAGAAGCCGCTGCCCCGACTGTGGGGGGACTCGAACGTCGGTCGAATCTTCTGGGTCTCGCGGGATCGCCAGAGGCGAAGTCTCGAAGACCAACCAATGACGGTTCAGGACGTCCATCGGTTGGCGGATGAGATCAGTCTTGTGACCGCGGGCGTCATTCAAGCCTGGAGAGCTGTCACACCTCATGAGCCGGAATGGCCCCCGTTCCGACGTTGGCGTGACCTTGGATTCGATTCCGACGAAGAATAGGCGCTCCGAGGACGAGCTGGTTGCGGTGTCAATGGACTGCGCGCGGGTGTCTCCGGATTCCGCGTGTCGAGCTGCCCGAGAAGTTAGGGAACCGGGTGCTACTGGCGATGGTGGTCTAGTTTCAGTAGAGCGTCGCCCGGCTCATACTCGACAGGCCCCCAAGTGCATCTGCTTGGGCCACCCGTTTGTGCTGACTATCCGTCAACATCGAGCCAAATTGTCGGGAAACAGGCGGCCGCCGGAAACGATCGTTTCTGACCACCCGCCAGTCGGTCCGGCGATGTGGCGAGATTCCGCTTGTGTCGGGTGCGCAGAACTCGTTGTCGAAACCCGAGCTGCTCGAAACCGCAGAGGGTGGGTTTCGCCCGGGAGCCGGATTGATGACGGCAGGGGGCAATGTTCCACCCGACGAGCGCAGGGGAGCAGGGTGGCGACGGCGTTCTCATTCGCGAAGTACAGATGACAGCAACGCGGGACCGGTGTGGCAAACTTCAACGAACCGTGGCGTGGAAATTCCCTGATCAGAGGACCACCGCGGATCGCCACGGACCCCATCGCCCTCACTCGTAATGAGAAGGTCAAGGGTTCGATTCCCTTGGGCGGCTCCATCAGCACCACCCGGCCGTTGCCCTGGAACACCCAGGTCAGCGGCTGTTCTGGTTTTCGGGGCGTCTCGTCCGCCGCCGCCGAATCCGGTGCGGCGACAGCCGTAGGATGACCGGATGGGTGCACTCGCCAGAGCCACGGACGCACAGATCGATGCCGTCAGCAAAGCCTTCGAGTTGGTGTCATGGCCGCTGGGTCGCGACGACTTCAAGGCGCTCGCGGAGGGTCTCGGGTGGCAGCTCAAACTGGAGACGTCGAGCGGTGTGCAGCACCGTTCCGGGTATCCCGTGAACCTGCCGACCGTTCGTTCGCTCGTCGCAGATGAAGCGATCGCCCAAGTCGTGATCGCTGTCTCCGACAAGAGCGACGACCCCGGCGCGCTGCGGAGTGCCGCTCAGGAGCTGCAGTCGGCGCTGAGTGCGCACCTTGGTCAGCCCGCCGGATCCCAGGGCGGAGACCCTCACTGGGAACTGGCGAACGGCGGCAGGATCTGGCTCAAGACGGTGCCCAAGAAGGTGCTGCTCGTCGTCGAAGGGCAGCGGTTCGCCGACGTGGAGCGGGCCGAGGAGCGGCTGGGCATCGACCCCGGCCGCACGCCGGGCATCGATGACGACACTGACTGAACCCGTCAGGTCGACTGCGGCGTCATGACGACCCGTCCGCCGGCCTGATGAACACGCTCGCGATCGCGGTGAGGAGGATGAGCCCCGCGGCGATGACGAGGCTGAGTTGCAGCCCGGCGATGAAGCCCCTCGAGCCGGTGAGGAGCGCCCCGAAGACCGCGATGGCGACCGCACCGCCGAGTTGGCGGAAGGTGTTGAACACCGCACTCGCGGTGCCGGCACGCGATGCCGGGACGCTCGCGAGGACCACGGAGGTCACCGGCGGCATCGCCACGGAACCTCCCGCGGCGGTGAAGCACGCGAAGACACCCACCCAGATCGGCGACCCCAAGTGCGCGGTGGCGACGGTGCCGACGAGCCCGACCACCATGAGGAGCAACCCCGACACGATCGGGACGCGCACCCCGAACCGGTTGGCGATGGTGCCACTGACGATGTTGCCGACGACGGCGAAGAGGGCCGACGGGAGGAACACCAGGCCCGCGAGCAGCGGCGGCAGCCGGAGCTGCTGCTGCAGGAACAGACTCAGGACGAACACCGTCCCGAAGTTGCTCACCATGAACGCGAATCCGACGGCGAGGGCGATGCGCATACCGCTTGATCGGAACAGATCCAACGGCATCATCGGGTGCGCGCTCCTGGCCTGGATGACGAGGAAGCCGACGATGCCGACCAGCGCGACGCCGAGGCTTGCGACCACGACGGGACTGCCGAACCCGTCCGCCCCGCCCTCGATGAGTCCGAACACCAGCGCCGTCGACGCGATGAGCCAGACGAACTGTCCGGCCCAGTCGAACGGCTCGGGCCGTGAAGGGGACGACGCGACCGTCCGGAGCAGCAGGAGCATCATGATGCAGACGGGCAGGTTGATCGCGAACACCAGTCGCCAGTCGAGCGTCGTCAACGCGCCACCGAGGACCGGCCCGAGTGCGGTGGCGACCGCGCCGCCGACCGCCCAGACACCCAGGGCGCGAGCGCGCTCGCGACCTCCGGGGAACGCCTCACGGATGAGCGCCATGGACGCCGGTAGCATCAACGCCGCACCGGCGCCCTGCAGGGCTCGAGCGGCGATGAGGACACCGATCGACGGGGCCACTGCGCACGCGATCGACGTGACGAGGAAGACGGCGACGCCGACGCCGAACGCCGGCTTCGCGCCAAACCGCTCCGAGAGGTTGCCGGCGAGGAGCAGGAGGGCCGCGAACAGCACGGTGTAGGCGTCGATCACCCACTGCAGGGATGCCGTCGTTCCGCCGAGGTCTCGCGCGATGCTGGTGAGCGCGATGGTGACGATGAGGATGTCGAGGGTGATCAGGAAGAACCCGAGTGCAGCCAGCAGCAGCGTCAGGCGTTGTCGCGGCTTCCGGCCTGCACGGCCGGCGAGGCCATCGTCCGAGGCCGGTGATGACACGCGGTGTGCTGCCGCGTTCCCGTGGTCGATCTGCATCCCTCGATCACACACCACCGGCGACGAAGCAGGGATACTCCGCCAGGGCACGTCTCGGGGCGGCGCGAGCACGGGAGACGCTGCGTGCCTGCCCGGACGGCCTCCACGAGGTCGAGGATGGGTGTCCTGCGGGAACACCCCAGCGCCGGAGGCCGCGTCATATCGTTGTCGGCATGGACAATCGAGACGAGGTGCGCGAGTTCCTGACGACCCGTCGGGACCGACTCACGCCCGAGCAGGTGGAGCTGCCTGGCGGAAGAACCGACGCGTCCCGGGGCTGCGCCGCACCGAGGTCGCGATGCTCGCCGGAGTGAGCGTCGAGTACTACTCGCGTCTCGAGCGCGGGAACCTCTCGGGGGTGTCGGAGGCGGTCCTCGACGCGATCGGCTCCGCGCTGCGGTTGGACGACGCGGAGCGCTCCCACCTCACGGACCTCGCTCGGGCGGCGAACGAATCGCCGATCCGGGCACGCCGACGGTCTGCGCCGGCCGGCGTGCGGCCCGGTATGCAACTCGCCCTCGACTCCATCACCGCAGGCCCGGCGTTCGTCCGGAACGGCCGCATGGACGTCCTTGCGGAGAACGCGCTCTTCCGCGCGCTGTACGCCGACCTCTACGCGCTCCCGGAGCGCCCGGTGAACCTGGCTCGGTTCGTGTTCCTGCACCGCGACCTCGCGGAGGCGTTCTACCCGAGCTGGTCGACCTCGGCCGACATCAACGTCGCGATCCTCCGCACCGAGGCAGGGCGCAACCCGCACGATCGGGCACTGCAGGACCTGGTGGGTGAGTTGTCCACGCGCAGCGAGGAGTTCCGCGTCCGTTGGGGCGCGCACAACGTCCGCCATCACACGTCCGGCGAGAAGGTGTTCCGTCATCCGGTCGTCGGCGAGCTCCGCATGATCTACGAGGCGATGGAGCCGATGGACCAGCCCGGCCTGAACTTCCTGATCTACAGTGCCGAACCCGGCTCACCGAGCGAGGAGTCACTCAAACTCCTCGCCAGCTGGGCGGCCACCTCCGAACACCCCTCGCCCCACCACTGACCCAAGGAGCACCAAGCATGGAGTACACCCGCCTCGGAGCGACCGGCCTCCGCGTCAGCCGCCTCGCACTCGGCTGCATGACCTACGGCGATCCGAACCGCGGACTCCACCGTTGGACCCTGGACGAAGCGGCGTCAGCGCCGTTCTTCCGGCAGGCTGTCGAGCTGGGGATCACGTTCTGGGACACCGCGAACGTCTATCAACAGGGCAGCGGCGAGGAGTACGTCGGACGCGCGATCAAGCGGTTCAGTCGCCGTGAGGACATCGTCCTCGCGACGAAGGTCTCGGGGAGGATGCATGACGGGCCCGGGGGATCGGGACTCTCCCGAACGGCCATCCTCGAACAGGTCGACGCCTCGTTGCGACGACTCGGGACCGACCACATCGACGTGTATTACGTCCACCGCTTCGACGAGGAGACCCCGGTCGAGGAGACGATGCGAGCGCTCGACGACATCGTCCGCGCGGGGAAGGTGCGCTACCTCGGCGCCTCCTCCATGTACGCCTGGCAGTTCGCGAAGCTGCAGACGGCCGCAGCGGTCAACGGGCTGACGCCCTTCGTCGCGATGGAGAACCAGTACAACCTGCTGAAACGCGAAGAGGAACGGGAGATGATCCCGATGTGCGCGGACACCGGAGTCGGCCTCACGCCGTACTCGCCGAACGGCAAAGGACGACTCGCCCGGCCGCGCGGCGCAGCCACGGACCGCTCGAACATCGACGAGGTGGCGAAGGCGTTCGACACGGACGCCGACGGACCGATCATCGACGCCGTCGAGGAGATCGCCGCCGAGCGGGGCATCCCCATGGCGCAGGTCGCACTGGCCTGGGTCCTGCGGAACCCGACGGTCGCAGCTCCCATCATCGGTGCCACCAAACCGGCACACCTCACGGATGCCGCCGCCGCGCTGGACGTGCAGCTGACGGACGAGGAGGTCGCCAGGCTCGAATCCCCCTATGTGACGCAAGCACCCTTCTGGTGGTGAGTATCGCTCGGCCCGGGTGCCTCAGCGACCGAGGCGCCTCATCGGCGACGTCGATCGACCGAGCGGTTCCGACGGGCCAGCGGTAGACGGACGATGAAGGTCGTCCCAGGATCACCGGTGGCGAACGCCTCGATCGTGCCGCGGTGCGCCTGCGCGATGGATCTGGCGATGGTGAGTCCGAGGCCCGATCCGCGGATCGTCTCCTCGCGCACGTTCCCGGCCCGGTGGAACCGTTCGAAGACCCGGGCGAGTTCGTCCGTCGGGATGCCGATCCCCGTGTCGGTGACGCGGATGATCGCATCCACGCCGTCCGAGCGCACGCTCAGGAGGATCTCGCCGACGCGGGTGTAGGTCACCGCGTTGTCGAGCATGATCGAGAGCAACTCCCGGAGGCGTGCTCGATCGCCGACGAGCTGCAGGGTCGGCACGGCAGCCGTGCGCAGCTCCACGCCGTCGGGTAGGCCGAGTCGTCGTCGCTCGTCGGCCGCCTCCAGGACGATGGCGCTGAGGTCGACGGGTTCGTCGGTGATCTCCAGGTGGGGTGCGCTCGCTGCGAGGAACTGTTCAGCAAGACGCCCGAGATGATCGGCGCTCCGGCGGATGACGGCGAGCTGAGCCTGCACCCGGGGTGCGATGTCCGTGTCGTCGTCGAGCATGTCGAGATACCCGAGGATGCTCGTGAGTGGTGTCCGGAGTTCGTGGCTGAGGCTCGTGAGCGACTCGGTGCGCATCCGGACGGCTTCGGTGAGCTCGGTCACGTCCTGTCCGACGAGGAGCGCTCCGTTCGGTTCGCCGTCCGCGCCACTGACCGGTCGGCCGTTCGCGACGAGGGCTCGTTGCTTGCCGGGAGGCCCCACCCAGTAGAAGAAGTCGCGGACGTCCTGTCCGTCGAGGACCCGCACGACCGGTTGGTCCTCCGTCGCCAGCGGGGTGACGCCGTCCGCCGCCCAGATGAAGCGGGCGCCCCCGGTCGACGCGTCGTAGCCGGCCAGCGTCGCGAGTTCCACGGCGAGTCGGTTGTTGAGGATCTGGTCTCCGTGTTCGTCGAAGAAGACCAGTCCGACGTTCACCTCGTCGGCGACGGTGCGGAGCATCAGGGCCAGCCGGTTCTGCCCCTCCAGGGCTTCGACCTTCGCCTCGCCTTCGGCCCTCACCCTCGCCTGGGCGCGTTCGAACCGTTGCGACTGCAGGCCGACGGCGAGGATGACCAGCACCAGCAGCAGGGTGAGCGCGACGAGCTCACTCTGGTCCTGCGCGCTCTCGGGACCCTCGCCATACAGCAGGCTGGGCAGCCAGATGACGAGCACGCTCCCCACGAGAGCCAGGACGACGCCGAGGCGTCCGAAGCTGTAGGACAGCCAGAGCACGGGGAAGGCGAGCAGCACGATCGAGGCGCCGAGGACGGGGGACACCGCATGGTTCACGAATCCCACGACGGCGAGGTCGGCGCTGACGAGGGTGAGCGCCCAGGGGCGCGCGATCCGTTCCCACGGAAGCACGAGTGTCGCGACGAGCGCGAGTCCCATCACGGCCCAAGCCAGCTGGAGCTCGGTGACACGGAGGACGGCCGGACTGGTGGTGCCGACGATCGCCGTGACGATCCCCACCCCCAGTGCCAGCGGCCCCTGGCTCCGGCTCAGCAGGCCGAGCCGGGGGTGGCGCTCCGTGCCTTCGATCCAGCGTGGCATCGGGCCTCCCAGGTGTCCCGCCCGGTGTCGGACCAGTTCACTGTATCGCCGTCGCGACAGAGGAGCGGCACCCGTGATCCGCCTCATCCGACGGGCCAGTCGGCGGACGCGTCCGCCTCCGTGGGCGCGTCCGAGCGACCGATGCCTACACTCGTCGCATGGGCTTCTTCCGACGCAACTCCCAGCAGCCACCGACGCCGCCCGCCGCGACCGAGCCTGCGGTAGGCGGACCCGACGGACCCGACGGACCCGACGGACCCGACGGACCCGATGACCTCGACGAGCGGGGATGGGACGCCGTCACGCAGGCCGTGTCGAAGCACTATCCGGGTGCCCGCGAATTCCACGTCGCCTACTCGCCGGGGCTGCACTTCGGGTCCGCTCTGCAGGGGTGTTCGGCACTACCGGGACCGGACCACTGGTTCTACGTCACCTACGGGCTCACCGAGCTGTGGGGCAAGGATTCCGACGATCCGACGACGAGCGGCTTCGGGTACGAGCTCACGATGCGCGTGCGCCGGTCGCCATCGGACGAGACGCCGCCCCAGTGGCCGTACCGCGCGCTGATCGTCCTCGCGCAGTACGTGCGGAGTGGGCCGCAGGAGCTGTGGCTGGGGGACCGGATCCGGCTCGCCAACGGCGTGACCGATGATCCCGACGGCGCCCTCACGACCCTTGCGGTCACCGCCGACCCGGTGGTCGCCCCGATCGAGACCCCGAACGGGCGGGTCGCCTTCTGGCAGGCCGTCGCGCTGACCGACGCGGACGTCGAGGAGGCGAAGCGGTCGACGACGGACGAGGTGCTGGAGCGTCTGGCGGCCGACGACCCGCTGTTGATCACCGACCCGGATCGCCGCTGAGCAGTCGGGCCATCGGCCTCAGCCGCGGTCGCTCGCCAACAGGCCGAAGATCACCGTGTCGGTCCATTCGCCCTTGCTCCACCAGTTCTGCCGGAGGTGGGCCTCGTGCCGCATGCCGACCCGCTCCGCGAGTCGCGCCGACGCCGTGTTCCGCCCGTCCAGCTGTGCAGCGACCCGGTGCATTCCCGGGGTGCTGAACGCAAGGTCGAGTGCAGCACCGACGGCCTCGCTCGCGAACCCCTTTCCGCCGTGCGCCGGGTCGAGGACCCAGCCGATCTCGGCGACGCCCCGCTCATGGTCGGTGTACCAGAGCAGGACCTCGCCCACCGGCGCACCTTCGTGCTCGACGATGAGTGCGAGCGCACGCGCCGGGCTGTCCAGGCCGGTGCGCTGAAGCCGCTCGGCACTCTTCGTCCGTGCGACCTCCTCCGTCCACGGCTCGTCGAGGAGGTAGGTGGCGACGTCTGGGCGCGAGTAGACCGTGAGCAACCAGGAGACGTCCGACGGTTCGTGCAGGCGGAGGATGAGTCGGTCGGTGGACTGCGGGAACGTCGTGGGAAGGGAGGTGCTCACGTCGATCAAC
The DNA here is from genome assembly GCF_014839505.1 of Plantibacter sp. CFBP 8775. Classification (NCBI taxonomy): domain Bacteria; kingdom Bacillati; phylum Actinomycetota; class Actinomycetes; order Micrococcales; family Microbacteriaceae; genus Plantibacter; species Plantibacter sp. CFBP 8775. Next base: position 568,484 of record NZ_JACYNV010000002.1, on the reverse strand, counting down.
GATACGAGATCACGCTCTGGAGCGCGCCGCGGACCTTCCGGACCGTGCGCGGGTACGGCAACATGGATGGCGCCGACTCGCAGACCGCCTGAGGGGACCTCGTTCATGACCGCACCGCACCGCAGCCGACTCGCCCTCGTCTGGGGCTCCGCCCTCCTCGTCGCCGGCCTCCTCGCGGGATGCTCTGCACCGTCCAGCGAGGATCGCGACTCCGCGACGCCGTCGTCGACCCCCACCGTTACTGCGACCGCCGACGTTGCGGATGGGCCCGCCGACTACACGGCGTTCTGCGCGGCCAACCGGGCGGCGGCGACCGCGAAGTCGGGCACCGTCGGCGAGGACCTCGAGGCCGTGCAGGCGCAGGTCACGACCATCCGCGACCTCCTGCCCCTGGACGGTGTGAGCGCCGAGGTCGCAGCCGGTGCCGAAGTCTTCGCGACCTCCGCTGAGGAGACCGCCGCGATCCTCGCCGAGTTCCCGGCCGACAGCCTCGTCTCCGACGTCGGGCTCGACCCGAGGTTCACCGAGTCCCAGGCCGTGCAGAGTGCCGCGACCGACCCGAACTATCAGGCATTCATCGCCTGGACCATCCAGACCTGCGGATTCGACACCGAGTAATCGCGCCGCCGGCCTACCGGGTCTGGGCGATGATCGCCTCAGCGACCGTCTGCGCGCCGTCGCCGGAGCTGACGGCGTAGAACGTCTCTCCGACGGTGAGGTAGAGCGGCGACCGCGGGCCGTCCATGCGGCGCGCGACGAACGCCGACTCGCCGTCGACCGCGCCCTCGAGGGTGACCGGCTCGAGCGCCGCCGCCATGTCGGGCTGGGCTGCCAGCTCGTCGATGATCGTCGCGCCGTCGCGCACGACCAGGATGTCGGTGTACCCGAAGCCCTCTGCGAAGAGTTCGCAGCTGAACGCACCGACGCGGGCGCTCGCCGCATCCTCCAGGTCGCCGATCGGCTGGGCCCGTGGGTCGATGACGGTGTAGGTGGTGGTGGCCTCGCCGTATTGCAGTGCGGAAACGAGCCCGGCCTCGTCCAGCCCGCCGTCGCAGGTCGCGTCGCCTTCGCGTGGCGCGAGCGCGGGCCAGGCGAGCTGAGCCTCGGAGGCGGGCTCCACCGTCGAGAAGGTGGTCTCCGCCGCCGTGGCGAGGTTGTCGAGGACCTCGCCCGCCGGCGTGCCCTGGAATCGGCTGCCGGTGGAGGTCAGCCCGGAGGCGGTGATCGACAGCTCGACCCAGGCCGAGCTGACGGGCGCCGACACGCGCCATCCGGTCTCGCCCGACGAGGTGGTCGCCTCGACACCGGCGATCGTCCTCGTGTCCTCGGACGGTGTGTCGCCGGCGTAGGGCGGGGCCCAATCGTCGGCAGCGCCCGGCAGGATCTCGATCGAGAGGTAGGCCCAGTCGCCCGCTCCGTCGCCGATCATCTGCTGTCCGGCGCCCACCCGCCAGGAGCAAGCGAGGCCACCGGCCGCCGTCAGGACGGCCAGATCCACGGCGTCGGACGGTTGCACGGCCTCGACGACGTCCGCCGGTTCAGCGGCGAGGACACCGGCGACCGTGTCGAGTGACGCGAGGTCGCTGCACGCGAGAAGATCGGCCGACGCCGGGGCGCTCGGTGCGTTGGAGGTCGGCGACGCGTTCGGTGTCGCGGACGACGCGCACGCCGACACTGACAGCACCACCATCACGGCGAGTCCCGCACTGATCCCGACCGACCGCATCCCCGCACCCCTGATCCCCATGCGCCGAGACTATCGGTGGCGCGCGTCGATCGCTTCCGAGGGAGGATGGAACCGGCGTCGTGCCGATGCCATCACCGAACCGAGGAGTTCCCCTGTGACCACGACCCGTCGCGCCCTGATCCTGATCGACGTCCAGCAGGAGTACTTCGCCGGTCCGCTCGCGATCCAGTACCCGCCGCGCGAGGAGTCGATCCTGCGGATCGCGACCGCCATCGATGCGGCGACGGCAGCAGGCATCCCGGTCGCCGTCGTCCAGCACTCATCGGGCAGCGGTGCACCGGTCTTCGACCCGGAAACGAGCGCCTTCGAGCTGCATCCCGAGGTCGCCCGCCGGGTGCAGCCGTCCTGGAAGGGCGTCGTGAAGCAGTACGGTTCGGTCTTCGCCGGGACCGAGCTCGAGGGGTGGCTGCGCGAGCAGGGCGTGGACACCGTCACGCTCGTCGGGTACATGACGAACAACTGCGTCATCGCGTCCGCGGCGGGCGCCGAGGAACTCGGTATCCAGGTGGAGGTGCTCTCCGACGCGACCGGTGCGATCAACCTCGAGAACGCGGCCGGGTCCGTCGACGCGAAGACGGTGCACACGACCCTCATGGCGCTGCTCGACTCAAACTTCGCCGCGGTCGCGACGACGGAGGCGTGGACGCAGGCCCTCACGGACGGCACGGCGCTGCCGAAGGACGACCTGGTGTCCTCCGCCACGCGCGCCGCCGAGCGCGACTAGCACCCCGCCGCCGATCAGTCGGTGACGGCGACGTCCCGGAGGTCGAGGTGCTCGCTCACGAAGTCGGTGGGGAAACCGGTCACGCCTTCGCGCACGACGGTGAGGGTGATCCCGGTGTAGAGCCAGTCAGCGGCGTGGTCCTTCGAGACCAGCGCTGCGGCTTCGCGGAGTCGTTCGTCGGCGACCTCGGGGTCGGTCGCAGCGCTGGCCTCGGCGACCAGGGACTGCACCTGCGGGTTGTCGTAGCCGAAGTAGTAGTCCGGGTCCGCCCAGTGCCGGATGTCGCGTGCCTCGACGTGGTTCACGAGACTGAGGTCGTAGTCGTGATTCGTGTAGACGTCGTTCAACCACGTGGGGAACTCGACGCTGTCGACCGTGAGGGTGACGCCGATGGCCTTGAACTGCGAGACCAGGACGTTGGCGGCGGCGGTGCCGTAATGGTTCGGGACGGTGAGCGTGAGTGCGAGGTCCTCCTGGCCGGCCTGGGCGAGGAGCGCCTTCGCCGCTTCCGGGTCGTAGCTCACGACGTCACTGAGGTCCTCGTAGCCGGGGTCGAGCTCCGGGATCGGTCCGTACTGCAGGGCCGCGGCGCCGCCGACCGCCTCGACGATGGCAGCGTGGTCGATGGCCGTGCGGAGCGCCTGCCGGACGAGGGGGTCGTCGAGCGGTGCGCGCTGGTTGTTGAAGGCGAGGGTGTACTTGTCGGTCGTCTTCCCCTCGACGATCGTCAGGCCGTCGGTACGAGCGACCTGGTCCCGCAGGTTCGCATCGAGACCGATCTGCACGTCGACCTCGCCGGCGAGGGTCGCGTTGACGGCCGAGGACGCATCGGGGATGTAGCTGAAGACGACCTCCTTCACCTTCGGAGCGTCACCCCAGTAGTCGTCGTTCCGTTCGACGGTGATGCTGTCGCCCTGCTTCCACGACGTGAGCGTGAACGGGCCGGTGCCGTTCGCCGTCGTCGACAGGTCGTTGTCGGCCCCGGCCTGGAGGACGAGCCCCGCACGACCCGTCAGCGCCCACAGCAGGTCGGAGTCGGGGGAGCTGAGCTGCAGGCGGACGGTGCGGTCGTCGACCGCCGTCACGCTCTGGAGCTGTTCCAGGTCGAGGTGGTCGACGAACGCCGCGTTCTGCTGCACCTGCGTGAGCGAGTCGACCACATCGGCGGCGGTCAGTGGAGCGCCGTCGTGGAAGGTCACGCCGTCGCGGAGGACGAAGGTGTAGGTGAGTCCGTCGGTGCTGACCTCGTGGCGTTCGGCGAGGGTGTCGACGATCTCGTTGTCCGGTGTGCGCGAGACCAGCCCCTGGTAGACGTTGTCGATGAGGACCTGCTCGAGTGCGACGCCGGAGGTCGTGCGGATGTTCAGGTCCGACGGCTCGAGGACGAGACCCACGCGGAGCGTCGCGTCGGTGTCCGCGGTGGGTGTCGTGGCTGGGCCCGCGCAGCCGGTGAGGACGAGCAGGGAACCGGTGGCCGCGATCACGGCGGTGAGCAGGTGACGACGCAGTCGGTGACGGGGCATGGGGAACATTCTCGCGGATCCCGGCACCGGCCCGGTCCGGCGCCGATCGGAACAGCCCGAGCCTGGTCAGTCCGAGGCGTCGTCCGACAGCGAGCCGCTGATGACGGCGAGCGTCGCCGACTGTGCGCGCTGCGCACGATCGCCCCGTCGGCCCACGAGCAGCCCGACCACGGATTCCGTCACGAGCATGATGGCCGCCCGGGAGGTGTGCACGAGTTCGTCCCTGAAGGTCGCGTCGATGGGAGCGACGACGAGCGCGACATCGGCGAGTTCGGCGACGGCCGAGCGCGGGAAGGAGGTGATCGCGAGGACGGTCGCGCCACTCGCCCGAGCTGCCGCGGCCACGTCGACGGAAGCGCGGTTCGCGCCCGAGCCCGACAGGACCAGACACGCCGCGCCCGGGCCGAGGTGGGTGGCGGCGATCTGCTGCCCGAGCGTGTCGGGCAGGTACTCCGCCGGCCGGCCGGCCGAGATGAGCCGCATCGCCAGATCGGAACCGAGCGGTGAGGAGAGGCCGTTCGCCGCGATGAGCAGCCTCGGCGCCTCGTCGAGCACGCCGACGAACCGTTCGAGCGTCTCCTCCGTCATCGCCGACGTCGTCTGGCCGAGGCGACCGGCGAAGTGGTCGACGGCCCCGCGGAGGGTGCCGAGCATCGTGTCGTCGCCATCGTCGCGGGCGGTCGGTGTCCCGAGCGCGACCTCGCGGGTGAGGGCGACCCGCAGCTGCGGGTAGCCCTCGTACCCGAGCGACTGCGCGGTGCGGATGACGGTGGCGCGGCCGACGCCGGCGAGGTCGGCGACCTCCTGGGCGGTGCGCTCGATGCTCGCCTCGATGTCCTCGGCCACCGTCTCGGCCACCCGGCGTTCGCTCGGCTGGAGCGACGGCGCGAGCATCGCGATCCTGGCCGTCGGCGGGGCGTCAGCGGACCCTGTCCACATTGCGGCTCCTCGTCGTGCGGGCGGGAAGGGCGGTACGGGTGGTGCGGGCGATGCCGGGGCCCCGGGTGATCCGGCGTCGGATGGCACCCGAGATCGCGTCCATCGTCATGGTCACGACGACCACCACGATCAGCAGCATCCCGACTGTATCCCACTGTCGATAGTTGGTGTAGTTCGCCAGCATGCTGCCGATCCCGCCCGCGCCGACGAGCCCGAGGACCGCCGAGGTGCGGATGTTGATCTCGAACCGGTAGAGCGCGAGCGACAGCAGTGCCGGGGCGGCGGCGGGCCAGAGCGCCCAGCGCGTCACCTCGGCGGTACCGCCACCGGCCGCGCGGACGGCCTCCGAGGCGCCCTCCTGCACGGACTCGATCGTCTCGTAGACCCACTTCCCCTGGGTGCCGATGCCGGCGATCCCGAGGGCCAGCGCGCCCGTGAACGGGGTGAGCCCGGTGATCGTGAGCAGGATGAGGGCGATGATCACCTCCGGGACCGCGCGGATGACGGCGAACACCCCACGCAACGGCAGCCGCAGCCAGACCGGACCGACCGACCCTGCGGCGAGCATGCCGAGCGGGATCGAGACGAGGACGCAGAGGATCGCGCCGATCCAGGCCATCGAGATCGACCGCCACATCTCGGTGAGCGCCCGCGGCAGCTTCTCCCAGTTCGGGCTCTCGAACATGAGCCCGCCGAAGTGCACGAGCTGCGCCGGGACGGTGCCGAGGTCGCGCCAGTCGATCGGCAGTCCGGCGGTCGCCGCGATGACGACGATCCCGACGGCGACGGCCGCGAGGGTCGGGACGAGTCGCGAGGGACGGCGGGGGAGCAACGTGTTCGGATCGTTCGCGGTCATACGAGTCGCCTCCGCAGCAGGTTGGATGCGACCTCGATGAGCACGACGACGACGAGGATCTCGAGGACGATCACCGAGACGTCGTCGTAGGCGTAGAACGCCCGCCGTTCGTCGAGCAGCCGACCGATGCCGCCGGCGCCGACGATGCCGAGGATGGCGGAGATGCGGACGTTGAGCTCGAGGGTGTACAGCCACTGGTTCGCGAACAGCGGCCAGACCTGCGGGAGGACGGTGACGCGGTTGATCTGCGTCTGCGTCCCACCGGCGGCCTTGCCGGCCTCGATGTACGGGTGGTCGGCGGAGTCGATCGCCTCGGAGACGAGTTTGACGATGATGCCGAGGTCGAAGAGGAAGAGCGTCAGGAGGCCGGGCAGCGCGCCGACGCCGACCATGGCGACGAGGATGGTCGCGTAGACGAGGTCGGGCACCGCTCGGATGACGTTGACGATCGCGCGCAGGATGCGACGCGACAGGCCGTTCGGGTTCGTCGGGGCCGCCGCCCACAGCGTCAGTGGGACGGACAGCAACGCAGCGGCCACCGCACCCACGAGCGCCATCTGCAGCGTCTCGAGCATCGGTTGCACCGTCCGTGGCAGGAAGGCGAAGTCGGGTTGGAAGAGCTGGAGGAGCAGACCGGATCCGTTGTCCCAGTGGGAGATGAGCGCGCCGAAGTCGAGCTGCACGCCGCCGATCGCCGGGAGGCAGGTGGCGATCGTGAAGGCGGCCACGGCCCCGATGATGAGCGCGGTCCGCAGCCGGGTGCTCGGCCTGGGCGGCAGCCGCCAGTCGGTCCCGGACGGCGGCTTCATGTCGGTCCCGGTCGCCGTCATCGGTCGAGCCGATCGTCGGGCTGGATGGGGCGACCGTAGATGCGCTCGAAGTCCGCCTCGGTCGCGTCGGCTGCGGAGCCGTCGTAGACGAGTTCGCCGTCGCGGAGCCCGATCATGCGGGTCGTGTAGGTGCGAGCGAGGTCCATGAGGTGGATGTTCACGAGCACCGTGAGACCCGTCTCGGTGTTCACCCGGCGCAGGTCGTTCATCACCGTGTGCGCGGTCGGCGGGTCGAGGCTCGCGACGGGCTCGTCGGCGAGCATGACGCTCGGCTGTTGCGTGAGGGCGCGGGCGATCGCGACCCGCTGCTTCTGCCCGCCGGAGAGCTGCGCCGCGCGGGTCCAGACCTTGTCGAGCATGCCGACCGACTGGAGCGAGCGCAGGGCGAGCTCCCGGTCGGCGGCGGTCGTCAGGCCGAGGACGTTCCGGTACGTCGGGGTGCTGGCGAACCGGCCGACGAGCACGTTGCGGTACACGCTCGTCCGGTCGGCCAGGTTGAAGCCCTGGAAGATCATGCCGACGTGCCCGCGCAGCCGACGGAGCTGCCTGCCGCGCAGACCGGTGACGGTGTGCGGCCCGACGGCGACGGTCCCGCTCGTCGCCGACACGAGGCCGTTGATCGTGCGGATGAGCGTCGACTTGCCGGAGCCGGAGAGCCCCACGACGGAGACCATCTCCCCGGCGGCGATGTCGAGTGAGACGTTGCGGAGCGCCTTCGTGCCGTTCGGGTAGGTGACCGAGACGTCGTCGAGACGGATGGACCACGACGCGGAGGCCGCGAGCTGGGCTCGGGCCTCCGCGCGATGCTGATCAGTGTTCATGCACCGGATTCCTGGAGAGGGTCGATCGGTTGGAGCGGGTCAGTTCGAGAACTGGTCGAGGATCTCGCCGTAGCGGGTGATCTCGTCCGGTGCGGTCTTGTCGGTCCAGCCGGAGAGGCCGACGAGGTCGAACATGACCTTCTTCGCCGCATCGGAGGAGTCCGCGTAGCCCGCCATGAGCTTCGTGAGCTGCTTGGTGAGGTCGGCCGGGAGCGACTTCGAGACGGCGACGCCGCCGTTGGGGATCATCTCGGTGTAGGCGAAGGCGACGACCTTGTCGGCGACGTCGGGCGCCTCCTTGAGGACGGTCGTGCGCGCGTCCCAGTAGCCGAACGAGACCTCGGCGTCGCCGTTGTAGACGGAGAGGACCGCGTTGTTGTTGCCCTCGACCGGGACCTGGGTGATGTCGGCGTCGGTGTCGATGCCGGCGTCACGCATGGCGACCACGGGGTACTGGTATCCGGCGGGCGAGGTCGCGGCCTGCAGGGCGACCTTGGTGCCCTTCGAGATCTTGTCGAGGGCCTTCAGCGCGGCCGGCCCGGAGCCGGTCGCAGCGTCTGCGCCGGGCTCGATGCCGTTGCAGTAGGAGAGCGGGGTGTCGCTCGCCGCGTAGGTGACCATGACCGGCGCCTCGGCGCAGTACTTGTCGGGGTTGTTCGTGTAGGCGACCGACGCGTACGAGGTCGCGCCGAAGCGGACGTCGCGCAGGACGAGGTTCGCGTCGTAGCGCTCGGTCGCGTTGTAGAGCGAGCCGGCGTCGGTGATGATGACCTGCGCCTGGTCGCTGCCGAGGGCCTCGACGGTCGCGGCGTAGTCCGTCGCGACGACGCCGTTGACCTCGATGCCGAGGTTCTCCGAGAGGTAGCTGGTGAGCGGGTCGAGCGCTTCGGCGAGGTCCTCGCCCTCCACTGACGGCACGAGCGAGATGGTGATGGAGTCGGGCCAGGACGCCGTGCCCGTGGCCGACGGGGACGAGGCGGCGGGGCTGCAGCCGGCGAGGGCGAGGGCGGCGACGGCCGCGACGCCGGTGAGGAGCAGGGTCTTGCGCATGTTCGGGATGCCTTTCGAGGGTGGAGGGTGATCAGGAGGCGGACGGAGCGGGAGTGGAGGTCGGGGAGGCGTCGGGGAGGCGCGATGCTGCTGCGGCCCAGGCGATGATCTGGTCGTACAGATCGGCGAGCGAGCGCCCACGCATCGTGGCGGTGGCCGTCGAGCGCTCGAAGGTCGCGCCGACGAGGGCGGTGTCGGCGCCCAGCTCGGCGGCGGGAGCGAGGTCGTTCTCGACGATGTCGCCGACGGCGAGGACGGGGCCGGCGGCGAGTGCGTCGCGGATGAGCGGGACGAGGCCGGCCGGCTTCCCGACGGTGAAGTGCACGGCGTCGAACGCCTCGGCGACGCCCCAGGTCTGGAGGAGCGCCGTGATGCCGTCACCGGGGGCGTTCGTGGCCAGGATGAGTCGGGCGTGGGTGCCCAGCGTCTCGAGGAACGCGGGCAGGCCCTCGGGGGAGTCGACCGCCGCTTCACTCGAGCCGAGCAGCGCGCGGGAGTCGTCGTAGGACGCGCCGATGACGTCGGCACCGACGCCGGCTTCGCGGGCGATCCGGGTCACGGCGTCGTACCCGTCGCGGGCATCGGTCTCGCCGGTCGCGAACGCGGCGAGGGCAGCCTCGGCGCGCATCGCGAACTCGGAATCGCCGGTGCGCTCGGCGATGGCGCGGGCGAAGGCCGTGATCGGCCCGTCGCCGAGGGCGAGGGTGCCGTCGAAATCGAAGAGGATGGTGGGGGCCACAGGCGCTCCTTCTGAGCGTGTCGTTCACACGGCCGCTCCTGCGGACGCTGCGTCCATCATGGACGGCGAGTGTGGACGCAATCACCATGGCGGGTGAACGGCGGGTGAATTCACCGACGCACGAGCCGCCTATGCTGTGGTGCTGTGATGATGACGGAGCTCGCGCGACGAGCAGAGACCGAACCCTCGACCGTGCTCGAGGAGCATTCCTGGTTGGGTGCGGCGATCGACGACGACACAGCGGCCGGCCGGTTCGCCTCGTGGGGTGCGTCGACCGTCATCGACGAGCACACGGGCGGGCCCGTGATCCCTCGTGTGCTGTTCGAGGCACTCCATGCGCGCGCCGGCCTCGCCGCGGCCTGGCCCGTCGGGAACGCCGGGCTCCTCCACGTCTACGGCTATCTGCTCTCGTCGGTCCCGACGCCGTACGGGTTGAAGCGTGACCGCTGGCTGGACGGGAGGCTCGCGCGCGCGTTCGGGCTCCCCGACGACGAGTTCGTCCCGTGGGCTCGTGCGTCGTCCCTGCTGTCGCGGGTGACGGCGGCCGCGCAGGACCTGCTCGCACGACCGGTACGGACGGCCGAGGGCCCGTCCGGTCGGATGCGTCTGGCGCTCGGCGACCCGACGGACACCGACGCCGTCGCGCTCGTGTACGGCATCGACGAGCGCCTGATCACGACCTTCCCGGTCGCCTCCGGAGCAGCGGTGCTGGAGGAGTGGGACGCCGACCCCGACCGTCCCCGGTGGAACGCGGCTGTCGAAGGCTGACGCGGATCAGGCGTCGGAGGATCCTCGGCGGGCGTCCCGGCGACGCCCTGATCGCACGCCGGATCGGCGGAGGCGCCCGGCGACGAGACCGGCCAGCTCCATGGCGAGGACGTAGCTCACGACGCGGACCGCGAGCAGCACGATGACGAGCACCGGCGAGACGAGGTCGGGCGAGATCACCGCGAAGGACAGCGCCCAGATCGCGACGCCGCCGGCCGCGGCCGCAATCCAGGTCGTCACGCGGGCGGGGTGACGGCGGCGGGCGAGCACCAGGTCGATCGCGGCTGCCGGAACGACGAGCGCGACGATGATCGCCGGGCCGAGGGCCGTGACGGGCAGTGCGAGGAGCCCGGTGACGGCTGCGGTGAGCACCGTCGCACCGGGGACGCCCGTCCAGCGCCTGGCGAGCATCGGCATCACCATCGTGACGGCGGCGATCGCGGCGTAGAGCACCGGGTTGAGCACCGCGGCGGTCGACGTCAGCGGGCTGACGAGGACGAGGATGACGGCACCGACGGCGCCGAAGGCCGCACAGCGCAGCAGGGTCGTGGTGGTCGCGGATCTCATGGCCTCAACAGGGTAGTGGTGGTGGAAGTACGACGGGCGGGCCGAGCCCGAAGGCTCGACCCGCCCGATCGGTCAGGTCCGGGTCAGCGCCCGGTGACGAGGCGGCGTCGGATGACGAGCCCGGTACCGAGCAACAGCAGGATCGCCGCTCCGACCGCCAGTGGTGCGACGGTCGTTCCGGTCGAGGCGAGCACCGGACCAGGCGTGCTCACGGTGGCCGTGGACGGGTCGGAGGTGAACGATTCGCCGCCCGGCGTCGTGCCGGTCCCGAATGCGGTGTTGCGGATCGAGCCCGCGTTCAGGTCAGCCTGGGTGACCGTGTACGTCGCGGTGCAGACGAGCTGGAGCCCGGGGGCGAGGAGCGCCGTGCCGGTCGGGCAGGTGATCGCGGAGAGCGTGCCCGTGCCGGTGAAGTCACCTTCCTGGACCGCGACGTCACGCAGCGTGACGTTGCCGGTGTTCGTCACCTGGAACGAGTAGGTGATGACCTGTCCTGCGGTCGTGGCCCGCTCGACGTCTGCCGTCTTGACCACCGAGAGACCGGGGACGGGCGGCGACGGGATCGTGACCTCGGACGGCGGCGAGACCGGCGGCACACCGTTCACGCTGTTCGGCGGCGTCGCCGTCGCGGTCGCCGAGTTCGTGATCAGCCCCGCATCGACGTCGGCTTGCACGACCGTGTAGGTGGCCTCGCAGGTGATCGTCGCGCCCGGTGCCAACGCAGCGGCTTCGGGCGGGCAGACGACGTCGGACAGCTCGCCGGCGCCGGAGAACTCCCCTTCCACCACCGTCGGGTTCGTCAGCGTGACGTTCCCGGTGTTGGTGAGGAGGAAGGAGTAGGTGACGACCTGGCCGACAGCGAGGCCGTCCTGGGCCACCGCATCGGCCGACTTCACGACCGTGATGGCGGCTGTCGCCGGGAACGCGACGGTGGTCTCCGACGGCGGCGAGACCGGGGGAGTGCCGCCGTTCGGCGGGGTGCCGGTCGCGGTCGCGCTGTTCGTGACCGATCCCGCGTCGACGTCGGCCTGGGTCACCGTGTAGGTGGCCTCGCAAGTGACGGCTGCGGCGGGTGCGAGCGAGCCTGCCGCGGGCGGGCAGACGACCTGGGACAGCTCGCCGGTGCCGGTGAAGTCGCCCTCGACGACCTGGACGTCGGTGAGGGTGACGTTGCCGGTGTTGGTGACCAGGAACGAGTAGGTGACGTCCTCGCCGGCGTTCGCGACCGTGGTCGGCGTCGCGGACTTCGCCACCGTGATGGCGGGCGCGGCGGGGAACTCGACCGTGGTCTCCGACGGCGGTGAGACCGGGGGAGTGCCGCCCGACGGCGGGGTGCCGGTCGCGGTCGCCGAGTTGGTCACCGAGCCGGCGTCGACGTCGGCCTGCGTGACCGTGTAGGTCGCTTCGCAGGTGACGGTCGCCGCCGGGGCGAGCGAGCCCGCTGCGGCCGGGCACACCACGTCGGAGAGCTCGCCGGTGCCGGAGAACTCGCCCTCGATGATCGAGACGTCGGTCAGGGTGACGTTGCCGGTGTTGGTGACGAGGAACGAGTAGGTGACGTCCTCGCCGGCGCCCGCGACCGTCGTCGGCGTCGCCGACTTCACGACGGTGAGCGCCGGGGCCTGGGCCACGCCCGGGATGGTGACCTCGGACGGCGGTGAGACCGGCGGCTGACCCTGCGGCGGCGTCCCGGTCGCGGTGGCCGAGTTGGAGACGGTACCGGCGTCGATGTCGGCCTGCGTCATCGTGTACGTGGCTTCGCAGGTCACGGCCGCCGCAGGTGCGAGCGACGCGGCACCCGGCGGGCAGACGACGTCGGAGAGGTCACCGGTCCCGGTGAACGCGCCTTCGTCGACCTGGACGTCGGTGAGCGGGACGTTGCCGGTGTTGGTGACGAGGAACGAGTAGGTGATCTCGTCGCCGACGGCGTACTCCGCCGCTGCGGGGGACGCGGACTTCACAACGGTGATCGCGGGGGCCTGCGGCACGAACTCGACCGTGGCGTCGGCCGGCGGGTTGAGGCCCACGCTCGTGATGTTGTCGGGCCCGTTCGTGAACGTCCCGGCGACGGGCGACGTGACCTCGACGGTCACGGCGCAGGAGATCATGCCTTGGCTGAGGTTCCCGGTGACGTCGATCGACGAGCCGCCCTCGGGCGCGGTGACGACACCCGACGGGCAGGTGGTCGACGCGTCGCCGTCGGCGATCGTCAGGCCGGCGGGCAGCGCGTCCGTGAACGACCACCCGTTCTTCGCCGCGAGCTCGTCGGTGTTGGTGATCGTGAGGGTCAGCGTGGACGTCTCACCGGCGACGACGCTCGCCGGGCTGAACGACTTGTCCAACTGCGGGGAGACGTCGAGCACCTGGATGTTGTCGAAGGCGTGGTCGTTGCCGGCCGTGCCGCCACCGGTCAGGTTGCGGGCGACGATGCCGACGGTCGCCCCGGGGAGCAGGACCGCGCCCGGCGAGACGTAGGTGCCGACACGGACGTTCTCCGCCCCGGCCGCACCGGTGGCCGGGGCGGTGACGGACCGGGAGCCGGCTGCGGTACAGCCGTTGATGGCCCCGACGGAGTGGGCGCCGCCCTGGTCGTCGGTGAGGAAGAACTCGAGGACGGGCTGCTGCGCCGCGTTGCAGGAAACCGCGGCGAGATCCACCGAGGTCGTGAGGTACCGGCCGGCGCTCGTGAGCGCGATCGGGTCGACGGTCGCGAACTCGACCGCGTTCGGCGGGTTCATCGTGAGGTTCTGCTGCGAGGTCCAGGCACTCACGGAGTGGTTGGCCGTGTCGCCGGCGCCGAGGGCCCAGGCGAGCTGCCGCGTGCGCCCTTCACCGGACGCCGATGCCGCGAGGCACTGCGGCTCCGCGGACGAGGCGAAGCTCGTGATGTTGCCGTTGCACTGGGTGTGGTCGCGCCAGGAGGCGTCCGCGGTGTACCGCGTGCCGTCGGCTCCGACGTAGTCCTCGATGTACGTCGGCGACGTCACGCCGTTCTCGAAGTCCTCGGTGTAGACGACCGAGCCCGTCTGCGGCGTTCCCGGCGTCCCCGGCAGCGCCTGCGCGCTCGAGCCGACCCCGACGAGCGAGAGCGCCGACAGGACGGTCACCCCGATGATCCCCATGGTCGCGCGACCGGCGGACGGTGCGCCCCACCGGTTCCGCCACCGTGCGCGGTGACTCCTTCGACCCGTGTGCTGCTGCATGTGTGTTGCCTTCCCCGTGAAGCGGCGGTGCGCCCGCCGAAAACCTGGCCCCAGCTGTGGGGCCGAGGATCAGTAGAGCGGCAACCCCGACGCGGCCCGGGCGGATCGGCCAAAGACCACCCCGCATCCTGCCCCGGGTGTTCCCCGACAGGTGACGGTCACTTAGGGTTGACCCGTGCGCATCGGTCGGAATAGGTACTTTCCCTCCCTCGGGGCGGGGTTCCTCCACCCCACGGACGTCGCCCCGGTCACCCGTCTCCTCACCACGGCCATCCAGGAGGAGGACTGGGACACGGTCGTCTCGGTGATCGAGTACGAGTGGGGGATCCTCATGGCGCTCGACCTCGCGACACTCGACCACGCACTGCAGGCGCTCCCGGCGCGGGTGCTCTCGAACCACCCCATCGTCTTCGCCGTCCGCGAGATCCGGCTCAACATCCGCGGGGAGACCGACGCACTCGACCAGTCGGTGGGGCAGTTCCAGCTCCCGACCCATCCCGACGACATCCGTGACCGCGCCCGCTCCGAGCTTGCGCGCATCAGCCTGAGCGCATCGACGGCGTTCATGATCGCCTACCGCGTGCACGGCCGGCACCAGCGCGCGTTGCACTACGCGCGGATCACCGAGGAGCTCGCTCGCCGGGCCCGCGTGCACCGCCCGACCGAGTTCGCGCCCCGCGTCCCCACAGCCCTGCTGCAGGTGGGGATCACGAAACTGCTCGTGGGAGACCTCCATGAGGCGAGCCTCGTCCTCCGCGAGGCGTACGAGCTCCGGCACGAGTCCTGGGACGGCCGGAACGGCGGGGACGCCTCCGGCAAGCTCGCCCTGCTCTACGCCGTGCGCGGCGAGATCGTCGAGGCGGACCGCTGGCTCGAGCGCCACGACGACGGGGGCGGCGCGCACGGGTGGATGGTGCCGCTGGTCCAACTGTCGGGTGCCATCGCCCGGGCCTTGATCGCCATCGCCCGCGTCGACCGGGCAGCGGCTGAGGCGGCGCTCGCGACGCTGGAGCTCCAGGTCAACCGCGAGCGGTCCTGGGCCCCGTTCATCACCTACGCGCAAGCGCAGCACGCACTCCTCTGGGGCGATCGACGGGCGGCGCTGCAGCTCATCGAACGCACCCGCGTGTTCGCCGGTCGCAGCCTGCGTCACGCCGGGTCGGAGCGACTGCTCGACGCCGTGGAAGCGTCACTCCTCCTCGCCCTCGACCGGCCGACGGAGGCCAGCGTCCTCCTCGACGGCCGTGACCGCAATGCCCACACCGCGGCGGTCGCCTCGCGGCTCGCGCTCCTGAGCGACCGCAAACCCCTCGCCCGGGAGCTCGCCACCGCCGGGCTCGCCGAGGAGCACATCGACGCCGGTGCGCAGACGGAGCTGCTCATCACCTCGGCGCTCGCCGACGACTCGGACGAGGACGGTCGGCGGCATCTCCTGCAGGCGATCGCGACGACGGCGCGGACCGGGATGCTGACGCCCTTCGTGGTGGCGCCGCGCAGGCCGCTCCGACACCTCCTCGGCACGATGTCGCCCAGCGAGACCCATGCGCGGATCGAGCGGACGCTCGCCTCGAGTCCCGAGCCGACGCCGGAGACCGTGCAGCTCGTGGAGCTCACCGCCACCGAGCGTCGGATCCTCCAGCTCTCCGCGGAGGGCCGGACCCGGCAGGACATCGCGCAGGCGCTGTACGTGTCCGCGAACACGGTGAAGTTCCACTTCCGGAACGTCTACCGGAAGCTCGGTGTCGACTCCCGCGAGGACGCGCTGGCCACCGCACGGCGGTTGGGGCTGCTCCCGACCGAGCGGTGAACGTGCCGGGTCGCCACGTCGCCGGAGTCTTCATCGGATAGGACATCGCCTCGCGGTTCGCAAGCCCCCATCCGCTCGCGGCACTCCCTCCGAAGCTGGTCTGAGTGGCCGCGACCTGCGGCCCGGGAGAGGAACGCCATGTCGGAGATCACCGCACACCACGG
The DNA here is from genome assembly GCF_014839505.1 of Plantibacter sp. CFBP 8775. Classification (NCBI taxonomy): domain Bacteria; kingdom Bacillati; phylum Actinomycetota; class Actinomycetes; order Micrococcales; family Microbacteriaceae; genus Plantibacter; species Plantibacter sp. CFBP 8775. Next base: position 552,746 of record NZ_JACYNV010000002.1, on the reverse strand, counting down.
CCTGCTGAAGGAGACGAAGCTGCACGTCGACGACACCGGCGGCACCGGACGCCCGGTCGTCCTCATCCACGGGTGGCCGCTGTCGGGCGAGTCGTGGAAGGAACAGGTCCCGGCCTTCGAGGCCGCCGGCTACCGTGTCATCACCTACGATCGCCGCGGCTTCGGTCGCAGCGACAAGCCGCTGACCGGTTACGGCTACGACCGGCTCACCGACGACCTGCAGGCCGTCATCGAAGCCCTCGACCTGCGCGACGTGACGCTCGTCGGGTTCTCGATGGGTGGCGGCGAGGTCGCCCGGTACTTCACCCGCCACGGTTCGGAGCGCATCCACAGTGCGGTGTTCGCCTCCGCAGTGCCGCCCTACCTGCTGCAGACCCCCGGCAACCCGGACGGTCCGCTCCCCGTCTCCGAGGCCGCGAAGATGACCGCAGGTCTCACGGCGGACCAGGACGCGTTCTACGACCAGTTCACGACCGACTTCTTCTCGGTCGACGGCGAGCTGAAGGTCACGGAGGAGCAGCGTCAGGAAGCCCTCGCGCTCGCGCACCAGGCGTTCAAGCCCGCCGCGCTCGAGGCGATGGCGTCGTTCGCGAACACCGACTTCCGCGACGACTTGCCGAACGTCACGGTCCCGACGCTCGTCATCCACGGCGACAGCGATGCGACCGTCCCCTTCGAGGGCTCCGGTGCACGGACGCACGCGGCGATCCCGACGTCGACGCTGTATGTCGTCAAGGGTGCGCCGCACGGCGTCAACGTCAGCCACGCGGAGGAATGGAACGAGGCCGTCCTGGAGTTCCTCGCGAAGTAGGTCCGGCGACTGCACGCGGTGACGCGCGGCGCATTCCGTGCCGCGCGTCACCGCGTTTCCGGGTCAGCGGGACGCCGACACGCCGCCTGCCGTGGGGAGGGCCAGCGACCAGGCCTCGGCTCGCACGGCCGCGTCGTGCCGCACGGCGTACCGCTCGCCGTCGGCCGGATACGCCCGGAACGTCCGGGCGGGGTGCCCGGAGTGGTGGATCTCGACGATGGACGCGTCGATGAGGATCCGGACCTCGTCACCCTCGGCCAGCTCGCCCCGCCAGATCAGCTGCGTGTCCGAACCCTCCAGCTCGAGGGAGGCCGCGCCTGCACCCGTGAGTCGCACCTCAGCCTGATCAGGGAGTTCCGCCGGGTCGACGACCTCGGCCCGGAGTCCCGTCAGCTCCCGCGCCGGGATCAGCTCGACCTCGTCGCCGCGGACCACGAGCTCGCGCGGGAACGTCAGCATGCCCGACCAACCCTGCTCGTCGGTGTCCGCCTGCGTCCGGCCGCGCACGCCATCGGGAGCGATCTCCTGCGCCCAGCCCCAGAGCAGCACCCGCTCCGACTGTCCGTCCGAGCCGTCGGACTGCACGGCCTGCGGCGCGTAGAAGCTCGACCCCTCGTCGATGATGCCGGTCCGGCGGGCGCTGAACACGGGCCGCCCGGTGGCCTCGTCGAGGTCCATCGAGCCGAGGACCCAGGCCACCCCGCGGTGCGGCTGGCCGTCGAGCCACAGTGACACCAGCAGCACCCAGTCGTCGCCGACCCGCACGAGCTGCGGGCACTCCCACCCTTCGCACGGAGCGAGCTCGGAGACGACCGGCGCATCGGCCGCCAGCAGGTACCCCTCCTCGGTCCAGGCGTCGAGGTCGTCGACGCCGTAGAGGAGTAGTGCGCCACCGACGTCGGAGCGGCCGGCGCCCTGGATCGCCCAGCGGCGCCCACCCAGCTCGAAGAGGAACGGGTCGCGCACCATCGTCACGCGCTCATCGGCGGGGAGCCCGGCAGCGACGATGCGTTCGCCGGTCCAGTCCTGCGCATCCGCCGAGCCGTGGACGATGACGACCTCCGAGAACCCGTGCCGGTCACGCGCGCCCGAGTAGACGACGGACGGCCGGCCCTGGTCGACGACCCCGACGCCGCTCCAACAGCCGAAGCCATCGGTGGTGCCCGGGCGGGGTGCCAGGGCCACCGGGTGCTCCTCCCAGGCGAGCAGGTCCGGCGAGCTCACGTGACCCCAGTGGATGTCCTCGTGCCGGGCCGACCCCGGGTTGTATTGGAAGAAGACGTGCCAGCGACCGTCGACGAACATGATGCCGTTCGGATCGTTCAACCACCCGGCCTCGGGTCGCGGGTGCAGCAGCGGGAAGCCGCGGTCGAGGACGTGCGTTGCGTGGAGGCCGGTCATGGCTTCCTTTCGGTTCGAGATCAGTCGGATCGAGGGGAGGGCGGTGGTGCTGGTCACTTGCTGACGCCGGCGGTGAGCCCTTCGCGCAGCGGCTTCTGGCCGAAGACGAAGACCAGCGCAGCCGGGATCATGGACAGGACGACACCGGCGAGGACGGTTGCGACCGACCCGGTGCCGAGGTTGCCCTGCAGGGTCACGAGCCCGAGCGGGAGGGTGAAGTTCTGCTCGCTGATCGTGAGGATCAATGGCCGGAAGAACTCGTTCCAGTGGTAGTTGAAGGCGAGGATGCCGACGATGGCGAGGCCCGGGGCTGCGAGCGGCAGGTAGATGCGGAAGAAGATCTTCCACGGACCCGCCCCGTCGATCTGCGCCGCCTCGGCGAGCTCCGGTGGCAACCCCATGAAGTACTGCCGCATGAGGAACGTGCCGAACGCCGTCGGGATCATCGGGATGATGAGCGCGAGGAGCGTGTCCGAGAGTCCCATGCCGCGGATGAGCATGAACACGGGGACGATCGTCACCTGCATCGGCACCATCATCGTGGCGAGGATGAGGCCGAACAGGATGCGCTTGCCGCCGAAGTCGAAGCGCGCGAACACGTAGCCGGCCATCGCCGCGCTGAGCATCTGCCCGGCCGCGATGAGGAGCGTCACGAGCGCGCTGTTCCACGTGTAGAGCAGGATCGGGATCTTCTGGAAGACGTCGATGAACGCGCCCGGGCCGAACTCGGTCTGCCCGGTGGCGACGTTCGCCGGGGTGAGCGCGGTGATGAGCGTCCACACGACGGGCGCGAGCGTGAGGAACGCGGCGATGACGAGGACGAGGAACTTCCCGGCCGTGGCGAGTCGGCGGCGTGATGAGTCGGGGGTGACTGCTGCGATGGACATCTGGGACCTCATCCGTAGAAGACGAAACGCTTGCTCAGTCGGAACTGCGCGGCGGTGACGAGCATGATCAGGAGCGTCAGCACGATGCCGATCGCTGCGGCGAGACCGAAGTCGAGCTGCTGGAACGCGGACTCGTAGATCACCATCACCGCGGTACGGGTGTCGTCTCCCGGCCCGCCTCGCGTGAGGACGTACGGCTGGTCGAAGATCTGCAGGGCGCTGATGATGGCCATGACGGACGCGACGAGCATGGTGGGGCTCACGAGGGGCAGGGTGACGTTCCGGAACTGGCTCCAGCCGTACGCGCCGTCGAGCGACGACGCCTCGTAGACCTCGCGCGGGATCGCGGCGAGTCCGCCGATGAACAGCAGGAAGGTGAAGCCGAAGTTCTGCCACACGTACACGAGGAGGACGACGATCTTCGCTCCGAACCCGGTCGTCAGCCAGCCGATGTTCCCGACGCCGAAGAGCCCGAGGAACTCGTTGACGAGGCCGAACTCCTGGTTGAACAGGTACGACATCACGAGCGACACGGACGCGGCCGACAGCACCAACGGGAAGAACAGCGCGGAGCGGAAGAAGGTACGCAGCCATTCCGGCATGCGCGACTGCACGAGGATCGCGAGGAGGAGCGCGACGGCGAGCTGCAGCGTCACCGCAACCACGACGAAGCCGACCGTGTTCAGGAAGGACACGCGCACCGTCGGGTTGGCCGCGAGGTCGACGAAGTTGCCGACGCCGACGAACTCGGGTGCCGAGATGATGTCCCACCGGAAGAAGGCGAGGACGAACGACCCGATGATCGGGACGAAGCTGAAGAGTCCGAGGCCGATGAGCGTCGGGGCGAGGAACACCCAGACGAGCAGCCGGCTGCCGCGAGGGGCCTGCTTGCGCCGTCCGGTCTTGGCCTCGGGCGGGACGACCAGTGCCCGGGTCGCCGTCGGTGACTGCAGTGCCATCATCGTCCCTTCAGCGCGAGTTCGAGGTCTCGCTGCATCGTCTCGAGGCCGCGGCGGACGCCGTTCGGGCCGTTCGTGATCGTGCCGACCACGTTCTTGATGAGGGCCGACTCCACGGCCGCCTGCTGAGGCGGTGCGGGCATCGGGCCGGTCGTCGGGAACCGGTCGAGGGTGTCGTAGAAGACCTCCCAGTGCTTCGGGCCGATGTCACCGCCGTACAGCTCGGCGTTGAGAGAACGTCGGGGCAGCGACGAGTCGGGCTGGCTGTGCGCGATCGACATGCCCTCGACGGAGATGCAGTATTTCATCCACTCCCACGCCTCGTCCTTGCGTTCGGAGGTCTGCATCATCGCGTAGCCGCCGGCTCCGAACTGGTGGCGCTGTCCGCGCATCTTCGGGAAGTAGGTGACGTCGTACTCGTCATTGCCGAGGCCGGCGTCGTTGAGTCCCTTGACCCAGAACCCGCCGGCCGGCGTCATGCCGACCGAGCCGCGGGAGAAGAGCGAGACGAGCTCGTTGCCGCCGCCCTGCGCGGGGTTCGCGGCGATGCCCTCGGAGACCATGCGCTGCAGGACCTCGAAGCTCTCGACGGTGCGGTCGCTGAGCGCGTCGGCGTTCTCCCACAGGTACCCACCATCACGAGGGGTCTCGTTCGGGTAGAACTTCGACCACATCCAGTCGCCGCCGGGTGCTTTCTCCTCGGTGAGGAAGCTCGTGTCGTTGATGTACAACCAGGGCACGACGCCGCCCCAGAGTCGGTTGTTCCAGAAGTACGGCAGGAACGATCCGGGGGCGCTGGCCTGCATGGTGCGGCCGACGGTGAAGAAGTCGTCGACCGACCAGTCGTCGCGCGGACGCTCGAGGCCGGCCCGCTCGAACGCGGAGGTGTTGTAGTACATGTTCGCCGCGTTGAAGTTGTCGGGCAGTTGGAACAGGTTGCCCTTGTACATGAACGACTCGATGAGCGAGGGGTTCACGTCGTCGAAGTACTCCTGCAGCTCGGCGGCGTCGCGCTGCACGTACTCGTCGATCGGGTGGGCGAGGCGCTCGGCGAACAGCTGGGTGCCCTCCGTGGCGACCGACACGATGTCCGGCGGGGTGCCGGCCGCGACCATCGTGAGGATCTTGGCGAAGAAGTTGCCCCAGTCCTGGCCCTGGATCGCGATGATCCGGACGGGGATGTCGGGGTGCAGCTTCTGGAAGCCGTCCACGAGCGACTGCCGGGCGGCGGCGTCCTGGGCGGTGCCGAAGAGGGCGACGGTGAGGGCGTCGTCACCTCGGCCGGGGATGTCTCCGCCGGTGAGGCGCGGCCAGGAGATGGCCGTGCCCGCCAGACCGAGACCGAGCAGGGCGAGTGCCGCCCTGCGACTCAGATCAACCACGTTGTTGCTCCTGCGAAATCGGGGCCGACCGTTCGCAGGGCGCGGACGATGAGCCGTGAATGAAGGTGCTGAACGGATTCAGCAAACGAAACATAACACAGCTCCGCGCGATATGCTGAACTGATTCAGCAAACCGCACGAGGGAGTGTCATGTCCACGCAACGCCGCCGCACGACCCTCGCGGACGTCGCGGAGCGCGCGGGCATGTCCAAGGCCGCGGTGAGCATGATCATGAACGACCGCCCCGGATCCCGGCTGTCCGCGGACGCCGTCGAGCGGGTCCGCGCCGCCGCGGCGGAGCTCGACTACCGGCCGAACCCCGCGGCCCAGGTGCTGCGCCGCGGGAAGACCAGGACGATCGGGTTCATCTCCGACGAGGTCACGCTCACCCGGCACGCCTCGGGGCTCATCGGCGGTGCGCTCGAGGTGTCGAAGGCCCACGACCACACGATGCTCATCGCGGAGACCGAGGGGATCGAGGGCGGTCTCGCCCGCGCCTTCGAGACGATGATCGACCACCGGGTCGACGGCATCCTCATCGGCCTCCTCGGCGCCCGCCTCATCGACCTCCCCGCCACCTCGACCGGTGTCCCCGTCGTCGTGCTCAACGGAGCGTCCTCCTCAGGACACGCGAACGTCCTGCCCGATGAGCGCGCGGCCGGGTACGCGGTCGCGAAACGGCTCGTCGACGCGGGTCACCGACGGATCGGCGTGGTCGGCGACCTGCCGCAGGACGTCATCAGCGACCCACGACAGAGTGCGACGGTGGCGCTGCGCTTCGCGGGCATCGCCGCGGCCTTCGCGGAGGCCGGGATCGAACCTGCTCGGGTCGACATCGTCGAGTGGCAACCGGAACCCGGTTACGAGGCGACGGCCACGCTCCTCGAGCGCCATCCGGACGTTACGGCGATCCTCGCCGCGAACGACGGCGTCGCCTTCGGTGCTTACCAGGTGCTGCTCGAACAGGGGCGTCGGATCCCGCAGGACGTCTCCGTCGTCTCCTTCGACGACGAGATCCTCGCCGGCTACCTGCGCCCGGGCCTCACCACCGCGCGGCTGCCCTACCAGGAGATCGGCGCGCTCGGAGCCTCGATGCTCCTCGGCCAGCACGCCCTCGGGCACGAGCTGGTCACCATGCCGATCATCGAGCGGGACTCGCTCATCGCCGCGGTGTCGACCGACGCCGGTTGACGCCACCCGACCCTCGGATCCAGCAGAGAGAGATGCCATGCACGCAGCCCCCACGACCGACGTCCTCATCGCCGGCGAGACCCTCATCGACATCGTCCGGCGGCTCGACGGGACGCAGGCGGAGAGCCCCGGCGGCAGCCCGGCGAACGTCGGGATCACCCTCGGCCGGCTGGGCCGCGCTCCGGCCCTGGTGACCCATGTGGGCGACGACGAGCGAGGCGCGGCGATCCGCTCCTGGCTCGACGCGTCCGCGGTGGCCCTCGTGTCGGCTCCGACCGGTCGGACGTCCACGGCGCAGGCGACCCTCGACGCCGAGGGTGCGGCCACCTACGAGTTCGACCTCTCGCTCGATCTGGAGGCCTCGGGTGCGCCGGACGCCGCCGTCGTCCACACCGGCTCGATCGCCTCGGTCCTCGAGCCGAGTGCCGACCGCCTGCGCGAGCTGGTCGAGGCGCGTCGTCCCTCGGCACTCATCACCTACGACCCGAACATCCGGCCATCGCTCATCGACGACGCAGCTCGCGTGCGTCAGTCGGCCCTCGACTGCATCGCACGCGCCCACGTCGTGAAGGCGAGTGACGAGGACGTCGCGTTCCTCCTGCCCGGTGTGGCGCCGGTGGACGCCGCTCGGGAGTGGGTCGCGGCCGGGCCGGGACTCGTGGTCGTGACGATGGGTGGTGACGGGGCGGTCGCGGTCAGAGACGGTTCCGTGCTCGAGATCGAGACGCCGCGGGTGCAGGTGGCCGACACCGTCGGTGCCGGCGACACGTTCATGGGTGCGCTGATCGACGGACTGCTGACCGCCGGTATCGCTGGGCCCGGGGCCGAGGAGCGACTTCGTGAGGTGTCCGACGAGGTGCTGCAGCAGCTGCTCGACCGCGCCGCACGGGCCGCGAGCATCACGGTGTCGCGGCCCGGGGCGAACCCGCCCACCTCGGCGGAACTCGACGCCTGAGGCCCTCGGAGCCTGAGCGTCAGGATAGCTGGGGCGCCGGGTCTTCCGTCCCGGCGAACCGCTCCGATGACACCACCTGCTGAGCCGCCCGACGGAGGGCGAGGATCAGCGGTTCGGTGAGCACGGTGCCGAGCACGATGTACTGCACCGCGAGCTCGGGGGAGTCCGCCGGGATGCCGTCGATCTCGGCTTCGGCGATGCTGCGCGCTGCGTCGACATAGCGGTCGAGCACCGCGGGTGGCACGGTGAAGCCGGCTCGTTCCAGGGTGTCCAAGGCCCCGGCCAGGCCGGCGAGGAGTCCGGGATCGCACTGCGCCTCGATGCCGCCGAGTCGTTCGTAGAGCTCCAGTGCGCGGGTCGTGTCGACCGGACCGCTCGGGCGCGGGGTGACGGCGGTGTGGGCGACGCCGAGGAGGTCGTAGGGGCCCGCCGGCGGTGAGTCCAGCGCGGCGACGACGTTGCGGGTCTCCGCGATGCTCACGCCGGCGGTGAGTAGCGCGCGGATCACGCGGAGCCGGGACACGTGTGCGTCGCCGTAGCTCGCCTGGGTCGCCGAGGTGCGCTCGCCCTCCGGGAGGAGTTGCTCGCGGAGGTAGTACTTGATGGTCGCCACCGGCACCTCGGACACCGCCGCGAGTTCCGAGATCCTCATCCTGTCCTCCTCGTCTGGATAGTGCTACTATCCAACTTGGATAGCGTCACTATCGAACAGGAGCAGTCTATGTCACGCGTCGTCGTCGGCCGAATCACTCATCGTCACGAGGGTGAGCTCGTCGTGTTCCACATCGGGATGACCATCAACCAGTGGTGGCGGGTGGACAAGTGGCTCCCGATCTTCGGTGACATGCCGCGCATGCTGCAGGAGCTCATGTCCGACCCGGAGTCCGGGCTCCTCGGTTCGCACATCCTGATCGGTTCCAGCGGCCCGTACCTCGTCCAGTACTGGTCGTCGATCGACAAGCTCTACGCCTACGCGTCAGCGCCGGCCTCCGCCCATCGGCCTGCCTGGTCTCGGTTCAACAAGCGCGCCCGGTCCGCGCCGAAGGCCGTCGGCGTCTGGCACGAGACGTTCCTCGTCGATCGCGCCGAGAGCATCTACGTCTCGACCCCGTCCATGGGGCTGCCCGCGGCGACCGAGGCGGTGCCCGTCGGGTCGCGGCAGCAGCACGCGCGACAGCGGTTCGCCGACGGCCGGACCGGTGCGTCGGAGGCGTCGGCCTGACCGCTCGTGTGTTGAGATGGGCGGGTGGACCTCCAGAAGCAACCTGCCGCCGCGGCGTCGCATCCCACCCGCAACCGTCTCGGCGTCGTCGCGCTGATCCTGGGCATGCTGCTCGTCGGTCCGGTGATGATCGCGATCGGCGTCGGCCTCCGGCTGGCGGACGACCAGTTGCTGGAGACGGGGACGCGCACCACCGGCACGATCACCGAGGTGCAGGACGGTGTCGAGGCCTCCGACCTGGACTTCCGGGTCGACTACCGGTCCACCGACGACGTCGTGCACTCGGTGTGGGAGTCCTGGGACATCAGCGACCGGCCGTCCGTCGGCGACGAGGTCGTGATCGTGTACCGGGCGACAGACCCGGGGGCGGCGGGCGTCGAGGGCTATGGGGGCGAGGGCGAGTGGATGACGGGCCTCGGAGCGGTCCTCACCGTCATCCTCGGGGGGTCAGGCGTCATGATGCTGGTGATGGCCGCCCGTGGCAGGTCGGAGCGTGCACAGGCGCGCCGTGCGGCGATCCAGGCTTCCGCCGGTCAGCGGTAGCGCGGCGGAACGGCGAACGGCGCAGAGACGAGGGCGGCACCCTGCGGCACCTCGCCCTCGCCGCGCCGGATCGGACCGCGCAGGGCAAGGGTGATCCGCAGGCCGTCGGCGGGATCGTGCGCGGTGTCCGGCTGCTCGAAGTTCAGCGTCGGAGGGTCCTCCGAGGTGCTGTAACTCAACAGGATCATCGAGCTCGACCCCGAAGCCCGCAGCCGCGGTCTCGAGAGGCGCACCGAGGATTCGCGCACGGTCAGGACCTCATCGCGGTGCAGGATGCGTCCGGGGCCGTTCAGCTCGTTCCCGCCCGCGCGGACCGCGACCTGTGGGCCGGCGAAGCCGACGATCGCGTGGTTCATGTCGTCGGGAGCGGCGATGAGTCCGGCGGCGTCACGGAGCTCGACGACCTGCAGGCGCCAGCGGATGCGGCGGTCGACGTCGGTGCTCGTCCAGACGTCTCGCACGCTACCTCGGCCGCGGTCGAGTGGTTGCCGCACGAGGTCGGCGAACCGGACGAGCCGGGGCGGGCCCGGGTCGGCCGGTGGTCGTGACGCGACGTCGACGAGGACGAGATGAGCGGGGGTGGCAGCCGGTTCGGGTCCAGCTGCTCCGCGCATCTCGTCCTCGTCGGGTCGGGTCGGGCAGGTCGTTCAGATCGGTGGATCAGGCCTTGTCGTCGACGAGGATGTAGCCCTCTTCGCCGTGGACCACGGTGTCGATGCCGGCGATCTCGTCCTCGTTCTTCACGCGGAACCCGATCGTCTTCTCGATCGCGAAGCCGATGATGAAGGCGAGCACGAAGGAGTAGATGAGGACGGCGAACGCGGCGATCGCCTGGACGAGCAGCTGCGAAGCGTCACCACCCATGAAGAGGCCGGTGCCGTTGGCGAAGAAGCCGAGGTACAGGGTGCCGATGAGACCACCGACGAGGTGGATGCCCACGACGTCGAGCGAGTCGTCGAAGCCGAGCTTGAACTTCAGGTCGATCGCGAGCGCACAGACCGCGCCGGCGACGACACCGAGGACGATGGCCCAGATCGGGTGCAGCGAACCGCACGCCGGGGTGATGGCGACGAGACCGGCGACGGCACCCGACGCGGCACCGACGGAGGTCGGCTTGCCGTCCTTGATCTTCTCGACGACGAGCCAGGCGAGCAGGGCTGCTGCCGGGGCCGCGATGGTGTTGACGAACACGAGTGCCGCGGTGCCGTCGGCCGCCAGTTCCGAACCGGCGTTGAACCCGAACCAGCCGAACCAGAGGAGACCGGCGCCGAGGAGGACGAACGGCGGGTTGTGGGGGACGTAGGCGCCCTTCTTGAATCCGACACGACGACCGAGGACGAGCGCGAGGGCGAGCGCTGCCGCACCGGCGTTGATGTGGACCGCGGTACCACCGGCGAAGTCGATGACGCCGACGCCGAAGACGTCCTGCAGGCCGTGCGTGATCCAACCGCCGTAGGCGAAGCTGCCGTCGTCGGCGAGGCCGAAGTTGAACACCCAGCTCGCGACCGGGAAGTAGACGACGGTCGCCCAGATGCCGGCGAAGATCATCCAGGAGCCGAACTTCGCGCGGTCGGCGATGGCGCCGGAGACGAGGGCGACGGTGATGATCGCGAAGGTGGCCTGGAAGGCGACGAAGGCGAGTGGCGGGTAGGCCGCTCCCTCAGGCGTCTCGAGGGCGGCGGTCAGACCGATGTTCCCGGTGTCGATCGCCCAGGGGGCGACGGTGCCTTCGGAGCCGGGGAACGCGATCGCGTACCCGTAGAGCACCCAGAGGACGCCGATGAGGCCGAGTGCGCCGAAGCTCATCATCATCATGCTGATGACGCTCTTCGCCTTGACCAGGCCGCCGTAGAAGAACGCGAGCCCTGGTGTCATGAGCAGCACGAGTGCCGCTGATATCAGGATGAACGCTGTGTTTCCTTGATCCATTCGAGGTGCCTCTCCGCAGGGACGCGGCTGGAGCGCGTCGGGTGCGCCCAGCGTGACACCGGCGTGTTTCCGATGGCCTGTGCGCGTGTTTCCGGCACGTTGCGGAATCGGCCGCTGCGTAAACAGCACATGACGGATCGCTCGACGTACAGTGGGGGACGAACGGAAGGGAGCCCCGATGTCGACATCGAGCACACCCGAGGACGGCCCACAGGTCGTCCGCAACGACGAGCGTCACGAGTACGAGATCAGAGTGGGGGAGCGCGTCGCCGGGATCGCCGGGTACCGGGAGGAACCTGGTCGCATCCTGTTCACCCACACCGAGATCGATCCCGACTTCGGCGGGCAGGGGCTCGGCAGCGTCCTCGCCGCCGCGGCGCTCGACGATGCGGTCGAGCGAGGACTGACGATCGTGCCGTACTGCCCCTTCATCCAGGCCTACCTCCGTAAGCACCCGGACTTCAGTGGCGAGGTGTCCTGGCCCGAGTGACCGGTCGTCACCCGGTGCGTGGCAGCCGGAGCAGGACGGCCTCGCACCGGTAGCCCTGCGAGCTCGCCATGTCCCCGCGGAACCAGAGGAGCGAGACGGCCGAGGGGTCGCCGGGTGCGACGATCGGCCGCAGGTTGTCGACGTCGGAGTCCTCTGTGACGGGCGTCCAGGCCCAGGTCGCCCCGTCGTCGTCGGTGTGACCGTGAAAGATCTCGTGGTGGGCGAGCGGTTGGTCGTCTCGGGGATCGATCGGCGTCGAGACGTAGAGTGAGTCGAGGTCGTCCGGGTCGATCGCCACGAGTCCGGTGTAGTCCTGCTCGTGCGGGAGGAGGCCGGGGCCGGCGAGGGCGAGTGGGTGTACCTGCCAGGAGCCGCCGGGCGTGAGGCGGGCGAAGAGGAACCGGTGGTCCAGGACGGGCCGGAGTCGTTCGGTCGCCTCGTCCGGATGCGCTGGTCCGTCGTCGGCGCGGGCGGAGACGACGGCGGCCACGGTGCCGTCGGGGGCTCGTCGCACGTCGACGGTCCAGCAGTGGGAGAGTCGGTCGCCGGCCCAGCTGGCGCCGTCGGGCATTCGTGAGCCGGCGGCGACGAGGGTGGTGAGCTCGACCTGCGAGGGTGCGTCGCCACGCAACGGATGCGGGTCGACGACGGCGCCGTCGGTTCGGTGGAGCCCGTCGGCGTCGAGGAAGCCGTGGTAGACGCTGTTGTCGTAGTCGCGCGGGTGGTGGTCGGTGGTGATGAGGTCGATGCGACCGGGGGAGGAGACGTAGCGCGTGTAGCCGTTGACGTAGCCGACCTTCGGCCGCGTGAACAGCTTGCCGGCGTAGTTCCAGGTGTCGCCGTCGTCGTCCGACACGAGCGCGCACTGGTCGTCGTTGACGGCGCGGGCGAAGCAGTACAGGCGGCCGTCGAGTTCGTGGAGGTTCGAGTAGGTCACGCCGAGTCCGCCGGTGTGGGCGCTCCAATCGAACGTGTGCTCGGGCCCCCAGCGGCGTGGGTCGTGTGGTTCGCTGATGCGCCAGCGGGTGAGGTCGTCGGTCTTGTGGCGGGTGTACATCGCGAGCCAGCGCCCGTCGCGCCGCCGCCAGAGGGCCGGGACGTCGTGGTCGTCGGACTCGAGGCGTTCGTGTAGGACGACGATGTCGGCCGTGCCGGTGCGGAGGTCGACGACGGTGACCTCGACGTTGCCGCCGCGCTGCTCGCCGTCGACGCCGCCCGTCGACGCGATCGAGCCGACGACGAGGAGGTTCGAGGTCGGATCGACGAGTGCGCGCTCGTCCTGGAACCAGCACCAGGCGGCGTTGTCGTTGACGACGATCGGCATGGTGGAGGTGTCGTTTCGGCGCAGCATCGCGACCTTCCGGGTGGGGTTCCGGACGAGGTTACCGGTGCGGGCGGCGCTCGGCAAGCGCTTTCCCAGACGTGGTGCGGCTCGGAGCGCGCTCTGGCCGGCAGAGGGGCCGGGCGCACCCCTGGTGGGCCTCCTCCGGTCACCGAGGTGTCACGACCCAGCTGCCCTTCGACAGGCTCAGGGACCGAATCGTTCCCGGTGAGTGTCTCCGGCTCACCGAGGTGTCACGACCCAGCTGCCCTTCGACAGGCTCAGGGACCCAGGCGTTCCCGGTGGACCTTCTCCGGTCACTGAGCCTGTCGAAGTGCCCACGAGGACGCCTCATCGTTCCGGGCGCACCTCTCCCGCTCACTGAGCTTGTCGAAGTGCCCACGAGGACGCCTCATCGTTCCGGGCACACCTTTCCCGGTCACTGAGCTTGTCGAAGTGCCCACGAGGACTCCTCGTCGTTCCGGGCACATCTCTCCCGGTCACTGAGCTTGTCGAAGTGCCCACGAGGACGCCTCATCGTTCCGGGCACACCTTTCCCGCTCACTGAGCTTGTCGAAGTGCCCACGAGGACTCCTCGTCGTTCCGGGCACATCTCTCCCGCTCACTGAGCTTGTCGAAGTGCCCACGAGGAACCCTTCGATCTGCGTACGCCGAGGCAAGTCAGAACGGTGCGGGATCCGGTTCCGTCCGATACTGCTTCCCATCGGGTGTTGTCCAGTCGAGGACCCCGCCGGGCCGATGGTCGAGGTTCCAGCCGGGGAGGTGCTTCATCCGGTGGTGATGTCGACACAGGCAGGCGAGATTGCCGACATCTGTTGCGCCGCCGTCCTGCCAGGCGACCGAATGGTCGAGGTCACACGCTCGGGCTCGCCTGCCGCAGCCTGGCGCCCGACAGGTGCCGTCCCGAAGTCGCACCGCCCGTTGGAGGTCAGCGGGAACCCGGTACTGATTCCGCCCGACCGACAAGACCGCGCCGGTTTCCGGCTGGACGAGGATCCTGGTGAAGCTCGGTGCATTGACCGCGAGCCGGGCGGCGGTCTCGGGATCGATCGGACCGTAGCCGTCGAGCATGCCGGGTGCGTCGGAGACGCCGGCCATGCTGAGCGCCGGGACCGTGATCTGCACCGTGGGCTTGATATGCTCCTGGACCTCGATCGGGTGTGGGAGCACCGGGCTCGACATCACATCTTCCGGAGTCACGCCAGTGAGTGCGAGCGCCGCCAGGGCATCTGCCTGCAGCTGGGCGCACGTGCGGGTGTCACCGGCGTTACGTGACTCCGCCGCGGCCGCCTCGATCCGCTCGGCGATGCCCTGCGCGATGGGCGCGGTGGTGAACAGGTGCACCCAGGCCATGCCATCGGCGGCCGGTTCGAACTCGACCCGGCGGTCGGCCTCGGAGCGGACCGCTCGGGCGGTGATCGATTCGGGGTGGAGGCGCTCGCGCAGGACACGGGCGTGTTGCCGGAGGTACGAGACGGTCGCACTCTCGGCGACCGGCAGCACCTGCTCGAGGAACACCGCCCGCCCAGCAGCAGGGACGTCGCAGAGCTGGTCGGTGATCACCTGCGCATGCCGCGCCGAGATGCGGCCGGCCTCCAGTGACGCGAGTACGGTTGGTGCGTCGTTCACGAGGCGCTCGGCGTCGTTGGTCGCCCGTTGGATCGTCCGCTCCGGTATTCGGGTCGCCATCGCGAGAGCCGCGCAGGTCGACCGGCGAGAGAGCGCCCGGCGCTCGGCCGGCGGGAAGATCGCGGGGACCGTGGCGTCTGCGAACGCGTCCGCATAGGCGGCGGAGCGGGCGAGGAGGCGCGCCTTGCGTGCGTCGAGGACGGCCTGCTGCCGGTGGATCTCAGTCCACTCGTCCGAGAACTCCGCCAGCTGCGCGGCGTAGTCATCGCCGACGCGGGTCGCGGTGAGGGTGGTCTCGGTCATGGAACCAGTCCACCATGGACCACTGACATTCCAGATGGTGAGTCGGAGCGGCTGTGGGAGATTCTCGTGTGCCCTTCGACAGGCTCAGGGAGCGGTGGAGGATCACCGGATTCGGGCGGTCGCTCGTGTGCCCTTCGACAGGCTCAGGGAGCGGTGGAGGATCACCGGATTCGGGAGGTTGCTCGTGTGCCCTTCGACAAGCTCAGGGAGCGGTGGAGGATCACCGGATTCGGGCGGTCGCTCGTGTGCCCTTCGACAGGCTCAGGGAGCGGACGAGGTTCCTCCCGGACGGGAGTGGTCCGGCATGCCGCTCCTGGTCACCGAGCCTGTCGAAGTGCAGAGGTTCCTCGTGTGCCCTTCGACGGACTCGGGGACCGGGAGGAGATCACCGGAGCGCGTGGTTCCTCGGGTGCCCTTCGACAGGCTCAGGGACCGGGAACAATGCCGCGGAGCATGCCCGAAGTCGGTCGGTCGCGCAAGTTGTACTTGAGTAGTCCAGTGTTATGCCAGGATCTCAGTAACGTGTACCTCGATCGAAAGACGCCATGAGTTCCAACACCACCCCCGAATACCCCGCGACGCCGACGTACGGGCAGCCGTACGCGCCCGCTCCGATCCGCGGCGCCGCCTCGCCGGAGGATCTGACGCTCCCGCTCTACGGGGCGACCTTCCCGCAGGCCATCAAGCGCTACCTCCGCAAGTACGCGACCTTCACCGGCCGCGCCTCGCGGAGCGAGTACTGGTGGGCCACGCTGTTCGTCTTCCTCGTCGCGCTCATCCCCAACATCCTCTTCATCACGGGTGTCGTGATCGGGTCCGTGTCGGCCGCCGCGCAGCGTGAGCCGGTCGTGTTCGACGGCATCACCAGTTCCAAGACGTACTACACCCAGCCCGGCATCCTCGAGATCCCCGGAGCCGCTCCCTTGATCCTGACCGGGCTGGTGCTCCTCGGCCTCATCTGGCTGGCGACCATCGTCCCGAACCTGGCCATCGCCTGGCGCCGCCTGCACGACGCCAACTTCCCCGGCCCGTTCTACTTCCTCTCGCTCATCCCGTCGGTCGGCGGCCTCATCCTGTTCGTCCTCTTCCTCCTGCCCTCGAAGCCTGAGGGCCAGCGGTTCGACACAGTGCGCTGAGTCGCAACCTGACGACCGGAACGGGCCGGTGTGGACGCAATCGTCCTCACTGGCCCGTTCTCTGTCCCGCAGGACGTGCGTGGACGCCTCAGCCGGCCGCCGCGACGTCGAGCACCCACGTGACGCCGAACCGGTCCGTCACCATGCCGAAGCCGGGGCTCCAGGCGGATGCGGCGAGCTCCTCGACGACCGAACCTCCGACGACGAGTCGGTTCCAGAACACCTCGACCTCCGCGAGCGTCTCGCCACGCACCGCGACGAAACAGGACTGCTCGGTGACCGTCGTCCCGTGCTCGCGGCGGGTCGTTCCAGTGCCGATCAGTGACGCCGCCGGAGCTCCCGGGCTGTCGTACGCCATCACCCGGAAGCCGTCCTCGGATTCGACCTGACCGAAGACGACCAGGTCGGCACCCGGGGCGTCCTTCGGCATCCCGAAGTCGCTGTAGCTCGCGATCGTCGTCCGCCCGCCGAAGACGGACTGGTAGAACTCCAGCGCAGCGCGGGCGTCTCCCTGGAAGTTGAGGTGGGTCGTGGTCGTGATGCTCATGTGTGCTCCTCGAGTCGTGCCGGGCTCCTCCCGGTCGAGCACCACTGTCCCAAGCGTCTAGGACAGCTTGTGTCCTGCACTCGGACTACGCTCGCACCATGGCCTCACCGACCTCCCGACTCCTGCAGTTGCTCTCGCTCCTGCAGGCGCGGCGCGACTGGCCGGGTGCCCTGCTCGCCGACCGGCTGGACGTCAGTCACCGCACGATCCGACGCGACGTCGACCGGCTCCGCGAGATGGGGTATCGCATCGAGGCCACGATGGGGCCGGACGGCGGGTACCATCTCGACGCCGGGAGCGAGCTCCCGCCGCTGCTCTTCGATGACGAGCAGATCGTCGCGCTCACCATGGCCCTCCAGACCGCCGCCGTCGCGGGATCCGGGTTCGAGGAGCCCGCGCTCCGAGCACTCACGACCGTGAGACAGGTCCTGCCGTCGCGGCTGCGGCATCGACTCGACGCCCTCGACGTCACCTCGGTGCCTCGCTCAGGCAACGGACCGACCCCGCAGGTGGCCGTGCCGGTCCTCCTCGCGCTGTCCGCCGCCATCAGCGCGCGGGAGGTGCTCCGGTTCGGGCGATCCGACGACGATCCGGTACCTCCCCGGCGCGTCGAGCCACACCACCTGGTCACCTCCCAGGGGCGCTGGTACCTCGTGGCCTGGGACCTCGACCGCGACGACTGGCGGATCTTCCGCGCCGACCGCATCGCGCCGAGGACGCCGACCGGGCCGCGATTCCGTCCGCGTGAGTTGCCAGGTGGAGATGTGCAGACGTTCGTGGCGGCGAGGTTCAAGGGATCCGAGCAGACCGACGCCTGGCCCTGTATCGGCACCGTCGTGCTCCACCTGCCGTTCGAGGCGGTCCGACCGTTCGTGGGCGACGGCACCGCCGAGCCCCTCGGCCCGGACCGCACGCGCTACACCGCCGGCGCGTGGTCGTGGGTGGCGCTCGCCGCCTCCCTGAACCGCTTCGACTCCGACATCGACGTCGTCGAGCCGTCCGAGCTCGTCACCGCGTTCGCGCAGCTCGCGGAGCGCAATGCCACGACCGCGCAGACCGTCAGCCGTGGAGCGCGTCGTCCGGCGGACCGAGACGCACCGCGGTGAACCGGACCGTGAGACCGGCGCGCGTCGGGGCCGCGCAGAAGAGTCCCGCCTCGACGTCGGCCTCCGGGTCGAGGTGGGCGACGCGGACCAGTCGCCAGCCCTCGTCGTCCACCCGTGCGCGCACGGTGACGGCGTCGCCGTCGCGGCTCGCGCGCACGGTCACCGTTCGTCCGAGCCAGTCGGGGACCGGTGCCACCGACCAGTCGGAGGTGCCGTGCGTGACGACCGCGCCGAGCTGGGCGACCCCGTCGGACACCTCGACCCCGGCCTTGATCCACGTCGCTTCGGAGGCGCGGAGGAACACACCGGCCTGATCGAACTGCTCGGAGCCGTCGAGGACGAACGACACCTCGATCGCCGCCCGTCGCTGCATCGGCGCGATCAGCGCATGCTCCGTGTCGTGGACGAAACCGTAGGAGGTGTGCCGCCAGGCGTCACTGCCCTCGACGGCGGTGACGAGCAGGGAACCGTCCGGCTCCGTCGTCACCGCCGCAGGGGCCGTCGTCCAACGTCCGTGTTCGACAAGGCTCTGGAGATCCATCCGTCCATCCTGACGTATGGATGCGTGCGCTCGCCTCAGATCGCCGTGCCGAACTCGCGGATCGTGATCCCCGAGGCGGTCAGCGGCCCGCCATCGGAGTAGAGCGAGATCCCCGTGTCGCCCTCGGCGAAGTGCACCTGCTGCGAGACGACGGTGTGACCGGCGTCGACGAAGACCTCGACGCTCTGCGTGTCGACGAAGACCCGCAGGTGGACCGAGCGTGCAGCCGCGTCGATCGGTGCTGCGGCACGCGTGTACGGCAGCAGCGAGAAGCCGGCCAGGTCGGACGGTGCGCGGTCGACGTAGAGCTCGGCCCCGGCCTTCCCGATGTTGGTGTGTCGGGAGCCGTCCGCCGAGCGCCCGACGGAGAGACCGACGTTGGTCGCGGTGTCCCAGGTGAGGTCGAGCTCGATCTCGTACGCCCGGCCGCTCCAAGGCAGGACGGCGCTCCCGGTGACCGTCTGGTCCGGGAGGGAGACAGTCGAGGTCGCATACCCGGCCAGGGCGTCCACGGGTGAGCTGAGCAGGCTGTACCGACCACCGGACTGGGCCTCGAGTCGCAGCTCCCGGACGACGGAGTTCTGGCCGTTGTAGCCGTCCGAGGCGTCGGTGGGGACGTCGCGGGCCGCGTACTTCCAGTTGTTCATCCAGGCGATCGCGAGCCGGCGGTCGTCGGGCGACTCCGCCTTCGGCCAGGTGACGGCGGCGTACCAGTCCCAGCCCCAGTCCAACCACTGCGGGGTGAGGTCGTCGGCCGTGAACCGCGTCCCGTCCCAGGTGCCCGTCCAGTAGGCGTAGGTCATCGGCAGGCCGATCGAGTAGGCGTCCATGCTGGCGCCCAGCACCCAGTGCCAGCTGCCGTCACCCGCTCGCATCTGGAACAGGTCCGGGCACTCGATGCCGCCGAGGTCGTGGTTCGGGAAGTCGAAGTTGTGCTGCAGCTGCCACGTCGTGAGGTCGGGCGAGGTGTAGAAGGCCGCGTAGCGCGCCCGGCCGATGACGCACACCCATTCGTTCCTGGCCGCGTCCCAGTGGACCTTCGGGTCCCGGAACCATTCGGCGTTCTCGATCTCCGCCGTGGTCTGGGCCGCACGTCCGTCGGTGTTCACGATCACCGGGTCGGGGAGCATCGTGAACGTGAAGCCGCCGTCCGTCGACCAGTAGAGGTACTGCTCCTGGAACTTCCGGACGCCGTCCGTGGGCTGCGTCGCGAGGGCGATGACCGCGCCCGCCCCGAAACCGGCGGTGTTCGCGGTGTCGACGACGGCGGATCCCGACCACACCGGGAAGTCCGGTTGCAGCGGCATGACGGTCCCGTGGTGGGTGAAGGCGACGCCGTCGGTCGTCGTCGCGTGATCCCAACCGCCCGGGCCGTTGTTCTGGCCGGAGTGCAGGTAGTACAGCTGGTACGCGCCGTTCGTGAACACCGGTCGTTGCGGGTCGCAGAGCCACCCCGACGGCGGCGTCATGTGGAACACCGATCTGAGGGAGGCCTGCGCCTGTGCGGTGGTCTGCGCCTGTGCGGCGAGGGGTGTGCCGGCACTCGCGAACAGGGCGAGCGCCCCGAGGCCGGCGCCCTGGAGGACGGTCCGGCGGGAGAGGTCGTGCGTCATTGCGGTTCCTTTCGTCGGTGCCACGGGCGCGCCGAAGGCACCCGTGGCGGGGATGGTGCTGGATCGTGCGGTGGAGGACTGCTCAGGCGGGCGCGTGCGCCTGGTCGGTGGCTGGCACCCGGTCGAGGACGGTGACGGCCACCGAGACGGGACTGGCGCGTTCGCTCGCGACGGTCAGCGTCGGTCGTCCGCTCCCCAGGAGGACGAGGTCGGAGACGGTGGCGAGACCGCCGTCGACGAACAGCTCGAGCAGCGGGCCGTCGAGGCTGAGGAGGAGCCGCGCCGGACGGTCACCGGCGAGCGGGACGATGCTCGTCGAGGCGAAGTCGGGGTGCACCGTGTCCATGGCACCGCCCGACCGGGCGACGGAGAGTGACGCCGCCGCCGGGTCGTGGACGATGAGGACCGCTCCGCCGGTGTCGGCCGTCAGTCGGAGCCGCAGCTCACCCGTGATCGACGGATCCCAGCGCAACTCGACTACGCCGTCGCCATCGAGCGCCAGGTCGACGGCGTCCGAGGACAGGGCGACGGTCGTCGGTTCGATCGCGGCCAGTCGTTCCCGGACGAAGGCCGGCGGCTCCTGCACGAGTCGCGGCTGGCCGTCGACCGTGGTCAAGGACAGGCGTCTGGGGAGCGACATCGCGCCCCGCCACGGCGAGGCGGGCAGGTCGGCCGCGTAGCGCCAATTGCTCATCCAGCCGAGGATCACCGCTTCGCCGTCCGGAGCGCCGTCGAACCCGACCGCCGCGTAGAAGTCCCGACCGTGGTCGAGCCGCTGCAGCTCTGCCCGCTCAGGCGTGAACGCCGTGCCGTCGAAGTCGCCGACGAGATAGCTCATCGACGATCCGTCCGGGTCCTGCGCGTCGCCGATCGGGTTGGTGCTGAGGAGCAGGACCCACCGGAGCTCGTCCGGGCGGCCGTCGACCGCGAGCGGGATGAGGTCGGGGCACTCCCACACGACGCCGGTGGGACCGAACGGACCGACGGTGCTGACGTGCTCCCAGGTTCGGAGGTCGGTGGAGGAGTACACGAGGACCTGACGCTCCACGGCTTCCACCGTCAGCATGATCCAACGGAAGCCCGCGGCGTCCTCATACCGGATGATCTTCGGGTCCCGGAACGCGTGCGAGCCGCGGTCGAGGATCGGGTTGTCCGGGTCGCGCTGCCAGGTGAGCCCGTCGTCATCACTGGTCGCCCGGGACTGCGCCTGCCGACCGTCGGTGGACACGCTCGTGTAGTACGCCGTGAGGCGTCCGCCGGGACCCGCGGCGACCACCGATCCCGAGTACACCTGCTCCTCGGCGCTGTACCGCAGGGCGACCGGATGCTCGTCCCAGTGCTGCAGGTCGACGCTCGACGCGTGACCCCAGCTCATGTTGCCCCAGTCGCCACCCTCCGGGTTGTACTGGAAGAACGCGTGCCACCGCCCGCGGTGGAAGACCAGGCCGTTCGGGTCGTTCATCCAGTTCCGCTCGGGCGTCAGGTGGAAGCCGGGCCGTGGAAGGGCGTGCTGTTCGTCGTGCACGGTCGCGCCCTCAGACGGAGTGACGCGGGACGGCCGGGCAGGCGATGAGCTGCGGCCCGGCGGGCAGCGCGGCGTCGAGACCGAGCAGCCGACGGACACCGGCCGCCCCGAGCTCGTAGTGGGGGAGGGCGACCGTCGACAGCGGTGGCCGGAGGTGGGCGGCGATGACGTCCTGGTTGTCGAACCCCATGACGGCCATGTCGTCGGGGATCCGCAGTCCGCGCTCGCGCAGGCCGTCATAGAGGCCCATCGCTACACGGTCGTTGTGGCAGAACACCGCGGTGGCGCCCGAGTCGACGACCTCGGCGGTCGCCGCGTACCCGCCCTCCTGCTCTGGTGAGGCCGGGAACACGAGGGCGTCGTCGAACGCCACCCCCGCCGCCTGCAACGCCGATCGGTACCCGGCGAGCCGGCCGGTCTGTGCCGGTGAGGGGGTCGTCGTGTTGACGAACGCGATCCGTCGGTGACCGGCCGCGAGCAGCGCCTCGGTCGCGGTCCGCCCGCCCTGCTCCTCGTCGGGGACGACGGCCGGGAGCCCGCTGCCGGCGGCGTAGCAGTCGACGAGCACGGTGTCGGTCTGGAGGAGCGCCTCCGGCACGGTGATCTCGTGGTGGAACCAGGTCGAGTAGAGGATCCCGCGGACCTGGTGCTCGAGCATCATCGCGATGGCCTCCTCCTCGGCGGCCGTGTTGCCGTCGGTGTTGGCGACGAGCAGGACGTAGCCGTGGCGCCACGCCTCGTCCTGGGCGCCGTGGATGATCTGGCCGGCGAACGGGGTCGTCGCGATCGCGTCGGCGACGAGGCCGATGAACCGGGAGTGCCCCTGGGACAGCGTCTTCGCGAGGGCGTTCGGCCGGTAGCCGAGCTCCGCCACCGCCTCGTGCACCCGACGCTTGGCGTCTTCGCCGATCCGCGACCCCGGCTTGTCGTTGACGACGTGGGAGACGGTCGCCACGGAGACGCCGGCGGCCTTCGCGACGTCGCGCATCGTGATGCCCGAGGTGTTCTTCGGGTGGTCTGAGCCGGGCTTCGGCTGGTCGGTGCTGCTCATCCCTTGGTCGCTCCGCTCTCGAGGCCGCTGATCATCGCTTTGTTCAACACGAGGAACACCAACAGCAGCGGTGTGACCGTGACGCAGACGGCGGCGAACGTCGCCGTCCAATCAGTGTTCCCCATCGCCCCGATGTAGTTCTGCAGGCCGAGCGGGATGGTCTTCAATCCGTCGGAGAGCACGAAGGTGTTCGCGAAGATGAAGTCGTTCCAGATGAAGATGCTGTTGACGAGCACGACGGTGATGATCGTGTTGACCGAGAGCGGGAAGGTGATCTGGCCGAAGATCCGGTACGGACCCGCCCCGTCGAGCGACGCGGCCTCGTACATCTCCCTCGGGATGTACTCGTAGAACGACGAGAACAGGTAGACCGCCATCGGCAGGGCGAACGCCGCCAGCGGGATGATCATCGACAGGTGGGTGTCGAGCAGGCCGACCTGCGAGTAGTCGATGAACAGGGGGACGAGCGCGATCTGCACGGGCACGATGATGCCGAGGAGGAACAGACCGCGGACGAGCCCGCTGAACCGGAACCCGAGGACCTGGAGCGCGTACGCCGCCATCATGCCGGCGATGACGATCAGGGCACTCGACCCGAGGGTGACGATCAGGCTGTTGACGATGTTGAGCCCGAGGTTGCCGGTCGAGAACGCCCGCGCGTAGTTGTCGAGTGTCCACTCGGACGGCAGCGCGAAGGGGTTGCCACCGGCGAAGTCCGCCGCCGTCCGGAAGCTCGTGAGCAGCAACCAGACGAGCGGGTAGACCTGGACGAGCACGATCGCGACGACGGTCACGGTGAGGATCGTCCGCTGCACCCGCACGCGCGGGGTGTGCCGGGGCTTCCGCTTCGGTGCCGGCGCCGCCGGGGGCGCGACGGCTTCGGTCGGCCGGGCTGGGAGGGTGGCGGTCATGACTTGTCCTTCCGTCGGAGCAGCAGGAAGATGAGGCCGACGGCGACGAGACACTCGACGACGATGAACATGGAGATCGCGCTGGCGTAGCCGTAGTCCGTGTGGACGAACGCCGTCTTGTACATGTACGTGGTCAGCAGCTCGGACGACTGACCGGGCCCGCCGTTCGTCAGCAGGTACGGGATGTCGAAGCCGCGGAGGGCGAAGGTCGTCGCCATGACCGTCGTCGTGATCCACACCGGCCGGATGTACGGGAAGCGGATCCGCCAGAAGATCTGCCACCAGGAGGCGCCGTCCAGCCTGGCGGCCTCCTCGAGGTCGCGGGGCACGGCCATGAGGGCGGCGTAGATGATGAGCATGTACAGGCCGGTGAACCGCCAGCCCTCGGGGATCGACACGGCCGCGAGGACCGTCTGCACGTTCGACAGCCAGGCCGTCTGGAGGTCGCCGAGGCCGACCCACGCGAGCAGCTGGTTGATCAGCCCGACCGGCTCGAGGGCGTACAACCGCTGGAACAGGATGGCGATCGCGACCGTCGAGATGACGGCAGGCAGGAGGTACAGCGTCTTGACGAGCTCGCGGGCCCGGGGGAGGGCCGTGAGCAGCCCGGCGACGAGGAGCGCGCCGCCGAGCTGGAGCACCAGACAGATCGCGAGGTAGCCGAGGGCGTTGCCGAAGGAGGTCCAGAAGACGTCGTCACGCGTGAGCATCTTGACGTAGTTGTCGAGTCCGACGAACGCCATGTCCGTGATGCCGTCCCACGAGAAGAGGCTGAGGAACAGCGACTGCACGATCGGCAGCAGCACCGCCACACCGTAGAGGACGAGCGGCGGCACGAGGAACACGAGCACCGACAGGGTCGACCGGCGGGGCAGCATCGAGGTGGACATCGGCTTCCGCCGCCGCGGTGGGCGGGCCGGTGCCGCGCCCACCGCGCTCTGGGTGAGCTCAGTCATCGACGTTCTCCGTGAGGGCCGCATCCATCGTCTTGATGAACTCGTCCGGCGTGATGTCGCCCTGCACCAGCAGGGTCAGCTCCTGCTGGAGTCGGGTGTTCGTGGCCGGGTCGAGCTGGGTGTCCCAGGGCATGGCGATCGCCGGTCCGACGCCGTCGGCCTGCGCCACGGAGCTCGCGTACAGCTCGGTCGCGTTCGCGGGGACGGTGGTCTGCGCGGAGGTCGTCGGCGACAGGGCGCCCGTCGCCGCGTAGAGCTCCGGGTAGCGCTCGAGGGCGAACGCGAGGAAGTCGCGCACGAGCGGGTCGTACGTCTTCGCGTTCACGGCCATGCCGATGCCGGAGGGGGTGACGTACTCGTTGTCGGCGGTGACGGCACCGTCGATGGTCGGCAGCGTGAAGGTGCCGACCGCATCACGGACGCCGGGGTCGAGCGCATCCGTCGCGAGGTTCGAGAGCTCCCAGGTGCCGATGTTGTAGACCGCGGCCTTCCCCGAGGTGAAGAGCGCCTGCGCGTCCGCGTAACCGGTCGAGGAGAAGCCCTCCTGGAAGCAGCCGGCCTGCCCGAGGTCGTACAGCCACTCGGCTGCGGCCTTTCCGGCCGGGTCGGAGAAGGAGGCCTTCCCGGCCTTCAGGTCCTGGATGTACTCGGGACCCGCCATCCGGAACGGGTAGTAGGCCATGTAGCGTTCGAGCGGCCACTGGTCCTGACCGTCGAGCGCGATCGGGGTGACGCCCTTGGCGCGGAGTGCCTTGCACATGGCGGGGAAGTCGTCGAGCGTGGCCGGGACGGTGACACCGGCGTCCTCGAGCAGGGAGCGGTTGTACCAGAAGAACTCCAGCTGGAACTCGAACGGCACCATGTACAGCGAGCCGTCGTCGAACCGCTGGTAGTTGAGCGCCGCCTCGCGGTAGGAGTCGGCGAGACCGAGGTCTTCGAGGAGCAGGTCGACGTCGACCATCCGGCCCTGCTTCGCGAGCTTCTGCGCGAAGGGGGTCGCGTCGGTGTCGAAGAGCTCGGGGAGCTTGTTCGCGGCCGCGAGGGTCTCGTACTTCTGGATGTAGGACGGGCGGTCGGGCGTCGTGATGAGGTTCAGCGAGAAGCCGGGGTGGTCCTTCGCGTACTCGTCGGCGATCTGCTCCATCGCGGTGATCACCCCGCCGTCGGCCGGGCGGGAGAGCAGCCACGAGATCTCGCGGGGGACGATGTCGCCCTTCGGGTCGACGTCGGTCGGGTCCGTGGCGCTCGATCCGCCGGCACAGCCGGAGAGGGCGAGTGCTGCAGCGGCGACGAGCGCCACGAAGGCGGTGCCGCGGGTGGGGCGCATGGTGCGGGGGCGTGCGGTGGTTGGCATGGTCGGAATCTCCGTTGATCGATCACAGGTGGGTGCGGGTGTGCGGGTGGTGGTGCAGCAGGGCGGAGCGTGGTGCCGGGATCAGGACGTGGTGCTGGTGAGGAGTCGGTGTGAGGTGGGGTCGTCGTCGGAGTCGCCGCCGTCGCGTTCCAGGAGCGTGCACGCCTCGACGGTGACGGTCCCCTCGCCGACGAAGACGCCGACGCGACCGGTCGGTCGGTCGTACAGGCGCGTGCTGAGGACGACCGCGTCGTCGACGGTCGCGACGCAGAGGTCGCCGTCGACGATCACTTCGAGCTCGTGCAAGCCGGGGGTGAGGTGGCAGGGGCGTTCGAGTTCGACGACGAACGGGACGTCGCCCGAGATCTGCCACTGCTCCGTGCCGGTGCTGGAGCGGGGCCAGCGGTCGAACACGAGGCGGTCGCGCTTCGGCTCCAGGCGCAGGACGTAGCCCTCGTCGCCGTCGTCGCTCGCCCGGAGGAGGACACCGCACTCGGTCGTGCCGGGGGCGATGTCGAACCGGGCGACCAGCCGGAAGGAACTCGGCGCGTCCACGGCCGACAGGGCGTCGGCGTACCCGTCGGGGGCGCTCAGGACCGTGCCCGAGGTGATGACGGCGTCCGTCCGCTCCTCGGCGGGTCCGAACGTCTCGCGGAGTTCGACCGGCGGATGGAAAGCGAGGGTGCCGTCGGCGCGCTGCTCCGCTTCGAGGACCGACATGGTGCCGGCCCACTGCCAGGCGCCCGCGTCGTGGGCTCCCTCACGCGAGGCGATCCAGCCGAAGAAGAACCGGCGTCCGTCGCGGGCGGCGGACTTCGCCGCATAGTAGGCGCGTCCGTCGAGCGTGTCGTGCTCGGGGACGAGCCAGGGGCCGTGCAGGGTGCGCGACATCCGGTAGCGCGTCGTGAACGACTCGCTGAACTCGGAGTACACGAGGTACCACCAGTCGCCCCACTGGAAGACCTCGGGGCACTCGTGAGCGATGTAGCGGCGCGGGTCCCAGAACGGCTCGACGGGTTCCCAGGTCGAGAGGTCCGTGGAGGTGCACTGGGCGATGACGCCGCGACGCCGTTCCGGGCCGTGTGCGTGCCGGGCGGTGATGAGCATCCGCCAGACGTCCGCGTCCTCGTCCCAGAAGACGAAGGGGTCCCGCCAGTCGGCGGTCTCATATCCTGCGGTGGCGCCGAAGGTGTCGGCCTCCCGGCGCTCCCAGGTGCGCATGCCGTCGGTGCTGATGGCGTGCATGACGAGTTGCAGCGCCAGACCGTCGGCTCCGCGGCGCTCCGGGTGCTGTCCTGTGTAGAAGACGTGGTGGACCCCGTCGGGGCCCAGGACGATGCTCCCCGTGTAGACGTTGAAGTCCGGCGCGGACGGTCCGCCCGACGCCAGTGCCTCGCCGAGCTCGTCGAAGTCGACGAGGTTGCGGGTGGTCACGCGATGCCACGGCATACCGATCTTGGGCACGCGACGCGACTCGTGCAGGTAGAGGAGGTGGAAGACACCGTCCTCCTGCCAGGGGATGACGTCTCCGACCCATGCGCCATTCGGCTGGTGGAACCCTCGTTGGTTCATGACGTCCTCTGCAGTGAGTGGTTAATCGGTTACGCAGTTACCGTAGCGGGACGCCGAGAAGGTGGTCAAGCGGTTAAGCAAAGTTAAGCAGCTCGATCGTCGACTTGCCTCATGTGACGTTCGAACGTATGTTCGACACATGACCCGCCCGCGTCCGATCCGCCTCGACCACGACACGTGGCTCGTGATGCGGAATGACCCGGTGATCCCGAAGGCGGTCATCGAACGGCGCCGCGATCGGGGTGGTGCCGACGCGTACTTCGTCATCGCCTGGGACATCGATCCGCTCAAGCGGGTGTTGATGAGTGTGCAACCGAGCCTGGAACGCGCCGACGCCCTCGTGCGGTACGACGTCCCGCGCACCACCTCCGACCGCGACGGACCGCCCAATGGGCTCAAGGCCACCCCGCGCTGATCCGCTCTGTCGGAGCGCGCCGTCGGGGAGTAGCGTTCCCGCATGGCGATCGATCCGAAGCTGCTCGACTGGTTGCTCGACGCCGATCCGGCTCTCCGGTGGCAGGTCGAACGAGACCTGGCGGGTGCGCCACCCGAGGTCTGGGAGGCGACGCGGAGCACCGTCGCGACGACCGGGTTCGGTGCCGAGCTGCTCGCGCATCAGGACCCCGACGGGCAGTGGGCGGGCGGCGCGTACTTCCCGGCCGGTTTCTTCGGCAGTGCCGAGCAGGAGGAGCCCGGGCAGCCCTGGGTCGGGACCACCTGGGCCCTCAAGGACCTCCGCGAGTGGGGCGTCGATGCCGCCGCCCTGACCGACACGGCCGAGCGCCTGGCGGTCAACAGTCGGTGGGAGTACGACGATCTGCCGTACTGGGGCGGTGAGGTCGACGTCTGCATCAACTCGTTCACGCTCGCCACCGGCGCCTGGCTCGGCGTCGACGTCACCCCGCTCGCCGCCTGGTTCACCACGCATCGCCTCGCCGACGGCGGCTGGAACTGCGAGGCGGAGGAGGGCGACTCGGTGCGGTCCTCCTTCCACTCGACCCTCAACGCGGTGCGCGGTCTCCTGGCGTACGAGGCGTACACGGGTGACTCGAGCGTCCGTGAGGCCCGGCAGGGTGGCGAGGAGTACCTCCTGACGCGACGACTCCTCAACCGGGCGACGACCGGGGAGCGGGTCGGCCCGTTCGTCGACCACCTGGTCTTCCCGAACCGCTACCGCTACAGTGCCCTCGCCGCCCTCGACCACTTCCGGGACGCCTCGCTCGCCGACGGCACGCCCCCGGATCCGCGCCTCGCCGACGCCGTCGAGCTCGTCCGTGCGGCTCGCCGGCCGGACGGGACCTGGCTCCAGGGGCGGCCCCTGCCCGGACGCGTCTGGTTCGACACCGACGTGCCGGAGGGCGAACCGTCGAAGTGGCTCACGCTCATCGGTTCCCGGGTCCTCGCCTGGTGGGACGACGCGGGCTCGGCAACCGCCCAGCAGACCCATCGACGACGTATGGACGGCTCATAGGAAGCCCATAGCCGGCACGCCGATGCTCGTCTCACCACCGATCGAGACCACCGATCGCAGACGAAGGCGAGGCGCACCATGAGCAGGATCCCGACACCCGAGACCACCCCGGACGGCCCGGCCTACGAGGGCCGCCTGCTCGACCGGGCCGACGAGGAGGTCGTCGACCAGGGCGTCGCGTTCGACCTCGGAACCCTCGTCAGCCGACGCACGGTGCTGAGCCTCGTGGGCGCCGGGGTCGGGGCCGTCGCGCTCGCCGCCTGCTCCACCGGGGCGTCCGGCAGCAGCAGCACGAGCACCGGCGCCGCGAGTTCCGGCACGAGCACCGCGACCGCGACCGGCGACCTCCCATCGGGCGAGATCCCCGACGAGACCGCGGGCCCCTACCCGGGCGATGGCTCGAACGGAGCCGACGTGCTCGAGGAGTCCGGCATCGTCCGCAGCGACATCCGGTCGAGCATCGGGTCCGGCACCACCGCGAGCGGGGTCCCCATGGCCCTCTCGCTCACCATCCTCGACATGGCGAACGGTGACACCCCGTTCGCCGACGTCGCCGTCTACGTCTGGCACTGCGACGCATCGGGCGGCTACTCGATGTACTCCGACGGGATCGAGGACGAGACCTACCTCCGCGGCGTCCAGGTCGCCGACAGCTCGGGGACCGTCTCGTACACCTCGATCTTCCCGGCCTGCTACTCGGGCCGGTGGCCGCACATCCACTTCGAGGTGTACCCCACGGTGAACGACATCTCCGACTCCGCGAACGCGATCGCGACCTCGCAGGTCGCCCTCCCGCAGGCGGCGTGCGACACCGTCTACGCGCTGTCGGACTACGACGGTTCGAGCGCGAACCTGGCCCAGGTGAGTCTCGACGACGACAACGTCTTCGGTGACGACGGCGGTGCCCTGCAACTCGCGACGGTGTCGGGCGACGCGACCTCCGGGTACCAGGTGGCGCTCACCGTCCGCGTGGACACCACGACGACGCCGACCGCCGGCGCCGCTCCGTCCGGTGGTGGTGGGGCCGGCGGTGGCGGAGGGACGCCCCCGAGCGGCCGCTGACCGCGCCGCGTCTCCTCGCATCCCCGACCCATCCCGTATCGACCCGAAAGGACCCGTCATGGGATTCCTCCAGAACCTCACGGGCTGGCACGCCCTCATCGTCCTCGCCGTCATCCTGCTGTTCTTCGGCGCGGCGAAACTCCCCAGCCTCGCCCGCAGCGTCGGGCAGTCAGCGCGCATCCTGAAGGACGAGGTGTCGGCCGACACCGACACTCGCGCCGACACGCCTGCCGCCTGATCATCGGAGCGCATCGTGTTCGGACTCACCATGGACAAGCTGATCGTCATCGGCATCCTCGCGGCCGTGCTCATCGGCCCGAAACAGTTGCCGGTGTACGCCGAGCGACTCGGGGTGCTCGTCCGCACGGTCCGCGACCTCGTCGCGACGACCAAGGCGCGAGCCGCCGAGGAACTGGGCCCCGAGTTCGACCCGACCGAGTGGAAACGCCTCGACCCTCGACAGTTCGATCCCCGACGGATCATCCAGGAGGCGCTCGTCGAGGATCGTGGGTCGGTCGCGCAGCTCGAGCCGTCGACGACGTCGGAGGTGCAGGTGGAGCCGTCCGTGCCGTCTGCCTCGGCGAAGCCGGTCGCGAGCGGCGGCTGGCAGGCCGCGCTCCTCGAACGGGTCGGACGCGACGGGGCGGATGCGCACCGCGCACCCGCCCCGATCGTGATCACCGAACGCGTCGTCCTCGACGAACGCGTCGACGAGTCCGCTAGCCGGCGGGCGTCGTGACGCGTCCGTCCTGGCCGTCCGCCGCGGCACCGGTGGTCGACGCGGGCGGCAGGATGTCGAGCGGCATCGTGTGGGTGTCGATGAGCGGGTTGTCGTCCTGCCCCTTGACGAGTTCCACCGCCTCGGCCTGCGTCTCGACCGTCGGCACCGAGCCGATGAGCGGGCGACGAGCCGTCTCCCGCATCGTGAGCACGCCGACGCCCGCCACCGCCGCGAAGAACATGATGTAGAACGCGGGCATGAAGGTGTTGCCGGTGAGCTGGATGAGGAACTCGCTGAACAGCGGCGTCGTGCCGCCGAAGAGCGAGACCGACAGGTTGTAGGCGATCGCCATCGCGCCGAAGCGGGACGCCGTCGGGAAGAACGCCGGCAGCGAGGCCGCGGACGGTCCCGCCCACAGCGCGACCGGGGCGGCCACCATGAAGAGGGCGATGAAGATGGCCCAGATCTCACCGATCTGCATGACCGCGAACGCCGGCACCATGAGGGCGAGGGTCGCACCGACGGCCATGAGGTAGACGGGCTTGCGGCCGAGCTTGTCGGACATCCGGCCGACGAGCGGCAGGCAGGCGGACATGATGAGCAGGACCGGGATGGTCGCGACCGCCGCCGTCAGGTTGGAGACGCCGACGTCCTTCTCGAGGTAGGTCGGCATGTAGCTCGTGAGCGCGTAGCCGGCGGTGTTCGTCGCGGCGACGATCGCCATCGCGATGAGGATCTGGCGCCAGAAGTGACGGAAGATCCCGAAGACGCCCTGGCGGGCCATGGGGTCCTCGTGCTCCGCCTCGATGCCGCCAGCGGTCTCGGCGACCTCGTAGGCCGGGGTCTCGGGGATCTTGAGGCGGAACCACACCGCCACCGCACCGAGCGGTAGGGCGATGAGGAACGGGATGCGCCAACCGAACTCGGTCATCGCGTCGGGGCCGGCGAGGCCCTCCGCGATCAGCGTGGTGAGGGCGACAGTCCCGGCACCGGCCGCGAAGCCGACGTAGGACCCGACGTCGAGCCAGGAGGCCCAGAACCCGCGGCGACGGTCGGGTGAGAACTCGGCGACGTAGGTGGAAGCGCCGGCGTACTCACCACCGGTCGAGAAGCCCTGGATCATCTTGAGGAGGTACAGCGGGGCGATGGCCCACAGCCCGATCTGGGCGGCGGTCGGCAGCACGCCGATGAGCGCGGTGGCCGCGGCCATCATCGACATCGTGAGGAAGAGGATCTTCTTCCGGCCGATCTTGTCGCCGAGTGGTCCGAGCACGAGCCCGCCGAGCGGACGCACGAGGAACGACACGGCGAAGCCGAACAGGGTGACGAGGATGCCGGCCTCAGGAGGGAGTCCCTCGGTGAAGACGACGGTCATCGTGACCGCGAGGTAGCCGTAGATGCCGAAGTCGAACCACTCCATGAAGTTGCCGACGACGGTGCCTGAGATGGCAGTGCGGACCTTGGACGTCTTGACGACGAGGACGTCGTCGACGCGGAGGCGTCTGGTCTTACGGGCCGGCTTCCGGCCGGTCTTGGGGGAGGGGGATGCGGGGGACGATGATGCCGCGTTGTCGCTGGAGTTCACAAGCAGTACTCGTTTCCTGACAGTCGTGTTGAATCATTCGGCACTCGCGTAGTCGCTCAGTGCCCGAGAAATGCCGGAGGATCGCCATGCTGCACTGGCACGGAGCTCGGGGGAGCTTCACGTCGGGTGGCGGGTCGTTCTCGGGGAGAACGCGTCCTCTCGGCTCTGGACGGGTATAGACAATACCAGGTGTCCAGTGGCGCCCCTCCCCGCGGTGGTGCGGGCACAATGGACGGCATGGATGTTCGGCGCGGTGTCTGGACCCTCGACGGCGGTCTCGGAACGCTGCTCGAGGCGCGCGGGCACGACCTCTCCGACGCGCTGTGGAGCGCTCGTCTGCTCCTCGAGGAGCCACGGGCCATTCTGGACGCTCATCGGGAGTTCTTCGCCGCCGGTGCGCAGATCGCGATCACCTCGTCGTACCAGGTCGGGTTCGACGCGTTCGAGCGCATCGGCATCGCGCCTCCCGAGACCGAACGGCTCCTGCGATCGAGCGTCGACGTGGCGCGTGCGGCGCGCGACACGCGGTCGGAATCGGACCCCGACGCCCCGCTCCTCGTCGCCGCGTCGGTCGGTCCGTACGGTGCGACGCTCGGCGACGGCTCGGAGTACGAGGGTGCCTCCGGTCTCAGCCGGACCGAGCTGCGGCAGTGGCACGAGCGGCGTCTGGCAGTGCTGGTCGACGCGGCCCCCGACCTCCTCGCCCTGGAGACCATCCCGACGCTCGACGAGGCGATGGCGCTCGCCGATCTGGTACGGGGTTCGGGCGTGCCGGCATGGTTGTCGTTCACGGTGGAGGGCGGTCGTCTCCGCTCGGGCGAGCCGATGGCGGAGGGCTTCCGACTGGTCGAGGGGATCGACGAGTTCCAGGCCGTCGGTGTCAACTGCTCGCACCCGGACGAGGTCCTTCCGGCCATCGCCGCTGCGCGGTCCGTGACGGACAAGGCGGTGGTGGTCTATCCGAACTCGGGCGAGCGCTGGGACGCCGACGCCCGCTGTTGGCGCGGAGCCGCCGGGGTCGGCGAGGTGGAGGCCTGGCTGGAGGCCGGGGCGACGATCGTCGGCGGCTGCTGCCGCATCATGCCGGACGACATCGCCGACATCCGTGCGCGGGTCGGCCGGGAGCGACGCCCCTAGCCGACGTTAAACCCGCCGTTGCTCGAGAGCACCTGGCCGTTGATCCAGGAGCCCGGGGCTGAGAACAGGAAGCGGACGAGGTCGGCGGTGTCGGACGGCGTTCCGAGCCGGCCGGCGGGCGTCGCCTCGGCTCCCCAGCGGCGGATGTCGTCGGTCATCCAACCCGTGTCGATCGGACCCGGGTTGATGACGTTCGCCCGCACCCCGCGGTCGCCCAGCTCCACCGCCGCAGCGGTCACGATGCGGTCGAGCGCGCCCTTACTCGCCCCGTAGGGGAGGTTGTGCACGGTGTGATCGCTCGTGAGGGCGACGATGCGACCGGCCACCCGGGGCGGTGCCTCCTGCACGGGGAGCTGTTCGGCGAAGGCCTTGATGAGCAGCCACGTCGCGCGCGCGTTCACGGCGAAGTGACGGTCCCAGCTGTCGAGGTCCGTCGTGAGGATCGAGCTGTCCACCGACTCGCAGTGCGACATGACGAGCCCCGACACGGGACCCAGCTGCGCCGCCCGCCCGACGAGCTCGGCCGGGAACGCCGGGTCGGCGAGGTCGCCGAGCACGAGCTCGACGGTCACGCCGAGCGCACGGCACTCGTCGGCGATCGACTCGGGGTCGTCGGGGGTCCGCTCGTAGCCGACGCGGTCGTCGTAGGGTCGCCAGGCGTTGAGGACGAGGTTCCAACCGTCCGCGGCGAGACCGGTGGCGAGT
The DNA here is from genome assembly GCF_014839505.1 of Plantibacter sp. CFBP 8775. Classification (NCBI taxonomy): domain Bacteria; kingdom Bacillati; phylum Actinomycetota; class Actinomycetes; order Micrococcales; family Microbacteriaceae; genus Plantibacter; species Plantibacter sp. CFBP 8775. The sequence goes on along the minus strand of NZ_JACYNV010000002.1, from coordinate 518,709 downwards.
CCCGCGCCGATCGAGCGGCGGCGCCCGACCCCGGTCACGATGGCGATGCGGTCGGTGCTGTTCTCGTGGTCGGCGGCGATGGCGTCGTCGGTGAAGTCCATCCCGAGACCCTACGCGATGTCGGGTTGTCGGCGACAGACCGGCGCCGGCTCCGGTCAGGCGGCCAGGAGTCGACGCGCGATCGCACGCGCGGTCTCGAACGGTTCGCGGAAGGTGCGCATCCCGACCGTCACGATGGCGCCCTCGTACAGCAGCATGAGTTCGCGGGCCCGCGCTCCGGGATCGGACAGGCCGGCCTCGGTGATGAGCTCGGCGAAGCGGTCGAGCAGCCACTGCTTCTGTCGGGTGACCTCGGGGAGGACGAGGCCGCTCGTCGCGTGGTCGGGGATCTCCGCACGTGCGTTGACGGCGCTGCAGCCCTTGGGGCTGTTGTCGTCCGACCAGCCGATCGCCGCGTCGAAGATCGCGAGGACCCGGTCGATCCCGGGTTCCGGGTGCCGGGCGAGGAACTCGTCGACCCAGACGCGCCAGCGGGCGTCGCGATGCTGCAGGTAGGAGAGCACGAGGGCCTCCTTGCTGCCGAAGCGGTCGTAGAGCGTCTTCTTCGTGACGCCGGCCGCCTCCGCGATGGTGTCGACGCCGACCGCGTGGATGCCGTTCTCGTAGAAGAGCACGGAGGCGGCGTCGAGCACGCGTCGGGCGCCCGGCGTGAGGGGTGCGAGCTCTGGAGTGTCGACCGTCATGCGAAGACTATACCAGTCTGTATACTGCCGGGATGAGTAAACAGATCGGTATACCTGTGGTTCGTGCGATCCGCGCGGTCATCGTCCCCCTCGCGGCGATCGGGTTCGTCCTCGCGTGGAGCTCCGGGTTCATCGTCGCGAAGATCGGAACCGAGGACGTGCCGGTGCTCACCGTGCTCCTCTGGCGGTTCGTACCGCTCGCCGCGGGGCTCGCGATCGTGCTACTGCTCAGCGGGCAGTGGCGGAACGCCACCCGGGCACAGGTGCGGTCGCAGCTCGTCATCGGCCTGTTCGCGCAGTTCGGCTACGTCGTGTTCGTCTACGCCTCGGTCGCCGTGGGCATCTCGACCGGGACGACCGCGCTCATCGACGCCGTCCAGCCGCTCGTCATCGCGGCGCTCGCCGGACCGCTGCTGCACGTGCGGGTCCCGGGCGCTCAATGGTTGGGGCTCGGGATCGGCGCAGTCGGGGTGTTCCTCATCGTGCAGTCCCAGTTCGGCGCCTCGGACGCACCGCCGATCGCCTACGCCCTGCCCGCACTGGCCATGGTCAGCCTCATCACCGCGACGATCCTGGAACGGCGCTCGCCGCACCGAGCCCCGGTCCTCCTCACGCTCACCGTCCACGCGACGGCGACCATGGTGCTCCTCGCCGTGCACGCCCTCGCGACCGGTGAGGCGGTACCGCCGGGCGACGCGACCTTCTGGCTCACGACGCTCTTCCTCGCGCTCGTGCCGACGCTGTCGGCCTACGGGCTCTACTGGTGGCTGCTGCGTCGCATCGGGGTCACGGTCCTCAACGCGCTCCTGTTCCTGGTCGCGCCGACGACCGCCGTCGCGGGTGCGCTCCTGTTCCGGGAGCCGTTCACGCTCCTGACGGCCGGCGGGTTCCTGCTCAGTGCGGCGGGCGTCGCCCTCGTGCTCGTGAGCGACGCCCGCGGTCGCGTCGATGCCCGTCGGGTCAGTGCCCCTCCGGCCGCCGATCCTGCTGACGGCGCATCTCCTCGGCCAGTGCCGGATTCCGCTCCGCAAGGTGCGCGGTGATGTCGTCGACCACCTCGGGCGTCTTGTTCTGACTGAGCTTCGCGCGGGCGTCGAAGCGGGTCACGCGCATCCGGAGGCCGACCGTCCCCTTCGCTGCGCGCCGGGTGCCGGCCTCGTCCTGGGACAGGTGGCGGCCGTCCTGTCGGTGGTCCTCGAAGTGGTCGGTGAGTCGCGAGAGCATCTCGTAGTTCTCGTCCTCGCTGAGGACCTCCGGCGTGCCGTACAGGTGCGCGGTGACGTGGTTCCACGTCGGGATCAGCTGGCCCTCCGGGTACCAGCTCGGCGAGACGTAGTCGTGCGGTCCCTGGATGATGACGAGGATCTCGTGCTCGCCGAGCTCGTGCGAGTGCTCGTCCGGTCGGCCGAAGTGGCTGACGATCGACAGCTCGTCCCGGTCCTCCTCGAGGATCGCCGGATAGTGGGAGGCGACGAGACCGGTGCTCGCGGGCGAGACGAACGTCGCCCACGGGTGGTTGCGGATGAGGCGCTTGACCTCGTCGACGTCGGTCATCAGGTACGTGGGGGTGTGGCGCATGGTGGGGTCACTTCCGGTCGAGACGGGTGCGGACGGCGAGGCCGGCGCACAGGATGACCGCGAGCCCGCCGAGCACGGTGGCCCAGTCGAGTCGCTCGCGGAGGATGAGGGCCGCCCAGACGATGCTCAGCACCGGCTGGACGAGTTGGATCTGGCTGACCCGGGCGATCGGGCCGATCGCGAGTCCGCGATACCAGGCGAAGAAGCCGAGGAACATGCTCACGACGCCGAGGTAGCCGAACGCCAGCCAGCTGCCGATGGCGGCGGTCGGCGGCTGCTGGACGACCGACAGCGCTATGAGGGCGATCATGAGCGGTGCTGCCACGACGAGCGCCCAGGAGATCGTCTGCCAGGAGCCCAGCTCCCGGGCGAGCAGTCCGCCCTCCGCGTAGCCGACGGCGGCCGCGACGACGGCGCCGAGGAGGAGGAGGTCCGACCAGGCCAGCGGCGCGAGGCCGCCGTGCTGCACCGAGGCGAAGACCATCGCCGCGACCGCGCCAGACCCCGCGAAGATCCAGAAGCGACGCGTCGGGCGCTCGCCGCCCCGGAGGACGGCGGCGACCGCCGTCGCCGCCGGGAGGAGGCCGATCACCACGGCGCTGTGACCGGCGGGAGCGGTGGTCAGCGCGAAGGAGGTCAGGAGCGGGAATCCGACGACGACGCCGCCGGCGACGATCGCGACGCGAGCCCACTGCACGCCGGTCGGTCGTCGGGCTCGCAGAGTGGCGAGGGTGATCGCGGCGAGTAGGGCTGCGATGACCGCGCGCCCGGAACCGATGAAGAGTGGCGAGAGTCCGACGAGTGCGACCTTCGTGACGGGGACCGTGAAGGAGAACGCCAGGACGCCGAGGAAGCCCCAGTCGAGCCCGCTGCGGGATAACACTCGCGCCGGCGTCACGATAACGCTACTCTGTGGACTCATGGACAACGATAGCACCGGGCGGATCGTCGCCGCCATGACCGCTTGGATCGCAGCGGCACCTCCGGGTGCACGCGTGCCCTCCAATCGGGCGTTGACCGCCGAGTTCGCAGCGAGCCCCGTCACCGTCCAGAACGCGATGCGCCAGCTCGCCGGCCGAGGGCTCATCGAGAGTCGGCCGGGCGTCGGCACCTTCGTGCGTGCGGCTCGTCCGGCGCGGTCGGTGGACTACGGCTGGCAGACCGCTGCGCTCGGCGCGCTGCCGTGGCGCTCTGGCGCGCTCTCCTCGGCGCAACGGTCGGTCGCACCCGCCGCGATCGCGATGCACTCCGGATACCCCGCCCGAGAACTGTTGCCTGAACGGCTGGTCCGCGCCGCGCTCGCGCGTGCCGCCCGCACCGACGTGGTGATGACCCGATCACCGGCGGCCGGGTCGCCGGAACTCCAGGCGTGGTTCGCAGCCGACCTCGCGGAAGCCGCACCGCCCGGGGTCACGCCGCCGACCGCGCGGGACGTCATCGTGATCTCCGGCAGCCAGAGCGGACTCAGCTCGATCTTCCGGGCACTCGTCGGCCCGGGGCAGCCGATGCTCATCGAGTCGCCGAGCTACTGGGGTGCGATCCTCGCGGCCGAGCAGGCGGGTGTGACGCTGGTCCCCGTGCCGACCGGCCCGGACGGACCGGACCCGGACGTCGTGGAGCGCGCGTTCCAGGACACCGGTGCGCGGGCGTTCTACGCACAGCCGACCTTCGCGAATCCGACCGGCGGCCGCTGGTCGCCGGAGACGGGGGTCGCGATCCTCGAGACCGTCCGGCGGCACGGCGCGTTCCTCATCGAGGACGACTGGGCGCACGACCTCGCGATCGACGTCGATGCCCGGCCGCTCGCCGCGCTCGACGACGACGGACACGTCATCTACCTGCGGTCGCTGACCAAGAGCGTCTCGCCGGCGCTGCGGGTCGCCGCCGTCATCGCGCGGGGGCCCGCCCACGACCGGATCCTGGCCGACCTGGCCGCCGAGTCGATGTACATCAGTGGGGTCCTGCAGGCCGCGGCCCTCGACGTGGTCACCCAGCCCGGGTGGCGGTCGCACCTCCGTGGTCTGCGACCGCTCCTCCGGGCCCGGCGGGACCTGCTCGTCGCGAGCCTGCGCGAGCACGCCCCGACGGCGCACCTCGAGCGGCTGCCGCTCGGTGGACTGAACCTGTGGCTGCGGCTCCCGGAGGGCACCGATGTGCCGCGCGTGGTCCGCACCTGCGAGAGCCGTGGGCTCATCGTCTCGAACGGCACCGAGTGGTTCCCGGCGGAGCCCGCGGGGCCCTACCTCCGGGTCAACTACTCCGGCGAGGACGCGGGTCGCTTCGATGAGGCGGCCCGCACCCTCGGCGGTGTCCTGGCGGACGAACGCGCCTGAAGGTGTTCAGGCGACCGTTCGTTACAGGTTGAGCTTCGCGTTGTCGCCGCCGTCGTAGGTCTCGCCGGTGACCTTCGACTTCACGAACGCGACGGCGGTCGCGATCTTGCCGCCGGGGCTGTCCCAGTACTCGGCGCTGTCGGCCGAGAACTTCAGCAGACCGACGCGCGGGTCGGAGGGGCCGTCCGGGAACCAGGCCTCGACGACGCTGTTCCAGAGCTGTTCCAGCTTGGCGTGGTCCTCGACGAGCTCGGCGGTGCCGGCGAGCGACACCCATGAGCTGTCCGAGCTCAGCGTGACGCCGGCGTTCGGGTTGACGTCGAGCTGCTGGACGGCGGAGGCGTCCTTGCCGACGATGAACCACAGGTCGCCGTCGAACTCGCGCTCCTGGACGGTGAGCGGGTGGGCGACGAGCTTGCCGTCGAGGTCCACCGTGGTGAGCATCGCGAAGCGGAAGTCCGCGAGCAGCTTGTTGAGGGTCGTGTAGGGGTCGGTGTCTCCGGCCATGGGGGTCTCCTTCGTCTCGTCGACCGGCCCGTCGGTGTCGGGGTGCCGGTCTGCGTGGCTCGCAGCCTACGACTCGCGGCTCCGACGGCACCTGGATGGTGCCGACCGTTGACGCGAGGCGGATCTTCTGCTCCTGCGGCGACTCCGGTCGTCGTGTCCGGTCGCCGACTCCAGTCGACGTCTCCGCTCGCCCCATCGCACATCTCGTGCGCGAGCGCCATGCTCCCGCCGTTCCCGGGTCCGCTCACTACCCTGGACGCTTCACCACCGTAGGGAGAGACACATGAACACCTCATCGCTCACGAACCAGATCAACGAGGCGCTCGCGGCACTTGGCGGCGGTCCGTTCCTCACGACGAAGACCACCGAGAAGGACGCCACGACCACGGTCACCGGCACCCTCGGCGACAGCGAGATCCACATCGACTTCATCGAGGAGGGCAACGGCACCGAGGCCGAGAAGGACCACACGGTCGTCGTCCGCGACGCCTCGGGCAAGCAGATCGGCGAGGGGCGCGGCGACTCGACCTTCGCCGACGCCATCTCCGCCTTCGGCTGGGCGGGCGTGCTCGACGCCGTCAAGAACGGCTGATCGCGTCGTCATGACCTCCAGGGCCCGGTCTCGTCCGCATTCGCGGCGGGCCGGGCCCTGCGTCGTCTCCAGGAGGCACCCGTGACGCCGCGATCGGACGACGGGCCGGTGGAGGACGACCACTGGTTCGTGGTGAACGGCAGGCGCTGGCGCCGGACGGATCCGATTCTGCCGTCGGAGCTCGTCGCGTCCCTGCAGTCCCATCTCGGTCGTGGGCGTTCCGGTGTCGGTGTCGGGAAGCGGGCGGGTGACGAGGATGCGGTCGCTGCTGCCCGCCGTCGCGTCGGGCTCGCGAAGCACGGGCTCGGTGAACGCGGCCCGAAGTGGTGGGAGGAGTCGGAGGGCGATCGACTCGAGCGCGCCGAGGCGGCGCTGCGGGAGCTCGATGCGCTCGACGAGTCACCGCCCGGGTGATCCGGTCGGGTGGACGTGCTCTCCGCCCGCTCTTGCGTTCTGATCAGTTTCGACATATCGTTTATCGATACCAACGACAATCGATATGGATGTGATGATCATGACCGAGTCCACCGATCGCCCGACGCCGTCCGGCTTCGACCACGCGGCCTGGCAGGCCGCGAAGACCCAGCGCTCCAACCGCAACGACCTCGTGTCCGTGCTCGGTGCCGCCGTCGTCGCGGCGGGGGTCGTCGTCGTCACCCTCGTCCTCCGGCTGCTCGATATCTTCGGCACCGACGGGACCCGGGTGCCCGTGTTCTTCGACGCCGTCGACGCAGTCCTGCCGAGTGCGGCAGGAGCCGGCGCCTTCACGATCGACCAGGGTTCGGTCGTCGTGGCCGACCTCCCGGTGGTGACCTTCGTGTGCGTGCTGCTCGCCGCGATCCTGCCGGCGATCGCGAACCTCGTGGTCATCGTCTGCGCGTTCCGCTTCTTCCGCCGCCTGCTGCGTGGCGATGCCTTCGCGCCCGGGAACGCACGGCTGCTCTCGATCGCCTCCATCGCCATCCTCTGCGGGTGGATCGCGGACACCTGGTTCGGCACGATGGCGTCCAACGGCGCGCTCGCGGCCGCGACCGACGGCGCCGTCGAAGGAACCCCCTACCCGCTCACCTGGATCCCGTTCTTCGTCGCCATGGCGGTCGGCGGCCTCGCGATCGCCTTCCGCGCCGGTGAGCGCCTGCGCGCCGACACCGAGGGACTCGTCTGATGGTGCCGGCGCCCGAGGAGGACATCGCGACCGGCGTGCACTGCAACCTCGACCGGTTGCTCGCCGACCGTGGTCTCACCCTCGCCCGGCTCAGCGAGCTCGTCGGGGTGAGCGTGGTGAACCTGTCCGTGCTGAAGAACGACCGAGCGAAGGCGATCCGGTTCTCGACGCTGACGGCGATCTGCCGGGTGCTCGACTGCACGGTCGGCGAACTGCTGGAGCTCGACGACGCCCGCTGAGTGGTCCGGTACCGACCGTCAGCGTCGGCGTTCCCGGAGCAGCAACTGCGTGAGGTACAGCCCGCCGACGACCACCGTGACGACGCCGACCGGCACCGTCAGCGGGATCAGATGCTGGGCCACGAGGTCGGACGCGAGGAGCAGGAGGCCGCCGACGAGTCCCGTCGCGACCAGCGGGATGCCCGGCGAGCGGGTCAGCCGGCGGGCGATCTGCGGAGCGGCCAGGGCGATGAAGGCGATCGGGCCGGCGACGGCGGTCACCACGCTCACCAGCGCGACCGCGAGGCCGATGAGGATGGCGCGTTCACGGGTGAGGCGCACCCCGGTCGCAGCGGCCACGTCGTCACCGAGTTCCAGCTGGCGGAGCGGACGGGCGGCGAACGGCAGGACCGCGAAGAGCACCACGAGGCACGCGAGTGCCGGCCAGACGACGGTCGCGGTCGCGGTGTTGAGCGTCCCCGCGCCCCAGGCCGCCGCGAAGAGCGCGACGTCGAGGTCGGCCCGGAGCAGGAGCCAGCTGTTGAACGCCGCGAGCATGGCCGAGACGCCGATGCCCACGACGATGAAGCGGAAGCCCGACAAGCCCTGGCGGAGGGCCAGCAGGAAGATCGCGACCGCGGCCGCCAGACCGCCGATCAGCGACCCGGCCATCAACGCCGGCCAGCTGCCGCCGAGAAGGAGGAGCGCGACGAGCATCCCGGTGAACGAGCCGTTCGCGAGGCCGATGATGTCGGGGCTCGCGAGCGGATTCCGGGTGAGCGTCTGGAAGATCGCTCCCGAGACACCGAGCGCTGCGCCGAAACCGATCGCCGCGAGCACGCGGGGCAGTCGCCAGTCCAGGACGACCGTGCGGGCCAGGCCGTCGACGCGTCCGGTGAGGACGCCGATCACCTCGTCGGTGGTCAGCGGGTAGTCGCCGAGCGCGAGACCGGCGATCGCCGCGACGACGATCGCCAGGACGACGGCGGCGCAGACGAGGAGGGTCCGTCGTGTCGGTCGGTGCCCGGTGACAGGACCGGCGGTCTCCCGTTCCCGTGTCGTGCTCACAGGCCCGAGGCCGTTCTGCGTCGGGCGAGCGCGATGAGGACGGGCGCCCCGACGAACGCGGTCACGAGCCCGACGGGCATCTCACCTGGGAGCACCGCGATCCGTCCGACGACGTCGGAGCACAGCACGAGGACGCAGCCGACGAGGACCGAACCCCCGAGGATGCGGCGCTGATCATTGCCGACCGACCAGCGCACGAGGTGGGGCACGACGAGGCCGACGAAGGCGATCGGCCCGGCGATCGCCGTGGCGCCACCGGCGAGCAGCGTCACCGCGGCGAGCACCAGGATGCGACTGCGCGTGACGCTGACGCCCTGTGCTCTGGCGACGTCCGGACCGAGGGCGATCGCGTTGAGGCTTCGCGCGCTCGCCGCGGCCAGGACGAGCCCCACGGCGAGGAAGGGGAGGACCGGCACGACGACACCGAGGTCGCGTTCGAGCAGGCTGCCGGCGTTCCAGCCGCGCATCCGATCGAACGCGTCGGGGTGCGTGATCGCGATCCCCGTCGTCAGCCCGGCGAGCACGGCACCGAAGGCGACGCCCGTGACGGTGAGGCGGGCGGTGGAGGACTGCTCACGCCCGCCGGAACCGATCGCGTACACGACGAGGGTGACGACGAGCGCCCCACCGCAGGCGAGCCAGGCGATGTCGCCCGGCGCCCGGACGCCGAGGAACGCCAGGCCGACGGCGACCGCGAAGCCTGCACCGGCGTTGACCCCGAGGATGCCGGGGTCGGCGAGCGGGTTCCGGGTGAACGCCTGCATGAGCGCGCCCGCGACGCCCAGGGCCGCACCGACGGCCAGCGCCGCGACCGTGCGTGGCACCCGCTGATCCCACACGACGAAGTCCGCCTCGTCCGAGCCCGTGCCGAGGAGCGCCGCACGGACGTCATCCGGTGCGATCGGGTTCGCGCCGACGAACAGCGACAGGAGGACGGCGACCGCGAGCGCCGCGACGCCCGCGAGCAGTACGACGAGCAGGCGGTGTCGTTGCGTCGCCCGCCCGCTCACCGAGGTGTCGCGGGCGGTCAGGGTCGCGGTCGGGTTCGTCACGACCCGTCGGAGAGCAGCCGGTCGAGGTCGTCGAGGACGGCCATACCGCCGAGGGGGCCGACGCCGGTGATCCAGAACGACTGGTCGACCAGGTGCAGCTCGGGGAAGGCGTCCGTGTTCGCGGTGAGGGAGGCCGGCAGGGTCGAGGTGTCGTCGGGATCGACGCTCGTCACGAAGACCTGGTCGGCCTTCGCCTCGAGCACGCGCTCGGGGGAGAGGTCGAGGGAGATGTCCTCCCAGGCGTGTTCGGGCGTCGTGAACCCGGCGCACTCGAGGGTGCTACCGGCGAAGGAGGTGGGGCCGTACAGCGTGAGGACGCCGTCGCGGGGGCGGATCAGCTGTGCCGTCTTCCCGGCGGTGTCGTGCTCCTTGGCGATCTCCGCGCAGCGTGCGTCGTAGGCGTCGAGGAGTTCATCCGCGCCGTCCGGGTCACCGAGTGCTTCGGCGACGAACTGCACGTTGTCGCGCCAGGGGTCGGTCTGCGTCGCCATGAAGACGGTCGGCGCGATCTCGGACAACTGGTCGTACAGGGCGGAGTGTCGCGACTCGGTGCCGATGATGAGGTCGGGCTTCGCGGCGGCGATCAGCTGCACGTTCGGCTCCGCCACGGTCCCGACGGTGGGGATGTCGGCGGCCTTCTCGCCGAGGTAGGCGGGGACGCCGGCGGTCTCGTTCAGCACCGCTGCGCCCACCGGGGTGATGCCGAGCGCGACGGTCGTGTCGAGCTGCACCGGTTCGAGGACGACGACCCGCTTGGGTGCGTCGGGGATGCTGGTCTCGCCGTGGGCGTGCTCCATGACGTGCGTCGCGCTCGTCGCGGTGTCCGAGGGGGTCGAGGCGCTCGAGCTGCTGCAGGCGGAGAGGCCGAGGGCGGCGATGGAGAGGGCGGCGACGGCGACGAGACGTCGACGATGGGCGAGGGGGAGGGGCACGGATCACCTTTCGAACGGGTCGCGAGGCATGCGACCGAGTAAGGCAAGCATAACCTTCATTCGGGTGTGGCTCTGGGGCGAGCGTTCCAGTAGCCCTGCCCGTGGACGCGCTCCGGATCGATCCCGTGGTCGGTCGTCGCAGCGCGCAGGAGGGGGATCCGGGTGCTCTCGGTCACCAGCCAGGCGGCGAAGTCGGTGCCCAGTGTCGCCGCCGACGACCCGTGCAGATGGAGCCACCGCTCGACGCCGGCGACGAGCGCGTCACCGCCCGGCCGCCCGGCCCGTTCATGGACCTCGACCGTGTGACGCTCGAACAGTGGCCCGAGCAGGGCGGTGTCGGCGGGGTCTCCGAGCTCGAGGAGGACGTGGGCGCGGACGTCCTCGTCGAGGGAGCGCAGGATCCCGTGGACGGCGGGGAAGGCCGTCTCGTCGGCGGCGATGAGCACGGTCGTCGCGGTACTGGGCGCCCACTGGACACCGTGTGTCGGGTCGCCGCGACGGACGTCCGGACCCGAGACGAGCAACCGGTCGCCCGGCCGCGCCCCGAGCGCCCATCGACTGGCCGGGCCAGCCGGCTCGTGGATGAACACGTCGAGGTCGACCTCCTGCTGCGCCGGCCTGACGCGATGGGCCGTGTAGCTGCGCATCACCGGGCGGTCCGCCGGTGGGAGTGCGCGCCAGGCCCGCCGCCACGCGTGCTCCGGCAGGCCGTCGTGGAGTCCGTCCGGGTAGGCGCCGTCGTCTCCCGGCAGCAGGATCTTGATCCGCTGGTCCCGCTCGTACGGGGCGAAGTCGGCGAGCGAGGCACCGGCGAGGGTGAGGCGGACGAAGCCGGGGGACAGCCGCTCCGTGCGGTCCACGACGGTGTCGAACAGGATGTTCGGCGAGTGCAGGAACGGGACGGGCATCGCATCGAGTCTAGGAGGACCCGGCTGCGGCGTGCCGGGTCCTCCGTCGTTCACCCGCGGCGGACGACGCGTGCGATCACGGCGCAGAGGGGGATGGCGACGACGGTCAGCGCGGCCGCTGCCGGGAGGAGCAGGGCCGGGCCCCAGGTGCCGAGGATGATCCCGCCGACCGCCCCGCCGGTGGCGATCGAGCAGTTCCACACCGTGACGAGCGCCGACTGGGCCGCGTCAGCAGCGTTCCCGGCGACCCGGGCGATCGCCACCTGGAAGAGCACGGAGTAGGCGCCGAAGGCGAGTCCCCACCCTGCCGCGGCGATGAGGAGGACGACGACTGGGGGATCCCAGGCCACGACGGCGAGGCCGACGGTCCCGAGGAGGGCGGCCGTGAGGATGGTCGTCCCGAGGCGCAGGTTCGCCAGCCGTCCGGCGCCGAGCGTGCCGACGACCGACGCCACACCGAAGGTGGCGAGGAGCACCCCGAGCGGCACGGGCGTCCCTCGGGAGGACAGGACGGGTGCGAGGTAGGTGTACGCGATGTTCTGGCCGATGATGCAGACGGCGAGGGCGACGAGGATCGTGACCACCGCGGGGATGCGGAGCGCCGCACCCATGCGTGTCGAACGCCCGGGGGCGCTGCCTGTCACGCGAGGAGCGACGACGACCGCGAGGACGCCGAGGAGCGCGGTGGCGGCGGCGACGATCCCGAACACCGCGCGCCAACCGAACTCCTCACCGAGGACCGCGCCGGCCGGGACGCCGAGCGCGAAGCCGAGTGTGGCACCGGACAGCACGATGCCGAGTGTGGAGCCGAACCGCTCCGGGGTGGTGAACCCGCGCGTGTACCCCGGGAGCATCGCCCAGACGACGCCGGCAACGAGCCCCGCGACGAACCGGGTCGCGAGATGCGTGAGCAGGTCGGGTGCGACGGCCGTGCCGGCGTTCGCGAGTGCCGAGACGACCAGGGCGAGCAGCACGACCGTCCGGCGGTCGAGCTTCGCGAGCGCACGGCTGAGCGGGATCGCGGCGACGATGCAACCGAGTGCGAAGACGGCGACGCTCTGGCCCGCGATCGACTCCGAGACACCCAGGTCGGCGGCCATCGCGGGGAGGACCCCGGCCGGGAGCACCTCGGTGAGGAGCGTCACGAATCCGACGGCGGCGAGGAGCAGCGCGGTCGGGAGGGGAGAGCGGGTTCGGGTGGCAGGAGGGGTCGTGGATCGTGTCGTGCGCACGCTGTCGGTGGTCATGTCGGTGAGTCTCCCGGCCTGCCACTGGTGGCAGGGTCAAGTCGACGAGGGTGCGCCGGGAATATCCGCCCGGCACCGACGGCTGCTCCAAGGGGACACAACTCGGTCGAAGGGGTCTTGCATGCGCATCGGCGAACTGGCGGCGGCCACCGGGAGCACGCCGCGGCTGCTCCGGTACTACGAGGAACAGGGGTTGCTGCGCCCGACCCGCTGCCCGAACGGGTACCGCGAGTACGGGGACCACCTCGTCGCGAAGGTGCAGCGCATCCGCGAGCTGATCGCCGTCGGCATGCCGACCGCGCTCATCCTCCAGGTCCTGCCCTGCTTCGAGGACGACGACACGATCTACCAGGTGACGCCCTCGGCGGAGGTGCTGGAGCGGTTGCTCGAGCATCGCGAGCGACTGGATGCGAAGCTCGGCTGCATCCAGGAGAGCCGGGACGCCATCGACGTCTACCTCCACCGCGTCGGCGGCGTCGTGGTCTGAGTCGGCTGGGTAGGCTCGGCGCATGTCACTCGATCCGTACTACCGCGACCGCCTGAGCCTCTTCGACGGGTTCTCGACCGCCGATCGCGCCGCTGCCGGCGGCACGCTCGACGAGGCGTTCCAGGAACGACTCGCCGCGTATGGCGACGACGGGCCGTGGAACCCGCCGAGCGATGTGGTGATCACCGACGAGGTCGTCGACGGCCCGCACGGTGCGGTCCCGATCCGGCGCTACGTCCCGGCGGACGCCAGTGGTGCCGCCCTCCTCTGGGTGCACGGCGGCGGCTTCGCGGCGGGGACGCTCGACTGGCCGGAGGCGCACGTCGTGAGCGCCGAACTGGCGGCGCGGGCGGGTGCCGAGGTCGTCTCCGTCGACTACCGACTGGCGGACGGCACGACGCGGTACCCGGTGCCGCTCGACGACGTGCTCGCGGTCTGGGAGCAGCTCGACGACGAGCGGTCGGCCGTTCCCGGTGCGCGGACGGCCATCGGTGGGGCCAGCGCCGGAGCGGCCCTCGCGCTCGCCGCGTCACTCCGCAGCGATCGTCGCGCGGACGCCGTGCTGCTGGCGTACCCGTTCCTGCACGCCGTCGTGCCAGCACTGCCTGCGGACCTCCTGGCCGAGATGGCGGTCCTCCCGGACTTCATGCGCTTCCCGACCGAGTCGATCGACTGGATGGTCGGGAACTACGTCGGTCGATTGGAGGACGTGCCCGAGCTCGCCCTGCCGGGAATCGTCCCCGTGACCCCGGACCGCCCGCCGCTGTCGGTCCTGCTCTCGGAGTTCGACGACCTCCGGCCGTCGGGGGAGCTGCTCATCGCGGCGTCCGAGGCCGCCGGCGCTTCCGTCCGCAGTCGGCTCGAGCCGGGCGTCCTGCACGGCCACCTCAATCGCCATCCGGCCGCGCCAGGCGTCTCCCCGTCGCTGGACTGGCTGGCCGACGGGCTGCGCGCCAAGGGGACCCACGCCGACTGAGTCTTGCGTGATCCTCGTCAGCGGGCATACTGGAGTCACGCTCCGTTCCCGAACGGAGTTCGGTTTTCGCTTCCGGCTCGCCTGAGCCCGGGTGATCCCGACGCCGCCCCACTCACTGACGAGAAACGGACCACCCATGAGCGAGCATGAACCGGCGCTGCCCTACCGCGACGCGAGCCTGCCGGTGGAGGACCGGGTGGAGGACCTCCTCGGACGGATGACCGTCGCCGAGAAGGCCGGCATGCTCTTCCAGACGATGATCGCCCCGGGCCCCATCGACGAGGCGAACCCGCACATGGGACTCGCGAGCGGCGAGCACATGATCGGCGAGCAGCTCATGTCCCACTTCAACGTCCTCGGCACCGCGCCCGACACGACGGCCCTCGCCGAGTGGACGAACGCCCTGCAGGAGCGCGCGTCGCGGACCCGACTCGGCATCCCGGTCACGCTGTCGACCGACCCCCGCAACCACTTCACCGACAACGTCGGGACGGCGGCCCGCGCCGGTGCGTTCTCGCAGTGGCCCGAGACGCTCGGCCTCGCGGCGATCGGGTCGGCCGACCTCGTCGAGGCGTTCGCCGACACCGCGAGGCAGGAGTACCTCGCCGTCGGGATCCGGCTGGCGCTCCACCCGCAGGTCGACCTCGCGACTGAACCGCGCTGGTCGCGCATCGGCGGCACCTTCGGCGAGGACGCCGAGCTCAGTGCCGAACTCGTCGCCGGTTACATCCGAGGGTTCCAGGGCGCCGAACTCGGGCCGCAGTCGGTCTCCACGATGACGAAGCACTTCCCGGGTGGTGGGCCCCAGCTCGACGGGGAGGACCCGCACTTCGCCTACGGGCGCGAACAGGTGTACCCCGGCGACAACTTCGACTACCACCTCATCCCGTTCCGCGCCGCGATCGCCGCCGGAGCCGCGCAGATGATGCCCTACTACGGCATGCCCGTCGGGACCGAGCACGAGGAGGTCGCCTTCGCCTTCAACCACGGGATCATCACCGGGCTCCTCCGCGAGGAGCTCGGCTTCGCAGGTATCGTCTGCACCGACTGGGGACTCGTCACCGACACGTCGATCATGGGGCAGGACATGCCTGCACGGGCATGGGGCCTGGAGCACCTCGACGAGCTGTCCCGGGTCGAGCGCATCCTGCAGGCCGGCTGCGACCAGTTCGGTGGCGAGGCCCGCCCCGAGCTCGTCGTCGAACTCGTCGAGCAGGGACGTGTCGCGGAGGATCGCATCGACGCCTCGGTGCGCCGACTGCTGCGCGAGAAGTTCGTGCTGGGGCTCTTCGAGCAGCCGTACGTCGACGCGGGCGCCGCGAGTGGGATCGTCGGGCGCGCGGACTTCGTCGCCGCCGGCGAGGCCGCACAGCGCCGCGCGTTCACCGTCCTGACGAACGTGGAGGAGACGCTGCCGGTGCGCTCGCCGCGTCCCCGGTTGTACCTGGAGGGTGTCGACCCCGAGGTCGCGGGCGCGTACGGCGAGGTCGTCGCGGATCCGGCGTCGGCGGACGTCGCGCTCGTGCGCATGCAGACGCCGTACGAACCGCGTCCCGGCGGCTTCGAGGCCATGTTCCACGCCGGATCGCTCGACATCCCGGCCGACGAGGTCGAGCGGTTGCGGGCGCTCGCGCTGACGGTGCCGACCGTGCTCGACATGCACCTCGACCGACCGGCGATCCTCACCGGGGTGGCAGATGCGGTCGCGGCGCTCGTCGCGAGCTTCGGCGGCAGTGATGCGGCGTTCCTCGACGTCGTCTTCGGTCGGGCACTGCCGGAGGGTCGGCTCCCGTTCGACCTGCCGCGCTCGATGGCGGCCGTCGAGGCGAGTCGGTCCGACGTCCCCTACGACACCGAGGACCCGCTCTTCCGCTTCGGCCACGGTCTCACGTACCCCGCCGGTCCCTGAGCGCCTCTCCCGGTCCCTGAGCTTGTCGAAGGGCGGTCCCGGAGCACCCCCTCCGGTCCCTGAGCGCCCCTTCCGGTCCCTGAGCTTGTCGAAGGGCGTCCGGGTGCACCTCTCCCGGTCCCTGAGCCCCCCCCTTCCGGTCCCTGCGCTCGTCGAAGGGCGGCGTCTTCTCGTGTGCCCTTCGACAGGCTCAGGGAGCGGTTCTCCGTGCGCGGTTTCTTCGTGCTCGGGGTCGCTTCCCACCGCCCGTGAATGCCCCTCCGGTCCCGGAGCACTCCTCCCGGTCCCTGAGCACCCCCTCCGGTCCCTGAGCCTGTCGAAGGGCGTCAGCGCTCGGAGCCGCGCAGCTCCAGGCGCACGTCCAGGGTGTGGGTCACGGGCGGGCCCGCCTCGCCGGCGATGAGCGCCAGGAGCGTCTCCGCCGCGACCCGGCCCATGAGCGCCACGTCCTGCGCCACCACCGACACCGCCGGTGTCACGAGCGGTGCCGCCTCGAAGTCGTCGAACCCCACGAGCGGCAGCCGGTGCCCGGCCGTCGCGAACGCCTGCATGGCCCCGATCGCGGCCCGGTTGTTCGCGGCGAACACGGCGTCCACCTCGCCCGACGCCAGGAACCCCGCCACGACCGCCGCGGCGTCCTCGACGGAGTGTGCGCCATCGGAGACGATCGGCTCGATCGGCCCCGTCCCCGTCGCGCCGCCGAGATCGGCCTCAGCCAGCGCCCGGTGGTAGCCGGCCAGTCGCTCGCGCATCGTGTACAGCTCGAGTGAGTCGCCGAGGAACGCGACCCGTCGTGCGCCCGCGGCGAGCATGGCCGCGGTCGCGCGGGTCGCCCCGCCCGCGTTGTCGGCGAGCACCGTGTGCACCTCGACCGACTCGAGCGGCCCGGTCGGTCGGTCGACGAGCACCATCGGGACGTGCACGACCGTGCTCGTCGCCCAGGCCGCGGTCGCCTGCCGTGGTGGCACGACGACGAGGCCGTCCACGCGCTGCGCGACCAGCCGGTCGACGAGGAGTCGGTGTCGGTCGGCGTCCTCCTCGGAGCTCGCGGACATCAGCAGGTAGCCGTGTTCGGTGCACACGCGCTCCACCGAGCGTGCCAGGACCGAGTAATAGGGGTTCGCCAGGTCGCTGATGATGAGCCCGATGACCTTGCTCGACCGCCCGGGCCGGATGCTCGCGGCCGCCAGGTTGTGCCGGTAGCCGAGGGCCTCGATCGCCGCGCCGATCCGTTCCGACAGCTCCTGGTTGATGTTCGTCGCGCCGTTCACGTACCGTGACACCGTCTTCAGCCCCACCCCGGCCGCCGCGGCGACGTCGTTCATGGTCGGGGGTCGGGAGCTGCGCATGCTCACCATCCTGGCGTATGGGGGATCACGCGATCGGCTCGTCCGCCCCCGCGACAGCGAAGAGGCCGCTGAGTCCGGGTCGCAGTCGGGTGATCTCGGCCGCTGTCGGCCGGCGTCCCGCGATCGTCGCAGCGGCGCTCGCGCCCGCGACTTCGGCGGCTTCCGCCGGTGCGGCACCGCGTGACATCGCGAACAGCAGGCCGGCGGTCGACGCGTCCCCGGCGCCGTTGGTCGACACGAACGCGGGTGCGGGGACGGGCGGCGCGACGAGGTCGACGTCGGCCCAGGCCTCGGCGAGCGGTGCGAGCATCCGTCCGCCCAGGCGCAGGCGGTCGACACCGGCGGCCCGGAGGAGCAGCCCGTCCTCGCCGGCCGAGATCGCCACGACGCCGGCACCCCAGGCGAGCAGGAGGTCCGCGAACGCCGCCGCTTGGGCCAGGGGCGATGCGCTGGTTCCGGCCGGGAGGCGGAGCGTGCCGAGCGCCGAACGCAGGTCGTCGACGCTCGGACTCACGACGTCGGTCAGCGGCAGGGTGCGCCGGAGGATCGCCTCCCAGTCCAGATGGCCGACGGCGCTCGTGGGGTCGACGACGGCGAGGTCCATCGAGGTGGTCGCGCCGTGTCGGTGGATCCGTTCGAGCAGCTTCGCGAGGGGCGCCGCATCGTCGGCGACGATCCCGGGGAGCAGCGGGGGATAGCCGAGGTGGACGAGGTCCGCGTCGCCGACGGCCAGGTGCTCGCCGGTGAACACCTCGTTCGCGCCCGTGTGGTGCCAGAAGGTCCGGTCGAGGCCGGCGGGCTCGACGACGACGCTGTAGGAGGTCGCGGCCCGGTCGGTGACCTCGAGCGCCGGGTGCAGTCGGTCGTGCGCGGCGATGCGTGAGGCGACGATCGCGCCGAGCTCGTCGTCGCCGACCGTCGCGTGCAGGCGGACCGTGCTCCCGAGATCGGCGAGGGCCAGGCCGGTGTTCGCGACGCAGCCGCCGAGGGAGATGCGGAGCGGGCCGGTGTCGATGAGGGCGCCCGGATCGATGCGTGCGTTCGCGCTCAGCCCTGGCGACAGGTCGACGCAGATGTGACCGGCGATGACGATCTCGCCCATGGACCCTCCGTTCTTCGCGCCGGGGGTGACCCGGTGCAAGCTAGACAACGTTGTCTCAGGCCACTACTGTGACACACCGAGGGACGATTCGGAAACCCTCCCCGTCACGATCAGGAGCCGCCGCAATGTCGCTGTACCGCCTCAATCGTCTCTTCAACGCCCGATCAGGTCGCGCGCTCGACGTCGCCGTCGACCACGGGTTCTTCGGCGAGCGTTCGTTCATCACCGGCATCGAGGACATGGGCGAGGTCGTCCGCACCCTCGTCGCCGCGGGCCCGGACGCCGTCCAGCTGACCCTCGGCCAGGCCCGTCTCCTGCAGCAGGTCCCCGGCAAGGACAAGCCTGCGCTCGTCCTGCGGACGGACGTCGCGAACGTTTACGGCAACCCCCTCGACTCGATCCTCTACAGCCACCACGTGCCGCACGCGATCGAGGAGGCCGTCCGGCTCGACGCCGTCGCCGTGTGCGTCAACCTCATGCAGATCCCCGAGCACCCCGAGGTCCGCGAGGCGAACATCCGCTCGATCATGGCCTTGCGTCGCGAAGCGACCCGGTACGGGATGCCGCTCATGATCGAACCGCTCGTCATGCAGGACAACACGACGGCCGGCGGGTACCAGGTCGACGGCGACATCGAGAAGATCGTCACCCTCGTGCGCCAGGCGGTCGAACTCGGTGCCGACCTCATCAAGGCCGATCCGAGTAGCGACATCACCGAGTACGCACGCGTCGTGCAGGTCGCCGGAGACATCCCCGTCCTCGTCCGTGGCGGCGGTCGCGTCGACGACCGGACCCTGTTGGAGCGCACGGTCGCCGTCCTCGACGCGGGGGTCAGCGGCATCGTCTACGGCCGCAACATCATCCAGCACGAGCACCCGGCCGCCATCACCGCGGCACTCATGGCGGTGCTGCACGACGGGGCCGATGCGGATGCCGGCCTCGCGATCCTCGAGGCGGCTCGCGCATGAGCGCCGACCAGGTGACGGCCGACCGGGCGACGGCGGAGCGCGTCAACGTCGCGATCATCGGCGGTGGACTCATGGGGCGCGAGATCGCAGCCGCCATCCAGCGCTGGCCGGCACTCATCGACCACCCGGTGCGACCGCGACTGACGGCCGTCTGCGACATCAATCCGGCGGCGCTCGACTGGTTCGACGAGATCGACACGGTCGTCACGAAGACCACGGACTACCACGAGCTGCTCGTCGACCCGTCGGTCGACGTCGTCTACGTGGCCGTGCGTCACGACCTCCACGAGCAGATCTACACCGACGTCATCCGGGCCGGGAAGAGCCTGCTGGCGGAGAAGCCCTTCGGGATCGACGCGGCGGCCGCGCAGTCCGTCCTCGCGGCGATGGCCGAGCACCCGGAGAGCTTCGTCCGGTGTTCGAGTGAGATGCCGTTCTTCCCGGGTGCGCAGCTGGCGATCGACTACGTGCGGTCCGGAGCGCTCGGCACGATCGTCGAGGCGCGCAACAGTTTCCTGCACTCGAGCGACATCGATCGGGGCAAGCAGATCAACTGGAAGCGCCAGACGCAGTTCTGCGGTGAGGCCGGCGTGATGAACGACCTCGGGATGCACACCTGGCACGTGCCGCTGCGGCTCGGCTGGGCACCCGAGAGCGTGTACGGGGTGCTGCAGAACATCGTCACCGAGCGTCCCGGTCCCGACGGTTCGCTCGTGCCGTGCGACACGTGGGACAACGCGGTGCTGCACAGCTGGGCGACCCATGACGGTGTCCGCTTCCCGCTCACGACCGAGACGAAGCGCATCGATCCCGGGCAGAAGAACACGTGGGAGTTCGAGGCGATCGGTCTCGACGGCGGGGTCCGGTTCAGCACGAAGAACCCGAAGCTCGTCGAGGTGTTCGCGGTGCGGGACATCCCGGGTGGCGGTCGGGAGCAGGTGTGGCAGCAGCTCGACGCAGGCAGCCAGTCGGTCTGGCCGACGGTGACCGGCCCGAACTTCGAGTCCGGGTTCTCCGACACGATCCTCCAGATGTGGGCCGTGTTCCTCGCCGAGCGGCACGGCTCGCTCGGCGACCGGTTCGGGGCGGCGCGCCCCGAGGAGGCGGCGCTCACCCACGACATCTACCGAGCGGCGATCCGCTCCCATGAGGAGGGTCGCGCGATTGCGCTGTGACGTGCGCATCGGCTGGGAGGCCACCCGATCGTCTCCCAGCCGAACGCCCTTCGCCGGTCCGCTCCCTGAGCGTGTCGAAGGGCGCTCCCTGTTCGCTCACCTGCCCGGTCCCTGCCATCGCAACGTATCGGTTCCTGAGCTCGTCGAAGGGTGGGGTCTGTCCGTGTGCCCTTCGACAGGCTCAGGGACCGGGGTCGGAGTCGGCCGTTTCTGAATGGTCGGTCCCTGTCCGGCTACTCAGCCGGTCCTTGCCAGCCCACCCGTTGGGTCCCTGCCAGCCCAACCGATCGGTCCCTGAGCTTGTCGAAGGGTGGGGTCTGTCCGTGTGCCCTTCGACAGGCTCAGGGACCGGGGTTGGAGTCGGTCGTTTCTGAAGGGTCGGTCCTTGTCCGCTCACCTGTCTGGTCCCTGAGCTTGTCGAAGGGTGGGCTCTGTTCGTGTGCCCTTCGACAGGCTCAGGGACCGGGGTCGGAGTCGGTCGTTTCTGAAGGGTCGGTCCTTGTCCGCTCACCCAGCCGGTCCTTGCCGGCCCAACCGTTGGGTCCTTGCCGGCCCACCCGTTCGGTCCCTGAGCTTGTCGAAGGGTGGGGGCTGTCCGTGTGCCCTTCGACAGGCTCAGGGACCGGCCACCGGGTCCGTTCCGGGTTCTGGATCGCGCCATGCGGTGATCCGCGAGCAGCTGAGGCGCGGGAGGTCGTCGAACCGCCCGTCGATCACGGCTTGCTTCTTCGCCCGGCTCCACCCCTGAAGACGTTTCTCGATGAAGAATGCGTCGTCCACGCGGTCGTACTCGGCCGACCAGACGAGTGTGACGGGCAGTCGCTCGCGGGTGTAGGTCGCTCCGAGGCCGTCCATGTGCTCGGCGACTCGTCGAGCAAGGTCGATGGTGCTGCCGGTGTAGAAGGATCCGTCGGCGCATTTGAGGATGTAGACGTGGGGCATCCGGGAAGCCTCGCAGGACCTCGATCCTGTCGGTCTGCGCTGACGTCCGACGGTGGACGCTCTCGGATCACAGGGGAGTTGTGGAGGACCGTCGCTCGACCCTGCCGCTTCGCCCGTTCGGTCCCTTGCAGTGCCAAACCGTTCGGTCCCTTGCAGTGCCAAACCGTTCGGTCCCTGCCGGCGCAACCGTTCGGTCCCTGAGCTTGTCGAAGGGCGGGGTCTGTTCGTGTGCCCTTCGACAGGCTCAGGGACCGGGGTTGAAGTCGATCGTTTTGTTCGCCCGTCCGTTCGGTCCCTGCCGGCGCAACCGTTCGGTCCCTGAGCTTGTCGAAGGGTGGGGTCTGTTCGTGTGCCCTTCGACAGGCTCAGGGACCGGGGTTGAAGTCGATCGTTTTGTTCGCCCGTCCGTTCGGTCCCTGCCGGCGCAACCGTTCGGTCCCTGAGCTTGTCGAAGGGTGGGGTCTGTTCGTGTGCCCTTCGACAGGCTCAGGGACCGGGGTTGGAGGTCGGTGTCGGCGGGGTGGGGGACACTCGGGAGATGCCCCACAGACGATGCGTACAACCCGGGTGTGACGCCGCGGCACCGGTCGACGCGCCCGTCGCGCTCTGCGAGGATCACGTGGCCCTCGCCGCCGACTGGGCGGAGCGCCGTTGGGGTGTGGTCGATGCCCTGCCCTCGCCGTGCATCATGTGCGGCTCGCGGCTCGGCCGGCACTACCCGTCCGCCTGGTTGTGCGCCGCGTGCGAGTGGCGGCACGGCGACGTGCCCGACGACGACCTCGCCCGGCCGCGGATCGACGTCGTGTACTACCTCCGTCACGGCGACCGCGTGAAGATCGGCACCACGACGAACCCCCGCCAGCGGTTCGCCGCGATCTGGCACGACGAACTGCTCGCCCTCGAACGCGGCGACCGGCACGTCGAGCGTGCGCGTCACGAACAGTTCGCCCGCGAGCGCCTCGAACGTTCCGAATGGTTCACGGGGTCGCCCCGACTGCTCGCCCACATCGCCTCGGTCGCCCGCGACGTCGACCCCTGGGACTGCTATAGCCGCTGGCTCAGCGAGGCGGCGGCACTGCGTGGGCGATAGCCCCTCCGTCGAGCACCGCGCTCGGAGTACGCTCAGCGCGTGTGCACTCGAATCTTCTGGAACGACAACGCGGTCGCCAAGACGGTCAGCCGCTGCATGGACTGGTCGGAGAGCGACGAACCCGAGCTGTGGTTCGTCCCGAGCGGTACCGACCGAGGTGGCACGGGCGACGCCACCTCGCACCGGTGGACCTCCCGGTACGGCAGTGTCGTCACGAGCATGTGGGGGATGGGGACCGTCGACGGCCTGAACACGGCGGGCCTCGGAGCACACGCACTGTATCTCGACCCGGAGGACGTGACGTTCGCCGAGCCCGACGGCCGTCCGACGGTCTCGAACGCGCTGTGGGTGCAGTACCTCCTCGACACCTACGCCTCGGTCGCCGAGGCCATCGCCGACATCGACACGGTCCGCATCACGTCCCCGATGTTCCGCGGCCTCCAGATGGGGATCCACATCGCCATCGAGGACGCATCGGGTGACTCCGCGATCATCGAGCCGATCGACGGCCGGCTCGTGGTCCACCACGGCCGCGAGTACACCGTCATGGCCAACTCGCCGAGCCTCGACGAGCAGCTCGCCAACCGCGACCGCTACCGGCCGTTCGGCGGCGAGCTGCCGCCTCCCGGCGACATCACCTCGGTCGACCGCTTCGTGCGGGCCTCCTACTTCCTCCACTACCTGCCGGAGCCGGCGGACACCGTCGAGGCGGTGGCGGGTGTGTTCCAGCTCATCGCGAACGTGTCGGTGCCGTACGGCGCGCCGTACTCGACGGGCGACGTGTACCCGACGTGGTGGCGGGCCGGGGCGGACCTCACGAACCGGGTCTACTACTTCGGCTCGACACGGAGTCCGAACATCTTCTGGATCGAGCTCGACGAACTCGCGGATGTCGGCGAGGTCCGTCGCCTCGACCCGCGCGACCCGAGCCGCGTCGGCGACCAGACCGCGGAGCTCGCGCCGGCGACGTTGCCCTATTAGGCCGGCCGGTTTCGGTTCCCGAGCCGGTGGAGTTTTCGGGGCGTTCGCGTGGCGCCCTTCGACAGGCTCAGGGACCGAGATGGTTCAGGGGCCGGGGATTCGACGGCTATACGGGGCGGCGCTGAGTCGGGAGGGCTCAGCGCACCGCGGGCGCGGCCCGGCATGAGTCGCGCTCGACGAGGTGCACCGGGAGGACCGTGCTCCGGCGGTATCGCGCATCGGGGCGGTCGAGTCGGTCGATGATCCGTTCCGCAGCGAGTCGACCGAGGGCCTCCGGGTCCTGCGTGATCACGGACACCGACGGTCGCAGGAGCTCGGCCAGGGGGAAGTCGCCGAACGCGACGAGTGGGAGCGGTTGCTCGGCGAGTGCGGGCAGCAACGCCATCGTGCAGACGGCGTTCGACGAGAACAGGGCCGTCGCCTTCGAGTCGATCGCCGCCAGCGCACGAGCCGCCCCCTCGCGGGTCGCCGCGCCGAGGGCGATGAGTTCCTCGTCGGCGGGCAGCCCGGCTTCGGTGAGTGCCGCCCGGTACCCGCGCAGCCGCTCGGCGGTCGTCGGCAGGGCCAGCTCGTCGCCGACGAAGGCGATCCGGCGGTGGCCGTGCTCGACGAGGTGCGTCGTCGCCGCGAACGCCCCACCGAAGTCGTCCTGCGTGAAGGCGTCGGCGGCGAGGCCACCCGGCGCGCGGTCGACGAACACGAACGGCGTCCGCGACGCCCACGCGGCCAGTGAGCTCTGGTCGTCGCTGATCGGCGCGAGCACCACTCCGGCCAGCTGGCGCCGGAGCATCGGCTCGAGGACCGCGCGCTCGCGGTCCGGGTCGTCGCCGAGGCTCGTCACGAGCGTCGACATGTCGTGATCGCGCGCCGTCCGCTCCACCGCACGCGCGATCTCGGCGAAGAACGGGTCGACGATGTCGGGGACGGCGACGCCGATGACCGACGGGCGGCCCGAGCGGAACGCCGTCGCGAGGGAGTTCGGCACGTAGTCGAGCTCCCGCATGATCGACTCGACCCGTTCTCGGGTCGCCGGGAGGACGTGCGGGTCGTCGTTGAAGACCCGCGAGACCGTCTTCGCGCTCACGCCGGCGGCTGCGGCGATCTGGCGCATCGTGGCCATGCTCGGGTCCCTCCCGTTCGGTCGTGCCGGATCGGGTCAGCGCGCGGTGTAGCCGCCGTCGATCGGCAGCGAGACGCCCGAGATCATGCCGGCGGCGTCGCTCAGCAGGAAGGTGATCGGGCCGGCGATGTCGTCCTCGGTGGCCCACTTGCCGAGCGGCATCGCCTCGAGGAAGGGGCCTTCGATGTCGGGGCGACCCCAGTACCAGGCGGACATCGGTGTCATCACGACCGTCGGGTTGACGGCGTTCACCCGGATGCCGTACCTCCCGAGTTCCAGGGCGGAGACCCGTGTGATGTTGTCGAGCGCGGCCTTCGACGAGCCGTAGGAGATGTGGCCGGAGAGGGCGACGAGGCTCGCCTGGCTCGAGACGTTGACGATCGCCCCGCCGCGCTCCTGGCGGATCATCTCGCGGGACGCGTACTTGGTGACGAGCAGCGACCCGCGTGCGTTGATGCTGATGACCTTGTCGAACACGTCGATGTCGGTCTCCTGTGGAGAGGCGATCTCGCCGCCCCAACCGCCGGAGTTCACGACGCCCCAGATGTCGCGTCCCTCGATCGCGTCGCGGATGCTGTCCTCCGAGGTGAGGTCGAAGGGCAGCGGTTCGGCGCCCGTCTCGGCGGCGATGGCGTCGAGGTGCTCGACGTTGCGACCGGAGGCGATCACCTGCGCGCCCGCTGCGACGAGGTGGCGGACGGTCGCGCCGCCGATGCCGCCGCTCGCTCCCGTGACGAGGATGGTGCGGCCGTTGAAGTCAGTCATGAGGTGGTCCGATCGACGTGATGAGGCCCGTGCGTCGGTGCACCGGGTCGGGAGCATCATAACCACGGAATGACGGTCATGTCACCCGTGACATGGATTTCTGCGGCAGATGATGACACCGGTGACATCCGGTGTTGACACACGCATCCCCTGGACCTACCGTGAGTCGGGCGACGGCGCGACCGCGACCGGTCGGCTCTGAGGAGAGGTCAGGCATCACGATGAGCGGCACGACGACCACCGCCGGGACCGGCCTCGATGGCTTCGTCGACCTCGATGGCCTCATTGATCACGCCCGCTCCCTCGCCGCCACCGGGTCCCGCCGGATCCTCGGGATCGTCGGTGCGCCCGGTGCGGGCAAGTCCACCGTGAGCGACGCGATCGCCGCGGCGCTCGGCGACCGGGCCGTCATCGTCGGGATGGACGGCTTCCACCTCGACAACGCCGAGCTCGTCCGCCTCGGGCGACGCGACCGCAAGGGCGCGCCCGACACCTTCGACGTCGACGGCTACATCGCACTGCTGTCCCGCCTCGCCCGTGCCGGGCGCACCGCCGATTCACCGGGCACGCCGATCTACGCACCCCGGTTCGACCGCTCGCTCGAGGCGTCGATCGGCAGTGCCGTCCTCGTCCGCCCCGAGGTGCCGCTCGTGATCACGGAGGGCAACTACCTCCTGTTCGACGACCACGGCTGGCAGGGTGTCGCCGCGCATCTCGACGAGTCCTGGTACGTCGACGTGGACGACGAGGTCCGCCGCGACCGACTCATCGCCCGACGCCTCGGTCACGGACACCCGCGCGACGAGGCCGAAGCCTGGGTGCTCGGCGTCGACGAGCCGAACGCCCGCCTGGTCGACGCGACCAAGCAGCGCGCCACCCGCATCGTCACGCTCGACGCGTCGACGCCGGTGGAGACCGAGTCCACCCACGGCGTCTGATCCACCCTGCAGTCGCAGCACCCTCGACCCGCACCACCCTCGACCTGCACCACCTGGAACCCGCTCACCGACGAGAAGGCACCACATGACCCAGCTCTCCGACGCCACCCTCACCGCTCTCGATGAGCGGGTGGCCGTCCCCGCCTATGACCGCTCGGCCATCCGACCCGGCATCGTCCACTTCGGGGTCGGCGCCTTCCATCGTGCGCACGGGGCGATGTTCGTCGACCGCGTACTCGGGCTCCCCGGCGACGAGCACGCGTCCTGGGGGCTCGTCGGCGTCGGCACACTGGCCGGTGACGCCGCCATGCGGGACGCACTCGGTGCTCAGGACCGGCTCTACACGCTCGTGACGACGAGTCCGGACGGCGAGGTCGAGGCGCGCGTCGTCGGGTCGATCGTCGAGTACCTGTTCGCTCCCGACGACCCGGAAGCGGTCCTCGCCCGCGTGAGCGATCCGTCGACGCGGATCGTGTCGCTCACGATCACCGAGGGCGGCTACGGAGTGAACGACGCGACCGGGGCCTTCGAGCCGAGTGACGGTGCGACGCTCGCGGACCTCGACGGTCTGCCGGTGGGCGCGGTGCCGCAGAGCCCACTCGGCTTCATCACGGCGGCCCTCCGTGCCCGGCGCGACGCCGGTGCGGTCCCGTTCACGGTCATGTCCTGCGACAACATCCAGGGCAACGGGCACGTCGCCCGGACGGCGATCCTCGCGTTCGCCGAGCGGATCGACCCGGCGCTCGCCGCCTGGATCGGTGCCGAGGTGCGGTTCCCGAACTCGATGGTGGACCGCATCACGCCGGCGACGACGGACGAGCAGCGGGCGTTCGTCTCCGAGCGGTTCGGGATCGACGACCGCTGGCCGGTGCTCTCGGAATCGTTCGAGCAGTGGGTGCTCGAGGACGACTTCTCCGACGGCCGTCCGCCGTACGAGCAGGTGGGCGTGCAGCTCGTGGAGGACGTCGAGCCGTATGAGCTGATGAAGCTCCGGTTGTTGAACGCCTCCCACCAGGCGATGAGCTACCTCGGGTTGCTGGCGGGGGAGACGTACGTGCACGACGTCTGCCGTGACGAGCTGTTCTCGCGGTTCCTTCTCGGGTACATGCATGAGGAGGCGAGGCCGACGCTCGCGCCGGTCCCGGGGATCGACATCGACGCGTACTGTGCGGAGCTGATGCGCCGGTTCGGCAGTGAGGCGATCAAGGACACCTTGGCGCGGCAGATCGTCGACGGTTCGGAGCGCATCCCGAAGTTCCTGCTCCCGGTCGTCCGTGAGCAGTTGCGGACCGGCGGCGGGATCGCGCGCTCGGCGCTCGTGCTCGCGGCGTGGAGTCGATTCATCGAGGGTGTCGGTGATGATGGGCGGGAGCTTGCGCCGGTCGACCGGCGGTTGGCCGAGTTGCAGGCGGCCGTCGCGCAGGAGGCGGAGCGCCCTGGGGCGTTCCTCGACCTGGAGGTCGTGTTCGGCGACCTCGGATCGGACGCGCGGCTACGCAAGGCGTTCATCGCGGCGCGAGCACGGCTGGCGAACGTCGGTGCGCGGGTGGCGGTGGAAGAGGTCGTCGCCGCGGGGTGACCCTGCGGCGGCGGGACGGTGCCTCGTCGGCCCTACGGCCGGTTGAGGGGGCGCTCGGTCGCTGAGTCGTCCCCGTCCTCGAGTGCTGGTGGTTCCCGTCTCGGTCCCTGAGCTTGTCGAAGGGCAGGTTCGAAGGCTGTTCGTGTGCCCTTCGACAGGCTCAGGGACCGGGGTGGCCGGGTTGTCGAGTAGGGCGTCGGTCGCTGAGCGTGTACGAGGCATGGTGGTTCACGTCTCGGTCCTTGAGCTTGTCGAGGGGCAGGTTCAACGGCTGTTCGTGTGCCCTTCGACAGGCTCAGAGACCGGGGTGGCCGGGTTGTCGAGGACGGCGTCGGTCGCGAGCGTGTACGAGGCAGGGTGGTTCCCGTCTCGGTCCCTGAGCTTGTCGAAGGGCAGGTTCAACGGCCGATCGTGGGCCCTTCGAGAGGCTCAGGGACCGGGGTGGGTGGGTTGTCGAGTACGGCGTCGATTGCTGAGGTTGGCTAGGCGCGATGGTGTTCCGGTCTCGGTCCCTGAGCTTGTCGAAGGGTGGTTCCCGTTTCGGTCCCTGAGCTTGTCGAAGGGCAGGTGGGTGGGGAGGCAGAGGGGTGCCCCGGGTTCAGGCGGCGAGGTGGATGCATCCGCCTCGGATGGGGGTTTGGTGTCGGTCGATGTGGCTGGGTGGGATGAACCAGGGGATGCCGTTTTGGATGGTGATGGTCCAGTGGTCGTCGTGGATGCGGTGGTGGTGGAAGGGGCAGAGGAGGATGCCGTTGTTGAGGTTGGTGGGTCCGCCTTGGGACCACCAGGTGATGTGGTGGGCTTCGGTGAAGGATGGTGGGTGGGTGCAGCCGGTCCAGGCGCAGCCGCCGTCGCGTTCGGCGAGGGCGAGTTTCTGGGCGCGGGAGAACAGTCGGGTGCTGGTGCCGAGGTCGAGGACCTGGGATGGTCCGCGGAGCACTGCGGGGATGAGGTTGGCGTCGGCGGCGAGGCGGCGGAGGGCGCCGGGGCCGATGGGTTCGTCGATGCCGTCGATGGTGGTGGTGCCGAGACCGGTTTCGAGGGTGTCGTGGTCGGTGCGGATGATGACGGTGACGGGGGTGAGTTCGGTGGCGGCGGCGTTGCAGCCGGCCAGGTGTCGGAAGGTCTCGGTGAGCGCGATGGCGCGTCGCCGGTCGATGGGGATGAGGGTGGGCCCGTCGGGCATGGGGTGACCTGATCCGTCGGGTTGGTCGGCGGGGTCGGTCGTGTCGGGGTTGATGAAGTGGGGTTTGCGGTGGGTGGCGCCGATGAGGGCGTCGAGGCCGGCGCGGATGAAGGCGGCGCTTTCGGGGGCGAGTTCGGCGCGGAGGAGGGTCATGCCGGTGGGGAGTTCGTGGATGGTGCAGCGTTCCGCTCGGCGGAGGAGTTCGTCGCGGGGTTCGCGGCCGTCTTGGTCGAGGCGGGTGCGGACGAGTTTCGCGATGCGGGTGACGTCCTGCAGGGGCGCGTGTCCGGCGTGCTCGACCGCGATCACCGACGCCGCTTGCAGTTCGCCTCTGCTGCAGATGCGGCCGGCGTTGCGGAGCTCCCGGACGATGACCGCAGCACCATCCACGCTGAGGGGTGCTTTGGGTGTGCCGCCATCGCTTGACGGGTGGGTGTCATCCGGGACTGCGTCGGTGTTCGATGACTCGGGACTGGCGGCCGGTTCGAGGGCGGAGGTGATCGCCGGGAACGGACATTCCTCCAACTCGCCGAGCAGCCCGCGGGGCTGCGTGATCGCGGCACCGACCTCCGCGATCGCCGCGCCTCGGGCGCGTGCCACCCGCCACCGCTCGGACACCATGACGCCCGGGTTCGCGTAACCGGCGGCGCGCACGAGGGTGCCGTCGCGGCGGGTAGGCGACGGCCGCAACGCGATCGCGCCGGTGACGCGTGCGGCGAGGACCTCGACCGCGTGCTGCACGGCGCCGAGTTCGTCCAGGACCCGGAGGATCGCTTCGTCGTTCATGTTCTCGAGCTGTTCCGCGACACAGGCGCCTGGGCGGATCGCGTCGAGCGCGCCCTGCCAGACCGCATCGAACCCCGCCGCGGCGGCGGCGAGTGGGTTCGGTGCGGTGCTGGTCACGGGTCCATCCAAACACGGACCACTGACATTCGAACGGCCAACGAATCATCCGCTGATCTGGGTATTTATCCGACAATTGATACTTCCTCAGGGCCCCCTTCGACAGGTTCAGAGACCGGCGATGACGCGTCCGCCGAGCCTGCCGAGGTGCGGTGGGGGAGGTTGTTCGAGGGCCCTTCGACGAGCTCGGGGACCGGCGGGGGCGCGGTCGCGGAGTCTGTCGAGGTGCGGTGGGGAAGGCTGTTCGTGGGCCCTTCGACAAGCTCAGGGAACGGCGGTGACGCGGTCGCGGAGTCTGTCGTGGTGCGGTGGGGAAGGTTGTTTGGGGCGCCCTTCGACAAGCTCAGGCACCGAGTGCCCGCGGTGCCGGCGTGCGGTGGGGGAGGTTGCTCGGGGGCCCTTCGACAGGCTCAGGGAACGAGTCTCCGCGGTTGTCGAGGAGTGGTGCAGAAGGGACGTGCGGCCGGACCTCACGCGAAGACGAAGTAGAACGACAGGTGCAGCGTCAGGATGAGGTGCATCGTCGTGAACCGGCGACGGAGCCACGCGAGCAGGAGTCCGAGCGCGAGCATGCTCAGTGCCGGGAGTGGGTTCGGGACGATCCCGAATCTGTCGGGGAGCAGGATGACGTGTCCGAGGGCGAACAGGACTGCGACGGCGGGGATGACCGCGCGCGACGGCAAGCGCGCGGCGAGATGGCGTTGCAGGAGTCCGAAGGTCAGGTAGTCCTGCCAGAACACCGAGACGGTCATCCAGAAGATGTAGAGCAGCACGGGGAACTCGAGCTCGTAGTGCAACGGCAACGCGAGGGCGAGCACGACCGGGATGACGTACAGGAACCGCTGCCGGGACGGTGCGAAGAGTTCACGGGTGTGGGCGCGCTGCAGGATGGCGATGGCGATCACCAGGAGGCCGGCGATCAGGGACTCGAGGAACACCACGAGGGTGTCCTCCTGCACCACGAGGCGCACAGGGCCTCGGTCGGTGATACCCGGGGTCAGGCACCACAGGGTGAACCACGCCGCGGCGAGGGCCAGTGCGGAGAACGGGCGGAGGGATCGGCGGGAGGGAGCGTCTGTAACGATCGACATAGCAGTCGATATGTTAGCAGTGTTATTTCAGATGCAAGACAAGAATGGCGGTCGCAACCGCCCGAGGCAGCGGTGGAGAACGAACCGTCGTGGCGGGGGAGTCGTCGCGATCGAGGATGTGTTCGGAGGCCCGTCGACAGGCTCGGGGAGCGGGGCGCCGCTCAGCCGAGCGACGCCGGGACGAGTCGGAACCCACCCTCGGCGACCGGCTCGAGCCGCAGTTGGAACAGGCCGTCGATGACGAGGTCCGCATCGAGTTCGTGCGCCTCGTGCGTCCCCGCGATGCCCACCGTCCAGCAGCCGGCGGCGCGCGCTGCGGCGAGCCCGGCCGGTGCGTCCTCGAACACGACACACGGCTGCGACTCCATGCCCAGCCGGGTGCGGCCGAGCAGGAACGGTTCGGGGTCCGGCTTGCCCTTCGTGACGTCGTCGAAGGTCACGACGACCTCCGGCCGCACGAGCCCGGCGGCCGCGATCCGGTTGCCGGCGATGAGTCTCGTGCCGCTCGTGACGATCGCCTTCGCGTCGTCACCGAGCGCCGCCAGCGCCTCCGCCGCCCCCGGGAGCGCGATGACGTCGGCGACCTCGTCGGCCTCGATCTCTATGATCCGTGCGAGCGCTCCGGCGACCTGCTCGGGTGGGAAGATCGCGGCGAGCACCTGGGCGGCGGGCTGGCCGTGTCCCGCGGCGAGCAGGTCGCCCTCGAGTCCGTACTCGCGGGCGAGCTGCGCCCATGACCGGTTCACCGCCGGCGTCGAGTCGATGAGGGTCCCGTCGAGGTCGAAGAGCCCGGCGGCGAAGACCTGGTCGAAGATCGGGGCGGAGGCCTCGATGGTCCGTCCGAGACCGAGCGCGCGTTGGACGGCGGCGAGCTGCTGCGAGGTGGACAACGCGGCTTCGATCGACAGGTGCTCGATGGCGGGTGGGGTGTCGGTCGACGGGTCCACGATGTGTGTGTCCCGCTCGGCACCCCGTTCGGCCCGGCGAGCCGCGAGCGTGGCGGCATCGGCGTGCAGCCAGACGACCTTCGGGACGACCCCGGCCGCCTCGACGAGCGCGTCCCATTCGGCGCCGCCACGGAGCTCCGCGGTGAAGGGTGCCACGAGTACCGCGCCGACACCACTGCCGCGTTGGTCGGCGAGGACCGCTCGGAGGGCCGCGTACCGTGCCGGGCGCATGGTCGGGCGCAGCTTCGCGTCGTTCCAGTGGAGCGGTTCGGCGCCATCGGGATCGCTCACCGCACCGAGACCGTCGAGCAACGGATTGGTGATGGTGTCGAGGTCGAGGAGCGGGAGTCGGAGGGCCCTGGCGAGCTCACGTCCGAGGGTGGTCTTGCCGCTTCCGGCTGCTCCTGCGACGACGACGATCACGCTGACTCCTCGATGATTCCGGGGTGGCGACCCGCATCCGAGGGGTCTGAACGCCTCTTCAATGCGAGTTCCAAATGAATTTGATCTCTTTCAGACAACGTTGCTTGACAACGTTGTCGGTCTGCGGTCAGTATAGGCGCACGAAGGAACGACGGGGTTCTGCAGCTGCACCACCCCGACCGATGACAACGCTGTCAGGAGGTGGAGCCCATGGGCACCTGCAACCCCGCGATCACCGCGACCAGTCCGATCCGGACACGTGCGCACGTCCCGTCGCTCCGGACCGGCTGCGACGTCCGACCCGTTCCGCTTCCCGTCAGGGGGACCCGCTGATGCGGCCGCCCGGGATCAAGGATGTGGCTGCGCAGTCCGGCGTCAGCATCAAGACCGTCTCGCGGGTGGTGAACGGCGAACCGTCCGTGCACCCCGAGACCCGAAGCCGCGTGCTCGAGGCGATCGATCGCCTCGGGTACGTGCCCAACACGGCCGCCCGCTCCCTGAAGTCCGGCACCGGCGGCGCGATCGGCGTCCTCATCGACTCGCTCGCCGACCCGTTCTTCGCCTCGCTCGTGAGCGCCATCGAGGCCCGCGCGCTCAAGGAGGGCCTCAGCGTCCTCGTGGCGAGCACCGGGCTCGACGAGGGGCGCGAGCGCGACCAGCTCACCGGGTTCATCGCCGGCCACCAGGTCGCCGGCGTCATCATCGCCCCGGTCGCCGCGGAGCTGCCCTACCTCGAGGCGTTCCGGAACGTGACGCCCGTCGTCGCCGTCGACCGTCCGCTCGCCGCCTTCGACAGCGTCGTGGTCGACGACTACGCCGCCACCCAGCTGGCGATCCGCCAGTTCGTCGAGCTCGGTCACACCCGCATCGCCTTCTACGACCGGGACGAACGCTTCCTCACCATCCGTCGGCGCTACCAGGGCTACACCGACGTCCTCGCCGAGGCGGGGATCGACCTCGACCCGTCGCTCGTCTCCTGGACCATCGACGGCTCGCTCGACTACGCCGCCGAGACGGAGCGCCTGCTCGGTCTCGAGGACCCGCCCACCGCGTTCTTCGCGTCGAACGCGAAGGCGGCGATCGGTCTGACGACCTCCCTGCACCGCATCGGGCGCGAGGGGACGGCGCACATCGCGTTCGGCGACTTCACGCTCGCCGACGTCCTGCGACCGGCCGTCAGCTGCATCAACCAGGATCCGTTCGTCATCGGTACCGCCGCCATCGAGCGACTCCTCGAGCTGCGCGAATCTCCGGCGGACGAGCCGCGCGAGTGGGTCGTCCCGACCTCCCTGGTGTCGCGTGGTTCCGGAGAGATCCCCGGCCCGGCACAGCGTCACACCGTGGACGCGCGCACCGCGTCCACCACGAGCATGGTCGGAGGACCAGCAGCATGAGCACGACCCACCCCACGAGGCTCGCCCAGCCGACGCGACTCGCGCCGAACCTCATCGAGCACTTCTACCGCGGCGGCGACCGCATCGCCGGCCTGCGCGGCATCGAGCAGCAGAGCGAGTTCCAGCCGGAAGAGTGGCTCGGGGCGACCGTGAGCCGCGCCGACCAGGAGCCCGGCGGCGCCATCGGCCTCGCCCGCACCGTCGACGGCGTGCTCCTCCGCGACCTCGTCGCGGCCGACCCGGAGCAGTGGA
Organism: Plantibacter sp. CFBP 8775; assembly: GCF_014839505.1. Taxonomy (NCBI): domain Bacteria; kingdom Bacillati; phylum Actinomycetota; class Actinomycetes; order Micrococcales; family Microbacteriaceae; genus Plantibacter; species Plantibacter sp. CFBP 8775. Next base: position 484,789 of record NZ_JACYNV010000002.1, on the reverse strand, counting down.
CCGGGGCGGGACAGGATCACGGCACCGACGCCGCCGACACCGGCATCCTCGTCAAGCTGCTCGACGCCCGTCAGCGACTCCCCGTCCACGTCCACCCGGATCGAGCGTTCGCCGCCTCCCACCTCGACTGCGCCTACGGCAAGACGGAAGCCTGGTTCATCCTCGACGCCGAGCCCGGTTCGGCCGTCCACCTCGGATGGAGCGAGGACGTCGACCCCGACGAACTCGACCGTCGTCGCGACGCCCAGGACAGCGAGTGGATGCTGTCGCACATGAACCGGATCGTCGTCGAGCGCGGCATGGGCATCCTCGTCCCGGCCGGCACGGCCCACGCGATCGACGGCGGCATCTTCCTCGCGGAGGTGCAGGAACCGACCGACCTCTCCATCCTCCTCGAGTGGTCGGTCACGACCTCGACGCGCGACGAGTCCCACCTCGGCCTCGGATTCGAGACCGTGATGGGCGCGGTGTCGACGACGGCACTCCCGCAGTCCGAGATCGAACACCTCGTCGTGCTGCACGACCTCGACGCCCGGACGGACGCGCCGGTGCCGCTGTTGCCCGCGGCCGCCGACCCCTACTTCCAGCTCTTCGCCGTGGCGCCCGGCACCGATGGCAGCGCACCTGTGGACGCCGGCTTCTCGGTGGCCCTCGCGCTCACCGGCGCAGGCGCACTGGTCTCTGAGACCGGCGCCGAGGCCGTCGAGTTCTCCGCCGGAGAGGTCTTCGCCGTCCCGGCCGGGTTCGGGCCCTGGACCGTCAGCGGTTCCGGGACCGTGCTCGCCGCCGGCCCCGGTGCGGGCTGGCCGGCGACCCTCGCATCGGGAGGCATCCGATGACGCCACCCCTCGACGCAGGACCCACGATCACGCAGCAGCTCACCACACACCACCGCCCCGAACGGCGGTACGACAGCCACCACACGCCGGACCCGTCCACCGGGGCCGGCTGGAAAGGAACGAGAACGACATGACGACTCCCGTCTTGGAGGCCAGAGGCCTCACCCGGCAGTTCGGGCACGTCCGCGCCCTCGACGAAGCGGACTTCGAGGTCTACCCCGGCGAGGTCACCGCCCTCATCGGCGACAACGGGGCGGGCAAGTCCACCCTGGTCAAAGCCCTCTCCGGCAACCTCGCGGTCGACAGCGGCGTGATCAAGTTCGAAGGCGAACCGATCACCCTCACCTCGCCCATGCAGTCGAGCGCGCTCGGCATCGAGACGGTCTACCAGGACCTCGCACTCGCGCCCCACCTCGATCCCGTGCAGAACGTCTACCTCGGCCGCGAGATCATGCGGCCTGGCCTCGGCGGGCTGCTCGGCCTCATGAACGTCAAGGAGATGAGCAAGCAGTCGCGTCACGCCTTCGACGAACTCGGCGCGACCGTCCGCTCGCTCACCGACCCGGTGGGCGCGATGTCCGGTGGGCAGCGCCAGGCGATCGCCATCGCCCGCGCGGTGCACTGGGCCAACAAGGTCGTCTTCCTCGACGAACCGACGGCCGCCCTCGGCGTCCGCCAGACGAAGAACGTGCTCGAGACGATCCGCCGGGTGCGCGACAAGGGCATCGCGGTCGTCTTCATCAGCCACTCGATGCCGCACGTCATGGAGGTGTCCGACCGCGTGCAGGTGCTGCGGCTCGGCCACCGCGCGGCGACGGTCGACACGAAGGACACGAACATGGAAGAACTCGTCGGTCTCATGACCGGTGCCAGCACGAGGAACGTCGCATGAGCGCGGTGAAGCAGGCCGAGATGGGGCCGGAGACGACCGCCATCGAGACGGCCAAGGATCGGGAGACCCCGATCAGGAAGCTCTTCAAGGCCCAGGCCTTCCAGATCTTCATCGTCCTCCTCGTCGTCATCGCGATCTTCTCCGCGATCGCGCCCGACACCTTTGCGCAGCTGTCCAACCTGCGGCTCGTCGTGCAGAACGCCTCGATCCTCGCGGTGCTCGGCGTCGGCATGACCTACGTCATCATCACCTCCGGCATCGACCTCTCGATCGGCTCCGTCCTCGTCTTCTCGGGCGTCGTGTCCGCGACGACGATGCGGGCCATGGGCGGCGACGACTGGGGGACTGCGATCGTCGGCATCATCGTGTCGATCGGCGTCGGCATCCTCTGGGGCACGTTCAACGGCATCCTCATCTCCAAGGCGAAGGTGCCACCGCTGATCGTCACCCTCGGTAGCCTCGGCATGGCGCTCGGCCTCGCCCAGATCCTCACCGGCGGTGTCGACATCCGCGAGGTGCCGTCGGTCCTCACCGACTCCATCGGGTACGGCAACATCTTCGGCGCAGTCCCGATCATCTCGGTCATCGCCCTCGTCGTCGTCATCATCGGTGCGCTCGTCCTCCACAAGACGAAGTTCGGCCTGTACACCTACGCGGTCGGATCGAGCGAGGAGGCGGCACGACGCGTCGGCGTGAAGGTCGACCGTCACCTCATCCGCATCTACGCGATCTCCGGTGGCCTCGCGGGTCTCGCCGGCATCCTGTCGCTGTCGCAGTTCGGCACCACCGCGATCGCCGGTCAGTCGCAGACGAACCTGAACGTCATCGCCGCGGTCGTCATCGGTGGTACCTCGCTCTTCGGCGGCTACGGGACGATCTTCGGCACCGTCGTCGGTCTGTTCATCCCCGCCGTCCTCCAGAACGGCTTCGTCATCACCGGCGTGCAGCCCTTCTGGCAGCAGGTCGCGGTCGGCGCCGTCCTCATCCTGGCCGTCTACGTCGATCAGGTCCGCCGTTCCTCCGCAGCCCGCGGTGGATCCACGAGCTTCTGGCGAGCCCTCGTCAGCAGGAAGAAGAAATAACCCCTACACAGATCAACACCCCCCCCGCACCATCCCAGTAGTCCAGCAGTTCAAGAGAAACGGGTAATCACAATGAAGTGGAAGAAGTCAGTTCTCGGAGTCCTCGCGCTCGGCGCGTCGGCAGGCCTCATGCTCACCGGTTGTTCCGGTGGCGCGAGCTCGGGCGGCAGCAGCGCAGGCGCAGGTTCCGACGGCTACAAGATCGCGTTCATCCAGGGCGTCGCAGGCGACGAGTTCTACATCTCGATGCAGTGCGGTATCGAATCGGCGGCGAAGGATGCCGGCGCGACGGTCACGACCCAGGGTCCGGAGAAGTTCGACCCGACGCTGCAGAAGCCGCTCGTCGACTCGGTCGTCGCCTCGAAGCCGGACGCGATCCTCGTCGCTCCGACCGATGTGAAGGCCATGGAGGCCCCGCTGAAGGCTGCGGCCGACGCAGGCATCAAGGTCGTCCTCGTCGACACCACCGTCGACGACCCGTCGTTCGCGGTCTCGCAGATCTCGAGCGACAACAAGGGCGGCGGCGCTGCGGCGTTCGACGCGATCAAGGAAGCGCACCCCGAGGGCGGCAAGGTCCTCGTGGTCTCGGTCGACCCCGGCATCTCGACCACGGACGCCCGTGCCGAGGGCTTCCAGGAAGCGGTGAAGGGCGATGACAAGTTCACCGACCTCGGCGTGCAGTACAGCCACAACGAGCCGTCCACGGCTGCCGAGATCGTGACCGCGGCGCTCCAGAAGGACCCCGACATCGTGGGCATCTTCGCAGCGAACCTGTTCGCGGCCGAAGGTTCCGCGACCGGTGTCAAGCAGGCCGGCAAGGAGGACTCGGTCACCATCGTCGGGTTCGACGCGGGTCCCGCCCAGGTCAAGCAGCTGAAGGAGGGCACCGTCCAGGCGCTCGTCGCTCAGGAGCCGGCCACCATCGGCAAGGACGGCGTCGCCCAGGCGATCGCCGCTCTGAACGGTGACAAGGTCGAGGCCAAGATCGAGACCGGCTTCACCATCATCACGAAGGACAACGTCGACGGCGACGCGAAGGATGCCGTCTACCAGTCCAAGTGCGGCTAGGCCTGCTGGCCACTCCGCATCACCAGACCGCGACGGCGTCGGAGCTTCGAGCTCCGGCGCCGTCGCGCTGCGTCCGACAGCTCCGCCTCGACGCCACCCTCCACGGGTGCGAGAATCGCGACATGACCCAGGTGATCGTCGCGGCGACCGCAGTGCGCCGGCTGTCCGACGATGCTCCGGGACGGATCGAGGCCGAGGTCGTCGATGCAGCGGGGCGAGCCCACCGCCTGGTCATCACGGTCCCCGAACGCGCGAGCCGTGCGGTCTCCGCGTCGACCGACGTCCCGTTCCGACTCGGACTCCGGGCCGAGTACGTGCGGATGGAGGGACGGGCCGTGGTGATCCGGTTCGCGGACGGCGTCACCACCACCGAGGGCCTCGGCGGGGTCTGCCTGGACCCGGACATCGTCCACTGGTTGTGAACGACTCGATCGACTGACGGTCGGGTCGGCGACGAGTCCTAGGCGACGAGGGTGAGGAGCCGCGCGACCTCGGCGGCGACGGCGTCGCGCGCCGGGCCGAGGTACTTCCGCGGGTCGACGAGTGACGGGTCCGCGTCGAGGCGCTCACGGACGGCTCGGGTGAAGACGCCGTTGATGTGGGTCGAGATGTTGATCTTGCGCATGCCCGCGTCCACCGCCCGCACGAGGTCCTCGTCGCTCACGCCGCTCGAACCGTGCAGGACGAGCGGGACGGGGACGGCCGACGCGAGTTCGCGGATGAGGCCGAAGTCGAGGGTTGCGCTCCGCGACGTCATCGCGTGCGAGCTGCCGACCGCGACCGCGAGGCCGTCGACGCCGGTGCCGGCGACGAACGCCACGGCCTCACCGGGGTCGGTCCGGACGCCGGGCGTGTGTGCGCCACCCTTGCCGCCGATCGCCCCGAGTTCCGCCTCGACCCACACGCCCTGCGCCTGGGCCGAGCGGGCGACCGCTGCGGTGCGTTCGCGGTTCTCCTCGTCGGGGAGGGTCGCCGCGTCGAACATGACCGAGGTGAATCCGAGCCGGACCGCCTCCTCGACGAGCGTCTCGTCCTCGGCGTGGTCGAGGTGCACGGCGGTCGCGGTGCCGGCCTCACGGGCGAGTTCCAGACTCGCGAGCCCGATCGGCGCGAGGCCGCCGTGGTACCTCGCCGCGTTCTCGGACACCTGCAGGATCACGCCCCGGCCCGCGAGCTCCGCGCCGCGGAGGATGGCCTCGCCGTGTTCGAGCTGGATGACGTTGAAGGCGAGCACGGCGCGCTGCGCGTCGAGGAGCGCGGCGGTGGAGACGAGCGTCATGGTGGTTCCTCTCGGGGTGCACGCGGGACGATCGACCCGGTGGCGGTGGCGGTGGCGGTGGCGGTGCCGGTGGGGATGGTCAGGTGGTGGCCAGCAGCAGCTCTGGACCGCTCTCGGCGAGCGCGTCGACGGTGTCCGGGTCGAGCCCGTCGTCGGTCACGATCTGATCGAACTCGTCGAGTCCCGCGGCCCGGTGGAACGAGGTGGTGGCGAACTTCGCGGCGGTGACGGCGAGGATGCGTCGTCTGGAGATACCGAGCATCGCCCGCTTCACCTCGGCCTCCTCCGGCAGCGTCGTCGTGGCGCCCGAGGTGAGCCCCACCCCGTTGGCGCCGAGGACGGCGACGTCGGCGTGGAGCCCCGACAGCCGTTCGACGGTCCACGCGCCGACGGTCGCCTGCGTGACGGCGCGGACCCGCCCGGGCAGGGCGATCACGGTGAGTCGCGGTCGGCCACCGAGCAGATCGACGATCGGCAGGCTGTTCGTCACCACGAGGAGTCGGCTGGAGTGGGGGAGGAGTGCGGCGACCTCGAGGGTCATCGCGCCGGAGTCGAGCAGGACGACCCCTTCCTCGGGGAGCTGCTCGACGACGAGGCGGGCGACGGCGGCGCGCTCGATGCGCTCGCCCTCGCGGCGTCGTTGGAGGCTGGGCTCGAACGCGGGTCGCCGGGCGAGGACCGCGCCACCGTGGTGGCGGCGGATGAGCCCCTGTCGCTCGAGCACCGCGAGGTCGCGCCGGATGGTCTCCGGTGTGACGCCGAGTCGGCTGCTCAGCTCGGCGACCGACAGGGCACCGTCGCCGTCGCGGGCACCCGCGAGGATCGCGGCGTGACGCTCTGCTGGGTACATGACTGCTCCGTCCGATCCGGCCAGCGTATCCGAATCTGTCCGATATACCTTCCGATTCGGTGGGATCGGTGCAAAGATCAACATGATCGGGCGCACCCGACGACGATGATGACGACGAACGGAAGGCCGCCGATGGCTGAGCACGGGCCGCACAGCGCACCCCACGAGTCGGGGTCGCGGTTCCTGCTCGGGATCGACGTCGGGCAGACCGCCGTCAAGGCCGTCCTGCACGACGAGCGGTTGCTGCCGGTCGCGGTCGCTCGGCGCGCGAGCCCCGTCGACCGCCCGGTCGCCCGGCATGCCGAGCGGCCGCAGGACGCCCTATGGGCCGCGGTCGCCGACGCGGTGTCGGAGGTGATGGCGACGTCGGGTGTCGACCCGACCCTGGTCGCCGCCGTCGGGATCACCGGCCACGGCGACGGGCTGCACCTCGTGACCGCCGCCGGAGAGCCGGTCGGCCCGGCCATCACGGCGATGGACTCCCGGGCGCATGCCGAGGCCGCCGAACTCGCCTCCGATCCGGACCGGCTGCGCGTGGTGCTCGAACGCTCCGGACAGCTGCCGACGCCGGGCGCCGCCGGCAACCTCCTCCGCTGGTTGCTCCGCCACGACCCGGAGCGTGTCGAGCAGGCAGACGCGATGCTCTTCTGCAAGGACGTGGTCCGCCTGCGGCTCACCGGCGAGATCTCCACTGACTACTCCGACGCCTGCGCCTCCTTCCTGGACGTCGGGACCGCCACCTGGAGCGCCGAGGTCCTCGACGCCTACGGCCTGCCTGCCGAACTGCTCCGTCTGCTGCCGCCGATCAACCCGAGCGGCACGATCGTCGGGTCGGTGCTGCCGGCGGCCGCCGCGGTCACGGGCCTCGTCGCCGGGACACCGGTCGTGTCGGGACTCCACGACGTGCAGGCCTCGTCGATCGGTATGGGAGCGCTCGTCCCCGGACGGCTCGCCCTCGTGGCCGGCTCGTTCAGCACCAACGGCGTGACGACGACCCAGCCCGACGTGGACCCGCGGTGGCAGTCCCGCCTCTCGATCACCCCGGACCTGCGGATCGCGATGTCCACCTCGGCGACGGCATCGCCCTCCTTCGACTGGACGCTCCGGCTCCTGGGCGTGACTGACGCCACCGGCCGTGACGCGCTGATCGCCGAGGCCGCAGCACTCCCTCCGGAGGAGCAGGTGCCGCTCGTTATGCCCTTCCAATCGGACTCGCCGCTCGGCGCCGAAGCCTCGGCCACCCTCGTCGGCGTCCGCGACTGGCACACCCGGGCGCATGTGCTGCGCGGGGCGCTCGAGGGCATCGTGCTCATGCACCGCTGGCACACCCGGGCGCTCGGCGAACGGTTCCGGTGGGACGAGCCGATCGTCCTGGGCGGCGGCCTCGCACGGTCGCCGCTGTACGTGCAACTCGTGGCCAACGCGCTTCGAACGCCCGTGACGGTCGTCGACTCGGAGGAGGCCGGAGCCCTCGGCGCCGCGATCGTCGCCGGGGTCGCCACCGGACTCCTGCCGTCGGTGGAACAGGCCCAGCACGACGTCGTCCGACACGCACCCGCCGTCCTGCCGACGGACGCCTCGGCCGCGTACTGGGCCGGGGTCGGAACCGCGTTCGACGAGCTCGTCGAGTCCCTCGGCCCCTGGTGGCGACGGCGGGCCGAGGAGTCGAGCCCCGACGGTCCGGCGTCCGAAGGCGACGACCGTGCCGGGGTGGAACGATGAGCGCGTCCGACGGCGGCCGCGGGACGGCCACGTCCAGCCCGGTGGACGACCGGCGTCGGGAGATCCTCACCCGACTCGACCAGGACGGGCGGGTCGAGGTCGGCGTGCTCGCAGTGGACCTCGGCGTGACCGAGGAGACGATCCGACGCGACCTCCGCGTCCTCGAACTCGACGGACGCCTCCGACGCGCGCACGGCGGTGCGGTGCGGGTCGACCTCGACCCGGGCCAGGACTCCGGGGTGTCCGGTGCGCTCGCCGCGCGGGCGCTGACCCTGGTCGACCCGGGCTCAGCGGTCTTCCTCGGCGCGGGGTCGGCCTGCGAGGCGCTCGCCGGGGGCCTCGCGACGACCGCCGGGACCGTCATCGTGACCGGTTCGGTGCCCGTCGCCCTGGCCGCGGCCGCTGCCGAGGAATCGGCCGTCGTCCACCTCGTCGGCGGCACGGCGGACGGGCGCGGCGTCCTCACCGGCGCCTGGGCGCGCGAGCAGCTCGCCGGCCTCCGCCTCGACGTCGCGGTCGTCGAGGCGCTCGGTGTCTCCGCGGACGGCCGACTGCTCCACGCCTCTCCGGAGGAGGCGGCGGTCGTCGCATCTGCGGTCGAGCTGGCCTCCACGACGATCCTCCTGGGCGACCCTGCGACGTTCGGTGCCGACGGCCTCGCGGCCTCCGTCCCGGCCGCCCGCCTCGACGTGGCGGTGGTGCATCACGGCGTCGACGAACCGACCCTCGCCGCCCTCCTCGCGACCGGCGTCCGCGTCGAGACGGTCGGGGCGGACGCATGAGCGGCATCGTGACGGTCACGCCGGCGGCCGCGATCGACCAGACCTACCGCGTCGACGGGCTGCGACTCGGCGACGTCAACCGGGCGGTGGGCGTGTCCACCGAGCTGAGCGGCAAGGGCGTCAACGTCGCGCGGGCGGTCACCCTCTCGCCGCTCCCGGTCCGTGCGGTGGTGCCGATGGGTGCGGACGGACGGATCCTCGCCGACGACCCGGCACTCCGGACGTTGCTCGCCGTGGTCCCGACCGACGGTCGGACGCGGGTGAACACGACCATCCTCGACGCCGCGACCGGGACGACCAAGGTCAACGAACCGGCGATCCCGCTGCGCGCCGAGGACTGGGCCGCCGTCGTCGCGACCGCCGGGGCCGAGATCGACCGGATCGGCGCGGACTGGCTCGTCCTCTCCGGCACGATCCCGACGGTCCAGGGCGGCACCGGCCTCGTCGACATCCTCCAGTTGCTCCGGCAGGCGGGTGACCGGGGAGCGCGCGTGGCCGTCGACACCGCGGGTGCGGCGCTCGAGACCGCCGTCGCGAACCTCGACCTCGTCCACCTGCTCAAACCGAACGCGCACGAGCTCGCCGAGCTCACCGGCCGTGAGCTGCTGACGATCGGCGATGTCGCCTCCGCCGCCGACGAACTGCACCGTGCCGGCTGCGACCTCGTCTACGTGAGCATGGGGGCCGACGGGGCGCTCCTCCGCACCGCGGCGGGCCTGTGGCACGCGCACGTCGCAGCCACGGTCGTGAACACGGCCGGTGCCGGCGACGCCTCGTTGGCCGGATTCCTCGTCGGACTCCACGGCGAGGACGGACGGGACGACCCGGCGGCGGCGGTCGCGTCTGCCGCCGCCTGGGGTGCGCTCGCCGTGTCGAGCGCGACGACCATCCTCACCTCCCTCGAGGCGCTCACCACACCGGTCGCCGTCCAGGACCCCGACCCGACGACGCCGCTGAGCGAACCGGCCACGCCGCCACGCGACGAGGCGACGACGCCATGATCGATCAGGCCGTTCCACGCTTCCATGCCGCCGTAGACCTCGGTGCGTCGAGCGGTCGCGTCATGCTCGGGCGCTGGGCCGACGGCCGCTTGGAGCTCACCGAGGTGCACCGGTTCCCGAACGGCCCGATCACGCAGGACGGTCGACTCCGGTGGGATGCGGAGCGCCTGTTCGAGGAGACCCTCGTCGGGCTTGCGGAGGCCGTCCGGATCGCAGAGACCGCCGGCGGTGTGCTCGACGGGATCGGGGTCGACAGCTGGGGCGTCGACGTCGCGCTCGTGGGCGTCGGCACCGGAACGGCGATGCCGAATGGCTCCGCGCCGACGTTCCCGTCGGTGCCGCATCACCGCGGCGCCGACGCCGACGGACCGGCCCGTGCCGCCGTGCTCGTCGACGCCGCGACGGCCTACGCGGTGACCGGCGTGCTGGAGCAGACCATCAACACCTCGTACCAGCTGCGGTCCCGCGCCGAGGAGCTCGACGCGCGCCGAGCCGACGGCGATCGCCCGACCGTGTTGCTCGTCCCGGACCTCTGGGTGTGGCTGCTCACCGGCGTCGTCGGAGCGGAGCGCACGATCGCCTCGACGACGCAGCTGCTCGATCAGGGGACCGGTGACTGGGCGGCGGAGCTCATCCGTCGCTGGGGTCTCGACGGATTCGACTTCCCGCCGGTGGTCGCACCGGGGACGGTCGTCGGCCCGACGACGCCGGAGGTCACCGCGCGTCTCGGGTCGAGCATGCCGATCCCCGTCCACCGCGTCGCGGAGCACGACACCGCGTCCGCGCTCGCCTTCGCCCGCCCGGACGGTGCGGAGCTCCTCGTTTCGAGTGGCAGCTGGTCCCTCGTCGGGGTATGTCTGTCGGCACCGGTGCTCACCGAGCACGCGCGGGACGCCGGCTTCACGAACGAGGCCGGTGTCTCCGGATCCTCCCTGCTCCTCCGCAACCTGGCGGGGATGTGGCTGCTCACGGAGTGCGCCCGCGCCTGGTCCGCCGAGGACGGGAGTGCGGTCGACCTCGTCGAACTCGTGTCGGCGGCAACGGCGGAGGCGGAGGCGGAGACGGACGAGGACGTCAGGCCCGCGGTGTTCGACGTCGCCGACCCACGGCTGCTCGTCCCGGGGGACATGCCGGAACGCATCGCGACGCTCTGCCGGGAGACCGGACAGCGTCCACCGAGCGGACGGAGCGACACCGTGCGCAGCGTGGTCGAGAGCCTCGCGGTCGCGTACGCCGAGACGGTCCGGGCCTGCGAGGCGATCACCGGGGTGACGATCCGCTCGGTCCGTATCGTCGGCGGCGGATCGCGCAACCGACTCCTCTGCGCCCGCACGGCGGCACGGACCGGTCTTCCGGTCACGGCCGGTCCTGCGGAGGCTTCGGCGCTCGGCAACCTGGCCGTGCAACTCGTCGCGGCCGGTCACGCGCCCTCGCTCGACGCGGTCTACCGGCACGGCCAGGACGACCATGACCATGACCATGAGCGGACACCGACATGACCGACCGCATCGACCAACCGGAGACCGAGACGGACCTCCTCGACCGCTTCGTCGCCTTCTCGCGCGACCTCGGCCGTCCCGATCGGGCGTGGGCGCTCCTGGCGGAGGGCAACACCTCGCTGCTCCTGCCCGAGGAGGGTGATCCGGCGATGCTCGTGAAGGCGAGCGGCGCGTCGATGGCCGTGGCGACCGCCGAGGACGCGGTCCGTCTCGCGATCGCACCGGTGCTCGACCTCGTCGACTCGCACGCGGGCGGGGACGCCGAGGTGGCCGCGCTGTTCGATGCCGCGGCGCTCGCCGGGAACGGTCGGCGCCCCTCGGTGGAGGCGATCCTCCACGCCGTCTGCCTCGACCTGCCCGGCGTCGTCGCGGTCGGCCACACCCATCCCGTGCCGGTCAACGCGCTGCTCTGCTCGCCGTCGGCCGACGCCCTGACCCGCGGGTCGCTCTTCCCCGACCAGATCGTGGTCCTCGGCACCGATCCGCTGCTCGTGCCGTACGTCGACCCCGGGCTCGAGCTGGCCCGCACGGTCCGCCGCCTGCTGCGCGAGCAGCTCGCCACGACGGACCGGGTGCCGAAGGTCGTGTACCTGCAGAACCACGGGATGTTCGCCCTCGGATCGAGCGCGGCCGAGGTCCTCCGCATCACCGAGATGGCCGTGAAGGTCGCCCAGGTGCTCCTCGGAGCACTCGCCGCCGGCGGGCCGGTGTACCTGAGCGACGAGGCCGTCGCCCGCATCGACACGAGACCCGACGAACTGCTGCGTCGAGCCGCGCTCGCCGCCCAGGAATCCACGACCGACCGCGCCGGGACGGCGCACGGAAGGACCACGTCATGAGCCAGCCGACCAGCGCCACCGACCTCACCGGGCAGGTCGCGATCATCACCGGAGCGTCATCGGGCATCGGCCGCTCGTACGCCCAGGCGCTCGCCGCTGCCGGGGTGCGCACGGTGCTCGTCGGACGCTCCACCGAGCGACTCTCGGGCGTCGCCGACGCCCTGCCGACTCCGAGCGTCTTCCTGGCGGGTGACCTCGCCGACCCCGCCGTGTCCGAGCAGGCCGTCGCCCTGGCGCTCGCCGCCTTCGGACGTCTCGACATCGTCCTCGCCAACGCGGGCCTCTACGTCGGCGGTGACGTCGTCGACACCCCGATGACCGCGATCGAGGAGCTCGTCGGCGTCAACGTCCTCGGAGCGATGGCGACGGTTCGCGCAGCGCTGCCGCACCTCGTCGAACAGGGCGCGGGCGACGTCCTGGTGACGAGCTCGGTGTCCGGGCACCAGGACATCCACTGGGAGCCCGTCTACTCCGCGACGAAGCACGCCATGCAGTCGTTCGTCCACACCACCCGGCGGAACCTCGTCGGATCCGGGGTGCGGATGGGCGCGGTCGCCCCCGGCGTCGTGCTCAACGAGCTGTGGGGGATCGCCGAGGGGGCCTCCGGAGTGGAGGACCAGATCGCCGCACGCACCGGCATCCGTTCCGAGGACGTCGCCGACGCCGTGCTCTTCATGCTCACGAGACCCCGACACGTCACCATCCGCGACCTCGTCATCCTGCCCACCGACCAGGAGATCTGAGCGACTCGCGTCGCCCGACGACACCTCCACCAGCCCGCCCCGATCGAAGGACCGCACATGTTCTCTGACCTCAACGGCCGCACGGCCGTCATCACCGGCGGGGCCCGCGGGCTCGGCTACTCGATCGCCACGGCGCTCGCCGCACAGGGCGTCCAGGTGGCGCTGCTCGACCTCCTGCCGACCGTCCACGAGTCAGCCGAGCGGTTGGCGTCCGAGTACGGCGTCCGCACCTCGGCACACCCGGTCGACGTCACCGACGCCACCGCCGTCGAGGCCGCCTTCGCCGCTGCCGAGGCCGAGCTCGGCGCGCCGTCGCTGCTCGTGACCGCGGCGGGCATCACCATCTGGGGCGACAGCGTCGACGTGCCGGCGGACACCTGGCGGAAGGTGCTCGCCGTGAACCTCGACGGCACCTTCTTCGCCGCGCAGTCCTTCGCCCGTCGAGCCATCGCCGCGGGCCGGCCCGCCTCGGCGGTCTTCATCTCGTCGATGTCGGCGTTCATCGTGAACCAGCCGCAGTTCCAGGCCTCCTACAACGCCTCGAAGGCGGCGGTCAGTCACCTCGCGTCGTCGCTCGCGGTCGAGTGGGCACCCTCCAACGTCCGGGTCAACGCGATCGCCCCCGGGTACTTCCTCTCGGACATGACCCGCGAGTTCACCGAGGCGAACCCCGACCTCGCCGCCGAGTGGACCGCGGACATCCCGGCGGGCCGGATGGGGCAGCCGGAGGACCTCCACGGGCTCGTCCTGCTGCTCGCGTCCGACGCCTCCTCGTATCTCACGGGCCAGAGCCTCGTCATCGACGGCGGCTACACCGCCCTCTGAGCCGGCCCCACCCGCCGAACCGTTCGACCCGACCGCACCGACCCGAGGATCCGCCATGACGACGACGCCGCCCGAACAGACGCCTGACGACCAGGTCGACCGCGACGCCGTGTGGGGCGCCCGGCGTCGACGCTTCGTCGAAGCCCGATCCGGTGCCGTCGAGCGTGCGTGGGCTCCGCGTGCGGTCCGCGTCGACGACGGGCCGTCGACGGGCCGGCGCCAGGTCGAACTGCGCCACCTCGGCGGACTCGAGGTCACGGTCGAGGTCGACCAGTTCCTCGACCTCGGCGAGGCCTCCTGGAACGGCGAGATCGTGTCGTTCGTCGCGCCGACGACCGCTCCGCAGGCCGAGAGCTGGGCCCGTCGATGGCAGGGCGGTCTGCTGACGACCTGCGGACTCACCGCCGTCGGTGTGGCCGCAGAGGCGGACGGTGGGATGCACGGTCGGGCGCATCGTATCCCGGCGACCGTGACCCGCCGCGAGGGGCGATGGACCGCGGCGGGCCGGTACGAGCTCCTCGTCGACGGCCTGCTCCGCGAGGGCGCCGTGTTCCAGCAGAACCTCACGGTGACCCGCAGCATCCGAGCCGAGGTCGGCGTCGCGCGGATCCGTCTGCACGACGTCGTCCGGAACGAGGGGTTCGTCGCCGAGCCGGTGCGCCTGCTCTACCACGTGAACCTCGGCTGGCCGGTGCTGCACGGCGGTGCCGTCGTGGCGGCCGAGGCCGACGTCCCCGGCGGGGCGGGGTCCGAACGCCCGGACGCCGGTGGCTGGCGGCGGGTGATCGGCGAGCCCGAGCCGGCTGCCGACGAGCAGGTCGACGCCCTCGACGCGGTCGCCGGGCCCGACGGCTGGTCCATCGCGACCCTGTCGGGCGAGGCAGGCACGGTCACGGTCCGGTTCCGGCCGGAGCAGTTGCCGTTCCTCACGGTGTGGCGGAGCACGGCCGCGGGGTCGTACGCCCTCGGCATCGAACCCGGCACCTGCTGGCCGAGTCACGCGGCCGGTCCGGATCGCGGGAAGGCGGGCCGGATCGTGGAGCCCGGGGAGTCGTTCGAAGTCGACCTCGAGATCGTGTTCGAGCCGGCGGTGGACGACTTCGGCGACTGAGCCCACCGGCCTCCGCCACCGTCAAGTACCCGGTTTCCGAAGAATTCATGCTGGGGTATGTCATCGATGACATGAACGAGGTATGCTCGCCATGACATCGATGACATGGAGTCATCGTCGGAAGCCGACACGGACGTCGGAACCTGAACGGACACCGCCGTGCACCCTGCTGCGAACCTCGACTCGACCGCCGTCACCTCCGTGGCCTCGGATCGACTCGTCGCCGGCCTCGACCTCGGCAGCACCGGCGTCAAGATCCTCGTGACCGACGCCGACGGCGCCGAGGTCCTCATCCACCAGCTGCCCACCCCGTGGCTCGCCGGTCCAGGCGGCACGACCGTGATGGAGGCGGCATCCCTCATCGCCACCGTCCGGGAGCTCCTCGACCACGTCGGTGCAGAACTCGTCGACCGGTTCGGGCCGGCCGCGCGGGTCCGGGCCCTCGCCGTCTCCGGCATGGGGGAGTCCGGGATCGTCCTCGACGCCGTCGGCCGGCCCGTCGCGCCCGCCATCGCCTGGTTCGATCCGCGCGGCGCCGAACAGCTCGCGGCCCTCCCGGCCGAGATCGCCGAGCAGTTCGCCGGTCGGACCGGCCTGCCGCTCGGCGTGCAGGTCTCGGTCATCAAGCTCCTCCACCTCCGTGACGCCGGACTCGACCTCGCCGGAACGCGCTGGCTCAACCTGCCGGAGTACCTCGTCTCGGCGCTCGGCGGCGAGGAGGCCGCCGAGTACTCGCTCTCGTCGCGCACCGGCCTGCTCGACCAGGACACGGGTGAGCCGTGGCCCGAACTGCTCGACCACCTCGGCGTCGACGCGTCGTTCCTCCCGCCGTTCACCGACGCCGGTGCCCCGCTCGGCGCCGCGAGCAGCCCGTGGGTGCCGCCGGTCTTCTCCGGTGCGGCCCTGACCGTCGCCGGCCACGACCACCTCGTGTCGGCCGTCTCCACCGGCTCGTTCCCCGCCGAGCGGTACCACGTGTCGATGGGCACGGCCGAGGTCCTGCTGCGACGCCTCGACGAACCACTCCCGTTCGCCGCCCGGGAGCGCCTCGCCGAGGTGTTCATCAACTGCGTCCGTCATGTCGTGCCGGGTACCTGGGTGCTCGTCGCCGGTGTCAAGACCGGCCTGCTCATGCGTCGCACCCTCCAGCTCGTCGGGGTGACCGACCGCGCAGGGCGCGACCGCCTGGACGACGAGATCATGGCGCTTCCGGCGGGCGGGCTGCTCGGTGACGGCGACATCTCGGTCGCGGGCGCCCGGAACGACGACGGCGTCCTCAAGCTCACGGTCCGCGCCGACGGCGCGGGACCGGCAGAGGTCTTCGAAGCGGTGCTCCGGCACGGCAACGACGAACTCGCCGTGCTCATCGCGGCGATGGACCGCGAGGTCGCGCCGGCCACCTCGGCGCTGCTCACCGGCGGCTGGGCGAGCATGCGGTCCGTGCAACGCGCCCGAGCGGCCGTCCTGCCCGGTGTGCAGGTGTCGCACCGGTCCCAGGACACGGCATACGGCGCAGCCGTCTTCGCCGGGACCCTCCTCGAACCAGCCACCTCCCGATCACATCCCTGACCGACCGACCACCCGACGACCCAGACCGATCCTCCCCGGCGCGACCGCTGCCGGGATCAGACCCCATCCGAAGCACAAGGAGCACCTCATGAACGCAGTAGCCACCAGGACCAATGAGCTGACGACGCTCGAACGCCGCGCCATGGCCACGATCAGCACCCCGGGCGGCGGCATGCTCATCGTCGCCGGCGACCAGCGCAACGGCATGAAGGCCGTCATGACCGACGCCCCGAATGGCGCGGCCGGCATCAGCCGTGACGAACTCGCCGAGGCCAAGAGCGACCTCGTCCGGTTCCTCGGCAACCACGCACCCGCCATCCTCCTCGACCCGGAGGTCGCCCTCCCGCTCGTCGTCGACGAGCGCACCCTCTCCCGCACGACCGGTCTCGTCGTCGGCATGGACTCCTCGGGCTTCGACACCGAGAACGGTCTGCGCCGGACGAAGTACGTCCCCGGCATGGACGCCCGTCGGGTCCGCGAACTCGGTGGCGACGCCGCCAAGATGCTCTTCTACCTGCGCTCCGACCAGCGGGAGGCCGAGCAGGTCGTCATCGACGAGATCGCCCGCCTCGTGGAGGAGTGCACCGCCGAGGGCGTGTTGCTCATCGTCGAGATCCTCGTCTACCAGCTCGACGGCGAGAGCGACGAGGCCTACGCCGAGATCTTCCCCGAGCTCGTGCGCGGCGCCGCGGAGATCTCCGTCGCCGCCGGTTCCAAGGTCCTGAAGCTCCAGTACCCGGGCTCCGCCGAGGCCGCCGCAGCCGTGACCGAGGCCGCCGCCGGTGTGCCGTGGGCCGTGCTCTCCGCCGGCGTCGACCACGAGACCTTCGTCGGCCAGGTCCGCACCGCGGTCGAGAACGGTGCCGGCGGCGCGATGGCCGGTCGTTCGCTGTGGAAGGATAGCCTTTCGATCTCGTCGGCGAAGCGTGAGGAACTGCTCACGAACCGTGCGCTGCCTCGCCTCCGTGAGCTCGAGCAGGTCATCGAGACCGCGCTCGCCGGTCGCTGACGGATCGCGGGCGGCGTCCTCGGTCGCCGCCCGCGAACCAGCCCGATCCGACCACGCCACGCAGGTGGAACCACCCGAGGAGCAGCCATGGCCACGATGCAGGACGTGGCGTCCCTCGCCGGAGTGAGCTCGAAGACGGTCTCCCGCGTTTTCAACGACGACCCGCACGTGCTCCCGGAGACGCGGTCGCGGGTCGAATCGGCCATGCGGGAGCTGAACTACGTCCCGAACGTCCTGGCGCGCACCTTCCGCGCCGGGCGGTCCTCCTCTGTCGGCGTCGCGGTCCCGGACGTCGTCGACCCCTTCTTCGCCGCGGTCGTCCGCGCCGTCGAGGAGGTCTGTTCGGTCTCGGGCATCACCACCCTCGTCACGAGCATCGGCGACGACCCGGCGCGCGAGCGTGCCGTGCTCGACTCGCTGCTCCGGTCACAGCTCATGGGGCTCGTCCTCGCGCCTGTCGCGGAGGACCAGTCGTGGCTCGCGCCGTGGGCCGAGCACACGCCCATCGTGTTCGTCGACCGCGCCCCCGGTGGACTCGACGCCGACAGCTTCGTCGAGGACGACCACCGCGGCGCCTACCTCGCGACGAGGCACCTGCTCGAGCACGGGCACACCCGCGTTGCCTTCATCGCCGACTCGGCACACCCGCCGAGCACCCGTCGCCGGCTCGAGGGCTACCGTTCGGCGCTCGCCGAGAGCGGGATCGACCTCGACGACGCCCTCGTCAGCCTCGACGCGACGGATCGCGAACCGGCTGCCGCCGTGGTCGACGGTCTCCTCGCCCTCGCCTCCCCGCCGACGGCCCTGTTCTCGGCGAACGCGCGGGTGACGATGGCGCTCGTCCCAGCGCTGCGCTCACGCGGGATCGCCTCGCTCGGCTTCGGCGACTTCCCGATGGCCGACCAGCTCGATCCGGCCGTCAGCGTCATCGAACAGGACCCGGCACGCCTCGGCCGCTTGGCCGCCACCCGGGCGCTCGCCCGCTTCGGTGACGCGGACGGCGAGCACGAGCGCAGCACCGTCGTCCCCGTCGGTCTCCTCCTGCGGGAGTCCTGCGGCTGTCACCTCACCGCGTGATCCCCCGGGCGGCGGATGCGCCCCGCGCCGTCGCTCCGTAGCGTGGGAAGCTGTTCGCGACCACGGGGGATCACATGCAGCGACCGGACGACACACCGACCGAGGGCGGCTGGGCGCCGATCGGACAGCCCGCGCCTGGACCGATCCGGACGCCGCTCGCCGACGGATCGCCGGCACCAGCACCAGCACCGACCGCGGGCCCGGTGATCGGTGCCGCCGGGCGGGCCGTGCTCGCGCAGCAGCCGGAGTCGGCGGCGGACCGCCAGCGCCGGCGCAACCGCGAGCTGGCCCCGATCCTGCCCGCCAGGGTCCCGTGGGTCGCCGTCACGGTCTTCACCGTGCTCGCCGTCGGCCTCGCCTGGCTCATCGCCGCACCGCTGTGGCTGTCCGGTGAAGGACTCGCGAACCCCTGGTTCCAGCTCATCGCCCTCGGCATGATGTACACCCCGACCATCGCCGCGCTCGTCGTGGTGCTGTTCGTCGCCCGCCCGAGGAGCATCCCGCGGCTGCTCGGACTCGCGCCGCTGCGTCCCCTCGGCCGGACCCTCGGGCTCTGCGCGGCGGCGCTCGTCGGTTTCCCGGTCCTCGCGTTCTGTTCCATGCTGCTCGGGCAGGCCATGGGGCTCATCGAGCTCGACCTCGTCGGCCTGTCCGGTCTCGCCGCCATCATGACCGCCTCGGGCGCCGGCGAGCTCGGGCGGGACGACCTCACCACGGTCGCCCTGGTCCAGCTCCTCACCCTGCCCCTCGGCGTCCTGGTGGCATCGCTGTCCGCGTTCGGGGAGGAACTCGGCTGGCGCGGCTGGTTGCTGCCGAACCTCCTGCCGCTCGGCACCTGGCCCGCCCTCCTGCTGTCCGGGGCGATCTGGGGCGTGTGGCACGCACCGCTCATCCTCCTCGGCTACAACTACCAGCGGACCGACGTCCTCGGCCTGCTCCTGATGGTGGGCTGGTGCATGCTGCTCGGCGTCCTCATCGGCTGGTTGCGGCTCCGCTCCGCCTCGGTCTGGCCGGCGGTGATCGCCCACGGCGCGGTGAACGCCGCCGTCGGGGCGCTGCTGCTCTTCGCCAGCCCGACGTCGATGCAGGACACCGGCAGTGTGTTCGGCACCCTGCTCGGCTGGCCGGGCTGGATCCTCCTCGCAGCGACGACGCTCATCCTGGTCGTCACCGGCCAGTTCGGCAATCGTGCGGTGCCCGGACTGCGTGGCTCGGAGGTCGCCTCGCCCGTGAGCTGATCCTCCGACGCATGCGCGCCGCGTATGAGTCGCACCGGGCAGGCTGCTTGTCCGCCGCTTCGACGCTTGGTGCACTGGGACGATGCGCAGACCCGATCTCCCCGATCTCCCCGAGGCGTCCGTCCGCCCACGTGCCGCCCACGCTCGCCGTCACGGCGGTGCGGTGAGCGCACGGGTCCGCCGCCGGCGCCTCATCGTCGGCATCGCAGGCGGCCTCGTGCTCGCGCTCCTCGGGGGTGTCGGTGCGCTCGCGCTGCGACTGCAGGGCAACCTCAGCTCCGAGGCCATCGCCGCCCCGACCGGACGTTCGACCGAGCCCGCGCAGCCGGGCGCACCGGACCCGGCGATCAACGTCCTCCTCCTCGGCTCCGACAGTCGTGACCTCGCGGTCGGCGACTACGGCGAGGACACCGGCACCAAGCGCAGCGACGCGATGGTGCTCGTGCACGTCTCCGAGGGCAACACCCGGATCGACGCGATGCAGATCCCACGTGACACGCTGACCGACCTGTCGATGTGCACGGACACCGGGCGGGGGACGCCCGACGACTACGGGATGGTGAACGCGGCGTTGAACTCGGGGGCCGCCTGTTCAGTCGCCGCAGTGCAGGCGATGACCGGTGTGCCGATCGACCACTTCGTCGAGCTCGACTTCAGCGGCTTCCAGGCGATCGTCAACGGCATGGACGGGCTGGCGGTGTGTCTGCCGTCGGACATGGAGGACCCCTATTCGAACCTCGCGTTGCCCGCCGGAGCGCAGGTCATCGACGGGACGCAGGCGCTCGCGCTCGCCCGTACCCGGCACGCGGTGGGTGACGGCAGCGACATCTCGCGCCTCGGCAACCAGCAGATGGTGATGTCCGCGATCGTGCAGCGGGCGCTGAGTGCCGAGGTGCTCACCCGGCCGGACCGCCTCATCCGCTTCCTGGACGCGGTCACCTCCTCGCTCACCGTCGACACCGCGCTCGGCGACCTCGCGAGCCTGACCTCGCTCGCCCACCGGGTCTCGCAGGTGCCGGCGTCGGCCATCACCTTCCTGACGATGCCGTGGACCGAGGCGCCGTCGGACGCCAACCGGGTCATCCCGAGTGATGACGCCGCGATCGTCTTCTCGAGCCTCGCCACCGATGTCCCGGTGCCGATCGCGGGAACCGCTGATGCGTCCCCCGCCGAGCCGGTCGCCCCGGTCGAACCGGTGCGGGTCGTGGCGGTCAGCGTCCTCAACGGCTCGCAGACGAACGGGGTCGCGACGGCGACGGCCGACCGACTGACCGCCCTCGGTTACACCGTCGCGTCGATCGGCGACGCGGAGACGGACACCCCGGTCACGGTCCTGCTCGCGCGCGACTCGGACGCGGCTCGGGCGACGGCCGCCTCCCTCGCCCAGGAGTTGGGGATCACGATTGTCGTGAGCGGCGAACCGGGGCCGGACGACGAGGACGTCGTGCTCGTCATCGGCGACGACTTCGCCTCACTGACCCCGCCTGCCGCGCCCGCGCCCGTCGAGGTCGAGTCCCGCAACGCCGCCGCGGACCTCTGCGGCTGACGCGGGGCGTCGTCAGTCCCCGGGTGGGACCAGCTCCGCCAAGCGGAGGAAGGCACTCACGGCGGGTGTCCCGACGCTGTCGTGGCGCACGAGCAGGCCGATGCTCCTCGTGACCGGTGTCGGGAACCGGTGGACCCGGGCGCCGTTCGCCGCAGCCCAGTCGGCGAGCCGCTCGGGGACCACGGTCAGTCCGACGCCGGCGGTCGCGAACCGGGTGAGCGCGTCGCGCTGGGTGGTCACGATGACCCGCGGTGGCTGCACGCCGAAGCGGGCGTAGGCCTCGTCGGTCACGGCGCGCATCGACGTCCCGCGCGGAAGGGTCACCAGGGTGTGAGCAGCCAGCTCGTCGCCGGTGATGGTCGGCGGCGTGTGCTCAGCCTCGCGCTCGGCGACGGTCCTGAGGCCGGGGAGGACGATCGCGAACCGCTGTTCCTCCAGGAGCCGCACCTCGACACCGTGGCCGGCGGTGGCCACATCGGCCACGCCGAGGTCGATGCGCCCGAGGTCGATGGCGTCGAGCAGTTCGGCGGAGTCGACGGCGCCCGTGACCTCGATGCGGACGTCGGGGTGCGCGGCGTGGAACCGGGCGACGAGTTCCGGGACGTGGGTCGCGACGAGCGAGGGGAGTGCGCCGATGCGGAGCGTGCCGGCGGTGAGCGCCTGCTGGGCGTCGGCGAGTGCGCGGAGCCCGTTCGCCTCCTGGAGCATCCGCCTCGCCGGGCCGAGCACGGACCGTCCGGCGTCGGTGACCTGCATGCGCCGACCGACGCGGGTGAAGAGCGCGAGCCCGAGGTCCGTCTCGCAGCGTTGGATGCGTCTCGTGAGCGAGGGCTGCGAGATCCGGAGGACGTCGGCAGCTGCGGCGTACGAGCCGTAGTCGACGACCGCGACGACCGCTTCCAATTGCTCCAGGTTCATGCGTCGTGGGTCCGGATCATGCCTCCACGCTACCGACACCTGCTGGACATGCCTGGGTGCCGGGGGTCCGCCCCGCAGCAGGACGCTTCGCCTTGGAACCTCCTGCCCCGGAGCGGATCTCCTGCCGGTGCCTACCGAGCGCAGGCGTCGAAGACGTGGGCGGGGTCGTCGGCCGTCCGGAGGTCGCGGTCGCGCAGGATCGTTGAGAAGGGGACCTGCGGATCGGCGCACACCTCGTCGAAGGTGCCGCGCAGGTCGTCGGTGTACTCGATGTCCAGCACGGCGCCTCCGTACACCTCGGTGTAGGTGGCGCACTCGTCGAAGCGGTGGCACTCCTCCGCGACGGCGAAGTCGAACCCGACGTCGTCCCGACCTCGCGTGCCGAGCTCGGCGGCGTTCTTCTGCCCGATGAGGAGACCCGCGTCGTGGGCGAGGTCGGCGTACCGGGTGGCGAGGGCGATCGCGTCCTCAACGGTGAGTCGACCGTCGGACCGGGTGTACGAGTCGAGGTTGTCGATCTCGACGGCGTCGAAGCCGGCCTCCGCGCAGCGGGTGATGCTCGCGCCGACCCGCTCGGCGATCCGTGCGCGACGGTCGTCGGTGGAGAGGTCGAAGATGAGTTCGTCGGGCCAGTTCTCGTCGATGACCGGTTCACCGGCGTCGTCGGTGAGGACGAGGTCCGGCTCGGCGAGCCAGGCCTCGCGATCGGCCGGCTGGCTCTGGAACCCGTTGACGTAGCAGATCGAGTACCGGTCGAGGTCGGGGGAGTCGGTGCTGTCGCGGGCGACGCCGCCCACGCCGGCCGCCGGCTCGTAGCCGCCACCCAGCTGGTAGTCGAAGACGACGTCCGTGGGGAATCCGCCCGCCGACGGGGTCGATTCGGCCCTGGAGGGTGCACCGCTCGGGAAGGTGGAGCAGCCGGCGGCGGTGACCGCGAGCAGGAGGGCAGCGCCCGCCGCGATGAGCAGGTGCGCGCGACGGGGGAGACGGGTCATGGCTCCAGCCTAGGTCGCGGTCCCGTCCCGGGGTCGTCGTCCAGCCGGTACCGTTGGGGGCATGAAGTATCTGGTGTTGTTCTCCGCGGGTGCCGCGCTCATCGTGCTCGGGGTCGTCTTCGCGCTGCTCCTCGAGCTGCCGGTCGGGTTCCGGATCGCCGGGCTCGTGTCCATGCTCCTCGGCACCGTCGTCATGGGTGTGAACATCGGTCTCCAGTTCTTCGACCGCCGCAAGGAGCGCGCACGTCGGCTCTGAACCACGACGGCGCAACCACCTGACCCGGTCGGTTCCCCGGCGTTACCCTCGATGGAACCCACCTCCACCGAGGCGGGACGACGACAACCCGGAGGCATCGTGGCGCGCGCGCTCTTCATCATCGACGTACAGAACGACTTCACCGAGGGCGGTGCGCTCGGCGTGGACGGCGGCGAGGCCGTCGCCGCGGGGGTCACGCAACTGTTGGCCGAGCACGGGGACGAGTACGCGCACGTGTTCGCCTCACGCGACTGGCACGACGCCGAGGGCGACAACGACGGTCACTTCGCGACGGGTGAGCCCGACTACGAGACGAACTGGCCGGTGCACTGCGTCGCGGGGAGTGCAGGCGCCGAGTACCACCACGCGCTCGACACCAAGAGCGTCGACACCCACATCCGCAAGGGCCAGGGCGCCCACGGATACTCGATCTTCGAGGGCGTGATGCCGGAGGGTCGGAGCCTCGACGAGGTCCTCACGGATGCCGGCATCACGGAGGTCGACGTCGTGGGTCTCGCGACCGACTACTGCGTCCGCCGCAGTGCGCTCGACGCCATCGAGCACGGCCTGCAGGTCCGCGTCCTCGCAGGACTCGTCGCGCCCGTCGACCGGGCCGCCGGGGATGCGGCGCTCGCCGAGATCACCGAAGCCGGGGGAGTCGTCGTCCCGGCCTGAACTCCGTCCCCGGCCGCCCGTCGCAGATAGTAAGCTAGCTGCATATTATTTCGAGCAGGGCGAGAACGGGGCGCGCGCATGACGCACGGACGACACGGCGGAACGCAGACGGACGCGGACACCCGGACGCAGCAGCGGGATCGGGCGGGTGCGCCGCGGTGGCTGCGGGTCGTGCTCCCCGCGGTCCTCATCCTCCTCTGGCTCACGGCCGCCGGTGTCGGCGGTCCGTACTTCGGGAAGGTGAGCGAGGTCGCGACCAACGACCAGACGAGCTTCCTCCCAGCGAGCGCGGACGCGACCGAGGTGCAGACGGCACTCGACGGGTTCCGGGAGGGTGACGACATCCCGGCCCTCGTGCTGTTCGTCCGCGACGGCGGGATCACCGACGAGGACCGGGCGGCGATCGACGACGAGCTCTCAGCCCTGTCCTCCACCGAGGGCGTCGCTGACGGCGTCTCTCCGGCCATCCCCTCCGAGGACGGCGACGCGATCGAGGTCTTCGTCCCGATCAGCGGTGACGCGGAGGTCGGCGACGTCGTCGAGGCCCTCCGTGCGCAGCTCGCCGAAGCTGCCCCGGCCGGCCTCGACGTCTTCGTCACCGGCCCGGCAGGGTTCACCGCCGACCTCACCGACGCCTTCGCCGGCATCGACGGCATCCTCCTCCTGACCGCGCTCGGCGCCGTCTTCCTCATCCTCATCGTCGTGTACCGCTCGCCGGTCCTCCCGTTCCTCGTGCTCGGCACCTCGCTGTTCGCCCTCTGCACCGCACTCCTCACCGTGTGGTGGCTCGCGAAGGCCGGCGTCGTCCTGCTGAACGGCCAGGTGCAGGGCATCCTTTTCATCCTCGTGATCGGTGCGGCGACCGACTACTCGCTGCTCTACGTCTCGCGGTACCGGGAGGCGCTCCGCGACCACGAGCGGCGGTGGGATGCGACGTGGGCGGCGCTCCGTGGATCGTTCGAGCCGATCGTCGCGTCGGGCGGCACCGTCATCGCCGGACTGCTCTGCCTGCTGCTCAGCGACCTGAACTCGAACAAGGCGCTCGGGCCGGTCGCCTCGATCGGGATCGTCTTCTCGGTCCTCGCGGCGCTCACCTTCCTGCCCGCGCTCCTGCTGGCCTGCGGTCGCACCTCGTTCTGGCCGCTGCGCCCGAAGGTCGGGAGCGAGCACCGTGTGCGCGCCTCGTCGACCGACGACTCCGCCGTGCCGACCACCGGTCTGTGGGGTGGGATCGCCCGCCTCATCTCCCGCCACGCCCGCGTCGTCTGGATCGGGAGCACCCTGCTCCTCCTGGTCGCGAGCCTCGGGGTCTTCCAGCTCAAGGCGGACGGCGTCGCCCAGAGCGACCTCATCCTCGGCACGTCCGAGGCCCGTGACGGTCAGGCCGCGCTCGGCGAGCACTTCCCGGCCGGCTCGGCGAGCCCCGTGTACGTCCTCACGCAGGAGGGTGATGCCGCGCAGGTCATCGGCATCCTCGAGGAGGCCGACGGTCTCGACAGCGTCCAGGTGCTGTCGAGCGACTCCGCGACCGGCACCGCGGACGCGACGGTGAGCGACGGGGAGGCGGTGTTCACGGCTCCCGCCGCGGGACCCCCGGGGACCCCGGTGGCGTCCGCCGAACCGACGGTCGACGACGGCCGCATCCTGCTCCAGGCGACGCTCGACGCGGCACCGGACTCGACGACGGCGGAGGAGAGCGTGCGACAACTGCGCTCGACCCTCGACGCCGAGGTCGGCACCCACACGCCGGTCGGCGGCGTCACGGCGACCGCCATCGACTCGAACGACGCGTCCATCCACGACCGGAACCTCATCATCCCCGTGGTGCTCGCCGTCATCCTCCTCATCCTCATGCTGCTGCTCCGCTCGGTGCTCGCCCCGGTCCTGCTGATCCTCAGCGTGGTGGTGTCCTTCGGGGCGGCTCTCGGGGTGTCCGCGCTCGTGTTCAACCACGTGCTCGGGTTCCCGGGCGCGGACCCGAGTGTGCCGCTCTACGGCTTCGTCTTCCTCGTGGCGCTCGGGATCGACTACAACATCTTCCTCATGACGAGGGTCCGCGAGGAGTCGCTGCGGGTCGGAACGAGGGCCGGCGTGCTGCGGGGGCTGGCGATCACGGGTGGCGTGATCACCTCGGCCGGACTCGTGCTCGCGGCCACGTTCGCGGCGCTGGGCGTCATTCCGATCCTGTTCCTCGCGCAGATCGCGTTCATCGTGGCGTTCGGGGTGCTCCTCGACACGATCATCGTCCGGACGCTGCTCGTCCCCGCCCTCAGCCACGACATCGGGAGCGCCATCTGGTGGCCGTCGAAGCTCGCGAAGGGTCGTGTCGAGCACCGGCACGCGGGCTGACCGAGGCGGTCGCGACCGGCTACCCCTGCTCGGCGAGGAACGCCAGCACGGCGTCCTTGAACGCCCGCGACGAGACCGCGTTGAAGTGCTCGCGGCCGGGCAGCCCCACGTAGCGGGCACCGGCGGCTTCGGCGAGCCGCCGACTCCCGGCGGCGACCGCATCGTCGTCTCCGGTCACGAGCAACATCGGCGGCGGTGGCACCTCGGCCGTGCTCGGCTGTGGCCCTCCGCGCAGGCCGTCCACCAGGGCGATGAGTGCCTCCACGTCGTTGCCCGGGACACCCTCGGCCATCGTCACGTACGTGTCCGTGAGGGCGTGCGTGATCGTCGTCCCGGTCCTCACGTGGTGACGGGCCGCCTCCAGGTCGAAGTCGCGGAGCGAGTCGCCCTCGGGGAGGCCGCCGAGGCTGAGGGAGCGCACGCGGTCGGGGTGCCGGACACCCAACCGCCAGCCCACCCGGGAGCCCAGCGAGTACCCGAGATAGTGCGGCTCGTCGACGCCGTAGCCGTCGAGGACGGACAGGACGTCGTCGACGAGGATGTCGAGTCGGTACGCGGCGGGATCCGTCGGTTTGTCGGAGGCTCCGTGACCGCGTTGATCGAGGGTCAGCAGGCGGTATCCGGCGCGCGTCAGCGTGCGTGTCCACCCGGCGAGGTCCCAGTTGAGTCCGGCGCTCGAGGCGAAGCCGTGCACCGCGACGATCGTGCCGAGGTCGCCTGTGCCCGGAGCCGGTTCGTGGAGGTACGTCGCGATCCGGATGCCGTCCGTCGACATGACGTAGGTGGGTGCGGTCGGGGCAGGCTGAGGAAGCACTCGTCAACGATACCCGCGGTGACGCCGCGCAGGCTCAGTCGACGGCGACCGGCCGTGGTCCCTGCTGCATCATCTCGGAGAGGTACGGGGCGACGACGCTCGTGGAGATGCGGCAGTCGAGCAGGAGGACGCCCTGCGCCCCGGCGTGGACCCAGTCGGTGAGTCCGTCGAGGTCCGCGAGCGTGTCGATCGTCACGCCCTGGCCCCCCAAGGCCCGCGCGAGGGCGGCGAAGTCGACCTCGTCGATGAGCATCGGGGTCTGGTCGAGTCCACGCGAGCCGTACTGGTGCACCTCGGCTCCGTAGGCGGCGTCGTTGAAGACCACGATCACGCCGCTCGGCACCGTGCGGATGACGGTGTCGAGGTCGGGGAGTGCCATGAGGCCGCCGCCGTCGCCGGTGCAGAGGACGGTTGTGCCCGTGTGCCCGGCCACCGAGGCACCGACGGCGCTCGGGAACCCGAGTCCGATCGACTGGTACGCCGTCCCGACCATGACGAGGCGGTCGGGGGAGGGGATGTCGAGGTACATCGGCGCCCAGCCGATGAAGTGACCACCGTCCTGCACGACCGTGCGGTCGGCCGGGAGCAGCTCATTGAGTCGGTGCGCGAGGCTGCGTGGGTCGAGGCGCCCGTCGGCGCACAGTCCGTCCCCGGACGAGCCGTCACCCAAATCGCGGTCGAGGTGCGGTGCGGGGCGGGCGGGACCGGCCGACGCGACCCATCCGGACCCCACGCCGTCGGCGAGCCGTTCCAGGAGACCTGCGGCTGCGAGGGCCGCGTCACCGTGGATGAGCTCGTCGACCCTGGCATTCGTCGGGGCGTCGGCGAGGTCGACCTGGATGACGTGCGCATCGTGGGCGAAGGCCTCGCCGAACCGCATCGTGAACTGGTTGAGGCCGGCGCCGACGACGAGCACGACGTCTGCTTCGGCGATGCGCCTCGCGGCGTGCTCCGTCGCGAAGCCGCCGGCCACCCCGAGATCACGGGGGCTGGAACCGAAGAGCCCGCGTCCGAGCGCCGTGGTCGCGGTGTGGGCGTCGAGCCGCTCGGCGAGCTCGCCGAGGACGGGTCCGGCGTCGGCCAGCCAGGCTCCACGCCCGGCCAGGATGAGCGGACGGTGTGCGCTGCGCAGAGCGGCGGCGGCGGTGTCCAGGCGCCTCGCGACGGGCTCCACGCGGGAGGGCCGGACGAGCGCCGGGTGGTGTGGTGTCCCGTCCGCCCGCAGCGGCTCGTCGGACGCCACGGCGGCGAGGTCGTAGGGGATCGCGAGCACGACCGCGGTCCGGCGGTGGACGGCGTGCTCGATGGCACGGAGCGTGGTCGCGGTGGCGTCGTCACGACCGACGGTGAAGGTCGGTGCACCGAGCCCGGCGGCGATCTGGAACTGGTCGACGTCCCAGGGGCGGGCCCCGGTGGTCGGGGCGTCACCGACGACGAGGATCAGCGGGATCTGAGCCATCACCGCCTCCGCGAGGGGCGTCAGGGTGTTGGTGAATCCGGCTCCGTAGGTCGCAGTCGCGGCAGCGAGACCGCCGCCCGCGCGGGCGTAGGCGTCGGCTGCGGCGACGCCCCCGGCCTCGTGGCGCATGGCGGTGAAGCGGGTCGTGGTAGCGGCGAGGGCGTCGAGGAGATGCGCGTTGCCGTTGCCCATGACACCGAACACCTCGGAGACATGGCGGCTGAGTGCCTGTGCCACCCGGGCGGAGACGGTGGAGGAGCGGATCGACGTGGGAACGGTCGACGAAGCGTGTTCGGACATGGGAGACCTTCGAGAACGTGGACGGATGGGATTCCGTGTGTGTCTCGCCGGTGCTGGCCGCGCTATCGCCCTTTTTTCGAGCAACGACCCCCGTGCTGCGGAGTCTGACGAGCACACTCTACTCCGCAGCGACCGCGCTGCACAGTGCGGCAGCGACAGCATCCGCTCCACATCCGTGACGCCTGCCGGACAGTCGGACCCGGGTTCGACGGAGGCTGGCTCCATGAACCACATCGTGCAGGCCAACGCGGCCGAAGACCTCCTCGCCCTCATCCCCGGACTCGTCGGAAGCACTCCGAGATCGAGTCTCGTCGTCGTCCTGTTCGCGGGCCGTTACAGCCGCGGCGCACTCCAGGTGCACCTGCCGGCCGGAACGGACGTCGACCGGCAGGTGGCGGACGCCGCCGCGGAGCGCGCCCTCGGGTTCGCCTGCCGGGCTCCGGGTGTCGACGCCATCGTGCCCGTGGTCTACACGGACGACGCGTTCGGAGCCGGGGCGGAGCCGCCGGGCAGGACGATCGCCGACGCCGTCCTGGAGCTGGCGAGCGCGCAGGGGTTCACGGTCAAAGACGCCCTCTGCTCGGCCGCCGACGGATGGGGCTCCTACCTCGACCCCGGACTCCCCGCCGGAGGGCGTCCGCCGGCGATCGTGGCCTCGGCGGCGGTCCCGCCGGTCCCACCGCTCCCCTGGGAGCTCGTCACGACCGAGGTCCCGTCGGTGGACGTGGCGACGTTCGCAGCCGTCGACCTCGAGTACCGGGTGCTCTGCGCTCGACTGGCCTCCATGCTCGACGCGGCCGCCGATCGCGCCCGCACGACCTGGCGGATCGACGTCGGAGACGCCGTGGAACGACTCGACGGCCTTCCTGCGGTCTTCGAGGACGCGCTCGCCCGCGGCGTCGAGGGGATGACCGCCCGGGAAGTGGCCTTCCTGTTGCTGAGCCTGTCACGCCCGTGGGCGAGCGATCTCGCACTCATGCAGTGGGCGTTCGGGCGCGAGCTGGGTGAGGAACTCGACGACGCCGAACGCGCGTACGGGCATCTGCCGGTCGGGACGGACGACCCGGAGGTGTTCCACCGGGTCGCCCACCTGCTGGTCGGCGACGGACCGCATCCCGATATCCAGCGCATCCGGGCGGCGAGCAGCCTGCTCCTCGGCGTCGCGGCGCGAGCGTCGGAGTCGGCACGCGTCGCGCCGCTCGCCATGCTCGCCTGGCTGTCGTGGGCGCTCGGCCAGAGCACGCGCGCGACCGCCTTCCTCGCAGAGCTGGTCGACGAGGAGCTGGACCACCCGCTGGCGGCGACCGTCGGGTCGCTGATCCGCCAGGGGCACCTCCCGGCCTGGGCGTTCTGCAGCGCCCCGGGAACACGCGTCGGCGTAGCCGCGCCGAGCGATCAGCCCGCCGCGTGACGCTCGAGGAAGTCGTAGACCTCGGAGTCGTCGACGCCCGGGAAGGTGCCGCTCGGCAGTGGGGAGAGGATGTGGGTGTGCAACCGGGCGCTCGGCCAAGCCTGCTCCCGCCACTTGTCGGCGAGGTCCGACGGTGGTCGACGGCAGCAGGTCGGGTCCGGGCAGGTGGAGACCGCACGCGTCGTGGTCTCCCGTCCGCGGAACCACTTCGCCTCGCCCCAGGGCACGCCGACCGAGATCGAGAACTCGCCGGCCTCGGTCGTGCCGGTCTGCGTCGCACACCAGAAGGTACCGGCCGGGGTGTCGGTGTACTGGTAGAGCTCCGTGGTGCGGTTCGTCCGCGCGAAGGCGTTCCGCGCGCTCCACTTCCGGCACACGATCTGGCCCTCCACCGCGCCCGTCACGTCGACGGGCAGCGGCAGAGCATCGTTCTCATAGGCCTTCGAGATCGCCCCGTCCTCGGAGACCCGCAGGAAGTGCAGGCGCATGTCGAGTCGGGCGGTCGCCAGGTTGGTCAGGCGCAGCGCCGCGGCCTCATGGGTGACCCCGAAGGCGTCGCGGAAGTCCTCGACGGCCAGGTTGCGGTCGCGCTTGGCCTGCTGCAGGAACGAGACCGCGGCCGTCTGCGGCATGAGCGCCGCCGCCGCGAAGTAGTTGATCTCGAGCCGTTGCCGGAGGAACTCCGCGTAGCTCGTCGGGCGCTGGTGCCCGAGCAGGCGGTGCGCCATCGCCTGCAGGGCCATGGACCGCAGGCCGTGCCCGCCGGGGATCGACGCCGGTGGCAGGTAGATGCGCCCGTTCTCGAGATCGGTGACGCTGCGGGCGGAGTGCGGCAGGTCGTTGACGTAGATGAGGTCGAAGCCGAGCTGTTCCGCCATGATGCTCACCGTGCGGTGGGTGAGCGCGCCGGTGCTGTGCCCGGCGCGCAGCACGCGCGACTCCGCGAGTTCCTCGATCTCGGGCAGGTGGTTGTCGCGCTCCCGCATCCACTCCCGCAACTCGGTGTTGGCACGCCGTGCCTCCTCCGGGGTCGCGATCGCCTCGTTTGCATGCCGCTGCAGTTCGCGGTGCAGGCCCACGAGTGCGCGGAGGGCCTCGTCCGGGATGCCCTTCGACGGCTTGACGATCGGCAGGGTCAACTCGCCGTAGAGCGCACTGCGCTGGAGGCGGTCCAGCTCGATCTCCAGCGCTGCGCGGGGGTTCGGTGCCTCCTTCGACAGGAGGTCGGTCAGGTCGATCCCGAGCGCGGTCGTCAGCTCCTGCAGGACCGACAGCTTCGGCTCGCGCTTCCCGTTCTCGATGAGGGAGAGCTGGCTCGCCGCCAGCCCGACCCGTTCGCCGAGGTCGTCGAGGGTGAGGCCTCGCCGGGTCCGGAAGTGCCGGATCCGATGGCCGAGCGTGAGGAGTTCGGCGGCGGCGGTCGATGCGGGAGTCGGAGTCATTCCTTCACCGTATCGAAAGAACAGTGATTCTTGAAGGGTGCAATACCGAGAAGATCGACCGAAACGGGCGCATGGTGGCTCTACGACCACTTCTTGACCGTCCCACCAACGCCGGAGGAACGCATGTCCATCGCAGAACTGATTCCCGACACCGCACCCGCTCCCGCCGCCCGCGCGGAGCTCCGAGCGGTGCCGCGCCCGAAGCGGAGCGGCCTCGCCGAGCTGCACGACTGGGTCGACGACCTGGCGGCCCTCCTGGAGCCGTCCGCGATCCACTGGGTCGACGGCTCCGCGAGCGAATCGCACCGGCTCACCCACCAGCTCGTCGAGGAGAGGAAGCTGATCAAGCTCAACCCGGAGTGGCGGCCGAACAGTTTCCTCGCCCGCAGCGATCCGCGCGACGTCGCGCGCGTCGAGGACCGCACCTTCATCTGCTCCGAGCAGGAGGAGGACGCCGGCCCGACGAACAACTGGCGCGATCCCGCGGTGATGCGCGACGAACTGCACGGGGTCTTCGCCGGCAGCATGCGCGGCCGCACGATGTACGTCGTGCCGTTCTCGATGGGCGCGGTCGGCGGGCCGCTCTCGCAGCTCGGCGTGCAGATCACCGATTCGGCGTACGCGGTCCTCAGCATGGGCATCATGACGCGGATGGGCGACCGCGTCCTTGAGCTCATCGCCGACGGACAGCCGTGGGTCCGGACCGTCCACTCGGTCGGCGCTCCGCTCGAAGCGGGGCAGGCCGACGTGGTCTGGCCGTGCAACGACACCAAGTACATCGTCCAGTTCCCGGAGACGCGCGAAGTGTGGTCGTTCGGTTCCGGCTACGGCGGTAACGCACTCCTCGCGAAGAAGTGCTTCGCGCTGCGGATCGCCTCGGTCATCGGACGCGATGAGGGCTGGTTGGCCGAGCACATGCTGCTGGTCCGGGTCGTCTCGCCGGAGGGCCGGGCGTTCCACATCGCCGCCGCGTTCCCCTCGGCCTGTGGCAAGACCAACCTCGCGATGCTGCGGCCGACGATCCCCGGGTGGACGGTCGAGACCCTCGGCGACGACATCGCGTGGATCCGGCCCGGCGACGACGGACGTCTGTACGCCATCAACCCGGAGGCCGGCTTCTTCGGGGTCGCACCCGGCACGGGCGCCGGCACGAATGCGACGGCCGTCGACACCCTGTGGGGCAACACGATCTTCACCAACGTCGCGCTCCGCGACGACGGAGACGTCTGGTGGGAGGGGCTGACCCCCGAGCCCCCCGCCCACCTCGTCGACTGGCAGGGGCAGGACTGGACGCCCGAGTCGGGGCGCCCGGCGGCCCACCCGAACTCGCGGTTCACCGTCGCGGCGGCACAGTGCCCGTCGATCGCCGACGACTGGGACGCGGCCGACGGCGTCCCGCTCGACGCGATCCTCTTCGGCGGGCGTCGTGCCACGAACGTTCCGCTCGTGGTCGAGGCCAGCAGCTGGGAGCACGGCGTGTTCATGGGTGCGACGATCTCCTCCGAGCAGACCGCCGCCGCCGAGGGCACGGTCGGGGAGCTCCGTCGCGACCCCTTCGCGATGCTCCCGTTCTGCGGCTACAACATGGCGGACTACTGGAGTCACTGGTTGCGGGTCGGCGGTGCACTCGAGCACGGCAAGGCGCCGCGGATCTTCCAGGTCAACTGGTTCCGGAAGGACGCCGACGGCTCCTTCCTGTGGCCGGGCTTTGGCGAGAACTCGCGGGTCATCGAGTGGATCGTGCGGCGGCTCGAGCACGAGGTCGACGCACGGGAGTCGGCGATCGGCCGGTTGCCGGTCCTCGACGAGCTGAACCTCGACGGCATCGACGTGCCGGACGCCGACCTCGACGCCCTGTTCGCCGTCGATCGCGAGTCCTGGCTCGTCGAGTGCGACCTCACCGAGTCCTTCTTCGACACCTTCGGCAGCCGCGTCCCGGCCGCCCTCCGTGCGGAACTCGCCGCCCTGCGCTACCGCCTCCGGTCCTGATCCTCGTCCTCCATTCGCCCAGTTTTGGGCGAATGGAGGTTCGTGCGCCCAAAGAGGGGCGAACGAACCGGCGACGAGGGCGCTCCACCGGCCGGAGATCGCGGCTGCTCGTCGACGTGAGGAGGGTGCGCCGGTCACGGACCGACCGATCGCGCGACGATCGAAGCATGATGCCGACCGATCTACCCGATCACCACGCCTTCTCCGTCCGCTCGGCGCTGGAGCAGGGCGTCTCGCCGGAGCGCCTCCGCACGACGCGTGTTCCAGCACCGTTTCCGGGGGTTCGGAGCTTCGCTGCACCACGCAGGGGCGCGGACCTGCCTCCCGAACAGCGTCATCTCGCGCACCTGGAGCTGTGTCGGGCATACGCACTGCGAATGGCACCGGCGCAGTTCTTCTCGCACCTGTCGGCCGCGCATCTCCTGGAGGCTCCGCTCCCGGCGCGGTTGCGCTGGGACGAGGTGCATGTCGGCGTCCGGCCGCCGGACCGAGCGCCCAGGGTTGCCGGGGTCGTCGGCCATCGCTTGGCGGGCCTCTTCGGCGATCCGGTCCTCGTCGAGAGGCTCGCGGTCGTGAGTCCCGCCGACATGTGGCGTCAGCTCGGACCGAGTCTCAACATCGATGAGCTGGTCGCGGTCGGCGATCATCTGATCCGTGAGCGTGGTGCCTCCGGCCGGTGGCTCCACCAGCGCCTTCTACCACTCTGCTCGCTCGACGACCTCGCAGCGGCGCTCAGCGGATCCCGGCATCTCGGCGCGGGGGCACTCCGTGCCGCGCTCCCGCAGATCCGCGCTGGTTCCGAATCACCGAAGGAGACGGAACTTCGTCTCGCCTTCGTTCGTGCCGGCCTCCCGGAGCCGGTGCTCAACCACGAACTCCGCGATCGCCGGGGGCGATTCATCGCACGTCTCGACCTCGCCTACCCGGCGTATCGTGCAGCGTTCGAGTACGACGGGCGCCAGCACGCCACCGACCCGGGTCAGTTCGCGAAGGACGTCGACCGGATCCATGCCGTCACCAGACTCGGCTGGTCCCATGACCGCTTCCTCGCACATCACCTGCAGGCGGGTGCCGCCGTCGCGATCGACCGAGCGCGCGAGCGCCTCATCGCGGCAGGATGGCGCCCGTGACTCCGTTCATTCGCCCATCTTTGGGCGACTGAGCACCCGTTCGCCCAAACATGGGCGAATGAACCGGGGTCACACGAGGAGCTGGTGCTTGGCGAGTTCGCGGTAGAGCGGGACCTCGGTCACGAGGTCGCTGTGGGTGCCGACGCCGACCACCCGACCCTCCTCGAGGACGACGATCTGATCGCTGTCGACGACGGTCGAGAGCCGGTGCGCGATGACGATGAGTGTGCGTCCCGTCGCGACCGCGTCGATGGCCTCGCGCATCATCTGCTCGTTGACCCCGTCGAGGCTCGAGGTCGACTCGTCCAACAACAGGATCGGGGGAGCCGCGAGGATGGCGCGCGCGATGGCGAGGCGTTGCCGCTCGCCACCCGACAACATGATGCCGTCCTCGCCGACCGGAGCGGCGAGACCGAGCGGGTTGCGATCGAGGACCCCACCGAGGTTGACCGCGTGCAGCACGCGCTCGCAGTCGGCGTCACTCGCATCCGGTGACGACAGCAGCAGGTTGTCGCGCAGCGTGCCGGCGAGGACCGGGGCGTCCTGTTCCACATATCCGATCTGGTCCCGGAGGTCGGCGCGGGGGATCGTGCGGATGTCCACGCCGCCCAGGCGGATGGCACCGGCCGTCGGGTCGTAGAAGCGTTCGATGAGCCCGAGGATGGTGCTCTTGCCGGCGCCGGACGGCCCGACGAGCGCCGTACGTCTGCCCTGCATCGCGGCGAAGGACACCCCACGGAGGACCTGACGACCGAGCGCGGACTGCGCCTCGGTGAGTCGGGCGGCATCGGCGGCGACGACTTCCGGCGCGCTGGTGCCCTCACTCAGGGCCTCGGTCGCGAGCGCCTCCGCTGCGGCCCGTTCGCGCTCGATGACCGCCGCGTCCGGGTAGGCGAACTCGACCCCGTCGAACTCGATCGCCGGCGCGGACGCTGAGGCGGTCCCGGGACGCCCGACCCGCGCGGCGATGGCCGCGTCGTCATCGCCCTCGTCGGGCAGGTCGAGGATCTCCTGGATCCGGCCGAGCGCTCCGAGCGCCTGGTTGACGCTCGTGATCGCGCCGAAGGCCTGGCCGAGCGGCATGATCATCATGAACAGGAAGAGGATGAACGCGACGAGACTCGCGATGGTGATGGCCCCGGACGCGACCCGGAACCCACCGACGCCGAGGACGACCAGGAACGAGGTCTGCATGGCGATGCCGGCGACCGGGACGACCAGCGAGGAGATCTTCGCGATCCGCACGCCGACGCCGTAGACCTCCTTGGCCACGCCGTCCACCGCGTCGATCTCGCGGTCGGTCGCGTTGGACGCCCGGATGGTGCGGATGGAGCTGATGGCGCGCTCGACCGCGGCGGCGAGCTCGCCCACCTTGGTCTGCTGCTCGCGGCTGGCGACGCGGATGCGTCCGCTCAGGGCGATGACCACGACGACCGAGACGATGACGACGAGGAGGGTGAGACCCAGCAGGACGGGGTCGATGATCGCCATCGCGATGAGTGCGCCGAGGAAGGTGATGGCACCGCCGACGGCGTCCACGAAGCCCTGCGTCAGGACGGCGTAGAGCATGGTCGTATCACTGCCGACCCGCGAGACGAGGTCGCCGGTGCGGCGCGTGTCGAACTGGCTGATCGGCAGCCGGAAGATGCGCGCGATCAGCTGGCGCCGGGAGGAGTACACGACCCCGGTGCCGGCGCGCTGGAGGAGGTAGTGCTGGTACCCGCTGATGACGCCGGAGACCACGACGAGCCCGACGAGGAGCCACGCCAGGTTGCCGAGCGACCGGCCCGCCTCGACGACCCCGATCACCTGGCTGACGATGAGCGGCTGGGCGAGTGACGCGGCCGCTCCGATGACGCTCAGGATGATGACGACGATGAGGATCGAGCGGTGCTCGAAGATGTACGGCATGAGCTGCTTGAGGCTCGCGCGGGGACCGTCGTCCTTCGGTCGGCTGAACGGGTTGCGGCTGCGTGCCGGGCGCGCTGGGGTGCTCATGGTGCTCTTCCTCCGAGGTGCGGTGCGCGGCTCCGAGACGTCCATGGCGACGGCGCACCGTGGTTCAACTCTAGGCGACGGTCGCACGCGCCGAGCCCGAAGCCGACGCACCGAGCGCGGACGCACCGAGGGCCGGTGCGCGGAGACGTCCTCCACGCACCGGCCCTCGATGGTCGCCTCGATCAGGCGTCGATGTCGACGTCCTTGGTCTCCTTGGAGACGATGAGGGCGACGAGCGTGATCAGGGCCATCGCCGAGAGGTAGACGCCGACCCAGAACGGGCTGCCGCCGCCGGCGCTCCACAGCGCGACGGCGATGAACGGTGCGACCGCGGCACCGAGGATCGACGACACGTTGTAGGAGATCCCGGACCCGGTGTACCGCACGTTCGTCGGGAACAGCTCGGGCAGCAGGGCGCCCATCGGTCCGAAGGTGAACCCCATGAGGCTGAATCCGATGATGAGCCAGATCATGACCCCGGTGAACCCGGCGCCGAGCAACGGGACCCAGACGAGACCGAACACGAGGATCGCGCTCGTCACGACGATGAGCGTCTTGCGGCGTCCGTACTTGTCGGCGAAGGGACCGGACACGAGCGTGAAGATTCCGAAGAAGACCACGCCGGCGATGAGCATGAGCACGAAGGTCGTGTAGCTGTAGCCGAGCCCGGCGACCGGGGCGTCGAGTGGCGCACGGCCGTAGCTCAGGGAGAACGTCGTCATCAGGTAGAAGAGCACGTAGGTGGCGAGCATGAAGAAGGTGCCGAGGAGCAGCTTGCGCCAGTGCAGCTTGACGACGCTCGCGAGCGGCGACCGCTGCACCTTGCCCTGCTCCTTCGCGTTCGTGAACGCGTTGCTCTCGACGAGACGGAGACGGACCCAGAGGCCGACGATGACCATGACGACGGAGAAGAGGAACGGGATGCGCCAGCCCCACTCGAGGAACGCCTCGGACGGCATGGACGGGTCGTCGCTCGGCAGGATCGCCGCGATGATCAGGAACAGTCCGTTGGCGATGATGAAGCCGATCGGCGCACCGAGCTGCGGGAACGTGCCGAACAGGGCACGCTTGCCGGTCGGCGCGTTCTCCGTCGCGACGAGGGCGGCGCCCGACCATTCGCCGCCGAGCGCGAAGCCCTGACCGATGCGGAGGATCACGAGGAGCAGCGGGGCGACCCAGCCGACGAGCTGGTAGGTCGGCAGCAGACCGATGAGGAAGGTCGCGATCCCCATGGTGAGGAGGGCGCCGACGAGGGTCGCCTTCCGACCGCGTTTGTCGCCGAGGTGCCCGAAGATGACGGCACCGACGGGGCGGGCCACCATCGCGGCGCCGAACACGGCGAAGGAGGCGAGGAGACCCGCGGTCGGGTCCTCACTCGGGAAGAAGAGGTGCGGGAAGACGAGGACGGCGGCCGTCGCGTAGACGTAGAAGTCGTAGAACTCGATCGTCGTGCCGATGAGGCTGGCGAGGACGACTCGGGAGCGCGGATTGACCGGGGCCTTGGTGACTGGGGTTGCTTCGAGAGACATGCGTGCGCGTTTCGGTTCGGGAATGGACGCCGTCGAAGCATCAGCACCGGTCGCGCACGCCCGCCGACGACGGCAGGATCAGAGGTTCGCCCGCTTGTGGCAGGACCATGACACTGTACGCCGAAGTACGGCATTCCGGTATTCGGTTGCCAGGAAGGGCGTATACCGATACCGGAATGCCGCGTGATGCGCCTCTGCTCGGGTCAGCCGCGCAGCTCGCGGAGGACGACCGCGGTCGCGACGGCGGCATCAGCGGCCTCCGCCCCCTTGTCCTCCTTCGACCCGGGCAGCCCTGCGCGGTCGAGCCCCTGCTTCTCGTCGTCGAGGGTGAGCACGCCGAAGCCGACGGGCTTGCCCGTCTGGATGCTGACCTGCGTGAGGCCACTCGTCGCGGCGTCGGAGACGTACTCGAAGTGCGGCGTGCCGCCACGGATGATGACCCCGAGTGCGACGACCGCGTCGGCCCCGGCCTCGAGGGCGGCCTTGGCGACGACCGGGAGTTCGAAGCTCCCGGGGACCCGCACGAGGCGGTGGTTGGCGCCGCTCGCATCGAGGGCCTTGACTGCTCCGGCGATGAGACCGTCGGTGATGGTCTCGTGCCAGGTGCCGGCGATGACGACGATGTCGAGGCCGGTGCCGTCGACGCTGATGGTGGGGGATCCTTCGCCGCTCATGCGGTCTCCTGTCTTCTTCCCTCGAGCGCGTCGAGGGGTTGGTGGTGTTCTCGCTCCTCGAGGGAATCGAGGGCGGCGGTGGACTACTGGTGGGGGTGCGGTTCGGGTGCGAGCTCGAACCCGATGCTGTGGCCCATGCGGTCGCGCTTCGTCTCGAGGTAGCCCTCGTTGAACAGGCCGACGCCGACCACCAGGGGGACGCGCTCGCTC
This sequence comes from Plantibacter sp. CFBP 8775, assembly GCF_014839505.1. Classification (NCBI taxonomy): domain Bacteria; kingdom Bacillati; phylum Actinomycetota; class Actinomycetes; order Micrococcales; family Microbacteriaceae; genus Plantibacter; species Plantibacter sp. CFBP 8775. Next base: position 445,669 of record NZ_JACYNV010000002.1, on the reverse strand, counting down.
ACGGCGATGCCGTGGTTCGTGAGCTGTCGCTCCTTCTCCGGGTTGTTCGAGAGCAGGCGCACGGAGGTGATGCCGAGGTCCGTCAGGATCGCGCTCGCCGCCGTGTAGTCGCGGGCGTCGGCCGGCAACCCGAGCGCGAGGTTGGCGTCGAGGGTGTCGAGACCGTCCTCCTGCAACCGGTAGGCGCGCAGTTTGTTGACGAGGCCGATGCCGCGCCCTTCGTGCCCGCGCAGGTAGACGACGACTCCGCCGTGGCGCTGGATGGTGTCCAGAGCACTGTCGAGCTGCGGACCGCACTCGCACTTGAGCGAGCCGAACGCCTCGCCGGTCAGGCACTCGGAGTGGACGCGCACGAGCGCACCGGTGGCCTGCGGGTCGCCGGCGATGATGGCGACGTGGTCGGCACCGGTCCTGCGGTCGCGGTAGGCGCGCAACCGGAACGAGCCGTGCGTCGTCGGGACGGTCGTCTCCACCTCGAACGACACGTTCGACGATTCGGGGATGGCCGCCTGGGCGGCGCGTTCCTCGGCGCAGACCGCAGCCGCATCGGGGTTCTCCTCGAGGAAGGCGATGAGTGCGGCGATCGTCGTGACGAGCACGCCCTCCCGCTCCCCGAGCGCGATGAGGCCGGGCAGGCGCATCATCTCGCCGTCGTCGGCGACGATCTCGGAGATCGCCCCGACGGGGACCAGCCCAGCGAGCTTCATGAGGTCGACGGCCGCCTCCGTGTGGCCGTCGCGCTCACGCACCCCGCCGTCGACGGCGCGCAACGGGACGATGTGTCCGGGGCGCGAGAGACTGGCGGGCACGGACGCCGGGTCGGCGAGCACGCGCAGGGTGTGGGCGCGGTCGGCGGCGCTGATGCCGGTGCTGAGCCGGTCGGCCGCGTCGACCGTGACGGTGTACGCGGTGCCTCTGGGGTCCTCGTTGAGCGCGACCATCGGCGGGAGGGCCAGTCGGTCGGCGATCTCGTTCGTCATCGGTGCACAGATGAATCCGGAGGAGTGTCGGACCGTCCACGCGATCCACTCTTGCGTGGCGGACTCCGCGGCGAGGATCACGTCGCCCTCGTTCTCTCGGCCTTCGTCGTCCGCCACGATGACCGGGCGGCCCTGGCGGAGTGCCTCGAGGGCCTCCGGGATGCTGGCGATGCTCATGCGTTGCCCCTTCCGGTGGCGGTGGTGCCGACCGGGTCCGCGGACTGCGGATCCTGGTCGATGCTGCTGGGGAGTGCCGACTCGAGACGGCTGAATGCGAGCATCCGTTCGACGTGCCGGGCGAGGATGTCGGTCTCGAGGTTCACACGGTCGCCGGGGACCCGCTCACCGAGCGTCGTCGCGGCCAGCGTCTCGGGGATGAGGGACACCTCGAACCAGGCCTCCGGTGCGTCCGGTGCGCTGATGGCGCTGACGGTGAGCGAGACGCCGTCGACGGTGATCGACCCCTTGTCGACGACGAGCGGCGCGAGTGCCGCGGGGAGCGAGACGCGCACGACGCGCCAGGCCTCGCCGGGCACCGTGGCCAGGACGGTGCCGGTGCCGTCGACGTGCCCTTGGACGATGTGGCCGCCGAGGCGGTCGCCGACGCGGGCCGCACGCTCGAGGTTGACCGGGGATCCGACCGTGACGCCGTCGAGCGAGCTCATCGCGAGGGTCTGGGCCATGACGTCGGCGGTGAACGTCTCGCCGGTCTGCTCGACGACGGTGAGGCAGACACCGCTCACGGCGATGGAGTCCCCGTGCCGGGTGCCCTCGAGGGCGAGCGGGCCGCGGACGGTGAAACGTGCCGAGTCCTCGCCGTGGTCGATGGCGACGATGGTGCCGAGTTCTTCGATGATGCCCGTGAACATGGGTGGTCCGTTCTCTGGGGGTCAGGCGGTGAGGTGGCGGGCGGCCGAGGCGGAGGCGCTGCGGTCGGGTGTCGTGATGACGAGGAGGTCGTCGCCGAGTGGTTCGACGCCGACGGTGGTGAGGCGGATCGCATCGCCGATGGTGTCGACACCGAGGTCGCCGATCGCGAGGCGAGGGCCGCCGAGGAGCACCGGGGCGAGGTAGGTGAGGACCGTGTCGGCGAGTCCTGCGCGGAGGAACGCCGTGGCGATGGTCGGGCCGCCCTCGATGAAGACGCTCCGGACGCCCGCGGCGCGGAGTTCGGCGAGCAGCGCAGCCGGATCATGCCCGTGGTGGACGACGACCGGCCGGGGGTGGCGGTGGACGGCGGCGTCCAGGGGGATCGGGCGATCGCCCATGACGACGGGCAGGGGCTGCTCGGGCAAGAGGTCGCCGTGGTCGTCGCGAGCGGTGAGGCTCGGGTCGTCGGCGAGGACCGTCCCCGTGCCGACGAGGATCGCATCGTGGGCGGCCCGTCGACGGTGGACGTCGTCGCGCGCGGCATCGCCGGTGATCCAGCGGCTCGTGCCGTCGCTCGCGGCGATCCGCCCGTCGAGACTCGAGGCCCACTTCACCGTCACGAGCGGACGCCCGAGGCGGGCGCTGGTGAGCCAGTCACCGAGGAGGTCCTCCGCCGGTCCGGCGAGCACGCCGCCGACGACGGTGACGCCGCCGTCGCGGAGTCGTTCCGCTCCACCTCCGGAGTGGTGGCCGGGGTCGTCCACGGCGAACACGACGCGCTCGACACCGGCCTCGAGGAGGGCGACGGCACACGGACCGGTCCGGCCCGTGTGGTTGCACGGTTCCAGGGTGACGACGGCGGTCGCGCCGCGGGCCGCCGCGGGCGCGAGGTGGGACAGGGCGTCGACCTCCGCATGCGGGGTGCCGGCTCCACGGTGCCAGCCCTCGGCGAGTACGGTGCCGTCGGCGTCGAGGATGACGCAGCCGACGCGGGGGTTCACACCGCGGGCCGGGCCGTTGGCGGCGAGTTCGAGCGCGCGCAGCATGGCCTGCTCCTCGCGGACACTCGCCTGCGGTGCCTCGGTTCCTGCGCTCATCTGTCCGTCATCTCGGTCGGTACTGACACGAGTTCCGGGGTCGCGGGCAGGTGCTCGCTGGCGTCGACCATCGGCCGACGCCCGTGCTTCCTTCCATCCGGACTCGAACGCCGCCTGCGAGCAGACGCGTTCATAACCGTCGGTCCTGGAGTTCCACCAGGTCAACCGGGCCTCGCTTGCGCGAGACACGGGTCGCGGACTATCACCGCCGGTTCGGACTCTCACCGACCCCGGAGCACGTTACGTGTTGTCGATTCTAGGTCAACGGGCTGAGTGGCCGCCCTATTCCCGGTTCGGATGACGCCCGGTTGCAGCGCCTGATGCGGCCGGGGTCAGCGCTGGGCGTCGTGCTGGTCGATCGCCGCGCGGGCGGTTCCCTCGTCGACCACGAGGTCGGAGATGAGCCCGCCCGCCAACGCCCCGAGGAGCGGGGGCACCTTGGCGGCTCCCGCGACCACGCAGATCCGTCGGGAGACGCCGCGCAGCACGTCGAGGTCGGGCCCGGATGCACGGTTGTTGAAGGGGATGTCCCGCCAGGAACCGTCGGCCCGGAAGAACACCGTCGCGACGTCCCCGACGGCACCGGCGCTCGCGAGCGCCTCGAAGTCGCTGTCGTCGAGGTAGCCGCCGACGTAGACGTGGCTGGGCACACCCGACAGCTGCGAACCGAGACCGAACAGCGCGACGTCCATGCGGCGTTGGATCTCGAGCACGCGTCGGATGCTGCGCTCCCGCCAGAGGGCGAGTTTGGTCGACGGGTCGTCGAAGAAGGCCGGCACCGCGAACTGCTGAGCGTAGGCCCCGTAGGCGTCCGCGTACCGGTGCAGGATCTCACTCGCGTAGAGGATGCCCGAGGTGCGCGTGTTGGCCGCACCGTTCAGCTGGACGATCTGCGAGTTGTGGGTCCGCTTGGGGGTGAGGTGCCTCGCCACCGCACTCACGGTCGAGCCCCATGCCAGGCCGAGCGTCATGTTCGAGTCGAACACCGAGCCGAGAAAACGTGCAGCCGAGAGGGCGACCCGCTCCAGGCGGTCGATGTCGCTCGTGTGGTCCGGGACCGGGACGATGTGGGCGGTCACCCCGAAGCGGTCGCGGAACTCCGCCTCGAGCCGCGACGGCATGTCGTGCGGGGAGCGCACCTGGATGTCGACGAGCCCGCTTTCCCGCGCATAACCGAGCAGGCGGGACACCGACGACCGGGAGGTGTGGAGCTCCTGGGCGATGGCCTCCATGGTGAGGTCCTGCACGTAATACAGCTGCGCGGCACGGAGCGCCTCGGCCGTCCTGTCCGGCTGGCTGAGCGCGTCTGCGAGCGACATCGGGTCTCCTTGCACGTTTGTTCACTAGGGCTGTTCAGAGTTGCAGCGGGTGTCACGATGTATTCAGTCACATCATTCAGCGGCGCGCAATCCCGGCAGCGTCGCGTACCAACCGCGAAGAAGCGAGGCATCTCATGTCCCTCAAGTCGTCAGCTCCCCGTTCCACCGTCCAGTCCGTCATCGACCGCCCGCAGGCGTCGGTGCTCATCATCGGCGGCGGCATCAACGGCATCGCGACCTTCCGCGACCTCGCGCTCCAGGGTGTCGACGTCACACTCGTGGAACGCAACGACTGGGCCTCCGGCGCCTCCGCCGCGTCGAGCCACATGATCCACGGCGGTATCCGGTACCTCGAGAACGGCGAGTTCCGCCTCGTCCAGGAGTCGGTGCAGGAGCGCAACGGGCTCATCAAGATCGCCCCGCACTACGTGAAGCCGCTCGAGACCACGGTCCCGATCTTCTCCACCTTCTCGGGCATCCTCTCCGCACCGCTGCGCTTCCTCACCCACAAGCAGGGCAAGCCGCAGGAGCGTGGTGCGCTGCTCATCAAGGTCGGCCTCACCGCGTACGACTCCTTCTCCCGCGACGGAGGCAGCGTGCCGCGTCACCGCTTCCACGGCCGCAAGAAGTCCCTCGCCGACCTGCCGAAGATGAACCCGGGCCTCAAGTACACGGCGACCTACTACGACGCCTCCATGCACGACCCGGAGCGTCTCGCACTCGACGTCCTCATGGACGGCCTCGCCGCCGGCCCGCACGCCCGCGCCGTCAACTACGTCGAGGCGGTCGGCATGGGAGCCGACGGCGTCGAGCTCCGCGACACCGTCACCGGCCAGACCTTCACCGTGACGAGCGACGTCGTGGTCAACACCTCCGGCCCCTGGACTGACCTCACGAACGCCGGCCTCGGCGAGCCGACGACCTACATGGGTGGCACGAAGGGCTCGCACATCGTCCTCGACAACGCGGAGCTCTACGCGGCCACCAAGGGGCGCGAGATCTTCTTCGAGCACGAGGACGGCCGCATCGTCCTCATCTACCCGCTCAAGGGCAAGGTCATGGTCGGCACGACCGACATCGACGCCGACCCGAGCACCCCGAGCGTCTGCACCGAGGAGGAGGTCGACTACTTCTTCGACCTCGTGAAGCACGTCTTCCCGACCATCGCGACCTCGCGCGAGCAGATCGTCTACCGGTTCTCCGGCATCCGCCCGCTCCCGAAGCACGACGACGAGGCCCCCGGCTTCGTGTCGCGCGACTACCGGATCGAGCGCCGGGCCGCCGCTGCACGTCCGTCCACCACCGTGTTCAGCCTCGTCGGTGGCAAGTGGACCACCTTCCGGGCACTCGCCGAGCACCTCAGCACTGACGTGCTCAACACCCTCGGGGCCCCGCGTCCCGTGGAGACCCTCGGACTCGCGATCGGCGGCGGAGCCGGCTTCCCGCGCACCGACTCGGCGACGCGCACCTGGGTCGCCGCGCACGAGGACGGCACCGGTGCCAAGCGTGCCGAGCAGTTGCTCAACCGGTACGGCACGAAGGCCGCCGCACTCCTCGAGCACCTGTCGGAGCACGGCGACGACCGCTTGCAGGGCGCTGCCGACTACAGCGTGCAGGAGCTGGAGTACCTCGTCGAGCAGGAGCAGGTCGTGCACCTCTCCGACGTGCTGCACCGCCGCACGAGCCTCGCCTTCACCGGATCGCTGACCGCCGACCTCGTCGACGAGATCGCCCGCGTCGTCGGCGGTGTCCTCGGGTGGGACGACGCCGAGCGGACCGCGCAGATCACCGCAGCGCTCGACCGCCTGCGCGACGCCCACCAGGTCGACCTCCGGGTCGACGCCGCCAAGGAGGCCCCGGCGTTCTCATAATGCACGAATGTGCAGGCAAGGCCCTTGTCCTGTGCAACAGGAGCTGGCTACCTTACAAGCAACTGGTCAGTGCAACCTCGCCCAGCGGGGGCTCGCGCTTCGGCGTCGGCCCCCACACGGCCACACCTATGAAAGGTCAATGAAGACATGAACCTCGGAACCATCTTCCTCTCCGAGACCGTGGGGACGGCGATGCTCGTCCTCCTCGGTACCGGTGTGGTCGCCACGGCGATCCTCACGAAATCCAAGGGCCTCGGTGGCGGCTGGCTGCTCATCAACTTCGGTTGGGGCCTCGCGGTCTTCGCCGGTGTCACGGTGTCCTACGCCTCCGGCGGACACCTGAACCCCGCCGTCACGATCGGCTTCCTCACCACGGGGTCGATCGACTTCGGTACGGCGCTCGTCTACTGGGCGGCGCAGATGGTCGGTGCCTTCATCGGTGCCGTGCTGACGTACTTCGCCTTCAAGCAGCACTTCGACCAGGAGGAGGACCCGGGCAAGAAGCTCGGCGTCTTCTCGACCGGTCCGGAGATCCGCAGCTACGGCTGGAACCTCGTGACCGAGGTCATCGCGACCTTCGTCCTCGTCTTCGTCGTGATGTCCTTCGGCAAGACCGGCCCCGACGCGGTGGTCATCGAGGGCGTGCCCGGAGGACTCGCAGCCCTTGGCGCCCTTCCCGTCGCCCTGCTCGTCGTCGGTATCGGTGCCTCCCTCGGTGGCCCGACCGGCTACGCGATCAACCCGGCACGTGACCTCGGTCCGCGCATCGCCCACGCCCTCCTCCCCATCAAGGGCAAGGGCAAGAGCGACTGGTCCTACGCCTGGGTGCCGGTCGTCGGCCCCCTGCTCGGTGGTGTCCTCGCGGCCCTCGCCTCGATGGTGCTGCTCCCGGCCGTCTGACCTGACGCTGCGGCGGTGACCGGACACGATCACCGCCGCGGCACCCCGGGGTACCGGTTCCGGTGCCTCACTTCGCAACGCACGCAACGAAGGAGTATCCAATGGCGGACTACGTCATCGCAATCGACCAGGGGACGACGAGTTCCCGGGCCATCGTCTTCGACAAGAGCGGATCGATCGTCTCGACGGGCCAGCTCGAGCACGAGCAGATCTTCCCGAAGGCCGGCTGGGTCGAGCACAACCCGAACCAGATCTGGAACAACACCCGCGAGGTCATCGGCCAGGCGCTCAGCAAGGCCAACATCACCCGGCACGCCATCGCGGCCATCGGCATCACGAACCAGCGCGAGACCGCCGTCGTCTGGGACAAGACCACCGGTCAGCCCGTCTACAACGCGATCGTCTGGCAGGACACGCGCACGCAGGACATCGTGAACCGCCTCGCTGCGGACGGTGGCGTCGAGCGCTTCAAGAAGACCGTCGGCCTGCCGCTGGCGACCTACTTCTCCGGCACGAAGATCGTCTGGATCCTCGAGAACGTCGAGGGTGCTCGCGAGAAGGCCGAGGCGGGCGACCTCCTCTTCGGCACGACCGACAGCTGGGTCATCTGGAACCTCACCGGTGGTGTCAACGGCGGCGTGCACGTCACCGACGTCACCAACGCCTCGCGCACGCTCTTCATGGACCTCGAGACCCTGCAGTGGGACGACGAGATCCTCAAGGCGTTCGGCGTCCCGAAGTCGATGCTCCCGGAGATCAAAAGCTCCTCCGAGATCTACGGCCACGCGTCCGACGACAGCCTCCTCCGCGAGACGCCGATCGCCGGCATCCTCGGCGACCAGCAGGCGGCGACCTTCGGTCAGGCCGCATTCCAGCAGGGCGAGGCCAAGAACACCTACGGCACCGGTAACTTCATCATCTTCAACACCGGTGAGGAGATCGTCCACTCCGAGAACGGTCTGCTGACGACGCTCGGCTACAAGCTCGGCGACGCGAAGCCGCACTACGCGCTCGAGGGTTCGATCGCCGTGACCGGTTCGCTCGTCCAGTGGCTGCGCGACAACCTCGGCATGTTCTCCTCCGCTCCCGAGGTCGAGGCGCTCGCCAAGACCGTCGAGGACAACGGTGGCGCGTACTTCGTGCCGGCGTTCTCCGGGCTGTTCGCGCCGTACTGGCGTCCGGACGCCCGCGGTGCGCTCGTCGGGCTCACCCGCTACGTCAACAAGGGCCACATCGCCCGGGCCGCCCTCGAGTCGACCGCGTTCCAGACGGCCGAGGTCATCGACGCCGTCAACGCCGACTCTGGTGTCCCGCTGACGGAGCTCAAGGTCGACGGCGGCATGACCGCCAACGACACGCTCATGCAGTTCCAGGCCGACATCCTCGGCGTCCCGGTCATCCGACCGGTCGTCGCGGAGACCACGGCGCTCGGCGCGGCCTACGCGGCCGGTCTCGCCGTCGGCTTCTGGTCCGACCTCGACGACCTCGCGAAGAACTGGCAGGAGGACAAGCGCTGGGAGCCCAACATGGACTCCGCAGAGCGCGACCGCCTCTACCGCAACTGGAAGAAGGCCGTCACGAAGACCTTCGACTGGGTCGACGACGACGTGCAGTAGTCACGACCGACCGGAACGGCCCGTCCTCCTCGCGGAGGGCGGGCCGTTCTATCGTGGTCCGTTCGCCCATCTTCGGGCGACGGAGCCCTCGTTCGCCCGAAGATGGGCGAACGGACGGCGGGATCAGACGGGGCGGAGGAGTCCGACGCGGTCGTAGACCTCGGCGAGGGTCTGCTCGGCGACCTCGGTCGCGCGCGCGGCGTTGACCGCGAGCAGGCGGTCGAGCTCGGCAGGGTCGTCGAGGAGTTCGAGCGCCCGGGCACGGACCGGCTCGAGTTCGCCCACGACGACCTCGGCGAGGCCCTTCTTGAGGTCGCCGTAGCCACGACCTTCGAACTCGCCGACGACGGCCTCGATGGGAGAGCCGGTGATCGCGGAGTAGATGCTCAGCAGGTTCGAGACACCGGGCTTCTTCTGTGCGTCGAAGGCGATGACGCCGTCGTTGTCGGTCACGGCACGCATGATCTTCTTCTGCGTCACCTTCGGCTCGTCGAGCAACCAGATGATCCCTGCCGGGGTCTCGGCGGACTTGGACATCTTCGACGTCGGGTTCTGGAGGTCGTAGATGCGCGCGGAGTCCTTCTGGATCTGCGCCTTCGGGACGACGAAGGTGTCGCCGAAGCGGGCGTTGAACCGCTCGGCGAGGTCGCGCGTGAGCTCGATGTGCTGGCGCTGGTCGTCGCCGACCGGCACGATGTCGGTCTGGTAGAGCAGGATGTCGGCAGCCATGAGGATCGGGTAGGCGAAGAGCCCGACCGACGAGGCGTCGCGCCCGTGCTTGGCCGACTTGTCCTTGAACTGCGTCATGCGCGCGGCCTCACCCATGCCGGTGATCGTGTTGAGCACCCAGGCGAGCTGCGCGTGCGCCGGGACGTGCGACTGGACGTACAGGGTCGACGCCGAGGGGTCGATGCCTGCGGCGATGTACTGAGCGGCCGTGCGACGGGTCTTCTCGCGGAGCTCGGCGGGGTCCTGCGGCACCGTGATCGCATGCAGGTCGACGATGCTGAAGAAGGCGTCGTGCTCCTGCTGCATCTGCTTCCACTGCAGGAGGGCACCGATGTAGTTGCCGAGGTGGAGCGAGTCGGCGGAAGGCTGCATGCCGGAGTACAGGCGTGGCTTGGTCATGTGGGTTCTCGCAGAGGGATGAGCGGCCGGAGCCGGGGCACGGAGTGGTGGGGTGGCGTGATGCCGGAGGGTCAGACGGCGTAGTCGACGACGACGGGGGCGTGATCGGACCATCGCTGGTCGTATGCCGCGGCTCGGTCGATCGTGTAACCGGACGCGAGCGCCGCGAGCTCGGGGGTGGCGAGCTGGTAGTCGATGCGCCATCCGGTGTCGGTGTCGAAGGCCTGGCCGCGCTGGGACCACCAGGTGTAGGGACCGGGGACCTGACCGGCGGACTGGCGTCCGATGTCGACCCAGCCGAGGCCGGTGCCGGTCACGCCGTCGACGCCCGTCACGGTCTTGCCCGCCGGGCCGAGGTAGCGGTCGAAGTAGGACCGCTCGGCAGGCAGGAAGCCGGCACGCTTGACGTTGCCCTTCCAGTTCTTGATGTCGAGCTCGGTGTGGCCGACGTTGAGGTCGCCGACGACGAGGGACAGCGGGTTGTGCTCGCGCAGTGCGGGCAGCCGCTCGAGCATCGCCTCGAGGAAGCGGAACTTCTCGACCTGCTTGGGGGTGTCGACCTCGCCGGAGTGCACGTAGGTGCTCACGACCGTGACGAGGGTGCCGTCGATGTCGAAGTCGGCCTCGATCCACCGACCCGCGCTGTCGAAGTCGTCCGCTCCGAGGGCGACGCGGTGGATGCCCGCCGAGCGACGGCTGACGATCGCGACGCCGGCACGCCCCTTCGCGGTCGCGGCATCGTGCAGGATGTTCCACTCCGGTCCGAAGAGCGTCTCGAGGTCGCTCGTCGCGGCGCGGACCTCCTGCAGGGCGAGGATGTCGACCCCGCGGTCTTCGAGCCAGTCGCCCATCCCCTTGCGGAAGGCCGCGCGGACTCCGTTGACGTTGACACTGGCGATGCGGAGGGGTGCAGACATGCCTCCAGCTTAGTCGCGGGGGCCGACAGCGCCCTGGCCCCGGCGTCCGCCCGGGCGTCGGCGATGGGGAGGGTCCGACGCGTCCGCCGCTGGCGACTCGGGGGCTTCGCCGTGCTCTCGGATGAGCTCGGCCGAGGCCTCCTCGGCGTGCCGGACGCGCCGGCGGGCGAACCAGACCGCCGGGCCCTTGGCGCGCCGGAGGGATTCGCGAGCCTCCCGCAGTTCCGCCTCGGCGATCAGTCTCCTGGCCGCCAGCTCTTCGGCCGCCTGCTCCTCCGGCGTCGTCGTGCGCACACTGATGCCCTGGTCGTCGAGCCCCACGGCGATCCACGCGGCGGAGGCGAGGATGACGCGGCTCACGAGGTTGAACCACAGCATGAGACCGATGAACACCGCGAAGGTCGCGAGCAACGGGTTCCGGGAGGCCCCGGCGATCACCGCACTGCTCGCGACGCTCAGGAGCGAGAGCACCAGGCTGCCGAGGAGCGCGCCGCCGAAGAGGTTGCGCCACGGGATCCGGATCCGGCTGAGCACGCGGTACATGGCGCCGAGGGTGACGAGGTTCACGACGACCGCGACGACCAGACCGACGATCCGGCTGCCGACGGTCACCCAGAAGGTGCCCTCCAAGCCGACGAGCGACAGCAGCCAGCTGAGTGCCTGGGTGCTGGCGACCGACAGCGTCGCGGAGACGAGGAGGAGGACGCCGAAGGCGAGCGCCAGGACGAAGTCGACGACCTTCAGCAGGAAGAAGCTCGCGGCGACCTTCGGGAGCGCGAAGATCGACCTGACCGCCTGCCGGGTGTAGTACAACCAACCGATCGCCGTCCAGATGAGACCGACGGCGGCGATGACCCCGGTCCACCCGAGCAGGGAGGCGCTCGACAACTGCTCCTCGGCGATGATGCCTTCGCCGTCGGTGCCGATGAGGCCGGGGACGGCGCGGTTGATGATCTCCACCAGCGCTTGGAAGACCTCGGCGTTGTTGCCGAGCCAGATGCCGGTGATGGCGAATCCGACGTAGACCGCGGCGAACACGGCGAAGACGGCCTGGAAGCTGATCCCGGCGGCCAGGAGGTTGCCGTCCATGGCGAGATACCGATGGATGACGCGGTAGGGCTTCAGCCGCATGACCCAGGTCGTGGCGCGCTCCGCCCTCGCCGCGCGGGGCGCGAGTCGTCGGATGAACGGGTTCTCGCTGTTCTGGATCCACTGGAACACGAGTGGCGGTGGTGTCTGCTGCAGCCGCACCCTGGGGGTGGTGTTGACGTCCGGTGCGTCGGCGGATTCCTTCCTCGGCGCACGCGGATTGGTCACCGCACCAGCCTACAAGCGGGCCGGACCGGGGGAGAGGCGGTGCACTAGGGTCGAACCATGCGCGAGGCGGAGGGGCAACGCACGTTCACCGGCACCGGCGTCGGACGTGGCGTCGTCGCCGGTCCCGTGCTCCGCATGCCGGAGCCGCTGCCCGAGCCGAGTGCCGACCCGTTCGGCGGGGACGTCGCGCTCGAACAAGCCAGGGCCGTCGCTGCACTGAGTGCGACGCGGGCCGACCTCGAGGAGCGGGCACACCGAGCCGGCGGCCATGCGCAGGACGTGCTCGAAGCGCAGGCGGTCATGGCTGACGATCCGGCCCTCGCGGCGGATGTCGCGACGCGCATCGCGGGCGGGCGTTCCGCGGAGCGCGCGGTGTTCGAGGCCCTGGCGACGGTCCAGCAGGTCCTCTTCAACCTGGGGGAGCCGATGGCGGCGCGTGCGACCGACGTCGGCGACGTCTCGCAACGGGTCATCGCGCGGTTGCTCGGCCGACCTGTCCCCGGCCCACCCGAGTCGGACGAGCCGTTCGTCCTCGTCGCCGCGGACCTCGCGCCGGCAGACGCCGCGCTCCTCGATCTCGAGCGGGTGCTGGCGCTCGTCACGAGTGGCGGCTCGGCGACCTCGCACACGGCCATCCTCGCGCGCGAGCAGTCCCTCATCGCCGTCGTGGGTGTCGCCGGAGCCGAGCAGTTCGAGGACGGTGAGATCGTGCTCGTCGACGCCGGAGCCGGGGTCGTCACCGGGTCGCCGACGAAGCGCGAGGTGCGGTCGGCCAGGTCCACCGCGGCCGAGCGCGTGCGGGTCTCACCGCGCTCACCGGGCGAACTCGCCGACGGCACCCCGGTGCCCCTGCTCGCGAACCTCGGGTCCGTCGCCGGCGCGGCCGGTGCCCTCGCCCTCGGCGCTGAGGGGGTCGGGTTGTTCCGCACCGAGCTGCTCTTCCTCGACCGCGCGGAAGCACCGGGCGTCGCCGAACAGGCTGACCGCTACGGCGAGTTGCTCGCGGCGTTCCCGGGCAAGCGGATCGTCGTCCGGGTGTTCGACGCCGGAGCCGACAAGCCGCTCGCCTTCCTCCGACCGGACGAGGCCGAGCCCAACCCGGCGCTCGGGGTGCGGGGTATCCGGGCGCTCCGCGCTCGTGACGAGGTGCTCCGAGACCAGCTCACGGCGCTCGCGCTCGCACAGGATGCCCACGAGGCGGACCTCTGGGTGATGGCCCCGATGATCGCCGACCTGCCCGAGGCCGCGGCGTTCGTGACCCTCGCCAAGCGGCTCGGCCTGCGGACGGTCGGGACGATGATCGAGGTGCCGTCGAGTGCGCTGCTCGCCGCGCAGATCCTCGGGGTCGCGGATTTCGTGAGCATCGGGACCAACGATCTGACGCAGTACACGCTCGCGGCGGACCGTCTCCTCGGGCCGCTCGGCTCGTATCAGGACCCGTGGCACCCGGCCGTGCTGCGGCTCGTCAAGCTCGTCGGCGACGCCGGTCTCGCCTCAGGGCGCTCGATCGGCGTCTGCGGGGAGGCTGCAGCGGACCCGGCCCTCGCGGTCGTGCTCGTCGGCCTCGGGGCGACGAGTCTCTCGGTCACCCCGGCCGCGCTCGGCGACGTCCGGAGCGAGCTGCGCCGCTACACGCTCGAGGCGGCCCGCGCCATGGCCATGGACGCCCTGAGCGCGGCGTCACCAGCTGAAGCCAGAGCTGCCGCGCTGGCCTGACGTCGCACGACGCACGGGTCGTCCCGCACGAACACGTCCGGCCCAGCGCAGTGCGCTGGGCCGGACGGACGAACCGGGTGTGGGCTAGGAGACCTTGCCGGAGATCATGGCCTGCTTGACCTCGGCGATCGCCTGCGTGACCTGGATGCCGCGGGGGCACGCCTCGGTGCAGTTGAAGGTGGTGCGGCAGCGCCACACGCCCTCCTGGTCGTTGAGGATGTCCAGGCGGACCTGCGAGGCGTCGTCGCGGGAGTCGAAGATGAAGCGGTGCGCGTTCACGATCGCCGCCGGGCCGAAGTACTGACCGTCGGTCCAGAAGACGGGGCACGACGAGGTGCACGCGGCGCACAGGATGCACTTCGTGGTGTCGTCGAAGCGGGCGCGCTCGGCGACCGACTGCACGCGCTCCTTGTTCTTCTCCGCGGGCTTGCCCGGCATGAGGAACGGCTGCACCTCGCGGAACGACGCGAAGAACGGGTCCATGTCGACGACGAGGTCCTTCTCGAGCGGCAGACCCTTGATCGCCTCGACGTAGATCGGCTTCGAGATGTCGAGGTCCTTGATCAGCGTCTTGCAGGCGAGGCGGTTCCGGCCGTTGATCCGCATGGCGTCGGAGCCGCAGATGCCGTGCGCGCAGGAGCGACGGAACGTGAGGGTCCCGTCCTGCTCCCACTTGATCTTGTGGAGCGCGTCCAGGATGCGGTCCGTCGGGAACATCTCGACGTCGAAGTCCTCCCAGCGCGGCTCGGCGTCCACGTCCGGGTCGAACCGGCGGATGATCAGAGTGACCGTGAAGGACTGGATCTCCTCCGGGGCCGCGGCCGGCGGGTTCTCGAGCGTTGCAGTGCTCATCGCTAGTACTTCCTCTCCATCGGCTGGTACCGCGTGATGACCACGGGCTTCCAGTCGAGCCGGATGTGATCGGCCGCGTCGGACGAGTGCGGGTCGCCGGACAGGTACGCCATCGTGTGCTTCATGTAGTTCTCGTCGTCGCGCTTCGGGTAGTCGTCGCGCATGTGACCACCACGGCTCTCCTGACGGTTGCGAGCGGAGTAGACGACGACCTCGGCGAGGTCGAGCAGGAAGCCCAGCTCGATCGCCTCGAGGAGGTCGGTGTTGAAGCGCTTGCCCTTGTCCTGGACGGCGATGTTCTGGTACCGCTCGCGCAGGTTGTGGATGGTGGCGGTGACACCGGCGAGGGACTCGTCGGTCCGGAACACCTGGGCGTTGCGGTCCATCTCCTCCTGCAGCTCCTTGCGGATCGTGGAGATCCGCTCGGTGCCGTTGGAGTTCCGCATCTGCTCGATGAGGCCGGAGACGAAGCCGGCGGGGTTCTCGGGCAGCGGCGTGAAGTCGACGCCCTGGACGTACTCGACGGCGTTGTTGCCGGCGCGCTTGCCGAACACGTTGATGTCGAGGAGCGAGTTCGTGCCGAGTCGGTTCGAGCCGTGGACGGACACGCACGCGCACTCGCCGGCCGCGTACAGGCCGGGGACGACGGTGTTGTTGTCGCTCAGGACCTCGGCCTTGACGTTCGTCGGGATGCCGCCCATGGCGTAGTGCGCCGTCGGCATGACCGGGACGGGCTCCGTCACCGGGTCGACGCCGAGGTAGGTGCGCGCGAACTCGGTGATGTCGGGCAGCTTGGTCTCGAGGACCTCGGCACCGAGGTGGGTGCAGTCGAGGTAGACGTAGTCCTTGTTCGGTCCGGCACCGCGGCCTTCCGCGACCTCCTGGACCATGCAGCGCGCGACGATGTCTCGCGGGGCGAGGTCCTTGATGGTCGGGGCGTACCGCTCCATGAAGCGTTCACCGCTCGCGTTCCGGAGGATCGCACCCTCGCCTCGGGCTCCCTCGGTGAGGAGGATGCCGAGACCGGCGAGGCCGGTGGGGTGGAACTGGAAGAACTCCATGTCCTCGAGCGGGAGACCCTTGCGCCAGATGATCCCGACGCCGTCGCCCGTGAGGGTGTGTGCGTTCGAGGTCGTCTTGTAGATCTTGCCGAAGCCACCGGTGGCGAAGATGACCGCCTTCGCCTGGAAGACGTGGATCTCGCCGGTGGAGAGCTCGTACGCGACCACACCGGACGGCTTGTCGACGCCGTCGACGTTCGTCATGATCAGGTCGAGTGCGTAGTACTCGTTGAAGAAGTTGATGCCGAGGCGGACGCAGTTCTGGAACAGCGTCTGCAGGATCATGTGGCCAGTGCGGTCGGCCGCGTAGCAGGCGCGGCGGACCGGCGCCTTGCCGTGGTCGCGGGTGTGGCCGCCGAAGCGACGCTGGTCGATCTTGCCCTCGGGGGTGCGGTTGAACGGCAGACCCATGTTCTCGAGGTCGATGACCGCGTCGATGGCCTCCTTCGCGAGGATCTCCGCAGCATCCTGGTCGACGAGGTAGTCGCCGCCCTTGATGGTGTCGAAGGTGTGCCACTCCCAGCTGTCCTCCTCGACGTTCGCGAGCGCAGCGGCCATGCCTCCCTGCGCCGCTCCCGTGTGGGACCGCGTCGGGTAGAGCTTGGAGATGACGGCCGTCTTCGCTCCGGGGCCGGCCTCGATCGCGGCGCGCATGCCGGCACCGCCGGCACCGACGATCACGATGTCGAACTGGTGGTAATGGATGCCGTCGATGACGGTGGACTCGGTGGTTTCTGTAGTCACGGTTTCCGTTGCTCGGTCTCGGTTGCTCAGTTGGCGGGGCAGAACGACGCGAGCAGGTCTGCAGGTGCGCCGGCGGGGCACGGGTCGAAGGTGAAGACGACCAGGGTCCCGAGGATGATGAGGATGGTGACGGCGGCGAGGATCGCGACCTTGAGGACACCGCGGATCGTGCGACCCGTGGCGTAGTCGTTGACGATGGTGCGCATGCCGTTGCCGCCGTGGATCAGTGCGAGCCACAGCATGGCGACGTCCCACCACTGCCAGAAGGGGTTCGACAGCTTGCCGCCGACGAAGGCGAAGTCGATGGCCTTGATGCCGTCGCCGACCATGAGGTTGACGAACAGGTGGCCGAAGATGAGGACCAGCAGGATCACGCCGGAGACGCGCATGTAGATCCAGCCCCACTTCTCCCAGTTGACGCCCTTGCGGCGCGCGGGACGAGCGGGGGTGCGGGGAGCGGCGATCGTCGTCATCAGTGGCCCATCTCGCTGAACACGTTGATCAGGTGGCGCGGCGTGAAGCCGAGCATCGTCACGACCCAGAGACCGATGACGATCCAGAACATGGGCCGCTGGTACTTGGTGCCCTTCGACCAGAAATCGATGAGGATGATGCGGATGCCGTTGTACGCGTGGTAGGCGATGGCGGCGACGAGCGCGACCTCACCGAGCCCCATGATGGGGTTCTTGTACGTGCCGATGACCGCGTTGTACGCCTCGGGGGAGACCCGCACCAGCGCGGTGTCGAGGACGTGCACGAGGAGGAAGAAGAAGATGGCGACGCCGGTGATCCGGTGGAGCACCCACGACCACATGCCCTCACGGCCCCGGTACAGGGTGCCGGCCGGGCGTTTGGATGTCGTGGATTCCAACGGTGACGTTCGCGTGAGACTCGCGGTCACGAGGTCCTCCCTGATAGTCGCTATCTGCGGCAGATCGTTCTGCCGTGCGGGGGTTGTTGCCTGCCGTGCGTCGAATCGGCGCGCTGGACCAAGTGTAGGCGTGGGATGCGCGGTCCCGCCGCTAAGGCTGGCCTAACTGTCTCGACGTCGAGAGAGGCCGGACACCTGCGCGACGACCGGGCGACACCGGGTGTTCACAACCAGTTCCGTCGCTTGAACACCTTGTAGAGGATGACGCTCGTGGTGGCCATGAGCGCGAGCGCCATCGGGTAGCCGAACCACCACGACAACTCCGGCATGTGGGTGAAGTTCATGCCGTAGATCCCCGCGATGAGACTCGGGCCGAACAGGATGGCGGCCCAGGAGGAGATCTTCTTCACCTCGTCGCCCTGCTTGAGGCTCGCCTCGGTCATCTTCGCCATCTCCTCGTTCTGGCGTTGCCCGACGAGGGTGCTGTTCACGGTCAGGATGTCGCGCAACAGCTCGCGGTAGGCGTCGATCCGTTGGTTGACGCTCGTGAGGTGGTCGGCGACGTCGCGGAGGCCGCGTTGCAGTTCGTCGGCGACCCCGTACTTCGCGCTGCCCTGCTCGAGCGACAGCATCACGTCGCTGAGCGGGTGCGTCGCCCGTTCGAAGGCGATGACCTCGCGGGAGAGCTGGTAGATGCGGCGGGACACCTGGGATTCGCCGACGAAGACCTGCTCTTCGATCTCGTCGATGTCGTTCGAGAGCCCGGCGACGACCGGACCGTAGCCGTCGACGACGGCGTCGATGATGGCGTACAGGATCGCCTGCGGACCATAGGCGAGGAGTTCGTGCTCCTGCTCCATCCGCGCCCGCACGTGCGACAGGTCGGGGGACTCGGCGTGCCGCAGGGTGATGACGAAGTTCGGGCCGACGAAGACGTGCAGCTCGCCGAACTCGACGGTCTCGGTCTCGTCGACGTAGTTGGCGGCCCGGAGGACGACGAACAGGACGTCGTCGTACCGCTCGATCTTCGGTCGCTGGTGCGCGGTGATGGCGTCTTCGACGGCGAGCGGGTGGAGACCGAACTCCGCCGCCAGGACGCCGAGCTCGCCGGCGTCGGGCCGGTAGAGCCCGATCCACGCGACGCCGTCCGGGGTCTCGTGGAGCGCGCGGAAGGTGTCCTCGAGCGAGGTGAGCGTCGAGCTACGGGAACCGTGGCGGTAGATGCAGGCGTTGACGATGCTGTTGCGCCCGTCGAGGTCCGCGGCGTCAGGCGGGCCGACGGGGGCCGGCGGAGCCTGCTTGCTGCCGAAGGACGGGATCGGGATCCCGAGGACGTTGCGTCCAGCCATGCTCGTACCGTTCTTTCTCATGCTCGATCTGGCGCTCATCGTAATCCCGTCACATGACGGTTCCGTGCCGTCGTCCTCAGGCTGGAGCCTGGCGGTACGCTCGGGGGATGACCACGCCCCTCGAACGCTTCTACGCGGTGATCCCGGCCGGCGGCATCGGCAGTCGTCTCTGGCCGCTCTCGCGGGCCGACGCGCCCAAGTTCCTGCACGACCTCACCGGCTCCGGCAGCACGCTGTTGCGCGCCACCTGGGACCGCCTCGCGCCGATCGCCGGCGACCAGCGCATCATGGTCGTCACCGGGCGTGCGCACCGCGCGGCCGTCGAACAGCAGCTGCCCGACCTCGCCGACGCCAACGTGGTGCTCGAGAGCGAGCCGCGCGACTCGACCGCCGCGATCGGGCTCGCCGCAGCGATCCTCGTCCGTCGCGAACCCGACGTCATCGTCGGCTCGTTCGCCGCCGACCACGTGATCCGCGGCGACCGCCTGTTCCGCGCCGCCGTCGCCCAGGCTGTCACGGCTGCCGAGGAGCGCTACATCGTCACGATCGGCATCCAGCCCACGGAGCCCGCCATCGGCTTCGGCTACATCAAGAGCGCCCGCGACCTCGGCATCCGCGGGGCCGAAGGGGTCATGCTGGTCGACTCCTTCGTCGAGAAGCCCGACCTCGCCACGGCCAAGCGGTACGTCTCGAGCGGCGAGCACCTCTGGAACGCCGGGATGTTCATCTCGCGGGCCGACGTCCTCCTCGAGGAGATCGGTCGGCAGAAGCCCGAACTCCTGGCGGGCCTCCTCGAACTCGCCGAGGTCTGGGACGACGCGGCGGCCCGCGGACCGGTCGTCGACCGCGTCTGGCCGGCGCTCGAGAAGATCGCGATCGACTACTCCGTGGCGGAGCCCGCCGCGGCTGCCGGTCGCATGGCCGTCGTGCCGGCGCACTTCGACTGGGACGACGTGGGGGACTTCGCCTCGCTCGCCAAGCTCAACTCCGGTGGGCGCAAGTCCGACCTCGCCATCCTCGGCGAGAACGCGCGGGTGTTGTCGGACGCCTCCAGCGGCATCGTCGTCAGCCAGACCGGTCGGGTCATCAGCCTCATCGGCGTGCAGGACATCGTCGTCGTCGACACCCCGGACGCCCTGCTCGTCACCACGAGCGCCAACGCGCAGCGGGTGAAGAGCGTCGTGGACGCCCTCAAACTGTCCGGTCGCGACGACGTCCTCTGATCGGCGACCGACGGTGACCGCGCTGCGCGAGCTGCTCCTGCAGGCGGGCGCGCGTCTCCAAGCCGCAGGTGTGCGTGACGAGGCCCTGGCAGAGGTGTACACACCCCGCGGGCTCCCGCTCGTGAAGCGGGCACCCGCGCTGCGGCCGATCGGCCGGGCGTGGCGCCTCGGGGTCGTCCTGCTCTCGGCCGACGGTCGCCTCTTCACCGCCGCCGAGTCCACCCGGGCCGTGGAGCCGAAGTGGTTCAACCACCGCTCCTCGGAGGTCGAGCACCGTCGGATCGCGCAGCAGGCGGCCCATCGCGGTCCGTTCGCCGAGGGCGACGTCGTGAACTTCGAGGTCGTCGAGCTCGCGCTGGACGAGGGGTCACTCCGGGAGGGGTCGGGTCCGCTGCGACTCGTCGACGATACGGTCATGCTCCGCTGGGCCGGGCACGACCTCGGGCTCACCCCGCTCGACGCATACCTCGACGACCGGGTGTCACTCCTCATCGGCGAGTGACCCGTTCGTTCGCCCGTCTTCGGGCGAACGAACCGGGCGATCAGACCGCGGGGCCGAACCACTCCGTGTAGAGCCGCCAGAAGTTGCGGTTGCCGTAGGCGCTGCAGGCGTCGCCAGTGCCCGAGACGTTCGCGAGGGCTGCAGCGTTCGGTTGGTACGGCGTGTAGAGGTAGAGGTTGGCCGTCGCCTGGTTGCGGATGTCGACCTGGGTGCCGCCGCAGGCCGCATCGGGGCTGTACTGGATGTAGACCGATCCCAGGTGGTACGCCCGCTGGTAGGACTCACCCGGCACGTTGAGCGGGTACAGCGTGTACTGCCGGAACTGCCATGCGGAACGGTAGACCTGGTTCTGGAACCCGAAGTAGTCCGCGTCGCAGCTCGCGCTGAAGTTCGGGCCGGTGTCGGGGCAGCCCCAACCCATGGCGCGCGCGTAGCCGTACTCGCTCGGGCCGGTGATGAGCGACTGCTCCTTCTGCATGAGGACGAGCAGCACCTTGGGGTTGATCCCGCACGCGTGCGCGACCTTCGCGACGATCCTCGCCGCCGACTCGTTCACGGCGCCGCGGTAGGCCTCGCAGTGTCCGGGCTCGGCAGCCGGGACGGACTCGGTGCTGGCACGGAAGTCCGCCAGGCACGGCACGCCGTCCTTCGGGGTACAGGGCTGGGAGGCGAAGAACGCCTGGACGTCCGCCTCGCTCATGGCGTTCGCGTCGTAGAAGTTCTCGTCGCTGATGATCTCGCCCGGGTCGAAGTCCGTACCGCGGACCGTGGGCGGTGTCGGCTGGGCAGGCTTGCTGGGAGCCGGCGTCGTCGGCTTCGTCGGTTTCGGGGTCGCCGTCGAGGGCGTGGTCGGCGAGGGACTCGGGGTGGGCGTCGGCGTCGTCTGCGTCCGGCTCAACTGCGAGCTCGCAGCGGCCGCGGTCGTCGGCGTGGTCGGCAGTGCGCCGAGCGCGACGAGCGCACCGATGCCGAGCGCGGTGAGCAGCGCGGCCGCGGCCGATCGATGCGTACGGCGACGCCGCGCGGGCGAGGGGACCGACGGAGCACGCATGACGACCAGCCTAATCGGGACCGGTGACGCGAAGGGCTTGCGGCGGTCGACAACCGACGGATAGCCTGAGATCACTGTGAAGAACTGAGCGAATCGACGTCCCGCGCCTGCGGCAGACCATCACGAACGTGATGCGCCCGGCGGGAATCCATCGAGGTACGCCAGACGCTTCCAGGTCCGCCCAGGAGTTCGAGCCCAGCGCTCGCTCCTGACGTGTCGGACGACGACCGTACGCGGCGTGCCCCATCTCGAAAGGGGCCTCCATGCGAGCACCCATGACCCACGCAACACCAGTCCACCGTCGCGCCGCATCGACCTTCGGGCGATCCATCGACATCCAGCAGCTCCGCGCGGACGGCGTCACCCGCTCCTACGGCGACCGCGTCGTGTTGCGCGACTTCGACCTCGTCGTGTCGGCCGGGGACCGTCTCGGCCTGATCGGCGAGAACGGCGCGGGGAAGTCCACGCTGCTGCGCATCCTCGCCGGGATCGACGAGCCGGACGACGGCGAGGCCGTCCGCCCGGTTCGCACCGGCATCCTCATGCAGGAACTCGAACTTCCGGACGACACGACGGTCGGCGAGCTGCTGGAGCAGGCGCTCGGCGAGGTTCGGGCCGTCGAGCAGGAGCTCGAGACGTCGGCGGCGGCACTCGGTGAGACGGGTTCCGCCGGTGATGGTTCCGCCGAGCAGCGGTACGCCGCCGCGCTCGATGCGGCGGAACGCGCCGACGTCTGGACGGCGGACGCCCGGTTGGACGCGGTCGTCGACGGCCTCGGCATCGCCGCGATCGAACGGTCGCGACGACTCGGTGGGGTGAGCGGGGGACAGCGATCCCGCTTCGCCCTCGCCGCGCTCCTCGTCGCCAGACCGACCGCGCTGCTGCTCGACGAGCCGACCAACCATCTGGACGACGAGGCGGTCGCCTTCCTCCGCGGCCACCTGTCGGAGTGGCCGGGTCCGGTGCTCTTCGCGAGCCACGACCGCGCCTTCCTCGACGAGGTGGCGACGGGGCTCGTCGACATCGATCCGTCCCGCCCGGTCCCCGTCGGCGAGGCATCACCCGTCGTGGAGTTCGGCGGGCCGTTCAGTGAGTACCTCGGCTGGAAGGCAGCGGAACTCGACCGGTGGTCGACGCGTTACGAGGAGGAGCAGGCCGAGCTGCGACGGCTCGCGTCCGCGGTGCACGACGTGGCCCCGCGGATCAACCACGATCGGGGCATCCGCGACAACAACCGGATGGCGTTCGGCATGCGCGGCGACCGCGTCGAGCAGCAGATCAGTCGGCGGGTGCGGAACGCGCAGCTCCGACTCGAGGTCCTCGAGCGCGAGCAGGTGCGGCGCCCGCCTCGCCAACTCTCGTTCGCTGGGATCCCGAGCGGCTCGACGGTCCTCGACGAGGGGGAGCAGCTGCTCGACCTCGCCGACGCCCGCGTCGATGGCCGGCTGCACCTCGAACGCCTGCAGCTGGAACCCCGGTCGCGGGTGCTGGTCACCGGGGCGAACGGTTCGGGGAAGTCGACGCTCCTGGCGGTCCTCGCCGGGTCGCTGCGCCTCGATGCGGGGACGCTCCTCCGGCGGAAGGGGCTCCGCGTGGGGCTCCTCGAGCAGGACGTCGCGTTCCCGGACACGGAGCGATCACCTCGGGAGGTCTACGACCGGACGCTCGGCGAGGCGCGTGCAGCGCGCACCCCGCTCGCGGGTCTCGGGCTCCTGGCACTTCGCGACCTCGACCGTCCGATCGGCCAGCTCTCCGTCGGGCAGCAGCGCCGTCTGGCCCTGGCGCTGATCATCGCGAGGCCTCCGCACCTGTTCCTCCTGGACGAGCCGACGAACCACCTGTCGCTCGCGCTTGCGACGGAGCTCGAGGACGCCCTCGGCGACTACCCGGGGGCGGTCGTCATCGCGAGCCACGACCGGTGGCTCCGTCGGCGCTGGGCCGGCGACACCCTGACGCTGGACCGCCGCTGACCGGGACCCCGGTCGGTTCGGCCTGGGCACCGAGCAGCGCTCGGTGCCCAGGCGGGAACCACAGGCACCCGGAGCGCAAGCCGGGCAGACGGGCGGCTCGGCCTGCTCACCTGCGCAGCGACGACCAGCCCCGATGCGCGTCTGCGCATTGCCGTGTTTCCGGCGCATGACGCCGGTGCCACCGTTCTGTAACGCTTCGGTCGCGAAGCCGGGATCGTCCGTTCGGCAGTCGTCGCATTGGGTAACGTAACCCCATACGCCCCGTGACCCGCGGGGCTGCATCTTGGAGGCTACCTTGGCAATCTCAACTCGGAAGGCCGCTGCGGGCGCAATCGCCGGCGTCGGTCTCATGGCACTGCTCGCCGGCTGCGCATCGGCTCCCAGCACCGGCGACGGCGGCTCGACCGGTGCCGCATCCGACTTCCTCCCGTGCATGGTCTCCGACGCCGGTGGGTTCACCGACAAGTCGTTCAACCAGCTCGGCTACGAGGGTCTGACCGAGGCGGCGAAGGAGCTCGGCGTCGAGCCCATCACCGTCCAGTCCGACAAGGCCGACGACTACAAGCCGAACCTGCAGAGCCTGGCCGACCAGGGCTGCTCGCTCATCGTCAGCGTCGGCTTCGCCCTCTCCGCCGACACGGTCGACGCAGCACTCGCGAACCCGGACGTCGACTACGCGATCATCGACGACGCGGCCGACAACGACTTCGACGGCAAGGTCGACGCCCCGAACATCAAGCCGATCCTGTTCGACACCGTCCAGGCCGCGTTCCTCGCGGGCTACGCGGCGGCCGACTACTCGAAGACCGGCGTCGTCGGTACCTTCGGTGGCCAGCCCTTCCCGTCCGTCCAGATCTTCATGGACGGCTTCGCCGAGGGCGTCGCGTACTACAACGAGCAGAAGGGCAAGAGCGTCCAGGTCGTCGGTTGGGACGTCGCCGCTCAGACCGGTTCCTTCACCGGTGGCTTCGAGGCGAACGACACCGCCAAGCAGCTCGCCCGCACGCTCATCGACCAGAACGCCGACGTGCTCCTTCCGGTCGGTGGCCCGATCTTCCTGAGCGCGATCGCCGAGATCCAGGAGACCGGTAAGGACATCGCCATGATCGGTGTCGACGCCGACCTGTACGAGACGAACGCCGAGAACAAGGGCCTGTTCCTCACCTCCATCCTCAAGGGCATGAAGGCCGGCGTCGCCGACACCGTGACCGAGGCCGGCGGCGGCAAGTTCGACGCCGCCGCGTACATCGGCACCCTCGAAAACGAGGGCGTCGGCCTCGCGCCGTTCCACGACTTCGAGTCCAAGGTCTCCCCGACCCTGGCCGACGAGCTCGAGACCATCAAGAAGGGCATCATCGACGGTTCCATCAAGGCGACCTCGGTCTCCTCGCCCGTCAAGTAGTCCCTCTTCACCCGGGCCCTCGCCCGGGACTCCGGGGGGAGGCCGCGATCTGCGGCCTCCCCCCGCTTTGTTCGCGGCACGGTCGGACGGCGATCCCGACCGCCTGTGCCGACCTTCGACACGTGACTAGATTGGGACCCATGAAGCTCGAGCTCCGCGGCATCACCAAACGGTTCGGTGCACTCACCGCCAACGACCACATCGACCTCACCGTCGAACCGGGGGAGATCCACTGTCTCCTCGGCGAGAACGGTGCAGGCAAATCCACCCTCATGAACGTCCTGTACGGCCTCTATCAGGCCGACGAGGGCGAGATCCTCCTGGACGACGTCGTCCAACACTTCCAGGGCCCCGGCGACGCCATGGGCGCCGGCATCGGCATGGTGCACCAGCACTTCATGCTCATCCCCGTCTTCACCGTCGCCGAGAACGTCATGCTCGGCCACGAGCAGACCAAGGGCGGTGGCCGCCTCGACGTCGCAGCGGCCCGCAAGCTCGTCATCGACATCTCCGAGCGGTTCGGCTTCAGCCTCGACCCGGACGCCATCGTCGGCGACCTCCCGGTCGGAGTGCAGCAGCGCGTCGAGATCGTCAAGGCGCTCTCCCGCAACGCCAACGTCCTCGTCTTCGACGAGCCCACCGCCGTGCTCACCCCGCAGGAGACGGACGAGCTCATGGCGATCATGAAGCAGTTGAAGGACGAGGGCACGTCCATCGTCTTCATCACCCACAAGCTGCGCGAGGTCCGCGAAGTCGCCGACCGCATCACCGTCATCCGGCTCGGCAAGGTCGTCGGCGAGGCCTCGCCCACCGCGACGAACGCCGAGCTGGCGTCCCTCATGGTCGGGCGTCCCGTCGAACTCACGGTCCACAAGGAGGCGCCGAACCTCGGCGACACCACCTTCACCGTGCACGACCTGTCCGTCGTCGACCACCTCGGCCAGCTCGTCGTCAACGGCGTCAGCTTCGAGGTGCGCGAGGGCGAGGTGCTCGCCATCGCCGGCGTCCAGGGGAACGGGCAGACCGAGCTCACCGAGGCGATCCTCGGGCTGCAGCCGCACACCAAGGGCAGCATCAAGCTCGACGGTGTCGAACTCGTCGGGTCCACCCCGCGCAAGGTGCTCGACGCCGGCGTCGGGTTCGTGCCGGAGGACCGATCCGAGGACGGGCTCGTCAAACAGTTCACCATCGCCGAGAACCTCATGCTGGACCGATCGACGGGTGCACCCTTCGTGAAGGGCGGCAACGTCCAGCGCGGATTCCGCGACGAGTTCGCACGCGAGAAGTCGCAGGAGTTCGACGTCCGGTCGCAGGGCATCGAGTCGCCGGCAGGCTCCCTGTCGGGCGGCAACCAGCAGAAGGTCGTCCTCGCCCGTGAGCTCAGCCGTGAGCTGCGGCTGTTCGTCGCCGCACAGCCGACCCGCGGGATCGACGTCGGCTCGATCGAGTTCGTGCACAAGCGCATCGTCGCCACGCGCGACGCCGGCATCCCCGTCATCGTCGTGTCGACCGAGCTCGACGAGGTCGTCGCGCTCGCCGACCGCATCGCCGTCATGTACCGCGGCGGCATCGTCGGGATCGTCCCGGCATCGACCCCCAGAGAGGTCCTCGGCCTCATGATGGCCGGAGAACTCCCGGCAGGAGCAGCAGCATGAGCGAGACGTCCCACACCCCGCCCGGAACGGTCCAGCCGGTGGCACCGGGTGAGGCGAAGCCCGACACGACCCAGCCGCGCTCGAACAAGGTGCTCGCCGAGATCCTCAACTCGAGCATCGTCATCTCGATCCTCGCCGTCGTCCTGGCGATGGTCGTCGGTGCGATCCTCATCGCGCTGACCGATCCGAAGGTCCACACCGCCGCCGGGTACTTCTTCGCGCGCCCGGGCGACACGATCGCGGCGGTCTGGCAGTCGGCGACCGGTGCGTACGGCGCGCTCTTCCAGGGGTCGATCTACAACTTCAAGCGCCCCGACTTCCTGAACGGCATCCGCCCGTTGACGGAGACGCTGACCTTCGCGACCCCGCTGATCCTCGCCGGACTCGGTGTCGGCCTGGCGTTCCGGGTCGGCATGTTCAACATCGGTGGACGCGGTCAGATGCTCATCGCCGCCGCCTGCGCCGGATGGGTCGGCTTCACGCTCGACCTCCCGCCCGTGGTGCACCTGCTCGTCGCGATCGCCGCCGGCATCATCGGTGGCGCGTTCTGGGGCGGCATCGTCGGCATCCTGAAGGCCCGCACCGGCGCGCACGAGGTGATCATCACGATCATGCTCAACTACGTCGCGTTCTACCTCATCACCTTCATGCTCTCCACGCAGGGGCTGTTGCAGGCTCCCGGGTCGAACGTGCCGAAGAGCGCGGCGATGGCGGAGAACGCCGTCCTGCCCAAGCTCCTCGGTGACCGCTACAACCTGCACGCCGGTTTCCTCATCGCGATCCTCGCGGTCGTGTTCGTGTGGTGGTTGTTCAGTCGTTCGTCGATCGGCTTCCGCTTCCGCGCGGTCGGTGAGAACCCGAACGCAGCGCGCGTCGCGGGTATCGACGTGAAGAACACCTACGTGTACGCCATGCTGCTCTCCGGTGGACTGATCGGTCTCGCCGGCGTCTCGCAGGTGCTCGGAACGGTGACCTCCGGGTTCGACAACGGCATCGACGCCGGCATCGGCTTCGACGCCATCACCGTCGCGCTCCTCGGACGCAGCCGGCCGGGCGGCATCCTCATCGCCGGCATCCTGTTCGGTGCGCTCAAGGCCGGTGGGTACTCCATGCAGGCCACCCAGGGCGTCAACGTGCCGATCGACATCGTGCTCGTCCTCCAGGCACTCATCGTGCTGTTCATCGCGGCTCCGCCGCTCGTGCGGGCGATCTTCTTCCTGCCGAAGCCCGACGGTTCGACGCGCCGAACGCGTCGCTCCGCCAAGAAGGAGGTGTCCGCATGAGTGGATTCACGCTCGACAAGCAGACGCCGCAGCCGGCTCCCGACGCCCCGATCGTCCTCGAGACGGTCGTCGTCCGGAGCTGGAAGGCCCCGATCGCGTTCGGGATCTTCACCGTCATCGCGTTCCTGTTGTTCGTCATCTGGCACCGCGACGGCAACAGCACGTTCCGGCTCTCCAGCGACGGCGACGTCATCCAGCTGCCGACGGTCGTGCTCCCGTCCACGGTCACCGGCATCGTCGTCACGATCCTCCTGGCCGCCATCGCGGCACTGAGCGCGTACCTCGTCACGACGGGCAAGAAGGTCCCGCTCTGGCTCATCACAGTGTTCGGTGTGCTGTTCATGGTCGGGTTCCTGTCGTGGGCCGCCGCGGGCAAGGCGATCCCGATCACCGGGCTCCTGCTCGGCACGGTCGCCCTGAGCGTCCCGCTCATCTTCGGTGCGCTCGGCGGCGTCATCTCCGAGCGGGTCGGCGTCGTGAACATCGCGATCGAGGGCCAGCTGCTCGCCGGCGCGTTCTCGTCCGCCTTCGTCGCCTCGGTGACGGGGAACGCCTTCCTCGGGCTCGTCGCGGCGATGATCGCCGGCACGCTCGTGAGCTTCCTGCTCGCGGCGTTCTCGATCAAGTACCTCGTCGACCAGGTCATCGTCGGTGTGGTGCTCAACGTCCTCGTCGTCGGACTCACGAGCTTCCTGTACTCGCAGGTGCTCACGAAGAACGAGGCGCTCTTCAACAGCCCGCCGAAGTTCCCCCGGATCAACATCCCGATCCTCAGCGAGATCCCGCTCATCGGGCCTGTGCTGTTCCGCCAGACGATCATCATCTACCTGATGTACATCGCCGTGGCCGTGGTCTTCTTCTGCCTGTTCTACACGCGCTGGGGCCTCCGCCTCCGCGCCGTGGGTGAGCACCCGCAGGCGGCCGACACCGTCGGCATCAACGTGAACCGGACGCGGTTCTGGAACGTCGCGCTCGCGGGCGCGATCGTCGGCCTCGGTGGGGCGTACTTCACCCTCGGCTCGGTCGGTGCGTTCAACAAGGAGATGACGGCGGGTGCCGGCTACATCGCGCTCGCAGCGGTCATCTTCGGACGCTGGGACCCGCTCAAGGCGACGCTCGCCGCGCTGCTGTTCGGCTTCACGCAGAACCTGCAGTTCGCGTTGAGTGCCATCGGCTCCCCGGTGCCGAGCGCGTTCATGCTCATGCTGCCGTACGTGGTGACGATCTTCGCAGTCGCCGGACTCGTCGGCATCTCCCGCGGACCGGCAGCCGCCGGCAAGCCCTACGTGAAGGGCTGACCGTGAGCGACACGACGACCACGCCACACGTCGACTGGGAGGCGCTGCACACCGCGGCCCGGGAGGCGATGGGTCACGCCTACGTGCCCTACAGCCGGTTCCCGGTCGGCGCGGCTGCCCTCGTCGACGACGGCCGGATCATCTCCGGCTGCAACGTCGAGAACGCCAGCTACGGCCTGACACTGTGCGCGGAGTGCGCGCTCGTCTCCGCCCTCCATATGTCGGGCGGAGGACGCCTCGTGGCGTTCGCCTGCGTCGACGGCAAGGGCGAACGCCTCATGCCGTGCGGCCGATGCCGACAGCTGCTGTACGAGCACTCGACGGCGGGCATGCTGCTCGACACCGTCTCCGGCATCCGCACCATCGACGAGGTCCTGCCGGACGCCTTCGGACCACGTCAACTCGAGGAGTACCACGCATGAGTTCCGTAGAAGCATTCGACGTCGTCGACCTCATCCGCACGAAGCGCGACCGCGGAGAGCTGTCGACGCCGCAGATCGACTGGCTGATCGACGCCTTCACCCGCGGCTACGTCGCCGACGAGCAGATGTCGGCGCTGGCGATGGCGATCCTGCTGAACGGCATGGAGCGGCGCGAGATCCGCGACCTCACGATGGCGATGATCGCGAGTGGCGAGCGGATGAGTTTCGCGTCGCTCGACAAGCCGACCTCTGACAAGCACTCGACCGGCGGCGTCGGCGACAAGATCACCCTGCCGCTCGCCCCGCTCGTCGCCGTCTTCGGCGTCGCGGTGCCGCAGCTGTCTGGCCGCGGGCTCGGGCACACGGGTGGGACGCTCGACAAGCTCGAGAGCATCCCCGGCTGGCGTGCGGCGTTGACGAACGACGAGATGATGGCGCAGCTGGCGGACGTCGGCGCGGTCATCTGCGCCGCCGGCTCCGGTCTCGCCCCGGCCGACAAGCGTCTGTATGCCCTGCGCGACACGACGGGCACGGTCGAGGCGATCCCGCTCATCGCGTCGAGCATCATGTCGAAGAAGATCGCCGAAGGCACTGGTGCGCTCGTCCTCGACGTCAAGTTCGGCTCCGGCGCCTTCATGCAGGACTACGAGCGTGCCGAGGAACTGGCGCGCACGATGGTCGCGCTCGGGACGGACGCCGGTGTGGCGACGACAGCACTGTTGACGGACATGAACGTCCCGCTCGGCCTCGCGATCGGCAACGCGAACGAGGTCCGCGAGTCCGTCGAGGTCCTCGCGGGTGGCGGTCCGGCGGACGTCGTCGAGCTGACGCTCGCCCTCGCGCGGGAGATGCTGACCCTCGCCGGGCAGCCGGACGCTGACGTCGAGGGCGCCCTCGCGGACGGTCGGGCCATGGACGTCTGGAAGCGCATGATCCGCGCACAGGACGGCGACCCGGACGCACCGCTGCCGGTCGCCAAGGAGACCCACGTCGTCACGGCTTCGCGCGACGGCGTGCTGGCGACGCAGGAGGCACTGCCGTTCGGCATCGCGGCATGGCGCCTCGGTGCCGGTCGGGCCAGGCAGCAGGACCCGGTCATCCACGCGGCGGGCATCGACCTGCACGCGAAGCCGGGCGACGAGGTCCGGGCCGGACAGCCGCTCTTCACGCTGAGTGCCGACGATGCGGCACGCTTCCCGCGGGCGCTCGAGGCCCTCGACGGCGCCTACACGATCGAGGACACGGCTCCGCCGCGCGGCCCCATCGTCCGGGCCCGCATCGAGGCCTGACGGCCGCCCGTTCGCCCCGTGTGGTTGTCCAATTCTGCTTTGGACCGCCACACGGGGCGAATGGATACCCGCTGACCCTGCTCCACAGCGACCCCGCCGGCTGGCGCGTGCCCATCAGTCGGTCGGAGTGACGCGCGGGGCGGGACCGGCGTCGAAACTCGGGGGATGGCCTTTCGGAAACCGCTCCCGCCTACTGCCGCCGGCGCGCTCTCGACAGCGGCGGCGATGCAGCACGGAGTCACTCGAGCGCAACTCCGCAATCCTGAACTGGCCGCCCCGTTTCGCGGGGTCCGGCTGGCCGCGAGTGGGTTCGATGCAGAGGATCCCGTTCAGCTGGCGCGAGCGTACCTGCCCAAGCTGCCGCTCGGGTCCGTCTTCAGCCATCACACGGCTGCATCGGTCTGGGGGCTACCGTTGCCCGACGGAACACGGCCGCCGTCGCTGCACGTGACGACCCCGCCACCGGGCAGGGCGAGACGTGGGGTAGGAGTCATCGGACACCGGTCGGTGCTGTCCGAGACGGAGATGGCCGTGCGTTTCGGATTGCCGGTGACGACCCCCGCTCGCACCTGGTGCGATCTGGCGAATCTGATCGATGTCCCGGGGCTCGTCGCCGTGGGCGACCGGTTGTTGTGGTTCCAGGACCCGCTGTGCACCAGGCGAGAACTCGAGGATGCCGTCGACGTGACGCGCGCCGGTGTCCGCTCCCTTCGTGCAGCGCTTCCACTGCTGTCGGACCGTTCCCA
The DNA here is from genome assembly GCF_014839505.1 of Plantibacter sp. CFBP 8775. NCBI lineage: Bacteria > Bacillati > Actinomycetota > Actinomycetes > Micrococcales > Microbacteriaceae > Plantibacter > Plantibacter sp. CFBP 8775. Next base: position 414,220 of record NZ_JACYNV010000002.1, on the reverse strand, counting down.
ATCGCACCGCGAGTCCATGCTCAGAGTGCTCATCGTGCTGAGTGAGTACCCGTTCCCGTTTCCGTCGCCGAATCATGAGTTGACGCTCCGGCCCGGCGGACGGCGGGTGCGTCTGGACCTCGCGTTCCCGACCCAGCAGCTCGCTCTCGAATACGAGGGCGACCATCACCGGACGAACCGCACCCAGTGGCGCATCGACATTCGTCGGATCGACGACCTCGAAGCTGCTGGATGGCACATCATGCGTGTCACGGATGACGATTTGCGTGACGGCGCCGACCTGCTGGATCGACTCGCCGTCCGTCTCCGCGGCCGAGGCTGGCGCCCCTGATCGCTACACATTCGCCCCGTGTGGTCATCGCGGCGTGTGCCGGACAGCCACACGGGCGAACCGGCGAGGACAGGCCATGTCGCGCGGTGAGCGTGAGCGGTACAGTGAACCCCGTGACCTCTGCAGACGAATCCCCCCTCTCCGGCGTCGACCTCCGCGCGCTCCCGAAGATCTCGCTCCACGACCACCTCGACGGTGGTGTGCGGCCCGCCACGATCATCGAGCTGGGCGAAGCGAACGGTGTCGACGTCCCCGTGTCGGACCCCGACGGCCTGGCCGACTGGTTCTACACGCAGTGCAACGCCGGCTCGCTCGTCGAGTACCTGAAGACCTTCGACCTCAGCACCGCGGTCATGCAGACCGAGGAGGGGCTCGTCCGCATCGCACGCGAGTTCGTCCAGGACCTCGCCGCGGACGGCGTCATCTACGGCGAGGTGCGCTGGGCTCCCGAGCAGCACCTCACCCGCGGCCTCAGCCTCGACGCGGTCGTCGAGGCCGTCCAGGAGGGCATCGAGCTCGGCATCAAGGACGCGGCCCACTCCGGCTCCGACATCCAGATCGGCCAGCTCGTCACGGCCATGCGGCATGCCGACCGCGCGCTCGAGATCGCTGAGCTCGCCGTGCGCCATCGCGAGCGCGGCGTGGTCGGGTTCGACATCGCCGGCGCCGAGGCGGGCTTCCCCGCCAGCAAGCACCGACTGGCGTTCGACTACCTCGCGGCCGAGCTGTTCCCGGTGACCGTCCACGCGGGGGAGGCCGACGGCATCGAGTCGATCCGGAGCGCCATGCTCGACGGCCGCGCGTTGCGACTCGGCCACGGTGTCCGCATCGCCGAGGACATCTTCATCGAGCGCGACGACGCCGAGTCCCTCTACGCCACGCTCGGTCCCGTCGCCGAGTGGGTCCGCGACCGCAAGATCCCGTTGGAGCTCAGCCCGCAGTCGAACCTGCAGACCGGCGCCATCGCGGCCTGGGGCGAGGAACTCGAGGACCACCCGTTCGACCTGCTCTACCAGCTCGACTTCGCCGTCACGGTCAACGTCGACAACCGCACCATGAGCGACACGAGCCTGACGAAGGAGCTCGCGCTCCTCTCCGAGGCGTTCGACTACGACCTCACCGACCTGGAGACCTTCCAGCTGAACGCCGCCGCCGCGACGTTCCAGCCGCTGGAGATCCGCGAGGCCCTGGCCGACCGCATCTCGGAGGCGTTCGACGAGTTCCTCGACGACGACGACAAGGACTGACGATGCCGGCAGGTGCTGCTCCGGCGACCGCCTGGGCGGCACCTGCGCGGCAGGCTTCCAGCCTCGGAGCGTTACGATGGTTCCGATCCATTCGGGTCGACCGATCCTCTGATTGAAGCGATGCCACTCCCAGAACTGTCCGAAGCCAGCGTCGCGCTCCACGTCGATGCCGGCGACTGGCGCGAGGCGATCCGCGTAGCCGGAGCGCTGCTGTCCGACACCCACGCGGCGGATGCCGCGTACACCCAGCGGATGATCGACGTCGTCGAGGAGTTCGGCGCGTACGTCGTGATCGCGCCGGGCCTGGCGCTCGCGCACGCCCGACCGGGTGCCGACGTCCACGAGGACGCCCTCGTCGTCGCGACGCTCGCTGCTCCGGTCCGGTTCGGCCACCCCCACAACGACCCCGTGTCAGTGGTCCTCGGCCTCGCGGTCACCACCGCCGAGTCGCACGTGGGCTGGGTGGCGGAGATCGCCAACGTCTTCAACGACGAGACCGCCATCCCGCGGCTCGCAGCGGCCACGACGCTCGACGAGGTGCGGGCCGTGTTCGGTGCGTCCCCCCTGAGCATCGGAGACCAGGCATGAAGATCGTCGCCGTCTGCGGTTCGGGGGTCGGCTCCTCCGCGATCCTCAAGCTCAACGCCGAACGCGCGCTCGAACGCCTCGACCTCGAGGCCGACGTCGTCGCCGGCGACATCGAGAGCCTCGGCACGACCGCGGCCGACGCCCAGGTGATCCTGACCTCGCCGGAACTCGTCGAGCGCATCGGCAAGACCTTCGCCGACATCGTCGTCATCGACAACTACTTCGACCTCGCCGAACTCACCGAGAAGCTCGAACGCGCCATCGGCTGACCGGTGCGGCCCGGTCTCCGGGCCGCACACCGCCAGGCCGCTCAGCCCGTCGAGCAGCTAGGAGACGAGCGCCGTCAGGTCCGTCCGCAGCGCGGCGAGCCGCGCGGTGACCGTCGCCGCCCGCTCGGCGGCGTCGCCGTCGGCGGAATGGACGTCGACGTACACCTTGAGCTTCGGTTCGGTGCCGCTCGGCCGGATCATGACCCGGGTGCCGTCGTCGAGCCAGACGCGCAGGACGTCACTCGGCGGGAGTGCCTCGAACCCGTCGGCGAGGTCGTCGATCCGGGTCACCCGGGCGCCCGCCAGTTCCGTCGGTGGGAGCGCCCGCAGTCCGGACATGACCTCGCCGATGCGGCTGAGCTCCGCGTAGCGGATGGAGATCTGGTCGCTGCCGAAGGAACCGAAGGTGTCCGCGAACTGGTCGAGGAGCCCCGCGACGCTCTCGCCCGCCTGCGCCGACGCCGTCGCGAGACCGAGGAACGCGACGGCGGCCGAGATACCGTCCTTGTCGCGCACGGTCCCGGGGTTCACGAGGTAGCCGAGGGCCTCCTCGAAGCCGAAGAGCATGCCCGGCGTCCGGGAGATCCACTTGAACCCGGTGAGCGTCTCGCGGAACTCGAGGCCGTGCGCCTCGGCGACGACGCGCAGGGCGGGGGAGGAGACGATCGAGCACGCGAGCGTGCCCTCGGGAGCCGCATCGCCGTCGAGTGCAGCACTGGCGGCCTGGGCTGCCCGCCAGCCGAGGAGGAGACCGACCTCGTTGCCGGTGAGTCGACGGAACCCCGAGGGGGCCGCGTCGTCTGGGATCGCGATCGCCAGGCGGTCGGCATCGGGGTCGTTGGCGATGATGAGGTCGGCGCCGACTGCTCGCGCCGTCGCGAAGGACAGGTCGAGTGCGCCCGGCTCCTCCGGATTCGGGAAGCTGACGGTCCGGAAGGTGGGATCGGGATCGATCTGCTCGGTGACGAGTTCCGGTGCCGGATACCCGGCGGTCTCGAAGACGCGTCGGGTCGTCTCCCAACCCACGCCGTGCATGGCCGTGTAGACGACGCGCAGCTGGCTGCCCGCCGGGGCGGGAGCGACGGCCGCGGTCTCGGCGACATAGGCGTCGACGACGTCCTCGCCCGCGATCTCGAACCCGTCGCTGCGCGGGAGGTCCTGGACGAGCGCCGTCTCGGCGATGCGCCCGATGTGGGCGGCGATGGCCGCATCGGCGGGGGAGACGATCTGGGACCCGTGGTGCTCACCGCCCAGGTACACCTTGTAGCCGTTGTCGGCGGGCGGATTGTGACTCGCGGTCACCATGACTCCGGCCGAGGCGTCGAAGAACCGCACGGCGAACGCGAGGACGGGCGTCGGCAGGAGCCGTGGGAGCAGGATGGCGCGGACACCGGCACCGGCCATCAGCTCGGCGGTGTCGCTGGCGAACACGGCGGAGTTCTTCCGGCCGTCGTAACCGATGACGACGCTCGGCGTCACGCCTTCCGGCGCCTGCTCGAGCAGGTAGGCGGCGAGTCCGGCCGCGGCCTGTGAGACGAGGACCCGGTTCATCCGGTTGGAGCCGGCCTCGATGCGACCACGGAGCCCGGCCGTGCCGAACTGCAGTCGGGTGTCGAAGCGGTCGTGCAGCTCGGCGACGGCCACGTCGTCGGACACCCGGGCGCGTTCGACGAGGCCTGCCAGTTCGGCCCGGGTCTCGTCGTCGGGATCCTGGGCGAGCCAGGCCTCGGCGATCGCGAGCAGGCTCGTCGCCTCGCTCACAGGGCCGCGACGATCTGCGCGAGGAGCTTGCTGATCACCGGCTCGGCCGCCTGGCCGGCCTCGATGACCTCGGCATGGCTGAGCGGCGTCTGCTGGATGCCGGCGGCGAGGTTCGTGATGAGCGACATCCCGAGGACCTCCATGCCGGCCTGGCGTGCGGCGATCGCCTCGAGCGCGGTCGACATGCCGACGATGTGGCCACCGATCGCCTTCGCCATCTGGACCTCGGCCGGGGTCTCGTAGTGCGGTCCGCGGAACTGCGTGTAGACGCCCTCGTCGAGCTCCGGAGCGACGCTGTGCGCGATGTCCCGCAGCCGCTTGGCGTAGAGGTCGGTGAGGTCGATGAAGGTCGCACCTTCGAGCGGCGAGTCGGCAGTGAGGTTGATGTGGTCGCTGATCAGCACGGGCGTGCCTGGCGTCCAGTGGTCCTTGATGCCGCCTGCGCCGTTCGTCAGCACCATGATGCCCGCGCCGGCCGCAGCGGCCGTCCGCACGCTGTGCACGACACGGCGGACACCGTGGTTCTCGTAGTAGTGCGTCCGGGCGCCGATGACGAGCGCACGCTTGCCGCTCGGGAGCAGGACCGAGCGTAGGGTGCCCACGTGGCCCTCGAGCGCCGGCTTCGAGAAGCCGACGATCTCCGAGGCCGGGATCGTCGCCGTCGTCTCGCCGATCAGGTCGGCCGCCTTGCCCCAGCCGCTGCCGAGGGTGAGCGCGATGTCGTGGCGTTCGACGCCGGTCTTCTCGGCGATCTGGCCGGCGGCTTCGCGGGCGATCTCGAAGGGATCGACATCGGACAGATCGAGTGGATTCGCAGAGGTTTCGGACATCCTCTCACTCTAGACAGGGGCGGGGCCGCCGCCCAACCGTGCCGACCCCGCTCATCCGCGCACGATCCCCGCCGCCGCAGGCCCGAACGGGTTTGGTCCCGCCCCTGGTGGCGCGCGAGAATGGAGGCATGGCCTACGAGTTCGAACGCAAGCAGCGAGTGGCGATCATCGGAGGCGGACCCGGCGGGTACGAGGCTGCCCTCGCCGGGGCGCAGCTCGGGGCCGACGTCACGCTCGTGGAGCGTTCGGGCGTCGGCGGAGCGGCTGTCATCACCGACGTCGTCCCGTCCAAGAGCCTCATCGCCACGGCCGACGCGGTCGGGGCCATCGGCGAGGCGGCCGACCTCGGCGTGCAGTTCTTCGTCCGCTCGGAGACCACCGGGAAGCCCAGCCGTCCCGAGGTCGCCGTGAACCTCGCCGCCGTCAACAAGCGACTGCTCGGATTGGCCCGCCAGCAGTCCGAGGACATGCGGGCGAGTCTCATCCGTGCCGGTGTCCGCATCGTCAACGGTCAGGGGCGGCTCGACGGACCGAACGAGGTCATCGTCTCGACCGACCTGTCCGGCGGCACCGACTTCGACCGCATCGAGGCTGACACCGTCGTCGTCTCCGTCGGCGCGAGCCCGCGCCAGTTGCCCTCCGCGCTGCCGGACGGCGAGCGCATCCTCACCTGGACGCAGCTCTACAACCTCACCTCCGTCCCCGAGCACCTCATCGTCGTCGGCTCGGGCGTCACCGGCGCCGAGTTCGCCTCCGCCTACACGGCGCTCGGCTCCAAGGTCACGCTCATCTCGAGCCGCGACCAGGTGCTGCCCGGTGAGGACGCCGATGCGGCGGCGGTCATCGAGAACGTCTTCAAGCGCAACGGCATGACGGTCCTGTCCAAGTCGCGGGCCGACTCCGTCACCCGCACCGAGCACGGTGTCGTCGCCACGCTCTCCGACGGTCGCACCGTCGAGGGGTCGCACTGCCTCATGGCGGTCGGTTCGGTGCCGAACACCGCCGGGATCGGTCTCGAGGAGGCCGGCGTGCAGCTGACCGATTCCGGGCACATCCGCGTGAACCGGGTGGCGCGCACGAGCGTCCCCAACATCTACGCCGCCGGTGACTGCACGACCTTCCTGCCGCTCGCGTCCGTCGCCTCGATGCAGGGTCGCACCTCGATGCTGCACGCGATGGGCGACGCCGTGAACCCGACCGAGATCCGCAACGTCGCCGCGAACATCTTCACGCAGCCCGAGATCGCGACCGTCGGCTGGACCCAGAAGCAGATCGAGGACGGCATCGCCCAGGGTGAGATCTACAAGCTGCCCCTCGCCCAGAACCCGCGCGCGAAGATGATGGGCATCAAGGACGGCTTCGTCAAGCTGTTCGCGCGGACCGGCAGCGGGACGGTCATCGGCGGGGTCATCGTCGCCCCGAAGGCCAGCGAGCTCATCTTCCCGCTCGCCCTCGCGGTCGAGCAGCGGCTGAACGTCGACCAGGTCGCGCGTGCCTTCACGGTCTACCCGTCACTCACCGGGTCGATCACCGACGCGGCGCGCGCCATGCACATCGTCGAATAGGCGTCGTCCTCGTCGAACCGTCGGCGAGGCGCCGGGGTTCACCGATCGCGGTTCGCGAGCACGATGCGTGCGACGGCGACCCGCGAGCGCACGCCCCAGGCGTGGAAGACGGCGCTCAGGTGCTTCTCCACGGTCTTGCGGGAGATGCCGAGGGCCGTCGCGATCTCGTCGTTCGACAGGCCGTCCGCGACGAGTTCGGTGAGATCCCGCTGTCGGGGCGTCAGCGGCGCGGTCGGGACGGGGACGGCGGTCAACGGCAGCGTGGCCGGGAGTCGTGAGGGGAGCTGGCGGCGGGACACGATCCCGAACGCGGCGAGCACCCGGGTGACGTGCGCGTCGACCGTGCGCGAGGAGAGCTGGAGGACGGACGCGATCTCCGCCGTCGAGTTGCCCTCCGCGGAGAGGAGGGCGACCTCGCGTTCGCGCGGCGACAGTCCGTCCCAACCGGATCCCGCGACCGGCGCGAGACGTCGACCGATCGCCTTCAGCTCGCGGGCTGCGGAGCGGGTCGCGGCCGTGTGCCCGCCGCGGACCGCCTGCTCGGCGAGCGCGGCCAACTCACGGACGGCCTGCGTCCGGTCGGACATGGCGATGAGGGCACGCGTCGCGAGGATCTCACCGATCCCGGCTTCCAGCATGCGGCCGTCGACCAACGCGCGGGTGGTCGCCGTGCGCGCGAGCGCCAGCGCCTCGGCGGGTCGCCCACGGAGGAGTTCGAGCTTGCACTGCATCCGGAGGATGGCCGGCCCGGGGACCCTGCGGTCGACGTCGGCGGCGATGAAGCCGATGAGGCGTTCCGATTCGACGATGTCGCGGTCGAGGAAGGCGCTTGAGACGAGCAGCTCGATCGCGAGGGCCCGGTCCTGGACGGACAGGCCGCTGAAGTCGTTCCCCGAGGCGCTCCGCGCGAGGGCTGCGGCTCCGTGGTCGTCCGCGAGGGCGGCGAGACCGTAGCCGACGAGGAGGTAGCACGTCGTCTGGAAGGCGCCCGTGGGTTCGGGGATGGCCTGACGGACGCGGCGTGCGAGCGTCCTGGTCGCCCCCTGCTCGGCACGGTTCCCGGCGACGAGGCACTGCACGGCCTCCGCGTACAGGGCGGTCGGTCCGCTCCCGGCCCGCTCGAACATCGTGAGCGCTGCGGCCTCAGCCTCGGCGACGCGTCCCTCGTTGAGGAGCAGCCGAGCGAGGACCCCGTCGACGAGTGTCCGGTACAAGCGGCCCGGGGTGGCGGCGATGTCGTCGGCGAACGCGTCGGCGAAGCGCCGGGCCGCGTGGATCAGGACGTTGACGACGGCACCCTCGACGAGCAGGTACCCGACGAGCCAGGCCAGGGTCGGTTCGAGGTCGCCGCCGTCGTCGACGAGGGCGTCCGCCTCCGCGAAGCACCCCTCCAGCTCCGAGCCGGACGAGCGGTCCGACCCGAGGGCCAGCCCGGCGGCTCCCAGCACGAGCAGGCGCGTCGTCCGGTCGGAGTGCGTCGAGGCGGCGAGTGCATCCACCGCGTCCCGGCGACAACCCGCGAAGTCGGCGGTGGTGAACCTGGCGTACGACAGGAGGGCGAGGACGCGGGGATCGGACGCCGCGTGCGGCTCTGCCTCGAGCAGCGCGATCGCACCGGCGGCGTCGAAGTCCGCCACACGATCCAACGCATCTTCGAGGAGGTCGGCTGCTGACACCTGCTCAGCGTATCGTCGCCGGGTCCGATGCGACGCCCGAAGGCGCCGGTCGGGTCAGCTGATGGTGAGGAGCTGGTGACCCGAGGAGACCGTGGCACCGACCGTCGCGTCGATCGCGCCGACCGTGCCGTCCTTGTGCGCCGTGATGGGCTGTTCCATCTTCATCGCCTCGAGGACGACGACGAGGTCGCCCTTGACGACGACATCGCCCTCGGCGACCGCGAGCTTCACGATGGTCGCCTGCATGGGCGCCGAGACGGAATCTCCCGTCGCACCAGAGACCACCGCTGCACCACCGCGGCGGTGCGGAGCGGGAGCGGCGACCGGTGCACCGACGTTCAGCCCCAGCTGTCCGCCCGGAAGGCTGACCTCGAGCCGCTTGCCGCCGACCTCGACGACCACCGTCGAGCGGGCAGCGGGTGCCTGCTGCGCATCGATGGATCCGTCCCAGGGCTCGATGTCGTTGACGAACTCCGTCTCGATCCATCGGGTGTAGACACCGAAGGTGCCGTCCTCCGCGGTGAACGCGGGGTCGCGGACGATCTTGCGGTGGAAGGGGATGACGGTGGGGAGGCCGGCGACCTCGAACTCGTCGAGCGCGCGACGGCTGCGCTCAAGCGCCTCCTCGCGGGTGCGTCCCGTGACGATGATCTTGCCGAGGAGCGAGTCGAACGCCCCCGAGATCGTGTCGCCGGCCGTGACGCCGGAGTCGAGGCGGACACCGGGGCCGCCGAAGGTCTTGAAGACGTGGATCGGGCCCGGCTGCGGGAGGAAGCCGCGTCCCGGGTCCTCGCCGTTGATGCGGAACTCGAAGGAGTGGCCGCTCGGCTGCGGGTCGTCGTAGTCGAGGACGCCGCCCTCGGCGAGACGGAACTGCTCGCGGACGAGGTCGATGCCGGTGATCTCCTCGGAGACCGGGTGCTCGACCTGCAGGCGGGTGTTGACCTCGAGGAAGGAGACGGTGCCGTCCTTACCGATGAGGAACTCGCAGGTGCCGGCACCGAGGTAACCGACCTCCTTGAGGATCGCCTTCGACGCGCGGTAGAGCTCCGTGACCTGGTCGTCGGTGAGGAAGGGTGCCGGTGCCTCTTCGACGAGCTTCTGGTGGCGACGCTGCAGCGAGCAGTCGCGGGTGGAGACGACGACCACGTTGCCGTGCGCGTCGGCCAGGCACTGTGTCTCGACATGGCGCGGCTGGTCGAGGTACTTCTCGACGAAGCACTCGCCCCGGCCGAACGCTGCGATGGCCTCGCGGGTGGCCGACTCGAAGAGCTCGGCGACCTCCTCGCGCTCGCGGGCGACCTTCAGGCCGCGACCGCCACCGCCGAACGCCGCCTTGATGGCGACGGGCAGGCCATGGATGTCGACGAAGTCGAGCACCTCCTCGGCACCCGAGACGGGGTTGAGCGTGCCGGGGGCGAGCGGAGCGCCCACCTTCTCGGCCACGTGGCGGGCGGAGACCTTGTCGCCGAGCCGCTCGATGGCCTCGGGCGACGGGCCGATCCAGATCAGCCCTGCGGCCATGACGGCGCGCGCGAAGTCCGCGTTCTCGGCGAGGAAGCCGTAGCCCGGGTGGACGGCGTCGGCGCCGGACCGTCGGGCGATGGACAGGAGCTTGTCGATGACCAGGTACGTCTCCGCGCTCGTCGTCCCGTCGAGGGCGTAGGCCTCGTCGGCGAGACGGGCGTGCATGGCGTCGCGATCCTGGTCGGCGTAGACGGCGACGGAGGCGATCCCGCTGTCCTTCGCGGCTCGGATGACGCGGACGGCGATCTCGCCACGGTTGGCGATGAGGACCTTGGTTATACGTGGCACAGTCCACGAGCCTACCGGGAGGCCCGGGTGAGCCTTTGGCTCACACGCACAAAAAAGCCGCAGGAACGACGTGCCGCCTCTACAAGACCCGGGTCGTCAGAGGGCGCCGCGCCGGTTGCGGAGCTCGTGCCAGTCGTGTCCCAACGTGCGGACGAGACGCCGCAGGGTCGGGAGCGAGAGGCCGACGACCGTCGACGGATCGCCCTCGATGCGGGTGATGAAGGCGGCGCCCAGACTGTCGATCGTGAACGCCCCCGCCACCGCCAGGGGCTCGCCCGATGCGATGTAGGCGTCGATCTCGGCGTCGTCGAGGTCGTCGGCGAACGACACCTCGGCGCTCGCGACCGCACCGATCCCGACCGGCGAGGCACCGGTGCAGTCGATGAGCCAGTGACCGGAGTACAGGGTCCCCGTCCTCCCGCGCTGAGCGTGCCAGCGTTCGCGGGCGCGCTCGGGAGTGTGCGGCTTGCCGTGGACGACGCCGTCGAGGACGAAGACCGAGTCCCCGCCGAGGATGAGGTCGACCGCGTCGCCGCGTTCGCGCACGACGGCCAGAGCGGCCTCCGCCTTCGCCCGGGCGAGGAGTGCCACGACCTCGTCGGGGGCGAGCGGTGCACCCGCGGCGAGGGTCGCGTCGTCGACGGCCTGTTCCTCGTCGACCGACGACGGGACGATGATCGGCTCGATGCCACTCGACCGCAGCAGGGCGAGTCTGGCCGGTGACGTGGAGGCGAGCGTGAGGCGCATGACGGTTCCTTCTGCAGTGGACGGTGGACTCCCCGCAGCCGCCCGTGTGACATGCTCGACGCATGAGCACGACGACTGCACGCACCGTGGAACTGGACATCACCAACGTAGCCCACGGGGGTGTCTTCGTCGCCCGGCACGAGGGCCGGGTGGTCTTCGTCCCCGACACGCTCCCCGGTGAGCGCGTGCGGGCACGCATCGTCGACGAGAACGAGAAGCGCTTCTGGCGGGCGGAGACCCTGGAGGTCCTCACGCCGTCCGAGCACCGCCGTCCGCACGTCTGGGCCGAGGCCTCCGTCGACCGCGAGCCGAGCGAGCGGGCCGGGGGAGCGGAGTTCGGACACATCGAGCTCGCCCACCAGCGCGCGTTGAAGCACCAGGTCCTCGCGGAAGGCCTCGAACGGTTCGCCGGAGTCGCTCCCGAGTTCACGGTCGCCGCGATCGACGGCGAGACGCCCGACGGCACCCGGTGGCGGACGCGGGTCTCCCTGCACGTCGACCAGCACGGCAACATCGGTCCCTACGCCTCGAGGTCCCACCACGTCGTCCCCGTCGACGACCTGCCGCTCGCGATCGAAGCGGTGGCCGAAGCGGCCAAGCTCGAGGAACTGCCGCACGGCACCACCTCCATCGACATCGTCGCCTCGTCGACCGGGACGGTCCGCGTCCTGACGCGTGCGGACGAGGCCGGAGGCGGCGACCGCCGACGCGGTGGCGGGCGCGGTCGACGCGGGGGACCGAAGCCGGTCCGTCCCGCGGCAGACCCGATCCGCGAGCTCGTCGGCGAGCGCGAGTTCATCGTCGACGCGAACGGATTCTGGCAGGTCCACCGTCAGGCTGCGACGACCCTCCAGCAGGCCGTGTCCGCGGCCATCGACGACGCGCGCTTCGATCCGCGCGCCGCGAACCTCGACCTCTACGGCGGCGTCGGCCTCCTGGCCGCTGGCGTGGGCGACCGCTTCGGCTCCACCACCCGCATCACGACCGTGGAGAGTGACGAACGCGCCACCGAGTACGCGGGCGAGAACCTGTCCGAGTGGGTTGGCGCACAGGCCGTCACTGCGAAGGTCGACGCCTTCCTGCGGTCGGAGATCGCGACGGGCAGTCGGATCGAGCGGTCCCGGTACGCCACCGCGACCGTCGTGCTCGACCCGCCCCGCTCGGGCGCCGGCGCGGAGATCGTCGCCATGCTCGGCGAGCTCCGGCCCGCCTCGATCGTCTACGTCGCCTGCGACCCCATCGCGCTGTCCCGCGACGTCGCCCTCCTGGCCGAGCAGGGCTACGAGCTCGACCACCTCGCGGCCTACGACCTCTTCCCCAACACGCACCACCTCGAGGCCGTCGCGGGCTTCTCGCGAACGGCTTGAGCGGGCCCGTGCCGACGGAGGCGACTCGCGATCAGGCCGTCGCGCCCGGCGGGTCCGTCACTCGCTACGATGGTGCCGTGGTGACCGTCGCAATCATTGATGATCACGAGTCCGTCAGGCTCGGGATCGAAGCGGTGTGCGCGCACGCCGGGTATCAGGTCGTGGCGAGTGCCCCGACCGCCGTCGAGTGCATCGCCGCGTTGAACGGCGTGGTGCCAGACGTGGTCGTGCTCGACCTCTCGCTCTCCGACGGCAGCACGCCGACCTCGAACATCCATGCGGTGCAGGCGGTGGGGGCGCACGTCCTCATCCACTCCATCGCCGATCGGGTCGCACTGGTGCGCGAGGCGCTGGCCGCCGGAGCGTCCGGTGTCATCCCCAAGTCGTCGCCGACGGACACGGTCATCGCCGCCATCGGCACGGTGGCCCGTGGCGAGGCGCTGAACAACATCGAATGGGCGAGCGCGATCGACGCCGACAGCGACTTCGCGCGGGCGCAGCTGGGCCGTCGTGAGCGCGACGTCCTGCACCTCTACGCGTCCGGCCTGCCGTTGAAGACCGTCGCCATGCAGCTCGGCATCGCCTACTCCACGGCCCGAGAGCACATCGACCGCATCCGGGTCAAGTACGTCGAGGTGGGGCGCCCGGCACCGACGAAGGTCGACCTGCTCCGCCGAGCGGTCGAGGACGGGATCCTCCCCGGCCTCGATCAAGGCGGGACGGATGTCTCCTAGCTTCCGGGCACCGACCAGGCATCCCGCGATCCCCGCGACCACGAGAGATGCCCAGGTTCAGCGCCGGATGCTGAACACCGCGAACTTCGAACGCCTCCTCGGCCGTTCGGTCGCGATCATCGGACTCGTCTTCGGACTGCAGACCGCGTTCACCACGCTCGGGCAGGGCGTCCAGATCACCGGCTGGTTCGGCGTGCTCTACGTCTCCCTCGTCTTCGGGACGATGTTCGGCGCCATCATCTGCTGCTTCTTCCTGTGGCACCACCGCATCGCCTCCGGCGTCTTCGCCGCAGTGTTCTTCGTGGCCCTCCTCATCTGGCCCGCGGTGAACGCGCAGGCGTCGGCGGACATCAACCAGGAACCGTGGATCTGGTACCTCTGCACGATCGCCGTCGCGTTCGCCTGCATCCCGCTGCAGTTGCGGGGGGCCATCGTGTACCTCGTCGTGACCTCGGTCATGTACGGCGTCAACCGCGTCATCGACGCCGACTTCGCGCCGGCGTCCTTCGAGATCGGTGCGCTCGACGCTTCGTACGCGACGATCATCGGTGGGCTCATCGTCGTCCTCGTCGGGCTGTTCCGTGTGCTGGCCGGTCGGGTCGACATCGCGAGGGCGGCCGCCCTCGCCACCTACGACGCGGCCGTCAAGCAGCACGCCACGGAGGTGGAGCGCGTCGAGGTCGATTCGATCGTCCACGACAGCGTCCTCGCCTCCCTGCTCGCCGCGGATCGGGCGCTGACCCCGAAGTCGGAGGCGCTCGCCGTCATGATGGCGCGGGTCGCGATCGAGCAGCTCGAGGGCGTTGGAGCGCCGATGACCAACGAGGACGAGGTCACCGGCCTCGCCGAGCTCATCGAACGGCTGCGTGCGGCCGCGTCGATGCTCGGTGAACCGTTCTCCGTAACGGTCGAGGGGGCGTCCGGCCGGGTCCTGCCCGTCACGGTCGCGAACGCGGTCTACTGGGCGACGGTGCAGGCGATGGTCAACAGCGTCGAGCACGCGGGTTCGGGAGTTGCGCGGAGCCTGTCCATCGAGGGCACGGTCTCCGGCGGCGTCTGCGTCATCGTCGGCGACGACGGCGTCGGGTTCTGCCCCGAGCAGGTCGCCGAGGAGCGGCTCGGGCTGAAGGTCTCGATCGTCGAGCGCGTCGCCGCGGTCGGCGGACGCTCGACGGTGATCTCCCGTCCGGGTGAGGGTGCCGTGATCCGCATCGAGTGGTCACCGGAGCACGGCTCGTGACCCCGGCACCGCGGTACGCCCTCGTCATCCTCGCCGCCCTGTTCTCGGCGTACCACCTGCTCCGTGCGGCGCTGACGCTCGAGACACCCCGCGACGTCGTCCCGGTCCTCATCGCGATGCTCGTCTACGCCGTCGCGAGCGTCCTGAGTCTCTGGCCGATGGGCACGACGCGCATGCCGTCGTGGCTCGCGAGCATCAACCTCGCGACCGCGATCATCGTCCCGTTGCTCGTGACCAGCCAGCTCGACCCCACGCGGAACAACGGGTACGCCACCTGGCACGTCGCGTCGATCGGGACACTGATGACGATCACCGTGGTCCGGCAGCGGGAGGCGGTCGCCTACATCGGGATCGTCTTCCTCACGGTCCAGTCGCTCCTCTGGGCGGGTCCGGGACTGGCGCTCGGGATGGGTGTCACAGGCAGCCTCATCTGGGTCGTCCTCGCGAGTGTGCTCACCCGATCGATCGCTGGGGCGCAGCACGACGCCGAGCGCCTCACGCAGGCGGAGCATGCGACCTCCGACTGGCAGGCGGCGCAGTACGCGCACGTGCACGAGCGGCGACGACGCCTCAGTCAGACGGGCCGCCTGGCGACTCCGATGCTCCGCACGATCATCGCCAACGGCGGCAGGCTGTCGGTGGCCGATCGTACGGAGTGCCGGACGCTGGAGGCCAGTCTCCGCGACGAGATCCGCGGGCGACACCTCTTGAGCGACCCGGTCCGTGCCGAAGTGCTCGCGGCCCGACGGCGCGGCGCGATCGTGAACATGCTGGACGAAGGCGGCCTCGAGGAGCTCCACGCCGGCGTCCTCGACGCGATCCACGAGCAGATCGCCGAAGCGCTCGCCGCCTCGCACGCCACGCGCCTCATCGTGCGGAGCGTCCCGGACGACGAGCGCGTCGCGGTGACCGTGGTCGGCCTGCGTGCGGTGCACCGGGAACCGGGCGTCGCTGCGGGTCCGGACGACGACGACGAGGAACTCGACGTCTGGCTCGAGATCCCGCGCGACGGCTCCCGTGCCGGCGTGGGTGCGGTCGGCGTGTCCGACGAGGGCTGACCCGCTCCGACGGTGCAACACCCTTCGACAGGGTCAGGGACCGGAACGCATCCGGGCACACCTCTTCCGGTCACTGAGCTTGTCGAAGTGCCCACGAGGACTCCTCATCGTTCCGGGCACACCTTTCCCGGTCACTGAGCTCGTCGAAGTGCCCACGAGGAAACGTTCGACATGCTCAGGGACCGAGGCGTTCCCGGTAGAGCTCCTCCGGCCACTGCGGTGTCACGACCCAGCTGCCCTTCGACAGGCTCAGGGACCGAGGCATTCCCGGTGAACCTCCTCCGGCCACTGCGGTGTCACGACCCAGCTGCCCTTCGACAGGCTCAGGGACCGAGACGTTCCGGGCACACTTCTCCCGGTCACTGAGCCTGTCGAAGTGCCCACGAGAACCCCTTCGACACGTCGACAAGCTCAGTGCGACGCAGCTCAGGGACAGGCAGCGGTCAGAACGGTGCAGGGTCCCGTTCGGTCCGGTGGTGTTTCCCGTCGGGTGTCGTCCAGTCGAGGACGCCGCCGGCTCCGTGTTCGAGGTTCCACCCGGCTAGGTGCTTCAGCCGGTGGTGATGTCGACACAGGCAGGCGAGGTTCCCGACATCCGTCGTCCCGCCGTCCTGCCACGCGACTGAGTGGTCGAGATCGCAGGCCCGGGCTCGTCTGCCGCAGCCCGGTGCCCGACAGGTGCCGTCTCGCAGGCGGACCGCGCGTTGCAGGTCAGCCGGAACCCGGTACTGATTGCGGCCGACGGAAAGGACCGCGCCGGTTTCCGGTTGGACGAGGATCCGGGTGAAGCTTGGTGCGTTCACGGCGATACGTGCGGCGGTCTCCGGGTCGATGGGTCCGTAGCCGTCGAGCGTCGCCGGGGCATCGCTCACACCGGCCATCGTGAGCGCCGGGACCGTGATCTGGACGGTCGGCTTGATGTGCTCCTGCACCTCGATCGGGTGGGGAAGGACCGGGCTCGACATGACGTCTTCCGGGGTCACGCCGGTGAGCGCGAGCGCCGCCAGGGCATCTGCCTGCAGCTGGGCGCAGGTGCGGGTGTCGCCAGCTGCGCGCGACTCTGCTGCCGCGGCCTCGACGCGCTCGATGAGCCCCTGGGCGATCGGCGCCGTGGTGAACAGGTGCACCCACGCCATGCCGTCGGCGGCCGGTTCGAACTCGACCCGGCGGTCAGCCTCGGAGCGGACCGCTCGGGCGGTGATGGACTCGGGGTGGAGTCGCTCGCGCAGGATGCGGGCGCGCCTGCGGAGGTTCGCGTTGGTCGTCTCCTCCGCAACCTGTAGTACCTCAGCGAGGAACGCCGCCCGCCCCGCGGTCGGCACGTCACTGAGTTGGTCGATGATCGTCTGCGCGTGCCGCGCTGAGATGCGACCGGCCTCGAGGGACGCGAGCACGGCGGGTGCGTCGTTCACGAGACGCTCGGCGTCGTTCGTCGCCCGCTGCACGGTCCGCTCGGGCGTGCGGGTCGCCATCGCGAGCGCCGTACAGGTCGACCGGCGGGAGAGCGCCTGCCGTTCCGCGGGCGGGAAGATCGCCGGAACCGTGGCGTCGGCGAAGGCGTCCGCGTAGGCGGCAGACCGGGCGAGCAGCCGAGCCTCCTCGGCGTCCAGAGCAGCACGCCGACGCTGGATGTCCGCGTAGTGGTCCGAGAACTCCGCGAGGCGCGCGGCGCACTCGTCGCCCACGCGGATCGCGGCGGAGGTGGTCTCGGTCATGGAACCAGTCCACCACGGACCACTGACATTCCAGATGCTGAGTCGGGACGGCTGTGGAAGTTGCTCGTGTGCCCTTCGACAGGCTCAGGGACCGGAGGAGGCATGCCGGATTGGCGGGGTTCTCCGTGGGCCCTTCGACAGGCTCAGGGACCGGAGGAGGGTCACCAGGGCGAGAGGTTCCTCGTGTGCCCTCGACAGGCTCAGAGGCTGGATGGGGTTGCTCAGGGACCGGGAGAGGGGCAGTGGAGCGGGAAGCTGCTCGTGTGCCCTTCGACAAGCTCAGGGACCGGAGGGGGTCACTCGGAGGGTCGGAGAGGGTCATCGAAGCGGGAGCTTCCTCGAAGCGGGAACTTCCTCGTGGGCCCTTCGACAAGCTCAGGGACCGGAACGCGTCCGAGTGGACTTCTCCCGGTCGCTGAGCCTGTCGAAGTGCCTGGTCCCGGACGAACGAAAGGAGGGCCAGCACCCGATGCTGGCCCTCCGTGACGTTCGTGGGTCAGAGCGGTAACCCGAATACCGCTCTGACCCGCCCCCGAACTCCTGCCCGCTTACCCTAGATGGAGCAGGAGCTGGTGAAGTGGTCTCGATGAGACTCAACTGTCGAGAATGATCATCCCCCATCAGGGGTACCCCCGACAGTCGGCACTATGGAGGACACGAACGGGGGACAGCGCCGCGCGCCACGAGGGGCAACCGCTGGCTCGTCCGTCGAAAGGGCTCAGCCCGTGAACGCGCGCCAGTGTCCTGGGCCCACGGTGATCCCCGTACGGAGGTTCCGCCTCGTCCGCTCCCACGTCGACGGGACGCGAGGTGCCGGGGCGGTGTCGGCGTCGCGCAGCGCCTGTTCGGCGATCGCCACGCTCAGCACCGCGGTGAGTGCCGCGAGCTCCTCATCGGTCGGGGTACCGCGCTCGATCCGGAGATCGATCGACGACGGCTCGGTCGTGCTCGGCTCGGCGCCGGTGCTCACAGCGGGATGTTCCCGTGCTTCTTGGCGGGCAGGCTCGCACGCTTCGTCCGGAGCGCGCGGAGCGCCTTGATGACCGAGACCCGCGTGGCCGCCGGTTCGATGACGCCGTCCAGCTCGCCGCGCTCGGCGGCGAGGAACGGGCTCGCGACGTTGTAGGTGTACTCGTTCGCGAGGCGCGTGCGCACGGCGGCGACGTCCTCGCCGGCTTCCTCGGCCCGCTTGATCTCGCCGCGGTACAGGATGTTGACGGCACCCTGCCCGCCCATGACCGCGATCTCGGCCGTGGGCCAGGCGAGGTTGATGTCGGCCCCGAGCTGCTTCGAGCCCATGACGATGTAGGCGCCGCCGTAGGCCTTGCGCAGGATGACGGTGACCAGGGGCACCGTGGCCTCGGCGTAGGCGTAGAGGAGCTTCGCGCCGCGGCGGATGACGCCGGTCCACTCCTGGTCGGTGCCGGGCAGGTAGCCGGGGACGTCGACCAGGGTGAGGATCGGGATGCTGAACGCGTCGCAGAACCGGACGAACCGACTCGCTTTCTCGCCCGCTTCGATGTTCAGCGTCCCGGCCATCTGGGAGGGCTGGTTGGCGATGACACCGACCGACCGTCCCTCGACGCGCGCGAAACCGATGACGATGTTCGGCGCGAAGAGCGGCTGGACCTCGAGGAAGTCGGCGTCGTCGACGACATGCTCGATGACGGTCTTCACGTCGTAGGGCTGGTTCGGCGAGTCGGGGATGAGGGTGTTGAGTCGGCGGTCCTCGTCCGTCGTCTCCAGCTCCACCTCGACGTCGAAGACCGTGGCCTCGGACAGGTTGTTGTCGGGCAGGAAGCCGACGAGGGTGCGGGCGTAGTCGAGGGCGTCCGGCTCGTCGCTCGCGAGGTAGTGCGCGACGCCCGAGCGGGTGTTGTGCGTGTACCCGCCGCCGAGCTCCTCCATGCCGACGTCCTCGCCCGTGACGGTCTTGATGACGTCGGGGCCCGTGACGAACATCTGGCTGGTCTTGTCGACCATGATGACGAAGTCGGTGAGTGCGGGGGAGTAGACGGCGCCACCGGCCGCCGGACCCATGATGATGGAGATCTGCGGGATGACCCCGGAGGCCTGCGTGTTGCGTCGGAAGATCTCGCCGTACTTGCCGAGCGCGACGACGCCCTCCTGGATGCGCGCGCCGCCGGAGTCGAGCATGCCGATGATCGGGACGCCCGTCTTCAAGGCGAGGTCCATGATCTTGATGATCTTGTCGCCGGCGACCTCGCCGAGCGAACCGCCGAAGATGGTGAAGTCCTGCGAGTACACGGCGACCTGGCGGCCGTGGATGGTACCGGTGCCGGTGACGACGGCATCGCCGTACGGCCGTGAGCGGTCCATGCCGAAGGCGGTCGTGCGGTGCCGCACGAACTCGTCGAGTTCGACGAAGCTGCCGTGGTCGAGCAGCTGCTCGATGCGCTCCCGCGCGGTGAGCTTGCCCTTCTTGTGCTGCTTCTCGATGGCGGCTTCGCCGCTCGCCGTCACGGCCTCGTGATAGCGGTTCTTGAGGTCGGCGAGCTTCCCGGCCGTCGTGTACAGGTCAGGGCCGGAGGTGGTTTCGTCGGTCACGCTTTCACCTTACCCGGTGGTCCCCCGGCCGACCCGTTGACGATCGGGTACAAGCGGCGCGCCGATCCGTTGTCGGCATCGTCCAAGCATGCCGGTGGGCGACGCGGGCGCGGACGACCGGCCTCAGTAGGGTTGTGCCATGGATCTGCCCCTCACCGCCGCCCTCGTGCCACGCCTCGAGATCCTCGGCCACGCCGGCTCCACCAACGACGAACTCGCCCGACGCGTCCGCGAGGACGGCGGCGACGCGTGGCCGGACCGCTCGGTCGTCCTCACCGACGACCAGCGCGGTGGACGCGGTCGCCTCGGTCGCGTGTGGACGGTGCCACCCGGCACGTCACTCGCCGTCTCGGTCCTGCTCCGGCCGGTCACTCCGTCGGGTGATCCGCTCCCGCTGCAGGCCTACGGCTGGCTCCCGCTCCTCGCGGGTGCAGCGCTCGCGGAATCGCTCCGGGAGCTCGGGGTGCCCGCCGACGTGAAGTGGCCGAACGACGTCCTCATCGGCGGCCGGAAGGTGTCCGGCATCCTCGCCGAGCTACTGCCGAGCGGGGATGCGGTGATCCTCGGGACCGGAGTCAACCTCCGTCAGCGTGCCGAGGAACTGCCGACCGACCGGTCCACCTCGCTCGCGCTCGCCGGCCTCGCCGATCCTGACCCGGACACCGTCCTCGTCGGTTACCTGCGCGCCTTCGGCACCCTGTACGACGCCTACCTGGAGGCGTCCGGTGACGCCGAGGCCAGCGGGCTCCGAGCAGCGGTCACCGAGCGATGCGTGACGTTGGACAGCTCGGTGCGGGTGGAACTCCCCGGCGGCGACGTCCTGACCGGCACGGCCGAGCGGATCGACGCGGACGGGCGGCTCGTCGTCCGACCGACCGACGGCGGTGCGCCGGTCGCGGTGGCGGCCGGCGACGTCACGCACGTGCGCTGAGCGTCCCCGCCTGTTCGGTGAGGGACCGGCGTGCGAGCACCGTCGCGCCGGAGACGGCGGCCGGCATGACCAGCACGGACAGGACCGGCACGAGGAAGAGGACCGCGACCGTCATCCCGAAGCCCAGGGTGCGGGCGCGTCGCCTGGCGAGGGTCCGGCGGCGGTCCCGCAACGACAACCCCCTCGCGTCGAACGCGTAGCCCGTCAGTTCGAGGGCGAGGAACCACCCGCTCACGGCGAGCCCGAGCACCGGGACCACCGTCTGGCCGATCACCGGGACGAAGCCGAGGAGGAAGAGGACGGCCGCCGTCGGGATGGTGAGCAGGAGCAGGCCGAGTGCCCGGGTGACACCGGTGAGGAGGCCGCGCCACGCGGACTCACCCGACTCCGGAGGAGCGTCGCCGAGGGTGCGTTCGACGTCGGCCCAGATCCGCTCGTAGAAGGGGTCGCCGACGAGGAGCGTCGCTGCGGCGTAGGCGTACAGCATCACCACGACGGCGACGGCCACCAACGCGACCGCGGCGGCCACCCTGATGGACGAGCGGTACGGCTCGTCCCAGGTGTCGGCGAACGGTGTCGCCCAGTCGACGATCGTGGCGGCGTTGACGCCGAGGACGACGAGCAACGCGATGAACACGACGCCCACGATCGCGGCGGGGATCATGCCGAGCAGCATGCGCTTCGGCGAGGTGCCCCAGAGACGGAACCCGCCGAAGAGGATGCCGATCCCCTCGAGGAACGACCCGACGACGCCGGGCTGCTGCGCCGTCGGTGCGGTGCTGTCGGCCGGTTTCACGCCTTCATGCTAGCCGGGCGGCCGATGCACGGATGCTCGGGATCGCCGACGGGCGGGGTGGGAGCAGGCGGCGGGTTCCCGCGACTGCTAAGAATGGGAGTATGGCTGATCCCGGTATGACGGGGCCGGGCAGGCCGGCTCCTCCCGCGGCGGCGACCGAACGTGTGGTCGCACGCCTGCGTCCGCATGCCCGGCGGCTCCTGCTCCCCGCGCTCCTGCTCATCGCGGTGAGCGGCGCCGGTGCGTACTTCTTCGGCTCGTTCGACCTCGAGTGGCAGAACTGGGCCGTCCTCATCGGCGGCGGGGTGATCGTGCTGGTCGCCTGCGTCCTGCCGTTCATCGCCTGGCTGTCGGTCCGTTACGTGATCACGACCCGCCGACTGATCGTCCGTCGCGGGTTCTTCGTGCGGACGCGCCAGGAGCTCTACCACGCCCGTGGCTACGGCATCACGGTGCACAAGAGTTGGGTGCAGAGCGCCTTCGGCAGCGGCAACGTCCGGGTGACGAGCGGTGGCGAGGTACCGGTCGTCCTGCGGGACGTGCCCGGTGCGGTCCTCGTCCAGAACGCCTTGCACGAGCTCGTCGCGGAGAACCAGAGCATCGCCGCGCCGTACCCGGCAGCACCGGCTCCGACGCAGCAGCCACCGGTCCAACGCTGACCGGTGACCGGCCCGCCCGGCCGGTACGATGTTCGAGTCGGGGCACCCGCCGATCCGCCTCCGGATCCGCCCGTCCCGCCTGCTGAAACGAGACCCGCCGGCCGGTCGCCGGAGAGCTGGAGTGAACCCATGAGCATTCGCGTCGGAGTGATCGGCGGCGGTCAGCTGGCCAGGATGATGGTGCCCGCGGCCGTGAACCTCGGACTCGACATCCGGGTGCTCGCCGAGCAGGAGGGCATGTCCGCCCGACTCGCCACCGTCGAGGTGGGCGACTACCGCGACGCGGACACCGTGCTCGCCTTCGCCGAGACGGTCGACGTCATCACCTTCGACCACGAGCACGTGCCGCAGCACGTCCTGCGGGCACTCGTCGACGCCGGTGTACAGGTGCACCCGGGACCGGACGCGCTCGCCGTCGCCCAGGACAAACTGCTCATGCGCGAACGCCTGACGGAGCTCGGACTGCCGGTCCCCGACTGGGCGCGCGTGCACGATCAGGAGGAGCTCGCGGCCTTCCTCGCCGAGCACGGCGGGAAGGGCGTCGTGAAGACGCCGCGTGGTGGCTACGACGGCAAGGGCGTCCGTGTCGTCCACGGACCGAACGAGGTCGACGACTGGTTCACGGCGCTCTCCGAGGACGCCAACGGCGGAGCACTGCTCGTCGAGGAGCTGGTGTCGTTCCGGCGCGAGCTCGCCCAGCTCGTCGCCCGGCGCCCGTCCGGCGAGGTGGTGCCGTGGCGCGTCGTCGAGACCGTGCAGCTCGGCGGGGTGTGCAGCGAGGTCATCGCTCCGGCGCCCGGCTCGGCGGGCCGGCTCGCCGACACCGCGGAGGAGATCGCCGTGACCGTCGCGACCGCGCTCGGGGTGACGGGCGTCCTGGCCGTCGAACTCTTCGAGACCGACGACGACCGCCTGCTCATCAACGAACTCGCCATGCGTCCGCACAACAGCGGGCACTGGACGCAGGACGGCAGCGTCACCAGCCAGTTCGAGCAGCACCTGCGCGCCGTCCTCGACCTTCCCCTCGGCTGGACGGGCTGCCACCGCGATTGGACCGTCATGGTGAACGTGCTCGGCGGGCCGGCCGAGGGGACGCTCGACGACCGCTACCCGCAGGTCCTCGGTGCGCACCCGCTGGCGAAGGTGCACAACTACGGCAAGGACCCCCGCCCCGGGCGCAAGGTCGGCCACGTCAACGTCGCGGGCGACGACCTCGACGACGTCGTGTACGAGGCACGGGCCGCCGCGGCGTTGCTCGGCGCCGAGAACGCCTGACCGCCCTTCGACAAGCTCAGGGACCGGTGGTTGGGCTCAGGGACCGAGGGCCGGGCTCAGGGGCCGAGGGCTGGGCTCAGGGACCGATGACCGGTCGCCGAGCCTGTCGAGGTGCGCCCTTCGACAGGCCCAGGGACCGGTCGAGGTGCGCCTCAGTACACGTCGCGGATGTAGCGCTTCTCGCGCTTCAGCGTGTGCACGTACTCGGCTGCGGCCTCCGTCGAACGCCCGCCGTGTTCGGCGATGAGCTCGTGCAGCGCCTGGTCGACGTCCTTCGCCATCCGTGAGGCGTCACCGCAGACGGCGAAGTGGCCGCCCTCCTCGAGCCAGGCGTAGAGCTCCTTGCCGTTCTCGCGCATCCGGGTCTGGACGTACACCTTCTCGCGCTGGTCGCGGGAGAACGCGAGGTCCAGACGATCAAGCACCCCTCCGGTGAGCAGCTCGCCGAGTTCGTCCTCGTAGATGAAGTCGTGCGCCCGGTGCTGGTCGCCGAAGAACAGCCAGTTCCGACCAGCGGCCCCGCGCTCGCGGCGCTCCTGGAGGAACGAGCGGAACGGCGCGATCCCGGTTCCCGGGCCGACCATGATGAGCGGCGCGTCGTCGTCCGACGGCACCCGGAAGCCCGCGTTCGCGGAGACGAAGATCCCGCTCGTCGCGCCCTCCGCGACCCGGTCGGCGAGATGCGTCGACGCGACGCCGCCGTGCAGACGGTCGCCGACCGCGTACCGGACGCTCGCGACGGTGAGGTGCACGCGCCCGTCGGCCGCCAGCGGACTGGACGAGATCGAGTAGGCGCGGTGCTGGAGCGGACGCAGCACGTCGAGGAGCGCGGCGGCGTCGAACCGGACCGCGGTGGAGCGCAGGAGGTCGAGGATGTCGCGGTCGCGCAACCAGGAGTCGAGCGTCTCCGCCTGGGCGAGCGCGAGGATCCCCGCCAGCTCCGAGTCCGGCGCGCGGTCGGCGAGTTCGGCCACAAGGTCCTTCGACGGGGTGCGGATCTCGAACCCGTGGGTGAGCCGGTCCGCCAGGGTCGAGCCGTCGACCGACTCGTCCGCGGTCGCGTCCAGTTCGGCGATGATGGCGTCGACGAGCGCCGGGTCGTTGCTCGGCATGACGCCGAGGGCGTCGCCGGCCGCGTACTCGATGCCGCTGTCGCCCAGGTCGAACTCGTAGTGCCGGATCTCCTTCGACGAGGCGGGCCCGGACAGGACACGGTTGACGGCGAGGGTGGCGCCGTACGGCGTCTTGCGGGTCCACGGTGAGCGCGTGCGTCCGGGCTTCTTCGCCGGCTTGGCCGCCGGCGCGGGAGCGGGTGCGGCATCGGCGTCAGTCGGGGCGAGGGCGCCGAAGAGCGACAAGGCCTGTGTGGTCCACGCCGCGGCGGGCTCCTCGTAATCGACGTCGCAGTCCACGCGGGCGAGGATGCGTTCCGCACCGAGCTGCTCCAGACGCGTGTCGATGAGCTTGCCCGCCTGGCAGAACCCGTCGTATCCGGAGTCGCCGAGCGCGAGCACGGAGAACTTCAGGCCGTCGAGGCGTGGTGCGGTGCTCGCCTGGAGCGTCTCCCAGAACAGTTCGGCGTTGTCGGGCATCTCACCCTCGCCGTACGTGGAGGTGATGACGACGACGTGTCCCATCGTCGGGAGCCGGTCGACCTCGACGTCGTCGAGTCCGATCGTCGTCACCGCGACGCCGTAGCCGGAGGCGGCTCGGCCGAGATCCTCCGCGATGGCCTCCGCGGTGCCCGTCTGCGTCCCGACGAGCACGTGCAGGGCGAGCTGCGGCGTGCGGCCACCGGCGTCGGTGGCATCGATCGCGCTGGAGCGGACCCCTGCCAGGAATCCGGCGAGCCAGACCCGCTGCTCGGGGCTGAACGGCGCGTCCGCCGGGATGAACGGGTCGTCGGCGCTGCTGCCGAGCGCGGCGAGCGCCTCGAAGAGCACCGGGCTCGGTGTGCTGGCCGCCGGGGCCTGGGTCGAGGTCATCGTCCCCTCCAGTTCGGGCGCGCTCATCGGGAACCCGCCAGGGTCAGTTCGGCCAGAGCGGCCGATGCAAGGAGTGCTTCGGTGCCACCGGTCGCTGCGGATCGGGCACGGTTCTTGGCGTGTTGGTGCATGATCCACCCCGTGGTGCCCGGGTGGTCGATCGACCGCACGTTCCGCAGGCGCAGGGCCTCCGTGTAGTCGTGGAGTCGCTTCGCGGCGATCATGGCGGCGAGCGCTCCGTCGTCGTACCGTTCGAGCAGCTCTCGAGCCGCCCGCTGCACCCGCTGCATGACGAAGAAGTCCTCGGTGAGGATGAGCGTGCGGACGCTCGCCTGCACGAGCGGGTGCGCCGGGTCGTCGACGCCGGGTGTGCGGGACAGCGCGACCTCCTGGGCGAGCTTCAGCACCGTGTAGCTCGTGAGGAGCGCGTAGACGTCCTGCGGGTCCGCCGCAGGCTCGCCGAGTCCGGGGGCGCGACCGCCGCGGACCGGCCGGCGGTCGCGGTAGTCGAGCTTGAAGGTGCGGAGCTGCTGCGCCGCGAGGGCCGCGCCGAGTTCGTCGAGGAGTTCCTTGCGGCTCTTGGCCGCGAGGATCGCGTCGCTGTCCTGGTAGAGGAGCAGCGCGCGCGGCATGCCGAACACGAACTGGTGCCTGGCCGTTTCCCACTCGGCGAGCAAGCGGGAGGCGAGCGGCGAACCGGTCGCCTCGACGTGCCACTCCAGCAGCAGGAGCACGGCGGCCTCGTGGAACGCCGCCTGCTCGCCCTCGGTGATCGATCCGAGGAGGAGGGAGTCCGCGCTGACCTTGCTCGGCAGTTCGCCCCGCGGGTCGTACTGGTAGACGAAGCCACCGCTCATCCCGTTGCCGAAGCCGATCCCGAAACCGCCGAGGTTCAGCACGGCGCCGTTGGTCATGTATTCGCAGGCGTAGTCGCCGACGCCCTCGACGACCGCTGTGGCGCCCGAGTTGCGGACGGCGAAGCGGTCGCCGGCCTCGCCCTGGACGAAGGTGCGGCCGCCGGTCGCGCCGAAGAGGGCGAAGTTGCCGATGAGGACGTTCCCGCCATCCTCCGAGCTGCCACCGCCCGGGGAGAGGATCGCGATGGTGCCGCCGGAGGCGCTCTTGCCGACGCCGTCGTTGCAGGTGCCGGTGTGCCGCCAGTACAGGCCGTCGACGCAGAACGCCGCGTACGACTGCCCCGCGGAGTGCTCGGTGCGGATGGTCACGGTGTCGGCGGCGAGCGAACGGTGGCCGCGGTCGTCGGTGACGACGGAGGGGATCGCCGCCGCCTGGGCGTCGTCGAGCTCGTGGTTGAGGATGCGCTCGAGGTCGATCGCGAGCTGCCCGCCCACGGAACGCCAGCGGTTGCCGAGTCGGATCCCGCCGTCGGTGTCTTCGGCGCCCAGGTCGAGCGTCGTCCGGCCGTCGTCGAACAGGCCGGCGCGCACACGCTCGATGAGGGCGTCGTCGAGCGTGAAGTCCTTCTCCAGATACACGGGGTCGGTGACGACGACCTCGGGGACGACCGCGAGCATGGCCCGCAGGTCGAGGTCTGCGACGGCCGCCGGGTGGTCGACGAGGTGGAGGAGGTCGGTGCGACCGCGGGCTTCGCGGAGCGAGCGGAGGCCGAGGATGGCGAGCCGCTCGCGGACGTCGTGCGCGATGTTCAGGAGGTACTGCGCGAGCGCGCGCGGGTCGCCGTCGAAGGTCTCCGGGTTGGTCGTGAGACCAGCCGGGCACTTCACGTTGCAGTTCTTCGCCATGACGCACTTGAGCATCATGAGCGCGGTGGTCCCGAACTCGAAGCTGTCGCCGCCGAGCAGGGCGGAGATGACGACGTCGCGACCGGTCTGGTGCGCGCCGGAGCAGCGCAGCGTGACCTTCGACCGCAGACCGTTCGCGCTGAGGGCCTGGTGGACCTCGGCGATGCCGATCTCGGCGCTGCGTCCGGCGTACTTGAGGCTCGTCACGGCGGCTGCGCCGGTCCCACCGGTGTTGCCGGCCACGTTGATGACGTCGGCACCGGCCTTGGCGACGCCGACGGCGATCGTGCCGATGCCCTCGGAGGAGACGAGCTTGACGACGACGCGGACCCGAGCCGCCTTGCAGTCGTGGATGAGCTGCGCGAGGTCCTCGATCGAGTAGGTGTCGTGGTGCGGCGGCGGCGAGACGAGCTCGATGCCGGGTGTGCCACCCCGGGCGGCGGCGATGTCCACCGTCACCTTGGGAGCCGGGAGCTGACCGCCCTCGCCGGGCTTGGCACCCTGGCCGATCTTGATCTCGAGCTCCTGCAGCATCGGGTCGGCGAGGTAACCGGCCCAGACACCGAAGCGCCCGGAGGCGAACTGCTTGATGCGCGAGCCGCGGATGGTGCCGTAGCGGGACAGGTGTTCGCCGCCCTCGCCACTGTTCGACATCCCGCCGACCATGTTGGTGCCGTGCGCGACCGCCTCGTGCGCGGTCGCCACGAGGGCGCCGTGGCTCATCGCCCCGGACGCGAGGGATCGGGTGATCTCGCTCGCAGGCTGGACGAGGTCGGTCGAGATGCTCTCGGCACCCTCGACGAGCATCGAGAAGTAGTCGTCGGCGGACCCCGTCGCCTCCACGATGAGGTCGCCACCGGAGATCCAGTGCCCCGTCACCTCGCCGCCGAAGCGGTGGACGTAGTACTCGCCGAGCGCCGAGACCCGCGTGAGGTCGCCCGCGAGCGGTCCCGTGAGCTGCAGCCGGTGCCGCCCCTGCTCGGTCCGCGTCGCACGCAGGCCGCGGACGACGATCGAGGAGTTGCCGACGGGGCCGAGCCGGTCGAGCTCGCGCGCGAACTCCTCCGGGGTGGTCAGTCGGGTGATGTCCTCCGGCAGCACGAGCACGTCGCGGAGGGCCGCCGGGCGACGGCGCCGCTCGGTCGTCATCGACTGGACGAAGGAGCGGTAACCGGGCGTGATGGTGAAGGCGTCGATCTCGTCGTCGTCGAGGGCGTCGAAGGAGGTGTGCTGGTAGGCGTCGTCGTCGATCCCGAACGCGTCCTCCAGGTTCCCGATGGTGTGGAGGCGCAGCGGGTCGTCGCCGAGCGTGCCGCCGTCGCGGTCGACGGCCATGGTGTCCGCTCGCGGCAGCTGCACGGGCTCCTCGGTGAGGTCGACGAAGCCGCGGACCGCGGTCGTCCCGTAGGAGTGGCCGGCGCCCTCGGCGCGTTCCTTGAACAGGCCGAGGAGCGGGACGTCCGCGTCGCTCGACGTCGTCAGGGCGCGCTGGTGCCAGGCGCTCGCCGTCCGGGCGATCCCGGCGAAGCCGACGCCGCCGACTGGGGCGCGGAGGTGCGGGAAGGCGCGCGCGAGCACGGGGTCGCTCGTGTCGAGGTAGTTCGGCTCGAAGAACTCGCCGCCGATGTAGCTCTCGACGGTGCAGAGGCCGACCCGGCCCATGGTCTTCAGGAGCGACTTCTCGGCGGCGTAGGCGAACCGGCGGAACGCTGCTTCCACCTCGTCGGGGTGCTGCTGCTCGGCGCGGAGGCGGACCGCGAGCGGGTGGACGGCCGACGCACCGAAGCCGAGGGCGGAGGCGACGTGGTGCGAGGACGGCAGCTGGCCGCTGTCGACCACGAGCGACACGCGGAGCCGGAGGCCGTCGTCGATGAGTCGCTGGTTGACGGCCGCCACGACGAGGATGAGCGGCAGGGCGGCACCCTCCGCGTGGACGCCGCGGTCACTGAGGATCGCGATGCCGCCGTTCTCTGCGGCGAACCCGGCGACCGCCGCGGCCACACGCTCGACGGCGGCCTCGAGCGCGTCGGCGTTCGCCTGCGCGTCCACCTCGGGCCGGTAGAGGATGTCGAACCACGCGGCCGGCGACTCGTGCTGAGCGCTGAGGCGCCGCAGTTCGTCCTCGCTGATGATGGGGGATCGGAGGACGAGCTGCTTCGTGCCGACCGTGCCGCTGCCGGGCTTCGGACCGAGCGCGACCCGGAGGGTCATGCCGTCCGCCTCACGGATGCTGTCGAGCGGCGGGTTGGTCACCTGGGCGAAGCGCTGGGAGAAGTACTTCGCCAGGCCGCCCTCCTGGTCGGACAGGGCGTTGATGGCGTTGCCGTAGCCCATCGCCGAGATCCGCTCCTTGCCCGAGGCGAGCATCGGGTCCGTCATGAACCGGAAGCTCTCCTGGTTGAGGGAGTACGCGACGTAGCGCTGCACCTGGTTCAGCCCACCGCGGTAGGCGAACGCGTCGTCCGCCGAGGCCGTCGGTGCCGACACCGGGACGCCCCGGTCCTCGAGCGCATCGAGGTCGGTGGCCGATGCGGCGAGCATCGCCGGGTAGTCCTTGCGCGCCGCGAGGAGCTCGAGCGCCTCGCCCGTGCGGAGGCGCGTGCCCGTGCGGTGGTCGTAGGCGAGCATGCCGCCGGCCTCGATGCGACCGCGGTGGACCACCTCGTCGTCCGGGAACGGCAGCTGCCCGGCCTCGGACGTGACGCAGAGGTAGTCGGCCGTCTCGACGCTGCGCAGCGGGCGCAGGCCGAGCCGGTCGAGCCGGGCGCCGACGGTCGTGCCGTCGTTGAAGATGAGCGCGGCCGGGCCGTCGTTCTTCTCCTCGACGAGCGAGAAGTACTCGAGCATCGCCCGAACCTCGCGGCTCAGGGTGCGATCGTTCTCCCAGGCCGGGGGCATGACGGACACGACCGCCTCGAGCAGTTCGAGTCCGTCCTCGACCACGCGGCTGTGCAGCGTCTGGTCGAGGCGCGAGCTGTCCGACTGGCCCCTGGCCCGGATGATCTTCCGGCCTCGCGATGCAGCCAGCGCCGTCTCGGACAGACGGTTCTTGCGGTCGGTGTTGAGCTCGCCGTTGTGCGCCATGAGGCGGAAGGGCTGCGCCATCGACGGGTGGGGAGCGGTGTTCGTCGAGAACCGGGTGTGGAAGGCGAGGGTCCTGACCCGGTGCAGGGGGTCGGCCAGGTCGGCGAAGTAGGGGATGACCTCGCCGGAGTTGAGACGTCCCTTGAGGACCTGGGTGCGCGTGCTGAGCGACAGCGGGTACAGGCCGTCGAGGGTGAGGTCCGTGTAGGCGGTCGCCTCAATCGCGAGCAGGGCTGCGTGTGCGCGCTGGTCGAGGTCCTCCGTGGAGGCGTCGTCCGAGGGCTCGAAGATCCACTGCCGGATCGGCAGTTGGTACTGCACGGCCTTCGGGCGCAGGACGGCGTCGACCGTCGGCACGGCACGGGCGAGCAGCACGGTGAAGCCGGCCTCGCCGAGCGAGCGTTCGATGAGCGCCTCGGCGTCGCCGATCCGACCGTGGTCGACCGGGAGGAAGACGTTCGCGACGCCGAACCGCCCGGCGACGAGCGGCTTGCCGACGAGGGAGCTGAAGAAGTCGACCGAGAGGTCGATCTGCACGCCCGCTCCGTCGCCGACACCCTCGGAGGACATGCCGCCGCGGTGGGGGATGGCGCACAGGGCGGTGTCGCCGAGTGCGATGACGTCGTGGCTCTGCACGCCGTCCTTGCGGGTGATGAAACCGACGCCGCAGTCGCTCTTGTCGGTCTGGCGATCGACGAGGTCTGGCAGGGGCGATGGTGCGGCGGTGCGCGGGCGCGGTGGAACGGAAGACGAGATCACGACGGGGTACCCCTCGGAATGCGGGCGCTGGACGGCCCGGAGACGGTGAGATGACGGGACCGGATCTACGTCGCTGGAGGGAGGGTCCGTGTCGACGCGGGCGCTGGGTGCGGCGGCCGTCGTCTGCATGAATGGAGGTGATCCGATACTAACCGGGCCGTCCCGCCCACTCAACCGTAACGAGCCGAACCGGGCCGTTCGGCGTAGGCTGGGTGTTTCCGGTACGCATGGGACACGCCGTGAGCGCTCCGGCGGCTCCCGTCGACGGCCCATCGTGCAGCGCCCGGATGCGCTGCGGGACGGCTCACGAGCCGGCCCCGTGGCGGATGGATCGCGACCGGACGACCGATGTGCAGCCAGCTGCATGTTTTTCGGACCAGAATGGTGAGATGACGACAGAGCACACGGCTGCGACCGGTCGCGGCTTCGCGCACGCCAAGGCGATCCTGCTGGGCGAGCATGCCGTCGTGTACGGGTCTCCAGCCGTCGCCCTGCCCATCCCGTCGCTCCGGGTCGAGGCGACCGCCCGACGCATCGACGGAGCCTCGGTGCTCGACACCGAGATCTCGCTCGGCCCGCTCGACGCCTCCGATCCGCTCGGGACCACCGTCCTCGAGACCCTCGCGCACGTCGGTGCGGCACCGGCCGGTGTCGAGGTCGTCGTCCGCGGGACCCTGCCGATCGGCCGAGGCCTCGGTTCGAGTGCCGCGGCCGCCAACGCGATCGTCGACGCCGTCGCCGACCTGCACGGCGTGGCGCTCGACGACGCCGACCGGTTCGAGCTCGTGCAGCGCGGCGAACGCGTCGCCCACGGGACGCCCAGCGGGCTCGACGCCCGGGCCACGAGCGCCTCGACACCCATCCTCTTCACCGCCGGCCGCGTCGAGCATCCGCCGATCCGCTTCGGCGGCAGCTTCGTCGTGGCCGACACCGGTGCGCGCGGGTCGACCCGGAAGGCGGTCGCGGACGTCCGCGCCTTCGTCGAGCTGCACCCCGAGCGTGGTCGCGCGCTCCTGGCCGAGCTCGAACG
Source organism: Plantibacter sp. CFBP 8775 (assembly GCF_014839505.1). Classification (NCBI taxonomy): domain Bacteria; kingdom Bacillati; phylum Actinomycetota; class Actinomycetes; order Micrococcales; family Microbacteriaceae; genus Plantibacter; species Plantibacter sp. CFBP 8775. The sequence continues at coordinate 382,427 of NZ_JACYNV010000002.1, read as the reverse complement.
CGGGACCGTGGCGGGCGTCGCCGACCTCGCCGCGGACCGCCGCGACGACCTCGGGACCCGCATGGACGCGGCGCAGGTCGTCCTCGACGAACTCGGCGCCGGCCACCCGGCCATCACCGCGCTCATCGCGGTCGCCGCGGGGAACGGCGCCCTCGGCGCGAAGCTCACGGGCGGCGGGCAGGGCGGATGCATCATCACCCTCGCCGCAGACCCCGCGTCAGCCCGACGCATCTCGCAAGCCCTGCTCGAGGCCGGAGCACTCGGCACCTGGACGATCGACGCGGAGGACTACGCGTGACCCTGACCCCGCAACAGCTCGCGACGACCGCCTCGGAGGAGGGCAGTGCGACCGCGCTCGCCAACCCCAACATCGCCCTCGTCAAGTACTGGGGCAAGCGGGACGAGGCGCTCATCCTCCCGTGGACCGGAAGCCTCTCACTGACCCTCGACGCAGCGCCCACGACGACGACGGTGCGACTGACGGACGCACACGACGACGTCGTGCTCCTCGGTGGACGACCCCTCGAGGGCACCGCCCGCTCCCGCGTCACGCGCTTCATCGACCTCGTGCGCGCGCTCGCCGGCCGGGACGAGCGCGTCGCCGTCGACTCCCACAACGAGATCCCCACGGGCGCCGGCCTCGCCTCCTCGGCCTCGGGCTTCGCTGCGCTGGCGCTCGCCGCATCGACCGCGTTCGGACTCGACCTCGACCGCCGCGCCCTCTCCCGGCTGGCCCGCCGTGGCTCGGGGTCGGCCTCGCGCTCGATCTTCGACGGGATCGCCGTCTGGCACGCCGGGCACGACGACGAGAGCTCCTTCGCCGAGGCGGTGCCCGCGCCCGGACTCGAGCTCGGCATGGTCCTCACCGTCCTCGACGCCCGGGCCAAGTCGGTCTCCAGTCGCGACGGCATGCGGCGCACGGTCGACACCTCCCCGTACTACCCCGCCTGGGTCGAACGCACCCCCGTCGAACTCGAGGAGATGCTCGCCGCGATCGCCCGCGCCGACTTCACCGCGGTGGGCACGATCGCCGAGCGGAACGCGATGCGGATGCACGCCACGATGCTCGGTGCCGAGCCGCCGGTCCGGTACTGGGGACCGGCGAGCGTGGAACTGCTCGATCTCGTCGCAAACCTCAGAGGCGACGGCCTCGAATGCTATGCGACGATGGACGCCGGCCCGAACGTGAAGATCCTGTGTCGAGCCGACGCGGTCGACGAGCTCGCGACTCGGATCCTCGAGGCGCAGCCCGACATCGGCGTCATCCCCGCCAGAGCTGGACGGGGCGCGAGGCTCATCACCTCGGAGCCCGGCGGATCGGCGGGCGAGCAGACAACGGAAGGAGCGCGATGATCGAGATCAAGGCGCCCGGCAAGCTCTTCGTGGCCGGCGAGTACGCCGTCGTCGAACCAGGGCACCCCTCCATCCTCGTCGCGGTCGACCGGTGCGTCACCGTCCGACTCGAGGCGAGCGAGCACGAGGGCCGCATCTTCTCCGACCAGTACGGCCGAGCGCCCATCATCTGGCGTCGCAACCGCAACGGGGTCGTCGTCGAGCACGAGGAACGCCCGCTCGACCACGTCCTCTCCGCCGTGAGCACGATGGAGACCCTCGTCGCCGAGCTCGGCGTCGCGCAGCGGTTCTCCGCGCTGTCCATCACGAGCGAGCTCGACGACGCGAGCGGCCGGAAGTTCGGCCTCGGCTCGAGCGCGGCCGTGACGACCGCCACCATCCGCGCCCTCGACGAGTTCTACCAGCTCGACCTCACCCGCACGCAGATGCTCAAGCTCGCGATCCTCGCCACCATCGACGTCGCGCCGGCAGCCTCCGGTGGCGACCTCGCGGCGAGCATGTTCGGCGGTTGGCTCCGCTACACCTCGCCCGATCGGGCCCGGCTGCGGGAGGTGCGCCACCGAGAAGGGGTGCTCGCCGCCCTCCGCGACCCCTGGGCCGAGCTGGGGCTCGAGCGACTGTCGCCGCCGACCTCGCTCCGGCTCCTCGTCGGATGGACCGGCGAGCCTGCCTCGACCACGCGTCTCGTCGACGAACTGCAGTCCCGCAAATGGGCGGAGACCGCCCACTACACCTCGTTCCTCGCGGCCAGTCGCGCCGCCGTCGACGCCCTCACGATCGGCTTGAACGACGAGGACCCTGCCCTCGTGCTCGGTGCCGTGCGCTCCGCGCGCGCGACGCTCGCCGGTCTCGGCCGCGACGCCGGTGTCGACATCGAGACCGCCGCGCTCGCGCAACTCTGCGACGCCGCCGAGCGCCTCGGCGGGGCGGCCAAGTCCTCCGGTGCCGGTGGTGGCGACTGCGGGATCGCGTTCATCGGCCAGTCCGTCTCCACCGCCGCCCTCGAGGACGACTGGTCGGCCCACGGCATCGAGCGGCTCCCGCTCACGGTGCACCCGCCGACCGGACTCATCGACGCCGCCCACAGCCCGTGGGGGCCGTCGGAGATCAGCCGCACCGACGACGACGCGGTCGAATCCATCAGATCCACCTACGCTCGTGCCTTCGCCGAGCAGCACGACGTCCTCCGGGGCGGAACGGAACCCCACGCATGAGCAACGAACCCGACGGCGTCGCACCGGTCCCACTCAAGTGGATCGGCCCGCTCCATCTGAGCGGCAACGTCATGGAGGGCGAGCAGGAGGTCCCGCTCGCCACCTACGAGAGCCCGCTCTGGCCGTCGGTCCGTCGGGGCGCCCGCATCTCCTCCATGGTCCCCGGCGGCATCCGCGCGACGCTCGTCGACGAGCGGATGAGCCGCTCCGTCCTGTTCGAGGTCGACTCGGCCGGCGACGCCCTGCAGGCGCTCCGCGAGATCGAGCGCAGCCTGCCCGAGCTGCAGGCCGTCGTCGCCCAGTCGAGTCACTTCGCCGAACTCATCGAGATCAACTCGCAGATCGCCGGCAACCTGCTCTTCCTGCGCCTCGAGTTCCGCACCGGTGACGCGTCCGGCCACAACATGGTCACGCTCGCGGCGGACCGTCTCATGCCGTACATCATGGAGCGTTGGCCGATGCTCCGCTACGGCTCGATCTCCGGCAACTTCTGCTCCGACAAGAAAGCGACCGCGGTCAACGGCATCCTGGGTCGCGGCAAGAACGTCGTCACCGAGATGACGATCCCGCGGGCGATCGTCGAGCGGTTCCTGCACACGACGCCCGAGCAGATCGTGCAGCTGAACGTGCGCAAGAACCTCGTCGGGACGATCCTCGCCGGCGGCCTGCGCAGCGCGAACGCCCACTACGCCAACATGCTGCTCGCGTTCTACCTGGCGACCGGCCAGGACGCGGCGAACATCGTCGAGGGCTCGCAGGGCCTCACACACGCCGAGGTGCACGACGGCGACCTCTACTTCTCCTGCACCCTGCCGAACCTCATCGTCGGCACGGTCGGCAACGGCAAGGGGCTCGGCTTCGTCGAGGAGAACCTCACCCGCCTCGGGTGCCGCGAGGACCGTGAACCCGGCGCCAACGCCCGGCGACTCGCCGTCCTGTGCGCTGCCGCCGTCTGGTGTGGCGAACTGTCACTCCTCGCCGCGCAGACCAACCCCGGTGAGCTCATGGCCGCCCACCTGAAGCTCGAACGCAGCGCGCAGACCGCAGCCGGCGCGCCCGCCTGACCCTCCCACCGCACCGGGGGACCGGTGCATCGTCGACGCTCGAACGGAGCACCCCGCACGTGAACACCAACCAGACCAGCAGCCCCGCCGTCGGCATCGACGACATCGCCTTCGCGACCGGGGCGAACCGCATCGACCTCGCCGAGCTCGCCGGGCGCTTCGGTGTCGAACCCGCCAAGTACTACGTCGGTCTCGGCCAGAGCGAGATGAGCGTCCCGGCCGCCGACGAGGACATCGTGACGATGGCTGCCGCCGCTGCCGCACCCATCATCGAACGGCACGGCAGCGACCGCCTGCGGACCGTCCTGTTCGCCACCGAGTCCGGCATCGACCAGTCGAAGTCCGCGGGCGTCTACGTGCACCGGCTGCTCGGCCTGCCGCAGGCGGTCCGCGTGGTCGAGCTCAAGCAGGCCTGCTACTCGGCCACCGCGGCGCTGCAGTTCGCGGCTGCGCTCGTCGCGCGGAACCCCGAGGAGACCGTGCTCGTGATCGCGAGCGACATCGCGCGGTACGAACTGCACTCCAACGCCGAGCCGACGCAGGGCGCCGGGGCCGTCGCCATGCTCGTGGCCGCCGATCCGGCCATCCTCGAGCTCGAGACCGCGACCGGCGTCTACACGCAGGACGTCATGGACTTCTGGCGCCCGAACCACAGCGCGACGGCGATCGTCGACGGCAAGCTGTCCATCTCCGCCTACCAGGACGCCATCGAGGGGGCCTGGGCGGACTACCGGTCACGCGGCGGAGCGGACTTCTCCGAGGTCGACCACTTCTGCTACCACCAGCCGTTCACGAAGATGGCGATCAAGGCGCACCGGCACCTGGCCAAGTCGCTCGGCTCCGAGCGCACCCAGGAGGAGTTGGACGCACAGATCGAGCCGACGACCGGGTACAACCGCCGGATCGGGAACAGCTACACGGCCTCCGTGTACCTCGCGCTGCTCGCGCTGCTCGACGGCGACGACGACCTCACCGGTCGGCGCATCGCGTTCCTCAGCTACGGCTCGGGTGCGGTCGCGGAGTGCTTCAGCGGCATCGTGCGTCCGGGCTACCGCTCGGCTCTGCGGAGCGACGCGAACCGCGCGCAGCTCGATGCCAGGACGGTCGTCGACGACGCCCGCTACCTGCAGCTCCTCGAGGATGCGGCGTCGGCCGACGTCCACGACTCCGACCGCCCTCGCGAGACCGGTGCGCCGTTCCGTTTCGCGGGCGTCATCGGCGACCGCCGGCAGTACGAGCCCACCTCCGCCTGACCGCTCCTCGCCCGAGCTCTCCCGGGTGGTCGCCAGCGCGGTGCGCTGACGTCACCGCGGGTCGGGGACGTGAGCGCGGGTCTCCGGAGGGGCGCGCTCACGTGTGTGCCCCGCGCTCGTGCCGGGTCCGCCGCGCTCGCGTCAGCGCACCGCGCCGACGCCGGGTTCGGCCCACTCGCGTCAGCGCACCGCGCTGGCACTCCACCCGATCGGGGACTGGTCACCCCCGGGAGGTGGCGGCTCGGATGCGGTCGACGAGGAACGGGCCCAGGGTCCGCGACCAGGTGGCCGTGATGTGGTGCAGATCGCGATAGACGAGCACGTTCCCGACGGCGAGCGGACAGGTTCCGGCCGCACAGTACAGCTCGCCGAGATCCACGACCGGCACGGCGCCGTCGGTCATCGCCGCCGTGGCGGTGTTCAGGTCGAACGTCGGGTACGCCTCGGCCACGGGGAAGGCGCACGCCCCCGCGATGAGCTCGGCGGCGCTCGAGCGGTCGACGCACGCGGCGGCTTCGGTCGGCACGCGGGGATTGTCCCGCAGCACTACGATCGACGTCCCCTGCTCGAGCACCGGTCCCCACGCGGCGAGCGTCGCGCCGCGGATCGCGGCTTGTTCGGCCACCGAGGTCTCGTCCGGACTCTTGGAGGTCACCAGGATGATGTCGTACGGCCGCTCACCCGTGAACGCCTCCTGCATGAGCGTCCGCCGGGCGTCGCACGCCGCCGAGTCGTCGGGTCCCGGTGCCCGCCACTCGCAGCCCTTGCCGACGTACACGTCGAGCCGCCAATTGCGTGCCTCGAGCTGGTCGACGAGGCCGGGGATGAGCATCGTGGCGTGCGAGTTCCCGGTGAGCGCGACCCGCGTGGCGTCCGGGCGATCGGAACCGAAGGTGCAGCCGGGGAAGTCCGGCGCGTCAGCCGCCGCGGAACACCGAAAGGTGTCGCCCGTGTCCTCGGTCCGCACCGAGAGCGGCGGCAGCAGTTCGTCCGCCATTGCCGGATTGGTGCAGCCCGAGACGGCCGCGTCGGCCCCGAAACACGGCTCGCCGTCCGTGACGTAGGTGTCCACGGTGCTCGCGAGGGTGCGTTCCTCGGCGGCGACGGTCAGCAACCCCGCCGTCGGGATGCAGAGCACGAGTGCGGTCGCCGCGCCAGCCCACAGGACGGTCCGTCCGGAGCGCGCGTGCAGGAGGACGGGGGCTCGTCGGACGGGGTCCTCGACGAAGCGTTTCGTCAGCGCGGCGAGGACCACGGCGATGACCAGGAGTGCCGGAGCGACAGCCCACCCGAGCGGGTCGTCGAGCGCGATGGGCACGCCGAGCACCCACGGCGCGACCACGATGAGCGGCCAGTGCCACAGGTACAGCGAATAGGAGAGATCGCCGAGGAGGAGCGACGCACGTGCGCGCGCAAGGGTTGTCACGGACCACCGGTGGGTCGACGACCCACCGACGATCACGAGGAGCGTCCCGAGGACCGGGAGGGCGGCGGCGATCCCGGGGAACGCCGTCCGATCGGTGAAGGCGACCAGGGCGACCGCCAGGAGGACGACGCCGAGGACGCCGGAGACCGTTCGCCACCGGGTGCGGTGCACGACCACGACCGGCCCGAGGAGCGCGAGCAGACCGCCGGCCGCGAACTCCCAGGCACGGGTCGGCGTGGCGAAGTACGCCGGAGCCGGGTCCGCCGCCGTGTACAGGATCGAGCACAGGAGTGAGGTGGCACCGATGATCCCGAGCGCAACACCGAGGGTGCGGCGGAGGTCCGACGGTCGACGCCGGGTGAGCCACACGCACAGCACGACGACGAGCGGCCAGCCGAGGTAGAACTGCTCTTCGACGGAGAGCGACCAGAAGTGCTGGACCGGTGACGCGGCGCTGCCCTGTGCGAGATAGTCCACGGAGCTCCCGGCCAGGAACCAGTTCTCCCAGGAGGTCGCGCTCGCCACGGTCTCGGTGAAGAACTGCGTCCAGGCGCTCGGCGGGGCCAGCCGCCAGATCAGGACGGCGGTGACGGCGAGGACGAGCAGAGCGGCCGGCAGGAGTCGCCGGATCCTGCGGGCCCAGAACGCCGGGAGGTCGACGCGGCCCGTCTCGTCGGCCTGGCGTGCGAGGTGGCTCGTGATCAGATAGCCACTGACGACGAAGAACACGTCGACGCCGACGTACCCGCCGGGCAGGAGGCTCGACGACAGGTGGAAGACCACGACGGACAGGACGGCGATCGCGCGGAGCAACTGGATGTCGGGCTGCGTGCGCGGAACCGCTCCGAGGAGGGGAGACACGTCGGTCCGGTCCTGCACCTGCCTCACGCGCCCTCCTCCGCCCTCCGGGTCGACGGACGGCGGGCTCAGCGTAGGGAACGCCGGTGACGCACTCGTGGACGGCAGATGACGGGTTCGCATCGGCTCCCGGTGTCGCGCGGCGGACGACCGAAGGCCGGGTCAGCCGACGTTCGCGCCGAAGAGCAGGCCGAGCACGTAGGTCGCCGCAGCAGCGCCGTACCCGATCGCGAGTTGTCGCAGTGCCCGGCGAAGCGGTGGCCCCCCGGAGAGCAGCCCGACGACGGCGCCGGTGCCGAGCAGGGCCACCCCGACGAGGAGCGCGGCGACCACCAATGCAGCGACACCCTGCAGCCCGAACAGGTAGGGCAGGGCCGGGATGACGGCGCCCGACGCGAAGAAGCAGAAGCTCGAGAGCGCGGCACCGAGCCCGGTCCCGATGGCTTCGTGCTCCATCGCCGTCCGGGCCTCGCGCTGGTAGGTGCCGGCGCCGACGCGGGCCAGGACGTCCGCTGCGTGGGCCTCGGCTTCACCGACCTCCATGCCGCGTGCCCGGTAGACGAGCGCGAGTTCGTTCGCGTCGACGTCGAGGTGGGGGAGGGCGTCGTCGGCCGCCGGGTTGGGGCTGGACGCCTCGAGCAGTTCCCGCTGCGACCGGACCGAGACGTACTCGCCGGCTCCCATCGACAGCGCGCCCGCCAGGAGGCCCGCGAGCCCGGCGGCGAGGACGACGCCGTTGCCGACGCCGGTGGCGCTCATGCCGATGACGAGCGCGAGGTTCGAGACGAGTCCGTCGTTCGCTCCGAACACGGCCGCCCGGAAGGTTCCGGACAGGCGGTTGCGTCCTCGGGCGGCCAGGCCCCGGACGACCTCCTCATGGATCTGCTCGTCGGCGGCCATGCGTTCGGTGGCCGCCCGTTCGGTCGCGTAGGGCGAGCGCGACTCGGCGCGCTGGACCAGCGCCAGGACGAAGACGGATCCGAACCGCCTCGCGAGCCAGCCGAGCAGCCTGGTCCGCAGGTCACCGCGTTGCGGCTTGCCGACGTCCTCCCCGAGCAGGGCGATCCAGTGCGACTCGTGGCGTTTCTCGGCCTCCGCGAGCGCGAGCAGGATGTCGCGCTCCTCACCGCTCCGCCGCCCGGCGAGATCCCGGTAGACGGCGGCCTCGGCGCGTTCGTCGGCGAGGTACCCGCGCCACCGCCGCAGCTCGCGCTGGCTGGGCGGCTCGTGGCGTGCTGCGGATCCGTCCGCGGTCGACGTGCTCATCCGCCGATTGTCCCAGACACCTGTCGACCGGTGCGCTGCGCGGTACCGAGGTGTCCCCGGACTGGGGGCTCCTGGGCGAGGGCTTGTCCGCCAGCTGCGGTGCGTCCTGAGCCGATCTTCAGGCACCGCGATCTACGATGGTGCTCATGCCCGAGAACTCCGCCCCGTCCCGTGACGCCCCGCCGCTCGTCGGCGTCGTGATGGGCTCGGACTCCGACTGGAACGTCATGAGCGACGCGGCGCAGGTGCTCCGCGACTTCGGCGTGCCGTTCGAGGTCGAGGTGCTGTCGGCCCACCGCACGCCCGAGAAGATGATCGCCTACGGCAAGGCCGCCCACGGCCGTGGCGTCAAGGTCGTCATCGCCGGTGCCGGTGGAGCGGCGCACCTTCCCGGGATGCTCGCCTCCGTCACCACGCTCCCGGTCGTCGGCGTCCCGGTGCCGCTCTCCCGCCTCGACGGCCTCGACTCGCTCCTGTCGATCGTGCAGATGCCCGCGGGCGTGCCGGTCGCGACCGTGTCGATCGGCGGCGCGAAGAACGCCGCGCTGATCGCCGTCAAGATCCTCGCCACGGCCGACGACGCCCTGCACCAGGCGCTCGTCGCCTACGCCGCGGGCCTCGCCGACTCCGTCGAGGAGAAGAACCGGAACCTCAAAGCGCAGCTATGACGAGTGCAGCCACCGCCGCGAAGCCGATGCGGTATCCCGACACCCGTTCGCGCGAGGTGATGACGAAGCGCGCCTGGTGGCTGGTCCTGCTCAACCTGCTGATCCCCGGCTCCGCGCAGGTGCTCGCCGGGAACCGGAAGCTCGGTCGGTTCGGCCTCGGGTTCACCCTCTTCCTCTGGCTGCTCGTCGTCGTCGGCGTAGCCCTCATGTTCCTCGCCCGCGAGGTGCTCTTCACCCTCGCGACGAATCCGATCGCCCTCACCGTCGCCCAGATCCTCCTCGCCGCCTACGCGATCCTGTGGATCGTGTTGACGCTCGACACCCTGCGGCTCGTCCGCCTCGTGAAGGCCTCGCCGAACGCCAGGCTCGGTGTGGCGCTGTTCACGACCCTCGCCATGGTGCTGGTGGCCGGTGGGGCCGGCTACGGAGCGGTGGTCGCAGGCGCCACCCGCGGGTCGATCTCCTCCATCTTCGGCAACACCGGCCCGTCGGAGCCGCCGGTCGACGGCTACTACAACATCCTGCTGCTCGGTGGCGATGCAGGTCCCGACCGCGACGGCATGCGGCCGGACAGCATGTCGGTCGTCAGCATCAACGCCGAGACCGGGCAGGCGACGACCATGTCGATGCCGCGTGACCTCGTCGACATCCCGTTCCCCGAGGGCAGCGAGATGGCGTCCCTCTATCCGGACGGCTACGACGACTCCTGCGACGTCGACGTCTGTCAGCTCAACTCGATCTACACCGAGATCGAGCTGAAGAACCCCGAACTGTTCCCCAAGGCGACGGCTGAGGCGAGCGAGCCCGGCATCGAGGCGATGAAGCAGGCAGCCGAGGGCATCACCGGGCTGCACATCCAGTGGTACGTCCTCATCGACATGTACGGCTTCGCCACGCTGATCGACACGCTCGGTGGCGTCGACATCGACGTCAAGGAACGGCTCCCGATGGACGGCGACGCCGACCTCGAGAACGTCACAGCGTGGATCGAGCCCGGCAAGCAGCACATGGACGGCTGGACGGCGCTCATGTACGCCCGGTCGCGACACTCCACGAGCGACTACGACCGCATGGCCCGCCAGCACATCCTGCAGACGGCGATGCTCAAACAGTTCAACCCGGCGAACGTCCTCGCCCGATTCCAGGACGTCGCGGCGGCCGGAGGCGATGTCGTCAAGACCGATGTGCCCCAGGGCATGCTCGGCTACTTCGTGAACCTCGCGCTCAAGACGCGCGAGCTGCCGATCAACTCCCTGCAGTTCGTCCCGCCGACGATCGATCCGGAAGAGCCCGACTACACGCTCATCCACCAGATGGTGCAGGACCAGCTGTTCCCGCCGTCGCCGCGCCCGGAGCCCGACGCGGGCTGAGCCCCGGTCCCTGACCCTGTCGAAGGGCTCAGCGCACGGTCGCGATGATCTCACCGTGCGGAACGGCGAACCATCCGTCATCCGCGTCGACCCAGTCCCGCCATGCCGTCGAGATGCGTTCCAGGTCGGCGTCGTCCGCGATCCCGGTCTCCAGCGCCTGGGTCGCGAAACTGGAGGTCTGCGCCCGCTCCGACCACGCGCCGCCCCACCACTCGCGGTCCACCGGGGATTCGAACGACCAGACGCTCGCCGTGCTGCGCAGGTCCGTCAGCCCGGCTTCCATCGCCCACGACTTCAGCCGGCTCCCGGCATCCGGTTCACCGCCGTTCGCCCTGGCGAGCTCCTGGTAGACCTCCATCCACCGGCTGAGGCCGGGGGACAGCGGGTACCAGACCGCCCCGCCGTAGACGATCTCGCGCAGGGCGATGATGCCGCCCGGTCGGACCACGCGCCGCAGTTCGCTGATCACGGCGACCGGGTCGGCCACATGCTGGAGGAGCTGGTGGACGTGTGCGACGTCGACGCTGTCGTCGGGGAGGTCGAGTGCGTAGGCGTCACCGACGGTGAAGCTGACGTTCCCGACGCCGGCGGCGGCCGCGCGGGCTCGGGCGTCGGCGGTGACCTCGTCCGAGGCGTCGACGCCGACGACCGTGCCTGGCGCCACGAGGCGGGCGAGGTCGAGCGTGATCGTGCCTGGTCCGCTGCCGAGGTCCAGGACCTGGAGGCCTGCGTGCAAATGGGGGAGCAGGTGCGCTGCGGAGTTCTCGGCGGTGCGCCAGGAATGGGTGCGCAGGACACTGGGGTGGTGGCCGAGCGTGTAGCGCTCGCGAGCGGTCGAAGAGGTCACCCATCCACCCTACGAGTGTCGGATCGGTAGTCCGTCCACGTTACGAACGGGCTGGTTCAGCGGCGTGAACCGACGCTGATCGTCATCGTCCCGACCGGCTCAGATCTCCGCGTGCAGCTGCCAGACGCGTTCAGCGGAGTCTCGCCAGCTGAAGGCCTGCTCGCGGTCCATGCCGAGGATGCGCAGGCGGGAGAGGCGCTCGCTGTCGCCGATGACGTCGTTGATGGTGGCGATGAGGCGATCGGCGTACCCCTTGGCTCCGGACTCGACCACGACGCCGGCTCCGCCGCCGACCTCGATGAGCGCCGGCACGTCGGAGTGGATGACGGGCGTGCCGAAGCGGAACGCCTCGACGAGCGGGAGCCCGAACCCTTCGGCGAGACTCGGGTAGACGAAGGCGGTCGCGCGGTCGAGGACGACGGCGAGGTCGGCGTCGTCGAGGAACCCGAGCGCACGTACCCGTCCTTCCGGCAGACCGGCCTCATCGGCCACCTGCGCGAGGGTGACGTCGCCCCAGGTGTCGGTGCCGACGATGAGCAGCGGGAGGTCTGGGGCACCTGGGCGGCCGAGGCCGGTGATGAGTTCCGTGATCCCGCGTCGGGGGTCGAGCGAACCGACCGACACGAGGTATTCCGAGGGGAGGTCGAGCGTCCGTGCACGGCCGTCGGCGTCGGTCGGGATGCTGAGCGTGGTCGCTGCGGCACCGCCGATCACCCGGACGCGGTCGCCGAGGTCGACGATCTCGCGGAGTTCGTCGGCGACCGCGTGTGTCGGGACCACGATGGCGTCCGCGTGCTTGCGCGCCCGTTTGACCATCGCCTTCTGCCAGGCGACCGACATGGGCGTCAGTGACGTCGGGTGCGACCAGGCGAGCGTGTCGTGGATGGTGACGACGATCTGGTTGCCGTCATTGACGCGGTCGTGCCTGCTGAGGGGTGCGAGCAGACCCGGAGCGTGCACCATGCCGTTTCCGGCGCCGGGCGTGACGATGCCGAGCTGCCAGGCAGCGCTGAGCTCCCGACGAGGCAGCGTCGTCCGATGCAGGGCGGCGAGGCCCGGCAGCTTCGACTCGAGCAGGTCGATCTTCTCTTTCGAGACCGCGGAGACGATGCCCTCGACGTCGCAGCCGGGAGGAGCGCTCGCGATGATCTCACGGGTGAGTTCCTCGGAGTAGCGGCCGACCCCGCCGGCCACGGGAGCGACGATCTGGTCGACGACGACCCGGAGCGTCGTCACGGCGTCGTCACGACGCCGTGCTGCGTCGCTGCCGCGAAGGCCGCCCGCCAGTCGCGCATCGGTGCGAGTCCGGCCGTGCTCCAGGCGTCGTGGCTGAGCACCGAGTAGGCGGGGCGCGGCGCGGGGCGGACGAACGCCGAGCTGTCGGTGGGGGAGACCCGTGCCGGGTCGGCGCCGACCGCCTCGAAGACCGCCTGGGCGAACTCGTACCAGGAGGCCTGCCCGGCGTTGGTGCCGTGGTAGACCCCGGCAGGAGCGTCGGCGTCGAGCAGCGCGACGATCTGTGCGGCGAGATCGGCGGTCCACGTGGGCTGGCCGAGCTGGTCGGTGACGACGGCCGGGTCGACGCCGTTCGCCGCGAGCTTCGCCATGGTGGCGGCGAAGTTCGGTCCGTTCTTGCCGTAGAGCCAGGCCGTCCGGACGATGTAGCCGCCGTTCGGGTGCTCGGCGAGGACGGCGCGCTCCCCGTCGGCCTTCGTGCGGCCGTACGCGCTGATCGGGGCCAGCGGGTGGTCTTCCTGGTACGGCGAGGTGGCGGAGCCGTCGAACACGTAGTCGGTGGACACCTGGACGAGCTTCGCACCGGCCTCCCGGGCGGCGACCGCGAGGTTGCGAGCGCCGATGGCGTTCACGGCGGCTGCGTCGGCCTCGTGCGATTCGGCGTCGTCGACCTTCGTGTAGGCGGCCGCGTTGATGACGGCGGTGTGACCCGCGACAGCGGCGCGGACGGCCTCGAGGTCGGTCACGTCGAGCTCCGCGCGACCGAGGGCGGTGACCTCACGACCCGTCAGGGCCTCCTGCAGGTCGTGGCCGAGCATGCCGGAAGCGCCGGTGATCAGGTACGTCAAGATAGGGGTCCTCTCGGGAGTGGCCCGTTCATCGTACCCGGCTCGGTCGGGGAGGTCGCTGACCGGGTGGCGTCGGTCGGTGGCTCCTCGAACAGGGTCCGCTGTGCCTCCTCCACCCGAGCCAGGTTGGCCAGGCCGTCCGCCCGGTGGTGTCCGTAGACCCAGAAGCGGTAGAGGAAGAAGCGGAACAGGGTTCCGAGGCCCAGCCCGATCACGTTCGACGCGATGTTGTCGGCGAGCAGCGAGGTGAAGCCGAGCACGTAGTGGCTGACGTAGAGGCAGCCGACGGCGATGGCCATGCCGCCCAGGGAGACGATCACGTACTCGCCGAGCTCCAGGACGAAGTTCTTCCGACGGTGCTCGCGGAAGGTCCAGTACCGGTTGCCGATCCAGTTGAAGACGATCGCGACCGAGACGCTGATGACCTTGGCGCCGATGGGGGACTGCGCGAGGTGGTCATGCCCGAAGACGCCGACCCGCAGCAGGTTGAACACGAGGACGTCGAGGCCGAAGCCGATGAGTCCGACGACGCCGAACTTCACCGCGTACGCGGCGACGCCGTCCCAGAGTCGGCGGAGCAGGGGGATCATGGCGGGCCGTTCTGTGCGTGGACACTCGATTATGCCTGAGGCGACCGGGAACAGGACCGCGGCGTCCCGCCGCTGGGCGCATCCGTCTTGGTAGACTCCCCGGGTGCAGATCCGCGAACTGAACGTCCCCGACAGCTATGAGATCACGCCGAAGCAGTTCGGTGACGACCGAGGCGTGTTCCTCGAGTGGTACCGCTTCGACAAGCTCGAAGAGGCCTCCGGCCGGTCCATCAAGCTCGCCCAGTCGAACACCTCGGTGTCGAAGCGCGGTTCGGTCCGGGGCATCCACTTCGCGGACATCCCGATCGGGCAGGCGAAGTACGTCACGGCCACGCGCGGTGCCGTCCTCGACTACGTCATCGACATCCGCGTGGGCTCACCGACCTTCGGCCAGTGGGACTCGGTGTTGCTCGACGACACCGACCGCAAGGCCATCTTCATCTCCGAGGGCCTCGGTCACTGCTTCGTGGCGCTCACCGACGACGCCACGGTCAGCTACCTGGTGACCGACGTCTACCGTCCCGACCGTGAGCACGGCATCAACCCGCTCGACGAGCGGGTCGGTCTCGTCATCCCGCCGGAGGCCGGCACCCCGCTGCTCTCGCCGAAGGACACCGAGGCCCCCGGCCTCGACGAGGCGGCCGCCGCCGGCCTCCTGCCGACCTGGGATGACGCCCGGGCGTTCTACGCGACACTGCGCGGCTGAGTCCATGCGCGGCTGACGTCCTGCACAGGTGAACGGCCCTGCGTCCCTGAGAGCGACAGCTGCAGGCCGTTCCCGCACAGCCCGTCGCTACGGGATGTACGGGTCGTCGGTCGGCTCGCCCCAACGGGCGAACAGTCCTGCGGCGTGCTCGTCGGCGGTGTCGGCGTCCTCGGGCCTTCGGTCGACGACGGCTTCCGCTGACGCCGACCACAACACACGTCGCCCGAGCCACGCGAACTTCCGACCGAGGTCGAGGTCCGCGATCTCGCCGCGCAAGCCCTCGTTCCAACCGCCGACGGATTCGAATCCGAACCGATCGACCGCGACGAGCATCGCGGAGACGGCGCTCACCTCACGATCCACGACGAGTGCGTTGGCCTCTCCGGCGGCATCGGCGGCGCGGCCTGAGTACGGCCGGCGGTAGTCACCCCGGGCATATCTGAATCCGGCATGCAGGATGTGCCCTGACGTGTCCAGCAAGCGAGCACCCACCGCGCCGACGTCCGGCTGCGACAGCGGTCCGGTGAGGTTGGCCAGGGAGTCGACCGCGACCGATTCGAGCCGAGTGTCGACGAACACGACCACGTCTGCAGTGCTGTGGGAGAACCCGATGTTCCGTGCGACGGAGGAGGAATCGGACGGCGCGGGCACGAGCACCCGACGTGACGTCGGGATCTCCTCGAAGCGCTGGAGCGTGGCCTCCGACACTGCGGGGGCATGGACGACGACGAGTTCGACATCGGTCTCGACCCCGGTGGTCAGGGCGACGACGGCGTCGGTTGCTCGCTGTACCTCAGTGTCGTCGTCGATGCACAGCACCAGGGAGACCGCGGTGGGCAGCGACCACGCGATGCGATAGGTGCCCGGGAGGCGGCCAGGCTCGGCCACCCCGGCGAGACGTCGGCGACCGACCGCCTCGGACACGGCGCGCAGCCCGGCGTCCCAGGCGTAGTCCTTCTCGCGGACGTCGATCGCGGTCGAGCCGGCGGTCGCTCGCCAGTGGTAGAGGACCTCGCCGAGGTGCACGATGTTTCGCGCACGCTCGGTGACGCGCAGGATCGCGTCGTGGTCCTGCGAGCCGTCGTAGTCGGAGCGGAACCCTCCCACCTCGCGGAGGAGCGCGGTTCGGATGATGGACACATGCGAGGTGTACATCTGGGACAGGAGTCGAGCCGGCGACCACCTGGGCTTGGCGAAGGCCCCGGAGAGTCCGCCCTCATCATCGATCTTGTCCTCGTCTGAATAGAGGTAGTCGACCGCCTCGTCCGCGGCGATGGCAGCTGCCGCTACGGCGAGGGCGGCGGGGGAGAGGGTGTCGTCGTGGTCGACGAGCACGACGAACGTCCCGGCGGCCGCTTCCAGGCCGGTGTTCGTCGCCGCAGAGATGCGTCCGTTGGTCGACCTGCGGACGACGGTGATACGCGGATCGAGGTCCTGGATCACGGTGAGCGCCTCGATGGTCGCGGCGGACGTCGAGCAGTCGTCGACGAGCAGGAGTTGCCAATCACCCGAATGCTGCGCGAGCACGGAGTCCACCATCTCCCGGAGCTGAGCGGGGTCCGTGTCGAAGACCGGCGTGACGATCGAGAAGAGCGGAGCGTCAGCCGGGCTCACCGACGTCGCCTCCGAACACGGTCGATCGGGCTGAGGAGCGCGTCCCCGACTCGCCAGCGCGTGGATCCGGTGAATTCGGCGACGAGACGCTCGACGTCTGCGGCGTGGGCGCGCTGCTCAGCCGCGAGCGCGTCCTGCAATTCAGCGATCTTCAGTTCGGCTCGCGCACGCTCGGCGCGGGCCCCTACGAGGGCGTCGTTCGCCTGGATTAGGCGGTGCCGGACGTCGGGTTCGGATGTGTGCGGTGGTGGTGCGGCGTCTTCGGTCACGTCGGCATCTCCTCCAGTGGTCGGCGCCGCCCCAGACTACCCGACAGGCCCTGAGAGCCGGTTCCTGCGATAATGGCACGTCGAGCGAACGCGCGGGCACCGATCAGGGCTCGTCCGACGCACGGACCGACTGCATCGAGCGAAGGAAGTACAGACAACTATGCGCGGCATCATTCTCGCCGGTGGATCCGGCACGCGGCTGTGGCCGATCACCAAGGGCATCTCGAAGCAGCTGATGCCGATCTACGACAAGCCGATGATCTACTACCCCCTGTCGACGCTGATGATGGCGGGCATCAAGGAGATCCTCATCATCACGACGCCCGATTACAACGAGCAGTTCCGCGCGCTGCTCGGCGACGGCTCCGATCTGGGCATCCGGCTCGAGTACGCCGTGCAGCCGTCGCCCGACGGTCTGGCGCAGGCGTTCATCATCGGTGAGGAGTTCATCGGTGACGAGAGCGTCGCACTCGTCCTCGGTGACAACATCTTCCACGGCACGGGCCTCGGCTCCGCGCTGCGCAACCACAACAGCATCGACGGCGCGCTCATCTTCGCGTACCAGGTCGCCGACCCCAAGGCATACGGTGTGGTGGAGTTCGACGACGACTTCAAGGCGCTCTCCATCGAGGAGAAGCCCGCGCAGCCGAAGAGCAACTACGCCGTTCCCGGCCTCTACTTCTACGACAACTCCATCGTGGAGATCGCGAAGACGATCGAGCCGTCGGCCCGTGGCGAGCTGGAGATCTCGACCGTCAACGAGCGTTACCTCGAGCAGGGCGACCTCCAGGTCCAGGTCCTCGACCGCGGCACTGCGTGGCTCGACACCGGGACCTTCGAGTCGATGATGCAGGCATCCGAGTACGTCCGGGTCATCGAAGACCGCCAGGGTTTCAAGGTCGGCTGCATCGAGGAGATCGCCTGGCGCGCCGGCTGGATCGACGACGAACAGCTCGCGGCTCTCGCCACCCCGCTCGTGAAGAGCGGCTACGGGCGGTACCTGCAGACGCTGCTGGCACAGCAGGCCTGACCCGCCACCTCCCGAGCCCGGCTCGCGCTCAGCGCGGGTCGGGCTCTTGCGTGCTGTGGGCGGAGCGGCTTCCCGGCGGCTGAGGATCGACGGCGACGACGCGCACGTGTCCGCGTACGACCGCATAGGCGCAGACCGCGACATCGACGACGATGAGCACGAAACGGCTCACGAGGACGATCCCGAGGATCGACGACGCCGTCACGGTGTTCGCGAGGACGAGGGCGAGGATCGCCTCCCGGACGCCGGCGCCGGCCGGGGCGATGACCGCGAGGAATCCGACGACCCAGGCCAGAGCGTACCCGCAGATCGCGGGCAGGATCGCCGCGACGTCCACGGTGCCGAGCGCCGACACGATGCACCAGAGGTGCAGACCGAAGGCGGCCCAGCTCGCCAGCGACCAGCCGACGGCGGACAGCAGCGGCAGGGTGCGGAGCTCGGGCAGCTCGTCCCGTCGCTTCATGACGGTGAACATCCAGCCGAGCACGCGTCGCATCACGGGCGGCAGGAGGGCGACGACGCCGATCACCACGAGCACGACGAGCACCCACGCGTACTCACGCAGGGCCGGGAACCCGAAGAGCGCGCCGACGGCGAGTGTCGAGCCGGTGACGAGGCTCACGCCGAGCTGAGCGGTCAGCGTGACGACGGTCGTCGCCGTCGGGAGTCCGGCGCGTCGTCCGAGCTGACTGCCCGCGACGATCGGCCAGACGCCGCCGGGGATGTACTTACCGATCTGCGAGACGAAGACCACGTACCCGGCGTCGCGGACGGAGATGCGGTGCCCGAACGCGATGACGATGGCGCGCCAGGCGAGCATCGACAGTGCTACCCCGGTGAATCCGGCAGCACCGGATGCGACGATCCACAACGGGTCCATCTGCGACACGCTCGCGCTGAACGAGGCCCAGTTGGCGACGACCGTCCACGCGATGAACGCGATGACGACGACGGCGAAGCCCACCTGGACGGGCTTCCTATACTTGGTGAGGATCTTCATGGGAAGTGCCCATTATCCCGGAGCGATGTAGGAACGGAGTCTTCGGATGGCGCGACCGCGACTGCTCGTCCTCGCCTCGACCTGGCCCGCGGTCCCGGAAGACGGTACGCCGTCGTTCGTGCGCGACCTCGCGCTGCAGGAGGCGTCCGACTTCGAGGTGCTCGCCCTCGTCCCGCGCGTCCCCGGCTCGGCGGCCCGAGAACATGACGGACCCCTTCGCGTCCTGCGCTACCGCTTCTTCCCGAAACGATGGGAGGACCTCGCCGACGGCGCGATCCTCGAGAACCTCCGCAGGCGTCGGAGCCGCTGGCTGCAACTGCCGTTCTTCCTCCTCGGCCAGACGATCGCCACCGCCCGTGCGGTGCGCTCCTTCCGGCCTGACGTCATCCATGTGCACTGGATCATCCCGCAGGGCATCGTCGCGAGGCTCGTCGCCCCCGGTGTGCCGAAGCTGCTCACCTCGCCGGGTGGGGACCTCTACGCGCTCGACTCCCCACTCATGCGGCGCGTCAAGCGCTGGGTGCTGGGGGAGGCCGACCGCGTCACCGTCATGAACCGGGACATGATGCAGCGGGCGATCACCCTCGGCGTCGCGCCGGACCACGTGCAGGTGCTCCCGATGGGTACGAGGGTGGGCACGACGACCGACCTCGAGACCGCTGAAGCGGTCCGAGACCGGACGGGACCGCCCCGCGTCTTCTTCGTCGGGCGACTCGTCGAGAAGAAGGGTGTCCACGTCTTGATCGAGGCCCTGCGGCTCCTCCCGTCCCGACTCGACTGGACCGCCGAGATCGGCGGGGACGGTCCGCTCCGCGCAGCGCTGGAGGCACAGGCGGCGGGCCTCCCCATCGGGTTCCTGGGGCAGCTCGATCGTCCGGCGCTCGACGCCGCGTTCCGTCGCTCCGACATCGTCGTCTTCCCATCGGTGCTGTCCACCTCGGGCGATCAGGACGGCCTCCCTGTCGCGATCCTCGACGCGTTCGCGGCAGGTGCCTGCGTCGTCGTCTCGGACCTGCCCGGGTTGAACGAGGCGGTCGACGACGGCTCGAGCGGTGTGATCGTGCCCTCGTACGACGCTGCGGCGCTCACTGCGGCGATCGAACGGCTCCTGGACGACCCCCCGCGCCGATCCCGGCTCCAGGCGGGCGCGCTCGCCCGCGCGGACGACTATTCACTCGAGACGGCGGGGGAACGGTACTCGGCGCTCCTGCACGACATCCTCGCCGCGCGGGAGGCCGCCGGTCGTCAGTCGCCGTAGCGCTGCAATTTGAGGTAGTCGAGCGTCTCCTCGTTCAAGGTCCGGTTGATCCGCGTGAGGTCGGCGACCACGCCGATTGCGAACGAGAGCAGGGAGCCCATGAGCAGTGTGGCACCGACGAGGAGCGACTGCAGATGGTCTCCGCCATCGTCCACCCACAGGAGCACGGCGTACCGCACGAACGGTGTCAGGCCGGCGAGTGCGAGCACGAGCCCGAGGCCGGCGAAGACCACGTACGGGCGGTACATCAGGTAGGCCCGGGTGATCGCCACCCCGGACTGGTACATGTGCTCGCCGATGCTCCGGAACAGCCGTGACTCCCGGGTCTTCGGATTGGTCGTCACGGGGATGCTGGTGATCGCCAGTCGCTTGTAGCCTGCCTGGATGATCGTCTCCATGCAGTAGCTGAACCGGGTCACGACGTTCAACCGGATGAGCGAGGTCTTCGAGTAGGCGCGGAAGCCGCTGGCCGCGTCGGGCAGGTCGGTTCCTGCGGCGACGTTCACGACGCGGCTGCCGAGACGCTGCATGATCTTCTTGAAGGGCGAGAAATGCTCGATCAGGGCCGTCTGTCGGTCTGCGACGACGATGTCGGCCTCACCACGGAGAATCGGCTGGACGAGGTCGCCGATGCGGTCCTGCGGATACTGGTTGTCGCCGTCCGTGTTGACGACGATGTCGGCGCCGTGGAGCAGCGCGTAGTCGACGCCGTCCTTGAACGACTGCGCGAGTCCGCGGTTGCGGGTGTGCCGCACGATGTGTTCGACGCCATGGGCTCGAGCGACCTCGACGGTGCGGTCCGTCGAACCGTCGTCGATGACGAGGATCTCGATGCGGTCGACGCCCTCGATGACCTTCGGAATCGAGGCGAGGACGAGCGGAAGCGTCGTCTCCTCGTTCAGACAGGGGATCTGGACGAAGACGATCATGGCTGCCTTTCAATGGAGCGGACGTTCCAGTATCCCCGATCCGAACGACCGGTCCGGCCCGCTGCACCCGTCCGGTACCGCGCACGATTCAGTCCCGTGGGGGTTGTCGGGGATAATCGTTCAGGACCCGGGGACGGGCCCACCCCCTGATTTGCGAGGATCCGCGTGTTCACAGCCCTGCGCCGAACCACTCCTCGTGCGTCGCGCCCCCTGCCCTGGCCGGGTGGCATCTGGATATCCATCGTCGCCTGGGCGGCTCTGGTGACGTTCGCGTTGTTGAGCGTCGGCCCACCACTCCTCGGTATGGGGACCTTCCTCGGAACGGATCTGCTGCAGAACGCGGCGCCGTGGCAGTCAGCGTTCGGACCGACCAGACCAGTCGTCAACGCGCTCGTCGGCGACACCGTCGACACCGTCGTCCCGCAGACCTGGGCGATCGTCGACATGCTCCGAGCGGGCACCTCTCCGGCGTGGAACCCGTGGGTCGGCGGCGGCACGGAACTCGGAGGGCTGCCGAACTCCGGCCTCTACTCGCCGCTCTCGGTGGCGTGGTGGGTGCTGCCGTTGAGCGCGGCTCCCGGGGTGACGAAGCTGTTGGAGATCGTCGCGGTGACGATCGGTATGTCGCTGTTCCTCCGCCGACTGCGGCTGCCCGACCCGGCCTGGGCTCTCGCGAGCCTCGTCTTCGTCTCCTCCGGCTTCATGGTGTCTTGGACCAACTGGCAGCACACGAGGGTCGCCGCGGTCATCCCGCTGCTGTTCTGGGCGCTCGATCGAGCGGCCGTCCGGCGCCGTCTGGTCGACGTCGTGCCGGTGGCGATCGTCGTGGGCGTCATGCTGCTCGGTGGTTTCCCGGCGGTCACGGCTTACGCGCTGTACGCCGGTGCCGTGTGGGTGGTCTTCCGCGCCATCACGACCGGACGCTCGTTCGGCCGTGTGGTCGGGGCAGGAGCCGTGTGCGCCGCCGGTGTCGTCCTCGGCGTGGCGCTCTGCGCCTGGACCATGGTCCCCTTCGCCATCAACGCGACGAGCGTGCTCGACTTCTCCGTCCGAGCCCAGAGCTCCACCGACTCCCTGCAGCTCATCGACCTGGTGTCGGCGTTCGTGCCGGAGATCATCGGCGACGTGTCCATCCCGACCGCCTACGGCTCAGGGTCACCGATCGAGCGCCTGTCCTACGTGGGAATCGTCGCGATGTTGCTGATCGCGTCGCGGTTCCTGCTCCGAAGATCGTCCGTGGCCCTGCCAGGCGCCCGCTTCCAGATCATCGCGCTCGCGGTCTGCGTCGTCCTGGTCTACATCGGCGGACCGGCGCTCGCCGCCGCCCAGGAGCTTCCGGTCTTCTCGAACAACCCGATCGGGCGCCTCCGCGTGCTGGTCGGATTCTTCTCGGCGACGCTCGCCGCGGCAGGATTCGCAGCGCTCATCGCCGAGGCCCGGCCACCACGCGACGTGCTCGAGCCCCCGGCCGCACGCGTTGCGCTCGACGGCCGCCAGCTCACCCTGCGCATCCTCACGGCGCTCGCGATCCTCGGTCTCATGGCGTCGCTCACCGCGACCGCGATGGACGAGGTCCCGGCGTGGGCCGAGGGTGGGATCATCGCGGCGATCTGGACGACGGCCGGCTTCGGTGCCGCGGGCCTCGCCCTGATCCTGCTGGGGCGGTTCGCCAAGCCGTCCGTCGTCAGGGCCGCTGCGGTCGGCCTCCTGCCACTCCTCGTCCTCATCCCCGCGCTCGACCTCGTGGACCACTGGTGGGGCTGGTCGGACGAGTCGACCCTCTATCCCGCGACGGAGACGACGGACTATCTAGCGCAGCATCTCGGCGAACAGCGATTCGCCAGCACCGACGCGGTCCTGTTGCCGGGGGCCAACACGATCTACGGGCTGCGCTCCGTCGGTGGGCACGCCTACCAGACGGCCCAGTGGCAGGATCTGCTCCGCGAGGTCGACCCGAATACGATGATCTCGCCGACCTATTCGACGTTCCTGTCGAGCATCGCCGCGATCAACATCGCATCGCCGGTACTCGACCGCCTGGGTGTGTCCTACATGCTCTTCGATCCCAACGCGCCGGCGCCGGGGGTGTTCCAGGGCGTCGATCGATCGAGCGAGACCGTCGAGCTCGGCGACGGGCCCGTGCGCTCGACGGTCCGGACCGGCCCCGTCCGGACGATCGGGTTCGCGATCGACGGCGACGCGTCGATCGGCGACGGCGCGGAACTGACGGCGGACATCGTCGACGAGGTCTCCGGAGACGTCCTCGCCTCGACGACGACCTGGTACCGTTCCCTCTCCGGGGAGCGCAACGTCACCCTTGCCGGTGAGTCCATCCCGGCCGGCACCGCCTGGCACGCCGAGATCCGTTTGTCGAGCGGCTCGGCACAGGTCTTCGCGGCGGTGGACGATCCCGCGGCAGCGGCCGTCGCGCTGACGCTCCCGGCCGACGACGGGGCGCGGATCGTGCAGACCGGGGAGGCGACGATCATCGAGCGCACCAATGCGCTCCCACGAGTCCGATGGGCCGACAGCGCCATCGTGGAGACCGACGCGGACCGGAGGCTGAGCCTTCTCGCCGAGGGCGCGATCCCACCGACGACCGTCCTGCTGGAACGTGACGAGGACCTGGAGACGGCCGTTCCGGCGGAGGAGGACGTGGGGTCCTCCGCCACCGTCGACCTCGCCCCGACCGAGGACGATCCTGCGGCGGTGTCCGCGCGGACGACCTCGGATCGTGCAGGATGGCTCGTCATCGACGACTCGCTCCGCCGTCCGGGCTGGTCGGCCACGATCGACGGTGAGCCGGCGGCGTTCGTGCCGGCGGAGCACGCCGGAGCAGCGGTGCGCGTCCCCGCAGGCACCCACGACGTGCGTGTGCAATACACCGTCCCCGGCCTCGAGACCGGGACCCTCGTCTCGCTCGCGGCGCTCGGTGTCACCGTGCTGCTCATCGCCGCCGAGCTGCTGATCGCCCGGCGCCGCCAGAGACGACGCTGAGCGCCGCCCGAGGGGGCGACGCTCAGCGGATGAGACCTGAGCCGACTACGGCTGGTGCGGGTAAGAGCTCTCGTAGGCGGCGATGACCGGATCGATCTCGCCCACCAGCTCGAGGTGACCCTTGTTGATCCAGGCGGCGTGGTCGCACATCGTCTTCACGGAGCCCATCGAGTGGGACACGAGGATCACGGTCTTGCCGGCGGCCTTGAAGTCTTCGAACTTCTGGAAGCACTTCTGCTGGAACTCGGCGTCACCGACGGCGAGCACCTCGTCGACGACCAGGATGTCGGGGTCGACGTTGATGGCGACGGCGAACCCGAGCCGCACGTACATGCCCGAGGAGTAGTTCTTCACGGGCTGGTCGATGAACTGCTCGACGCCGGAGAAGTCGACGATCTCGTCGAACTTGCGCTGGATCTCCTTGCGGCTCATGCCGAGGATCGATCCGTTGAGGAAGACGTTCTCGCGACCCGAGAGCTCGGGATGGAATCCGGAACCGACCTCGAGGAGCGCTGCGACCTTGCCGTTCGCGGTGATCGTGCCCGTCTCCGGGTACAGGATCTTCGCGAGGCACTTCAGCAGGGTCGACTTGCCGGACCCGTTGCTCCCGATCAACCCGAAGGTCGACCCCGTCGGCACATCGAACGTGATGTCGCGAAGCGCCCAGAAGTCCTCGTGGACGGACACCTTCCGTCGCATGATGGCGGACTTGATGCTCTGATTGCGCTCGTGATAGAGGCGGAACTTCTTGCTCACGTCCTGGACGTGGACCGCGATCTCACTCATAGGATCTCCGCCAGTCTCTTCTCTTTCCGGGTGAATACGAGGAAGCCGGCGACCAGGGCGACGAGCGCCCAGGCGAGGCACGCCAGGACATCGGCGGGGTCGGGCCAGCGTTGGTCGTACATGAGGTTCCGGAAGACCTGCACGAAGTGGAACATCGGGTTGGACTCGTAGATGTCCATCACGGTGATCGGGGTGCCCAGCAGGCCGCCGACCTTGTCCGACTGCACGCCCACGAGCGACGCAGGGTAGATGATCGGGGTGAGGTACATCCAGATCTGCAGCAGGATCGAGATCAAGTGCTGCGTGTCGCGGAAGTAGACGTTCGCGATGGCCAGCAGCATGCCGACGCCCACTGCGAAGGCGGCGAGAACCACCATGAACACAGCGACGAGCGGAAGCCAGACGATGACGCCCCAGCCACCGACGGCGCAGAGGACGATGACGAGGACCGCCATCTCGAACAACCAGTTGTAGCCGGTCGTCAGGACCGCTGAGACCGGGAGCACGACGCGAGGGAAGTACACCTTGGTGATCAGTCCGGCGCCGCCGACGATGGAGCTCATGCTCGCGGACAGCGCCCCGGAGAAGAAGGACCAGGGGAGCAGCCCGCACAACAGCCAGACGGCGAAGATGTGGAGTCCGCTCGGGTCACCGGCGGCAGGCTCCGCGCGCAACAGGAAGTAGAAGACGAAGGAGTAGACCAGCATCGACGAGAGTGGACTGACGAGCGACCACAGGCGTCCGAGGATGGTCCGCTTGTACTGACCGCGGATGTCTCGGAGAGTGAGATTCGCCAGGAGTTCCCTGGCGGATGCCAGTTCCCTGAGATACTGCATTGAGCCTCGATTGTGCGTTCGGGAGTGCTTCGACGTGAACCACGTCAATCTACCGTAGCTTTCCTGAAGATCACGCCGACGTTCCGACCTCATCCGTACAAGGAGCCCCATGACCCTCGATGACCGAGCATCTGCACGCCGAGAAGACCCGGTGGTCGGGTCCGCCTGGATCAGCCACGCCTCCTATTGGATGCCTCGACACATCGTGCAGTCGGCCTGGCTCGAGCACGCGCCGTTCGCCTTCTGGATGATCGACGCGCTCCGGCCCTCCAGCTACGTCGAGCTCGGCACGCACAACGGCTTCTCCTTCTTCACCGCCTGCGACGCCGTGACCCGGCTCGGTCTCGACACCGCGTGCTCGGCACTCGACAGCTGGGAGGGCGACGACCAGGCGGGCTTCTACGGCGAGGACGTCTACCAGTCGGTCCTCGCGATCCGTGACGCGGAGTACCCGCGGATCGCGACCCTGCTCCGCGGGTACTTCAGCGACAGCGTCGACCGGATCCCGGACGGCTCGGTCGACCTCCTCCACATCGACGGGCGCCACGGGTACGAGGACGCGCTCGAGGATTGGACGGCGTACGCTCCCAAGCTCTCAGCGCGCGGCGTCGTCATGTTCCACGACACCTTCGAGTTCGATCGCGGCTTCGGCGTGCACCGCTTGTGGGCGGAGCTCGCTGCGCAGTTCCCGGAGCGGAGCTTCCAGTTCGAGCACGGCCACGGCCTCGGGGTCATCGGCGTGGGTGCCGATCTCCCGGCGCCGGTCGTGGAGTTCTTCCAGGCGGCGCAGTCCGACGGGCCGCAGATCGAGAGCGACTACCACTGGCTCGGCAAGCAGGTGTCCGCGCACTACGAGCGCGATCTCGACTACCGGAACCAGTTGCACCTCGCGGAGGTCGAGCGTGCCTCGCTCCGCGCGGAGGCCGAGGCCGCCGATGCGAGCCGAGCCGTCGCGGTCGGCGAGCTCGACGCCATTCGCACGAGCACCTCGTGGCGACTCACCTCGCCGCTGCGCAAAGCAGTCGGCGTCCTCCGGCGACGCTGAGGGGTGCGCCGGATTCCTGAACGTCGCCCCCGAGCTGGCCTCGGAGCCCGGTGCTACACTCGACCAGTTCATCCGGCAGACGCAGAGCGAGGCCCTTTCCATGTCAGCTGACCGTCCGACTCCTGAACAGATCGCTGCGGACCGGCGCGTTCTCGAGCTCATCGACCGCGTCCTCGGGCTCGAGGCCGAGCTCGCGAGGGTCTCCGTCTACAACAACCCCGGTCGCGAGCAGTTCGAGGCGCTCGAGCGTGAGAACGCAGGCCTCAGGCAGCAGCTGGAAGCCGTCCACGGCACGCGGACCTGGAAAGCCGGCAGGGCCGTCCTGGCGCCACTGCGGGTCGTCTCCCGGAACCGGGCCTGATCCGTGGCGGTCACCCACACGGACGCCGCACCGTTCGGCCTCACCTTCATCCTGTCCGGCCTCACCGCTGCTGACGCCGAGTCGTTCCGCTCCTCGGTCGGTACTCGGGCCGAGGTAGCGACGGTCGTCGACGGCGACATCGACGCCCTGAACGCTGCCGTGCAGGCTGCGCCGACCCCGTACGTGTCGGTCCTCTCCCGTCCCGGGATCCTCGTCGACGGCGCCCTCGACACGATCCGGACGTTCATCGACGAGCATCCCGACACCGAGGTGCTCTACACCGACGAGGCGGTCGTCCTGCCGGACGGATCCCTTGATCCGGTCCTCAAGCCTGAGCCGGCCGCAGAACGCCTGCGCAACCAGTACTTCTGGGGAGACCTGGTGCTCGTGCGTCGTGAGACGCTCGAGCGGCTCGGCGGGTTCGGCATCGGGTACGCCGGTGCCCACGCATACGAGTTCGCGCTACGTGCCACCCGAGGCGACGCGGTCATCGGCCACCTCGCCGCGACGGCGTTCGTCCCGAGCGGAGCAGGAGCGCTCGGCGACTTCGGCGTGGAAGCGGCAGAGGGCGTCCGGCGCGCGCTCGAAGAGCACCTGGCCGCCACTGGTGGCGGCTCCGTGCTCGAGATCGGCACCGACGGCGTCCACCACACGGTCCGCGCCGTCCAGGGCGAACCGCTCGTGTCGATCGTGATCCCCACTCGCGGCCAGTACCTTCCCGGTTCCACGCGGAGCTACCTCGTCGACGCGATCGAGAGCATCGTCGAGCGGAGCACGTACGAGCGCTACGAGTTCGTCGTCGTGATCGACGACGTCGCGGACGCGGGCGTCGTCGAGCGCATCACCGAGACCGCGGGGTCGCGTCTGCACCTGGTCCCGTGGACGGAGTCGTTCAACTTCTCGGGGAAGATCAACCTCGGGGTCCTGTCGTCGATCGGCGAGTACGTGCTCATCCTCAACGACGACGTCTCGGTGATCACCCCGAACTGGATCGAGGATCTGCTCGCGCTGGCGCAGCTGCCGAACGCCGGGATGTCCGGCTGCATGCTGTATTACGAGGACGACACCATCCAGCACGCCGGTCACCACTACTGGCGCGGCGACACCATCCATGTCGGGATGCAGCTGCCCCGCGGCACCGCGGGCCCCACGAACGGCTACCGGGTCGAGCGCGAGGTCGTCGGCATTACCGCGGCCTGTGCCATGATGCCGCGCTCCGTCTACCTCGAGGTCGGTGGGATGACCACCCTGCTCCCCGGCGCCTTCAACGACGTCGACCTGTGCCTGAAGGTGCTCGAGCAGGGCTACGACATCCTGTGGACGCCCCATGCAGAGCTCTACCACTACGAATCGAAGACCCGCGACGCGCGGGTCCGCCACTACGAAGTGCAGACCGCCTGGGGGCGCTGGGAGCACAAGATGCACCAGCCCGGGTTCTGGCCGTACCCTGTCTAGGTGACAGAGAGAGAATTATGAGATCCTTCCTTCGGAAAGTCAGCGTCGCCCTCGATGTCCTCAAGAACGACGGACCGCGCCACTTCTGGCGACGGGTCCAGATGAACCTCCGGGCGCGCGTCGCCGGAAAGACGATCTACCTCCCCGTCAAGGTGTCCGACGCGATCGCGGTCGACTGGACGAAGCCGGGTCCGCAGCTGCAGAACCCTGTCGTCGTCACCGACCGGAAGTCGCACATCGCATGGATCATGTCGCCGCCCAGCGCGACGAGCGGCGGGCACCAGAACCTCTTCCGCTTCATCGACTTCGCGGAGCGCGCCGGACACACGTGCAGCGTCCACTTCTACAACAGCATCGGCGTGGTGGTCGACCTCAAGGACATGCGTCGGATGCTCGACCAGTCGCCGGCCTACCCGGTCCTGAAGGCTGACTTCCACAACTACGACCCTGAGCTCGGTGTCGGTCCCGGCATCGACGCGCTCTTCGCGACCGGTTGGGAGACCGCGTACCCCGCGTTCACCGACGCCAGCGACGCACGTCGCTTCTACTTCGTGCAGGACTTCGAACCGGCGTTCTACGCTGCGGGCACGGAGGCGATCCTCGCCGAGAACACCTACCACTTCGGGTTCCACGGCATCACCGCCGGCGGCTGGCTCTCCAAGAAGCTGCACGACGAGTACGGCATGCCGACGGACCACTTCGACTTCTCCGTCGAGCGCAAGCACTATTCCGTCACGAACACGGGGCCGCGCAAGGAGATCTTCTTCTACGCACGGCCGGTCACTCCGCGTCGCGCGTTCGAACTCGGTGTCCTGGCGCTCGCCGAGTTCGCGAAGCAGCGTCCCGAGTACACGATCAACATGGCCGGATGGGACGTCTCCGACTGGGACATCCCTTTCCCGTACGAGAACCTGTCCGGACTCGAGATCTCCGAACTCAACCCGATCTACAACCGGTGCGCTGCAGGCCTGGTGCTGTCGCTCTCGAACATGTCGTTGCTCCCGCTCGAGCTCATCGCCGCCGGTGTGGCGCCGGTGGTGAACGATGCTCCCAACAATCGGCTCGTCTCCGACAACCCCTACATCGAGTACGTGCTCCCGGCGCCCGGCGCGATCGCGGATCGTCTCGTCGAGGTGGTCGATCGTCCGGACGCCGCCGAACGCTCGGTCGCGATGTCCGAATCGTTGGAGCACACCACCTGGGCCGACAGCGGCCGCCAGTTCGTCGAGGCGTTCGAACGGGCCATGCGTGGCTAGAGCACTCGTCATCGGGGCGAACGGTTTCATCGGATCCCATCTGGTGGACGCCCTGGTGGCCGACGGACACGAGGTCGCCGCATTCGACCGTTTCAGCGGTGGCAGCGAGCCGAGCTTCAGCAGTTCGGGTGTGGAGGTCATCCGTGGTGAGTTCCTGAGTCGCACGGACCTCGACAGCGCGGTACGAGGTCGCGACCACGTCTTCCACTTCCTTTCGACCACGAACCCGGCTACCGCCGAGGCTGATCCCACGCTCGACATCCGGACGAACGTGGCCCAGACCGTCGAGCTGCTCGAGTCGAGTTCGGCAGCCGGCGTCGGACACTTCTACTTCGCCTCGACCGGCGGGGCGATCTACGGTCCGCAGGGCAAGGCGAGCTACGCCGAGAACGACCGGGCGCTCCCGGTCTCGCCGTACGGCATCGGCAAGCTCACGATCGAGCACTACCTGCACTACTTCCGCACCATGCACGGCCTCGACTCCACGAGCTTCCGGATATCCAACCCGTACGGCACGCGGCAGCACCCCCACAAGAAGCAGGGACTGATCCCCATCGCGCTCCGCCAGGTGGTCAACGGCGAGACGACGGTGCGGTTGGGTGACGGATCGATGGTCCGCGACTACATCTACGTGACGGACGCCGTCCGGATGATCACCAATGTGGTCGGACGTGATCGCGAACACGACCTCTACAACATCGGCAGCGGGCGGGGGTACTCGGTGAACGAGGTCTTCGAATCGCTCCGCCGCGTCACCGGAATCGACTTCGCCATCGAGGATCGGCCTGCGCCGGCGACCTTCGTCGATCGGGTGGTGCTCGACGTGGCCCGCTACGTGGCCGAGTTCGGTGAACCCCCGACGATCGCGCTCGACGACGGCGTCAGGGCGACCTATGAGGAGCTCGAGCGTTCCGCCTGAGGAAGCCAGCACCTGTTCGCTGGATTCTCCCTCAGCCACGCCGATAACCTCATGTGTCGCATTGACCTCACAGGTACCGCTACCCTGAACGGGGGTAACCGCCCTGCGAGATGATCGGGGAGACGATGGCGGCTGGACGAAGGACCGTCGTAGTGCGTGTGGCCGTGGTCGCCGCCGTGCTCGGTCTCCTCAGTGGATGCACCGACCCGGGAACGGGCCCGAAGCCATCCGGAAGCGCCACGAGCATCGCACCAGGGGTCACCCCGCCGCCGGAGAAGACCGAGACGCCCAGCCCCGTGACCGCCGATGCGGTCGTCAGTTACGTCGGCGTCGACGTCGACGGGGTCAACGTGTCCGCAGGCGGTTACATCCAGGGCGTCCTCGAGAACGGTGGCGCGTGCACGTTCACCTTCACCGGCACGGCCGCGCCCGTCGCGGTGTCCAGCGAGGGTGTCGCCGACTCCAGCACCACGTCCTGCGGGACCGTCCAGGTCCCGCTCGCCCAGCTCCCGTCCGGCACCTGGTCGGTCGTCCTCAGTTATTCATCCGATTCGATCGACACCCTGGTCTCGACCGCTCTCACCGTGGAGGTGCCATGAGGCGCTTGCGTTTTCCCGCGATCCTTGCCGCGATCGCCCTGATCGCCGGCGTCTTGACCATCGCCCCCGTCGCCGCACCGAGCGCTTCCGCCGCTGACGGCCGGGACTTCCAGGCGGGGAACATCATCAGCGACTCGCTGTTCTACGACGGCGGCACCATGAACGCCGGCGAGGTGCAGAACTTCCTCAACGCAGCGCGGCCCGGATGTCGAGCTGGGTACACCTGTCTCAAAGACTTCGCCGAGGCCACGGCCAGCCGAGCCGCCGTCGCCGGTCGCTGCGCGGCGTATGCGGGTTCCGGGCGCGAGTCTGCTGCGAGCATCATCGCGAAGGTGGGTGCGGCCTGCGGAATCAGTCAAAAGGTCCTCATCGTGATGCTGGAGAAGGAGCAGAGTCTCATCACCGACGACTGGCCGAGCGCGCGTCAGTACCGTTCAGCGATGGGCTACGGCTGCCCCGACACCGCCGACTGCGATACCAACTACTACGGGTTCTTCAACCAGGTCTACGCGGCCGCGCTGCAGTTCAAGAACTATCAGGCCAACCCGACGCGTTGGAATCACGTGCCGGGCCGGATCAACGCGGTTCGATACAACCCGAACGCTGCGTGCGGCTCGAGCTCGGTGTTCATCCAGAACTACGCGACGGCCGGACTGTACAACTACACGCCGTATCAGCCGAACGCGTCGGCTCTCGCCAACCTCTACGGTTCGGGCGACGGCTGCGGCGCCTACGGCAACCGCAACTTCTGGCGGCTCTACACCGACTGGTTCGGCTCCACCACGGGCGGTAGCAGCCTCGTGAAGTCGGCGGCTTCCGCCGCGATCTACCTGGTCGCAGGCGACCAGAAGTACTACGTTCCCGACCAGGCGACGCTCTCCGCCTTCGCCTCCCTCGGCGGCGTCGCGACCGTGTCGCAGGCCTACCTCGACCGCTACACGACGGTTGGGAACGCGACACGCATCGTCCGAGCACCGAGTGGGGCGATCTACCTCGTCGACGCCGGACTCAGGGTCGGCTTCACGAGTTGTGAGATGGTGCTCGATTACGGCGGGTCCTGCACGACAGCCGGATACACCCAGCTCACCGATGCACAGATCGCCCTGTTCGTGGAACCGGCGGCCAGGGTGACGCCGGTGTACGCCACCACGGCAGGCGCCCGGTACTACGTCACTCGTGGTACCAAGCGCGAGATCGTCGATGCGACCGCGCAGGCTCTCGCCGGCATCCCCGCCGACCTGATCGTCCTGACCGAGGCCGGAGTCGCGAACCTCGCGGACGGAGCGCCGATCCTGCGCGACTCGATCTATCTGGGCAGCCGCGGAACGGGTGGGTACTCGTTCGTCTCGGGCGCCACGAAGTACCCGGTGCAGGGAAACGCAACGGTTTCGCTCGGACTCCCCGCGAAGTCGGGCAGCGCGCTCTGGCCTCGGAACTACGATCGGGTCGTCACCGGCGGGACGTTCCCGGGTGCCGTCGCGGCGCCGGGTGGGGCCGCTCAGGTGCTGAGCACGGATGGGCGCTATGCGTGGAGTGTCGGAACTCCGATCGCGACCGTGCCCGCCTCGCAGGACTTCGTGAACAGCTACCCTGCGCTGGGGACCATCGGAGAGGGCAGCACCGTGACCGGCAACACCGGCGCCGTGTACCTGGTCGCCGACGGCATACTCCGGCCGTTCGCGTCGTGGTTGGCCTTGATCTCGACGCAGAACACCACGTCGCCGTCGTGGATCAGCGTCGCGCCGAACGTCCTCGGCCAGGTACCGCAGGGCAACCCGGTGCTGGCGCCGGGAACCCTCGTCCGCTCGCCTGAGAGCGCAGCGGTCTTCCTGATCGACGGCACGAAGACCAAGGTGCCCGTGTCCAGCTTCGAGTACACCAACGCGATCGGTATCTCGGGTGTCGACTTCATCCCACAGGCACAGCTCGACGCCTACGCCACTTCGCCGAACCTCCAGTACGGCGTGACGTGCAATGGCGTGGACTACGTCTCGGCGGGTGGCAAGATGCACAAGCTGACGCCCGAACTCAAGGCGCTCTACCCGGCAGTCACCTACGTGACCTTGTCCGCGATCAACTGTCAGCCTCGCCCCATCGGGAACGATGCCGGCAGGTTCATGCGGACGCCGAACGGCACGATCTACTATCTGGATGCCGGGACGAAGCGACCGATCTCCTCGATGGCCCGCTTCGCGGAGTTGGGCGGGACCTCGTCCAACTACCTCGACGTGAACTACCCGTTCGCCGGGCTGTTCGCCGACGGTCCAGTCGCGTGAGGGGCGGGCGACGAGCCTGTCGCCCGCCCCAGCCGTGGTCAGCGGGTACGCTGGACAGGCCATGACTCCTTCAGTACCTCGTTCCATGTCAGCGCGTATCCGGAGATCATGGGAGCCGGATGTCGACGGCCTGCCCAACCTCCGCGTCCTCGTCATCCCGCTCGTCGCGCTGGCGGTCATCTTCCTCGGTCTCGTCGCTGGGGGCATCACCGGGAGCTCCTCCGGCATCCTGAACGCTTCGTACAACTCGAAGCCGGACCCCAACCTCCTCGCCGGGACGCCGCAGGCCATTCGCAGTGACGAGTGGGGGGTCAACAACTCGTGGGTGATCTCGCAGGTCGAGCAAGGTCTTCCGACCGAGAACCACAACTTCCCGGGCGGCACGGACGTCACGGTGCTGCAGGACCTGCCGAGCCACGACTGGTCAGTCGCGTTCCGACCGCATCTCCTCGGGTTCTCCTTCCTGCCCCTCGACAACGCCATGGCGGTGAAGTGGTGGCTCCCTGCCCTCGCGCTCGTCGCCGGGTGTTACTTCTTCCTGGTGACGCTGCTTCCACGCAGACCCGTCACGGCCGGGCTGGTATCGGTCGGCTTCTTCTTCTCGCCGTTCTTCCAGTGGTGGTTCGGGCCGAACACCTTTTGGCCGGCAGCTTGGGCGTTCCTGCTGATGGGGGCCACGATCTGGCTCCTGCGAACTCGGCGGCGCCTACCCAAGGTCATCCTGCCGGTACTCGTCGGGTACGTGGCGGTGACCGTCGGCATGACGGTCTACGTTCCCTTCATCCTTCCGGTGACCCTCGTTGCGCTGGCGTTCTGCGTCGGAGCGGTGCTCACCAGAGACACGACCGTCACCATCGGCGTGTGGCGCCGTCTCGCCTCGTTGCGAGGGATCTTCATCGGCGGAGTCGGCGCGGCCCTCGTACTCGCGGCGTGGATTGTCACACGCCTGGACACCATCCGAGGCTTCACCTCGACGGTCTACCCGGGTGCTCGGCTGGAACCCACCGGCGCGGCCGGCGGTCAAGGTCTCCTGGCTCTCTTCGGCGGGCCGTTCTCGCGCGGGCTCGGACCTGCAGAGGGGCAGCCCCTCGGCGCGAACGCGTCCGAGGCCTCGACGTTCGTGCTGGCGGGACTGTTCCTCGCGATTCCGCTGCTCTGGGGCCTGGTGGATCGCCACCGGCGGCGTCTCCCCGTCGACTGGATGACGCTCCTCCTGCTTGCGCTGACCGCCCTGCTCATGGCCTACCTGTTCGTGCCGGGGTGGGATGCGATCGCCCACCTGCTGATGCTCGATCGGGTCCCGTCGCAGCGCATGCGGTTCGCGTTCGGCATGCTGTCTGTCGTGCTGATCGGTTTGACGGTGCTTCGCGCCGACGAACGGCGCTCCAGCGGTCATGCGCGATTCCCCCGCTGGACCGCGGCGATCGCGGGTGCGCTCTGCCTCGGTGCATCCGGTGTCGTTGCGGCATACCTCGTGCCGCTGCACACGCCGCTGACATCGAGTTGGTTCTGGATCGCGGCGGTGCTCGCCACGACCGTGGCCGTCGTCCTGATCGCGGTGCGTCTGCCGGCTCTCGGGTCCGCCGCGCTCCTGCTGGTCATGCTCGGTGTGGGAGGCGGGGTGAACCCCGTCTATGCCGGGGTCTACGACCTGAACGAGACGACGCTCGTGAAGACGATGCAGCAGATCGACGCGGAGCGACCCGGCTATTGGGTCGGTGCAGGAAACACGCCGCTCCTCGGGATCACCCTCCTTCAATCGGGCTTACCGTCCTACAACGGCGTGCAGGGTGCTCCGTCTGAGCAGATGTGGAAACAGATCGACCCGACCGGGGAGCGTGAGCGAGCCTGGAACCGCCTCGCGAACATCGCTTGGGGTGTCGGCGACGGACCACCCGACCCGTTCAATCCCAGCGAGGACCAGATCCGGATGATCTTCGACTCCTGCTATTCGTTCGCCCAGCAGCACGTGAGCTACGTGTTGTCGGAGTTCGACATCCAGCAGCCATGCGTCGAGCGATTGAAGACCGTTCGACAGGGACCGTCGACCTTCTTCATCTACTCGGTCGTGCCAGCGAGCTGACACCGGCGAGGACGACACGTCAACGCGATCCCACGGGACAGAGCCGGTTCGTCAGGATCCGGAGCGACCGCGTCGGCCGGGCTCGTCAACCGGACGTGTCCGTGCGCACGACAGGGGAGGGCTCCAAGCGCTCGATCTCCGCGGTCTCAAGGCGCTCGGCGGGAGTCACCAGCTGGTCGTCACGGGTGATCTCCGCGCCTGCTGAGCGGACGAAGACGCGTCTGAGCAACACCACCGTGAGGACCGAATCGACCAGGAAGATGATGGCCAGCGTCTTCCAGCCGAACGGCGGCTCCCAGCCGTCAGTGAAGACCATGTCCGACAAGCTGCCGTTCGCGCCGACGATGTACCGGCGCAGGACCATGACGAACGCCAGAAGATGGCCGAGGAAGAGGAACGCGTAGGCGCCGGTGACGAAGTGGCGAACCCGGCCGTCTGCACCGAGACCGGCGTCGTCGAGGGCGACACCGGCGGCGATGAGGAGGCAGATGAAGATGGCGAGCATGTAGCGGCCCTGCCAGATGAACCCATGCTGCGCATAGACGGCCACCTGGGTGATGCCGGGGACCAGGATGCAGACGGCGAGCAACACCCAGATCGCCCACTTCGTGCTCCGTTTGCCCCAGAGCAGGGCGACGGCCACGAGCAGGGTGATACAGCTCGTCCAGGCGGCGATCGTCAGCGATGGAGCGCTCGTGTCGACCCAGCCGAACACGCCGACCATCCCGAACAGGAAATCGACGGTCTGGAGCTCGGTGAACAGGAACACGAACGCGAGGCTCACCGGGCTGACCGCGGAGGGAGGCGTCTGCGCGGCGAGGGTCGGCGGGTTCAGGTACCAGAGCACCGAGGCGATCCCGACGACCCCGAGCGCGAGGACGAGCGCCCATGCGATCGGCGTGCGGAACAGACGCAGGATCCGGTCGCGCTCGCCGAGCAGCATGGCGACGAGGGCGATCACGAGCAACCAGAGCAGCGAGATGCTCCTCGTGCTGATCAGGAATGACGCGGTGAGCAGCGCGAAGCCGGCTTGCTCGACGAGGCGGCGGCCGACCTGCCGCCCTCGGAACGTGGCGAGCAGGGTGGCGAAGAGCCCACCGGCGGCCGCGACCTCGAGACCGTTGGGGTTGATCGACCCCGCGAGGTAGACGACCATCGGGGTGACCGCGATTGCTGCTCCCGCGACCGCCCATCGGAATCGGGGGAGCAGGGTCAACTGCATGAACATGATCCCCAGTGCCATCGCGCAGAGGACCGCGCCGGCGATCCGCATGCCGAAGAAGGCGGCGTCGCCGGTGAGGAACAATGACGGCCAGCCGACGAGTACGTAGAAGACGGGACTGTTGAGCCCTGCGGACGTGCCGGTCGTGACGAGCGTCTGGTCGGTGTTGCGGACCGGGAGCTGACAGTCGGCGGTGACCTCGGGTTTGAATGCGAAACAGACGAGGTCGTGAGCGTTCGCGATGTTCTCGGGGACGGTCGCGGCCGTCAGGGTCGGGTTTCCGGCCCAGGGGCCGGGTACAAGTTCTCCGCGGGCCACAGCTGCCGCCTTGATCGCGTGGGACGGTTCATCCGGGACCGAGCCGATCGGAGAGGCCAGCGCCCAGAGCATGCTCGGCACGAGGACGGCGATGAATGCGACCAGGAAGGTGAGCCAGCGACGCTGCTCCCAACGGTGCGTCGTCTCCATCGAGGTCGGGGACGAGGTGAGGGGCGAGGCCATGGAGGTCCGGTCCAATCGGTGGCGAGCGAACGGCGGCGCCGTCCGCGCGCGGAATCGCAGCCGTCAGTCATCCTACCGTCGGCATGCCTGGGCGGCCGGTGACCGGAGGGCGGTTCGCGAGGCCCGCCCCGGACACGGCGAGCCCGAAGCCGTCTCGGGGTCCGTACGGCCCTCGGGCGACTGGTAACCGCCGACCGTCTTGTACGATCGGAGGGCCATGCTCCGAGATGAAGGGACGACCTCATGCGTGTCCCGCCCCTCGATCCGACCGCGCGGTACGGAGGCTCGGATTTCCGGCGCTAGCGACGTTCCGCCCCCGGCAGCAGCACGCCGCGGGCCGAACGGGGCCGTCCTCATCCTCGCTGCGACCGCGATCGGTGGCGGTGCCGGATACGTCCTCCAGCTCCTCGCCGGTGCGGCACTCGGAACCGCCCTGTACGCCCCCTTCTCCGTGTTCTGGTCTGCGCTGTACCTGTTGGTCAGCGCGCTCTCCGGTGTGCAACAGGAGGTTGCCAGAGCATCGCGTCCGGTCGATACCCGTGCCGCGACGGCTCCGAGGCGCGCGCCCGTCGTGCGCAACTTCGCCGTGGTCGCGGCTGTGCTCGTCGCAGCGGTGGTCACTGCGTCCGCCTGGTTGTGGGTCGGCACGGTGTTCCCGGATGACGGATGGTCGCTCGTCCTGCCGCTCGTGATCGGCCTCTCGGCCTACGTGATCGTGGCAGCCACCGCCGGCGTCTTGTATGGACTGGCCATGTGGACGTCCGTGGCAGCGTTCACCATCGTCGACGGCGTCCTGCGCTTCGCGATCGTCGGGGTGATGTTGCTCTCGACCGACGACGTCCATGTCCTCGCCTGGGGTGTCGTCGCACCGTTCGTCCTGACTCCGATCCTGCTCTGGCCGTTCGTCCGATCCGGGGTGATCGGTCGCTTCACGATCGACGTCGGCCCGAGACCGCTCACTTGGAACGTCTTGCGCACGGTCGTGGCGTCGACCGCGACCGGGATCATGGTGAGTGGTCTGCCGCTCGTGATCCAGGCGACCGGCGACACGGTCTCGCCCGACGCGTTCGGTTCACTGACGTACGCCATCACCTTGACGCGCGCACCGATCGTCATCGTCGTCCTCGCCTTGCAGAGCTACCTGGTGATCGTCTTCCGGTCGCATGCCGAGGCGGTCCTCAGCTGGGTGGTCAAACTGGGTGTCCTGGTCCTCGCCGCCGCCGGATTGTTGGGCCTCCTCGGTTGGTGGCTCGGGCCCTGGGCGCTCGGCGTGCTCTTCGGCCGCGACGAGGTGCTCGCCGGGGGGACGATCGGGTTGCTCATCGCGACCGCCGGGCTGGTCGGCGTCCTCTGCGTCACGGGCTCCGCCACCTTGTCCCGCTCCCAGCACGGGGCGTTCAGTGCCGGCTGGGTCGCTGCCGCGCTCGTCCTCGTCGCCGCGCTCGCCCTGCCTCTCGGGCTGCATGAGCGGACGCTGCTCGCGCTCACCATCGGACCGCTGACGGGCCTCGTCGTCCACGCCGTCGCGCTCCTCCGCCGTCCGCGAGAGCGTGCGTGACCGGGAACAGCTTCGCCGGGTTGCGGATCATCGCTGCGCTCGTGGTCCTGGTGCGGCACTCACTGATCGTCCTCGACGACGCCATCTCGCCGTTCGGCCCGGTCGGAATGGACGACCTCCCCGCGCTCGGTCTGTGGGTGTTCTTCGTCGTGTCGGGGTTCCTCCTGCCAGCTGCGTGGGAGCGGCGCCCCCGTTTGGTGCGTTACGTCGCCGCCCGGGTCCTGCGGGTCTTCCCGGGTCTGTTCGTCGCGCTGCTCGTCACAGTCCTCGGCATCGGTCTGGCGGCGACCGCCCTGCCGCCCGGGGAATACCTCGGCCATCCCCAGACGCTCGTGTTCCTCGCCGACAACCTCACGCTCCTCCCGAACTACGTCCTCCCGGGCGTCTTCGAGTCGAACCCGTACCCGGTCGCCGTGAACGGCGCGCTCTGGTCGATCGGCCCTCTGTTCGTGTTGTACCTGCTCGTGCCCGTCGTCGGGAGTATTCCGCTGCGGGGCCTGCGAGCCGCGACCTGGTCGGGCATGGTCGTCGTGTGCTGGCTCGCGCCGGTGCTCGAAGCCGTGGACACGGACGGGATCGTCTGGGGCAACTTCACCCACGACATCCTGCGGGTCGGGGCGTTCTTCAGCGCGGGAGCGGCCATCCGTGAGTGGCGGCTGCCCCTGCGGGGTCCGGCGGCGCTGACGGCTGGTTCGATCCTCGCCATCGTGATGGTCGTCGTCCCCGACCTCACCTGGCCGGTCGCGCACGTGACGGTGCCCTACCTGCTGGTGTACCTCGGATCACGCCCGATCCCGGTGCTGCGTTCCCTCGGTCGGTTCGGCGACCCGAGCTACGGGATCTTCCTGATCGGCTTCCCCGTCCAGCAGCTGCTCATCCACGGCAACCCCGAACTCGACTGGATCCCGAGCATCCTCTGCACCGCCGCGGTCTCGGTCGCCTTCGGCTACGGGTTGTGGTGGTTCGTCGACCAGCCGATCGCGAGGCTCAGGCTTCGCGGGACCCGTCGTCCCGCTGCAGCTCGCCCAGTCGCCGTTCCAGTTCCCTGATCCGCAGGTCTTGGAGTGCGCTCTCCTCGGCGAGCGTGCGGGAACGTTGTTCGAGCGTGGTGAGCTCCGAACTGTGCTGGATACTGACGAGGAACAGGATGAAGATGCTGACGAAGAAGACGAGGTTGGTCGGGATCTCGACGCCGATGAGCTGAGCCGCCCAGACGAGGACTTGCGGGAAGACGCCGATGACGAGCGCCAGGAGACCGGCGATCAGCCACCAGACGGCGTGCCGCTCGCGCAGGGAGCGGCGGCGGAGCATCTCGATGACGATCCCGAGGGTGAGGAGCGCTCCGACGATGCCGAGGATGTAGGTACCGAGCGGCATCATGCCGTCACCACCTCTCCTTCGCCCTTCAACGGTACCGGCGGTCGGATCAGGGCGAAGGCGAGCGCGAGTCCGGCCCTCGCCAGATATTTCGCCGCCTTGACCGGGTTGTGGGACGGAGTGCCACCGGCGCGCGGACGCATGGCGACGGGTACCTGCCTGATGACACATCCGGCGCGTGCGGCGATCACGAGTGACTCGATCGTGTCGCCGAGGTACTCAGCGGGGTAGTGCTCGGCGAAGAGACGCACGGCGCGTGGTCCCGTCGCGCGGAACCCGCTCGTCGTGTCGGAGAGGCGGGTGTGGGCGATCCGGCTGAGTACGCCGGAGAGCACGACCATCGCCCACTTACGCGGTCCTCGCACCTCGTAGTCGCCCTCGCCGGCGAATCGGGCACCGAGCACGAGGTCGGCCGTCTCGAGCTCCTCCACGAGTCGGACGACACCCTCCGGGTCGTGCTGGCCGTCGGAGTCGACCTGCACCACGTTGCGGTAGCCGTTCGCGATGGCGTACTTGAAGCCGGCGCGCATCGCGCCGCCCACCCCGAGGTTGAACGGTAGCTCGATCACCGCAGCACCGGCGGCGGAGGCCACGAGCGTGGTGTCGTCCGTCGAGCCGTCGTTCACCACGAGCACTGAGACACCGGGCAGTTTCCGGTGCACCTCGCGCACGACGTCTCCGACCGAGGCCTCCTCGTTGAGCGCAGGCATGACGATGAGGGTTCGGTTGAGAAGCGTGGCCATGCCGCCAATCCTACTCAGCCGTGGCGATCCACCAGCGTCGGACGTCAGGAGAGGATGTGGGTGCGGAGGACTTTGAGGCCGGCGCGATCCTTCGCCGACAGTGCCTTCGGGAGCTGGAGGATCGCGTTCAGGCGAGAGGTGAGGTGTGTTCGCGCGACCCGGGCCGATTTCGTCCAGCCGAGTGCGCGCTGCCGCTCCGACTCTTCGGCGAAGACCTGACGCTCCTGTTGGAAACGCCGTCCGTCGACCGCCGTGTAGGACGACACGCTCCCGGTGTGTCGCCGGTACCGGAAGACGGGAACGTCGTCGACGACGAGTGATCCGCCGTTCCGGAAGATCTCCATCATGAGCGCGAGATCTTGAACGACTTGGAGGTCGTGCCGGAATCCGAAGCGTCGCACCGTCGCGACCTTCCAGCTGACCGACGGGAAGTACGCCCAGTTGCCGCGGAGGAGGCTGGTCGTCAGACGTTGGCCGGACAGCAGCTCCGGTTTCGGGCCACGGGGGCGCAGCAGCGCCTTCACCCGGTCACCCACCGGCCGTACGAGGTGTCCGTCCTCGTCGATCACCTCGACGCCCGGCTGGATCAGATCGGCTTCCGGGAACTCGGTGGCAAGGACGGACATGCGGGCGACGAAGTCCGGGAGGAGTTCGTCGTCACAGCCCATGAGCACACAACGATCGGCTGT
This sequence comes from Plantibacter sp. CFBP 8775, assembly GCF_014839505.1. NCBI lineage: Bacteria > Bacillati > Actinomycetota > Actinomycetes > Micrococcales > Microbacteriaceae > Plantibacter > Plantibacter sp. CFBP 8775. The sequence goes on along the minus strand of NZ_JACYNV010000002.1, from coordinate 340,925 downwards.
GGCGAGGTCGATGCACCGGTCGAAGTTGCGGCTGACCCCCAGGTTCTCGGCGTTGCGCAAGACCTCGATCCTCGGATCGCCGAGCGACCTCGCCCACTCACCAGGTGCGAGGTCCGGGTAGACGTCGTCGACGATGACGAGTCTCCAGTCCTGATCGGTCTGGGCGAGCACGCTTTCGACGGCGACCCTGAAGTGGTCGAAGCGTCCGTAGAAGGGCATCATGATGTCGAGCGTCACTCGGGTAAGCTAGCAACGTTTCTCGGGCAGTGCGGCATTCCTCGAAAGAACGCCCGGCCCGACCACACGATTCGATCCAGAGCGGAACCCCATGACTGAAACCCCTGTGACGCCGGCTCCCACGACGCCAGCCCCCGTCAAGAAGGCCGTCATCACCGGTATCACCGGCCAGGACGGCAGCTACCTCGCAGAACTCCTGTTGTCGAAGGGGTACGAGGTGCACGGCTTCGTGCGGCGCGCGTCCACCTTCAACACCGGCCGGATCGACCACATCTACGACCCCGAGACGACCCACGACGGTTCGCCCCGACTCCAGTTGCATTTCGCCGATCTGGCCGACGGCTCGCGCCTCGCAACACTGCTCGCCGAGATCCAGCCCGACGAGGTCTACAACCTCGCCGCCCAGTCCCACGTGCGCGTCAGCTTCGACGAGCCCGAGTACACGGGCGACACGACCGGCATCGGGACGGTCCGTCTCCTCGAGGCCATCCGCCAGATCGGTCTCCACTGCCGCTTCTACCAGGCGTCGAGCTCCGAGATGTTCGGTGCGACGCCACCGCCGCAGAACGAGGAGACCCCGTTCTACCCGCGTTCGCCCTACGGCGTCGCGAAGGTCTACTCCTACTGGATCACCCGGAACTACCGTGAGGCCTACGGCATGTTCGCGGTCAACGGCATCCTGTTCAACCACGAGTCGCCGCGGCGTGGTGGCACCTTCGTGACCCGCAAGATCACCCGTGCCGCCGCGCGCATCGCCGCCGGCCAGCAGGACTTCCTGTACATGGGCAACCTCGACGCCGTCCGCGACTGGGGCTACGCGCCCGACTACGTCGAGGGCATGTGGCGGATGCTGCAGGCCGACGAACCGACCGACTTCGTCCTCGCCACCAACACCGCGTACACGGTCAAGGACTTCCTCCAGTTCTCCTTCGAGCGGCTCGACCTCGACTGGGAGAAGTACGTCAAGTTCGATGAGCGCTACCTCCGTCCCACCGAGGTCGACGCGCTGATCGGCGACTATGCGAAGGCCGAGTCGGTCCTCGGCTGGACCCCGAAGGTGCTGCCACCGCGCCTCGCGCAGATCATGGTCGACTCCGACGTCGCCGAGCTCGAGGCGTCGGGCAAGCCCTACATCGACACCGCGGAGGTCTAGGCGCGGTGCGCGTCCTCCTCACGGGTGGTGCCGGCATGCTCGGTTCGAGCATCGCCGAGGTCTGGCCCACGCTCCGCGCCGCCGACGAACTGATCGTGGCGACGCGCGCGGACGCCGACCTCACCGATCGTGCCGCCGTCGCCGCCCTCATCGGGCGCACGTCGCCGGACGCGATCGTGCACGCCGCCGCGAAGGTAGCCGGCATCCAGGCGAAGCTGCAGCGTCCCACCGACTTCCTGCTCGACAACCTCCTGATCGACACCTCGGTCATCCGAGGCGCGATCGACGCCGGCGTCCCCGAGCTGCTCTACGTGTCGAGCGCGGCGATCTACCCCGAGGGGCTCCCACAGCCGATCGGTGAGGGCGCGCTCCTCAGCGGCACGCTGGAGGGCGCGAACGAGGGATATGCGCTCGCGAAGATCGCCGGGACGAAGCTCTGCGAGTACGCGAGTCGGCAGTACGGGTTCGCCTATCGCGCAGCAGTGCCGTCGAACCTCTACGGCCCGGGCGACGACTACACCCACGGTCAGGCGCACCTCATCGCCGCCGCCCTCGGTAAGGTGCACGCCGCCGTGACGAGCGGCTCCGACGAGGTCGAGGTCTGGGGTGACGGCACCGCCCGACGCGAATTCACCTACACGCCCGATCTCGCGGCGTGGCTCGTCACGCAGCTCGGCTCACTCGACGCATGGCCCGTCACGCTCAACCTCGGGCCGGGTGTCGACCACAGCATCACCGAGTACTACGAAGCAGCCGGTCGCGCCGCCGGCTTCACCGGTCACTTCCGGTACGACGCCACCAAGCCTTCCGGCGTGCACCAGCGCCTGCTCGATTCGGCCGCCGCCCGTGCGCTCGGCTGGAACCCCACCACCCCGCTCGCGGCCGGCGTCGCCGCGAGCTACCACGCCTACCTCGCAGCTCAGGAGCCACAGACAGCATGACCGACGACACTTTCGACTCCGGTTTCCCCCTCGCCACCTCCTCCTGGGATGCCGCGGAGTACGCCGCCATCCAGCGCGTCGTCGACAGCGGCCGCTTCACCATGGGTCCGCTCGTCGCGCAGTTCGAGCGCGATTTCGCCGGTGCGTTCGGCGCCGGGTTCGGCGTCATGGTCAACTCCGGGTCGAGCGCGAACCTCCTCGCGATCGCCGCAGCCGTCCTCGACGACCGGGTCGACCTGCAGGCGGGCGACGAGGTCCTGGTGCCCGCCGTGTCGTGGGCCACCACCTACTACCCCCTCCAGCAGTACGGCCTCATCCCGAGCTTCGTCGACATCGACGTCGACACCCTCAACCTGGACCTGTCGCTCGCCGAGGCCGCCATCACCCCGCGCACCAAGGCGATCTTCGCGGTCAACCTCCTCGGCAACCCGAACGACTTCGCGGCGCTCACGGCACTCGCCGAACGTCACGGTCTCCTCCTGCTGGAGGACAACTGCGAGTCGCTCGGCGCGAAGGACGACGGTCGGTTCGCCGGAACGGTCGGAGCGATGGGCACGTTCAGCGCCTTCTTCTCCCACCACATCTCGACGATGGAAGGCGGGATGATCCTGACGGACGACGAGGCCACGGCGCAGATGCTCATCTCGCTGCGGGCCCACGGCTGGACCCGTGGACTCCCCGAGCAGAACGCCGTCCACGACAAGTCGGGCGACGAGTGGGACGACCTCTTCCGCTTCGTCCTTCCCGGTTACAACGTCCGTCCGCTCGAGATGTCCGGCGCGATCGGCATCGAGCAGATCCAGAAGGTCCCACAGCTCATCGCGGGTCGTCGGGAGAACGCCGTGTACTGGACGGAACGCTTCGCCGACCTCGATTCCGTGCGCATCCAGCGCGAGCAGGGCGAGAGCAGCTGGTTCGGCTTCTCCCTCGTGCTCGAGGGCGCGCTCGCCGGCCGACGCAAGGAGGTCGTGCAGGCGTTCGCTGCCGAGGGGATCGAGTCACGGCCCATCGTGGCGGGCAACTTCACGAAGAACCCGGTCATGAAGTACCTCGACGCGAAGGTCCCGGCCGAACTCCCCGCCGCCGACAAGATCCACGAGGACGGGCTGTTCGTGGGCAACCACCACTTCCCGGTCCACGCCGGTATCGACCGCGTGTACGACGTGGTGGCCAAACTCTCCTAGGCTGGGTCTGCGCGGCCGCCCCACCGGTCCGCAGCAGCTTCCGTTCCACTGTCCACCTCTTCCCCCAAACCGACGAGGACCGTGCACCGTGACCCAGCCGATCAACGCGCCATCGAACGACGTCCTGACCCTCGACGAGGCGGCCTCGCGGCTCCTCGGCTGCCGGGCGGTGCTGTTCGACCTCGACGGCGTCATCACCCCGACCGCCGAGATCCACATGCACGCCTGGGCGAAGCTCTTCACCGACGAGCTCGTCGCCCACGGGATCGCCGAGCCGTACACCGACGCCGACTACTTCCGGTACATCGACGGCAAGCCGCGGTACGACGGGGTGCGCGCGATGCTCGCGTCACGCGGCATCACGCTCCCCGAGGGTTCGCCGACCGACGCGCCTGAGCTGGAGACCGTGTGCGGTCTCGGCAACCGGAAGAACTCGGTGTTCACGGCCGTCCTGGAAGCGGACGGAATCGCCGCGTACCCGGGATCGTCGACCTTCCTCGACACGGTCGAGGAGGCAGGGCTCGCGGTCGCCGTGGTGTCGAGTTCCAAGAACGCCGAGGTCGTCCTCCGAGCGGCAGGACTCCGTGAGCGGTTCCCGGTCGTGATGGACGGCGTCGTCGCCGCGCGTGAGGGGATCGCCGGCAAGCCCGCGCCGGACACCTACGTCGCGGCCGGTCGTCTGCTCGGTTACGCGCCGTCTGAATGCGTCGTCGTCGAGGACGCGCACTCCGGGGTAGAGGCCGGTCGACGTGGCGACTTCGGTCTCGTACTCGGCGTCGACCGCGGCATCGGGCACCAGGCCCTCATCGACGCGGGAGCCGACATCGTGGTCGACGACCTCGACGAGCTCGTCGACCCACTGCGGTCGGCCTCGCGAACAGCGGGGCCGGACGATCCGGCCGACTCCCAGACCTTCACGGCACCCCACGACTCCTCCGAGGACCAGGCATGAACCACATCACCAGCGACCCGCTCGACCGTCACCGGTTCCCGCTCGACGACTGGGCGCTCGTCGAGACCCATGTCGACGCGGACGACGAGGGCACGACCGAGACCCTGTTCGCGCTCGGCAACGGCTACCTCGGCTTCCGCGGCAACGTCGAGGAGGGCCGCGACGGCCACGTCCACGGCACGTTCATCAACGGGTTCCACGAGACCTGGCCGATCCGTCACGCCGAGGAGGCGTTCGGCTTCGCCCGCGTCGGTCAGACGATCGTCAACGCGCCCGACACGAAGGTCGTGCGCCTCTACGTCGACGACGAGCCCTTGATCCTCAACGACGCCGACCTCCTGAGCTTCGAGCGTCGCCTCGACTTCAAGACCGGTGTCCTCAGCCGTGAACTCGAATGGCGGACGCCCTCGGGCAAGCGGGTCCACATCCGCTCCCGTCGCATGGTGTCCTTCACCGACCGCCATCTCGCGGTCCTCGACTACGAGGTCACGTTGCTCGACGCGGACGCGTCGCTCGTGCTCTCCAGCCAGATCATCAACCGGCAGGACCGTCAGGACGACTACCTCACGAACGCACCTGAGCCGGGGATGGGTGACCCGCGCAAGGCGGAGTCCCTCACCGAGCGGGTGCTGCAGCCGCGGTACAAGCTCATCGACGGTCCGCGCGCGATGCTCGGGTACCAGACGACGAACTCCGGCATGACGATCGTGGCCGGCGCCGACCACACGATCGAGACCGAGAACGAATACGAGGTCTCGACGCACATCGAGGCCGACCTCGCGAAGCACGTGTACACGATCCGCGGCCGCGCGGGCGTGCCCACGAAGCTCACCAAGATCATCAGCTACCACACGTCCAACGCCGTCCCGCCGAAGGAACTCGCCGACCGCTGCGCCCGCACGCTCGACCGTTCCGCTGAGAACGGCATCGAATCGGCGATCCGCAACCAGGAGCTGTGGCTCGAGGACTTCTGGGCGCGCTCCGACGTCGAGGTCCACGGACAGCCGGCCATCCAGCAGGCGACCCGGTGGAACCTCTTCCAGCTGGCGCAGGCGTCGGCACGCACGGACGGCGGCGGTGTCGCGGCGAAGGGCGTGTCCGGCTCCGGGTACGGCGGCCACTACTTCTGGGACACCGAGGTCTATGTCCTCCCGTTCCTCAGCTACACGGCACCGCTCGTCGCGCGGAACGCCCTCCGGTTCCGTCAGAACATGCTCGACGCCGCCCGCTCCCGCGCGACCGAGCTCAACCAGCACGGCGCCCTGTTCCCGTGGCGCACGATCAACGGGCTCGAGTCGTCCGCGTACTACGCGGCCGGCACGGCGCAGTACCACATCGACGCCGACATCTCCTATGCGCTGCGGCAGTACGTCGCGGCGACGGGGGATGAGGACTTCCTCGCCCGCGGAGCCGTCGACATCTTCGTGGAGACGGCGCGCATGTGGGCCGACCTGGGCTTCTGGCGCGCGAACGGCAAGGACTCGTTCCACATCTACGGGGTCACGGGGCCCGACGAGTACACGACCGTCGTGAACGACAACCTCTACACCAACGTCATGGCGCGGTCGAACCTGCTGTCGGCCGTCGAGGCCGTGGAGCGCCTCCGCGAGGACGATCCGGCCTCCTTCGAACGCCTGGTCACGCGGCTCTCGCTCGACGATGCCGAGGTCCGCGAGTGGCAGCGCGCCGCCGAGCACATGCACATCCCCTTCGACAAGCGGCTCGGCATCCACCCGCAGGACGCCCAGTTCCTCGAGAAGGAGCTGTGGGACCTCGACCACACCCCGCCCGAGCACCTCCCGCTGCTCCTGCACTTCCACCCGCTCGTCATCTACCGGTTCCAGGTGCTCAAGCAGGCGGACGTCGTGCTGGCGCTGCTCCTGCAGGGCGACCACTTCACCGACGAGGAGAAGCTCGCCGACTTCGACTACTACGATCCGCTGACGACGGGCGACTCGACCCTGTCGGCGGTCGTGCAGTCGATCATCGCCGCCGAGGTCGGGTACCAGCGGCTCGCGCTCAAGTACTTCTGGTCGGCGCTGTTCGTCGACCTCGCGAACCTGCACCGCAACACCCCGGACGGCGTGCACGTCGCCTCCACCGGTGGCGTGTGGAGCGCGCTCGTGCTCGGCTTCGCCGGGATGCGCGACCACGGCGGCGTGATCTCCTTCTCGCCGCGCCTGCCGGTCGACTGGCAGGGCATCACCTTCCGGCTCACTGTCAAGGGCACTCGGGTGCGGATCTCCGTCCGGCGCACCGAGATGCGGTTCACCGTCGAGGAGGGCGATTCCGCCTCGTTCGTCGTCGGCGGCGGCAACGTCCTCGTCGAGGCCGGCACCACGGTCACCGTTCCACTCGACAACCAGGGTCCGCACCTCGTCGGCGAGCCGAGCGCGAGCGACATCGAGGGCAGCCGCCGTGCCGACGGCTCACTCATCACCGTCTCGATGCCGACCATCGCGCTCGGCCCGGCCGACACCGAGTCGATCCCGGTCATCCAGCCGCAGTCGGAGTGAGGCGACGCGGCTGGATGGCGGTGGCCCGTCGGCCAGCCGCGGCCGTGTCAGGCGAGTGTGGTCCGGAAGGTCTCGAGCGTGCGTGTCGCCACGCGTTCCCAGGAGAACTGCTTGGCGCGTTCCCTGCCCTGATCGGCGAGTTCGGCCATCCGTGCGGGGTCACTGACCGCCGTCGTCATGGCAGTGGCGATCGACTCGAGCGAATGGGGATCGAAGTACTCGGCCGCATCGCCGGCGACCTCCCGGTACACGGGGATGTCGGAGATGAGCACGGGGAGCCCCGCCATCATGGCCTCGAGGGCGGGCAGGCTGAAGCCGTCGTGGAACGACGGCATGGCGAGCGCGGTCGCGGTCTCGTAGAGGTGACCGAGTTCCTCGCTGGTCAACCAGGATCGCAGCTCGACCCAGTCGTGCATGCCGACCTCGTTGACGACGGCGCGCAGAGGGTCCTCACCGTGGCTGCCGGTGATGACCACTCGAGGGCGGATCGCCTCGTCAACGAGCGGCAACGCCCTGATGAGACCAGCCCAGTTCTTGTGCGGGCGCCGGTTGCCCGTCGCCAGGATGAAGGGGTGCTCCTTGTCCGGTCGTCGTTCGCCCATCGGCAGGGCGGTTCCGGCGAGGGGGATGAGGTCGATGCGGTCTGCCGGGAAGCCGAGGTAGGTGATGATCTCGCGCCGGGACACCTCACTGATGGTGATCATCCGGCTGGCGTTCCGTGCACCCAGGCGCTCCATAAACTTCACGGGTTCCGTGAACGCCGGGGTGCTCATCATCTGGGGCTGGCTCCAGTAGAGCATGTCGTGCATGGAGATCACGGTGGGCATGCTGCTCCGGGCAGGACCGAGCAGAGCCGGGCAGTGCAACAGATCCGCACCGTGACGCTTCGCGATACGACCGATCGACCAGAGCTCGCCGATCGCCCACCGGAAGCGGTTCTCTCCGGTGATACCGGTGTCGATCATGTCCCCGGGGAACCAGGAACGGTCGAGCTGGTATCCCTCTTTGCTGGCGAGTCCGACGAACTCGAATTCACTGCCGAGTCGGCCGATCTCGCGGTACAGCTCGCGCGCGTATGTCTCCATACCGCCTTTCGTTCCGGTGTACGAGAGGAGGTCGACGGCTACGCGGGGCATAAGGCACGAGGATACCAGTGGGGCGGGCGGGATAGGCTGGTCCGCGGTCCGATGAGCGGTGAGGGGCGGGTCCATGCCAGCAACAGCAGCAGTCGACGGACGCGTCTCCGTCGCCCTGTGCACCTACAACGGCGCCGTGTTCCTCGAAGAGCAGTTGGCCAGCATGCTCGCGCAGACCGTGCTCCCGGGCGAGATCGTGGTCAGCGACGACGGTTCGACTGACGGGACATCCGCCATCGTCGAGCGCTTCGCCGCTGAGTCGTCCGTCCCGGTGCGTGTCCTGCGGAATCCGAGTCCACTCGGCGTCACGAAGAACTTCGAGGGGGCGATCCGCGCGACCACGGGGAGCCTGATCGTCCTCTCCGATCAGGACGACGTGTGGCGGCCCGACCGCGTCGAGCGTGCCCTGGCCGCCTTCGACGCGCGTCCGGAGCTGCAGATGGTGTGCTCGGACGCCCGGCTCGTCGGAGCCGACGGGGTGTCCCTCGGCACCACGCTCTTCGCGTCGCTGTCGATCGGCCCGCACGAACGCGACGGGATCCGGGCTGGTGATGCTTTCGGCGTGTTGCTGCGACGCAACCTCGTCACTGGCGCGACCGCGATGTTCCGACGTGCGGTCTTCGACGCGGCCGCGCCGTTCCCCGCACCGTGGGTCCACGACGAGTGGTTGGCGATCGTCGCCGCATCACGAGGACCGATCGAGTTCCTGGATGAACCGCTCGTCGACTACCGGCAGCACGGCGCGAACCAGATCGGGATCGTCGAGCCGACGCTGGCGTACAAGATCTCGAGACTGATGCAGCCGGGGCGGCAGCGCAACCGCGACATCGCGGATCGCGTCGCAGGGCTCGCATCCTGGCTCGACGACGCCCGTGATCCCGCGCCGCGCGCCGACCCCTCGGCGGTCGTCGCCAAAGCGGCCTTCGAGCGGTTCCGGGCCGATCTCGCTCCGGCCCGGTGGCGACGGATCCTCCCCGTCATGCTGCGTGCTCCCCGCGGCGAGTACCAGCGGTATGCGAGCCAGGGGGCGCTGGACATCCTGAGGGATCTGCTGCAGCCGGCCTAGCCTCGGGTCAGATGCCATACGGCCGCGCCGACCAGGACGACGCCGAGGGCGAGGAGGCCACCCCGCCACGGGGCCCGGTGGCGAGCGGCGAGGAGGAGCAGCGCCATCACGACGAGTTCCCGGGCGTTCACGAGCCAGGCCGCGAGCTGCAGGTCCTGGAGGGCGACGAGGCCGACCGGGAGGGACAGCAGCACGCCGACCGCTTTGATCGGACTCGCCCAGCGCATCCGGCTCTCGGCCTGGAGGACCGCTGTGATCGACCAGGCGACGACCGAGGGAGCGACCGACAGGGCGAGGACGGGGACGAGTGCGAGGGCGGGGTCCCAGTCGTCTGCGAGGAAGGGGGCCACGATCAGCTCAACCCCGATGCTCGTCGCCACGGCGGCCACGACCGCCAGGACCAGCGATCGTCGGAGCGAAGCTTCCGTGACCGCGACGATCTCGGACCCTCGGCCGTCACGTGCCGCCTCGGTGAGGGCCGGCCGGAGGACGTTGACCGCGGCAAGCGCCGCCGCGTCGCCGATGCTGCGTGACAACGACATGGCGAATGCGTATTGCCCCAGGCGCGACCCGCCCGCAAGACCCCCGATCGAGAGGCGGTCGGTCTGTCCCTGTCCCCAACCGAGGAGGGCGAAGAGCGCCGTGTGCAGGTAGTCGCGGAACACGCCGCCGGTCAGCTCCGAGGGTCGCGTCCCGGTGTCTGCTCCACGTCCCAGTCGCGCCGCTCGCCGACGGTTGAGGACGGCGAACCCGGCTTCGGCGAGGAGCGCCTGCAGCGCGCTCGCGAGGAGCGACCCTGTCGCGACCAGCGTCGGCACGCTGCACAGGAGGGAGCAGGTCGACGACCATGCCTGATTCGATGCGATGTCCTTCCAACGCCCCGATCGCTGCAGTCTGACCAGGGCATCGATACCGGCGGCCGACGCGGCGGGGACGAGGACGAACGGCGCGAGGGCGAGCGCCTGCCACCGGTCCTGCTCCGCGTGTGTGAGGAGGAGCGCCATGACGACGACCGAGAGGAGGGCTCCTCCGACGACGGCGGACCACACCCGGAATCGTCCGATGAAGCGTGCCCCGGAAGCGGTCCCGTCGTGGACGACGGCGGTCTGCCGAGCGGCCGTGTCGCCGACGGTCTGGACCAGCGTGAGGGCGAGGACCATCCACGCGTACATGCCGACGACGGACGGCGCGAGGCTCGCGGCCAAGACGAGCATGATGAGCGCCGAGGCCGCGCGCGGCAGGACCCGCTCGAGCACCGACCACGCGAGGTTGATCATCGAGGCGTCACAGGTAGAGCGTCCGGAGACGGAGGCTCTCGACGAGTCGACCGGCCCGAGAGCAGAGCCGCTCGACTGCTCGACGGCGCCGCAAGCTCGACGGGCGGCTCGACAGGAGGAGGAGGACCCCGGAGCTGACGGCCGCGGGCATGGACCACCAGGGCGACCGTGGCATACCGGCGGGCCGGTGCTCCCGGTACAGCCTGACATTCGCGCGGCCGTAGGCGAAGAACTGCCTCGCGACCGAGCGGAGGTCGCCACGCAGGGTGTAGTCGAGGACAGCGTCGGGCACCGCGATCGTCTCGAAGCCGAGTCGTGCCGCGCGCCAGAAGAAGTCGGTCTCGTCACCGCCGCCGACGAACGACTCGTCGAACCCGCCGACGCGGTCGTAGACCGTTCGTGCGAAGCCGCAGTTTGCGCCGACCGGCCAAGGGACGTTCCACAGCGTGCGGTAGACACCCTCATCGCTGGTGACGAGGCGTCCGTCGGGCAGTCGTCGATCGACCGCCCCGCCGACGCATTCCGCACCCGCGGCGAACGCCCTGGTATGGGCGGTGAGCCAGCCCGGTCGAACGACGTCGTCCGCGTCGCACATCAGTACGATCCGCCCGCGCGAGGCTGCCACGCCGCTGTTCCTGGCGTGGTTGATCCCGGGTCTCCCGCTCGCGTCGACGAGGTTGACGCGAGCATCGAGACGGGCGTATCGCCTGACGATCTCGGCCGTGGAGTCGGAGGAACCGTTGTCCGCGACGACGATCTCGAACGCCTCGTCGCTTTCCTGGGTGAGGAGCGCGTCGAGCTGTCGATGCAGTGTGGCCGCCCCGTTCCGACAGGGGATGACGATCGAGAGCATAGGTCCCCTTCATGAGATGTGATGTTTGTATACTCGGTATTTTAGTTGATCGTGTCGACTGATTCGAGCGGGGATGAAGAATGGTACGGAAACGAGTGGGCTTGATCGTCGGGTCAGCCGAGATGGTCGCCCTGCGGGCGGCCTCCTCAGTGCCGAGCAATGACGTTCGTGTGGCGGCACTCCGGTCGTGGGGGGCGGCCATCGGCGGAGGGTGCGCGATCCATCACGGACTGCAGGTCCGCGCGGCTCGCCGTCTGGCGCTCGGGGAGGATTGCTTCGTCGCGGAGGATGTCACGCTGGATGCGCGGGGCGGCCTGTCCATCGGATCGCACGTGAGCATCAACAGCGGCGCGCAGATCTGGACGGCACAGCACGACCTCCGTTCGCATGACTTCGCCTTCGTGTCAGAAGCGGTCCGGATCGGCGACCGCGCATGGATCAGTGCTCGGGCGGTGATCCTTCCGGGGGTGACGATCGGTGAGGGGGCGGTCGTCGCGGCCGGCGCCGTCGTGAGTCGAGACGTCCCGGAATGGACCCTCGTCGGCGGCGTTCCCGCTGTCCCGATCACCTCGCGTCCACGGGCTGATTCCTATCGACTCGACGCGCGGCGGAACAAGGTGTGGTGGTGGTGACCGTGGCGTCGCTCTGGTCGGGGGGCGCACTGCGCCGGGCGGTTCCGGTGCTCGTCAGAGATACATGGTGCGATGCCGCACGCTACCGACGAGTCGACCTGCGCGGACTGCGATCCGCTCGACAGCCTTGCGTCGTCGTCGCGGGTCCGGCGCGACAAGCTGCGCTGCTGCGATCGCGATCACGACGGGAGCCTGCCACCACCGTGATCTCGGCATTCCCCAGGTTCGATGGGCGACATACAGGGCGACGGTTCCGAGGCCGTATCCGAAGAACTGCCGAGCGACGTCCGAGAGCTTCGATCGCAAGGCGTAGGAGACCAGTGCGTCCGGCACCGCCGTGGTCGGGAAGCCCGCGGCATGCGCGCGCCAGAAGAAGTCGGTCTCGTCGCCGCCTCCGCGGAACGACTCGTCAAAGCCCCCGATGCCGTCGAAGACCTCCCGGCGGAACCCGCAGTTCGCGCCGATGGGCGAGGGGACGTCCCAGTTCACGGTCACGACCCCCGGGATGTGGTCGATGACCGTACCGTCGTCGAGGGTGAACTCGACGCCGCCGCCCACGCATAGGGCTCCTTGGGTGAATGCCTGCGCGTGGCCGGCGAGCCAGCCGGGTTGCACGAGGTCGTCGGCGTCGCACAACAGGATGTACTGGCCATTGGCCGCTCGGATGCCGACGTTGCGCCCGTGATTGATCCCGATGGTCCCGTGGGCGCTCACCAGACGGACGCGGTCGTCGTGAGCATGGAGCGTCTGGACCAGCTCTGCGGTGGTGTCGGTCGAGCCATTGTCGGCCACGATGATCTCGATGGGGAGGTCCGTCGCCTGCGCCAGGATGGCGTCGAGTTGGGATGCGAGCGTCCGCGAGCCGTTCCGGCACGGGATGACGATGGACAGCATGATGCTCCAGCTGGCTGGTCCGGCGCGGGGGGAGGATGCCACCATATCGTTTGGGCGCGGAGAAGTCCGGCGACGTCTGTTGTCTCTGTGTGCCTCATCGCCCGGTGCGTCTGAAGTCGTCCGGGACGTCGAACCCGTCGATGACGACGGCGGCCGGCCCGGCGACGAGGGAGCCTGCGGGGATGGGCCGGGTCACGACGGCGCCGGTGCCGATGACCGACCCCCGGCCGATGGTGACGCCGGGGAGGATCGTGACGCCGGCGGCGATCCAGACGTCGTCCTCGATGACGATCGGTTCCGTCTTGACCGACTGCTCGGGCCGGACGGGATGGAATCCGGTGTCGTAAATGCGGACGCCATCACCGATGGAGACGCGATCGCCGATGCGGATGGAGCGCTGAGCGTGGATCGTGGTGCCCTGGTTGATGAACACGCGGTCCCCCAGGATGAGTTCGCCCTCGGGGCTGGTCGACAGTGCTGAGCGCAGGGTCACGGCCCGCATCTTCAGCCGGGTTCCCGCTTCGAAGGACCCGAGGATCCGCAACGACGGAGAGCGTCCTTCGAAGACGGCGAGCCGTGGGGTTGCGCCTGCGAACAACCAGAGGAGGACACACGCGCGCATGAGGCCGGATCCGTTGGACCACACCTGCGTGCACCGCCGGAACAGGCGGCGGATCGGAGCGGGCATGCGGTGAACTCCCAAGGCTGGTGGTGGCACTGATATATGTCATATGTTAGATGAACATCAGACTGTTCGCTGCCGGAAGCGCGCGCTGGCCACGTCGCGCCCGTTCGACGGTCGACGATCGAAGGGCGCCCCATGACCGCAACCGTTCTCCATGTCACCGATTGCTATGCGGGAGGTATTCCGGTCGCCATCGACGCGTACGTCCGGAACGCGCCCGCCGGGGTCGAACACCATCTGCTCGCCGAGGTTCCGGTGGGGGCATCGGTCGACGAGAGCCTGTTCGACCGCTTCGCGTCGGTCACCGCGCTCGGTCGGAGCCGGCTCGGTGCCGTGCGCGCGATCAGGAGCGCTCGGCGTCGGACGGGCGCGGACATCGTGCACGCCCACTCGAGTTTCGCCGGTGCGTACGCCCGTGTCGCCATGCGCAGCTCGCCGCGGTCCCGCATCGTCTACACCCCGCACTGTTACGCGTTCGAGCGTGCCGACCTCCCGCGATGGAGTCGTCGAGCGTTCCGTGCCGTGGAATGGTTGCTCTCGTTCAACGTCGAGACCATCGCCGCCTGTTCCGAGGGGGAGGCGGCAACCGCGGAACGGCGCGGACCCTTGCGGCCACGGGTGGTCCACGTGCCGAACGTGGTCGCGGTTCCGCCTCCCAGCGCTCGCCGGAACGATGACCCGGACCTCCATCGGCCGCTGCGGGTCGCGAGTCTCGGACGCATCGCTCCGCAGAAGGATCCGATGCGGTTCGCCGAGGCGGTCGCGTCGATCCGGTCGGGCGGGGTCGAGGTCGCTCCCGTGTGGATGGGCGGCGGCCGCGTCGACGACGTCACCCGACTGGAGGCGGCCGGCGTCGAGGTCACCGGTTGGATCCCGCACGCCGAGGTGGGCTCGCGCCTTGCGCGGAGCGACGTCTACCTCCACACTGCCGCCTGGGAAGGGTTTCCGCTCGCCGTCCTGGAGGCCGTGCAGGCCGGCGTCCCGACGCTCGTCCGCCCGATCGCCGCGTTCGGGGCGCTCCCGGACGTCCTCACCCTCGACCGCGGCCTCGAGGTGATGGTCGCCCGGAGGCTGGCCGGCCCGGAGGCGTTCGCCACCTGGGCGGAGCGGAACGTCTCCCGCTGGTCGGAACGCCTCAAGGATCACACCCCGGCCCGCCAACGGGCGGCCCTCGCCGAGGCGTACCGGATACCGCAGGTGGCCTGATGCGCGTCGCGGTCGTGCAGTGGGGTCGGACCGGGGGAGGCCCGCTCTTCGCCCAGGAACTGGCTCAGGCGCTTCAGGAGGGCGGCTGCGATGTCGTCGTGTCCTATTCCCTCGACGCCGAGGTGGCGGAGCGGTTCGTCGCCCTCGGGGTGCCGTCCTTCACGATCCGCACGTATCGCGACAAGCGCGGCGCGGTGGTCGGCCTCCCGCGCCTCCTCTGGGCGGCGCTCCGGCTCGACCGCTTCCTCCGTCGGCATCGCATCGACGTCGTCGTCATCGCGATGGAGCAGCTCTGGCAGGGGGTGGTCGCGCCCGTGTTCCGCTTCGGTGGTCGTCGGAGTCTGCTCTGCGTCCATGACGCCACGATGCACCCCGGGGACTTCTCGCGGCTCGAGCACCTCCTGCGTCGTGCCGAGCGTCGGGCGACGGACGGAGCGATCGTGTTCTCCGCCCCGGTCGCCGCTGCACTCACGTCCCGTGGTGAGTTCCGCGCGGACCGTGTCCACGAGACCGTCCACGCCGCGTACCGGGTCGACGCGGGCCGTGCCGTGGTCCGGTCGACGCACCGGGAGGGCGTTCCGGTCGTCGGATGCTTCGGTCGGCTGTCGGCGTACAAGGGGCTCGGTCTCGGTGTGGCGGCGATCACCGAACTGCGGGCTCGCGGTGTCCGCGTCCGGCTTCGGGTCGTCGGGTCCGGGACCGACGACGCCCTCGCACTCCTGCACCACCCGGACGACGAACTGGAGAACCGCTGGGTCGCCCAGGAGGAGATCGTCGACGTGGTGGACGGCTTCGACGTCGCCCTGCTGCCGTACACCGAGGCCAGTCAGTCCGGTGTGCTCGCCTATGCAATGGCACTCGGGGTGCCGTCCGTCGTGACGCCGGTCGGCGGACTCGCCGAGCAGGCGATCGCGTCAGGATCGGGCATCGTGGCCACGGCGGTGACGTCGACCGCGCTCGCCGACGCGCTGGAGGAGCTCCTCGCCGACGCCGGTCGTTACCAGGCGCTCTCCACGGCGGGGGTGCTCGCTGCAGCGGGTCCGTTCTCCTGGGCGCGCGTCGCAGCCGACGTGCGCGTCGCGGCAGCATCCGTCGTGCCCACGGGTCGCTGACCCCGACGGCATGCGGCGGATGTCGGCCCCCGCCGGGCTGAGGCTCCCGTCGCTCCGGGCCGCAGGCTCAGGAGGAGGCACACGGCGACGATGAGCATCGGTGTGAGATGCCGGAGGAACGAGCCGTAGTCCGGCTCGAAGATCGACTGCACGATCAGGAACGCGAGGATCGCCGCGAACAACCGGTTCTGGAACGCCGTGAGGACCGACGAGCCGCGGGGCGCTCGGATCCTCGCCGACCGGATCGCGGCGATGAGCGACCCCCAGATGGCGAGCAGGACGAGCGCCACGACCAGGTAGATCGCCCCGCCGCGGAGCATCAGCGGGATCGGGATGACGAACGAGGCGAAGGTGAGGACACTGTTGACGAACCCGGACACGGGGCCGGCACCGGGGAAGAACTGCACGATCAAGGTGTTGACCGATTCCGCGGTGCGGTGCTCGTTCACCATCAGGCGGTAGTGGTCGAGGTCGACACCGACGACCAGCGGGAAGACGACGGACAGCCCGGCGTAGAGCACCAGGATGAGCGCCAGGGTGGCTGTCCGGCCGCGCCGCGCCCGCAGTGCGAGACGGAGCGCCAGGTAGAGACCGGCCACGAGGAACCAGTACGTGCGGAAGCCCTGGGCGTACAGCAGCATCGCGGCCACCGGTACCAGCTCGGCCGGCAGGCCTCGTCCCCGGTTGACGACGAGCGCGAGGACCGCTCCCACGGTCAGCAGGTCCTTCGTGTATGCGCCGTGGTAGACGGCGGCGAGCGCGACGCAGCAGATGATGATGGCCCAGTCCACCCACTCGGCCGTCGTCGTCCGGGTGCGTGAGATCGCCACCGTCAGGACGAGCAGGTAGCTCGCGACACCGACGAGCGCGGCGAGCGTCGGCATTTCGGCGAGGCCCATCCAGCGGTAGACCGCGGCGATGAGCTGGAACGAGGAGTCGGCCTCGGTGAACGTCCCCCGGTTCACGCTGATGATCGTGCCCTCGTCATTCGCGAAGTGCCCGGGCAGTCCTGGTTGTTCGGCTGCCACCCAGGCGAGCGCGAGGAGTGAGGCGATCATGAGGAGCGACCCGCCGACGAACGGACGGTGGTGCCCGCGATCGCCGATCCCGGGTGTCCGCTGGATCAGTCGATGGCGGTACTCGGTCCGGCGGGCGGCGGCGTCGGCCCGGGCACGGGCCAGTTCCCGCCGGGTCAGGGGTTCGGGCGACTGCCGGGCGGTCACGGACGGAGCGTGTGCGGAGCGTGCTCGAACCGTAACGACGGCTGGAGCTCGCCGAACCAGGTCTCCGCGTACCTGGTCAGCTTGCGGTTGTTGTTGTCGATCGCGATGACGTGGCGTCCCATCTGCAGGGCGATCAGCATGGCGTGCAGGCGATCCGTGACGACCTCCTCGCCGCGGGAGATGAGTCGGACCGCCGCGGTGAAGCGGCGCTCCGCCCGTCGCATCCACGCCTCGTGGTCCCGCGCCATGAGCGGCTTCAGGGCCGGGTGCTTCGCCGCCCGCCAGCCGAGCCACTCGTGCGCCCGGAGGTCCAGGGGGTCGGCTGGCCAGTCGGCGCTCTCGGAGCCCGCGAGCCGACCCGAGGTCTCGTCGTCCGTCCGGGCGATGACGATGCGCCGCTGCGTCGGCTCGGGGGCGCTGATCGAGCCGAGGAGATGCACCGCGTCCGGCGAGAGGGTGAGATCCTCGACCTCGTCGCGGAGGAGGTCGTAGGAGGTCCGGTCGCGGACGGCGACCCGCAGGTTGGGCCGGGCGGCGAACCGTCGGGAGAACGCCCGGCGGTCTGCATCCGTGGGGAACACGACCGACTGCGGTGCCTGGATGAGCAACGTGTCGGCAGGGAGGCGCTCCGCGAGGTCGTAGCGGGCTTCGCTCAGCACCGGGTAGAGGCCTCCGAGATTGCCGCCGCCCTGGATGAGGACCGGGATCGACGAGTCTCGGACCCGCTCCGGCATGCTCCCGGCGCTCGACGTGGTGCGGACCGCGATGCCGTGTTCCCGCCAGAACCGGGCCTGTCCGAGAGCGATGGCCGAGTCGCCGGAGTTCTTGTGGTCGGGGAACTGCGTGTAGTGGAGCTCGGAGACGCCTCGGTGCAATGCGGTGAACGCCGCTTCCGTGCGTCGACGCATGGTCTCGAGATAGGTCATGGCACTCCGTCCGGCCCGCTTGCATCAGCGGATATGAGTTGATGGAATACATTATGCTCGAACATCGGTCGACTCGTTTGCGACCCCAGCCGGGACCGGTCCGGCTGACTGGATCGGTCCGAACCTAGGAAGGCCACCGTCATGCCCTTCGTCGAAGCTCGACGCCTCTGGGAGCGCCGGTGCTCACGCGTGATCCTCGTCCTCGACCTCCTGGCCGTCACGGTGGCGCTCAGCGTGACCCAGCTCCTGTGGTGGGACGCGTACTGGCACGGGACCGTGCAGGTCGTCGGGTCGTTCGGACGCTTCGACCTCGGCTATCCCGCAGTCACCTTCGCGCTCGCCGTCGCGTGGTGGTCGCCCCTGGCCGCTGCCCGGTCGCGCCACCCGCGGGTCCTGGCGGACGGGTGGACGCCGTATCGACGGGTCGTCGTCGTGACGACGACGGTCTTCGGCACCGTGGCGATGGCGTCCTACCTCCTCAAGCTCGAGATCGGACGCGGGTTCCTGCTCACAGCCATGCCGCTCGGGGTCGCCCTGCTCCTGGCGGTCCGCTGGGGCGCCCGTCGACACCTCCGTGCGCGGCGGCGCGGAAGCGCGCTCGTCTACCGCACGCTGCTCGTGGGTGACCGCGACCACGCGGTGCATGTCGCCGAGCGCATGCGACGGGGCGACTGGGCAGGGCATCGGGTGGTGGGAGTCGCGACCCCGGGTATCGACGACGATGCACGCATCGCGGACGCCCCGGTCCTCGCCGGGCGGCCGTCGATCCTCGACGCCGCGATGGAGGTCCAAGCGGACACCGTGATCCTCGTCGGCCCCGCCGAACTCACCCCCGCAGATCTCCGACGCCTGGGTTGGGACCTCAGCGAGCGCGGGGTGAAGTTCATCATCGCACCGACGCTCACGGGTGTGGCCTCGACCCGCCTGTACCTGCAGGCGGTGGCCGGCATCCCGCTCATCCACGTGGACCATCTCGAGATGTCCGGGGCCAAGGCTGCGGCGAAGCGGACGTTCGACATCATCGGGTCCGCGACGCTGCTCGTGCTCCTGGCCCCGGTCATGCTCGCGGTCGCGCTCGCAGTGAAGACGACGAGTCGGGGGACCGTGCTGTACCGGCAGGAGCGCATCGGTCTGCGCGGCCGCCCGTTCCGTATCCTGAAGTTCCGCTCGATGGCCGCCGACGCCGACACCGGGGCAGCCCTCGCGGTGCAGCAGCACGCGGACGAACTGCTGACGAAGGCCCCGGACAATCCGCTCGTGACGCCGATCGGACGGCTCCTCCGGAAATACTCGCTCGACGAGCTGCCGCAGCTGTTGAACGTGCTCGGTGGTTCGATGAGCCTCGTCGGTCCGAGGCCCCATCGGGGCTGGGAGGTCGAGCGCTACGACCTGCTCGCGCAGCGACGCCTCCTGGTGAAGCCGGGTATGAGCGGACTGTGGCAGGTCAGCGGGCGGTCCAACCTCTCCTGGGACGACTCGGTCGATCTCGACCTGTACTACGTGGAGAACTGGTCGGCTGCGGTGGATCTGAGGATCCTCGCGCAGACGGTGCGAGCGGGCGTCGCCCCGGGAACCGATGCACGGTGATCCGGAACCGCGCGGCCGGGTTCAGCGTTCGGGGAGCTTGTGCCGCCAGCTCAGCCCGCCGGCACCGATGACGGCGCAGACCACGAGGAGCAACCACCCGCCGCTCAGCAGCAGGCTGCTCTCGGCAGCGCCCGATGCGAGCAGGGTCACGACGATGAGCGCAGCCCAGACGTGCACGACGCTCCGCCGGTTGGTCGCGATGAGCCAGGTCCGCACGAGCGCCAGGCCGCCGAGGAGGAGGAACAGGGCGAGCCCGATCAGTCCGAGCTGCAGGTACACGTCCAGGTAGGCGTTCAGCGCCGAGTCGTTCGTGCGGCCGAGGCCAGCGTCGATGAACCGGTATGGGACGGCATCGGAGACCCAGCCGCCCGTCCATCCCCAGCCGTTGATCTCGCTCGGAGCCAGGCGTCGCAGGGTCTCCTGCCAGAGTGCGTAACGCTGCTCGATCTCGAGCCCGAGACCGAGGACGCGGAACACCTCGGATCGGAACAGGTACCCGATGAGGCCGACGAGCGCGAGGACGGTGAGGAGGACGAACTGCCAGGTGCGGCGCGGTTCCGGTCGGAGTTGCCGGAAGCCGTAGAGCACGGCGGTCGCAATGCCGAGGGCTGCGGCGAGGAGCGCGACGCTCGGTGAGCGCGTGCCGAGGATGAGCCCGGCGGCGAGGGCGATGGACCCGATCGTCACCCCGTGCCGCACGGAACGGGTCCGCCATTCGACGACGAAGGTGACGAGACCGAGCAGGGCTGCGATGCCGAGGGCGCTCCGGCTTCCGAAGACCCCTTCCAACGGGCCACCGAAGGCGAGGTTCCCGCTGATCCCGAGGAACGGCAGCGGGGTGTCGATGAGGACGCCGCTCACGACCTCGAGGGCCAGCGAGGTGCCGAGGAGCGCGCGGAAGGCGGTGCCCGTCGCCCGGACGATCTGGATGGTGTCACGGGTCAGCGCGATCACGATGGCGATGAAGGCCCACGCGAGCTGCCCGCCGATGGCGGGCACGGTTGCGAGCGGCGTGGCGCTCCACACCAGCGACAGCGCGCTCCAGGCGAGGAACAGCAGGACTGAGATCGGCAGGAGGCCACGCCACTCGATGATGGGGAGGCGTGCGAGGAGGATGCCCGTGCCGATCGTCGCGAGGCCCACGAGCATCGCGCTGAACCCGGCGACACCGATCAGGCTCGTGACGAGGTGCTCACCGAAGGCGGTCGCGACGGCGATGGTGGCGAACGCGGCGGCCAACGGCGCAGACGACAGGACGCGCGCGGCGACGGAGAACGCGTCGAAGTCCGCCGGTCTCACGCCGGGCTCATCCGCCGACGACGTCGCGCCGGTGCGCGGGTGCGAGATCGGACGACGCGGCGACGGCGGGGATCGGCCAGGCGGGTTCCTGCTTGGTCTTCACGACGAGGAGCACGAGGAGGACCCAGCCGGACTCGATGAGCAACCGACTCTCCGCGACCGACTGCACGACGAGGGAGACCGCGATGAGGACGGGGGCGAGCGAGAGTGCCGTGTACGGACGCCGCGCGTCGAGGTCGACGCGTGGACGGTCGACGGCGAGGAACCAGGTGCGGGTCAACATGGACAGGACGACCGCGGCGAAGAGCACGAGGCCGACGACGCCGAGTTGGAACCAGACGTCGAGCCAGGCGTTGTGCGCCTGGAGCTGTCGGACGCCGCGTCGGATGACGAGGTCGGTGAAGAGCGGCTCCCACGGTGCCCACGGGCTCGAGAAACCCCAACCGAAGACCGGCCGCTGTTCGATGAGGCGCCAGACGGTCGCCCAGATGTCGAGTCGACCGGTGAGGTCCGGGCTCTTCCCGAGGAGGCCGAGGAGTTGCGTCCGGAAGACGACCGCTCCCACCGCGCCGACGACCCCGATGCCGAGGAAGCCGAGGTACACCGGTGTCCTCGCCTCCGGGCGAGGCGCCCGACGGATCGCGAGTGCAGCGGCGAGGACCACCGCCGTCACCACGGCGGCGAGCAGGATGGTGGTCGAGAAGCTCAGGAGGAACATCACGACGGAGAGACCGAGGCGGACGAGCAGGGTCCAGCGACGTTCCGGGCCGGTCAGCCTGGCTGCGCCGGGCTCGTCGCGGCGCGCCGCCAGCCGGAGCCCGAAGACGATGATCCCGAGCAGCGCCACCACGGCGAGGAGGTTGGCGTTCCCCGAGATGCCCTGGATGCGTCCTCCGGAGAACAGGAGGTCCCGCGACCAGTAGTCGAGCAGGGGCGGGTCCGCCGAGTCCCCGGCGTAGAAGTTCGGGAGGACCGGGTGCCGGATGATCGCTGCGACGACGAACTCGAAGAGGAGGGACAGTGACAGCACCCACGTCACGGCACGGCCGAGGACCCGGATGACCTCGGGCCAAGTGAAGCAGCCGGCGAGGGTCACGCCGAGGATCGTGCACAGCGCCGCACCGAGCAGGGTCGCGGCCGTGCCGCTGGGGTAGGCGGACCAGGCGAGCGACACGATCGACAGCACCCCGTAACCGACGAGCGACCACGGCACCCTGGTGCGCCGCCAGTTCGGGCGGACGACCATCAGGCACGCGAGCGCGGCGCCGCCTGAGACCAGGGCCACCGCCGTGTACCCCCAGATGGTGAAGAGGTTCGTCCAGAACGTCCCGGCGAGGACCGCGAACGTCGCGAACACCGCGACGTGCCTGACGACGAGTGCGCGTGTCGTCAGCGCTGCCGGCGGGCGGGGCGGGGCGGGTTCGGTGGACAGCATCGTGCCCCCAGGGTAGCGGCTGCGGCCGCCACCGAGGCCCTGGTCCAGCGCGGTGGTCAGACGAACGCCGCAGTGCCGGTGATGGCCCGCCCGACGATGAGCGCGTTCATCTCCCGCGTGCCCTCATAGCTGTAGAGGGCTTCGGCATCCGCGAAGAACCGGGCGGCGTGGTAGTCCAGCACGATGCCGTTCCCGCCCATGATCTCCCGTGCCCACGCGACCGTCTCGCGCATCCGCGCGGTGCAGAACGCTTTGGCGAGCGCGGAGTGCTCGTCGCGCTGGGTGCCCTCGTCGAGCATCTGCGAGACCCGGACGCACATCGCCATCGATGCCGTGATGTTCCCGAGGCACTTCGAGAGCAGGTCCTGGATCAGCTGGTGGCCCGCGATCGGCTTGCCGAACTGCACGCGCTCCTTGGCGTAGGCGACCGCCGCCTCGTACGCGCCGACAGCGACGCCGACACTCGACCAGGCGACGCCGGCGCGCGTGAGTCGCAGTACCTTCGCCGTGTCGCGGAAGGAGTTCGCGTGCTGCAGCCGGAGGCGCTCGGGGACCCGGACGTTCTCGAGGGTGATGTCGGCGTTCTGCACCATGCGCAGGCTGATCTTGCCCTCGATCTTGGTCGCGGAGTAGCCGGGGGAGTCGGTCGGCACGATGAAGCCCTTCACCTGACCGTCGGCGGTGTCCTTCGCCCAGATGATCGTGATGTCGCTGAAGGTCGCGTTGCCGATCCACCGTTTCGAGCCGGACAGGATCCAGTCGTCGCCGTCCCTCGTCGCCGTGGTGCGGAGCCCCTGTGCGCTGTCCGACCCCGATTGCGGTTCAGTGAGTCCGAAGGCACCGAGGACCTCGCCGGAGGCGAGCTTCGGGAGCCATTCGTCCTGCTGCTCCCGGGAGCCGCACTCGCTGATCGAGCCCATGGTGAGACCGTCCTGCACCCCGACGAAGGTGGAGATCGACGCGTCGATCCGGGAGAGCTCCATCGAGGCGAGGCCGCGGAACACGGCGCTGTTCTCGAACGGCGTCGTCTCCGGCCAGGCCCACCGGGCGACGTCGAGCTCGAGGAGCGGGGTGATGAGGTGCTTCGGGAACTCGGCCCGCTCCCAGTACTCGTTCACGATCGGCTTCGCCTCGGTCTCGGCCCAGGCTCGGAGGCGGGCGATGGCCTCCTGCTCGGGAGCCGTCAGAAGGCTCTCGAAGCCGTAGAAGTCGCTGGCGAGGGGTTCGAAGATCATGGTCCGTTGCTCCATTGCGTCCGCTGGCGCCGGATCGGCGTCCCGGCCAGCCTAGGCAGGTGTGCTCGGCGCGGACAACGGCTTGGTAGTTTGGTGCACGGTGCCGGGCGACCGCGTCGCACGGCTTGTAGGACGACGCCAAGCGGCCCCAGGGTCCGGCTGGCGCGTCACCCTCGTCCGTCGAAAGGGCCCCACCATGTTCGTGCCGCTCCGTGCCACTCCTCGTGACTACGCGTGGGGGTCGTCGACGGCGATCGCGGAGGTGCTCGGGTCCGAGCGCTCAGGACGTCCGGAGGCGGAACTCTGGCTCGGCGCACACCCCGGGGCGCCGACGCCGATCGCGGATCCGTCGACGGTGGGGGGACACGCCGACCTCGAGCGCTGGCTCGCCGCCGATCCCACCGCGCTCGGCGGGCACGGCTCGCTGCCGTTCCTCCTCAAGGTCCTCGCAGCGGCCCATCCGCTCTCGCTGCAGGCCCACCCCGACCTGCACCGCGCCGCCGCGGGCTTCGCCGCCGAGAACGTACGAGGGGTGCCGCTCGACGCTCCGCACCGCAACTACAAGGACGCGCTCCACAAGCCGGAACTCATCGTCGCCCTCCGGGACGGCTTCGAGGCGCTCTGCGGGTTCCGCGAGCTCGATGCGACCGATGCGCTGCTCGCCGAGCTGGTGGCCTCGGCGCCCGATCCGGCTGCTGCGGCGCGCATCACCATGCTCCGGGGGATGCTGGCCGCCCCCGACGGGCTCCGCGACACCGTGCGGATCCTGCTCGAGCAGCTCCCCGGCGGGCTGCTCGACGCCCTCGTCGTGTCCGCCGCGGCTCCCGGTTCGGGCGCGTTCGACGCCGAGCGTGCCCTGGTCGGGCGGCTCGCGCAGGAGTATCCGGGTGATCCCGGCATCGCGGTCGCCCTCCTCCTCAACCTCGTGACGTTGCGAGCAGGAGAGGCGCTGTACCTCCCAGCCGGGAACATCCACGCCTACCTCCGCGGCATCGGCGTCGAGCTCATGGCCGCGAGCGACAACGTCCTGCGCGGCGGGCTCACCCCGAAGCACGTCGACGTGCCCGAGCTGCTCGAGGTCCTGGAGTTCGAGCCGCGGCCGGTGCCGTGGCTCACCCCGACGGACCTGGGTGGGGGGCTCAGCCTCTTCGTCCCGGACGTGCCGGACTTCGAGCTGCTGCGGGTGGACCTGTCCGATGAGCCGTCCGAGCAGGAGTCGTCGTTCCGGCTCCCCGGCCCCGGGATCGCGATCGTGGTCGACGGCTCGGTGCGGATCACCGGAGCCACCTCGTCCATCGAGCTCGGTCGAGGTGGCTACGCCTTCATCACGCCCGACGAGGCGGAGCTGCGCTTCTCCGGGACCGGGACCCTCTTCCTGGCGACCACTCAGGGCTGACCGCGCGGCCCGCCGGTCCGGTCCACGCGGCTCAGGCGCTCTCCCGCACCCCGAAACTCCGCCGGTAGGCGGCGGGCGTGGTGCCGAGGACGCGGTCGAAATGATGACGGAGGACCGCCGCGGTGCCGAACCCGGTGTCCGCAGCGATCCGCTCGACACCGTGGTCGGTCCGTTCGAGCATCTCCTGGGCTCGGAACAGGCGTTGCCGGTTCAGCCAGGCGGCCGGCGTGCTGCCGAGCTCCGAGCGGAAGCGGCGTGCGAAGGTCCGCTCGGACATGTGCGCCTGCCGCGCGAGGCGCCCGATGGGCAGGTCCTCGGCGAGGTGGTCGAGCATCCAGTCGACGACCGGGGCAAGGGACTCGCACTGCTGCGCCGCGACGGGGGAGAGGACGTACTGCGCCTGACCGCCGTCACGCTGTGGCGGGACGACCATCCGGCGGGCGATGACGTTCGCGCTCGCCGCGCCGTACTCCTGTCGTACCAGGTGCAGACACGCGTCGATGCCGGCAGCGGTCCCCGCGCCCGTGATGACCTTGCGGTCCTCGACGAACAGCACGTCCGGGTCGACGGTGGTGCCCGGAAACATCGTCTGCTGCTCGCTGGTGTACATCCAGTGGGTCGTGCTGCGCCGACCGTCGAGCAGCCCGGCCTGACCGAGGACGAACGACCCGCTGCACACGCTGAGGACCCAGGCACCACGTGCCTCCGCTGCTCGGAGGACGTCGAGGTAGGCCTCGTCGACCGCTCCGGCACGCGATCCACCACGACCGGTGATCACCACGAGGTCCGCCTCGGCCGCGAACGACAGGTCGTCGTCGACGATCATGTCGAAGCCCCGCGAACCGTCGTCGCTCAGGTTCATTCGAACCGGACCGGGGTCCTTCGTGACGATGCGGAGGTCGAAGGCGGGACCGCCCTGGTCCGACCGGTCGATGCCGAAGACCTCGCAGACGACGCTGAACTCGAACGGTTGCAACCCCGGGATGGCGAGCAGGGCGACCTTCGACAGCATGGGACCTCCGGATGATCGATTTGGCAGGAATGTGCTGCTTTGCGTCCATCCTGCCACTGGTGGCAGTTTTTCGCCATTCCTAGAGTTTCAGACATGTCCATCATCGCACTCGTCATCGGCATCATCACCGTCCTCATCGTCGTCGTCGCTTCCGCCGCGACCCTCCGTGCCGTCCTGACCGACGGCTATCGCCGTGTCCCCAGCCGTGCCGGCGCACGACGCACGCGCCTCCAGTAGTCTGGTCACTCCGTCTGCAGCACGGCAGGTGGAGGACTCCCTGGAGGAAGCATCGTGGCGTGGCTGGTGACGGGCGGAGCCGGATACATCGGAGCCCATGTGGTTCGGGCCTTCCAGGCGGAGGGGATCGACGTCGTCGTCCTCGACGACCTGTCGAGCGGGCACGAGCGCTTCGTCCCGGCCGGAGTGCCGTTCGTCCGCGGAACCCTGCTCGACGGCTCGGTCCTCGAGCGCACCTTCTCCGAGTTCGAGCTGAGCGGCGTCGTCCATGTCGCCGGGTACAAGTACGCGGGTGTCTCCGTGCAGCGCCCACTCCACACCTATGCCCAGAACGTCACGGCCACCGCGATGCTGCTCGCCGCGATGGAGGAGCACCGGGTGGAGCGCATCGTCTTCTCGTCGAGCGCCGCGGTGTACGGGACCACGGACGTCGACCTGGTCACCGAGGACACCCCGAAGGCCCCTGAGTCGCCCTACGGCGAGTCCAAGCTCATCGGCGAGTGGCTGCTCCGCGACCAGGGTGTCGCGACCGGGCTTCGCCACACCTCGTTGCGGTACTTCAACGTCGTCGGCTCCGGGACGGACGAGGTCTACGACACGAGCCCGCACAACCTCTTCCCCCTCGTCTTCGACGCGCTCCTCGCCGGACGCACGCCCCGCATCAACGGCGACGACTACCCCACGCCGGACGGCACCTGCGTCCGCGACTACCTGCACGTCGCGGATCTCGCGGCCGCGCACGTCGCCGCGGCCAAGCGGCTCGATGCGGGTGAGCCCCTCGAGGCGGCGTACAACCTCGGGAGCGGCGACGGGTCGAGCGTCGGCGAGATCATGACCGCGATGGCGGAGGTGACCGGGATCGACTTCACCCCCGAGATTATGCCGCGGAGGGCGGGCGACCCCGCACGGATCGTCGCGTCCGGCGCGCTCGCAGCGCGCGACCTCGACTGGCGGATGCGACACGATCTGCGCCAGATGGTGGAGAGTGCATGGCGGGCCAGGCGCGCCGCCGACTGACGTCGCGCGGCCGCACGATCCGCCCCGACGTGCCCCGACACCCAGTTCGGGTCACACTCGGCGCGTCGCGAACCCTCACCTCGTGATTGAGGCTTTACGATGTGCGACTTGACTCGACCATAACTACAAGGGTGTAATTATGTATCGCGCCGCGTGGCGCAGGGTACGAGTAGGTGGGGAGACGGTATGGCGATTCCTGAGTATCGTGCCGGAGTACCCGACGACTGGTTCGTCGATCCGGTCAATCTGGGAGTCCCCGGCGTCCGTCAGCCCGCTGCGGAGGGCGAGGACGACACCCAGCTCTCCTGGCAGACCGATGCGCTGTGCGCGCAGACCGACCCCGAGGCGTTCTTCCCCGAGAAGGGTGGATCCACGCGCGACGCGAAGCGGATCTGCACCAGCTGCGACGTCAAGTCGCAGTGCCTGGAGTATGCGCTCGCGAACGACGAGCGCTTCGGCATCTGGGGCGGCCTCTCCGAGCGCGAGCGCCGGAAGCTGCGCAAGCGCGCCGTTTGACGCTTCCTCGAACGCTGGCCGAACCGCTCCCGGCTCACCGGAACGCCCCCGATTCGGGGCGCGCCCGCTCGGTTCCCGCTCTTCCGGCCGGACCCGCTTAGTCTGAATCCGATGTCTCCCCGAGTAACGGCGATTCTCGTGGTGCGCGACGGCTCAGAGCCGCTCGCACGCACGCTCGACGCCCTCCGTGCCCAGACCCGTCCGGCGGACGGGATCATCGCCGTCGCCACCCGCGCGAGTGAGGCGACGATCGAGGAACTCGGTCGCGTCCCCGGCATGAAGCTCGTGACCTCGACCGAGGACCTCAGCTTCGCGCAGGCCGTGGCCGCCGGCGTCCGCGTCACCGATCAGCCGGAGGACGCCGAGCAGATGCTCTGGTTGCTCTCCGAGGACACGGCTCCCGAGCCGACGGCGCTCGCCGCCCTGTTGGGCGCCCTCGAGGTCTCGCCGTCCGTCGGTGTGGCCGGCCCGAAGATCCTCGACTGGGACGACGCGTCGTTCCTCCGTCGCTACGGCGAGACGATCACCACCCTCGGGGCGGCGGTCCCGGTGGTCGAGGACGAGCTCGACCAGGCCCAGCACGACACGATGAACGACGTGATGGCGGTCGGTCCGGCCGGCATGCTCGTGCGCCATCAGCTGTGGGACCGGTTGGGCGGCTTCGACCAGGCCCTCGTGGCGGACGACGCCCTCGACTTCTGCATCAGGACCCGCCTCGCGGGCTACCTGGTCGCGGTCGTGCCGACGGCGCGGGTCGCCTCCGCCGGCGAAGGCATCGCCGGGCCCTCCTGGTCGAACCGGCTCGGCGCGCGTCGTCGTCGCCACCGCCAGGCCCGCGCCGCACAGCTCCACCGCCGTCTCGTCTATGCGCCCGGGATCATGGTCCCGGTGCACTGGCTCAGCCTCGTGCCCCTCGCCATCCTGCGGGTCATCGGCCACTTCGTGAAGAAGCAACCCGAGCTCGTGCTGGGCGAGCTCTCGGCGGCGTTCGCCGTCGCGTTCTCCGGGACGAAGGTCGGGAGTGCGCGGCGCCAGCTCGCGAAGAACCGCACCTTGGGCTGGTCGAGTATCGCCGGCCTGCGGATGCGACTCGACGAGGTCCGACGCAAACGCGCGCTCGCGCGGGAGGCGACGCAGATCGGCTTCATCGGTGAGGAACGCGACCTTCGCTTCTTCTCCGGGGGAGGCGCCTGGGTCGTCCTTGCGACGGCGGTCATCGGAGCGGCGATCCTCGCTCCGCTCCTCGGAGCCACGTACCTCACCGGTGGTGGACTCCTCCCGCTCTCGGCGACGGTCGGCGAACTCTGGCAGCACATCGGCTTCGGGTGGCGCGACGTCGGTCTCGGCTTCGTCGGTGCCGCCGACCCGTTCAGCGCGGTCCTCGCAGTGCTCGGGTCCATCACCTTCTGGCAGCCGTCCTTCTCCCTGGTCCTCCTCTTCCTGCTCGCGCTGCCGCTCTCGGCGCTCGGCGCCTGGTTCGCCGCCACCCGGCTCACGGAGCGCAGCGGTCCTCGAGCGGTGGCGGCGCTGCTCTGGGCGCTCGCCCCGACGCTCCTGACCGCACTCGCCGATGGCCGTCCCTCGGCCGTCATCGTCCATGTCCTGCTGCCCTGGCTGTTCTACGCGGGTGTGGTCGCGTCCCGGTCGTGGGCCGCAGCCGGCACGAGCGCCTTCCTGTTCGCCGCGATCGTCGCGAGCTCGCCGTCCCTCGCCCCGGCGTTGCTCGTCATCTGGGTCGTCGCGATGGTCTTCGCCGGTCGGGGTGTCGCCAGGGTCGGCCTTGTCCCGATCCCCGCCATCGCGCTGTTCGCTCCGCTCATTTGGCAGCAGGGGCTCCACCGGAACAACTGGCTCGGAATCCTCGCCGACCCCGGTGTCGCGACGCCTGCGACCGCGGCGTCCGGCTGGCAACTGTCCCTCGGCTTCCCCGGCGGCAGCCTGGGTGGATGGAGCCAGCTCGGTGCAGCGCTCGGGCTGCCGGGTACGGCTCCCGCCATCGTGGTGCCCGCGCTGCTCGCGCCGCTCGCGATCCTCGCTCTGCTGGCCCTGTTCCTCCCGGGGTCCCGACGGGCCGTCCCGTTGCTCATCGCGGCGTTCCTCGGACTCGTGTCGGCCGTGTTCGCCACGCATCTCCTCCTCGCCTCGGCCGCCGGAACGGCCGTCCCCGTCTGGGCCGGCGCGGCGATCAGCCTGTACTGGCTCGGGATCGTGGGTGCTGCGACCCTCGGCCTCGACCGCATCCCACGGTTCCGGGCGGTTCCGGCGCTCGTCATGGTCCTCGCCGCCGCGGTGATCGCCCTCCCACTCGCCCTCGCCCAGCCTCTCGGCACCTCGGTGGTCCGTGAGAGCTCCGGTCGCCAGCTGCCCGCCTACGTGACGGCCGCGACGCAGACCGATCCTCGGCTCGGCACCCTCGTCATCACGCCCGGCGACGACGGGACCATCACCGCAGTCGTCATCCGTGGACAGGGGGAGACGCTCGACGGCCAGTCCACCATCGCCCAGACGGCCCCCGGCGTGTCCTCGGACGACCGCATCGTCGCCGAGCTCGCCGGCAACCTCGCATCGCAGAGCGGACTGGACCCGACGGAGACCCTCGTCGAGCACGGCATCGCCTTCGTGCTGCTGTCGCCGGTCGCAGACGGCGAGGAGCAGACGGTGGCGGGTCAGACCGCCGGCCGCGCGGCGAGTGCGCTCGACGCCAACGCGGCGTTGGTCGCCGTCGGTGACACGACGAGCGGGACGCTCTGGCGCACCGTCGCGGACGTCGGCACCGGTCCCGAGCTCCCCACGTCCAACGTGCTCGGCACCCTCATCGGTGTCGGCCTGGGCGTCGTGTTCCTCATCACCCTGCTCCTGAGCATCCCCAACGGCGCGTCCCGCGACGGGTACCGCGCGGGATCCCGGAAGCCCGCGAAGCTGAAGGGCCGTGCCGCTCGCAAGGCGGCCGCGTCCGGGGCGACGGTCGCGGTGATCGACGACGACGAGACCGGCACCTACGACGACGAGGAACCGACCGCCGATCTCGACGACGAGGCGGAGGGATCCGAGTCGGCCGACACCACCGACGCGTCGACCCGCCCGTCCAAGCCGCGCTGGTGGCGTCGGGGTCAGGCCTCCGCCGAGGCACCCGCGCCCGCGGCGGTGGAGGCCGAACCAGCCGATGACGCCGAGTCCGTCGACGACCGTGCATTGACAGTCGACACCGGGTCGGCCGACGACACCGTCGCTCGCGATGGAACCGTGCCGGTCACGGACGACACCGTCGACACGGACCGCGACGTGACCGGGTCGACTCCAGAGGCCGACACGAACACGAACACGAACACCACAGCCGACGAGGTTCCCGACGAACCGGCGGTCGCCACGGGCGAGGTCGCCGTGCCCGATCCGGATCCGAGCGACTCCACCGAGACGACGCCGGATCCCGACACCACCCGCCGGGACACCCCGGGAACGGAGCAGCCGCATGCCCAGTAAGCGCGGAGTCGCCATCACCTCCGGTCGGATCGTCACCGGCCTCGTCGGGATCGGGATCGCCGCGGTCACGATCGCAGCGGCTGGGCAGCTGCCCCTCCCGACGGTCGAGATCGCCCCTCAGGACATCCGAGTCACCCCGGTGGCCGGCGATCAGTCGGTCGTGTGCCCGGGGCCGCTGCTCGCCCTGGCTCAGGATGCGACGGCCGCCACGGCAGCCGGCTCCTTCGGCCCGGCGAGTGTCGACTTCGGAGCGAACGGGGTGACGCCCACGACGAGTGAGTTGGCAGCACCCGACAACACGAGCGGTGCGGCGGACGGCGGACCCACGGTGATCACCGTCCCCGGCGCGACCGACGGCACGGTGACGCCCCTGAGTGGCGCGCAGTCGCAGATCGCCGCCGAAGCCGAGGTCGCCGGTCTGGCGGCCGCCGCCTGCACGCCGGCATCGGCCGAGAGCTGGCTCGTCGGTGGTTCGAGCGACATCGGTCGTACCACCCTGATCCTCTTGAGCAACCCGTCGGCCGTCGACGCGAACGTGACCCTCGAGGTCTTCGGTGCCGCCGGGCGGATCGACGCTCCGGGTGCCGCCGGGATCGTCGTCGCCACCGGCACGCAGCGCGTGATCGCCCTCACCGGCCTCGCACCCAACGAGCCGACCCCGGTCGTGCACGTGACGAGCGAGGGCGGCCAGGTGGTGGCCGCGCTCCAGCAGAGCACGGTCCGCGTCCTGACCCCCGGTGGCGTCGAGGTCCAGGGGCCGACCGCGTCGCCTTCGACCGACCTCGTGATCCCCGGCGTCGTCGTCACGGCCCCCGCGGCCGCAGGGGCGAGCTCCGACACCGCGTCCGTCGACGACCGGGCCACGGCCCTCAGACTGTTCGCGCCGGGATCCGAGCCAGCCGACGTCGTCATCACCGCCACCCGGGAGAACGCGAAGGACGAGCCGATCGTCATCGACGCGACCATCCAGCCGGGCGTTCCCGGTGAGATCGCCCTGGCCGAACTCCCGGCCGGTGAGTTCTCGCTGGAGGTCACCTCGACCCGACCGGTGGTCGCGGCGGCCCGGACGAACTCGCGCGGCGGAACGCTCGAGGACTTCGCCTGGTTCGGAGCGACGCCCGCACTCGACGACACCGCGGCCCTCACGGTCCCCACCGGGCCGGGGCAGAAGCTCCACGTCTTCAACCCGTCTGGCTCCGACGCCGAACTCACGTTGACGGGGGCTGACGGCAAGGAGACCACGGCGAAGGTCGGCGCCGGAGCGGCGGTGACCATCGGCGTCGGCGCCGGTCAGAGCTACGTCCTCGCCGGGGCCGACGGCCTCCACGCCTCGATCAGTCTCGCCGCGGCGGGGCGGCTCACGTCGCTGCCGGTCACGCCGCCGAACCCGCTGGCGGCGCCGATCAGCGTCTACCCGCGCTGACCGCGGCGGCCTCGGGTCAGAGGAACCGGTACCGTTCCGGCCCGAGGTCCCAGGGGTCCTTGCCGAGGAGCTCGGCGACGGCGCGGAACACGCAGCTCTCCACCATCATGCGCTGATGCAGCTCGTCGTTCCGGTGGAGCTTGCTCATCCGCTGGATGGGCAACCGGTACAGGATGATGCGTCGGCGTGCTCGGTCGACGAACCAGCGGTCGACGCCGTCCGTCCCGGAGTTCTGCGCCGGCATCGCGCCGACCTCGAACCGGACGTCGGCGAGTTCGGCGGGCCAGGCTCCGCGGAGGTAGTCGGCGGTGGTGGCGACCGTCAGGTCGAACTGGTCGATCCGGGTGTCGATCGGTGGCACGTCCGGTCCGACGACGCTCGACCGACCGTTGCGACCGTGCCGTGATCGGCGGCGCGAGAGGGCGCCTCGCGTCTCCTCGTCAGCCTGCGCCATGCGTCCAGTCTAGGTGTGGTCGGCGGCCCGGTTCAGACCCGCTCGACCGGCGAGCCGGACGGTGCCGCCGGCGCCCGCGGGCTACGCTGGGGCAAATGGTGGACAGGATGTGTTCGAAGGTCGGCTGCTCGCGCGAGCCCGTGGCGACGCTGACCTACGACTACCGTGACTCGATGGCCGTCCTCGGGCCGCTGAGCATCGAGAAGAGCCCGCACAGCTACGACCTCTGCTCCATCCACGCCGTACGGCTGAGCGTGCCGCAGGGCTGGAGCGTCGTGAAGCACAGCGTCCTCGGCGACGTCGGCTACGGCTCCTGACCGTCGGCCCGCCACCGCGTGGTGCCGATCTCGGGCCCGACATGAAGGTCCACGACGCCTGACGGTCTGCGAGAATGGCGTCATGAGTTCTTCCGCACCGACTGCCCCCACGACCACCCTGCCCTACAAGGTGGCCGACCTGTCGCTCGCCGAGGCCGGCCGACACCAGCTCCGCCTCGCCGAGAACGAGATGCCCGGCCTGATGGCCCTCCGTGAGGAGTTCGGCGCGAGCCAGCCGCTCGCCGGTGCCCGCATCGCCGGTTCGCTGCACATGACGGTGCAGACCGCGGTGCTCATCGAGACGCTCGTCGCGCTCGGTGCCCAGGTGCGCTGGGCGAGCTGCAACATCTTCTCGACCCAGGACGAGGCGGCAGCGGCCGTCGCCGTCGGTCAGCACGGGACCGTCGAGGCACCGGCCGGCGTGCCGGTCTTCGCTTGGAAGGGCGAGACGCTCGAAGAGTACTGGTGGTGCACCGAGCAGATCTTCGACTGGTCGACCGAGGCCGCCGCGGCCGGAGCCGAGTGGACCGGACCCAACCTCATCCTCGACGACGGTGGCGACGCGAGCATGCTCGTCCACCAGGGCCGTCGGTTCGAGCTGGCCGGAGCGGTCCCCGACACGACCGACGCCGACAGCCACGAGTACAGCATCGTCCTCGACGTGCTCCGCCGTTCGCTCGCCGGCAGCAGCGACCGTTGGACGAAGGTCGCCGCCGACATCCTCGGCGTGACCGAGGAGACCACCACCGGTGTCCACCGCCTCTACGAGCTGGCGAAGCAGGGTGAGCTGCTGTTCCCCGCGATCAACGTGAACGACTCGGTCACGAAGAGCAAGTTCGACAACAAGTACGGCATCCGGCACTCGCTGCCGGACGGCCTCAACCGCGCGACCGACGTGCTCATCGGTGGCAAGGTCGTCTTCGTCGCGGGCTACGGCGACGTCGGCAAGGGTGCAGCTGAGGCCCTCCGCGGCCAGGGCGCTCGGGTCATCGTGTCCGAGGTCGACCCGATCTGCGCCCTCCAGGCGTCGATGGACGGCTTCCAGGTCGCGACCCTCGAGAGCGTCGCCGACCAGGTCGACATCATCGTGACGTGCACCGGCAACTTCAACGTCGTCACCCTCGATCACATCCTCGCGCTCAAGCACCTCGCGATCGTCTCGAACGTCGGGCACTTCGACAACGAGATCGACATGGCCTCGCTCGAGGCGCTCGAGGGCGCCGAGAAGATCGAGATCAAGCCCCAGGTCCACGAGTGGCGCCTCCCCACGGGGCGCAGCGTCCTCGTGCTCAGCGAGGGACGACTCATGAACCTCGGGAACGCGACGGGGCACCCCTCGTTCGTGATGAGCAACTCCTTCACGAACCAGGTGCTCGCACAGCTCGAGCTCTGGACGCGGATCGAGGAGTACCCGATCGGCGTGTACGTGCTGCCGAAGCACCTCGACGAGAAGGTCGCACGCCTGCACCTCGACGCGCTCGGCGTGCAGCTGACGACGCTCACGCGCGAGCAGGCCGACTACATCGGTGTGCCGGTCGAGGGCCCGTACAAGGTCGACCACTACCGCTACTAGGCGGTGCCGCCGGTTCCCCGCCTCAGCGGTCGGGGAACCGGTGCGGCTGACCGCTCAGCACCGGCTGGAGGAGTGACAGGCGCTGACGGGCCGCGAGTTGGGCCTGGTACTCGCGCTCCCGGCGGATGACGGAGACACCGACGAGGAACGCCTCCGGGGGAGCGATCGGCAGCGGCGACACGAATCGGGACACCTCTGCCGCGAGTTCGGCCGCCAATCGGGTCCTCGTGGCCGGGGTCAGTGAGCCGGCCTGCTTGAGGAACTGGGTGACGCGCCGCGCCAGCGGATCGGGCAGTCGGGCCACGTCGGCGCCGCCGGCCCAGGCGGCGAGCTGCGGTGGGATCATCGCGACGGGCTCCACCACCCGCGGCAGACGCTCACGTTGGCTGTAGGTCCCGGCGAGCACGTCGCCCAGACGCTTCGAGCGAGCACTGAGCAGGCCGGTGAGTGCGGCGATGCCGCCAGCTGTGGCGTAGATCTCGAAGTACCCGGTGAGGGCACGGATGAACGCGTGCCGGAAGCCGGGTGCACCGCCGTCGTCCCGGACGATGCGGGCACCGACCACGAGTCTGCCGAGCGACCGTCCGCGGGTGGCGATCTCGACCGCTGCCGGCAGGACGACGAGACAGAGCACCGTCAGGCCGAGCACGATGGCGGTGAACATCGCGGTGTCCATGGCGACCCCGGACAGGATCCAGGAGAACATCGCGAGCATGAGGCCGACGAACACGAGGATGGACACCACGTAGTCGATGATGGCGCCCGCCGCGCGCAGGATGAATCCGGTGGGCCGCACGTCGAGGGCGACCGCCTCGCCGGTGATCAGCTCGGTGCCGTCGTCCAGCGTCGTCTCGTGCAGCGGGACCCGGGCCGGTTCGGACATGTGCTCCATTCAAGCAGATGCGCGGGGGACCGGCCATGGAGCGCCACCACCGCGTAGCATGGCTGCGATGGACCTCGACGCCTACTCCGCAGCCCACCGCCAGGAATGGGACCGCCTCGACGCGCTCGGCAAGCAGCGGTTCTTCAGCGGGCCGGAGGCCGACGAGCTGATCGACCGCTACCAGGCCGGAGCGACCCAGCTCTCCGCGATCAAGACGACGGCCGGATCGACCCTCGTCGGCGACCGCCTCTCGGTGTCGCTCTCGCGGGCGCGCCTGCGGTTCACCGGGGCCAGCGCGAACGTGTTGTCGAGTGTCCCGCGGTTCTTCGTCCTGGCGCTGCCGGCCGCGCTCTACCGGGTCCGATGGGTGACCCTCGCGGTCGCGGTCGCGACGGTCGTCATCGCGACCCTGTACGCCGTGTGGATCGCCGGCAACCCACAGGTCCTCGCGAACCTCGGTACCGACGCCCAGCTCAAGCAGTACGTCGAGGACGACTTCGTCGCCTACTACTCCAACAACCCGGCTGCGAGCTTCGCCGGCCAGGTGTGGACCAACAACGCGTGGATCGCAGCGCAATGCGTCGCGTTCGGCATCAGCGGTGTCTGGGTCCCGTACATCATCGTCACCAACGCCCAGGGGGTCGGGCAGGCCGCAGGGGTCATGTTCGCCTACGGCAAGGGCGACGTGTTCTTCGAGTACATCCTCCCGCACGGCATGCTCGAGCTCACGGCGGTGTTCGTCGCGGCAGCGGCGGGTCTGCGCATCTTCTGGGCCTGGGTGGCACCGGGGCCACGGACGAGGGGCCAGGCGCTTGCCGAGGAGGGCCGAGCGCTGTTCACGATCGCCATCGGGCTGGTGATCGTGCTCTTCGTCTCGGGGCTCGTCGAGGGTTTCGTGACGCCCGCACCATGGCCGTGGGCGGTCAAGATGCTCATCGGCGGGGGAGCGCTCGCCGCATTCCTGAGCTACATGTGCTGGTGGGGCGGCCGCGCGTACCGCTCGGGCGAGCGCGGTGACCTGGCTGAGTTCGAGGCCGGCGCGAAGCGGATCGTCGCCGGCTGACGGCTACTCGCCGGCTTCGGATCGTGCGCGGCGCTCGGCGTTCCTCGCGTTGACCCGGGCGTTCTCGGCGTTGACCTCGGCGTGGACGGCGCGCTCCTGCACGAGCCAGGCGGGCAGCGTGCGGAGGAGCTCCTGGATCTGTTCGGTGGTCAACGCCTCGGTGATCTCGGCGCGAGCCAGACCGGAGGTCGACACACCCAGCTTGCGGGCGACGACGTCCCGCGGGTGCGGTCCGTTCTTGCGGAGCTCGACGAGCCAGTCCGCCGGGTTCGCCTGCAGTTCGAGGAACGCCGACCGCGTGATCGGCTCCTCCTGGAACGACGCCGGGGTCGCCGGCAGGTAGACCCCGAGCTTCTTCGCCGCGGTCGCCGGTTTCATGATCTGTTCGCTCGCACCCATCCGCTCAGCGTACCTCGCTGCGGTGTCCTCGCCCAACCGGCCGGATCACCCGTCGACTGAGCTGCAGTAGTGTGGCAAGCCGAGCAGTGGAGGCTTCGATGGACAGGCAGGACGACCAGGTCGACGGGATCGAGGTCGGCGACGACGGGATCGGTGCCGACACGGTGCCGGAGATCGTCCCGCCGGCGCTGACCGTCGCCTACGCGCGCGGCGTGAACCCGGGGAAGTGGGCGCGCATCTGGAGCGAGCGCCGTCCGGACGACGAACTCCGCCTGATCCGAGTGGACCTCGACGAGCAGCGAGCGGTCCTGGCCTCCGGTGCGGCGGACGTCGTGCTCGCCCGGGTCCCGATCGACCAGGACGGGCTGAACACGATCGCCCTGTTCGAGGAACTCCCCGTCGTCGTCTTCGCCAAGGGCGCTGCCCTCGGAGCCGAGGACACGGTCGGGATGGCCGCGCTCGCCGACGAGCAGCTGATCATGACGCCGCTCGTCCTCGAGTGGGCCGAACGTGCCGCCGTGCTCGGGTTCGACGCCCCGGCGGCCCCGTTGACCGACGACCCGGAGGCAGCGGTCGAACTGGCCGCGTCCGAGGTCGGGATCGTCGTGGTCCCGCAGTCGGTCGCGCGACTGCACCAGCGGAAGGACGTGGAGTACCGTCCGATCGTCGGTCTTCCTTCGATCCCGGTCGTGCTGGTCTGGCCGCAGGACCGCGAGGACGAAGCCGTGGAGGAGTTCATCGGCATCGTGCGCGGACGCACGGCCAACAGCTCGCGACGGTCCGCCCCGACCGAGCAGGCCGCCGCTCCTGCACCGCAGCAGGCCGCGAGACGACGGAAGGCGCCGAAGGCCGGTTCGACCCAGGGCACCGCCGCCGGGACGAGCCGAGGCGCCCAGCTCGCCGCGCGCAAGGCCAAGCAGGAGGAGCTCGCCCGGGAACGCCGCAGGAAGCGCAAGGGCCGCTGACCCGTCGATCCGGTTCCGGCCGGCACTCGGAGGAAGCCGCTCGATCGGCGACGGATCGGGCTAGAGCCGACCGGAGGCCTTGAGCGCGATGTAGGCGTCGGCGAGCGCCGGGGGGAGGGTCTCCGGCGAACCGGTGACGACGTCGGCCCCGAGCTGTCTGATCGCCGCCGACACGCGTTCGATGTCCAGCAGGGCGCGTTCGGCCGCAGCGGCGCGGTAGACGGTCTCGCGGTCGCCGCGGTCGCGCGTGGCCTCGAGGGTCGCCGGGTCGACGACGCTCGTCACGACGACCGTGTGGCGCTGCGTGAGCTGGGGGAGGACGGCGAGGAGCCCGCGCGCGGCCCCGGGGGCGTCGATCGAGGTCTGCAGGACGACGAGGGCGCGCTGGTTCGTGATCTGCCTGACCTGGCCGGGGACGGCGTCCCAGTCGGTCTCGATGAGTTCCGGGTCGACGAGCGCCATCGCATCGACCATCCTGGAGAGGAGTTCGGCGCCGGTCGCCCCCTGGACGCGACCACGCACGCGACGGTCGTAGGCGAGATAGTCGATGCGGTCGCCTGCTCTCGTGGCGAGCGCGGCCAGGAGGAGCGCGGCTTCGAACGCGGTGTCGATGCGCGGCTCGTCGGCGATGCGCGCGGCGGAGGTGCGGCCGGTGTCGGTGACGATGACGACCCGGCGGTCGCGCTCTGGCCGCCAGGTGCGGATCATGACGTCGCCGCGTCGTGCCGTGGCACGCCAGTCGATCGAACGGACGTCATCACCTCGCACGTATTCGCGGAGGGAGTCGAACTCGGTGCCCTGACCGCGGACCATGACGCTCGTCGCGCCGTCGAGCTCGCGGAGGCGTGCGATCCGGCTCGGGAGGTGCTTCCGGGAGTTGAACGCCGGCAGGACCCGGAGGTGCCCGGCGCTGTTCAGCGTCGCCTGTCGAGCCAGGAGACCGAGCGGACCGAACGACCGCACCGTGACCTGGGACACCCGTCGCTCGCCCCGACGGAACGGGGTGAGCACCAGGCTGACGCTCCGTCGCTCCCCGGGCGGGAGGTCGACGCGGAGCCGCCCGGTGGGTGCGCCGGCCGACGGCTGCCAGGCGTCGCGCACCAGCGCCCGGACGCGGCGACCTCCGCGGTTGGTGAGGAAGAGGGTGCTCGTCGCCGAGTCACCGAGCCTGACCCGGGACGGCAGCTGCCGCTGCAGGACGATGTCCCGAGGCGAACCGGCGACCACGAGGTCGAGCGCTCCGAGCGCGGCGGCGAGCACGAGCCACGCGATGAACGCCGGAGCTGCGTCGCCCGTGAGCACGCCGAGCACCACGATCGGCACGATGCCGAACGCGACGAGCGCGACGAACCTCCCGGTGACGGCCATCTAGATGGGCACCTGCACCTGCTGCATGATCGAACGCAGGATCGCGTCGACCGAGACACCCTCGAGCTCGGCCTCGGGCCGCAGCTGCATGCGGTGGCGCCACACCGGGAGGACCATCGTCTGCACGTGGTCGGGGGTGATCGACTGGTAGCCGCTCAGCCAGGCCCAGGCCTTCGCCGACGCGAGGAGGGCGGTCGTCCCTCGAGGGCTGACCCCGAGCCGGACGGACGGGCTGCGCCGAGTGGCGCGCGCGAGGTCGACGATGTAGGCGAGGACGTCGGCGCTGGCACCCACGCGTCCGACCTCGAGCTGCGCCGCCCGCAGATCGGCCGCGCCCATGACCGGCCTGACACCCGCGGCCGTGAGGTCGCGCGGGCTGAACCCGGCGGAATGCCGTCGGAGCACCTCCACCTCGACGTCGCGTTCGGGCACGTCGAGGACGAGCTTCAGCAGGAAGCGGTCGAGCTGCGCCTCCGGGAGCGTGTAGGTGCCCTCGTACTCGATCGGGTTCTGCGTGGCGGCCACGATGAACGGGTCCGGGAGTGGGAGCGAACGGCCGTCGACGCTGACCTGGCGCTCCTCCATCGCCTCCAGCAGGGCGGACTGGGTCTTCGGGGGTGTGCGGTTGATCTCGTCGGCGAGCAGGATGTTCGTGAACACCGGGCCCTCGCGGAACTCGAACTCGCCGGTCTTGGCGTCGTAGACGAGCGAGCCGGTGACGTCGCCGGGCATGAGGTCGGGCGTGAACTGCACGCGCTTCGTGTCCAGACTCAGCGCGTGGCTGAGCGATCGGACGAGGAGCGTCTTCGCGACGCCGGGCACACCCTCGAGGAGCGCGTGGCCCTTGGCGAGGAGCGCGATGACGAGCCCGGTGACGGCGGCGTCCTGACCCACGACGGCCTTGCCGACCTCGACGCGGACCTGGGCGAGGGCTCGCCGGAGGTCGTCGGGGTGCGGTGCGGTGGATCCTGGCACGGGGGCGTCGGTCATGGATGGTTCCTTCCGGTGAGGTCCGTGGCGCGCGCGACGGCGGCTTCGAGATCGAGCAGGTGATCGGACAGGGAGACGAGGTCGGCGTCGCTCGTCGGTACGGCGTCGAGCAGGACGGACCGCACGTGCCGAGGATCGAGTCCGGCGAGTCCGGCGACCGTGTCGGCGACCTCGACGACCGAGGCGTGGCGGGAGAGGCCTGCGGCGACCGCGAGGCGGGACACGGTGCCGATCCGCAGCGCGTCGAGCGCCCGCTGACGGTTGCCGGACCGCTGGTAGAGGCGTGCGCGCCCCTCCATCGTCTCGCTCGCGCGGACCGCGACGGGCAGGTCCTCGATGACGAGCGGGCCGAAGCGTCGCCCGCGCCAGAACATGGCCAGGATCGCCGTGACGACGACGGTGCCGGTGACTCCGGCGACCCAGCTCGGCGTCAGCTCGTCGAGGCTCGGGGGACCGGTGACCGGCACGTCGGCGAGGCTCGGCAGGTACCAGACCAACTGCTCGGTGGAGCCGAGCAGGCCGAGCGCCAGGGCGGCGTTCCCCGCCCGGTCGATGACATCGTTCGTCAGGGCGTCGGCCGAGCCGAGCAGCACCCGTGCGCCGTCCGCCTGCGTCACGACCGCGCTCCCGCCGCTGTCGGCCGTGAAGCAGCCGTCGGCGTCAGCGTCGGTGGTCGTGTACAGCGTCCAGCCACCGGTGACCGTCCCGGCCCGCTCGGCGGTGGGGTCGCCGCAGTCGGACGACAGGACGTCGGTGGCATCCGAGCTGCCCGCGAACGAGACGCCGGGGAACAGGGTGCGGAGCGCCGCGGCTCGCGGGGTGACGACGACGAGTCCGGCGTCGGCGTCGCCCAACCGCTCGAGCTGCGAGGCGTCGAGCAGTCCG
Organism: Plantibacter sp. CFBP 8775; assembly: GCF_014839505.1. NCBI lineage: Bacteria > Bacillati > Actinomycetota > Actinomycetes > Micrococcales > Microbacteriaceae > Plantibacter > Plantibacter sp. CFBP 8775. The sequence goes on along the minus strand of NZ_JACYNV010000002.1, from coordinate 299,398 downwards.
CTGGGATCGAACAGGAGGACGGTGCTGTCGGTGTCCTCGACCGCCTCGAGTGTCGCGTCGAGCGTGGTGGTCTCCGTCACGGTGACGCCCTCCTGGCGGAGCACCTGCGCGAGCGCGCGGCCGCCGTTCGGGGTCTGGTTTCCGGGGCTGAGCAGCGCCGCGTCGATCGATGCGCCTCGCGTGGCGAACATGAGCACGAGGGCGATCCCGACCGCGAAGACCGCCGCGACGATCCAGAACCGGTTCCGCCGCAGCCGGGTTCGCAGCCGAGGCGTGGCGACGTCGGGCTCGGGCTCCCGCTGCACCGTGGGCTTCGTCGTGAGCGTCACCGGACCAGCTCCTCGGGGTCGGCGAGCAGCTGCGGCGCGGCGGCGGAGAGCCGGGCGTCGAGCGCTTCGAGCTCACGGTACTGTGCCTCGGTGCCCGTCGCCTCGAGGTAGCGGACGGCGTCGAAGACGTCCGCGGCCTCCGCGAGCGCCCGCCCGTCCTGCGGGAACGCGGCCGCCGCCCGGGCGGCGAAACCGTGCGCCGTCGTGCCGGGGGTGACCACGACGATCGTCCGCTCGGACAGTCCGCGAGCGATCGCCCGGTACAGCTCCTGGAGCGCGAGAGTCCAGTCGCCGGCCGCGGCGGCGGTCCTCGCGTCCTGGCGCAACCGATCGGCGGTCCGATCGTCGCGTTCGCCGAAGAGGTCGAGCTGACGGGCGCTCCGTCGGTTGAGGCGGGGGACGCCCCACACGATGAACGCGATGACGATTCCGACGACGACCACGGTCATCGCGATGATCGGGAACAGGCCAGTGAAAGGGCCCTCACCCGGCACCCGGAGGGAGTTCACCCAGTCCCAGAACGCCTTCGAGACGATGTCCCACAACGTCGGTTGCGCTGTCTGGTACTCGGGCTTCGACAGCTCACGCTGCAGGAGGTCCCGGGCGCCCGGTGCGTCAGGGACGAGCGGGACGTCGAGGCGCGACGCGAGGAACAGTGGGCTCATCGGGTCGCTTTGCCTCCGGCGGCGGCGACGTCGAAGGGGTTGTCGACCGTCTCGCGACCGCCGGCGCGCGCCTCGACGAACCGCGCGAGGTCGAGGTCGAGCCCCTCCTTGCGCATCCGCAGGTCCACATAGATGACCGCCGACGTGGCACTGATGACGACGACCGTGATCGCACCGATGATGACGGAGACGAGCAGGGAGAGGCCCTGCGCGGCGATGGTGGCGACGATCATGGTCGCCTCCGAGTCCACCCCGACGAACAGCACGGGGACGAGACTGGCGAGCAGGCTGATCGGGGTCGCGACGACCTGCGACGCGACACTGACGACCGAGGAGACGAGGAACTGGACGCCGAAGGTCCGCCAGAAATAGCCGTCGGTCAGGCGCCAGGAGCGAGCGAGCGAGGCGAAGACCTTGCCGTTCTCGAGGACGATGATGCTCGGTGTGAGGGAGAACTTCGTCCCGAGCCACACGGAAGCGGCGATCAGGACGAGCAGTGCGCCGATGCCCATGACCACCGTCAGGGCCACGCCCGCGGTCCCGCCGAGACCGGTCAGCACGAATCCGAGGCCCACCGCGACGGCGATGAACACCGTCACGACACCGATCAGGAGGAAGGTGTAGCCGATGAGCGGCAGGAACCGCGCCTTCGTGCGCCGCCAGAGCACGCCGAGCGGCAATTTCTCGCCGAGGGTGCCGCGAGCGACCTCTTGCGCGATGATCCCCTGCAGGATCGCGCTGCCGGCGATCGAGACCGCCACCGGGATGAGGAAGGACAGGATGATGGCCGTGATCGCCCCGGCGCTGATGGCGTCCTCCTCGCCAGGGGCCGCCTGCGACAGCCGGCTCAACGAGAGCCAGGTGACGACGCCGACGATGACGAGGGAGAGGACGGCGGTGAGACCCTGCAGCAGGAGGGCGCTGCCGAACGTGGCCTTCGGGTTGCGTCGCAGGACAAGGAAGGGGGCGCCGAACAGGTCGCTGAAGGACAGTGGCCGGAGCGGGATGAGCCCCGGCTTCGGCGGTGGTGCCCATCCCTGCTGGGGACCCGGGGCCCAGGACGCGCCGGTCGCGTACGGGTTCGCGTCGTAGGCGGCGGTCGGAGCCGAGGGAGGGGTCCCGTACCCGGGCTGCTGAGCCTGGGGGTAGGGCTGGGTGTACCGGGGCTGGACCTGCTGCGGGTACGGCTGCTGGCCGTATCCCGGCTGTGGGTACGCCGCCTGCGCCGGATACGCGGGCTGTTGCGGGTGTCCCTGCTGCGGCGGGTACCCGGGCTGCTGCTGGTATCCCTGCTGCGGCGGGTACCCGGGCTGCTGTGGGGCTCCCTGCGGCGGCGGCGGATAGCCGGGCTGCTGTGGATGCCCCTGATGCAGTGGCAGCGGCTGCGGTGTCGCCTGCTCCGGCGCCACCGGCTGTCGTGGCCCCTGCGGGGTCGCCCACGGGTTCGGATCCTGATCGCCCATCTCGCCCCCGGCTCGCTGTTCCGTGTCCATCAGCAACACCCCCTCGCCGTCTCGAACCCCTCCATGTTGTCACACCGAGCCTGCCCGCGACCGGCGGTTCGGCGGTTCCCCTGGACACTTCGACTACGCTGAGGCGAGACGTAAGGACACCGGTCAGGCAGCGCGGCCGGCCGGTCACACCCGAGACGGAGCTATGAACGCACGCATTCTCGTCGTCGACGACGACACCGCACTCGCCGAGATGATCGGCATCGTGCTGCGCACCGAGGGCTTCGAGCCGTCGTTCTGCGCGGACGGGGGCGGCGCGCTCCAGGCGTTCCGCGACACCAAGCCCGACCTCGTCCTCCTCGACCTCATGCTCCCGGGGATCGACGGGATCGAGGTGTGCCGCCTGATCCGTCAGGAGTCCGGTGTCCCGGTCATCATGCTGACCGCGAAGTCCGACACCGCGGACGTGGTGAAGGGGCTCGAGTCCGGCGCCGACGACTACATGGTGAAGCCGTTCAACCCGAAGGAGCTCGTCGCCCGGATCCGCACGCGGCTGCGCGCGCCGGCCGCCGACCTCGCGGAGACCCTCCGCATCGGCGACCTCACCGTGGACGTCGCGGGCCACGAGGTCCGTCGCGCCGACGGGGTCATCGGGCTCACGCCGCTGGAGTTCGACCTCCTCCTCGCACTGGCGAGCAAACCCCAGCAGGTGTTCACCCGCGAGATGCTGCTCGAACAGGTCTGGGGATACCACTACAAGGCCGACACCCGACTCGTGAACGTCCACGTGCAGCGGCTCCGCGCGAAGGTCGAGGAAGACCCCGACAACCCGAAGATCGTCATGACGGTGCGTGGCGTCGGATACCGCGCCGGCGCGGTCACCGGCTGATCCGACATGGCCTCCCGACTCGCCGGCTGGGCGGCCGACTGGCGGCTGTGGCGGAGGTGGCCGCAGCAGGTGCGCTCGCAGTGGCGGCGCTCGCTGCAGTTCCGGACGGTCGCCATCACGGTCGGCCTCTCGGGACTCGCCATCCTCCTGACCGGTGCCTACCTCTCGTTCAGCATCGGCAACGATCTCTTCCAATCCCGACTGCAGCAGGCGCTCGGCGGCTCCGGTCGTGCCATCGCGTCCGCGCAGAGCATCCTCGACGCGTCGGACGCCAGCGAGCGCGTCGCCCTCCAGCAGCTCATGGGGACCGTGCGGACCGATCTCCAGACGACCTCCGGCAGCAGCCTCATCGCCGCCTACCGGGCTCCCGGGCAGGACCCCAGCCAGGTCACGCCTCCGGGCTTCGAGTCGCCGGGGCTGGGAGGGGGTGTCATCTCGGACGCGCTCAGTGAGGCGGTCCGGGCCGACCCGGACACCCTCCAGTGGCAGTCGGTGACCCTCACATCCGCCGACGGCTCGACCACCGCCGGCATCGTCGTCGGTTCCATGGTGTCGATGCCGACCGCGGGGTCATACGAGATCTATCTGGGCTTCGACCTGAGCGACTCGGAGCAGACGCTCGGCTTCGTCCAACGGACGCTCTTCCTCGCGGGCGTCGGCCTCATGATCCTCGTCGGTGGTGCCGCGTGGTTCATCGTCCGCTTCGTGGCGACACCGATCCGGTTCGCAGCCGAGACGAGTCAACGTCTGGCCGGCGGCGACCTGGACGTGCGGATGCCCGAGAAGGGCGAGGACGAGCTCGCCATCCTCGCCCGCTCCTTCAACGGGATGGCCGCCAGCATGCAGAAGCAGATCAAGGAACTCGCGGAGCTCTCGCTCGTGCAGCAGCGGTTCGTGTCGGACGTCTCGCACGAGCTGCGCACGCCCCTGACGACCATCCGCCTGGCCGGCGACGTGCTCTACGACCAGCGCGACTCCTTCCCACCGGCCACCGAGCGGACGGCCGAGCTCCTCCACGACCAGGTCGGGCGGTTCGAGATCCTGCTGGCCGACCTGCTGGAGATCAGCCGCTACGACGCCGGCAGCATCGAACTCGAACTGGAACCGACGAGTCTCGTCCATCTCGCGGAGGAGGTCGTGGAGGAGCTCCGCCCGCTCGCGGAGCCGACCGGTTCGGATCTCCGGATCGTCGCACCGGGTGGCTACTCGGCGGTCCCGATGGACCCGCGGCGCATCCGGCGGATCGTGCGCAACCTCGTCGGCAACGCCATCGAGCACGGCGAGGGCAAACCGATCGTGGTGTCGGTGGACAGCAACGAGTCCTCGGTCGCGATCGCGGTACGCGACTACGGCCAGGGCATGACGCGTGAGGCCACCGAGCGCGTGTTCGACCGCTTCTGGCGCGCGGACCCGTCCCGCAAGCGCACCATCGGCGGCACCGGGCTCGGACTCGCGATATCCCTCGAGGACGCGGTCCTGCACGAGGGGTGGCTGGAGGTCTGGTCGGAGCCCGCCGCCGGCTCGTCCTTCCGCCTCACCATCCCACGCGAACCCGGGACGGAGATCGTCCGCTCGCCCATCAGCCTGCCGCCCGACGATGCGATCGAGTCCATCGTCGACGAGCTCACCGCGCCGACGACCCGCTCACTCCCGACCGTGCGATCGGCGGACGACGACAAGGAGGATGCTCGTGGTTGACGTCCCCGCACGATCGCCGAGACGACGATCCGCAGTACGTCGGATCGCTGCGGCGGCGCTGCCGATGCTCCTCGTGGTGGTGCTCAGCGCCTGCGTGGGCATCCCGCGGGGCGGTTCCGTGCAGGACGGCGGAACGGTCGAGGGGGACGGCGGCGACGTCGACGTCAACTTCATCGCGCCGGGTCCCGCCGAGGGGGCGACGCCGGAGCAGATCCTCCGGGGCTTCATCGACGCCGCCGCGAGCCCGCAGAACAACTACGAGATCGCGCGCGAGTTCCTCGCACCCGCGCTCCGGTCCGACTGGGATCCCGACGCCGGAGTGACCATCGACCAGGGCGGCCGCACGTTCGCCCCGGTCGCCGACACGGTGCAACTCACCGTCAGCCCCGTCGCGGCGGTCGACGACCGGGGTGAGTACCGCGAATCGGGGAACTCGTCGCCACTGAGCTGGACCTACTCCTTCGAGCAGGTGCGGGGGGAGTGGCGGATCGCGGCCGCTCCGCCGGGCATCGTCCTCGAGTCATCGACCTTCGCCGACGTCTTCGCGGCCTACTCACTGAGCTACTTCGACCCGAGTTTCACCCGACTCGTCCCCGACCAACGTTGGTTCCCCTCGCGGGCGTCGACCGCGACGAGGATCGTGGGGGCGCTGCTCGACGGACCGGCGGAGTGGCTGAAGGGCGCGGTGGCGACGGCGTTCCCCGAGGGGACCTCGCTCACGAGCGACGCCGTTCCGGTCGAGGCCGGGACCGCGCGCGTGGACCTGACCAAACCGGCCCTGCAAGCGGACGCGGTCACCCTCCAGCGGATGCAGCTCCAGCTGAGCAGCAGCCTCGTGCAGCTGTCCGGCAGCGTCGGCGGGGTGGCCGCCGTCTCGAACGTCGCGATCACCGTCGTCGGCAATTCCACGCAGACGGTCTCGCCGCTGTCGCTCGCCGCACCGCGGGTCGACCCCCGGGCACTCGTCCAGCGCGGGGACGAGTTCGGCTTCGCCTCGGGGAACCGGCTCGAGGCCGTGCCGGGGATCTCGACGGCGGTCGTGGCGGCCGGGGCCGACGCGGCCGTGTTGTCCGCCGACCATGACCAGGCCGCGGTCCGTTCCGCCGCCGGTGTCACGGTGATCCAGGCCGACGGCGACATCCGGCTCGTCGACAACCGCCCGGGACTCCTTCCGCCGACGATGGACCCGTTCGGCTTCACCTGGACCGTGCCGGCGGCGGCGCCGTCCGCGCTGCTCGCGCACGACGCCGCGGGTGGCACGGTGCAGGTCGCGACGAGTTGGACCGGCGCGTCCACGATCGATTCGATCCAGGTGTCCCGGGAGGGTACTCGCCTCGTCGCGCTGCTCCGGGACGGGACGCAGTCGCGGCTCGTGGCCGCCGCGATCATCCGCGGTGACCGGAACGCGCCGTTGCGACTCGGCGATCCCGTCGAGCTCCGCGTCATGTCCACGGAGGCGACGACCGTCACCTGGGTAGACGACATCACCGTCGCCGTCCTGCTGGGCGGCGGTGACGGGACGACGATCGTCACGCAACAGATCGGCGGCCGCTCCGCGCCCGTACCGAAGCTCGCGGACGTCACGAACCTGGTCGGGGGCAACGGACCGACGCAACTGCGGGCCCTCACGAGTGACGGTCGGCTGCTGTTGCCCCGTGGGTCGAGCTGGCAGGAGGCGGGCAGCGACGTCCGGTTCATCGCGACCCAGCTGGGGTCGCCCGACTGAGTGAATGCGCTCCACAGCGCGTTCGGAGTGCCGAAGCCGTCTGCGTCTCGGACGATGCGCCACCGGACGCGCCGCGTGGGCGCGACCATCGGATGATGCGATCCTCGTCGAGTCGAAGCACGCCCCTCGCTCATGCCCGCGAGGCCTGCCTGGACGCATGGGCCCTCGTGGTCCCGGTCACGTGCGCCGGATGCGGTGCGCCGGACCGCGGGCTGTGCGACGACTGCCGCGGGCGTCTGGTCCGACCGGCGGCCCCCGACGACGACGCCCTCCTCGTGCGGTGGAACGGTGCGGACGGTACCCCCGGTCTCGCCGCCCGTCGCTACGACGAGTTCGTCGGCGCCATCCTCCTCGCCTACAAGGAGGATGCCCGGACCGGCCTCGTCCGACCGCTGGCCGCCGCACTCGAACCGGCGTTCCGGTCCGCCGTGCTCGAGGCGAGCCGGGCGATGGGCGGCGTCTCGCCGGAGATCGCGACGATCCCGGCCAGACGACGCGCCGCCCGCGATCGGGGCTTCCACCCGGTGGAGCAGCTCGTGCGCCGGCTCGGCGCCAGACCGTCGCGCCCGCTGCGATGGGCGCGGGAGCCCGCCGACCAGCGGGACTTCGGCCGGGCGGAGCGTCTCGAGAACCTCGCCGATGCCCTGGTCGCGCCACGGCGGCTCGACGGGCGCCGCTTCCTGCTCGTGGAGGACGTCGTCACGACGGGCGCCACCGTCGGGGAAGCGGTCCGGGCGATGCACGACGGCGGTGGCCTCGTCGTCGGCGTCGTGGCCCTCGCCAGGGTCGGACCGCGAACGGACGGCGGGTCACGAGGCCGGAAGATGAACGTTCCCTGAACACCGCTGATGACTTCCGCAGGCTCGGGCACTACGGTTGCAGAACGGCGTGAAAGGACCGCCCGGGACCGGGTGGTCAGCCGGATGAGGAGGTCGAACGTGGATATCAACATCGTCGGACTTGGACTCGGCATCACCGATCGGTTCCGCGAGTACGCGACCGAGAAGGCGGAGAAGGTCGCCCATCTGGTCGAGCAGGCGCAGTCGCTCGACATCAAGGTGTCCCGCCATCACGACGCCAACGGACGCAAGGGCGAGGACCGCGTCGAGCTGACGCTCGTCGGCCCCGGACCATTGGTCCGTGCGGAGTCGACCGGCTCCGACAAGTACGTGGCCTTCGATCTCGCGATCGCGCGGATGCTCGAGCGCGTCCGCCGCTCGAAGGACCGCAAGAAGGAGCACCGCGGCAAGCACCGCACCTCCCTGCACGCCGCCAGCAGCGAGGGGTTCAGCGGCGTCGACATCACGCCTGCCGCGCCGGAGCTGCTCGAGCAGGTTGCGACCGGCAGCGTCGCGACGCTGACCCACGAGGACGAGGAGCAGGAGGCGTACTCGCCCGTCGTCATCCGCACGAAGGAGTTCCCCGCGGAGTGGATGAGCGTCGAGGACGCCGTCGACCGCATGGAACTCGTCGGCCACGACTTCTTCCTGTTCATCGACGCCTCGTCGGAGCGGGCGAGCGTCGTGTACCGCCGCAAGGGCTGGGACTACGGCGTGATCAGCCTCGAGGACGGCTCGAACTAGCGTCCTGCACCCCGACCGACGCGGTCGCCCGGTTCGCCGGGCGGCCGCGTCGTGGCATGTCGGTGGCGACGTCGAAGACGGCGTCGTGTACCCGCAGGCGTGCCGAGGTCACCTCGAGCCAGTCGAGCTCGGCCAGGGAGCGTCGCCGTCTGGCTTCGAGCCCGATCCACGCGATGTCACCCTGCGGCGTCGGGGGGAGCGTCGACAGATCCTCGTCGAGCTGCTGCACGAGATCGAGCGCCCACGCGCGTTGGACGGCGATGACCCCGAACACGTCGACGCCGTCGAGTGACGCCGCGAGGGCGACCTTGTTCGGGAGTTCGTCTCGCGAAGCGCTGGCCGCGACGGGTGTCGCCCACCAGCGTTCGAGGACGTCGCGCCCGTCGGCGGTGATGCGGTAGAAGACATGCCCCTGCGCATCCACGGCGGCCCGCTCGACGAGCCTGTCCCGCTCGAGACGATCGAGGGTCGCATAGGCCTGGCCGACGTTGAGCGGTGTGTCGGGTGTCGTCCGCCGGTCGAACTCACCGCGCAGACGGTACCCGTAGTCGTCGCCGAGCGCGAGGATCGCGAGCAGACCGTGCTTGACCGACATCGAACCTCCATGAAATACCTACGCCGTAGGTGTCGCCAGCCTAGTGACCCGTCCGGCCCGCGCTGCGGCGGCGCTCCGTCGACATCCGTCCGCCCCTCGATACACAGCGTCCACTCAAGGGACTCCCCGCTAACATGTTCAGAGGACTGCCCCGTTCTGGTGCACCCCGTCCGTCCCGGTCAGTCGACCAGGACGGAGATCAGGAACACGTAATGGAGAGCAATTCGTGGCCTCACCACTTGAGAAGATCCTTCGCGTCGGCGAAGGTCGCATCCTCCGGAAGCTGACCAGCCTCACGAAGGCGGTCAATGCCCTCGAGGACGACTTCACGGAGTTGAGCGACGAGGAGCTGAAGAGCGAGACCGTCGAGCTGCGCGAGCGCTTCGAGAACGGCGAGACCCTCGACGACCTCCTCCCCGAAGCCTTCGCCGCGGTGCGCGAAGCTGCACGCCGCACGATCGGCATGCGCCACTTCGACGTCCAGATCATGGGTGGCGCCGCGCTGCACCTCGGCAACATCGCCGAGATGAAGACCGGTGAGGGCAAGACGCTCGTCGCGACCCTCCCGGCCTACCTCAACGCCATCGCCGGCAAGGGCGTGCACATCGTCACGGTGAACGACTACCTCGCGTCGTACCAGTCGGAGATCATGGGGCGCGTCTTCCGCGCGCTCGGCATGACGACCGGCGTGATCGTCGAGGGTCAGACGCCGGAGCAGCGCCGCGAGCAGTATGCGGCCGACATCACCTACGGCACGAACAACCAGTTCGGGTTCGACTACCTCCGCGACAACATGGCGTGGCAGGCCAAGGACATGGTCCAGCGCGGTCACTTCTTCGCCGTGGTCGACGAGGTCGACTCCATCCTCATCGACGAGGCACGGACCCCGCTCATCATCTCCGGGAAGGCCTCCGGCGAGGCGAACCGCTGGTTCCAGGAGTTCGCCCGGCTCGCGGTGCGACTCGAGCCCGGTGAGGACTTCGAGGTCGACGAGAAGAAGCGCACCGTCGGCGTGCTCGAGCCCGGCATCGAGAAGGTCGAGGACTACCTCGGCATCGACAACCTCTACGAGTCCGCCAACACCCCGCTCATCTCCTTCCTGAACAACGCGATCAAGGCCCGCGCGCTCTTCAAGAAGGACAAGGACTACGTCGTGATGAACGGCGAGGTGCTCATCGTCGACGAGCACACCGGTCGCATCCTGGTCGGACGTCGCTACAACGAGGGCATCCACCAGGCGATCGAGGCCAAGGAGGGCGTGGCCGTCCAGGCCGAGAACCAGACCCTCGCGACCGTGACGCTCCAGAACTACTTCCGTCTCTACGAGAAGCTGTCCGGCATGACCGGTACGGCTGAGACCGAGGCGGCGGAGTTCATGTCGACGTACAAGCTCGGCGTCGTCCCGATCCCGACCAACCGCCCGATGCAGCGCATCGACCAGTCGGACCTCGTGTACAAGAACGAGGAGGCGAAGTTCGCGCAGGTCGTCGAGGACATCGTCGAGCGCCACGAGCAGGGCCAGCCGGTCCTCGTCGGCACGACGAGCGTCGAGAAGAGCGAGTACCTGTCGAGGCTCCTCGCCAAGAAGGGCGTCAAGCACGAGGTCCTCAACGCGAAGAACCACGCGCGTGAGGCCGCGATCATCGCCCAGGCCGGTCGACTCGGCTCGGTCACCGTCGCCACCAACATGGCCGGTCGTGGAACCGACATCATGCTCGGCGGCAACGCCGAGTTCCTCGCCGTCGCGGAGATGAACGCCAAGGGTCTCAGCCCGATCGACACCCCCGAGGAGTACGAGGCCGCGTGGGACGAGGTCTTCACCGAGGTGAAGGCCGCGGTCAAGGAGGAGGCCGACAAGGTCATCGACGCCGGCGGACTCTACGTCCTCGGTACCGAGCGCCACGAGTCGCGCCGCATCGACAACCAGCTGCGCGGTCGCTCCGGCCGTCAGGGTGACCCCGGCGAGAGCCGGTTCTACCTGTCCCTCACCGACGACCTCATGCGCCTCTTCAACGCCGGAGCCGCGGAGAGCCTCATGGGGCGCCAGAACGTGCCGGACGACCTCGCGATCGAGTCGAAGATCGTCAGCCGCGCGATCCGCAGCGCCCAGTCGCAGGTCGAGGCGCGGAACGCGGAGATCCGCAAGAACGTGCTCAAGTACGACGACGTCCTCAACCGGCAGCGCGAGGCGATCTACTCCGACCGCCGCCACATCCTCGAGGGCGACGACCTCCACGATCGCGCACAGCAGTTCCTGGAGAGCGTCGTCGACGACGTCCTCGACGAGCACACCGGCGAGGGCAACGGCGACGACTGGGACTTCGACGCACTCTGGGTCGAACTGAAGACGCTCTACCCCGTCGGCCTGACGATCGACGAGGTCGTCCAGGAGGCGGGGACGAAGGGGCGGATCAACCGCGACTTCATGCGGCGCGAGATCCTCTCCGATGCCAAGCTCGCGTACACCAACCGCGAGGAGTCGCTCGGTGCCCCGGCGATGCGCGAACTCGAGCGCCGCGTCGTCCTCCAGGTGATCGACCGCCGCTGGCGCGACCACCTGTACGAGATGGACTACCTGAAGGACGGCATCGGTCTGCGGGCCATGGCGCAGCGCGACCCGCTGGTCGAGTACCAGCGCGAGGGCTACGCGATGTTCCAGCAGATGATGGGGCAGATCCGCGAGGAGAGCGTCGGCTTCCTCTTCAACCTCGAGGTCGAGGTCGCCGGCGAGGTCGATGCGGGCACCGCTGCACCGGCGATCACGGCCAAGGGCCTGACGCAGGAGACCCCCGACACCGAGAAGCTCAGTTACTCCGCTCCGAGTGAGCAGGGTGGGGTCGAGGTCCGCAACCAGCGCGGGCAGATCGAGAAGGCGGCCACCGAACGCGCACAGCGGCTCCAGCAGACGAACCGTCCCGCCGGCGATGCGGCTCCGGCGACGAAGGCCGCCCCGGCCGCGAAGGCGTCGCGTGGGGCCTTCGGTCAGCAGTCCGAGGCGCCTGCGGCTGCTCCGAGCAACCGTTCGGACCGTCGCAAGCAGGGCAAGAAGAAGTAGGCCCACGCCGGCACGAACGGGAGCCCTCCGGACCATGGTGACATCGGTCCGGAGGGCTCCCGTCTGTCGGTTGCGGGCGGATGTGCAGCGGCGGTCAGAGCACGCTCACCGAGGTCGCCCGCCAGCGGCCGTCCAAGCCCTCCAGCCGGATGGCCACGGCTCGGGACCGTGCTCGTCCGTGGACGATGACCACGGACTCGACGACGCCGTCGCGTGGCTCGGAGACGGTCACGGTGCCGATGGAGACGGCCGGCACGGTGCCCGGGACGCCGCGGACGCGTCGTGCCCGTTCGGCGAGGATCACGCGCTTCAGCAGGACGGTGTGCACGTCGGCGGTGATCCACCGCGCGAGCTGCGTGAGGTCCCGGGCTCCCGCGATCACCTCGATCACGCTCCGTGTGAGGTTCTCGAGCAGCGGTCGCGGATCAGGGAGTTCGGCTCGGGGCGCCGGTTGGGGCGCGAAGTAGTCGTCCGCACCGGTGCGCGCTGCCGCCCGCACCTCCGGCGTGCGTCGCTCGGGGAGCGGAGGCGCCGGCCGGAGGCGAGCCGTGCGTGCTTCGGGCTCGTCGTCGTCGTGCCGGGCAACGGTGCTCATGGGGCCTCCGAGGGGTGAGCGGCCGCCACGAGTCGGGCGACCAGAATCTGACATGTCACACTCATCATGTCAGTTCCCTGGTGTCCAGGACCAGGGGTCTGTGGAGAACGCAGGACGTCGCCGCCCTCTGCGCACTACCGTCGGCGTATGCGTTGGGACAGCCTGTTCGACGATCTCGCCGGTCAGCTCGACGACGAGCTCGCCGTCGACGACGACGCCCTCCGCATCGAGGCCGAGCGGCTTCGGCGCGGGCGTCTCACGCTCCGCGAGCGGCTGGTCGCCCTCTGCGGCGACGCCGACGCACCAGGACCGCTCGTCGTCGAACTCGTCGACGGGACGACCTGGCGGCTGCGGGTCCGGAGCATCGGGAAGGACTGGATCCAGGCCGAATCCGGTACCCCGGGCGGCCGGGAGGTCGTCGTCCCGCTCGATGCCATCGCGGCGGTCGCCATGACGCAGACCCAGATCGATTGGAGTCTCGACGACGTCGCGGTCCGCGAACCGCGACTGCTCGACCGCCTCACCGTCTCGTTCCTGCTCCGTGATCTGTGCCGACGCCGTGCAGCAGTGATCGTGCGGACCCGGACGGGGAGCTGGACGGGCACGGTCGACCGGGTGGGCCGCGACCATCTGGATCTGGCCGTCCACGAGCCAGGGTCGCCGCGCCGCAGCCGGAGCATCGAGCAGATCCGCGTCATCGTGCTCGCTGAGGTCGTCGTCGTCGAGCGTGCCGCCTGAGGCGGCGCGTCGGACGCTTGCCGGAACCGGGGCTCAGCCGAGGGGCGGCACGGGCCGGAGCATCGGGGCGCCGGTGAACTCGGCGAGTTCGGTGAGCTGGGCCTGGTGCCAGAGGCCTGCACGACGTGCCTCCTCGTACTGACCGCTGATGAAGGCTTCGAGTGCCGGGAACTCGATGCGCCACGGTCCGCTGCGCCCGATCCGGATGGCGGGCAGCTCACCGCTCGAGATGAGCTCGGCCACGTGCTGGGCCGAGACGTTCAAGACCTCGGCCGTATCGGCGACGGTGAGGAAGCGACCGAGCGGGGCCGCATCGCGCTGCGATTCCATTCCTCGATTATCCTCTCGCGCGGGCGGCGTCCGCCGGGCTGTGGATAACTTCGGCGCGATGTCCGGAGCCCGGGCAGCATGGGACCGGAGGCGGCGCACGGGGTGCCCATGAAGGAGGAGACGGTGCGGGGAATCGAGCGGGGACACGGATCGGAGTCGGGAGGAGCGCGAATCGACGGCGGGGAGCGCATGACCGACCGTCTCGCCGGACTGCGTCATGGTGTCGGCGGACGGCAGGTGTCCCGGTCGCGCATCTGGGTGGACCCACGCTTCCTGGTGGGCCTCATGCTGGTGGTCGCGTCGATCCTGGGAGTGTGGTGGCTCGTCACGACCTCGAGTCGGACGACCCCGGTGTATGCGGCGTCCGAGACGCTGACGCCCGGAACACGGCTCGACCGCTCCTCACTCCAGGTGATCGACGCACGTCTGGGGTCGGTCGAGGGCGGGTACCTCGGAGCTGGAGCGGCACCGCCGCCGGGGATCGTCGTCACGCGGACGATCGCAGCGGGGGAGCTCGTGCCGCTCGACGCGCTCGGCGAGGCGAGCGCCGTCGGCGTGACCACGCTCGTCGTCGAACCGGCCGGACGGCTCGGCGCCGACATCGTGCCGGGGACCGTCGTCGACCTCTGGGCGGCCGCGCCGGACGGCGACGGGTACGGTGTCCCGGAGGTGCTGGTCTCGGCCGCGACCGTCGTCCGGGTCGGCGAGGACGAAGGGCTCCTGTCGGGCCGTGGTTCGGTCGCCCTCGAGCTCGCGGTCCCGCGCTCCGCCGTCGCGACGGTGCTCTCGGCGACGGCGGCGGCGCACCTGCTGTCCGTGGTCCCCACCGAGCCCGGCGAACGCTGATGCTGCGCGTCGGACTCGCCCTCGATCCACGGGTCGAGGGTGAGATCCTCGCGACGATGCTCGACCTCGGACACCGCGTCGCCTGGCGCTGTCACGACGGCGCCGAACTCGAGGAGCGCGTCGGCGCCGGCACGCCCGTCGACGTGCTGCTCGTGTCACCCGGGGCCGACCGCCTGCGCGCCGAACTCATCGACCTCGCGGACCGCGTGGGCACGAGGGTCGTGGCGCTCGCGTCCGGCGAGTCCGAACGGCGCCATGCGGCTGGGCTCGGTCTCGTCGACATCGTCCTCCTGCCGGTCGATCCCGAGGAGCTCGATCGGAGCATCGCGCCGCTCGACCTCGGCGGCGACAGCCCTCGTCCGGTCGCCCAGGCCGCAGGGCGGGTCATCGCCGTGTGGGGTGCGGCCGGGTCGCCCGGCACGACCACCGTCGCCGCAGGCATCGCCAGTGAGCTCGCTGCGCGCGGCCGCCGGGTCGTCCTCATCGATGCGGACACCTACGGGTCATCCGTCGCGGCCATGCTCGGCCTCCTCGACGAGGCACCCGGGTTCGCCGCGGCCTGCCGACTGGCCGGAAGTGGGGCGCTCGACATCGAGCAGCTCGAGCGGATCGCGGTCGTCCATCCGTCGCCGTCCGGCGCGTTCCGGGTCCTGACCGGCATCTCGCGCGCGGCACGCTGGACGGAACTGTCGACGGAACGCGTCGCGACGACCATCGAACGGTGCCGGGCGTGGATGGACGACATCGTGATCGACACGGCGTTCTGCCTGGAGGCGGACGAGGAGATCTCGAGCGACCTGTTCGCGCCCAGACGGAACGGCGCGGCGTTCGCCGTCCTCGGGTCCGCAGACCGGGTGGTCGAGGTCGGTGCGGCAGACCCGGTCGGGGTCACGAGGCTGCTCCGCGGCCACGCGGAACTCGTCGAACTCGTCGACCCGTCGCGCATCTCGGTGGTGGTGAACCGGCTGCGTGGCGTCGCGCTCGGTACCGGCCCGGCCGGTCAATTGGCGTCCACGCTCTCCCGCTTCGGCGGGATCGAGGCGGCCGCGCTCCTGCCGGAGGACCAGCGGGTGGTGGACGCCGCGGTGATCGCGGGGAGGAGCTTCCGCGACCAGGCCCCGCGCGGGGCGCTGCCCGTCGCGTTGCGGCGGTTCGTGTCCACCCTCCTCGACCAGGAGCCGGCGCCGGTGCGCGACCGCTCGCGGCGCTCGGCGGGTGGAGCACGCGGGCGTCGTGCGCGGAGTCGGTCACGCCGAGCGGAATAGTCTCGACAGATTCACTCAATACAATTGGGTGATCAACCGAATATGCATTGGCTCGCCGATATATGCATCTGCATTCTTCTCCGAAGCATCGCTATCCGTTGGGTGATGAATTACTTCGGTATCGTGTCGGTATTCAAATTCGCTTGATGGTGTTCGATATGATCGGATAACCGTCGGACCCACCACGGATATCTTCAGGAGGACCCCCCATGGCTCAGAAAGTCATCACCACATACATCGACGATCTCGACGGCAGCGAACTCGCTTCCGGTGCAGGAGAGACCGTCCGGTTCGCGATCGACGGAACCGAATACGAGATCGATCTCGGGGCAGACAATGCGAAGAACCTCCGCGAGTCGCTGAAGCCTTATATCGGAGCCGGACGCCCGGTCAAGCGTGGGCGCCGCACCTCGAGCACCAGCACCCGTAACAGCGCCGAGAACCTCGCCGCGATCCGCGAGTGGGCCGCGAAGAACGGGCACGCCGTGTCGTCGCGCGGACGCATCCCTCAGGCGGTCCAGGACGCCTACCGCGCAGCCAACTGACATCACGTCCGGCGACGGCGCTCAGCGGCCCCCCACGCGCCGCTGAGCGCCGTCGCCGTTCCACGCCTGCCTGACCAGTGGTCGTCAGGGCAGGCTCGGCGCACTCGGTGTCGGCCGGCCGAGCCTAGACTGGAATCGTGTCGACGCTCAGTGATCTCGTTCTCGCCCAGGGCCGCTCCAGTGCGGCCGACGTGGAGTGGCTGCACATGCTGCTCGCGGACAGCCAACTCCTCGCGGATCTGGCGTTCGCCGATATCGTCATCTGGGTACCGACCGATTCCGGCAGTTTCATAGCGGTCGCGCATTCGCGTCCGTCGAGTGCCGCGACACTCTTCTATCGCGACTTCGTCGGGCAATCCATCAAGCAGGAATGGCGCAAGCAGGTCACCGACTGTTTCGAGAGTGGACGGATCATCGAGTCGTCCGCACCGGACTGGTACGAGGAGACCCCGACCAGGGTTCGTGCCGTACCCGTCGCCCGGCGGATATCTCCGACCGAGACGACCAATGCCGACGGACCGATCGCGGTCATCACCCGCCACACCAATCTCGGTGAGGCTCGGACGCCCAGCCGCCAGGAACTCACGTTCAACGACTGCGCGAGCGACCTGTTCGAGATGATCGCGGTCGGCGACTTCCCGGATCTCGGAGCGCCGACCGGACCGCGCCGGGGCGCGCCGCGCGCGAGCGACGGCCTGATCCGTCTCGATGTCGACGGCACCGTCACCTTCGCGAGCCCCAACGCGCTCTCGGCCTTCAACCGGATCGGATTCGCCGAGGAACTCGAGGGCGAGTCGCTCGCGGACGTCACGACCCATCTGCTCTCCGGGACGGGGACCGTCACCGTCGACGAGTCCCTGCCACTCGTCGTCACCGGTCGGGCGCCGTGGCGGACCGACATCGAGGACAAGGGCGTGACGGTCTCCCTCCGGGCGATCCCGTTGCGGAGCCGCGGCGAGCGGGTCGGCGCGATCGTGCTCTGCCGCGACGTCAGCGAACTGCGTCACCAGGAGCAGGAACTCATCACCAAGGACGCGACGATCCGCGAGATCCACCACCGGGTGAAGAACAACCTCCAGACCGTCGCATCGCTCCTGCGGATCCAGGCCAGGCGGACGCACTCGGAGGACGCCCACGACGCCCTCACGCAGGCCATGCGGCGCGTGGCCGCCATCGCGGTCGTGCACGACACGCTGTCCGAGGGGCTCAATCAGAACGTCGACTTCGACGAGGTCTTCGAGCGCGTGCTCCTGCTCATCGCCGAAGTGGCGAGCTCGCACAACACGACGGTCCGCCCGAAGTCCTCCGGCTCGTTCGGCGTGCTCCCGAGCGAGTACGCGACGCCACTCGCCCTCGCGCTCACCGAACTCGTGACCAATGCGGTGGAGCACGGACTCAACGGGCGCGACGGCGACGTGGAGATCACGGCCGATCGCACGGACGAGCTGCTGAGCGTGCAGGTCCGCGACAACGGCGTGGGGCTCCCGGAGGGGAAGGTCGGGTCCGGTCTCGGCACCCAGATCGTGCGGACGCTCATCCAGGGTGAACTGGGCGGGACCATCGACTGGCACACGCTCATGGGGAGCGGAACCGAGGTCACGATCGCGATCCCGATGCGCTGGGTCGCCAAGAGCTGAGGTCCTGGTCCGTCACGAACGGCCGCAGACATGCGAGAACCCCGGGGCCGTTCGGCACCCGGGGTTCTCGTCTGCGATTAGGAGGCGCGGCGAGCGCGAGCAGCGCGACGCTTGAGGGCGCGACGCTCGTCTTCGCTGAGGCCGCCCCACACGCCGGAGTCCTGGCCGGTCTCGAGCGCGTACTGGAGGCAGAGCTCCGTGACACTGCAGGTGGCGCACACGGCCTTCGCCTTGTCGATCTGATCGACCGCCGGACCGGTGTTCCCGACCGGGAAGAACAATTCCGGGTCGACGGTCAGGCAGGCAGCTTTATCGCGCCAATCCATAGGGGAGCTCCTTTTATTGCATGGTGAGATTTCTTCAACCGAGTGAGGGGTCTCGGGAAGCGAAAGCCGAAATGCGAGGGGGATGATCGTCCGGGAATCGGGATCTGTCCACACCCTCGTGGACCTCATGTCGGCCTCAAACATGGTTTCATATCGGTAAGAGCAAATCAATAGTCAAGTTTGGGTGAACCCTGTGAGTACCGATCGAAACGCCGCCTCCGCTCCGAACCCGGGGAGGCGTCGTGAGCCCGCGGTGCTGGCCTTCATCGTCCTGCTCGTCGCCGAGGCGTTGCTCATGATCGGGCTCTCGGCCTGGTTCCTCTTCGAGCTGGTCGCGGCGACGCCGGCCTCGTTCACGAGCGCACTGGCGATCTTCGTGATCCTGCTCATCGCCACGGCGTTCGTCACGGCGCTCGCCCTCGGCGCGATCCGCGGACGGAGCTGGATCCGCGGGGGAGCGGTCACCTGGCAGCTCGTGCAGATCGCCGTCGCCGTCGGCGCGTTCCAGGGGGTCTTCGCGCAACCCGCGATCGGGTGGTTCCTGCTGCTGCCGTCGCTGGCCGTCCTCGGGCTCCTGTTCACGCCCGCGGTCGCCGCCGTGACCCGACGCGAGATCTGAGCGCGACGGGTCGGTCGTGATGGTCCAGCAGCGACGCGTCAGGCGTCGAGGCCGAGGGCCTTGCGGAGGCTCTTCACATGGCCGGTGGCCTTGACGTTGTACCGGGCGAGGGTGAGGGTGCCCGTCTCGTCGATGACGAACGTCGAGCGGAGGACCCCCGTGACGATACGTCCGTACGAGTTCTTCTCACCGTAGGCTCCGTACGCATGGTGGACCGTCAGCTCCGGGTCGCTGAGGAGCGGGAACGTGAGCCCGTCCTCCTCCTGGAAGGCCTTGAGCTTCTCGACGGAGTCCTTCGAGACGCCGAGCACCACGTACCCGGCACCGCCGAGCGATGCGAGGTTGTCGCGGAAGTCGCACGCCTGGGTGGTGCAGCCGGGCGTCATCGCGGCGGGGTAGAAGTAGAGGATCACCCGTCGTCCGGCGAAGTCGGACAGGGACACGCTGGTGCCGTCCTGGTCGGTGAGGGTGAACGCGGGGGCCGGGTCGCCGGCGGAGAGACGGAGTGCTTCAGGCATACCCCAAGCCTAGTCAGGAGTACTGGTCGGCTTTGATCGTCGCGAAGGTCCCCAGCAGCCGCTGGAGCGAGTCGAGGCGTGCCGGGCCGTTCTCCCCGAGTCGTCCCTCGGCGACGGCCTCGATGATCGCGCAGTCGGGCGCGTCGGGCAGATGGGTGCAGCCACGCGGGCACTCGAGGGCGATCTCCGCGAGGTCGGTGAACGACTTCAGGATGTTGGCGGTGTCGACGTGTCCGAGACCGAACGAGCGGACGCCCGGGGTGTCGATGACCCACCCGGACCCTGCGGGCGCCTCGATGCGCAGCGAGACGGTCGAGGAGGAGGTGTGGCGCCCACGCCCGGTGACGACGTTCACATGCCCTGTGGCGCGCTCAGCGGTCGGGACGAGGGCGTTGACCAGGGTGGACTTGCCGACGCCCGAGTGGCCGACGAAGACCGTGTCGTGGCCGATGAGGGCCTCGGTGATCTCGGTGAGCGGGACGTCGTCCTCCCGGCTGCGGAACACGCGCAGGCCGAGCCCGGCGAAGTTCGCGAGGAACTCGTCGGGGTCCTGGAGGTCCGTCTTCGTGATGCAGAGGATCGGGGTGATCCCCGCGTCGTAGGCGGCGACGAGGTAGCGGTCGACGAGTCGGGCCCGAGGCTCGGGGTTCGCGGCGGCGACGACGATGAGCATCTGGTCGGCGTTGGCGACCACGACGCGCTCCATGGCGTCGGTGTCGTCGCCACTGCGGCGAAGCAGCGTCGTGCGCGGCACGATCCGCACGATGCGCGACAGCGTGCCCTCGGCACCCGAGGTGTCGCCGACGACGTCGACCCGGTCGCCGGTCACGATGGCCTGCTTACGGAGTTCACGAGCGCGGGTCGACGTCAGGACGCGCTCCTCGGGCGTGCCTTCGTCGAGGAGCACGGTGTAGCGACCGCGGTCGACCGCGAGGACGCGTGCGGTCAGTGCATCGAGGTGCTCGGGCCGCGTCTTCGTCCGTGGGCGGTTCGCCTTCGGGTTCGGCCGCATCCTGATGCTCGACTCGTCGAGTTCCGGCTCGTCGTCGTCGACGCCGTCGTCCCACCAGCTCATCGGCTCAGCCCCCGAGCATCGCGTGCCACAGTTCGGTGAACTGCGGGAGCGTCTTCGCGGTCGTGGCGACGTTCTCGATGGTGACCCCGGGCACGACGAGACCGAGGATCGCTCCCGTGGTCGCCATGCGGTGGTCATGGTAGCTCGACCACTCGCCGCCGTGGAGGGGGCGCGGCTCGATGCGGAGACCGTCCGGCAGCTCCGTGACGGCGCCACCGAGCTTGTTGATCTCCGTCGCGAGGGCCGCGAGGCGGTCGGTCTCGTGGTGACGGATGTGCCCGATGCCCGTGATGGTCGACGGGCCGTCGGCGAGTGCCGCGAGCGCGGTGAGGGCGGGCGCGAGCTCACCGCCGGTGGTCAGGTCGAGGTCGACCGCGGTGATCCGCTCGCCGCCGGTGACGGTGAGGCGGTCGCCGTCCAGGGTGACCGTCGCGCCGAAGCGGGGCAGGAGGTCCGCCAGGTCGGCACCGACCTGGGTGGTGGAGGTGGGCCAGCCGCGGAGCGTGACGCTTCCGCCGGTGACGAGCGCCGCGGCGAGGAACGGTGCGGCGTTGGAGAGGTCGGGCTCGAGGTCGACGTCGAGCGCGGCGATCGTGCCGGGGGCGACGACCCACTCACCGACGGAGGGCTGTTCCACGGTGACCCCGCGGGCCGCGAGGGCCGCGATGGTCATCTCGATGTGCGGCAGGCTCGGCAGACGCTCGCCCTCGTGGACGAGGTGGAGACCCTGCTCGAAGCGGGCTGCGGCCAGCAGGAGGCCGGAAACGAACTGGCTCGACGACGACGCGTCGATCGTGAGCTTGCCACCCTTCACCGTGCCCGTGCCGTGCACCGTGAAGGGGAGCGCCTTCCGGCCGTCGTCGCTGATGTCGACGCCGAGCGCCTGGAGCGAGCCGATCATGGTGGCCATCGGCCGGTTCCTGGCCGAGGGGTCGGCGTCGAACACGGTCGGCCCGAGGGCGAGGGCGGCCAGCGGAGGAACGAACCGCATGACGGTGCCGGCGAGCCCGCACTCGACGGTCGTGCTGCCGAACAGCTCACCCGGCGTGACGAGCCAGTCCTTGCCGAACGCGCCCGACGCCGGTCGCTCGACGATGGTGGTCCCGAGTGCGCGCAGCGCCTCGACCATGTTGGTGCTGTCCATCGAGTGGAGCGGGGCGCGCAGGAGGGAGGGCCCGTCGGCCAGAGCGGCCAGGACGAGCTCGCGGTTCGTGAGCGACTTCGAGCCCGGGAGCGAGACGGTCGCATCGACCGGACCGCCCGCGACGGGCGCCGGCCAGGCTGCGTCGTCGTGCTCGGGTTCGGCATCGCCGTACACGTCGAAATCTGGTGCGGAATACGGATTGGTCAACATTGGTTCCAACAGTAGTCGGGGTCGAGAGCAGAAGGAGGAGCGGATGTCCACAGCGGTACTGGAACGACCGGTGACGGAGGCCGATCACGGCCGTCTGGCGCTGGCCGTAGACTGGCCGGTGATGACCTCCGTCGACCCAGAAGCCCTTCCGGCCGAGCCGGACCCCCGATCACTGTTCGAAGCACAGGCACTGCCGTTCATCGATCAGTTGTACGGCGCTGCCATGCGCATGACGAAGAACCCGTCGGACGCTCAGGACCTCGTCCAGGAAACGTTCGTGAAGGCCTTCGCCGCGTTCGCGCAGTTCGAACAGGGCACCAACCTCAAGGCGTGGCTCTACCGCATCCTCACGAACACGTACATCAACACGTATCGGAAGAAGCAGCGCGAGCCGTACCAGGGCACCATCGACGACCTCGAGGACTGGCAGTTGGGCGGCGCCGAGTCGATCAGCGCCACCTCCAGCCGCTCTGCCGAGGCCGAAGCGATCGATCACCTGCCGGACAGCGACGTGAAGAACGCGTTGCAGGCCATCCCGGAGGACTTCCGCCTCGCGGTGTACCTCGCCGACGTGGAGGGTTTCGCCTACCAGGAGATCGCCGACATCATGAAAACGCCCATCGGGACCGTGATGAGTCGTCTGCACCGTGGCCGACGACTCCTCCGCGACCTGTTGGCCGACTACGCCGAGTCGCGGGGGTTCACCGTGACGAAGCAGGGGAGCAAGAAATGAGCGACTGCGGCTGCGACAAGGCCAAGAAGGACCTCGAGGAGTACCTCCGTCACGAGGTGTGCACGACCGAAGCGGCAGACATCCGCGAGCACCTCGCGAACTGCCCGGAGTGTCAGAACGAGGCGCTCGTCGCGCAGACCCTCACCGAGGCCGTCCAGCGGGCGTGCAAGGAGACGGCACCCGAAGACCTGAAGAACCAGGTCCTGGCGTCGCTGCGGGCCACCCAGGCCACCCACGAGAGCGCCTGACGACGGACCGACCGCATCAGCCGGCGCCGTCGAGGCGTGACTCCTCGACGTCCAGCATTCGCTGCGCTTTCGCCAGCACCTCGGAGGAGTAGCTCCCGGTCGCCCGCGCATCGAGGAGCGCATCGCGTTCGGCGTCGAGCACCCGGCGTCGCAGCTGTCGGAACTGCTCGTGCGGGCCCACGCCGGCATCGGTGCGTTCCGCCGCCGACTCGACGCGGATGAGGCTGCTCGTGCGTACCCGGTCGACGACCGCGGAGTCGAACGGCTCCCCGCCGTCCGTGCGCAGCTGCGGGTCGTCGAGGGCGGCCACACCGACGGTCGAGATCTCCTCGACGAGACCGGCCAGTTCCGCCATCGCCGCCTGCTCGTCCGTCCCGCCGACCCGGGTCAGCCGGATGACGAGCGGGAGGGAACCACCCTGGAGCAGGAGGGTGACGATCGCGACCGTGAACGCGATGAGCACCAGCTCCGCCCGATACGGGGTGTCGAGTGGCAGCGACTGCGCGGCGGCGATCGTGACGACGCCACGCATCCCCGCCCAGGCGAGCACCGCGCCGC
Organism: Plantibacter sp. CFBP 8775; assembly: GCF_014839505.1. Lineage (NCBI taxonomy): Bacteria > Bacillati > Actinomycetota > Actinomycetes > Micrococcales > Microbacteriaceae > Plantibacter > Plantibacter sp. CFBP 8775. The sequence goes on along the minus strand of NZ_JACYNV010000002.1, from coordinate 276,020 downwards.
CCCGCCATCCGAGGCCCTCGCGTTGCAGGAAGTCCAGGTCGGCGCTCCGCCGGGCGATCGACCTCGAGAAGGCGGCCTTGCGTTTGGCTGAACGCGCGTTCTCCGTCGGATGCTCCTCGAGGCGTGCGGAGACCTGCTCCAGTCTCGGCCGCCGGGCGAGGGCCTCCCGTTCATCGCGTCGCAACGACCAGACGAGGACGCCGACGAACACGATGCGGACGACGATGAGGGTGATCGCGGTCAGTAACCCGAGGCCGATCGACGACCAGATGCCGAGGTCGTCCTGCTCCACCTGCGAGACGATGGCCTCGAGCTCGAGCCCCATGAGCAGGAACACCCCGTTCTCGAGGAGGAACTGCGTCGTCCGCCAGTTGATGCGCTCGCTGATCCGGTCCTGGGCGGTGAAGTACTTCGCGCTCTGATGTCCGGTGTAGAGCCCGGCGACCACGACCGACAGCACGCCTGAGGCATGGAAGTGCTCGGCGGGGAGATACGCGATGAACGGCACGGCGAAGGAGATGACCGTCGTCAGGACCGGGTCGCCCAGGCGGGAGCGGATCCGGACCGTGATGAACCCGACGACGATCCCGATCGCGATCGCGAGGGCCACGGCATAGGCGAAGTCGCCCAGGACGCCCCACAACGAGACCGTGCCGGCGGTCGCGGCGATGGCGGAGCGCAGGAGGACGAGGGCCGAGGCGTCGTTGACGAGGCTCTCGCCCTCGAGGACGCTCACGAGGCGCGACGGCATGCCCAGCCGCTTACCGATGGAGGTCGCGGCGACCGCGTCGGTCGGGCTGACGACGGCGCCGAGGGCGATGCCGGCGGCCAGGCTCAGGTCGGGGAGGATCGTCGACAGGATCCAGCCGATGAGGACCGACGACACCACGACGAGGACGACCGAGAGTCCGGAGATGGCCTTGAGGTTGCGGCGGAAGTCGACCAGGGGCACGTTGACGGCGGCCGAATAGAGGAGCGGTGGCAGCACGCCGGCGAGGATCCACTCCGGCTTGACCTCGACGTCCGGTACGAACGGCAGATAGCTGAGGGCGAGCCCGACCAGGACGAGGATGAGCGGGGCTGCCACGCGCAGCTTGTTCGCGAAGCGGGCGACCGCGACGATGGTCACCACCGCGACGACGGCGAGGAATGCGAAGTCCATGGCGTCAGCCTATTGGCGGTGGCTCACCGGCCACTCACGGATCGCTGTCGCCGTGCTGACCACCCGCGTCCAGACGACGACGCAGACGACGACGACCGCCTGTCGGAACAGGCGGTCGTCGGTCGTGCGGCTGAGGTCAGAGCGCCAGCGCGGTGCGGAGGAGCTCCGCCTGCTCGGCGGCGTGACGCTTCGCCGAACCCGTGGCGGGGGAGGCGGACGCGGTGCGCGACACGTTGCGGATCGTCCGACCCTCGAGGTGCTTGGCGGCCTCCAGGCAGATGAACGGCCACGCGCCCTGGTTCTCCGGCTCGTCCTGCACCCACACCAGTTCGGCGTTCGGGTACTGCGCGACCACGGCGTTCAGCTCGGCCACCGGGACCGGGTAGAACTGCTCGACGCGGACGAGGGCGATCTCGTCGTTCGGCTGCTTCTGCAGCTCGCTGAGGAGGTCGTAGTGGATCTTCCCGGAGTGCAGGAGCACCCGCTTGACCGCGGCCTTGTCGGTGATCCGTGCGTCGTCGATCACCGGCTCGAAGCGGCCGGAGGTGAAGTCCGCCACCGGGCTGGTCGCGCCACGCAGACGTAGCATCGCCTTCGGGGTGAAGACGACGAGCGGCCGACGCGGGCGGGCGTACGCCTGGCGACGCAGGAGGTGGAAGTACGACGCGGGGGTCGACGGCCGTGCGACGGTCATGTTGTCCTCGGCGCAGAGCTGCAGGAACCGCTCGATCCGCGCGGACGAGTGGTCGGGGCCCTGGCCTTCGTAGCCGTGGGGGAGGAGGAGCGTGACACTCGACCGCTGCGACCACTTCTGCTCGGCGGAGGAGATGAACTCATCGATGATCGTCTGCGCGCCGTTGGTGAAGTCGCCGAACTGCGCCTCCCACAGCACGAGCGCGTCGGCACGTTCGACCGAGTAGCCGTACTCGAAGCCCATGACCGCGTACTCGCTGAGGAGCGAGTCGTAGATCCAGAAGCGGGCCTGGTTGTCGCTGAGGTTCGCGAGCGGCAGCCACTCCTGGCCGTTGACCCGGTCGTGGAGGACGGCGTGACGCTGCACGAAGGTGCCGCGGCGGGAGTCCTGTCCGGACATCCGCACCGGGGTGCCCTCGATGAGCACCGATCCGAGCGCGAGCAGTTCTCCGAAGCCCCAGTCGATGTTGCCGTTGCGGCTCATGTCGAGACGCTTCTCGAGGAGCTGCTGCACCTTCGGGTGGACGGTGAACCCGGCGGGCTTGTTGTTGAACGCGTCGCCGATGAGCTGCACGACGCCCTCGGAGACACCGGTCGTCTCGAGTTCGCCGGAGTAGCCGTCCTCGTCGAGGACCTCGGTCGGGATCGGCGTCGGCGAGGTCTGCTCGGCGTGCGTCTCCATGAAGGCGCGCTCGAGGCGGTCCTGGAAGTCGCGGTGCGCGGCCTCGTACTCCTCCTCGGTGATGTCGCCACGGCCGACGAGCGCCTCGGTGTACAGCTTGCGGACGGAGCGCTTCGCCTCGATGAGGCTGTACATGAGCGGCTGCGTCATCGACGGGTCGTCGCCCTCGTTGTGGCCGCGTCGGCGGTAGCACACGAGGTCGATGACGACGTCGCGCTTGAACTCCTGGCGGTATTCGAAGGCGAGCTCCGCGACCCGCACGACGGCCTCGGGGTCGTCGCCGTTCACGTGGAAGATCGGCGCCTGGATGGTCTTCGCGACGTCGGTGTTGTAGATGGAGGAGCGGCCCTCGCCAGGAGGCGTGGTGAAGCCGACCTGGTTGTTGATGACGACGTGGACCGTGCCGCCCGTGCGGTAGCCGCGCAACTGAGACAGCTGCATCGTCTCGAGGACGACGCCCTGACCGGCCATCGCCGCATCGCCGTGGATGAGGATCGGGAGGGTGCCGAACGCGCCGATCGGCCCGCGGTCCTGCTTCGCGCGGACGATGCCCTCGAGCACGCCGTTGACGGCCTCGAGGTGCGAGGGGTTCGCTGCCAGGTAGACCGGGATCTCGCGGCCGTCCTCGGCCTTGAAGGTGCCCTCGGTGCCGAGGTGGTACTTCACGTCGCCGGAACCGTGGCTCGCAGGGTCCTGCGTTCCCTCGAACTCGCGGAAGATCTGACCGTACGTCTTGCCGGCGATGTTCGTGAGGACGTTGAGGCGGCCGCGGTGGGCCATACCGATCGCGACCTCGTCGAGCTGGGCCTGCGACGCACCCTGGAGGATGGTGTCGAGCAGGGCGATGGTGGACTCGCCGCCTTCGAGGCTGAAGCGCTTCTGGCCGACGTACTTCGTCTGCAGGAAGGTCTCGAAGGCCTCGGCCTCGTTGAGCTTGCCGAGGATGCGCATCTGCTCGTCGTGCGTCGGCTTCTCGTACTTGCGCTCGACCTTGCTCTGGATCCACTTGCGCTGCGCGGGGTCCTGGATGTGCATGTACTCGATGCCCGTGGTGCGGCAGTACGAGTCGCGGAGGACGCCGAGGATGTCGCGCAGCTTGGCCGTGCGGGCCGAGCCGAAGGCGCCCGTGACGAACTCGCGGTCGAGGTCCCAGAAGGTCAGGCCGTGGGTCTCGATCTCGAGGTCGGGGTGCGAGCGCTGCACGTACTCCAGCGGGTCGATGTCGGCCATGAGGTGGCCGCGGACGCGGAACGCGTTGATGAGCTCCTGGACGCGGGCGGTCTTGTCGACGGCGTCGGCGAGGTCGACGCTGATGTCGGGCGACCAGTGGATCGGGTCGTACGGGATGCGGAGCGCGGCGAAGATGTCCTGGTAGAAGCTGCGGCTGCCGATGAGCAGCTCGTGGACGACCTTGAGGAACTCGCCCGAGCCGGCACCCTGGATGACGCGGTGGTCGTAGGTGCTCGTGAGGGTGATCGTCTTGCCGATCGCCAGCTCGTTGAGCGTGCGCTCGGAGGCGCCCTGGAACTCGGCCGGGTACTCGAGGGCGCCGGCGCCGATGATGCAGCCCTGGCCCTTCATGAGACGGGGGACCGAGTGCACGGTCCCGATGCCACCGGGGTTCGTGAGCGAGATCGTGACGCCCTGGAAGTCGGCTCCGGTGAGCTTGCCCTTGCGGGCGCGGGTCACGAGGTCCTCGTACGCCGAGAGGTACTCGTTGAAGGTGAGGGTGTCGGCGCGCTTGATGCCCGGCACCATGAGGGCGCGGGAGCCGTCGGGCTTCGGGAGGTCGATGGCGATGCCGAGGTTGATGTGCGCCGGGGCGACGACCGTGGGCTTGCCGTCGGCCTCCTCGTAGTAGACGTTCTGGCTCGGGAAGTCCTTCAACGCCTGGATGAGGGCCCAGCCGATGAGGTGGGTGAAGCTGACCTTGCCGCCTCTGGCGCGCTTCAGGTGGTTGTTGATGACGATGCGGTTGTCGATCATCAGCTTCGCCGGGATGGTGCGCACGCTCGTCGCGGTCGGGACCGTCAGGCTCGCGTCCATGTTGGTGGCGAGCGACTTGGCCATGCCCTTCAGCACGGTGACCTTGTCGACGTCCTCCGGAGCGGGTTCGGTCTGGTCGCTCTTCGGCTGCTGGACCTGGTTCGGGCTCGTCATCGGGGCGTCGGCCGGGATCGGGGCCGGCTTCGCCTGGACCGAGGTGGTGCGCGCGACCGGCTGCGCGCCGATGACCTGGATCGGGGCCGTCGGCGGGTTGACCCGGGCCGCCGCCTCGTCCGCCGCCGCAGGGGTGGGGGCCGACGCCGTGGCGCCGGCCGCTGCCGCATCGTCGTCCGACTGGCCGCCCGTCGTTCCCTGGGCTGCGCCGTTCACCGGCCGGTAGTGCTCGAGGATCGGCCACCAGGAGCGGTCCACGGAATCCTTGTCGACGAGGTACTGCTCGTACATCTCGTCGACGAGCCATTCATTGGCTCCGAATTCGTTCGTTGCGCCGTCATCGGCGCCCACTCCGGTCATCTGGCTCGACACCGTCGATCGCCCACTCTCTCCGTTGAATTCTCACTGTTTGCAGGCAGGGAACATGCCCGCACGATCCAGTCATCAAGCCTAAACCCATTCCGTCGTCGGTGCGGCTCGGACGCCGGTCGGGATACGGTGTTCTCATGCGGTTCATCGGTGAGATTCCCAGCCACGACCTGACGTACTCGGACGTGTTCCTCGTCCCCAGCCGCTCCGGGATCACGAGTCGACTCGACGTCGACCTGGCTCCGGACGACGGCACCGGCGCCACGATCCCGATCGTCTCCGCCAACATGAACTCCGTCACCGGGCCACGCCTCGCGGCGGCACTGGCGCGGCGCGGCGGACTCGGCGTCCTGCCGCAGGACATGCCGCTCCAAGAGCTCGACGCGGCGATCCGCTGGGTCAAGGAGCAGCCGGTCGCCTTCGACACGCCGCTGATCATGCGCGCCGATCAGACCGCGGCCGACGCCCTGCGCCTGATCCCCGCGGTCGCCGGTCACGGCATCGTGCTCCACGACGAGCGCGACGCCTTCGCCGGCTGCATCCCGGCCGCACGTCTCGCCACGGCGCTGCCCGACGCACGGCTCGGCGACCTCGCTCGCGGGTCGCTCGCCTCGATCGACGCCGACGACGTGACCGGTGGCCGGGCCGCGTTCGACCTCATGGTCGCCGCCGACCTCGAGTTCGCGCCCGTGCTGCACCACGGCGCCGTCGTCGGCACCCTCAGCCGGACGAGCGCGCTCCGGTCGACCATCTACACGCCGGCGCTCGACGCGTCGGGCCGGCTCCGGGTCGCCGCGGCGATCGGCATCAACGGCGACGTCGCCGTCAAGGCGCAGGCGCTCGCCGCCGCCGGGGTGGACGTCCTCGTGATCGACACCGCCCACGGGCACCAGGAGGGCATGCTCCGCGCGATCGCGGCCGTCCGTGCGCTCGGTCTCGGCCTCCCGATCGTCGCCGGCAACGTCGTGTCCGCCGTCGCGGTGCAGGACCTCGTCGACGCCGGTGCGGACATCCTCAAGGTCGGTGTCGGACCCGGTGCGATGTGCACCACGCGGATGATGACGGCGGTCGGACGTCCGCAGTTCTCGGCCGTGCTCGAGACGGCCGCGACCGCCCGCGCACTCGGCGCGAAGGTCTGGGCGGACGGCGGCGTCCGCTACCCCCGCGACGTCGCCCTCGCCCTCGCGGCCGGTGCGTCCTCGGTCATGATCGGTTCCTGGTTCGCCGGCACGATCGAAGCCCCCGGTGAGCTGCAGCGCGCCGCCGACGGGTCGCTCTACAAGGAGAGCTGGGGCATGGCGTCGACCAAGGCCGTGCACGAGCGCTTCGGCCGACTCGATCCCTTCGAACTCGCGCGGAAGACGCTCTTCGCCGAGGGCATCTCGTCCTCCCGCATCACGATCGACCCGCTCCGGCCCTCGGTCGAGGACCTCCTCGACATGATCACCGCCGGTGTGCGCTCGTCGTTCACCTACGCGGGTGCCGACTCGGTCCCCGGCTTCCACGAGCGCGCCATCGTCGGTGTCCAGTCGGCCGCCGGGTACGAGGAGGGCAAGGCGCTGCCCGTCTCCTGGTGAGCCGGGGCGCTGGTGCGGCGCGCACGACCGCGGTGGGATGATGGGCCCATGGTGGTGAACGGTGGGACGCACGGGTTCGGTGTCGGCATGCAGGTCCTCGTGCTCGTGGACCCGGGATCCGATCCCTCGACGGGGGAGCGTGCCTCCGGGGTCATCGTCGCGCCCGGCCGCCAGCGCGCCGCGGCGTTCGTCTCGGTGTGGACCGAACAGCTGACGACGTGGATCGTCGAGTTCGACGAACCGTTCACCGCGCCCGACGGTAGCGGCCCGCACGAATCGGCCGAGGTCCGCGAGACCTACCTCATCCCGGCGCCGTTCGCCGATGCGTCGGAGTCCGTCGACGCCTGACCGCTGTGTGCTCGCTCAGGCGAGCGACCGGTCCATGATGGCCGAGGAGAGCGCCTCGACCGGGCCGGCCGCCGCCAACGGGTTCGCGAGCAGGGTGAAGTCGACGCCGCCCAGGGGCGGGAGTTCCAGCCGGTTGCTCAGCATGACGAGGTCGCTGGGGATGAGGCTGCGCGGGAAGACCGCGACGCCGAGCCCGGCCCGCACCGCTGCGAGGACGCCGTTCACCTCCCGGGTGCTGCAGGTGATCCGCCAGGTGCGCCCGGCGGCCTCGAGGGCGTCGATCGCCAGCTGCCGGGAGAGACTCGGGTCCTGGTAGGCGATGAGGGGGACGGGCTGGCCCGGTTCGATCGTGGTCTTCTCGAGACCGACCCAGACCATCGAGTCGGTCCGCACGAGCTTGCCCTCGTTCTGGCCGGGGTGCATCTTGATGAAGATGAGGTCGAGGGCGCCCGCCTTCAGCCGACGGTAGAGCGGCCCGCTCTGGTTCACGGTGAGTTCGAGGTTCAGCTGCGGGTGACCCTGACGGAAGTGCCGCAGGATCCGGGGGAGCTGGGTCATCGCGAGGTCGTCGGCGGCCCCGAAGCGGAGGCGACCGCTCATCGCCGAGCCGGTGAAGTAGCTCTCCGCCGAGGCGTGTGCAGCGAGGATGGTCCGCGCGAACCCGGCCATCGCGTCACCGTTGTCGGTCAGGCGGACCGCCCTCGTGTCCCGGACGACGAGCCACCGGCCGGCGGCCTCCTCGAGCCGTCGGATCTGCTGACTGACCGTCGGCTGGCTCAACCCGAGCTGCGCGGCGGCGCGCGTGAAGTTCTTCGTCTCGGCGACAGCGAGGAAGGTGCGCAGCAGTGCGGGGTCGAACATGCGTGAGCCGATCATTCGGGAATCGAATAGGACTGATAGGGATCATCCTGCTCGGAAATGGCCGCGTCGGCAATAGCGTGGATGGGAGCCGACGGCCTCCGCGGCTCCACCCATACGACACGCACTCGACATACGAAACGCTGGCTCTCTCCGTGACCCCTCCCTCCGACACCGCCGTCGCTCCGCCGCCGCCCACCGCCCCCATGCCGATCGTGGGGGAGCGCCCCGCCTGGCGGGACACCTTCTCCTCGCTCCGCGTCCCGAACTTCCGACTCTTCACGATCGGACACATCGTCGCGACGACCGCGATCGGGATGCAGCGCATCGCGCAGGACTGGCTCGTCCTCGAGCTCTCCGGCAGTGTCGCCGCCGTTGGGATCACGGTCGCGATGCAGTTCGCGCCCATGCTGCTGTTCGGACTGCTCGGCGGCGTGATCGCGGACCGTTACTCCAAGCGTGTGCTGCTCATGATCACGCAGTCGCTCGCCGCCGTCCTCGCGGTCGCGTTGTCGATCCTGACGCTCAGCGGCGCGGTCGAGGTGTGGCACATCTACGTCATCGCCTTCATGCTCGGCCTCGTCACCGTCGTCGACAACCCGGCGCGACAGGTGTTCGTGAACGAGCTCGTGGGCCCGGCGAGACTGCGGAACGCCATCAGCCTCAACTCCGCCGTCTTCCAGCTCGGCCAGCTCGTCGGTCCGGCCGTCGGCGGTGTCCTCATCACCGCCGTCGGTTCCGGGTGGTCCTTCGCGATCAACGCCCTCGCCTGCTCCGGCGTCGTGCTCACCCTGGCGCTCATGCGTGTCTCGGAACTCGTCCCGACCCCGGTCGTCGCGAAGGCGAAGGGCCAGCTCAAGGAGGGGCTCGGCTACGCCATGCGGAAACCGGCCATCCGGTGGACGGTCATCATGGTCGCGTTCATGTCGGTGTTCGCCTTCAACCTGCCGGTCCTGCTCGCCGCCTACGCCTCGGACGTCTTCGACATCGGTGCGAGCGGCTACGGGTTCCTCAACGCCCTCGTCGCCGTCGGCGCGCTGACCGGGGCGCTCGCGTCGACGAGGCGCGGGGGTGTGGACCTGCGCATCGTGATCGTCGCGGCGGCGGCGGTCGGCGTCCTGCAGGCGGCCGCCGGGGCGATGCCCGTGCTCCTCCCGTTCGCCCTCCTGCTCGTCGCGGGCGGGGTCGCGAACCTCCTCTTCATCACGGCGGCGAACTCACTCGTCCAGCTGTCGTCCAACATGGCGATCCGTGGCCGTGTGATGTCGCTGTACATCCTCGTGCTGCTCGGCGGTCAGGCGATCGGCGGTCCGCTCATGGGCTGGCTCGTCGAGGTCGCCGGGGCACACGTGGGCATGATCGTCTCGGGCGGGGTCCCGGCGCTCGCCGCGGCGTGCATCGGCGTGCGGTTCCTCCTCGTGCGGCGTCGGAAGCGTCGCGCGGCAGAGCATCGCCGGCGTCTCGCGGAGGCTGAGAAGAACCCCGGAAATCCGGGGTCCACAGCCGCGGATGTCCGATAGACTCGTCCGCACAATGGACGACCCTCCTTCAGACAGATCCCCCGGCCACCATCCCAGCCCCGTGCTGACCCGCTCACGGGAGACGACCGCCCACCCGGGCGACGGTACCCCCACTCCGGCATCGCCCGCTCAGCACGGACGGGATCGTCATGTCTGAGTGGATCATGCTCGGCGTCGGCCTCGTACTGACCATCGGGACGGGCTTCTTCGTCGCCTCCGAGTTCGCGCTCGTGAACCTCGACCGCGCCGACCTCGAAGCCCGCCGCGACCGTGGCGAGACCCGCCTGACGATGACGATCGCGGCGCTCAAGATCACCTCGACGCACCTGTCGAGCGCGCAGCTCGGGATCACCCTGACCACCCTCCTCACCGGTTACACCATGGAGCCTGCGCTGTCGTCGATGCTCGCCGGCCCGCTCGGCTCCATCGGGATCCCCGAGGGCGTCGTCGCCGTCGTGGCGACGATCGTCGCGATCACCCTCGCCACGCTGCTCAGCATGATCATCGGCGAGCTCGTCCCGAAGAACTTCGCGCTCGCGTTGCCCCGACAGACGGCCAAGTTCGTCGTGCCGTTCCAGACGGCCTTCACCTGGGTGTTCAAGCCCGCCATCGTCGTCCTCAACGGCAGCGCCAACGGCTTGCTGCGGTCGATGGGCATCGAGCCCAAGGAGGAGCTGTCCGGAGCCCGGACGGCCGAGGAGCTGTCGTCGCTCGTGCGTCGATCGGCGCTCGAGGGCACACTCGAGGCCGACACCGCGACCCTGCTCAACCGCACCCTCCGCTTCTCGAGCCACGATGCGTCGGACGTCATGACGCCCAGGCCGCGCATCGCGTCGATCCAGCGTGGCGAACCCGCCCAGGCGGTGCTCGCCCTGGCGAGGTCGACCGGCCACTCGCGCTTCCCGGTCACCGATGCCGACGTCGACGACATCACCGGTGTCGTGCACGTGAAGCAGGCCATCGCGGTCCCGCGTGACCGCCGCGGCGAGGTGCCCGTCTCGGCCCTGCAGTCGCCGGCCCTGCGGGTCCCCGAGACGATGAAGCTGGACGTGCTGCTCTCGCAGCTGCGCGGACGCGGATACCAGATGGCCGTCGTGGTCGACGAGTACGGCGGCACCGCCGGCGTGACCACCCTCGAGGACCTCGTCGAGGAACTCGTGGGCGAGGTCGCCGACGAGCACGACCGTTCGCGTGCCGGAGTGGTCCGCGGACGAGACTCCACGACCTTCCCGGGCAGCCTCCGTCCCGACGAGCTCCTCGAGCGAGCCGGCGTGCGCGTCCCCGAGGACGGCCCGTACGAGACGGTCGCGGGCTACGTCATGAGCGAGCTCGGACGACTCGCGGTCTCGGGCGACGAGCTCGAGCTCGAGGACGGCACGCTCCGCGTCGAGCGACTCGACGGCCGACGGATCGATCGGATCCGATTCACCCCGAGACCCGTCGTGTCGGAGGACGGTGGTGACGTATGAGCGACTGGGCAGGAATCGCCTGGCTCGTGGTGCTGCTGCTCGCGAACGCCTTCTTCGTCGGTGCCGAGTTCGCGGTCATCTCCGCGCGTCGGTCGCAGATCGAACCCCTCGCCGAGCAGGGGAGCCGGAGCGCCAAGACCGCGCTGTGGGCCATGGAACACGCCACGCTCATGTTGGCGACGAGTCAGTTGGGCATCACCGTCTGCTCGCTGCTCATCCTGAACGTCTCCGAGCCGGCGATCCACCACCTGCTGGAGGTGCCGTTGGCGCTCACCGGCTGGCCCGAGGAGACCATCGGCACGGTGGCGTTCATCATCGCGCTGCTGCTCGTCTCCTACCTCCACGTGGTCTTCGGCGAGATGGTCCCGAAGAACCTCTCCTTCTCGATCCCGGATCGCGCGGTCCTGCTGCTCGCTCCGCCGCTCGTCTTCGTGGCGCGCGTCTTCCGTCCGATCATCGTGTCCCTCAACGCGACCGCGAACGCCGTCCTCCGCCTGTTCCGGGTGGAGCCGAAGAACGAGGCCGCGAGTGCGTTCACGCTGGACGAGGTGGCGACCATCGTCGACCAGTCCACCCGCGAGGGTGTGCTCACCGACTCGACGGGTGCGCTCGTGGCGGCGTTCGAGTTCACCGAGAAGAAGGTCCACGACGTGGCCCTGCCGCTCGGGAGCCTCATCACGCTCACGGAGGAGGCCACCCCCTCGGACGTCGAGCGCGCCGTCGCCAAGTACGGCTACTCGCGGTACGTGATCGTCGACGACGAGTCGGTGCCGATCGGCTACCTGCACCTGAAGGACGTGCTGCGGTACGACGACCTCGACGGCAGTGGCGACGAGGAGCGGCCGGTGCCCGCGAAGCACATCAGGCAGCTCGTGTCGGTGTTCGAGGATTCGGACGTCGAAGACGCGCTGACCACGATGCGCCGCTCGGGAGCGCACGTCGCCCGGGTGTTCGACGAAGCGGGCGCCACCACCGGGGTCCTCTTCCTCGAGGACATCATCGAGGAACTCGTCGGCGAGGTCCAGGACGCCACCCGGCGTCGCTGATCGGANGCGGCTTGGCCCGCTCGTACTGGCCCGGCCAGGCGACCTCCACGCCGAGCTCGGTCGCGGCGCGCAACGCGAAGTGCGGGTCACGGAGCGCCTCGCGGGCGACCATGACCGCCTCCGCCTGCCCGTCGGCGACGATGGCCGCGGCCTGCTGGGCGTCGGTGATGAGCCCGACGGCGCTCGTGTCGACACCCGTCGACCCGATGTGCGCCGCGAACGGGACCTGGTACCCGGGGGAGAGCGGGATGCGGACGCCGCCGACGGCTCCACCGGTGGAGATGTCGAAGAAGTCGGCCCCGCGCTCGGCGCACCAGGCGGCGACGGTAGCGGTCTGATGTTCATCCCATCCGTCGTCCACCCAGTCCGTGGCCGAGAACCGGACGAACAACGGGAGACCGGCCGGGAGGACCCCGCGAACCGCTTCGACGACCCGCAGGAGGAGTTTGGCCCGGTTCTCGAGCGAGCCGCCGTAGCCGTCCTCGCGGTGGTTGACGAGTGGTGAGAGGAACTGGTGCAGCAGGTAGCCGTGCGCCGCGTGGAGTTCGATCACCTGGAAGCCGGCGTCGACCGACCGGACGGCCGCCGCGCGGAAGTCGTCGACGACGCGGTCGATCCCCTCGTCGTCGAGGGCCTCCGGAACCGCGTAGCCCGGGAAGGCCTCGGGTGATGGAGCGACCGTCGACCAGCCACCCTCCTCGATCGGCACACTGCCGTGTCCGTCGGTGCCCCAGGGGGCGAACGTGGAGGCCTTCCGGCCGGCGTGCGCGAGCTGGATGCCGGGGACGGAACCCTGCTCGGTGATGAACGCGGTGATCCGTCGCCAGGCCTCGCGCTGTTCGTCGTTCCAGATGCCTGCGTCCTGGGGCGAGATCCGACCCTCGGGGCTGATCGCCGCCGCCTCGGAGATGACGAGGCCGAAGCCGCCCGCCGCGAACTGGCCGAGGTGCATGAGGTGCCAGTCGGTGGGGACGCCGTCCTGGGCGGCGACGCTGTACTGGCACATCGGGGCGATCCACAGGCGGTTGGGGATGGTGAGGTCGCGGATGGTGATCGGATCGAACAGCTGGGGCACGGAACTCCTCGGGTCTCTGGGCGACGGGCGTCGCCACCCGGCTCAACGTCCCGGCGCGCGCTCGGATTCCCGTCTCCGGGATGACCGACGATCGACGGCTCAGCGTCAGTCCGCCGCGACGACTGGCCTAGGGTGATGGCATGGCCGAACCGCGACTCTGGACCCCTGCCGACGCACGCGACTGGATCGCCGTGCCCGACGCCGAATCGGACAAGTACTCCCGGGGTGTCCTCGGCGTCGTGACCGGGTCCGACCGCTACCCGGGTGCCGCCGTCATCGGTGTCGAGGCGGCGATCCGCACCGGCGTCGGCATGGTCCGTTACCTCGGCGCGGACCGACCGGCGAACCTCGTGCTGCAGCGCCGCCCCGAGATCGTGACGGCGGAGGGGCGCGTGCAGGCGTGGCTCATCGGCTCCGGCATGGACCCCGGCAAGCTGACCCGCGAGGAGAGCTCCCTGCTCGACGCCGCCCTGCACGGGGGCGAGCCGGTCGTCGCCGATGCCGGTTCACTCCGTCGCGTCGCCGCAGGTGCCCACCAGCGGGCGTTCGGTGTCGACGAGTCGTGGCGCATCGTGGCCACACCCCACGTCGGTGAACTGGCGACCATGTTGAGCGGCCTGGGGAGCCCGGCCGAGGTCGAGGCCATCCGTGCCGACCCGGTGTCGTACGCGGCCGACGTCGCCGCCCGCCTCGGCATCGTCGTGGTGCTGAAAGGCGGCACGACCCACGTGGTCGCGCCTGACGGCGACGCCATCACGGTCTCCGGCGGATCGCCCTGGCTCGCGACCGCCGGCACCGGCGACGCCCTGGCCGGGATCATCGGGGCGCTCGTCGCCACGAACGCCGAGCGCGTGCTCGCCGACCCCGGCTGCCTGGCGAGCGTGGCCGCCAGCGGGGTGCTGCTGCACGCGGCCGCCGGGGACGCCGCGGCAGCCGAGGGCCCGCTGGCCGCGCTCGACGTGGCCGAAGCGGTGCGCGGCGTCGTCGGTGGTCTCCTCCGCTGAACGATCGTTCATCGGTGGACGAAGGACAACTCCCAGAACGCTCATAGCTCGCCCATAGGGAAGCTCAGGACACTGGTGCCACCGCGGCAGAGACCTCGCCGCGGCGGTCGCCGCACCGCGGCACACACATCGCCCGAGGAGATTGAACGATGCGCAACCCCACCACCACCCAGCCTCCCGTCCGCACGCCACGCCTGTCCGTGGCGGCGAAGAAGACGACCTTCGCGGCCCTGACCGGCCTCACCCTCGTCGGCAGCCTGGCCGGTTGCTCGGCGGCCGACGCCGGCAGTTCGACCACGACCACGTCGCCCGAGACGAAGAGCACGGCGGCGCCGGAGGCGACCACCTCCACCGACGCCGCGGCGGGCTCCGGCTCCACCGACTACCAGGACGGCTCCTACACCGCGGACGGCAGCTACCAGTCGCCGAACGGCACCGAGTCGATCACGGTGACCGTCACACTCGCCGAGGACAAGGTCACGGCGGTCGACGTCGTCTCGCACGCCGAGAGCGCGAACAGCAAGCGCTACCAGGCGGAGTTCATCTCCGGGATCGCCGCCGAGGTGGTCGGCAAGGACATCGACAGCCTCAAGGTCTCCAAGGTCGCCGGTTCCTCGCTCACCAGCGGCGGTTTCAACTCGGCCATCGACACGATCAAGACCGAAGCGAAGGGCTGAGCCGCGGGGCCGGACCGACGATGAGCGAGACGACACTGCGCTTCGAGGCGATCGGCACCGGATGGGAGCTCGACACGGCTCTGCCGCTCGAGCCCGAGACCGCAGAGGCCGTCGCCGCGTGCATCGACCGGTTCGACCGGACCTGGTCGAGGTTCCGGGACGACGCGTTCATCGCGCGGTTCGCCGCCGGCCCGGTCTCGACCGCCTTCCCCGATGATGCGCGCGAGGATGCGGTCGCGCTGCTCGACACGTACCGGCGTCTGCACGATGCCACCGCCGGAGCCGTGACGCCGTTCATCGGCACCTCGCTCGAACGGCTCGGCTACGACGCCTCCTACTCGCTCGTCCCCCAGGGCCCGGCGGTCGCCGCCCCGCACTGGGACGACGTGGCCCGATGGGACGGCGAGGTGCTCGAGACGAGCCGTCCGCTCGTGATCGACATCGGCGCGGCCGGCAAGGGGCGGCTCGTGGACCTCGTCGCGGACCTCCTCCGCAGCCACGGCCACGAGTCCTTCACGGTCGACGCCTCGGGCGACCTGCGTCACGAGCACGGGTCCCGCGTGGCGGACCCGCTCCGCATCGCGCTCGAGCATCCGTACGATCCCAGCAAGGCCATCGGGGTCGCGACGGTCGACGACGGAGCCCTGTGCGCCTCCGCGACCAATCGTCGTGCCTGGGGCGACGGGCTCCACCATGTCATCGACGGCCGGACCGGTAAACCGACGAGGACCGTCGCGGCGACCTGGGTCACCGCCCCGGACGCGATGGTCGCCGACGGACTGGCCACCGCGCTGTTCTTCACCGATCACGAGACCCTGGCGGAGGCGTTCACCTTCGAGAGCGTCCGTATGTTCACGACCGGTCTCACCGACCGGTCCGTCGGGTTCCCCGGCGAACTCTTCACCTGAGTCACGCGCCACAGGGCCTGAGCCCGGACGGCACCATCTCCCAGAAAGCAGACCGCACATGAACGGCCGCACCGGCTCCTTCTTCGGCACCGTCCTCGGGCGGGTCACCATGTACCGCCTCGTGACGCTGTCACTCGGCACCCTCGCGATCTACGCCTTCGTGCTGTCGCTGTTCGGGCAGGTGTTCTACAAGCCGCTCGAGCTCCTCGCCACCCTGGCAACGCTGCTCGTCGTCGGCTACCTGACGAACCGCCTGTTCGGCGCGCTGTTCCAGGTGCAGCCGCACAGCGAGTCGTCCGTCATCACCTCCCTCCTGCTGTTCTTCATCCTGTGGCCGACGAGCGAGCCCACCGCGCTGGCCTGGATCGCCCTCGCCGCCACGGTCGCCTCGGCGTCGAAGTACCTGCTCGCGATCCGAGGCCGACACGTCCTCAACCCGGCGGCCATCGCCGCACTCGTGATGAGCGTGCTGGCGAGCTACGTCACCCTCCCCGGCGTGTCACCGTCGGTCTGGTGGGTCGCCAACCCGTGGCTGCTGCCCGGTGTCGTCATCCTCGGCGGACTCGTCCTCATCCGGACGAAGCGACTGACGATGGCACTCGTCTTCATCGTGCTCTCCTGGGCGCTCGTCACCGTCCGGCTCGTCACCGGCGGTCAAGAGCTGGGACCGGCACTGCTGGCCCCACTCACGTCGTACCCGATCCTCTTCCTCGCAGCGTTCATGCTCACCGAGCCGCTCACGCTTCCACCGCGGCGCTGGCAGCAGCTCGCCGAGGCGGCGATCGTCGCGGTGCTGTTCTCCATCCCGTTCATGCTCGGCCAGGTGGCGTCGACCCCCGAGCTCGCGCTCATCGTGGGCAACGTGCTGGCCTTCGCCGTCGCCCGTCGTCGGGGGATGCGACTGACGCTCGAAGGCACCCGCGCGCTCACCCCGACGGCGGTCGAGTACCAGTTCAGCTCGAAGCGCTCGATCCCGTTCGCGGCCGGCCAGTACCTCGAGCTGTCGTTGCCACACCGTGGGGCCGACGTCCGCGGTTCGAGGCGCGTCTTCAGTATCTCCTCGCCGCCCGACGACGACCGTACGATCCGCGTGGCCATGCGTGTGCCCGAGCGGGCCAGTAGCTTCAAGCGGGCGCTGAGCGCGCTGCCGGTCGGCGCGAGCCTCTCGGCGACCGGCGTGTGGGGCGACTTTGTCCTGCCGAAGGATGCGAGCAAGCCGATCCTGCTCATCGCCGCCGGGATCGGGATCACCCCGTTCGTCAGCCAGCTCTCCCGGCTGCACCTCCGTGCCGACCAGCGTGACGTCGTCCTCGTCTACGTCGTGTCCGACCCGCAGGAGCTCGCCTACGCGGCCGAGCTCGAGACCTGGGGGACACCGGTGCTCGTCGTGGGACCGACCGACGACGTCCGGCTGCCGGACGGCTGGCGTGGCCTCGGACCCGGGCGCCTCGACCACGAGCGCCTCGCCGAGGCCGTCCCCGACCTTGCCGAGCGGGAGGTCTTCATCTCCGGTCCGCCCGCGATGATCGAGGCCCTGAAGCCCGCCCTGCGCGGGATCGGCGTCGGACACGTCCGCACCGACGCCTTCAGCGGGTACTGATCAGCAGGCTCGCGGAGCCGACCCACTCGGGCGTCGAGCGAGTGGCGGACCGGTCCCATCGGCGGCACGAGCCTAGGATGGTCCACGTGATGCGGCGTTGGCTCCTCTGGTGCGGGTTCGGCCTCGTGCACCTCCTCGTCGGGTGGCTGTGCCTCGTGGCGGAGGGCCTCCCGCTCGGCGACGTCGTCCTCGTGTACCGGCCGTGGGTCGAACAGGCGACGTCCGGTGGCCCGATCCCCGCCATCGACCAGCCCTGGGTCTATCCGATCCTCGCGATCGTGCCGATGCTGATCCCGCTGCTGCTCGGCAGTGCCGGGTACGGCGTCGGCTGGCTCCTGCTGGTGACCGCGATGAACGCCGGGGCGTTCGCGGTCCTCCTCGGCAACGGCCACTCGCGCCCACGGCTGATCGCGGCATGGTGGTGGCTCGCGTTCCTCCTCCTGCTCGGACCGATCGCGCTCGCCCGGATCGACTCCGTGACCGTCCCCATCGCGATCGTCGGGCTCCTCTGGGTCGCCGGCCGCCCGCGGGTCGCCGCCGTCCTCCTGACGCTCGCCGCCTGGATGAAGATCTGGCCGGCGGCGCTGATCGGCGCGATCGTCCTGGCGCACCGCCATCGCGGTCAGGTCCTGGTCGCGGCGGCGGCGACGTCGGTCGTGGTCCTCGGGGTCGGCCTCGTGCTCGGCGGTGCGAACGCCGTCAGCTTCGTGACGGAGCAGACCGGACGTGGTCTCCAGATCGAGTCGCCCATCGGCAACGCCTACCTGTGGCTCGCCGTCCTGGGTGTCCCGCAGAGCTTCGTCTACTACGACCGCGACATCCTGACCTTCCAGGTGACGGGCCCGGGCGTCGACACGGCGATCGCCGTCATGACGCCGCTCCTCGGCCTCGCCGTCGCCGGTGCGGTGCTCCTCGGGGTGCTCGCGGTGCGGTCCGGACGCCCCCTCGTGCAGGTGCTCGCGCCGTTGTCGCTCCTCTTCGTCCTCACGCTCATCATCTTCAACAAGGTCGGGTCACCGCAGTTCGCGATGTGGTTGGCGGCACCGGTGATCCTCGGGATCGTCCTGCAGCGTCGGCGCTTCCTCGCGCCGGCCGTGCTCGCGCTGATGATCGCCGCGCTCACGCAGCTCGTCTACCCCTACCTGTACCTCTGGTTGCTCAACGTCGACCCGGTCCTCGTGACGGTGCTGACGGTCCGCAACCTCGCCTACCTGGTCCTCGCAGGCTGGGCCGTCCACGCACTGTTCACCCCGTCCCACCATGACGAGGACGTCTCCTCGGCGTCCATCCCCGTCCCCGCTCCAACCCACAAGGAGTGACCATGCTCGTCGCCTTCTCCGTCGCCCCCAGCGGCACCGGCAACTCGGACGGTTCCGTCCACGACGCGGTCGCCGCCGCCGTGCGGATCGTCCGAGAGTCCGGCCTGCCCAACCGGACCGACTCCATGTTCACGACCATCGAGGGGGAGTGGGACGAGGTGTTCGCGGTCATCAAGGACGCCACCGAGGCGGTCGGCGCCTACGGTAGCCGGGTCTCACTCGTCCTCAAGGCCGACATCCGTCCCGGCTACACGGGTGAGCTGACCGCCAAGCTCGACCGCCTCGACGCCGCGCTCGAGAACGACGGCTGAACCCACCGGGAGGCGGTGGTCCGGTTTTGCCGCTCGGGGGACTCGAATCGATTCGAGGATTCCCGTACACTCGATCCATGCCCACCATCCTGGACGGGTCGACGCAGCTGTCGCCGACCCGTGTTCGTCTTGCCATCCTCGCGCTCGCCGTCGGGGCGTTCGGCATCGGCACGACCGAGTTCGTGGCGATGGGTCTGCTGCCGAACATCGCGACCGACCTCCTGCCCGAGCTGGCCGCGCGCAGCCAGGAGCAGGCGAACGCGCAGGCCGCCTGGTTGATCACGGCGTACGCGCTCGGCGTCGTCGTCGGTGCGCCGACGATCGCCGCGCTCGTCGCGCGATACCGGCGTAAGACCGTCCTCCTCTGGCTGGGCGTCGCGTTCACCGTCGGCACGCTCGCGTCTGCGCTCCTGCCGAGCTTCGGCCTCGTCCTCCTCGCACGGTTCGTCGCGGCGCTGCCGCACGGCGCCTACTTCGGCATGGCCGCCCTCGTCGCCGCGAGTCTCATGGGGCCCGGGAAGCGCGGCAAGGGCGTCGCGCTCGTCATGACCGGGCTGACGATCGCGAACGTCGTGGGCGTGCCGTTCGCGACCTGGGTGGGCCAGGAGTTCGGGTGGCGCTCCGCCTACCTCATCGTCACCGGCATCTTCGCGCTCGCGACCGTGACCATCTGGTTCGCCGTGCCGGTGCAGGCGGGCAACCCGCAGCAGACGATGCGTCGGGAGCTCCGTGTCTTCCGTCGCGGCCAGGTGTGGTTCGTGCTCGGGTTCGGGTCCATCGGGTTCGGCGGGCTCTTCGCCGTCTACAGCTATCTCGCGCCCCTCGTGACCGAGGTCGCGGGGGAGTCGGCGACACTCGTCCCGTGGGCGCTCGCGACCATGGGGGTCGGCATGACGATCGGCAACCTGGTCGGCGGGCATCTCGCGGACCGCGGGGTGAAGCGGGCCCTGATCGTCTTCTTCGCGCTCATGATCGTGGTCCTGACCGCCTTGGCACTCACCGCGACGTGGACCCCGACCATGTTCCTCTTCGTCTTCGCGGTCGGCTTCGCGTCGCAGGGCCTCGGTCCGGCGATCCAGACGAGGCTCATGGACGTCGCGGGTGACAGCCAGTCGCTCGCCGCCGCGCTCAACCACTCGGCGCTCAACATCGGCAACGCGCTCGGGGCGTTCCTCGGCGGTGTGGTCATCGCCGGTGGACTCGGCTACCTCGCCCCGGTCTGGACCGGCGTGGTGCTGACCGTGATCGGCCTCGGGATCGTCATCACGAGCTTCACGGTCGAACGACGGCAGCTCCGGCGCGAACTCCTGCGGGCGAACGACGCCGAGGAGCGCAGGATCGCGGACCGCAATCCGCCGACGGCACCGATCCCCGTCTGACCGATACCCGGCGCCCGTCCCGGCCCGTGGGGTGGGGTGCCAGCGCGGTGCGCTCGCACGAGCGCACCCCGCACGCGTGAGCGCGGGTCTCCGGAGATGCGCGCCGACGTCTCCGGGTAGCGCTCACGCCGAACAATGCGGTCTCGCGTCAGCGCACCGCGCTGGAACCGATACCCGCGCGCTCGCGTCGGCGCACCGCGCTGCTAGTCGACGATGATGCCGTCGAGGATCGCCCGCTTGCGCAGGGCGACCTTCGTGCCGACGTCGATGCCGGCGTTGCGGTACTTCTCGCGGATGCGCTTGAGGTAGCTCTTCGCGGTCTCGTCGGAGATACCGAGGCTCTCTGCGACCATCTTCACGGGCTCACCCGCGGCGTAGAGCGCCATGACGCGACGCTCCTGCGCGCTGAGGCGAGGGCCGGTGCCGGAGGCCCCGCTCGCGAGGGCGAGGTCGAGCTCGGGGGAGATGTAGGACTCACCGCGTGACGCCGCACGGAGGGCGTGCACGATGGTCTCGGCGTCCTCGCTCTTCGCGAGGTAGCCCAGGGCACCGGCTGCCAATGCCTCTCGGACGACCGCCGGGTCGCTGTAGGTGCTCATGAGGACGGTCGTGACGCCCGTGGTCTTCAGCGTCGCGAGCTTCACGGCGACCGGGACGTTGTCCTTGAGGTCGACGTCGAGGAGCAGGACGTCGACGGGGAAGGCGGGGTGCGTCAGCAGCTCCGGCCAGGACGGGGTCACGACGACGAGTTCGATGTCGTCGGCGACGCTCCTGATCCATTCGGTGAGCGCGCCGAGCAGCATCCGGTGGTCATCGACGATGCCGACCCTGATGCGAGACTCCTGTGACGTCATTGACGTTCCCCTTTCCGCTGGCCCGCAGCAGGATTGTCGACGGTGCTGTCGATCTCGATCCTGATCCGGGATTTCTGGTACGTGTCCGTAGAGCTGCCCACGCGTCCGAGCGCTTCCCACACCGCGGGATCCACCTTGGCGCGTTGCACTCCGACCGCTTCGAGGACGATCGGGATGACGAGCGCACCAGATCGGCCCGGTCGTTCGGAGCGGTCGACCGGTCCGAGCGTCAGCACAGCTCTGGCACTCTGCGCATCTGCTTCCCCGAGGAGCAACCATACTGCAGAGAGCAGGCCATCCCGCTGATCCGTTGCGAGATACGTCGCGAGTCGCTCGGGGTCGCGCAGGGTCGCGCGGTCCGACAGCACGGACGACTCCTGGAACGCGTGCTCGAGCCAGGACTCCTTGCCCTCGGACATGAGATGACGCCGGAGCTCGGTCGCGAGGCGGGAGGCGCGCGCCGCGAGCTCGGGGCCGAGCGGGAGGTCGACCGAGCCGTCGGCGACACCGACGAACAGTTCCTCCGCTTCGAGGTCGAGGGTGACGAGTTCCTCCGAGTCGAAGAACCCGAGTGCGTCCCGGACGCTCGCGACCGTGGAGGCGACCATGACCCGGTCGAGTTCGAGACGGACGATCCGCCGATACTGGGAGACGATCGCGCAGGCGATGAGCGGCGGGACGACGGCGACCGCGGCGAAGAGCAACTCGGCTCCGAGCGTCGCGGTCTGGGTCCGCGTGACGGTGAGGATCGACCCCACGAGCATCAGCCCGAGCACCACGGTCGCGGCGGCGATGTCGCGGACCGGGCGGAGGGTGACGACCGCGAGCAGGACGCCGCCGACCGCCGCTGCCGCCGTCGGATAGACCCCTACGGCGTCGCGACTCCAGACGCTCGCCAGGTCGAGCGCGGCGACCACCACCAGCTGGATCAGCAGCGCGACGAACAGCCGGTCCGAGAGGTGGAACGCGGAACGGCGGAGCAGGAGGAAGGTCGACGCGATCGCCGCGGTGAGCAACAGCCACGCGACGGCGCTGAGCAGTGGTCGCGGGTAATGGTGGACCGACCCGACGAAGCGGATCGCGGCGTAGACGATGAGGATGACGCCGGACACAGAGAGACCGATGCCGAGCTGTGTCGTTCCGAGTGATGAGCGTTGCCGGTCGATGGCGCGCCGATGGCGGTAGCGCCGGGTCGGTCCGGTGGTCTCCTCGAGGGCGTCGACACTCATGCTTGCGGGACCTCCAGGATGACGGTCGTCCCGGCCCCGGGGGCGGAGAAGACACGGGCCTGTCCGCCGACCTCCTGGATGCGCGCGACGACCGATTCCGCGACGCCGAGGTGGCCGTCCGGCACCGCCGACGGATCGAACCCGGTGCCGGTGTCGGTGATGAGGAGTCGGGCCGTCAGCTCGTCGATCGAGACCGTGACGTCGGCCGAATCCACGCCGGAGTGACGCCGGACGTTCTCCAGGCACTCCCCGAGCGCGAGGAGGAACGCCTCCCGCACACGTGGGTCGAGGTTCGCCTGTCCACCGCCGTAGACGTTGACCGTGAGCCCGAGCCCGGCGAACCGGTCCGTCACGGCCTCGATACCTTCGTCGAGGGTGAAGTCGGCACCGCGCTGCAGGATGTACGAGCCGGAGGAGACGGGGCTCAGCTCCTCGCCGAGGCGGAGGCTGCGGAGCAGGTGCGCGTCGTTCCCGGCCTGCGAGCGGAGGGCTGCGGCATCGACGCCTCGTCCGGAGTGGGCGAGCATGGTGAGGGTCGCGAGCGCGGTGTCGTGCAGGAGTCGTGCGTCCTGTCGTCGTTGCGACTCGGCCTGACTCGCGAGCCGCTCCGCGTTGTAGGCGCTGCCGATGGTGTCGACCCGACGGATGAGTCGGGGGATGCTCGTGTCGAGCCAGCCGCCGAAGGCGCCGATCGCGACCCACACGACCGCGGTCAGGCCGATGGTCGGGATCGTGAGCGCGGTGGGCCCGGTGACGACGATGATCGTGACCGCCGTCACGACGAACGCGGTCAGGAGCAGCGGCCAGGTGCGCCGGAGCGGCACGAGTCTCGCCGCGACAGCGCCCAGGCCGAGGGAGGTGATCGCGGCGATCGCGCTGGCGGAGCCGACCTGGCCGGTGTTCCCGTCGGACAGACCGATGACGACGACGACCCCGACACCGACCAGGAACACCAGGACCAGCCAGCGACGGCCGTCGTACTGCTCCGCGGCCACGTGCGTGAGCGCGAGGGCGGCGACGAGGATGAGGAGGACGGTGTACCGACCTCCCGAGACGACGCCCGGGACGCTGAGGATCATCGCGGCCGTGACGCACCCCGCGAGTCCGAAGAGACGCGTCGTACGCAGCAGCAGCCGTCGCTGGGTCCTCGCCACCCGATCCATGCTCACGCTCCTCTGAGGAGTCACCTTATCGGGTGACACGACCGCCGCGGAACGGGTGTCGGACAGACGGGGCGCGGCTGTCAGACGGCGAGGAGCCGGCTGAGATGCGGGGCGACCAAAGCGTTCTCGATGAGGAAGCCGTCGTGTCCGAAGTCGGACCGGAGGACCGACGGTCGGGTGCCGTCGAGGTTGCCGGGGAGATGGAGCGCGATCTCCTCCTGCCCGCTGACCGGGAAGAGCCTGTCGCTGTCGATCCCGAGCACGAGCGATGGACCGGTGTAGGCCCGCAGCGCCGCCCCGACGCCGCCACGATCGCGTCCGACGTCGTGCGAGTTCATCGCCTCGACGAGGGTCACGTAGCTCCCGGCGTCGAAGCGTCGGGTGAACTTGTTGCCGTGGAAGTCGAGGTAGGACTCGACGGCGAAGCGTCCACCATGCCCGAGCGGGCTCACGCTCGACTGCCAGCTGCGTTCGAAGCGGGCGTTCAACTCACCCGGGCTGCGGTAGTTGAGCAGGGCCATCCGTCGGGCGAGGGCGAGGCCGCGGTGCGGGCCCTCACCGTCCGGGGCGTCGTAGTAGTCGCCGCCCTGGAAGTGTGGATCCGTGCGGACCGCTTCGAGCTGCACGAAGTTCAGGGAGATCTGGTCCGCCGTCGTGACCGGGGGTGCGGCGATCACGGCCAGTCGGTCGACGAGTTCGGGGTGGGTGGCGGCCCACTCGAGGGCGTGCATGCCGCCCATCGACCCGCCGATCACCGCGGCCCAGCGGTCGAGCCCGAGGTGGCCGAGCAGTCGGTGCTGGGCCTCGACCTGGTCGCGGATCGAGGTGTACGGGAACCGCGAACCCCACTCGACGCCGTCGGGCGCGAAGGAGGAGGGGCCGGTGCTGCCCTGGCAGCCGCCGATCATGTTCGGCGCGACGACGAACCAGCGGTCCGTGTCGACGGCGAGCCCCGGACCGACGATGCCGGCCCACCACCCGGCGGTCGCATGCCCGTTGCCGGCGCCACCGAGGACGTGGCTGTCTCCGGTGAGCGCGTGGAGGATGAGGACCGCGTTGCCGCCGTCGTCGTCGAGCGTGCCCCAGGTCTCGTAGGCGAGTCTGGCGTGCGGGATGCTCCCGCCGTGCTCGAAGTCGAGGCGGCCGAGCGGGGCGAAGAGTCGGTCGCCTGGCCGGTCGCCGTCGCGCCAGGCGCCGCTCGAGGGCGGGTTCGCGAGCAGGGCGCCGACCTCGGCTTCGGTCACGAAGCGGGAGGGCACGCTGTCTTCCGGGGTCTGCCAGTCCATAGGTCTCCATTGTGGCGTGCCCTGGGGCGTCGACCGGCCGTGTTACGTCACCCGATCAGTCGAGGTCGGCGCGGTGCGCTGGCGCGAGTGCGCTCCCGTCGGCTCCGGCACGCCGCAACGGGCTCGCGTGACGGGGAACCGGCCCGAGCGACGCGGAACCGGTCCGAGTGCGCAATGAACGACGCGAGCGCGGGTCTCTGGAGACCCGCGCTCGCGGTTGTGGGGTGCGCTCGCGTCAGCGCACCGCGCTGGCGCAACCCGGGAGGGAGACGCCTCGGGACGGACTCAGACCCGGGCGGCCTCGACGACCTGCTTCGCGGCGGTCAGACCGGCCTGGAGGTCGGCCGTGATGTCGTCGATGTTCTCGAGCCCCACCGAGAGCCGCACGAGCCCGGGCGTGACGCCGGCCGTGAGCTGCTGCTCCGGGGTGAGCTGCGAGTGCGTCGTCGACGCCGGGTGGATGACGAGCGAACGGACGTCGCCGATGTTCGCGAGGTGCGAGAACAACTGCAGGGAGTTCACGAAGGCGCGGCCGGCGTCGACCCCACCCTTCAGCTCGAAGGACAGGACCGCTCCGACACCCTTCGGGGCGTACTGGTTGGCCGCCGCGTACCAGGGGCTCGACGGCAGACCCGAGTAGTTGACGCTCGCGATGTCGGGGTGGGCGTCGAGCCACTCGGCGACCTGCTGGGCGTTCTGCACGTGGCGCTCGATGCGGAGGCTGAGCGTCTCGATGCCCTGGATCAGCTGCCAGGCGCTCGCCGGGGCGATGGCCGCACCCAGGTCGCGCAGGAGCTGCACGCGCGCCTTGATGATGTAGGCGAGCGCGTCACCCACGGCGTCCGTGTAGACCGCGCCGTGGTACGAGGGGTCCGGCGTCGTGAGGCCCGGGAACTTGTCCGCGTGCCCGGTCCAGGAGAAGGTGCCGCCGTCGACGATGACCCCGCCGATGACCGTGCCGTGACCACCGAGGAACTTCGTCGCCGAGTGGACGATGATGTCCGCTCCGTGCTCGAAGGGACGGATGAGGTACGGCGTGGCGATCGTGTTGTCGACGATCAGCGGGACGCCGGCCTCGTGCGCGACGTCGGCGACGAGGCGGATGTCGAGGATGTTGATCTTCGGGTTGCCGATGGTCTCCGCGAAGAACAGCTTCGTGTTCGGGCGCACCGCACGCCGCCACTCCTCGGCGTCGTCCTGGTTCTCCACGAAGGTGGTCTCGATGCCGAGCTTCGCGAGCGTGTACTTGAACAGGTTGTACGTGCCGCCGTAGATCGACGAGGACGACACGATGTGGTCGCCCGCCTGCGCGATGTTGAGGACCGCCGAGGCCTCCGCCGCCTGCCCCGAGGCGAGGAGGAGGGCACCGCTGCCACCCTCGAGCGCGGTCAGGCGCTCCTCGACGACGGCCTGCGTCGGGTTCTGGATGCGCGTGTAGATGTTGCCGAACTCCGCGAGGGCGAAGAGGTTCTTCGCGTGGTCGGCGTTGTCGAACACGTAGCTCGTCGTCTGGTAGATCGGCGTGGCCCGAGCCTTCGTGACCGGGTCGGGCGCAGCTCCGGAGTGGATCTGCTTCGTCTCGAACTTCCAGTCGTTCGTGGCATCGCTCATGGTGGATGGTCCCCTCTGCTCGGGTGGTCGGTGCTGCTCGGGTGATGGGTGCCGCCGGTGTGGCCGCTCGGTCCGACAGCGATGTCGCCGGGAGTGGCTCCGGGTAGTGCTCCGTCGTGACCCCGAGGCTACCGGCCCCACCTGCACGCGCCAACCACGCGGAAACACGGCGTAACGCCTCGGACCGGTGGCTACCCTGGAGGCATGACGACGAGACGTGTGGTGGTGACCGGTGCGAGTTCAGGGATCGGGGAGGCGACCGCGAGGCGATTCGCCGCCGACGGCTGGGACGTCGTGGCGGTGGCCCGCCGAGCAGAGCGGCTCGAAGCGCTCGTCGCGGACATCGGCGGTACGGCGGTCGTCGCGGATCTGACCGTGCAGGCGGACGTCGACGCGCTCGCCGCCCGGGTGGAGGTACTCGGTGGCGCCCAGGCGCTCGTCAACAACGCGGGCGGTGCCTTCGGCCTCGCGTCCGTCGAGGACGGCGACGCGGAGGACTGGCGCCGCATGTTCGACATCAACGTCCTCGGCACGAAGCGCGTGGTCCAGGCGCTCCTGCCGATCCTTCGCCGGAGCATCCCGGAGGGTGGTGCCGCCACCATCGTCGGTGTCACCTCGATCGCGGGCCACGTCGCCTACGTGGGTGGCGGCGGGTACAACGCGGCGAAGTTCGCCGAGCGGGCGCTCTTCGAGGTGCTCCGGCTCGAGCTCAACGGCGAACCGATCCGGGTGATCGAGGTGGCGCCGGGCATGGTCCACACCGAGGAGTTCTCGCTCGTGCGCTTCGGTGGCGACCAGGACCGCGCCGACGCCGTCTACGAGGACGTGCCGGATCCGCTCTCGGCCGACGACGTCGCCGAGGCGATCGTCCACGCGACCTCCCTGCCGCCCCACGTCAACCTCGACCTCATCACGATCAAGCCGGTCGCCCAGGCCGCCCCGTACCGCCTGGCGAAGGGGCCGTTGCGCGTCGCGGAGTAGACCCTTCGACAGGCTCAGAGACCGGTCGGGAGTTCAGGGACCGGTCGGGAGTTCAGGGACCGGTTGCAGTCAGGGACCGGGCGGGAGGTCAGTGACCGGTCGGGTGCTCGTCAGCGGGATCGATGCGTGGCCCGGGTTCCGCGTCGACCGGGGCCGCGTCCGCGAAGGCGAGTTTCGGGACGAAGCAGAGCAGGACGGCGGCGACGAGCGCACCCGCCCCGCAGATCGCCCAGACCGTGAGGTAGCCGGACAGGCTCGACGCCCCGGCCGTGACGGCCTGCGCGGCGCCGGCGAACAGCACCACGCCGAAGACGGCCGAGGCGAAGGAGCCACCGATCGTCTTCGTCGTGTTGGTCAGTGCCGACGCGACGCCCGTCTGCCCGCGAGGTGCCGCGGCCGCGGCCGCGGCCGGCATGGCTCCGACGAGGGCACCGGAGCCGAGCCCCGCGATCGCCATGTTCAGGAAGACCTGCCACGTCTCGAGGTGGAACGGGAGGAACAGCAGGTACCCGACCGCGACGAGTGAGGCGGCGATGATGAGCGCGATCCGAGGCGTCGCCCAGCGCGACACGAGTGGGAACAGGAGCGCACCGACGATCATCGAGATCAGGTAGGCGCCGATGAGCGTGGAGATGTCGCCGGCGTCGAGCCCGAGTCCGTATCCGTTCTCCCGAGGTGTCCCCGCATAGGTGCTGAGCGGGGCCTGGGCGCCGAGCAGGCTGATCCCGATGAGCCCGGCGGTCAGTTGCACCGGCCACATGTTGGGTTGCCGGAGCACCCGGAGGTCGATCGCCGGGTCGGGCTGCCGCAGTTCATGTCGCCCGAACGGCAGGAACGCGAGCACGCCGATCGCGATGAGCCCCCACACCCACCACGTCTGCGGACCGTTGAGTCGCAGGAAGGTGAGCCCAGAGGTGATGAGCAGGAGCGCGAGGCTGAGGAGTACGAAGCCCGCGAGGTCCAAAGTCCTGCCCGGCAGGGGTTCGGACTCGGGGACGCCGAACAGGATGGCGAAGAAGACGAGGGTCACCGCGACGGCCGGCAGCATCATCGTGAGTGGGATGTCGCCGCCGAGGGCGGTGAGGATGCGTCCGCTCGACAGCGCACCGATGATGGCGCCGGCCTCGAGCGCCACGACGAGCAGGCCGGCGGCCCGGCGGGTCTGCGAGGCCCCGGTTCCGGAGCGACGGCCCCGCTCGAAGATGAGTGCGATCTCGAGTGGCAGCCACACGACGTAGAAGCCCTGCAGTGCCCAGGCCGCGAGGAACGACCAGAAGTCCCCGGCGAGGACGAGCCACCAGCTGGCGCCGGCCGTCAACACGGTGGAGACGAGGAGGACCCGCTTGTGCCCGAACATGTCGCCGAGCTTCGCGAGGATGGGGACGACGAGCGCCGACAACAGCAGTTGCGCGGCCTCGAACCAGTTGAAGTCCGCGTCGTGGATGCCCAGGTGCTCGACAAGGTCCGGGATGAGCGGGACGTAGTAGCCCTGCAGGACGCCGCTCGTGATCTCGACGAGGAACAACCAGCCGATGAGTCCTGCGGTGATGCCGGCTGCCGACCCACGGATCGACGTCCGCCATCCGGTCGCCGAGGCTCCGCCGGTCGTCGTGCTGTCTCGCGCCATGTGGGGATGGTACAGGCGGCCCGGCCGGCAGGATAGCGTTGGAGGATGTCGACCGAGAACCCCAGCGCAGCGTCCCCGGAGCGAGAGGTCCTCGACTGGCCCACGTTCGGTGACGCGGCCCGCGAACTGTCCAGTGCGATCGTCGCGAGCGGGTTCCGGCCCGACTCCGTCGTCGCGATCGCGCGCGGTGGGCTCCTGCTCGCCGGTGCCATCGCCTACGCCCTCGACGTGAAGGCGTGCGGCGCGCTGAACGTCGAGTTCTACACCGGGGTCGACGCGCCTCTCCCCGAGCCCGTCGTGCTCCCGCCGCTGCTCGACGTGGCCGGGTTGCCGGGGAGCCGGGTGCTGCTCGTCGACGACGTGTCCGACTCGGGTCGCACGCTCGCGATGGTGCTGGAACTCATGCAGGCGAGCGGTGCGGAGGTCCGCACGGTGACGCTGTACGAGAAGCCGCAGACGGTGCTCCGCCCCGACTACGTGTGGAAGCGTGTCGACCGCTGGATCTCCTTCCCCTGGTCGACGCTGCCGACGATCACGGCCTGATCGTCCCCGCCTGATCCGGGGTGCCGGGTAGGGTCTCAGGGTGAGTGTTTTCCTCCTCGGCGGTCCGGCCGCCCCAGAGACCGAGTCGACCGTCTACGCAGCGTTCATCGCCGAGGCGGCCGCGCTCGCGGTCGTCGCCGGTCGGTTGGCCCCGCGCATCGCGATCGTCGTCGTGCACGACGGTGACGGGCTCGAGCAGTCCGCCGCCCTGGAACGTGCCGTCGCACGCTCCGGTGAGATCGAGGCGATCCGCGTGGTCGTCCGCGAGGGCGGCGTGGTCGCGCAGGCTCAGCTGGCCGAGGTCGACGGGATCGTCGTCGGCGGCGGACTGCCCTCGGCCTACGCGGAGGCGGTCGCGCCGGTCGCCACCGACATCCGACGCCTCGTCGCGTCCGGTCTGCCCTACCTCGGCATCTCGGCCGGCGCGATGATCGCCGCCGAGCACGCGATCATCGGCGGATGGCGTGTCGGCGAGGTCCCCGTGAGCCCCGAGGCGGCGTCCGAGGAACTCGACGAGGTCACGATCGGCGACGGTCTCGGGCTCGTCGACATCGCGGTCGAGGCGCATGCCGCACAGTGGGGCACCCTCGGGCGGCTCGTCGCCGCGACGGAGGCCGGGGTCGTCGACGGCGGGGTCGCGATCGACGAGAACACGGCGCTCGTCGTCGGGCAGGGGGCGCTCTCCGTCCTCGGTGGCGGCAGTGTCTGGCAGGTCTTCACCGCCGAGCACGGGGTCGTCGTCCGCACGATCGGTGCCGAGCAGCCGCAGCAGCAGTAGTCCATGACGAACGGGATCCTCGGCGGCACCCCGGCACAGCTCGCCGCGGCGGGGTCGATGGACGAGGGGTGGGCCGGCGCGC
This sequence comes from Plantibacter sp. CFBP 8775, assembly GCF_014839505.1. Lineage (NCBI taxonomy): Bacteria > Bacillati > Actinomycetota > Actinomycetes > Micrococcales > Microbacteriaceae > Plantibacter > Plantibacter sp. CFBP 8775. Next base: position 245,709 of record NZ_JACYNV010000002.1, on the reverse strand, counting down.
TCGCACCCGTCGCGGACGACCTCGCGACGATCGACCACTGGCTCGCGGCGCAGACAGCGGCCGGTGCCCGATGGTTGCCGGCACCCGAGCTCGTCCTGCGGGCCTTCCGTACGCCGTTCAGCGCGGTCCGGGTCCTCATCGTCGGGCAGGACCCGTACCCGACGCCGGGTCATCCGATCGGCCTGTCGTTCGCCGCGGACCGGGAGGTCCGCCCGGTGCCGCGCAGCCTCGCGAACATCCATCGGGAACTCCGCGAGGACCTCGGTGTCCCGACGCCGGAACACGGCGATCTCAGTTCGTGGACCGGACAGGGCGTGCTGCTCCTCAACCGCGTCCTCACGGTCGAGGCGGGTTCCGCCGGGTCGCACCGCCGACACGGCTGGGAGGCGGTCACGGAACAGGCGATCCGCGCGCTCGCCGCACGCCCCGCACCGCTCGTGTCGATCCTCTGGGGCAAGGACGCCGAACGACTGGCACCGCTGCTCGAATCATCGGGCGACCCCGACCGCCACGTCATCGTCTCGGCGCACCCGAGTCCGCTCTCCGCCTCGCGGGGCTTCTTCGGCTCGAAGCCGTTCAGCCGCACGAACGACTTCCTCGTCTCCCGCGGCGTGGACCCGATCGACTGGTCGCTCGACTGACGACCGGGTCGTGGCGTCGGCCGCAAGGGCTGTCCGGCGACCCACCCCCTCGTTAGGCTTGGGGGATGCTGGAAGAGGAGTACGAGCCGAGGCGCCGGCTGCCGCCGCACCTGCGCAAGCCGCCGACCCCCGAGACGCCGTTCGCCTTCACGATGCGCGACGCCACTGCGGCCGACCTGCCCGACATCCGGGCGATCTACAACCACTACGTCGCCAACAGCATGGTCACCTTCGACGAGGACGCGATGACCCTCGCCGAGTGGCGCTCCAAATTCGCCTACCTGCAGCGGCTCCAGCTCCCGTTCATCGTCGCCGTCAATCCGACCGGACAGATCCTCGGGTACGCGCTGTGCGCACCGTGGAAGCAGAAGCGCGCCTACCGATTCACCGTGGAGAGCTCGATCTACCTCGGAGCGGCGGCGACCGGCAAGGGCCTCGGCACCGATCTGCTCGGTGAGCTCATCGAGCGCTCGAAGGCCGCCGGGCTCAAGGAGATGCTGGCCGTCATCGCCGACAAGGGCGCCGAGTCGTCGATCGCCCTGCACGAGAAGTTCGGGTTCACCGAGGTGGGCCGCATGGGCCGTGTCGGCTTCAAGTTCGGCCGCTGGATCGGCACGGTCCTCCTCCAGAAGTCCTTGAAGCGCTGAACCGGTCGACACCCTTCGACAGGCTCAGGGACCGGAACGGCCGGGGAACGGGGACCACAGGAGAGTGCCGCCTCTAGGCTGGTCGCATGGCGGAACTCCACGAGCTGACGGCGCTCGAGCAGTGGCAGGCGTTGCAGCGGGACGAAGTCTCACCGACGGAGCTCGCCCGGCACTACCTCGACCGCATCGAGCGCCTCGACGACGCGATCGGCGCCTTCACCTCGGTCGCCGCCGGATCGCTCGCCGAACGCGTGGAGGCGGTCGAGGCACTTCCTCGGACCGCACCGCTCTGGGGACTCCCGATCGGCGACAAGGACCTCGTGTCCCGTGCCGGTCAGCCCGTCCGCTTCGGGTCACGGCTCACCGCGGAGGTCGTGGCGACGACCGACGACGAGCTGGTCGGCGTCCTCGACCGGGCCGGAGCGGTGAGCCTCGGGAAGACCGCGACCCCGGAGTTCGGGCTCTACGGCTACACGGAGCCGCTCGACGGGGTGCCGACGCGGAACCCGTGGGCCCTCGACCGCGGAGCGGCGGGGTCGAGTGGCGGGGCCGCAGCCGCCGTCGCCGCGCGGCTCCTCCCGTTCGCCCCCGGCTCCGATGGTGGCGGCTCCGTCCGCATCCCGGCGGCCGCCTGCGGGCTCGTCGGCCTGAAGCCCACGAGGGGGCTCGTCCCCGCGGGCTCCGGTGTCGACCGACTCGCCGGCCTCGTCGTCCCCGGGCCGATCGCCCGGACCGTCGCCGACGCGGCGCTCCTGCTCGACGCGATGATCGAGCGCGTGCACGGACGCATCGACCACCACTTCACGCTGCGCGCACCCGACGCCGACGACGGACCACTGCTCGGGCACGCCGTCCGCGGCGAAGGCCGGTTCCAGTTGGCGGTCCTCGACGGCTCACCCTGGGACAGCGCTTTCGAGCTGGCGGTGGACCCGGAGGCCCGCGCCGCCGTCGACGTCGCCACCCGGGCGTTCACCGCGATGGGGCACGGCCTGGAGGAGCTCACCCTCCGCGACGCCGAACGGTACCCGGCAGACTTCACGACGATCTGGCAGGCCTCAGCGGCCGGTGTCCCGGCGTCCTCGGAGGCGGAGCTGGCGCTCCTCGAACCCGTCACGAGGTCCCTCGTCGAGCGCGGTCGGGCGCTGCCGGCGACCCGGCTCATGGAGACGCTCGCCAGTCTCCACCGGTTCGAACGCAGCGTCCTCGCGCAGTTCGCGCCGTTCGACGCGATCATCACGCCGGCGCTCGCCCAGACACCACGGCCGATCGGGTGGTACGACCAGGACTCGCCCGAGCTGAACTTCGAGCAGCAGGTGCGCTACGCGCCGCACACCTCCTTCGTGAACGCGACCGGCCTTCCGGCCATCACGCTCCCGGTGCACGAGACGTCCGAGGGGCTGCCGATGGGCGTCCAGCTGATCGGGCGTCCCGGTGGCGAGGCCACCCTGCTCGCCCTCGGTGCGCAACTGGAACGGCGACTGCGCTGGCAGGACCGCGTCCCGTCCGTCGCCCGCTGACCGATCGTCGCCCCGCGTCGCCCGGTGGCGTATGACGGGATGTGACACCGCGGCCGGACCTCGTCCCTCCCGCTGCGCCTAGGGTGCTGAGGCGGCCCGGTCCGGACGGACCGATCGCCGCTCCACCGGAGGAGTCGATCATCAGCGAACAGTCCAGCCCGACGCGGTCCAGCCCCAAGCAGCTCATCCTCAACCTGTTCGAGATGAACTGCGTGAGCCACATCACCCACGGCCTCTGGCGCCTGCCGGACAACCGACGCGACCAGTACACCGACATCCGGTACTGGACGACACTTGCCCGGACAGCGGAGGCGGGCGGGTTCGACGCGATCTTCATCGCGGACGTGGTCGGCGCCTACGACGTCTTCCGCGGCGGCCCGGCCGACGCCCTGCGTGAGGGCCTGCAGATCCCCAACAACGACCCGCTGCTCGTCGTCCCCGCGATGGCCGCCGTGACCGAGCACCTCGGCTTCGGCATCACCTTCTCGACGAGCTACGAGCCGCCGTTCGCCTTCGCGCGTCGCATGAGCACCCTCGACCACCTGACGAACGGCCGCGTCGCGTGGAACATCGTCACCTCCTACCTGCCGAACGCCGCACGGAACTTCGGCCTCGTCGAGGAGATCCCGCACGACGAACGGTTCGCGATCGCCGAGGAATACCTGGACGTCCTCTACAAGCTCTGGGAGGGGTCCTGGGACGACGACGCCGTCATCCGTGACCGGGAGGCCGGCGTCTACTCCGACCCCGACAAGGTGCGGTACATCGATCACGTCGGGCGCTATTTCCAGGTCGCCGGACCGCACCTGTCCGAGCCGAGCGCCCAACGGACACCGCTGCTCTACACCGCGACCGCCTCACCGGCCGGCATCGCGTTCGCCGGACGGCACGCCGAGGCCGTGTTCACGGGCGTGCGGGGTCCAGGTGGTGCAGGCCCCCTCCTGGAGCGGTTCCGTGCGGCAGCGGCCGACAACGGACGCGACGGGGCCGCGCTGAAGATCGTCGTCCAGGCGGCCGTCATCGTCGCGCGGACGCAGGAGGAGGCCGAGGCCAAGGCCGCGCAGTACCGCGAGCATGCGAGTATCGTCGGTCGGTTCGTGCACGCCGGGCTGCCGTTCGACCCGCTGGCGCACCCGGAGGACCGGACCGTCGCCGAGGCGCTCGCCGCAGAGGGGGTCCCGGCGGACGCCCTGCCGCCGCAGGTGACGGCCGGCACCGTCGGCGAGTTCATCGTGCGGGTCGGCAGCGACCTCGAACGGGACTTCTTCGCTGTCGGCACCCCCGAGGTCGTCGCCGACGAGATCGAGCGATGGTTGGACGAGGTCGGTATCGACGGGATCAACCTGCGGCAGTACCACAGCCTCGACACGCTCACCGATTTCGTCGAACTCGTCGTGCCGGAGCTGCGTCGCCGAGGGCGGCTGCGCGACGCGTATCGACCGGGGGAGACGCTCCGCGAGCGCCTGACGGGCGGGGCGGCCCGGCTCCCCGACGACCACCCGGCCGCACGATATCGCGGAGGACGGAACCTCGGCGACCAGCACGAGAGGGCGCTCGACGGTCACACGGCGTCATCGAAGGAACCCGCGGGAAACCTGTCGTAACAGAGCGGCGGGGTGGCCCGGTGCGCCGACCAGGATGGGCAACCACACCGGCACAGCACCGGACCACCCCGACCCACAGGAGTACCCGTCATGACCCGAACCACCAGACGGCGAGCACGACTCGCCGCCGCAGCCCTCGTCGCCGTGAGCATCGCGCTGACCGGCTGCTCGGCGGCGTCGGCCTCGTCAGACGCGGACGGTGGCAGCCTCACCTACCTCGACGCGGAGATCCCCACCTCGGCGCAGGTGCAGGAGGCTGGCACGTGGCAGACCCGTGCGCTCCAGCAGAACATCACCGACCGCCTGCTCTACCGGAACGCGGAGACGGGCGAACTCGAACCGTGGATCGCCGACTCCTGGACCGTCAGCCCCGACGGTCTCACGTACACCTTCGTGATCCGGGACGGCGTCACCTACAGCGACGGCACCGCCGTCGACGCCACGAGCGTCGCGAAGAACCTGAACTGGCAGTCGACCGGCGACGAGGCGAAGGGCACGACCCCGAACGCGCAGTTCCCGCCCGGTCTCGTCGCGACGCCGGACGACGCGACCAGCACCGTCACCGTCGTCCTCGCCGCACCCTACGCGCCCTTCCTCAACGTGCTCACCGGGTGGGGATCCGGGCTCGTCGCCGACGCCACGATCGACGCGAGCAAGGAGGAGCAGTCGAAGTTCGTGAACCTCATCGGCTCGGGCCCCTTCGTCGTCGCCTCCGAGACCTACGGCAAGGAGATCGTGCTCGACCGTCGTGAGGGGTACGCCTGGGCCCCGCCGTCCTCCCCGAACCAGGGCGAGGCGCACCTCGCCTCGGTCACGGTCATCCCCGTGCAGGAGGACAGCGTCCGGCTCGGCACCCTGAAGTCGGGCGAGGCCGACGTCATCCGCTACGTCCAGCCGAGCGAGGAGCAGGGGCTCGTCGACGCCGGCTACGACATCGTGTCCAAGACGGGTGTCGGTCTCAGCAACCAGTGGTTCCTCCGCAGCCAGGCTCCGTTCCTCGACGACGTCGACGTCCGCAAGGCGCTGCTGCACGCGATCGACCGTGAGCAGATCATCGAGACGCAGTACACCGACAGCTGGACGCCCGCGACGTCGGTCCTGTCGCCGGGCACCTTCGGCTACGTCGACGAATCGGCGAAGTTCGCCTACGACCCGGATGCGGCGAACCGCCTCCTCGACGGAGCCGGCTGGACCGAGCGCGACGCGGACGGCTACCGCACCAAGGGCGGCGAGCGGCTCACGGTGAAGACCTACATCGACGTCTACGACAACACGGCGAAGAGCCTCTTCCAGCAGATCCAGAACCAGTTCAAGGACGTCGGGATCGAGCTGTCGCTCAACGAGCTCGACTACTCCACCTACTGGGCGACCGCGTTCGCGGACCCGGAGGTCGGGGCGCTCCGGGTCGGTTGGCCGCACCCTGACCCCTCGAAGGGCCTCAGCGAGTACTACAGCAAGGACGGCTCAGACCTCCTCGGTCTCGCCGGCTCCGACACGACCCTGCAGTCGCTGCTCGACGCGCAGAACGCCGCGACCGACGACGACACCCGCGCGGCGATCCTCGGTCAGATCCAGGACCACCTGATCGACCAGGCCTACGTCGTCCCGATCCTCAACGACAGCCAGGTGTTCGTCACCCAGCATCGGGTGAAGGGCTTCTCCCTCACCGACGGCGCCCTGCCGGAGTTCTACAACACCTCGATCGAGGACTGAGCGAGCGGGAGGGCCGTCGATCGGACGGCCCTCCCGTGTCCGGTCCCGTCCCTTCCGAGAGGAGGCCCCACATGTCCAACCAGCATCCGAACGCCAGCGCGGCGGACACGCGACGCCGGCAGTACCGCGAGTACGTGATCAGGCGCGTCGCCCAGGCGCTCCTCGTGATCGCCCTCGTCTACACGCTCGTCTTCTTCACCCTCTTCGTCCTGCCCGGCGACCCCATCGAGAACAAGCTGACGAGCCCGCTCAACCCACTACCCCCGTCCGCCGGCGAGGCGCTGCGGGCGTACTACCACTTCGACCTGTCGCCGATCGAACAGTTCACGCTGACGGTCGGTCGGCTGCTCCACGGGGACCTCGGCTACTCGCTCGTGAGCGGTCGTGCCGTGTCGGACCTCGTCGCGCAGGGCTTCTCGGACACGATCGTGCTCGCGGGCGTGGCGTTCGTCATGACGATCGTGCTGTCGCTCGCGATCGCGCTCACCGCCGTGTACGCCCCCGTCAGGGCGATCAGGAGCATCGCGGCATCGGCGCCCATCGCCTCCATCTCCGCGCCGAGCTTCCTCATCGGCTTCGTGCTCCTCGCGATCTTCTCCTTCCAGCTCGGCTGGGTGTCGTCGGTCCGCGATCAGGGCTTCGTGTCCTACGTGCTCCCGGCGCTGACCCTGGCGCTCGCCGTCAACGGTCCGTTGACGCAGGTGTTGATCCAGGGACTCCGGAAGGCTGCGGACGAACCCTTCGTCACCGTGCTCCGCGCGAAGGGGACGAGCGAGGTCCGGATCGCCCTCGGCCACGTCTTGAAGAACGGTGCGATCCCGTCGATCACGATGCTCGCCCTCGTCGTCGGAGAGTTGCTGGCCGGTGCCGTCGTCGTGGAGGCCGTGTTCACCCGCACCGGCCTCGGATTCATCACCTTCGAGAGCGTGCGCGATCAGGACACCCCGGTGATCCTGGCCGTCGTCATCCTCATCTCCTCCATCTACGTCGGCATCAATCTCGTGACCGACCTCGTCTACCCCGTCCTCGACCCGCGCATCGTCCGCCCGGGGCATGGGCGGCCCCGACGCTCCCGCCTCGCCAGGCCTGCTGTCGCGACAGCGGCGGCGACGGGGACGGCGGTGCCCGACGGTATCCCGTCGAAAGCGAGCGTGGACGCATGAGCCTCCGACTCCACCCGGACCGCGACGTCACCGCGGCCGACGACGGACCGGACGTGTTCCGTCGACTCCTCGGCCGCCTCGGGGTCGCGGACGTCCTGGCGATCATCGTCGTCGGTCTCGTCCTCGTGTCCGTCGTCGCACCCGGCCTCCTCACGCCGTACGACCCGCTCGAGCCCGACGACGCCAACGCGCTCGCCGCTCCATCGGTCGCGCACTGGTTCGGAACCGACTCCCTCGGTCGCGACCTGCTGTCGCGGGTGATCCACGGCACCGGTCGGACCCTGCTCGGCTCGGCGGTCGCCGTCCTCATCGGTCTCGGCGCCGGCACGGTCCTCGGGCTCGTCGCCGCGTCGTTCGGCGGTCTCGTCGACGCCGTCATCAGCCGGATCGTCGACGTGCTGCTCTCGATCCCCGGGCTGCTCCTCGCGATGGTCGTCGTCGTGGCGCTCGGCTTCGGCACCTTGAACGCGGCCGTCGCCGTGGGGATCTCCTCGATCGCGGCGTTCACCAGGATCATGCGCTCCGAGGTGTTGACGGTGAAGGACCTGCCGTTCGTCGAGGCGAGTCACCATCTCGGCGGTTCGCGGGCGTACGTCCTCGCGAAGCACGTCTTCCCGAACTCGTACTCCGCGGTGCTGTCGCTCACGGCCCTCCAGTTCGGCCTCGCGATCATCTGGATCTCCTCGCTCAGCTTCCTCGGGTACGGAGCTCCGCCGCCCGACCCGGAGTGGGGCCTGCTCGTCTCCGAGGGTCGTCAGTACGTCGTGTCCTCGCCGTGGCTCGTCGTCGTCCCGGGCCTCGTGATCGCCGTCACCGTGCTCGCCATCAGCCGTCTCAGCCAACTCACCCGCGAGAGGACCACCGCATGAACCAGGCAGCCCTGCAGCACAGCGCACTCCACGTCGTCGACGCGGCTCCGGTGCCCTTGCTCGTCGACGGACTCGCCGTCGGGTACCGGACGCGTGGTTCGAGGGGGCCGACCGACACGGTGCGCGACGTGTCGTTCCAGGTCGGGCGCGGCGAGACGGTGTCGCTCGTGGGCCAGTCTGGTTCGGGGAAGAGCACGATCGCCCGGGCGGTCGCGGGGCTCCTCCCGGGCAACGGCTCGGTCACCGCCGGTCGGGTCGCGGTCGCCGGACACGAGGTGGCCGACTTCTCCCGGAAGCAGTGGCGCCCCCTGCGCGGTTCGACGCTCGGTTTCATCCCGCAGGATCCGCTGAGTTCACTCGACCCGCTGCAGCGGATCGGCGTGCAGATCGCCCAGGCGGTCCAGGTGGCGGGCGACACCCCGCGCTCGGAGGTCCCCGCGCGCGTGATCGAGTTGCTCGAGCACGTGGGCATCCGTCAGGCCTCGGCCCGCGTGCGGTCCTACCCGCACGAGCTCTCGGGCGGGCAGTTGCAGCGGGTGCTCATCGCGATCGCCATCGCGGCGAGGCCCAAGCTGCTCATCGCCGACGAGCCGACGTCCGCGCTCGACGTGACCGTCCAGCGGCGCATCCTCGACCTCCTCGACGGCCTCCGGCAGGAGCTCGGGCTCGGGATCCTCTTCATCACCCACGACCTGGCGCTGGCGCAGGAGCGCAGCGACGCGATCGTGGTCCTGCAGGACGGGAACGTCCGCGAGTCGGGTCCGGCCGAGGAGGTGTTGCTCGCACCGCGGCATCCCTACACGGTGGGGCTGCTCTCGGACTCGCCCGCGTCGTCGCCGCTGCGCTACCGGGAACGCATCCGCGCTGCGGCCGAGCAGGTGCAGGCGGAGCAGCGCGGCGAGACGATCGTGCCATCCGCCGTGGTCGAGGTGTCCCACGTGTCGAAACGGTACGGGCGCGATCCCCAGACGCCGCCCGCACTCGACGAGGCTTCGCTCGTCCTCCGACCGCGTTCGATCCACGCGCTCGTCGGCGAGTCCGGGTCGGGCAAGTCGACGCTCGCGCGCATCGTCGCCGGGCTCACGTCCTTCGACGACGGGTCGGTGCGGGTGGCCGGCCGGGAGCTGCCACGGGACAACGCCGTCGCCAACCCCTTCGCACGCGACCTCCAGCTGGTCTACCAGAACCCGCTCTCGGCGGTCGATCCGCGGTACACCGTCGGACAGATCATCGAGGAGCCCCTGCGGATCCACGGGGTGCGGAGCGCCGCCGAACGCCGGCGGCGCGTCGCGACCATCCTCGACCAGGTCGCCCTCCCCACGAGTGCGCTGGGGCGTCGTGCACGGGAGGTGTCGGGTGGCCAGCGCCAGCGGGTCGCACTCGCGAGGACGCTCGTCCTCGCGCCGTCGGTCCTCGTCCTCGACGAGCCCACCTCGGCCCTCGACGTCTCGGTGCAGGCGCAGATCGTCGAACTGCTCCTCGACCTCCGGGACGAGCACGCGCTCAGCTACCTGTTCATCTCACACGACCTCGGTCTCGTCCGGCAGATCGCCGACGAGGTGACGGTGCTGTCGGACGGGCGCGTCGTCGAGTCGGGCCCGGCCACGGCCGTCCTCGGGCATCCGCAGCACGCGTACACTCGGGAGCTGCTCGACGCGGTGCCGAGGTTCGACGTCGAGCGGCTCGATCCGAGCCGGTTCGAGGCCGTCGGATGAGCGCACCGACCACCGAGCCACGCACGGAGGAGACCATGTCACGATCGTTCGACGACCTCGTCGCCGAGGCCGACGCCGCCTCGGTCGACGGGTGGGACTTCTCCTGGCTCGACGGCCGGGCCAGTGAGGAGCGCCCCTCCTGGCGGTTCTCGGAGCTGCTCGGGAGACGTCTGGCGAGCGTCCCGTCCTCGCTCGACCTCGAGACCGGCGGGGGAGAGGTGCTCGACACGGTGCCGGTGCTTCCGCCGCTCGCCGCCGCCACCGAGTCCTGGCCACCGAACCTCGCCCGAGCCGCCGCCCGCCTGCACCCGCGCGGCGTCGTCGTCGTTCGCACGGAGGAGGGTGCCGTCTTGCCGTTCGCGGACGACTCGTTCGCGCTCGTGTCGAGCCGGCATCCCGTCGCCGTGGACTGGACCGGCGTAGCGCGGGTGATCGCGCCGGGAGGAGGCTACCTCGCCCAGCACGTCGGACCGGCGAGCGTGTTCGAACTCGTCGAGGCCTTCCTCGGCCCGCAGCCCGAAGCCGTCCGTCGAGCACGTCACCCTGACGACGAGGCCGACGCCGCCCGCGCCGCCGGACTCGAGATCGCGGAGCTGCGGACCGAACGGCTGCGGATCGAGTTCCACGACGTCGGTGCGATCGTCTGGTTCTTGCGCAAGGTGATCTGGATGGTGCCCGGATTCACCTCCGCGCGGTACCTCGACCGCCTGCGGGAGCTGCACCGTTCCCTGCAGGAGGACGGCCCGTTCGTCGCGCACTCCTCCCGAACCCTCATCGAAGCGCGCAAGCCCGCCCGGTGACCGCGGCCCTGCCGAGGCGCCCTTCGACAAGCTCAGGGACCGGAAGACGGGAGACGATCCCCCTACGGGTGGGGCCACCGGCATCCCGACGTAGGCTCGTCGTGACGGCGAGTGGAGGACGATCGAGTGGTGGATGTCGGCACCGGACGGCGACCGGTCTCCCGCCTGCGCACCCGCCTGCTCGCCGGGCTCCGCTCACGCATCCTCGCGGTCTTCGCGGTGGAGCAGGACCGCCCGCCGCAGTGGACGCTCGATCTCGAGGACGGCACCGACGTGGGGTTCTTCACCCCCGACTCCGCGGCCTGGACGGTGCACGGCGGTGTCGAGACCATGGTCGCCGGCATCCGGGCGCTCCTCCTGCAGGCGGCCCACCCCGGGGCGCTCGCCGGCGTGCACGACTGGTCCCGGTACCGGGAGGACCCGCTCGGACGGCTGGACGGCACCATCCGCTGGATCTTCACCGTCACCTACGGCGATCGCGACACGGCCCGTCGGACGAGCGACTACGTGCTCAAGCTCCACGAACGCGTCGTCGGGGAGTACCTCGACGCCCATGGCGTGGTGCGCCCGTACGCGGCCAACGACCCGGACCTCCTGCGCTGGGTGCACCTGGCGTTCACCGACGCCTTCTTGAGCGTGCGACAGACCTGGGGCGGTCGGATCCCCGGTGGTGCGGACGCCTATGTGGCCGACTGGGCGCTCGCGGGCGAGCTCATGGGCGTCGTCGACCCGCCCCGCTCGGAGGTCGAACTGGCCAGGCAGCTGCGCGGGTACCTCGACGCCGGCGACCTGACGGGCGGCCCGCGGGTGGACGAGACCCTGGCGTTCCTCCGTCGACCGCCGCTCGACCGCTCGCTGCTCCCCGCCTACGGGATCCTCTTCGCGGGAGCCGTCGCGACGATCCCACCCGAGTACCGCCGCATCCTCGGGCTCCGCACCGCCCACCTCGGCCCGATCCCGCTGCCGGTCGTGACGGCGACCCGGGTCGTCCTGTGGATCGTGGGGCTCGTCCTGCACGGTGAGTCGCCGAGCCAGCGCGCGGCCCTGCGCCGGCATCGACGCCTGGCGGACCCGCCGGCTGTCTCCGGTCCCTGAGCTTGTCGTCTCCGGTCCCTGAGCTTGTCGAAGGGCTGCGCTCCGCGTTCCGTACTTCGCCCTTCGACAGGCTCAGGGACCGGGTGGTGGCGCAGGACCGGACGGCAGGTCGGCATGCCCTCTTGGGCGTCATCGCGCCGCCAACCGTCTCCGGTCCCTGAGCTTGTCGAAGGGCGGTTCTGCGCGGAGGATTGTCGCCCTTCGACAGGCTCAGGGACCGGGGAATGGTGGCTGAGGGGCCGAGACGGTGGTCCAGCGACGGTGGTCCAGGGACCGTGTGGTGGCTCAGGGACCGGGACGGTGTCAGAGGCGGGGGACCGAGGCGAGCAGCTGGGTCGTGTACGGATGTGACGGCCGACTGAGGACCTTGGCGACCGGACCCTCCTCGACGATCGCTCCGTCGCGCATGACGACGACCCGGTCGCAGAGATGCTGCACCACGCCGATGTCGTGTGAGACGAGCACGATCGCGAGCCCGAGCTCCTGCCGCAGCCCGCCGAGCAACTCGAGGATCTGCGCGCGGACGGTGACGTCGAGCGCGCTGAGCGGTTCGTCACCGACGAGGAGGCGCGGGCGGTGCACGATCGCGCGCGAGAGGGCGATGCGCTGGCGCTGACCACCCGAGAACTCGTGCGGGAAGCGGTCGGCCGCGTCGGCGTCGAGCCCGACGAGCCGGAGCACCGCGCGGACCTTGGAACGGTGGTCGCCCTCGATCCCGAGCGCCGAGAGGGGCTCGGCGACGATCCGCCCGACGCTCATGCGCGGGTCGAGCGACGCGTACGGGTCCTGGAACACCACGCCCGTCTGTCGACGGAACCAGTGCAGGCTCCTGGCGCTCGCCGCAGCGCTGACGGGACGGCCGTCGAACGCGACGGACCCGGAGCTCGGGGTGTCGAGCGCGAGCAGGAGGCGGACGAGCGTCGACTTGCCCGACCCCGACTCGCCGATGATGCCGACGGCTTCACCGGGGGCGACGACGAGGTCGCTCGGGTGGAGCGCGACGGTGCGGCTCGGGCGCTGGAAGAGCGACTCCCGCGGGTTGGTGTAGACCCGTCCGAGCCCCTGGGCGTGGAGCAGCGGCTCAGTCATCGTCCTCGCCCTTCCAGCTCATGGTCTTCGCGGCGGCCAACAGTCGCTGCGTCACGGGCGACACCGGCGTCGACAGCAGCTGGGCCACCGGCCCGGCCTCGACGACCTTCCCCTGCGCGAGCACCACGGCATCACTGGCGATCCGGGAGAGGACCGCGAGGTCGTGGGTGATGAAGACGAGGGACGCCCCGGTCTCGCTCACGAGACGCTCGAAGAGGCCGAGGATCTCCGACTGGATGGTGACGTCGAGCGCCGTGGTCGGCTCGTCCGCGATGAGCAGGGAGGGTCCGCACGCGAGGGCGATGGCGGCCGCGACCCGCTGGCGTTGCCCGCCCGACAGCTGGTGCGGGTACCGCCGGACGATGCGCTCGGGGTCGGGCAGACGGACCCGCGCGGCGAGTTCGACGGCCCGATCGAGCGCCTCCCGTTTCGACAGCCCCTCGTGGATGCGCAGCGGCTCGCCGATCTGGCGTCCGATGGTGCGGATCGGGTTGAGCGCCGTCCGAGGCTCCTGGAACACGATCCCGATCTCACGCCCGCGGATCCGCGCGAGTTCGCGGTCGTCGCGGCCGAGGAGCTCCTCGCCCTGCCAGCGGATACTGCCACTCACCGAGGCGCCGTCCGGGAGCAGTCCGAGGATCGCCAGCGCCGTCAGTGACTTCCCGGATCCGGACTCGCCGATGAGGCCGAACCGTGCGCCCGCCGGCACGCTGAAGCTCACTCCGTCGACGACCCGGCGGCCGCCGAGCGTGACGACGAGGTCCTGGACGTCGAGACTCATGCGGTCACCCCCTGGGGGGAGGTGGGGGTCGAGGCGGGTCCTCGGCGACCGAGGGTCGGATCGGTCGCGTCCCGCAGGGCGTCGCCCAGTAGGTTGAGGGCGAGGACGGTGATGGTGATGGCGAGCCCCGGCCACAGCACCGACAGCGGGTGCACCGCGAGGTAGGTCTGCAGCTCACTGAGCATGCGACCCCACGAGGGGACGCTGGAGGGGGCGCCGTAGCCGAGGTACGACAGGCCCGCCTCGGCGAGCACCGCGACCGCCATCGACCACGACAGCTGGACGATGAACACCGGTGCGACGTTCGGCAGGAGATGCCGCGTCAGGTTCCTCACCGGCCCGAGACCGGCGGCCTTGCCGGCGAGCACGTACTCGCTGTGCGAGACCCGGCGGATCTCGGGGCGGGTCACCCGGGCGATGTTCACGCCGAAGCTGATGCCAACCGCCCAGATGACGACCCACAGCGAGCCGCCGAAGACCGAGGCGATCATCATGGCGATGAGGAGGGTCGGGAACGCGATGAGGATGTCGATCAGCACCGCGACCGTCTCCCGGACCCAGCGCCGCGTGAGCGAACCGAGGGCGGCGAGGGCGACCCCGATGACCGTCGAGACGACTGCGGAACCGATCGCGACGGCCACGGTCACCCGCGCACCGACGAGCAGCAGGCTGAAGATGTCGCGTCCGACCTCGTCCGTGCCGAGCAGATGGGCCGGCGACGGAGCCAGCCACTTCGCGAACGGATCGGTGAGCTGGGGGTCGTACGGCGTCCAGAGGAAGGAGACGCCGGCGCTCAGGAGGAGGAGGGCGACGACGACGAGTCCGAACACACCGGCCGGGCCGGACACGAGCGTGCGGAGTCCGCCTGATCCCGCGCGCCGGCGCGGGTGATCCTGACGGGCGGTCATGTGGTCCGCTCCCGTTCTCGGAGTCGGGGGTCTGCGAGGCGGTGGACGACGTCCACGACGGCACCGATCACGAGGACCACCCCGGTGAGGACGAGGAGCTCGCCCTGCACCTTCACGAGGTCGCGGTTGCCGACGTCGGCGACCAGCATGCGCCCGATGCCCGGCAGGGTGAAGAGCTGTTCGATGATGACGCTGCCGACGATGAGCCCGGCGATCTGGAGCCCGAGCACGGTGACGACGGAGAGCGCCACGTTCGGCAGCCCGTGGCGGATGAGCGCCTGCGAACGGGTCAGCCCCTTCGCCGCCGCCGTCCGGACGTAATCCTGGCCGATCGCGTCGAGGGCGGCGGAACGGACGAAGCGCAGCAGGACCGCGCCCTCGACGACGCCGATCGTGAGTGCCGGGAGGAGGAGGGCGCGGATCGCCGCCAGCGGATCGTTCCAGCCCGCGCGCGGGAAGCCCTGCGCTGGGAGCCAACCGAGCACGACGGCGAAGAGGAGCACGAGCATCATGCCGGCCCAGACGACCGGGACGGCGGCGAGCCCCTGCGACGCGAAGGAGATGACGACGCCCGTCGCGCGGGTGCGCCGGACGGCCGCCAGCACCCCGAGCGGAACACTGAACGCGAGGGCGATCACGAGGGCCATGATGCCGAGCGGGACGGTCACCTGCGCCTTCTGGGCGAGTTCGCTGGCGACGGGGGTGCCCGTGATGAGCGAGTTCCCGAGGTCGCCCCGGAGCAACCCGCCGATCCAGTCGAGGTACTGCAGGAGGACGGGCTGGCCGAGTCCCAACTGTTCGCGGATCGCGGCGACCGCTTCGGGCGTCGCATCCGTTCCTGCGATGACCTGGGCGACGTCGCCCGGGAGCACCCTGATGGTGAAGAAGATCAGGGCGCTCGCGGCGAGGAGCCCGACGAGGAGGAGTACCAGCCTCGTCAGGATGAACCGGGTCACCCGGTCACGGCGACCTTCGCCAGGTTGATGCGCGAGTTGACCGAGTCCACGGGGAAGCCGGTCACGCCGTCGCGCACCACCGTGAGGGTGATCGCGGTGTAGAGCCAGTCGGCGGCGTTGTCCTTCGACACGAGGTACGCCGCCTCCTTGAGCTTCTGGGCTGCGACGGCCGGATCGGTCGCCGCTACGGATTCAGCATAGAGCGACTGGACCTGCGCGTTGTCGTAGCCGAAGTAGTAGTTCGGGTTCGCCCAGTTCTGGAAGTCGCGTGCCTCGACGTGGTTCACGTAGCTGAGGTCGTAGTCCTTGTTGGTGTAGACGTCGTTGAGCCAGGTCGGGAACTCGACGCTCTTGACCGTGAGGGTGACGCCGATGGCCTTGAACTCGGACACCAGGACGTTGGCCACGGAGGTGCCGTAGAAGCTCGGGATCGTGAGTGTCAGGGACAGGTTCTCCTGGCCGGCCTGGGCGAGGAGCGCCTTCGCCTGCTCGGGGTCGTACTTCACGAGCTCGCTGAGGTTCTCGTAGCCCGGGTCGAGCTCGGGGATCGGTCCGTACTGCTCGACCGCGGCGCCGCCGACGGCCTCGACGATCGCGGCGTGGTCGATGGCGGAGCGGAGCGCCTGCCGGACGAGGGGGTCGTTCAGGGGAGCGCGCTGGTTGTTGAACGCGAGGGTGTACTTGTCGGTCGTCTTGCCTTCGGTGATGCTGAAGCCATCGGCGCGGGTGATCTGGTCCTTGAGGTTCGCGTCGAGCGCCGTCTGCACGTCGAGTTCGCCTGCGAGGGTGGCGTTGACGGCGGAGGAGGCGTCGGGGATGTAGCTGAAGACGACCTCCTTGACCTTCGGGGCGTCGCCCCAGTACTTCGCGTTCCGGTCGAAGGTGATGCTGTCGCCCTGTTTCCAGGTCTTCAGGGTGAACGGCCCGGTGCCGTTGGCGGTCGTCGACAGGTCGTTGGTGGCGCCCGACTCCAGCACGAGTCCTGCGCGTCCGGTCAGGGTCCACAACAGGTTGGAGTCGGGCGAGGTGAGCTGCAACTGCACGGTCGAGTCGTCGACGGCCGTGATCGAGGCGACCTTCTGGAGCGCCACGTTGTCGACGAAGGTCGGGTCCTGCTGCACCTGGGTGATGGAGTCGACGACGTCGGCCGCGGTCAGGGCGGCGCCGTCGTGGAAGGTCACGCCGTCGCGGAGGACGAAGGTGTAGGTGAGGCCGTCGGCGCTGATGTCGTGGCTCTTCGCGAGCGTGTCGACGATCTGGTTGTCCTCGGTGCGGGATACGAGGCCCTGATAGACGTTGTCGATGAGGATCTGATCGAGCGCGGCGCCCGAGGTGGTGCGGATGTTGAGGTCGGAGGGCTCCAGGACGAGACCGACCCGCAGGGTCGCGTCGGCGTCGGGCGTCGGCTTCGCGGCCGGGCCTGCGCAGCCGGTGAGGACGAGGGCGGCGCCGGTGACCGCGATCGCGGCGGTGAGGAGCTGACGACGCAGCTGACGATGACGCATGGAGGTCCTTTCGGGGATGCTGGAGTGGCCGGCATCTGGAGACGCACAACCGGTTCCGGGCAGCGGGCATTCCCGCCTGGGCCGCGTGAATACTGGACCGCGTCCGGAAAGCCGCATCGCTGGGGCTCCAGCGAGCGTACCCAGTCGACGTGTGTGGTGCCAGCCACGGTGTCAGGGGGCGTCACAGAGTGATCGGATCGTGATGTGCTCCGCCGCCTTGGAAGACCCTGCGCAGGGGATCGAAGTGAGCTTAGGCTCGCCTATACTGATCGCGTGAGCTATTTCGAGGATCCGGCGGAGTTCGCCGTCGCGGACGCACGCCACGTGCTGCTCGCGGGCGACGAGTCGTCGGTCGGCGAGCTGGCCGACGTCCTCGCGCTGCTCCCCATCTGCGCCCGCGGTCAGGTGTTCGTCGAGGTCGACGACGCCGCGTCGATCACCACCCTCGACTCGCCGGGACGCGTCGTCGTGACGTGGCTCGTCCGCGCAGCGCGTACGGGGGAACCCGGAACGGGCAACCGGTGCGCACGCGGTCAGGCCGTCGCGCGAGCGACCCGGGCCTGGGCGAGCGAGATGCTCGACGTCGACGGACACGACGCGGCCGACTACCACGTGTGGATCGGCGGCGAGACGGAGCACCTCACGGGCCTCCGGAACGACCTCAGGATGACGCTGGCGAGCATCGGCGCGCGTCAGCGCTCGAGCTCGGTCGAGCGCGCATCGCACTGACACGACCTCGAACCGGCACAGCAGCGCACAGACGCCGCGACGCTCGTCAGCGGCGTTTCGGCAGGTAGCCTCCCGCTTCGAGACCGGCTTCGATCTCGAAGCGGTTCCGGAGCGGATCACGACCGGCGATCGCGTACATCAGCGGGAAGAGCATGCCGTACCGCTGCCACTGCCGCTTGTGCACCGCCTCGTGTTCGAGCACCCGGGTCGACACGTTCCGATCGGTGAGGTACACCCCGCCGACGCATGAGCCACCTCGGCCGAACGTCCACGACGGCATCCCGCGGAAGACGATCATCCCGCCCCGCCGTTCGACCGGACCGGTGCTCCAGAGTGCGCCCCAGACGAGCCCGGTGAGCGTGGCGTACCAGTACCCGATCCGGCTGAGGGGTGAGTCGAGCCACGGGCCGCCGGAACGACGGCTCCGCGGCTCATCGACGTCGCCGGGACGGGTCACGCACCGCTCCGGTAGGTCTCGAGGAGCCGCAGCCAGATCTCGCTCATCGTCGGGTAGGACGGCACCGCGTGCCAGAGGCGGTGCAGCGGCACCTCACCCACGACGGCGATCGTCGCCGCGTGGACGAGTTCGGCGACGTCCTGACCCACGAAGGTCATCCCGATGATCACGCCGCGCTCCTCGTCGACGACCATCCTCGCCTGCCCGGTGTAGCCGTCGGCGTGGAGGCTCGAGCCCGCGATGCCACCGAGGTCGTAGTCGACCACCCGGTGGTCGATCCCCGCCGCCTCGGCCTGCGCGGCAGTGAGTCCGATGGCGGCGACCTCCGGTTCGGAGAAGACGACCTGCGGCACGGCACGGTGGTCGGCGGTCGCCGCGTGGTCGCTCCACGGGCTGGTGTCGACGTCCTCGCCGTTCGCCCGTGCCGCGATGACCGCGCCCGCGGCGCGTGCCTGATACTTGCCCTGGTGCGTCAGGAGAGCCCGGTGGTTGACGTCGCCGACGGCGTAGAGCCAGTCGCTGCCGTGAGCGAGGAGCTGATCGTCGACCTCGATCCAGGCACCCGGTTCCAGGCCGACGGTCTCGAGCCCGAGGTCGTCCGTCCGTGGCGTCCGGCCGGTGGCCACGACGAGTTCCGCCGTCGTCACCGCGTCCCGGTCGTCGAACTCGAGCGTGACGGCACCGTCGGCGGCCCGCGAGACGGCGGTGGGGGACGCGTGCACGATCGTCACGCCGAGTTCACGCAGGGAGGACTCGACGAGCTCGCCGGCGAACGGCTCGGTGTTGCCGAGCAGGCCGCTGCGGGCGACGAGCGTGACGTCGACCCCGAGCGAGCGGTAGGCGGTCGCGAGCTCGACGGCGACGACGCCGCCACCGAGGAAGGCGACGGACGCTGGCAGGGTCTGGACGCTCGTGGCCTCGCGGCTCGTCCACGGCTCCACCGCCGCCAGCCCTGCGATGTCGGGCAGGAGCGCGGCGGAGCCGGTGCAGACCGCGACGGCGTGCGTCGCCGTGAGCACCGTCGTCGAGCCGTCGGCGGCCGTCACGGTGACCTCGCGTTGGCCGGTCAGGCGACCGTGCCCACGCACCAGCTCGATGCCGGCGCCCTCGAGCCACTCGACCTGGCCGTCGTCCGACCAGTCACTCGTGAACGAGTCCCGTCGCGCGAGGACCTTGAGCGGATCGAGCGCGGTGTCCTCGGGGATGGCTCCCCCCGTGCGCTTGGCGGCCCGCAGGGCGGCTCCCGAGCGGATGAGGGCCTTGGACGGCATGCAGGCCCAGTAGGAGCACTCACCGCCGACCAGTTCGCTCTCGACGATGACGACGCTCAGACCGCTCTGGTGGGCGTAGTCGGCGACGTTCTCGCCGACGGGTCCGGCTCCGATGACGACGAGATCGACGGTACGGCTCATGGGGTGACTCCTGTCGGGTTGGTGCTGTCGGGTTTCGGTTCGCGACTGATCGCGCCGATGATGCGGAGGATGGTTCCGAGGTCGTCGGCTGCGGCGTCGGGGGAACCGGGGGAGAAGCCCGTGACCCCGGCCCCGGCGAAGCCGAATCGGGCGCGGAGGGCGGTGATGCAGTCGAGCAGGGTGCCGAGTTCGAGACCGAAGGGGACGGCCGAGCTGACGCCGGCGATGACGGCGGGGTCGAGGACGTCGACGTCCACGTGCAGGTAGACGCGGTCGGCGCCCGTCGCCTCGACGGCGGCGACCACCTCGGCGGCGCTCGTCATCACCGAGGAGACCATGGGGATGCCACGCTCCTCGATGTGGGCGAGTTCACCGTCGTCGAGGTCACGCACCCCCACGAGGACGAGTCGGGCGGGATCGAGTGGGGCCTCGGGCAGCAGCATCGCGGCGCCTTCGCCCGTGAGTGCCCGGGCGACCATGCCGCTGAACGACCCGGACGGCGAGCTGAGCGGGGTGTTGAGGTCGCCGTGGGCGTCGAACCAGACGACGGCGATGCCGGGGTCGCGTCGGAGGGCCTCACCGACCGACGCGAGTTCGACGCCGCAGTCCCCGCCGATGGTGATGACGGGCTCGTCGATCCCGACGAGCGCCTGACGTTGGAGTTCCGCGGTCGTCACGAGGGAACTGGCGCGCCGGATGTCGGTGTCGAGGGCCTCGCCGGCCTCGGTCGGCACGTGGACGAGTGTCGTGGCCGCCGTCGGCAGGTCGCCACGGATCGCCTCGGCTCCATCGATCAACTGCATGGCCCTGGACGAGCCGGAGCCCTGCCACTGGGGGACGACGACGAACTTCGTCATGCGGTGCCTTCCTGGAGATGGTGCGAGGGGGCGAGGGCGACGGGCCCTCGGGAGGTCCCGAGGGCCCGTCGGATCGGTACTACTGTCCGGCGTTCGGCGTGTACTCGGGTCCGGAGGACTCGATCGCGGGAGACGCGGAACCGCCGCCCTTCAGCGCGGCGAGGCGGGCCTCGACCTCGGTCAGCTCGCCGAGGTCCTCGAGGTCGTTGAACTGCGCGTCGAGACTCGAGGCGGCGAGCTCCTGCTGGCCGAGCACCTTCGCCTCCTCGCGGCGGATCTTGTCCTCGTAGCGGCTGAGGTCGCTCGTCGGGTCCATGATGTCGATGCTGCCGACCGCATCCGCGACCTTACGCTGGGCCTCGGCGGTCTTGGCACGGGCGACGAGCTCGCTGCGCTTCGTCTTCAGCTGCTCGAGCTTCGTCTTCATGCCGTTGAGGCCGTTCTTCAGCTGCTCGACGACCTTCGTCTGCGACGCCAGCTGCGGCTCGGCCTGCTTGGCCTCGTTCTCGGCGCCGATCTGGCGCTGGAGCGCGATCTTCGCGAGGTTGTCGAACTTGTCGGCGTCCGCGGCGTTGCCCGCCTGACGGTACTCGTCGGCCTTGCGACTCGCGGCCAGCGCCTTGGTGCCCCACTCGGAGGCCGCCTCGACGTCCTGCTGGTGGTCCTGCTCGAGGAGCCGGAGGTTGCCGATCGTCTCGGCGATCGCGCTCTCGGCGTCGGCGATCGAGTTCGTGTAGTCCCGGACCATCTGGTCGAGCATCTTCTGCGGGTCCTCGGCGGAGTCGAGCAGCGCATTGATGTTGGCCTTGGTCAGCTGGGCGATGCGTCCGAAGATGGACTGCTTCTCTGCCATGGTGTTGTTCCTCTCTCGTGTCCTGCTGGGTCGTGTCGGTCGGTGTCTGGTGATGAGGTGGGTGGTGCAGCGGATCAGAAGCGACCGCCACCGCGTCGGGAACGGGTGCCGCCGCCACCGAAGCTGCCGGCGCTGCGTGAGCGACCGGAGCCGCCGCCGAACATGCCGCCGCTCGATCCTCCGCCGCCGAACATGCCGCCGCCGGAACGGGACCCGCCGCCGCCGAGGACGGAGTTGATCAGGATGCCGCCGAGGACGGCACCGAGCATCCCGTTGCCACCCTGCTGCCCCTGGCCGCCGCCGAACATGCCGTCGAGTCCGCCCGCCGACTGGCTCTGGAACTGCCCGAGGTCGGCCTGGGCGAGCTGCACCGCTTGACTCGCGAGCGAGTTGGCGCGCTGGGCGAGGGAGAGCGCCTGCGTTGGGTCGGTCGCGGCGAGACCCTGGGCCTGCACGAGGGTGCGGCCGGCCTCGGCGAGGCGCGTCCGGGCCTCCGGGCCGACGGCTCCGCGCCGCGAGACGATGAAGTCCTCTGCAGCCGACACCTGCGCGCCCGCCGTCTGCAGGGTCTGCCCGAGGGCGGCTGCGGCGCGTTGTCGCTGCTCCGCCGCGGTGCGCACTCCCTGGAGAGCACCGTCGATCTGCGTGTTCGCCGCATCCAGGCGGGCGAGGAGGGCGATCGGGTTGTTCGGAGCGCCGAGCGCGCCGCGCACCTGGGAGACCGTCGCGGTGGTGCTCGCGACCGCTGCGGCGAGGGTGCCGGTCGGGTCGGGTTGGCCGCCCGCCGCGGCGATGTCCCCGTCCAACTCGGCCAGTCGGGCGGCGAGGTGCTGCTCGGCGGTCGACAGATCGGCCTGCAGCCGCTTCACGGCCCCGGTGAGCTGGGTGGCCTGGTCGAGCGCTTCCTCCGCGGCGCGGATGCCGACGGCGGCCTCGCCCGAGTCTCCGGCGGCGAGCCGTGCAGCTGCGTCGGAGATCGCTGCGGTGGCGAAGGCGAGTCGCTCGGTCGCCTGCGCCGGGTTGTCGATCACGGTGATGAGGGCGTCGGGGCTGTAGCGCGTCTGCAGGGCGTGCACCGCGTCTTGCGCGGCCGTCACCGTCGGTCCGGCTGCGGCCGCCCTGGCTCGCAGCTCCTCGACCGCGGCGGGCGCGTTCTTCTCGAGTGCGCGGAGCTCGTCGAAGGAGGCGGCCTGTTCGTCGAGCACATGGTTCGCGTGCTCGCAGAGCCGGATGATCTGGAGGTTCCAGTCGCGTTGTTGCTGCTCCGTGTCCGGCTCGGCGTCGTCGAGCCGCTGCTTGAGTGCGAAGGCGTGCGAGAGGTCGTCCTTCGCTCCGGCGAGGGCAGCGGTGAACGCGGCCGTGGCCGGTTCGCCGTAGGAGGCGGTCGCGAAGCCGAGCTCCTCCTCGCTCGTCCGGACGGCGTCGTCGGTCTGGACGAGCGCACTGCCGGCGAGTCGTTCGAGCTCGGGGATCGGGGCGGTGGTCAGTGGGTCGACCGGTGCGCCCTGCCGGCCCGCGGTCACCCCGCCGTCGCCGTTCGCAGCGCGGCGTCGGCGGAGGAAGACGACCAGGAGGACGACGGCCACGACGGCGACGACCACGATCAGCAGGATCGTCAGCCACCCGGTCGAGCCGCCTGATCCGCTACCGGCACCCCCGATCGACCCGCCGCCGACGGCGGCACCCAGGCCTTCGGCGGCAGCGACGCCGGCCCCGGCCCAGTTCTCGTCACGCAGCTGCGGCAGGATGCGCTGCTGCTCGATCTCGGTCAGCTGATCGCCGCTCACCGGTCCGCTGGAGTCGCCGGAGAGGTAATAGGCGCGGCCCTCGGTCGCCACGGCCAGCAGGTACTGGTTCGGTCCGAGGTTGTTGTCCTTCGCGGTCTGGTTCGCCCAGGACTCGGCATCGCTCGGGTCGGTGAAGGTCGGCACGTAGACCACCCAGAGGTCGACGCCGTGATCCGCGGCCAGGTCGTCGACGGCCGTCGTGATCTCGGAGACCTCACCGCTGCTGAGGACACCCGCGCTGTCGGACACGCGCCCGGCGCCGAGCTGCACCGGGCTCTCCGCCCAGGCGGCGGTGGCTCCCGCTCCGAGGAGCACGGCCACGCAGAACGCCCAGATCGATACCGCCCAGCGAACCCGCATCGGCCACCTCGTCACTCGTTCGGACCCTGGAGCCCCACCCCGCGGCTCGGTTCCGAGTCTAGGTCCGGGCCCTCGACATCTCTACAGCGGGCTCCCAGCGAGCGCACCGAACCGGAGCTGTGCTATACGGCGGTGGCGGTGCTTCGGTGACACGGAACGTGACGCTGTCACCGACCGTGACGGACTCTGTTACCGACCGTGACGCGGCCACTCGCGCGAGGGCATCTGCCCGGCGAGACTGGTCGAGTCACCTCACGGAACCCCTGGAAGGAGCATCATGCAAGGACACGTCTCACCCATGCTGGCGCTCGTCGAGGTCACCAGGTTCCGTGAGGACGATCAGGCGTACCACGAGTACGTGCAGATCCTCGTCGGACGGACCATCGCCGCCGCCGAACGGGCCGGCTGGCGCGTGACCCGGTTGGCCGCGCACGACCTCGGCACCGATGCGCTCCTCGCCTCGACCGACGGGGCCTCCGCCGTCGTCATCATGGGCGGCGCCGACATCGATCCCGCCCAGTACGGCGGAACCACCGGCTACCGCGCCGAGGGCCAGCACTTCCCCGAGGCCGACCGCGCCCAGCTCGCGGTCGCCCGTCGCGCCGCCGAGCGAGGCACGCCGCTGCTCGGGATCTGCCGTGGTCACCAGATCATCAACGTCGCCCTCGGCGGGACGCTCGTGCAGGACCTCGGTGAGCACAGCGCCCACCGCAACGAGGGCGTCCCGGTCGATGAGAGTATGACCCCGCACGAGGTCGAGCTCGACCCCTCGAGTGCCCTCGCGTTCCGACTCGGTGCCCGTCACCTCCAGGTGCAGAGCGCCCACCACCAGTCGGTCGGCGAACTGGGCGAAGGCCTCCGCGCCGTCGCCTGGGCCTCCGACGGCACCGTCGAGGCGATCGAGCACCGCACCCTGCCGATCACCGGCGTGCAGTGGCACCCCGAGGACCCCGGCACTGTCGACGACCAGCTCGGGCTCCTGCTCGGCGGTCTCGCCCGCGAGGCGGAGCGCGCCGCCGCCTAGTCGGGGCGTGTCTCCGCACCGGGCGGCTTCGCATGCCAGGAGGCCCTCCCGCTGCAGGCGACCCACCGCTCGACCTGTCCCCGACTCAGGACGGCGTCGGCGTGTCGAGCCTGGATTGCGGCGTGTCGGCCACGCCACGCCGGGGCCGTCCTGAGAAAGGTCGGAGGGTTGGTTAGCGTTGACGGGTGTTCGAAGACAGGTACGGTCAGGACGTCCTCGCGGGGGACTGGCGGAAGAAGAACCGCGTGGTGGCCCGCGAGGTCGAGGCGGTGACCGACCTCGTGGTCGAGGAACTCGGCGGCTTCTGCGGCGCGATCACGCGCGTCGAGGCGAAGACGGTCGAGCTCGAGGACTACCGCGGCAAGCGACGCGTGTTCCCCATGGGGGCGGGGTTCCTCCTCGAGGGTGAGCCCGTCGTCCTCGTCGTGCCGAAGCGCGCACCGACGGGGCGGGCGCGCACCGCTTCCGGCTCCTTCGCGGTGGAGACGACCGCTCGGGTGGCTCGCGCGAGCCGGATCTTCGTCGAGGGCCGCCACGATGCGGAACTCGTCGAGCGGGTCTGGGGCGACGACCTCCGCGTGGAGGGCGTCGTCGTCGAGTACCTCGCGGGCGTCGACCACCTCGACGCCGCGCTCGCCGAGTTCCGGCCGGGCCCCGACCGTCGTGTCGGCGTCCTCGTCGACCATCTGGTCCCCGGTTCCAAGGAGCAGCGGATCGCCGACGCCGTCATGGCCGGACCGAACGGCCGCAACGTCCTCATCGTCGGGCACCCGTACGTCGACGTCTGGCAGGCCGTGAAGCCCGCCAGGGTCGGCCTGCGCGAGTGGCCGACCGTCCCTCGCTCCATCGAGTGGAAGAAGGGCATCTGCCAGGCGTTCGGCTGGCCGCACGACTCGCAGGCCGACATCGCCCGTGCCTGGAAGCGCATCCTCGGTCAGGTCCGGACCTTCAACGACCTCGAGCCGGAGCTCCTCGGTCGCGTCGAGCAGCTCATCGACTTCGTCACCGTCGACTGAGCCGCCGCCGGTTGCGCCAGCGCGGTGCGCTGACGTCACCGCGGGGCACCGCCGCGAGCGCGACCCTCCGGAGACCCGCGCTCACGCGCCCGGGCCGCGCTCGCGCCGATTCGGGTGGGTTCGCGTCAGCGCACCGCGCTCGCGGAAGGGTACGGCGGCCGCAGACCCGCGCTCGCGTCAGCGCACCGCGCTGAGATCTCACCAGCGGAGGCGACCGCTGCCGCTAGGAGGAGACCTGACCCAGGGCGTCCTCGAGGACGGACACCGCGTCGCGGAGGAGCTCGTCGGACATGACCGCGCTCGGGAGGAGTCGCAGCACCGAGTCCCAGGAGCCGGCGTCGAGCACGAGCACCCCCTGGGCGATCGCCGCGTCGATGACGGTCTGCAGTGCCGTGGGGTGCGGCTGCTTCGTGCCGGGGACGACCAACTCGACGCCGGCCATCGCACCGATGATCCGGACCTCGCCGACGATGTCGAACCGCTCGGCCCAGTCACCCATGAGCGATCGCAGGGTCGCCTCCACCCGACGGGCCTCGCCCAGCAGGTCCTCGCGCTCGATGACCTCGAACGTCGCGAGCGCGGCCGCCGTGGACACCGGGTTGCCGCCGAAGGTGCCGCCGATGCCACCGGGCTGGACGGCGTCCATGATCTCGGCGCGCCCGGTCACGGCCGACAGCGGGAAGCCGCCGGCGATGCCCTTGGCACTCGTGATGAGATCGGGCACGACACCGTGGTGCTCGATCGAGTACCAGGCGCCGGTGCGGCCGATGCCGGCCTGGATCTCGTCGGCGACGAACACGATCCCGTTCTCGGTGCACCACTCGCTGATGCGCGCGAAGTAGCCGGGCGCGGGGATGACGATGCCGCCGTCGCCGAGGACCGGTTCGGCGAAGAACGCGGCGACCTCACTCGCACCGATGTGCCGCTCGATGTAGTCGATCGTCACCTCGGCAGCCGCCGGTCCGTCGAGTCCGTCGCGGAAGGGGTAGGAGAGCGGGACGCTGTAGATCTCACCCGGGAACGGGCCGAACCCGAGGCGCTCGGGCGCAGGCCGGTAGGTCATCGCCATCGTCAGGTTCGTGCGTCCGTGGAAGGCGTGGTCGAGGGCGACGATCGCGCGACGTCCGGTGTACTTCTTCGCGATCTTCACCGCGTTCTCGACGGCTTCGGCACCGGAGTTCAGGAGGATCGAGCGCTTCTCGAAGTCGCCCGGCGTGATCTCGGACAGCTTCTCCGCGACGCGCAGGTAGTTCTCGTACGGCGTCACGGTGAAGAGCGTGTGCGTGAGCTTCGTCGCCTGCTCGGCTGCTGCCGCGGCGACGTCGGGGTTGGCGTGCCCGATGGTCGTCACGCCGATGCCCGTTCCGAGGTCGATGATGTGGTTGCCGTCGACATCCACGAGGATGCCGCCGGAGCCGTGGTCCATCCACACCGGCGCGAGGTTGCCGGCACCGCGCGACACAGCGCGGCGGCGCCGTTCCGTGAGGGCGAGCGATCGGGGGCCGGGGATGGCGGTCACGAGCTGGCGTTCCTGGGGCACGGAGTAGTCGATGGTCATGCAGGCCATGGTAGGCGCGCGTCCTCCGAGGATGCCGGGGGCCGACGGAGCGTCGCCGACGATTCCACGACATCTGGCGGTTGACTGGTGTTCACCAACCGTCCATGCGCGCTGCCTACCGTTGGCGGCGCTGAACAGCCGGACGACAGGGGATCGCGTATGGACGCCGACACCAGCACCGCCCTCCTCATCGAGCGGCAGCCCGCCCTGCTCGGTGGCGTGCGCGCACCGGCCGAGCGCACCCTTCTCGACATCCTCCGTGACGTCGCCGCGTCGCACCCCGAGGCCTCGGCGATCGAGGACGCGGAGGGGGCGCTCAGCTACCGTGAGCTCGTCCTCAGTGCCGAGCGGGTCGCGGCTGGGCTGTTCGCCGCCGGGGTCCGCCGCGGTGACCGGGTCGGTGTCCGGATCGCCTCGGGCACCCGCGACCTCTACCTCGGGATCCTCGGGATCCTGTTCACCGGAGCGGCCTACGTGCCCGTCGACGCCGACGACCCGGAGGAGCGGGCACGACTCGTGTTCGGTGAGGCGGCCGTCGTCGGCGTCCTGGTCGACGGCGGTGTCTTCGAGCGTTCGCGCCGAGGCACTGAGGACCCGGCCGATGACGGCGCCGATCCCGACCGGGTGCAACTCGCGACGGGCGCGGCACCCCACCCGGGCACCCGGGCGATCCCGGTCCTCGAACCACCGCGACTCGACGACGACTCCTGGATCATCTTCACCTCCGGCTCGACGGGCACGCCGAAGGGCGTCGCCGTCTCGCACCGCTCTGCCGCCGCGTTCGTCGACGCCGAGGCGCGGATCTTCCTCCAGGCGGAACCCCTCGGCCCCGGTGATCGTGTGCTGGCCGGCCTGTCCGTCGCCTTCGACGCGTCCTGCGAGGAGATGTGGCTCGCCTGGGGACACAGCGCGTGCCTGGTCCCGGCGCCGCGCTCGCTCGTCCGCAGCGGCATGGACCTCGGACCCTGGCTCACCGCGAAGGGCATCACCGTGGTGTCGACGGTGCCCACGTTGGCGGCGATGTGGCCCGCCGAATCCCTCGAGAACATCCGCATGCTCATCTTCGGCGGCGAGGCCTGCCCGCCGGAGCTCGCCGCCCGGCTGGCCGTGGACGGTCGCGAAGTCTGGAACACCTACGGACCCACCGAGGCCACGGTCGTCGCCTGCGCCGCGCTGTTGACCGGCGAGCAGCCCGTGCGCATCGGACTGCCACTCGACGGCTGGGACCTCGCCGTGGTCGACGCCGAGGGCATCCCGGTCGAGGAGGGCGGCGTCGGTGAGCTCATCATCGGCGGCGTCGGACTCGCCCGGTACCTCGACCCCGTCAAGGACGCCGAACGGTATGCGCCCATGCCGAGCATCGGGTGGTCGCGGGCGTACCGGAGCGGCGACCTCGTCCGCTACGAGGCCGCAGGACTCGTGTTCCAGGGGCGCGCGGACGATCAGGTGAAGATCGGCGGTCGGCGCGTGGAACTCGGGGAGATCGAGGCCGCTCTGCAGGCGCTGCCGGGCGTCTCGGGTGCGGCAGCAGCCGTCCAGCGTACCGCCGCCGGGAACGCCGTCCTCGTGGGGTACCTCGCGGTGCCCGACCGCGACGGGTTCTCCGTCGAGCGGGCGCTCGACACCCTCCGTGAGCAGCTCCCGGCACCGCTCGTCCCGCTCCTCGCGGTCGTCGGCGAGCTGCCCACCCGCACCTCCGGCAAGGTCGACCGGGCCGCGCTGCCGTGGCCGCTCGACGCCGCCGACGGGGAGGACGCCTCGACCCTGTCGGGCACCGCCGCGTGGCTCGCCGAGCAGTGGACGGCCGTCCTCGGGGTCCGGGTCACGGCCGAGAGCGACAACTTCTTCAGCCTGGGCGGCGGGAGCCTGGCGGCCGCGCAGCTCGTCTCGCTCATCCGCACCCGCGACGCCGAGTTCACCGTCGCCGACATCTACGGCCACCCCCGACTCGGCGCGATGGCCGCCGAACTCGACGGCCGACGCCCCGAGCGTCGCAGGCGGGCGGCCGTCGCGGACCCCGTGCTCCCGACGCCGCTCGCGACCCAGTGGGCACAGACCCTCCTGGGTGTCCCGCTCCTCATCCTCGTCGGACTCCGGTGGCTCGTGTACCTGCTCGCCGGCAGTCGGGTCCTCGGCCTCGTCGCGGACGTCCCGTACCTCCCCATGGTCTCCTGGTGGTGGATCGCCCTCGGGTTCCTCGTGGTCATCACCCCGATCGGACGCATGGCGATCTCCGTCGTCGCGGCGAAGCTCCTCCTCGTCGGCGTCCGCCCGGGCGACTACCCGCGCGGCGGCTCGGTCCATGTGCGACTCTGGCTCGCCGAACGCGTCGCCGACACCGTCGGCGCGGTGAGTCTCGCCGGAGCCCCCTGGATCTCGGGCTACGCCAGGGCGCTCGGCGCGAAGATCGGTGCCGACGCGGACCTCCACAGCGTGCCGCCGGTCACCGGTTTCCTCACCATCGGGGCGCGCGCATCGATCGAGCCCGAGGTCGACCTCCGCGGCTACTGGGTCGACGGCGACACGCTCAGACTCGGCCACGTCCACATCGGCGCCGAGAGCACGGTCGGCGCTCGCAGCACCCTGCTCGCCGGCACCCGGATCGGCAAGCGTGCGGAGATCGCTCCAGGATCGTCCGTCTTCGGCCGCGTCCCCTCCGGACACCTGTGGTCAGGGTCGCCCGCCGTCCGCGTCGGCAAGGCGAAACCGGTGTGGCCGACCGAACGACCCCCGCGTCGCCGACGCTGGCTGTTCGCGTACGGCGCGGGATCGGCGCTGCTGTCGGTGCTGCCGTTCCTCGCCTTCGTGCTGGCGGCGGCGGTCGTGGCGGCCGGCGCGTCGGGCGCGACCAGCCTGCTCGAGTTCTCCTGGCGCGCACTCCTCTGGGTGCCCGTCGCCACCCTCGTGTGGTTCGTCGTCCTGGCGATCAGCACGATCGGCCTCGTCCGGCTGCTCGGCCTCGGTCTCAGCGAGGGCTACTTCCCGGTGCGCAGTCGGGTCGGTTGGCAGGTGTGGGCGACGGAGCGGCTCCTGGACGCCGCGCGCACCCTCCTCTTCCCCCTGTACGCGAGCCTCTTCACGCCCGTCTGGCTCCGCCTGCTCGGGGCGAAGGTCGGGCGCAACGTGGAGGCGTCGACGGTCCTCCTCCTTCCGCGGATGACGACCGTCGGCGACGGTGCGTTCCTCGCGGACGACACGATGGTGGCCTCCTACGAGCTCGGTGGCGGGTGGATGCGGATCGCCGGTGCGTCCGTCGGCAAGCGCGCCTTCCTCGGCAACTCCGGCATGGCGGGCCCCGGCATGCACGTTCCGAAGAACGGGCTCGTCGCCGTGCTGTCGGCCGCACCGCGGAAGGCCAAGTCCGGCTCGTCCTGGCTCGGGAGCCCACCGATGCGACTCCGGCGGCAGGTGTCCGACGCCGATCTCGACCGGACCTACGACCCGCCGCTCCGGCTCCGGATCGCCCGCGCACTGTGGGAACTCTGCCGCATCGTCCCCGTCATGGTGACGACCGGCATCGCGCTCCTGGTGCTCCTCGCGCTCGCCTGGTTCGCCGACACCTGGGGTCTCGGTGTCGCGATCGCCGTCAGCGGTGCCGTGCTCCTGGCCGCCGGCGCGGTCGCGGCGGGGATCACGACCGTCGCCAAATGGGTGATCGTCGGCCCGATCCGCACAGGGGAGCACCCGCTCTGGTCCTCGTTCATCTGGCGCAACGAGGTGTCCGACACCTTCGTCGAGATGGTCGCGGCGCCCTGGTTCGCGGCACCCGCCACCGGCACCCCCGCCCTCACCTGGTGGTTGCGCTCGCTCGGTGCCCGCATCGGTCGTGGGGTCTGGTGCGAGAGCTACTGGCTGCCGGAGGCCGACCTCGTCCGACTCGGCGACGGCGCGACGGTCAACCGGGGCTGCGTTGTGCAAACGCACCTGTTCCATGATCGAATCATGAGTATGGATCAGGTCGAACTCGCATCGGGCGCCACGCTCGGGCCGCACAGCGTCATCCTCCCCGGAGCGCGGATCGACGACGACGCGACGGTCGGACCGGCCTCGCTCGTCATGCGCGGCGAACGCGTCCCCGCGGGCACCCGGTGGAGCGGCAACCCGATCGGCCCGTGGCGCGAGGTGACGACGGCGGAGTACCGGGAGCCCCAGGTCGCGTCCTGATGGGGGAGGCTCTCGCCCGTCTGCGGAGCGCAGGTGACCCCTACACGCCCTCCAGCGGGAACCGTGGCTACCGCGTCGTCCGGTACGAGCTGGAGCTCGACTACGACGTCGACCGAAACGCCCTGTCCGGGACGGCTCGACTCACCGCCGTCGCGACGGAGGAGCTCACGCGGTTCTCGCTCGACCTCGCCGCGCTGCGCGTCACCCGTGTCCAGGTCGACGGGGTCGAGGCGAAGCGGACGCACAGCTCGGGCAAGCTCACGCTGACGCCCCGGAACACCATCGCGGACGGCGCCGAGTTCTCCGTGCTCGTCCGGTACTCGGGTGCGCCCCGTCCCGTGCGCAGCCCCTGGGGCGAGATCGGCTGGGAGGAACTCGAGGACGGCGTCATCGTGGCGTCCCAGCCGTGCGGCGCATCGAGTTGGTTCCCCTGCAACGACCACCCCTCGGACAAGTCGTCCTACCGGATCAGTGTCACGGCGTCGTCGGCGTACACGGTCGTCGCCCCCGGGGAGCTGGTGTCGCGGGTCGCCCGCGCGAGCCGGACCACGTGGGTCTACGAGCAGCCTGAACCGATGGCCGCCTACCTCGCGACGGTGCAGATCGGCCGGTACCAGCGGCTCGCCGTCAGCGCTCGGGTCGCGACGAGCACGGTGCCGGTCGTCGCGCACCTGCCGCGCGACCTCACCGCGCGGTTCCGACATGACTTCGCCGACCAGGTCGACATGCTGGCGTGCTTCGAGCGCGCCTTCGGGCCCTATCCCTTCGGCAGCTACGGCGTCGTCGTCACGGACGACGTGCTGGAGATCCCCCTCGAGGCGCAGGGGATGAGCGTGTTCGGCCGCAACCACGTCGACGGCGTCAGCGGTTCGGAGCGGTTGATCGCGCACGAGCTCGCCCACCAGTGGTTCGGGAACAGCCTGACGATCGCCACCTGGCGGGACATCTGGTTGCACGAGGGCTTCGCCTGCTACGCCGAGTGGCTGTGGTCGGAGGAGTCGGGCGCTGAGACGGCCGACGCCTGTGCTCGGGCGCACTACGCGGCGCTCCGACGGGCACCGCAGGACCTCGTCGTCGGCGACCCGGGACCCGCGGACATGTTCGACGACCGGGTCTACAAGCGGGGCGCGATCGCCTTGCACGCCGTGCGTCGACTGCTCGGCGACGAGGCGTTCTTCGACCTCCTGCGTGACTGGGTGGCGTCCTTCCGGCACTCGAGCGTGTCGACGGACGACTTCATCCGGACGGCCGATCGACATGCGCCGGCACCGGTCGAGCCGCTCCTCGACGCGTGGCTCTTCCAGGAGGCGCTCCCGCCGTTCCCCGTCGGCTGAACCGGGTCAGGGGAGCAGGAGGGCAGTCGCGACGACGAATCCCGGCACGGGCTCCGGGTGGTCGACGACGAAGCGGTGGCCCGCGGTCTCGGTGACGTGTGGTGCGGCATCCGGCCCGAGGTCGATCGTCGCGGGATCGGTCGTGAGGCCCGTACCGAGGGCCTTCGTCACGGCCTCCTTCGCCGTCCAACGCTCGGCGAGCGCCCGGAGGCGTCGTCGGTCCGGCAGTCGCTGCCACTGCTCCCGTTCCGCGGGGGTGAGGGCGACGTCCTCGACGCCGGCGAACCGGGCCGCGTCGAGCCGTTCGACGTCGACACCGACGGGGTGCTCGATCGACACCGCTACAGCGGAGGCGTCGGCGGTGTGGGAGACGCTCACGTGGACGGTCCGGTCTCCGAAGCGCACCCGTGGTCGTCCGTGCGCGAGACCGCAGTCCGGGCAGACCGCCGTGACCTCGATCCGCTCGGGGCCGGTGCCGATCGTCTCCGCGACGGTGCGCACGAGCAGTGCGCGACCGAACAGGAACCGACGGGCCGCGGCAGCGGAGGAGGTGTCGAGGCGGTCACGGGCGGACGCGTCCAGCCGGGCGGCCGTGCCGGCGAGGTCGAGCTCAGCGGCGCTGGCCCAGCGCAGGAAGCGGACCGTCGGCTGCGGGAGGGGATCGGCTCGGTGCATGGCCCCCGCGTTCCGGAGTCGGAGCGATGCGAAGCAGGACCTCGCGAGATGGTGATGGTGCCCTCGACTGGATTCGAACCAGCGACTTCTTCCTCCGGAGGGAAGCGCTCTTCCGCTGAGCTACGAAGGCGGAACGTGTCCAAGCTACCAGAGTCGGGACCCACGCCGGTACCGGAGGCGTGCGGGTTCCGCGTCGCCCGTCGCGTGGAACAATGAGGTCATGCAGCGCACCCTGACCGCGTCGCTCGATCTGCGGGTGCACGATCGAGCCGACCTCATCTTCTCCATCGCTGCAGCCGGCGGCACCCCGCTGGCGAGCGAGCGACTGCAGGTGCACTCCTCGGACGGCCCGTGCGCCGTCACCGAGATCGTGGGTCCGGACGACACACGACTCCACCGGGTCATCGCCGAGCCCGGCCGCTTGCAGGTCGACTACGAGGCGGTGGTCGTCGGGCAGGCCGTGCCGCGTCCCGTGGACGCCTTGGAGACCGTGACCTACCTCCGTCCCAGCCGGTACTGCGAGTCGGACGCGCTGTTCTCGCTCGCGCGTTCCGAGCTCGGCTACCTGCTCGAGCACCGTCGCCTGCACGAGGACGGCACGGTGTCCGGCGGTCTGCAGGTGCTGCCGTGGGTGGCGGCCTGGGTCGGACGACACCTCTCCTACGTCTCCGGCTCCACGACCGTGTCGGACAGTGCGGTGTCGACCCTGGCCGCGGGGCGTGGCGTGTGCCGGGACTTCGCGCACCTGACCATCGCGATGCTTCGGGCGCTCGACATCCCGGCCCGGTACGCCGCGGTCTACGCCCCGGGTCTCGTCCCCATGGACTTCCACGCGGTGGCCGAGGGCTTCGTCGACGGCGCCTGGCACGTGGTCGACGCGACGGGCCTGGCACCGCGTCAGTCGCTCGTCCGCATCGCCACCGGACGCGACGC
The DNA here is from genome assembly GCF_014839505.1 of Plantibacter sp. CFBP 8775. Lineage (NCBI taxonomy): Bacteria > Bacillati > Actinomycetota > Actinomycetes > Micrococcales > Microbacteriaceae > Plantibacter > Plantibacter sp. CFBP 8775. The sequence continues at coordinate 211,547 of NZ_JACYNV010000002.1, read as the reverse complement.
CGCGGACGTGGCCTGGTTGAGCAACCATCACGGCAACGTGACCGTCGAGGACATGCGGATCGACGCCCTGATCGACGTCCTGCCCGCCGACGACCCCGCGCAGGCGGTCGTGCTCGCCTGACGGTCGCCCCCGAGGCCCACCGTGTCGCCGGTGCGACGCGCCCGGGTAGAATCGCTCCTCGTGACTCCTGAAGACCTCGCCTCCGCCCTGCACGCCATCGTCGTTCCGATCGTCGAACGACGACGCGAGGCGGCGGGCATCACCGACGAGGTCGCGGTGTCGATCGACGACGTGGTGCTGGAGCGTCCGAAGAACCGCGATCACGGCGACTGGGCCTGCAATATCGCGATGAAGCTCGCGAAGCGCGTGGGGGCGAACCCGCGCGAGCTCGCGCAGGAGTTCGCCGACGCGCTCGTGCAGGTCGACGGTGTCGCCTCGGTCGAGGTAGCCGGCCCCGGGTTCATCAACGTGCGCCTCGACGCCGCTGCCGCGGGTGCGCTCGCGAAGGTGATCGTCGACGCCGGCGACGCGTTCGGCCGCAACGACAGCCTCGCCGGTCAGACCATCAACATCGAGTTCGTCTCGGCCAACCCGACCGGCCCGCTGCACATCGGCCACACGCGCTGGGCCGCGCTCGGCGACTCCCTGGCTCGCGTGCTGAGCGCGTCCGGTGCGACGCTCGTCAGCGAGTACTACATCAACGACGCCGGCAACCAGATGGACACCTTCGCGGACTCGATCCTCGCCGCGGCCAAGGGTGAGCCGACGCCTGAGGGCGGCTATCCCGGGGCGTACATCGGCGACCTCGCGAAGACCGTGCTGGCCGAGATCCCCGACCTCCTCGAGCGTCCGGACGCCCGTGAGGTCGCGCGGGAACGCGCCTACGCCCTGCAGCTCGGTGAGATCCGCGCGTCCCTCGAGCGCTTCAACGTCCACTTCGACGTCTGGTTCAGCGAGCGCACCCTGCACGCGACGGGCGAGGACGGCACGAGCCTCATCGACCAGGCCGTGGACCGGTTGCGCGAGCAGGGGCACGTGTTCGACGAGGAGGGCGCCGTCTGGGTGCGCACGACGGACTTCGGCGACGACAAGAACCGCGTCATCCGTCGCTCCAACGGTGTCTACACCTACTTCGCCGCCGACGCCGCGTACTACCTGAACAAGGGCGACCGCGGCTTCCAGCACAAGATCTACCTGCTCGGCGCCGACCACCACGGCTACGTCCACCGGCTGAAGGCCCTCGCGGGTGCGGCCGGAGACGACCCGGACCGCGACATCGAGGTGCTCATCGGGCAGCTCGTCAGCGTGAACGGCGCCCGACTCTCCAAGCGCGCCGGCAACATCATCGAGCTGGACGACCTGCAGGCCTGGATCGGGACGGACGCCCTGCGGTACTCGCTCGGTCGCTACCCGGCCGATTCGCCGTTGGCCCTCGACCCGGAGCAGCTCCGCAGCCGGACGAACGACAACCCCGTGTTCTACGTCCAGTACGCGCACGCCCGCACGAACTCGGTGGCGCGCAACGCCGCCTCGGCCGGGGTCGATCGCAGCGCCTTCGCACCGGAGCTGCTCGTCCACGAGACGGAGTCGGCGCTCCTCGGCGTCCTCCAGGAGTTCCCGCGGATCGTCGCGCAGGCCGCACAGCTGCGCGAGCCGCACCGCGTCGCCCGGCACCTGGAGGAGACCGCGAGCCTGTACCACAAGTGGTACGACAGCTGCCGGGTCGTCCCGATGGGGGAGGAGCCGGTCACCGACCTGCACCGCACGCGCCTCTGGCTGAACGACGCGACCGGCACCGTCATCCGGAACGGGCTGGCGCTCCTCGGCGTCTCCGCGCCGGAGCGGATGTAGCATCCGCGCAGCAGGAGATCCGCGGGAGCACAGGACAGTCCCTCGGGAGCGGTCCTGCGCTCGCGCCGATCTCCGGTGTGCGCTGTCCGAGCGGTGAGTCCTTCGGTAGCGTGACAGGATGCGCAGCCTCACGTCCCGCCAGTCCCTCGTCGTCGTCGTGATCGCGGCGGCCCTGTCGCTCTCCGGCTGTGTCGGCCAGGGCTCGGGCGTTCCCGGCACCGCGACGCCGAGCGCGACCTCCGCGTCGGCCGTGGACCTCCGTGCGTTCGCGCCGTTCGGGACGGAAGGGTCCGGTGTCTCGATCCGCCTGCGGTTCCCCGACGGCCTGCACGCCGGCAGCGTCGGCACCATGGACTACCTCCAGAACATCGTCTCGCCTCCGGTGCAGTGCGCGCCGTTCGAGATCGAGCTCGAGGAGGTGGGTACGAGCACGCTGCAGATCGACGGGGCACTCTCCGTCGTCGTCCGGGGCGAGGGCGGGAAGACGGTCGCGCCGGCGTTCGTCATCCCCGGAGACCCGGTTCGTGCGGCATTCACCTCCCCGGACGTCCTGACGAAGAGTTCCCTGGAGGACTCGAACCTCACCGAGCTGGAGGGGTTCACGCTGGCTGCCTTGTACCCCACCTCGGCCGCCGACTGGGAGCGATTCAGCGGCAGGGTGCTCGACATGCCGGAGGTCGAGCTCGACCAGGCCTGCTGACGCGTCCACGGAGACGACGGTTCGCTACCCTCGGAACATGAGTGAGCAGCAACCGTCGGGTAAGCGCAGGCGTCCCTGGCTTCCGATCGTCATCGTCGTCGGGGTGCTCGTCGTCCTCGTCGGCGCGTTCCTGATCGCCGACACGATCGTGCGCGGCGTCGCCGAGGAGCGCGTCGCGACACAGATCGAGCAGAGCCTGCCGGACAACGTCGATGCGGACGTCGCCGTGTCGATCGGCGGTGCCTCGGTCATCGCCCAGTACCTCACCGGAACGTTCGAGCACGTCGACCTGCGTGCACCGGATGCGAGCGTCGACGGCGTCCCGCTGGACCTCCGGGTCAGTGCGGACAGGGTCCCCCTCGACCCGGAGCAGACCATCGGTCGAGTGGTAGCGACCATCACGATCGATGCTGCCGGAGCGGCGGAACTCGCCAAGACGGCCGGGCTCCCGGGCACGCTCACCCTCGGCGACGACGAGATCGGGTACGCAGGCGAGGCGACCGTCCTCGGGTTCACGATCCCGTACGACTTCTCCGTGGCGCCGACCACCACGGCCGACCGCGTGAACCTCATGCCGACGTCCGTCAACGTCGACACCGGCCTCCTCGGCGTCATCGACCTACGGGCGCTCGTGACCGGCTTCCTGCAGGGCGACCCGCCGAGCATCTGCGTCGCCCAGTACCTGCCGAAGGGGGTCGACCTCGACGGACTCGCGGTGACGCCGGAGGCGGCGACCGCCACCCTGACGTCGACGACGCTCCGACTCGACGAGGCGTCGCTGCAGACGCTCGGCAGCTGCGACTGAACCTCGCCCCGCCACCCAGCGGTGGAGGGGAGCGAGCCACCCGACGTCACGATGCTGCACGGGCACGCACGTCTCGCTAGACTTTCCACACACCCACTGCTCCGACCGGGCGGTGAGGTGTGCCGTCGGGCCTTGCGGCCCGTGTTCCACCACAGTCGTTCCAACCGAGCGACGATGGGTGCGGACGACCGGGATCACCAACCACCGGGCCGTACGCATCCACCTTCTTCGGTGCTCTACAAATCGGTGCTTCAGGGGCCAAACCGGGTCCGCTCGCCCAACGAGAACCTCCTTTTCCGCTCAACAGGACTCAGGACACCCCCGTGGCCAGAAACCCCCTCGCCCCCGACTGGCTCGCCGAGCCCGTCGATCCGAACGCGCTCGATCCGGCCGTGTGGCCGGCGTCGGCCGCCCGTGACGCTGACGGCCTCCTGCAGCTCGGCGGCGTCGACGTCCGCACGCTCCAGGAGCGCTTCGGCACGCCGCTCTACGTCGTCGACGAGGACGATGCGCGTGCCCGCGCCCGCACGCTGAGGGAGGCATTCGAGCGCGAGGCGGCCGCCCGCGGCACGAGTGTCGCCGTCTACTACGCGGGGAAGGCGTTCCTCTCGGTCGAGGTCGCGCGGTGGATGACGGCGGAGGGCCTCCGCATCGACATCTGCAGCGGCGGAGAGCTCGCCGTCGCACTCGCCGCCGGAACCGATCCGGCCCAGCTGGGCTTCCACGGCAACAACAAGTCGGTCGCGGAGATCGAGCGAGCCGTGGGCGTCGGGATCGGTGCCATCGTGCTCGACAGCCTCACCGAGATCGACCGCGTCGCCGCAGCGGCCGAGCGCGCCGGCCGGGTCCAGTCGGTGCGCCTGCGCGTGAACAGCGGCGTCCACGCCCACACGCACGAGTACCTCGCGACCGCCCACGAGGACCAGAAGTTCGGCCTGCCGCTCGAGGACGCCGCCGACGCCGTCGCGCGCATCCGGTCGCACGCCTCGCTCGACTTCCTCGGACTCCACTGCCACATCGGCTCGCAGATCTTCGGGTCCGACGGGTTCGCCGAATCCGCCGCCCGTCTGCTCGCCGTGCACGCGCGCCTGCTCGAGGGCGGCCCCGTGCCCGAGCTCAACCTCGGTGGCGGCTTCGGCATCGCCTACACCAGCGCCGACGACCCGACGCCGATCGAGCAGCTTGCGGCGGACATCCTCGCCGGTGTCCAGGCTGCGGCAGACCTCCACGGCGTCCGGATCCCGAAGCTCGCCTTCGAACCGGGACGCGCGATCATCGGCGGCGCCGGCATCACGCTCTACGAGGTCGGCACGATCAAGGACGTCGTGGTCGCCTGGAACGACGAGGGCGAGACGGCCGTCCGCCGCTACGTCAGCGTCGACGGCGGGATGAGCGACAACGCCCGGCCGTCGTTGTACGGCGCGGACTACACGGTCCGGATCGCCGATCGCGTGAGCGACGCGTCCCCCGCGCTCGTCCGGATCGCCGGCAAGCACTGCGAGTCGGGCGACATCGTCGTGAACGCCGACTACCTGCCGGCGGACGTCCGCGACGGCGACCTCCTGGCCGTCCCCGCGACCGGGGCCTACTGCTGGTCCCTCGCGAGCAACTACAACTACCTCGGTCGCCCGGCCGTCGTCGCCGTGTCGGGTGGCGCGGCCCGCGTCATCGTGCGCGGCGAGACCGAGCACGACCTCCTCAGCCGCGATGCGGGATTGGACACGGAATGATCGAATACCGCGGACTGAAGGTCGCCCTCCTGGGCGCCGGATCGGTGGGCTCGCAGGTGGCGCGTCTGCTGCTCGAGCACGCCGACGAACTGGCGTCCCGCGCCGGAGCGAGCCTCGAGCTCATCGGCATCGCCGTGCGCGACGTCGACGCACCTCGCGACGTCGACCTGCCGAAGGAGCTGTACACGACCGATGCCGAGCAGCTCATCCTGAGCGCCGACATCGTGATCGAACTCATCGGCGGCATCGAGCCCGCGCGCAGTCACATCCTGCAGGCCATCAACGCCGGTGCCGACATCGTCACCGCCAACAAGGCGCTGCTCGCGACCCACGGCCCGGAACTGTTCGACGCCGCTGAGCAGGTCGGCGCCCAGCTGTACTACGAGGCGGCCGTCGCCGCGGCGATCCCGATCATCCGACCCCTGCGGGAGAGCCTCGCGGGCGACCGCATCAACCGGGTGCTCGGCATCGTCAACGGCAGCACGAACTACATGCTCGACCGGATGGACCGCTTCGGCGACACGATGGAGGACGCGGCAGCCGTCGCGAGCGAGCTCGGGTACCTCGAGGCCGACCCGACCCTCGACGTCGAGGGCTACGATGCGGCGCAGAAGGCGACCATCCTGGCGAGTCTCGCCTTCCACACCACCGTCCCCGTCGAGGCCGTCCACCGTGAGGGCATCACCGGCATCACGAAGGCGCAGGTCGACCTCGCCCGCAGCGAGGGCTACGTCATCAAGCTGCTGGCGATCGCCGAGCGGATCGTCGACGAGACCACCGGCGAGGAGGGCCTGTCCGCCCGCGTCTACCCGGCACTCATCGGTCGGGAGCACCCACTGGCCGCCGTACACGGCGGCAACAACGCGGTCTTCGTGGAGGCCGAGAACGCCGGGAGCCTGATGTTCTACGGCGCCGGCGCCGGTGGCAAGGAGACCGCCTCCGCGGTGCTCGGCGACCTCGTCTCGGCGGCCCGTCGTCACGTCGCCGGCGGCCCCGGTGTCGGCGAGTCCACGCACGCCGACCTGCCGGTCCTCGAGATCGGCCGCGTCACGACGCGATACCAGGTCACCCTCGAGGTGGCGGACGAACCCGGCGTGCTCGCCGCGGTCGCGGGGATCCTCAGCGACGGCGGCGTCTCGGTCGAGACCTTCCAGCAGTCCGTGGCCTCCTCGGACGGGACGCTGTCGACCGCTACCCTGGTCATCGGCACCCACCGGGCGCTCGAATCGGCCCTCGCGGCCACCGTCGAGCAGCTCGCCTCGAACGCCCACGTCGAGCGGGTCGTGTCCGTGCTCCGGGTCGAAGGAGCCGAGTAGGTGCCGAACCGCACGACCACCGACCGCGTCGCTCGCCGACCTCTCACCAGATTGCAGGCATCCCTATGAGTCACACCGAACCGCTTGCGATCGGACGCACCGTCACCGTGAAGGTGCCGGCGACCACCGCCAACCTCGGACCCGGCTTCGACACGCTCGGTCTGGCGCTCGCCCTGTACGACGAGCTGACCGTCACGGTCCGCGAGGAGCCGGGCGTGTTCGTGGAGGTCATCGGCGTCGGTGCCGGCGAGGTGCCGACCGACGCGTCGAACCTCGTGATCACCGCGATCGCCCACGCCCTGCGTGCCTACGGCCACGACCTCCCCGGTCTCGACGTCGTCGCGCGGAACGTCATCCCGCACGGCCGCGGCCTCGGTTCCTCGGGCGCCGCGATCGTCTCCGGCATCATGGCGGCGAAGGGGCTCCTCGAGGGTCGGGTCGAGCTCGGACCGGACGACCTCCTCCGGCTCGCGACGGAGATGGAGGGTCACCCCGACAACGTCGCTCCGGCGCTGTTCGGCGGCCTGACGATCGCGTGGACGACGGACGACGGCCCGCAGCACAAGAAGCTCATCGTGCACCGCGGGGTCTCGCCGCTCGTGCTCGTCCCCGAGCACACGATGTCCACGGAACTCGCCCGCAGCCTGCAGCCTGCCAACGTGCCACACGCCGACGCGGCGTTCAACGTCTCGCGTTCGGCGCTCCTCGTCGCCGCGCTCACGCAGAGCCCCGAGCTCCTGCTCGCAGCCACCGAGGACCGGCTCCACCAGAGCTACCGCGCCGCCGCGATGCCCGAGACGAACACCCTCATCACGCTGCTGCGTGAGCACGGCTTCGCCGCCGTCGTGTCCGGCGCCGGCCCGTCGATCCTCGTCCTCGCGGACGATCCCGGACGACGCCTCGAAGCCACCGCGCTGGTCGCCGAGCACGCCACCACCCCGTGGCAGTCGCTCATGCTCGCGGTCGACTTCAAGGGTGCTACAGTGGGAGGGCACCCGGCCCACCCCGCCTCTTCGGCGTAACCGGCTTCCGGGGCAATTCCGCACAATCATCGCTTTCGCACCAATTGATCGCGTCTGTTCGGGTCCCACCGTGTTTCCATCCTGCTGAGCAGCGCTCCGCCGGGTCGTCGCACCGGGCTATCCGCACAGGCTCTGCGTCGTGTGAACATCACCCACCCGCCGCACAGGATTCCGGTGCGATCGCCGCCTGCGCGAGACAGCTCTGTCTCGACGCAAGGGAAGGAAGACACACGTGACAGACGTCAACGAAGGCGCCTCAGGCGTCTCGCTGGATGCCGACCCGAAGACGCTCAAGGTCGCCGACCTGCAGCGTCTCGCCGCCGCTCTCGGAGTGGCCGGAGCCTCGAAGCTCCGCAAGGGCGAGCTGGTCGAAGCCATCCAGACCATCCAGAACAGCACCGACACCGACACCGACGCCGCGGCCACCGAGACCGCCGACGTCATCGAGTCGGTCTCCGCGCTCGAAGTCGCGCCGGAGGCACCGGTGCAGTCCAAGCTGCCCGAGCTCGACCTCGCGCTCGACCAGGCCTTCGGTGCCGAGAAGGCGGCCCCGCCGGCGCGACGCAAGTCCCGCCGGGCCACGACGGCCACCGTCGCCCCGAACGCGACCCCGATCGTCGGCGCCCCCGTCGTCGAGGCACCGGCTGCGCCGGCTGCCGCACCCGCCCCGGTCGAGGCCGAGGCACCGTCCGCTCCGGCCGACGCGGCTCCCGCCGAGCAGTCCGATGACGCCGCCGCGACCGCTGAGTCGCCGAGCGCCGACGAGACGACCCCCGAGCAGACGCCGAGGCGTTCGCGCGGCAACCGCCGTGGTCGCGGACGCGATCGCGACCGCAACGCCGACGACGCCGAGCAGAACACGGCTGAGCAGGGCACCGGCGAGCAGGCCGGCGGCGAGCAGAACCGCGCCGCACAGAACGCCTCCGAGCAGGACTCGAACGACGACGCCGCGAACACGGACGCCGACGACACCCAGGACGGCGAGCAGCAGGACGGCCAGTCGTCCGGTGGGCGCCGCGGTCGTGGCCGAGGCCGCAACCAGAACAACGGCGGCCAGAACAACGGCAACCAGAACACCGGTGGCCAGAACGCCGACGCCGGCCAGAAGGCCGACGCCAAGCAGGAGCAGCAGGGGCAGAACCGCGGCAACCAGGGCGGTCAGGGCAACCAGGGTGCACCGGGCGACGACTCCGAGGGTCGTGGCGGCCGCAGCCGCTACCGCGACCGCAAGCGTCGCGGATCCGTGCAGAACGACGACGTCGAGCCTGAGATCGCCGAGGACGACGTCCTCATCCCGGTCGCCGGCATCCTCGACGTCCTCGACAACTACGCCTTCGTGCGCACCTCCGGCTACCTCCCGGGCACCAACGACGTCTACGTCTCGCTCGGCCAGGTGAAGAAGTACCACCTGCGCAAGGGCGACGCCGTCGTCGGGGCCATCCGTCAGCCGCGCGACAACGACAGCAGCAGCCGCCAGAAGTACAACGCGATCGTCAAGGTCGACTCCGTCAACGGCCTGTCCGTCGACGAGGCCGGCGCCCGCGTCGAGTTCGGCAAGCTGACCCCGCTGTACCCGCAGGAGCGCCTCCGTCTCGAGACGGAGCAGACGAAGCTCACGCAGCGCATCATCGACCTCGTCGCACCGATCGGCAAGGGCCAGCGCGGCCTGATCGTCGCCCCGCCGAAGGCCGGGAAGACCATCGTCCTGCAGCAGATCGCCAACGCGATCTCGATCAACAACCCTGAGGTCCACCTCATGGTCGTGCTCGTCGACGAGCGTCCCGAAGAGGTCACCGACATGCAGCGCACGGTGAAGGGTGAGGTCATCGCCTCCACCTTCGACCGTCCGGCCGAGGACCACACGACGGTCGCTGAACTCGCGATCGAGCGCGCCAAGCGTCTCGTCGAGCTCGGCCACGACGTCGTCGTGCTGCTCGACTCGATCACGCGTCTCGGTCGTGCCTACAACCTGGCCGCACCCGCCTCGGGTCGGATCCTCTCCGGCGGTGTCGACGCCGCGGCGCTGTACCCGCCGAAGCGTTTCTTCGGAGCCGCTCGCAACATCGAGAACGGCGGATCCCTCACGATCCTCGCGACCGCGCTCGTCGAGACCGGTTCCAAGATGGACGAGGTCATCTTCGAGGAGTTCAAGGGCACCGGCAACTCGGAGCTCCGGCTCTCGCGCCAGCTCGCCGACAAGCGGATCTTCCCGGCCGTGGACGTCAACGCGTCCTCGACCCGCCGCGAGGAGATGCTGCTCGCCCCCGACGAGGTCAAGGTCACCTGGAAGCTGCGTCGTGCCCTCGCCGGCCTCGACCAGCAGCAGGCCCTCGAGGTCGTCCTCGGCAAGCTGAAGGAGACCACGTCCAACGTGGAGTTCCTCGTCCAGATGCAGAAGTCGATGCCCGCACCGACGTCGCACAGCCACGGACACGAGAACAACCACCGCTAGCGCTCCCGACCGACCCCATCCGTACCCGCGCCGCACCGGCATCGGGAACGGGTGGGGTCGGTCCTGTTTCGCCCCCGGTGCCGCATGATGGTGATGAAGGAAGAGAACGATGTTCGAATCAGTTGAGACGCTCGTCGCCGAGCACAAGGATCTCCAGGATCAGCTCGCCGACCCGGCGGTCCACGCCGACCCCGCGCGGTCGAAGAAGATCAACCGCCGCTACGCCGAGCTGTCGAAGATCATCGCGGCCTACCACACCTGGCAGGCGACGCAGGAGGACCTCGACGCCGCTCGGGAACTCGCCAAGGAGGACGAGGCGTTCGCCGAGGAGGTGCCGGTGCTCGAAGAGCTGCTGGTGACCAACCAGGAGAAGCTCCGCCGTCTGCTCATCCCGCGCGACCCCGACGACGGCCGCGACGTCATCATGGAGATCAAGGGTGGCGAGGGCGGCGCCGAGAGCGCGCTCTTCGCCGCCGACCTGCTCCGGATGTATCTGCACTACGCGGAGTCCAAGGGGTGGAAGACCGAGCTCCTCGAACGCACCGAGAGCGACCTCGGTGGATACAAGGACGTCCAGGTGGCGATCAAGTCGAACGCGACCGACCCGTCGCAGGGGGTCTGGGCGCACCTCAAGTACGAGGGCGGCGTGCACCGCGTGCAGCGCGTCCCGGCCACCGAGTCCCAGGGCCGCATCCACACCTCCACCACGGGTGTCCTCGTCTTCCCCGAGGTCGATGAGCCGGAGGAGGTCGAGATCAGCCAGAACGACCTGAAGATCGACGTCTACCGGTCGAGCGGCCCCGGCGGTCAGTCGGTCAACACCACGGACTCCGCGGTGCGCATCACCCACCTGCCGACCGGCATCGTGGTGTCGATGCAGAACGAGAAGAGCCAGCTGCAGAACCGTGAGGCCGGCATGCGTGTGCTCCGCGCCCGCATCCTCGCGCGTCAGCAGGAGGAGCAGGCCGCTCTCGACAGCGCTGCCCGCAAGACGCAGATCCGCACCATGGACCGCTCCGAGCGCATCCGCACCTACAACTTCCCCGAGAACCGCATCGCCGACCACCGGACGGGGTACAAGGCGTACAACCTCGACGGGGTCATGAACGGCGCGCTCGGGCCGATCATCGAATCGGCGATCACCGCCGACGAGGAAGCGCGCCTGGCCGACATCGGCGACCAGGACTAGGACTCGTGAGCGCAGTCGTGGCCGTCATCCCGCTCGGATGACGACCACGACTGCGCTTTCGTCGTTCAGCCGATGCGCAGTCGCTTCGTCGCGACCTTGTCGGCGAAGAACCGGTCGTGGCTGACCACGACGATGGCGCCGGGGAAGTGCACGAGTGCGCGCTCCATCACCTGCGTGCTCGCGAGGTCCAGGTGGTTCGTCGGCTCGTCGAGGAGGAGCACCGAAGCTCCGGAAAGCAGGCACTGGGCCATGGCGACGCGGGCGCGCTGCCCACCCGAGAGCATGCCGATCTTCTGTTTGAGGTCGGCGTCGGAGAACTGGAACATGCCGAGGAAGCGGTTCACCGACTTCTTCGTCGCTGCGAAGGCGAGGCTGTCGGGCATGGCGCCGACGGCGTGCGCGACCGTGTCGGTGAGGTCCAGCTCGTCGACCATCTGGTTGTAGGACGCGTATCGGACCCCGCCGGTCCACGTGACGTGACCGGCGTCGGGGCGTTCGTCGCCCTCGAGGATCCGGAGGAACGTGGACTTGCCCGCGCCGTTCGGCCCGTGGACGACGATGCGTTCGCGGCGGCCGATCTCGAGGTCGAGTCCATCGAACAGCGTGTGCTCGCCGTAGGCCTTCGTGAGCCCCTGGATCCGGCAGAGCGTGTCCTTGATGTGCAGGCCGCCGTAGATGTCGGTGATGATGTCGTCGACCGGACGCGGCGGCCTGGCCTTCTTGATCTTCGCCAGCTGCGAGGAGAGGTCCTTCTTCCCGGCGGCCTTGGCCGCCTCGCGACGGTCCGAGATGCCCTCGGCCTCGAAGGCGAGCAGTTCGGACTCGTGGACGAACTGCGCCTCGAGGCTCTTGAGCCGGAACTGCTTCTGGACGACGTACTCGTCGAAGCTGCCGGGGTACTCGTGGAGGTGGAAGTTCTCGACCTCGACGATGCGCGTGACCACGGCGTCGAGGAAGGTCCGGTCGTGCGAGACGACGATCGCCGCACCGCGGAACGAGCCGAACCAGGATTCGAGCCACTCGACCCCCGCGACGTCGAGGAAGTTCGTCGGCTCGTCGAGCAGCAGGACGTCCGGGCGCTCGAGGAGGATCTTCGCGAGCGCCGCGCGGTTGCGCCAACCACCTGAGAGCGAGTCGATGGGGAGCACGCGGCGAGCGGTGTCGAAGCCGAGCGTGGTGAGGGCGGTGTCGATGTGGCGCTGGTAGTCCCAGCCGTCCTGGCGCTCCATCTCCTCGAAGAGCTCGGCCTGCCGTTCGATGAGCTTCGTCATCCGGTCGAGGTCGTTCGGGTCGGCGGCGATCGCGGCGTCGATGGATGCGAGTTCCGCCTCGATGGCGTGGATGTGACCGAAGAGTCCTTCGAGGACCTCGGTGATGGTGGCGCTGCCGTCGAGCTCCGAGAACTGCGAGAAGTACCCGATCCGCGTCCCGTCCTCGATGGTCACGGTGCCCGAGTCCGGTTGGAGCTGGTCGAGCGCGAGCTTCAGGAGGGTGGACTTGCCGGAGCCGTTCCGGCCGATGAGCCCGACCCGGTCGCCTGGCTCGAGCCGGAAGAAGACGTCGCGGAGTACCGGGCGCTCCTCGAACCGGACGGTGACGTCGTGCAGGCGGATGAGACTCATGGGGACCTCTCGAGGAACGGGGTGCGGGTGGGATGCGGGAGATCGTCGTCCGGGGGAGGCGTGGACGACGGACCGCCTCACCTCGCGCGGATCAGATGTGGTACTCGGGATCGAGCAACGCGAGACCGTGCGTGCCGCTCCCGCGCGGGCGCTCGACCGCCGGGACGCCGAGCAGCAGGCTGCGGGGTGGGCACGCCTTGGTGACGACGGCGTTCGCGCCGACGATGGTCCCCGCACCGATCAGGATGGGCCCGAGGATCTTCGCCCCGGCACCGACGGCGACGCCGTCACCGATCGTCGGGTGGCGCTTGCCGACGCCGCGGCTCTTCCCGCCGAGGGTCACGCCGTGGAAGATCATGACGTCGTCGCCCACCTCGGCCGTCTCGCCGATGACGACGCCCATGCCGTGGTCGATGAAGAACCGCCTGCCGATCCGGGCGCCCGGGTGGATCTCGATCCCGGTGAGGAACCGGGCGAACTGGGATCCGAACCGGGCGAGGGTGCGGAAGCCGCGCCGCCACAGGCGATGGTGTAGCCGGTACGCCCAGACGGCGTGCAGGCCGGAGTAGCTGAGTGCGATCTCGATGGTGCCGCGGGCCGCCGGATCGTGTGCGCGTGCGGCACCGATGTCCTCGCGGACCCGCGACAGCATTCCCATGCGTCGAGCCTAGTCGCGCAGGTCGTCGTACATCGTCGTCGACAGGTAGCGCTCGCCCGCGTCGGGGATGATGACGACGATCGTCTTGCCGGCCATCTCCGGCCGACGGCCGACTTCGAGGGCCGCCCACACCGCGGCGCCGGAGGACATGCCGCCGATGATGCCGTCGTCGGTCGCGAGGCGTCGTGCCGTCGCGTAGGCCGTGTCGGTCTCGACCGGGATGATCTCGCTGAACAAGGAGGTGTCGAGGATGTCGGGCACGAAGTTCGGGCCGATGCCCTGGATCTTGTGTCCACCGGCGCGACCCTCGCTGAGCAGCGGGGAGTCCGCGGGTTCCACGGCGATGATCTGCACGTCCGGGTTGTGCTCGCGGAGCCAGCCGCCGACGCCGGTGATCGTCCCGCCCGTCCCGATGCCCGCGACGAACGCGTCGACCGTGCCGGCGGTGTCCTCCCAGATCTCGGGTGCGGTCGTCCGCCGGTGGATGGCGGGGTTCGCCTCGTTCTCGAACTGCCTGACCCAGACGGCGCCGGGGTTCTCGGCGACGATGCGCTGCGCCTCCTGCACGGCGTTCGCCATCCCCTTGGTCGGATCGGTGAGGACGAGCTCGGCACCGTAGGCACGGAGGAGGGTCCGGCGTTCCTTGCTCATCGAGGCCGGCATCGTGAGGATGACCCGGTAGCCGCGCGCGGCTCCCACGAGGGCGAGCGCGATGCCGGTGTTCCCGCTCGTCGACTCGACGATGGTCCCTCCGGGCTGCAGCTGGCCCGAGGCCTCCGCCGCATCGACGAGCGCGATGCCCAGACGGTCCTTGACACTCGATCCGGGATTGTAGAACTCCAGCTTCGCCAGGACGGTCGCTTCGACACCCTCGGCGATACGGTTCAGACGGACGAGCGGGGTGCGGCCGTAGGCCTGGGTGATGTCGGTGTAGACGGTGCCGGTCACGGTGTTCCTCTTCCTCGAACGGGGCTCGGTTCAGCCTACGACCTGGTCGATCGGCGGGGTCCCGTGGGACGACGAGGGTTGCCGGCCCGCGGCCGCGCCGAGGCGGTGGGGTAGGCTCGGTGCGGCCCACCCGACCAGGCCGCCCCAGATGATGACCTCGCTCATGCCCAGCACCCCTTCCGCCGCCGCCGCAGACACCCCGTCCGCCGGCCACCCTGCGACCGTCGAACTCGCGCGCCGACACGCCGTCGAGATCCTCACCCGCGCAGCCGTGCCGTCACCCGACGTCGACGCGGAGCTCCTCCTCGGACACGTGCTCGGTCTCGGTCGTGGTGCCGTGCAGGCCGCGGCGATCACCGGTCGCGTGCTCGACGCCGAAGAGCGCACCGTGTTCGCCGAGCTGGTCGAGCGTCGGGCCGCGCGCGAACCGCTGCAGCACATCACCGGTCGCGCCGCGTTCCGTTCGATGGAACTCGCGGTCGGACCGGGCGTCTTCGTCCCGCGCCCCGAGACCGAGTCGGTCGTGCAGTTCGCGATCGACGCGCTCCGGGCCGTGCCGATCCCTCGGCCCATCGGCGTCGACCTCGGCACCGGCAGTGGAGCCATCGCGCTGGCGATGGCGACCGAGGTCCCGAACGCGGCGATCTACGCGACCGAGAACTCGGTCGAGGCGTTCATCTGGGCGAGACGGAACTTCGCCGAATCCGGTGCCGACAACGCCACCGTCGTCTTCGAGCACCTCGCCGACGCCTTCCACGAGCTCGACGGCTCGGTGGACGTCGTGATCTCGAACCCCCCGTACGTCCCGGACGACGCGATCCCGCGCGATCCCGAAGTGCGTCTCCACGACCCCTCGGCCGCGCTGTACGGCGGGCCGGACGGTCTCGACGTGGTGCGTCAGGTGTCCGCCACCGCGCAGCGCCTGCTCCACCGGGGCGGCACGCTCATCATCGAGCACGGTGAACTCCAGGGGCAGGCCATCCGCGAGCTGCTCACGGCCGACGGCTGGCACGCTGCGGCGACCCACCGCGACCTCACCACCCGCGACCGCACCACCATCGCGATCCGCTGACGCGTCGCGAGCCCGAGCTTCTCCGCTCCGGAGGCCCCTCTTCCGGTCCCTGAGCCTGTCGAAGGGCGAGTCCGAGCCGTGGATCCGCCGCCCTTCGACAAGCTCAGGGACCGATGGGTCGGCTCAGGGACCGATGGGTCGGCTCAGGGACCGATGGGTCGGCTCAGGGACCGGTGGTTCGGTTCGGTGGCCGGTGGGACGTACCGCCCGGTGGGCCGAGTCAGGGTGTGGCCGCCACGAAGGCGTCGACCGCGGCGTCGAGTCCCGCGACGTCGAAGGCGCCTGAGGCGTCCTTCGTCAGCTGGAACGCGTGCATCCCCACGGCCTCGGCGCCCGCGCAGTTCGCCGCGGAGTCGTCGATGAGCATGGTGCGGCCGGGTGCGACGCCGTACCGGCTGAGCGCGCGGGTGTAGACACGGGGCTCGGGTTTCTCCGCTCCGAGGACGGCGGATACGAGGTCGTTCTCTCCGAGGAGGGCTGCGGCTTCGGGAGCCAGCCGCGCGAAGGAGTCCCGGAACGGGATCGGATTGTTCGACAGCAGGGAGACCGTGCCGAGGGTCGCGGTACGGGCGAGGGTGGCCAGGACGCCGGGAACCGGCGTCATCGCCGCCGCGCGGGCCTCGCGCCACTCCTCGAGGGACAGCGGGTACCCGGTGACCTCGGCGAACACCGCCAGATAGTCGTCGCTCGTCGGGTACTCACCGATGTTGGCCGCGGCCTCATGCCCGCCGACCCACCACAGCTTCGCGAGCCGGTACTGGCTCACGCCCGTCAACCGGGAGAGCGCCGGGAGGCGTTTCCGGAAGTCGTAGTCGTACAGGGTCTTGTCGCAGTCGAAGAAGAACACACGCTCTGGCACCACTCCAGTATGCGGCCCCGGGCTCCCAGGACCGGACGCGGGCAGCACGTAGACTGACCAGGCGCGTCGGGCCCACGTCCGTCGTGCCTCGGCGGTGCCGTCCCCGCCGCCGGAGAGGGTGAACCGTGGACCGTCCAGTGACCGCCTGCATCGTCATGTACCGGAACGATCGCGACAAGCTGCGTGCGGCCATCGACTCGACCCTCGGGAGCCCGCTCGTCGAGACGCTGTACCTCGTCGACAACTCGCCGACGGACGAGCTCCGAGACCTCGTGGCCGACCCGCGGGTCGAGTACCTGCACAACCCCTCGAACCCCGGCTTCGGCGCCGCCCACAACCTCGCGATCGCGAAGGTCCTCGGGCGTTCGAAGTTCCACATGGTGGTCAACCCGGACGTGTACTTCGAGCCGGAGGCGATCGAGCAGCTCCACGAGTTCATGCTCGAGCACCCCGAGGTCGGGCACGTCATGCCGAAGGTGCTGTACCCCGACGGATCCCTCCAGTACCTGGTGAAGCGGAACCCCTCCGTCTTCGACCTGTTCGCCCGCCGGTTCCTGCCCGGTCCGCTGAAGCCACTCGTCGCGAAGCGCATGGCCCGCTACGAGTACCGCGACATCGACGAGAACCCGGCGCACGACTACAACAAGACGATGTTCGACGTGCCCTACCTCTCGGGCTGCTTCATGTTCCTCCGGACCTCCACCCTGCACCGCGTCGGCTTCTTCGACGAGCGGATCTTCATGTACATCGAGGACGCCGACCTCACCCGTCGCTTCCTCCAGGTGTCCCGGACCGCGTACTACCCCGGCGCGACGATCCACCACCACTTCGCGAAGGGCTCGCATCACAACCGGAAGCTGATGTGGTACTCGATCCAGGGGGCCTTCGTGTACTTCCGCACGTGGGGATGGTTCGGACGATGAGCCGGGTGCTCGTGACCGGTGCGACCGGCTTCATCGGGACGAACCTCGTCCCCGTCCTCGAGGCGGCCGGACACGAGGTCGTGCCGTTCTCGTTGCGCGGGTGGACGGGGGAGCCTTTCCCCGCGGATGTCGACGTCGTGGTGAACCTCGCCGGGAAGGCGCACGACCTCGACGGCACCGCCTCTCCCGAGGTGTACCGCCGGATCAACACCGACCTCGCCGAACGCGCGTACGTCGCCTTCCTGGCGTCGGACGCCGCCACCTTCATCCAGCTGAGCAGCGTCGCCGCGGTGAACGAGGCGACGGTCGACGGCGTGCTCGACGAGTCCGCCGAGCCCCACCCGGTGACCGCGTACGGGAAGTCGAAGCTCGCAGCCGAGCGGCTCCTGCTCGCCGTCGAACCGCCCGCCGGTCGCCGGACGATCGTCCTCCGTCCGACGATGGTGCACGGGCCGGGGGACAAGGGCAACCTGCGCCTCCTGTTCGGTCTGCTGTCCCGCGGTATCCCGTACCCGCTCGACGCCTTCCGCAACGAGCGCAGCTTCGTGTCGATCCAGAACCTCACGTGGGCGATCACGAGCATCATCGACACGCCCGCCGTCACGACGGGTGTCTACCTCGTCGCCGACGACGAGCCCGTGTCGACGGGGCACCTCGTCACCCTCATCGGCGAGGTCACCGGTCGCCGGGTCCGTCGCCTGGCGCTCCCACCGGCCCTCGTGCGGTTGGCGGCCGCCGTCGGCGATCGCGTCCCCGCCGTGCCGCTCAACTCCGGGCGTCTCGCGAAGCTCACCGAGGACTACCGCGTCTCCGGAGCCCGACTGCTCGGTGCACTCGGGCACGAGCGCATGCCGACGGCGACGGACGACGGTCTCCGGTCCTCGATCGCAGCGCTCGCCGCGGAGCGCGGTGCGCCCGGCCCCGACGCGCAGTCCGTGCGCAGCCAACGCGAAGCCGGCGATCGGTAGGATCGACACGTTATGACCTCCACGCTCCCCGACGCCCCCCGTAGATGGACGCAGGCGCCCGGTCCTCGTTTCGCCGCGAAGACCGCCCTCGACGCACTGTGCTGGGTGCTCGCCATCGTGGTCGCCCAGCTCGTCCGGTTCGAGCTCGAGTACGAGCGCGTGGCCCTCGTGGGGACGGTCCTCCTGTGCGTCATCGCTGTGGTCGCCCAGCTCGTCGTGGCCTACCTGTGGAGCTACTACCACGGCCTGCACAGCTTCGGCAGCTTCTACGAGGCGAAACAGCTCATCGTCGTCGCGCTGATCGTCACCGCGATCCTCATCGCGGTCAACGCGGTGTTCGGCGTCGCGTGGGGGGTTCCACGGTCCACCACGGTGATCGCGTTCCCGTTCGCGATCGTCTTCATGGGCATCACGCGCTACGTCAAGCGACTCTTCGTCGACAGCCGCAGCCGGCCGATCGAGGCGCAGCGCGTCCTCGTCTACGGAGCCGGTGCGCTCGGGATGTCGATCATCCCTCGGCTCATGCGCGACCCGCAGTCGCCCTACCTCCCGGTGGGTGTCATCGACGACGACCCCTCGAAGCGCAACTTCCGCATCGCCTCCGTCGCCGTGGTCGGCACGGGAGCCGACCTGGTGGCGGCCGTCAAGCGCACCGGGGCGCAGGCGCTCATCATCAGCATCGCGGACGTCGACAACGACTTCATCCGCCAGGTCAGTGAGCGAGCCGACGAGGCGAAGCTCCGGGTGCTCGTCGTGCCGCCCATCGACACGATGCTGGCTCCCGGGACGGGCGAGAGCGCGCCGAGCCTGCGCGACCTCAACGTCGAGGACTTCATCGGCCGCAACACCGTCGACCTGCAGGTCGAGAGCATCGCGGGGTACCTCACCGGCAAGCGCGTGCTCGTCACCGGTGCCGGCGGATCCATCGGCTCCGAGATCGCCCGGCAGGTCAACCAGTTCGGTCCGGCGGAGCTCGTCCTGCTCGACCGCGACGAGACAGGGCTCCACACCACGCAGCTCTCGATCTCCGGACACGGTCTGCTCGACACCAAGGAGGTCGTGCTCGCCGACATCCGCGACCTCCCGTCGCTCATGGAGATCTTCGAGGACCGCCGTCCCGACGTCGTCTTCCACGCGGCAGCGTTGAAGCACGCTCCGATGCTCGAGCAGTACCCCGACGAGGCCTGGAAGAACAACGTCCTCGGCACCCTGAACGTGCTGAACGCGGCGCGGGCCGTCGGCGTCGGCACCTTCGTCAACATCTCGACCGACAAGGCCGCGAACCCGACGACCGTCCTCGGCTACAGCAAACGCATCGCCGAGAAGCTCACCGCCTGGATGAGCGCCCAGGAGACCGACGCGCGCTACCTCTCGGTCCGGTTCGGCAACGTCATCGGCAGCCGCGGCTCCGCCATCCCGGCGTTCACCGCCCAGATCGAGGCCGGCGGTCCGGTCACGGTCACGCATCCCGACGTCACCCGCTTCTTCATGACGATCCCCGAAGCGTCGAAGCTCGTCATCCAGGCCGGCGCGATCGGCGACCCGGGCGAGGTCCTCATCCTCGACATGGGCCGTCCGGTCCGCATCCTCGACGTCGCCAAGCGCATGATCGCCGCGTCCGGCAAGGACGTCGAGATCGTGTACACCGGTCTCCGGCACGGCGAGAAGCTGCACGAGGTCCTCATCGACACCGACGAGATCGCCGACCGCTCGAAGCACCCGAAGGTCTCGCACACGCGGATCCAGCCGCTCGACCCGGCACTGCTCGACATCGCCGTCTGGCGGGAGACGATCGCCGACGAGGGCGCCGGCACCCACCACCTGGTGCAATGACGGTTGCCATCCTGGCGGGGGTGTTCGCGCTCGTCGTGAGCCTGCTGTCCCAGCTCGCCATCCGCCCGATCCTCATCCGTCGGTCGGTCGTCGACACCCCGAACCACCGATCCATGCACGTCACCCCGACGATCCGCGGGGGAGGGATCGGCGTCGCCGTCGCGGTCGCCGTCGGTCTCGGCACGGCGGCGGTCCTGCTCCACAGCCTGCCGCTCTGGATCGTCGCCGCCGTGTCGGTCGTGAACGCTGCCATCGGAGCCGTGGAGGACGTCCGCGGACTCCCCGTCCGGGTGCGCTTCGGGTTGCAGGTCGTGCTCGGACTCGTGGCGACCTGGGTGCTCGTCGTGTCGATGGCCGCGAGTTTCTGGTGGATCCCGCTCGGGATCCTGGCACTCGTCGCTTACACGAACATCGCGAACTTCATGGACGGCGTCAACGGCATCTCCTCGATGCACGGCACGGTCGTCGGCGGGTTCTACGCCGGTCTCGGCGCCGTGGCCGGTCTCCCGGGCGTCACGGCAGCCGGCCTCGTCGTGGCGGCCGCGTTCCTCGGGTTCCTGCCGTGGAACCTCGCTCGGCGCCGGATGTTCCTGGGCGACGTCGGCAGCTACCTCCTCGGCGGCTCCCTCGTCGCGGTCGCCATCTACGCGGCCTTCAGCGGTATCTCCTTCGTCGCGCTGATCGGCCCGGTCCTCGTGTACGTCGCGGACACCGGGACGACGATCATCGCGCGCTGGCGGCGGGGGGAGCCGCTGCACGAGGCACATCGCAGCCACGTGTACCAGCGTCTCGCCGCCGGCGGACTCGGTCACCTCGGGTCCACCGCCGTCGTCAGCGTCGCGACCCTCGCCACCGGACTCCTCGGGGTGGTCGTCGCGACCGGCGCCTGGCCCTTCCAGGTCCTCGCCGTCCTCGGCATCCTGCTCGTCCTCGCCGTCTACCTGTGCCTGCCCAGACTGCTCGGAAGACGCCCGAGGCTATGATTGAGCGTCGTCACCCCGATCATCCGGCCGACTGATCACCGATCGGCGGCCCCGTTCAGCCAGGACCCACCACATGCCGCAGACCTTCGATTGCCAGGATCACGCGCAGCTGCTCGCCGGGATGCGCCTGGCGCGGACGGCCCTGGCGAGGGGTGAGCTGGTCGTGCTCCCGACCGACACGGTCTACGGGGTGGCCGCCGACGCGTTCTCGCCGGCCGCGGTACAGCGCCTGCTCGACGCGAAGGGTCGGACCCGGCAGTCACCGCCGCCCGTCCTCGTCTCGGGTGTGAACACGCTCGAGGCCTTGGCGGCGTCCGTGCCCGATGCCGTGCACCGGCTGGTCGAGGCGTTCTGGCCCGGCGGCCTGACCATCGTGCTCGACGCCCAGCCGTCGCTCGCCTGGGACCTCGGCGAGACCGCCGGTACGGTCGCGCTCCGGATGCCGTCGAACCCGGTGACCCTCGAACTCCTGCAGGACACGGGCCCGCTCGCGGTCTCCTCGGCGAACCTCACCGGCCGACCGGCCGCCACCTCCGCCGCTGCCGCGCTCGAGATGCTCGGCGACTCGGTCTCGGTCTACCTCGACGGCGGCGAGAGCGGCGAGCAGTCGTCGACGATCATCGACGCGACCCGACTCGGCACGGCCGACGAACGGATCGTCGTCCTGCGCGATGGAGCCGTCTCCCGCGAGGCGATCCGCGGCGTGGTGGGCGATCTGCTCCCCGAGCCGCGCGAACCATGAACCAGTTCTCCGGGTACCTCATCGTGCTCGTCGTGAGCGCGGGCATCACCTTCGGCTTCGCACACCTCGCGCGGCGGGTCGGTGTGAAGTACGGTCTCCACCCGCCGATCCGCGAACGGGACGTCCACCAGACGCCGACGCCGCGCCTCGGTGGGGTCGCGATGTTCATCGGCATCCTCGTCGCGTTCGGCGTGGCCTGGCAGCTGCCCTTCTTCGACCTCGTGTTCGCCGATCCGGAGCCGGTGCTGGCGATCCTCGGTGCCGCCCTGTTCATCGTCGGCATCGGTGTCGCCGACGACCTGTGGGACCTCGACTGGATGATCAAGCTCGCCGCGCAGTTCATGGCGGCAGGGCTCGTCGCCTGGCTCGGTGTGCAGATCTACTCCCTACCCATCGGTGGACTGACGGTCGGTTCGTCGTGGGTGTCCTTCTCGATGACGGTCTTCGCCATCGTGCTCGTGATGAACGCGATCAACTTCGTCGACGGACTCGACGGGCTCGTCGCCGGTGTCGCCGTCATCGCGAACACCGTGTTCTTCGTCTACACCCAGCTGCTCGTGACCTCCACCGGGGCGAGCGACTACTTCAACCTCGCTTCGCTGATCGCCGCGATCCTCGTCGGTGCGTGCCTCGGCTTCCTCCCGCTCAACTGGCACCCCGCCCGACTGTTCATGGGCGATGCCGGTGCGCTGCTCGTGGGGCTGCTCATGGCGACCTCCGCAGCCGCCGTGACCGGCCAGGTCGACCCGGCTGCCCTGGGCCGCACGCAACTCTTGCCCGCGTTCATCCCGATCCTGCTGCCGTTCGCCATCCTGGTCGTGCCGCTCGCCGACTTCGTGCTGGCCGTCCTCCGTCGTCTCCGCGCCGGCAAGTCGCCGTTCAGCGCCGACCGGATGCACCTCCACCACCGGCTGCTCGACCTCGGTCACAGCCAGGTGCACGCCGTCCTCATCTTCTACGGCTGGACGGTCGTCATCTCCGTCGGATGCCTGGCGTTCTTCGCGGCCCCGACCTGGCTGGCCGTGCTCTTCGTCACCGTGGGCGTCGTCACCTGCACGGCGTTCACGCTCCTGCCGATCGGTCGCCGCAGGCGGGCCGACCGGCTCGCGCAGCGCGTGGCCGCCGGCACGGAGGGCGCTCCCGGGTCGGCGCTGTACGATCGGCTCGACGAGGCCTCCGGGCAGCGCGACCCCGAGGCGCCCGTGAGCGGCGACACCCTCGACACCCTCGACTCTCTCGCCAAGAAGGACCAGCACCCATGACTCCTCCCGCCCAGGCCGGCTCGCACGCGAGCGCCAACCGGGTCTTCCGCACGGCACTCCGGTACAGCGCGCTCCTCGCGCTCGTGATCGCCGTCGTCGGGGGAGTGGTCGGCTGGAGCGTCGACGGTTCCCGCGGCCTCACGAGTGCGCTCATCGGCACCGCGATGGCGCTCGTGTTCCTCGGCATCACCTCGGTGAGCATCCTCTTCGCCAACCGCTGGTCCGGCCAGGAGTTCTTCGTCGGCATCCTGTTCGGGGTGGTGATGGGCAGCTGGCTCGTGAAGTTCGTCATCTTCCTCGTGCTCGGCTTCATCCTGAAGGACCAGCCGTGGGTCAACGCACCGATCCTGTTCGGGAGCGTCATCGTCGGTGTCGTCGGATCGCTCGTGATCGACGCCGTCGTGGCGGCGAAGGTGCGGGTGCCCTACGTCTCGGACGACATCCTCCCGAAGGCGTCGCCGCAGGACTCCGACCAGGGCTGACGCTGCGGACGCATCCAGGTCGCGCGGGAGCATGCCGGAACCGGTATCCGAGGCACAGCCGAGGTCCCAGCTCGGAATATAGCCGTGGAATACCACCCCTGGGTTCGTCGGGGCCGGGTTTCCTTGCTAGACTCGTCAACGAATCCTCCCACTAGCACCGCTTCGGCGTGCGGCGAGGAGACATCCCCCCTGTTCGTCGCCGCGAGAGCTCTGCTCCACGCCCCCGAAACTGGAGATACGTGCTGTTCGCTAACGCCGTGCACCTGATCGCACCGATGGCCGCCGAAGATGGCGAGTTCCACGGTCCGTCGATCGACGAGTTCTTCCCCGACATCATCCTCTTCGAGGGCACGCCCTTCGCGATCAACCGGGTCATCCTGATCCGGTTCATCGCGGTGATCGCCCTCCTCCTGTTCTTCTGGCTGTCGACGCGCAAGATGCGCCTCGTCCCCGGCCGCGCGCAGAGCCTCGCCGAGATGGGGCTCGGCTTCGTCCGCGTCAACATCGCGGAAGACCTGCTCGGCAAGAAGGACGGCCTCCGGTTCCTGCCGATCCTGACGACCATCTTCTTCATGGTCCTCGCGATGAACCTGACGGGCATCATCCCCGGGCTGAACCTGGCCGGTACCTCGGTCATCGGTGTCCCGTTGGTGCTCGCACTGGTGTCCTACGTCACCTTCATCTACGCCGGTATCAAGAAGAGCCCGGGCAAGTTCTTCAAGAACTCCCTCTTCCCCTCCGGGGTGCCGTGGCCGGTGTACATCATCGTCACGCCGATCGAGCTCATCTCGACCTTCGTCATCCGCCCGCTCACGCTGACGCTCCGACTCCTCATGAACATGATCGTCGGGCACCTGCTCCTCGTCCTGTTCTTCGCGGCGACGCAGTTCTTCATCGTGAACCTCGGCGGATGGTTCGCCCTGATGGGTGTCGGGACGCTGGCCTTCGGCCTCGTCTTCACCCTCTTCGAACTCCTGGTCGCAGTCCTCCAGGCCTACGTCTTCACCCTCCTCACCGCGGTCTACATCCAGCTCGCGGTCGCAGAAGAGCACTAATCGAGCCCGGCACCCGCCAGGTCTCACCCAACGGAAGGAAACAAACGTGGACGCAACTACCGTTCTCGCCGCCCTTGAAGGAAACATCGCGACGGTCGGTTACGGTCTCGCAGCCATCGGCCCCGCCATCGGTGTGGGTATCGTCGTCGGCAAGACGATCGAAGGCACCGCGCGTCAGCCCGAGCTGGGTGGTCGTCTCCAGGTCCTCATGTGGATCGGTATCGCCTTCACCGAGGCGCTCGCCTTCATCGGCATCGCGACCTACTTCATCTTCGTCTAAGCCCCCTTTCACATCTCCGAAGGAGGCAAGATGTTTGATGCAGTGATCATCGCTGCTGAAGAGGGCGCTCCGACGAACCCTCTCATCCCAGCGGTCTACGACATCGTCTGGTCTGCCGTCGTCTTCATCATCATCCTCGGCTTCTTCTGGAAGCTGGTCCTGCCCAAGGTGCAGAAGCTCCTCGACGACCGCGCAGCGGCCATCGAGGGCAACATCGCCAAGGCCGATGAAGCGCAGAAGCAGGCCGAAGCGGCGCTCGAGCAGTACAACGCTCAGCTCGCCGAGGCCCGTCAGGAAGCCGGCCGCATCCGCGAGCAGGCTCGTGTCGAGGGTCAGACGATCCTCGCCGAGCTCAAGGAGCAGGCCACGGTCGAAGCCGCTCGCGTCACCGCGAGCGCTCAGGCACAGATCGAAGCCGAGCGTCAGGCGGCCGTCGTGTCGCTGCGTGCCGAGGTCGGCACGCTCGCGCTCGACCTCGCCAGTGGCGTCATCGGCGAGACGCTGAACGACGACGCGAAGGCCACGGCGGTCGTCGACCGGTTCCTCGCGGACCTCGAAGCGTCGGAGAAGGCAGCCAAGTAATGGGAAGCGCGACCAGAGAAGCACTCGCCTCGTCGAAGGAGGCCCTCGCCGCCCTCGGCGCCGGGGCCGATCTGGCCACCGCGGACGGACTGTTCGCAGCGGGCCGGGCCATCGGCGGCTCGAGCCACCTGAGCGCGGCGCTCAGCGACCCCGCAGCCGACGCCGGTGCCAAGCGCACCGTCGTCGAGCGGATCTTCGGCACCCAGCTGAGCGCGCAGGCGCTCGGCCTGCTGCAGACCGTCGTCTCCGGCCGCTGGTCCAGCGAGACCGACCTGCTCGCAGGCATCGAGGAGCTCGGCCTCCGGGCCGCCTCGATCTCCGCCGGTGCGCAGGGCGACATCGAGGCCGAGTTGTTCGAGTTCGGGAAGCTCGTGTCGAGCAACCACGAGCTCGAACTCGCGCTCAGCAGCAAGCTCGGTTCGTCCGCTGCGAAGGGCGCCCTGGCGGCGTCCCTCCTCGCGGGCAAGGCGAGCCCGCAGACCGTCAGCATCGTCGGTCAGCTCGTGCAGCAGCCGCGAGACCGTCGGATCGGAGAACTGCTCCGGTACGCATCAGGCATCGTCGCCGACCAGCAGGGCCTCGCGGTCGCCACGGTCACGGCAGCCGCACCGATCGAGGCGTCGCAGCTCCAGCGCCTCGAGCGCCACCTCGCCACGGCCTACGGCCGTCAGGTGAAGATCAACCAGGTGATCGACCCCGCCGTCGTCGGTGGACTGCGCGTGCAGCTCGGGGACGACGTCATCGACGGCAGCCTCGCTGCCCGACTGAACGACCTCCGTCTGCAACTGGCCGGATAACGGCCCGTGCAGCGCGGGGACCGGCCCGACGGTCTCCACAACTCAAGACGTTGATCCTGACGGATCGCACCTCTCGGAACCCCCGGGTTCCACAACCAAAAGGAACATGATGGCAGAACTCACGATCAGCCCAGACGAGATCCGGGATGCTCTCAAGGACTTCGTCAAGGCCTACGAGCCCGGCACCGCCGCGGCCACCGAGGTCGGACGCGTGATCGATGCCGCTGACGGCATCGCCCACGTCGAGGGCCTCCCGGGCGCCATGGCGAACGAGCTCCTCCGCTTCGCGAACGGCACCCTCGGCCTCGCGCTGAACCTCGACGAGCACGAGATCGGCGTCGTCGTCCTCGGTGAGTTCGACGAGATCGTCGAAGGCATGGACGTCACCCGCACGGGCGAGGTCCTCTCGGTCCCCGTCGGCGACGGCTACCTCGGCCGTGTCGTCGACACGCTCGGCAACCCGATCGACGGCCTCGGCGAGATCGCCAGCACCGGCCGCCGCGCACTGGAGCTCCAGGCTCCCGGCGTCATGCAGCGCAAGTCGGTTCACGAGCCGCTCCAGACCGGCATCAAGGCGATCGACGCCATGATCCCCGTCGGCCGTGGCCAGCGCCAGCTCATCATCGGCGACCGCCAGACCGGCAAGACCGCGATCGCGATCGACACCATCATCAACCAGAAGGCCAACTGGGAGTCGGGCGACGTCAACAAGCAGGTCCGCTGCATCTACGTCGCCATCGGCCAGAAGGGCTCGACCATCGCCTCCGTCAAGGGTGCGCTGGAAGAGGCCGGCGCGCTCGAGTACACGACGATCGTCGCCTCGCCTGCGTCCGACCCGGCCGGCTTCAAGTACCTCGCTCCGTACACCGGTTCGGCCATCGGCCAGCACTGGATGTACGAGGGCAAGCACGTCCTGATCATCTTCGACGACCTGTCGAAGCAGGCCGAGGCCTACCGTGCCGTCTCCCTCCTCCTCCGTCGTCCGCCGGGACGCGAGGCCTACCCGGGTGACGTCTTCTACCTGCACTCCCGTCTGCTGGAGCGTTGCGCGAAGCTGTCCGACGAACTCGGCGCCGGTTCGATGACGGGTCTGCCGATCATCGAGACCAAGGCGAACGACGTCTCGGCGTACATCCCGACCAACGTGATCTCGATCACCGACGGTCAGATCTTCCTGCAGTCCGACCTCTTCAACTCCAACCAGCGCCCCGCGGTCGACGTCGGTATCTCCGTCTCGCGCGTCGGTGGTGACGCTCAGGTGAAGAGCATCAAGAAGGTCTCCGGAACGCTGAAGCTCGAGCTCGCGCAGTACCGCTCGCTCGAGGCGTTCGCGATGTTCGCCTCGGACCTCGACGCGGCCAGCCGCCGTCAGCTCGCCCGAGGCGCCCGCCTCACCGAGCTGCTCAAGCAGCCGCAGTACTCGCCGTACCCCGTCGAGGAGCAGGTCGTCTCGATCTGGGCCGGAACCAAGGGCAAGCTGGACGACGTCCCGGTCGAGGACGTCCTCCGCTTCGAGCGCGAACTGCTCGACTACCTGGGTCGGAACACCGAGGTCCTCACCACGCTGCGCGACACGAACGTGCTCGACGACGACACCGTCTCGAAGCTCGATGCCGCTGTCGACCAGTTCAAGCTCGAGTTCCAGACGGGCGAGGGCGCTGCCCTCGGTTCGGAGCAGGTCGAGGAGCTCCCGGTTGAAGACGTCAACCAGGAGAAGATCGTGAAGGGTCGCCGCTAGTCCATGGGCGCTCAACTCCGGGTCTACACGCAGAAGATCAAGTCTGCGCAGACGACCAAGAAGATCACGAAGGCGATGGAGCTCATCGCCGCGTCGCGCATCCAGAAGGCGCAGGCGCGGGTGGCGGCATCCGGACCCTATTCTCGTGCGATCACTCGTGCCGTGTCCGCCGTCGCGACGTACTCCAACGTCGACCACGTGCTCACGACCGAGCCGGAGAAGGTTGAGCGGGCTGCGGTCGTCGTGTTCGCATCCGACCGAGGCCTCGCCGGCGCCTTCAACTCGCAGGTCCTCCGTGAGGCCGCCGAGCTGACCGAGCTCCTGCGTAGCCAGGGTAAGGACGTCACGCACTACCTCGTGGGCCGGAAGGCCGTCGCCTACTTCACGTTCCGACGGATGCAGGCTGCAGGGGAGTGGGTCGGCAACACGGAGAACCCCGACTTCGCCACGGCGCAGGAGATCAGCGAGTCCATCCTCAAGGCGTTCCTCACGGACGCCTCCGAGGGTGGCGTCGACGAGATCCACATCGTCTACAACCGCCTCGTGAGCATGATGACGCAGACCCCCGAGGTCGTCCGTCTCCTGCCGCTCGAGGTCGTCGAAGGCGTCGAGGAGCCCACCGACACCGCTGTGCTGCCGCTGTACGAGTTCGAGCCGGATGCCGAGAGCGTGCTCGATGCACTGCTCCCGAACTACATCGAGAGCCGGATCTTCAACGCGCTGTTGCAGTCCTCCGCCGCGAAGCACGCCGCGACGCAGAAGGCTATGAAGTCGGCCAGCGACAACGCCGACAAGCTCATCACCGACTACACCCGCCTCCGCAACAACGCGAGGCAGGCCGAGATCACCCAGCAGATTTCCGAAATCGTTGGTGGCGCAGACGCGCTCTCGTCCTAGTCATCGCAACACGCACACGTATCTGTAGAGACAGAGAAGAGAAGAACATGACTCCCACCGCAACTGCCGAGCAGGGCGCTGCAGAGGTGAAGGCCGGCGCCGTCGGCCGCATCTCCCGCGTCACCGGCCCGGTCGTCGACATCGAGTTCCCGCACGACGCGATCCCGGGCATCTACAACGCCCTGAAGACCAGCGTCGTGATCGGCGAGCAGACGATGGTCCTCACGCTTGAGGTCGCACAGCACCTCGGCGACGACCTCGTGCGCGCCATCGCCCTGAACCCGACGGACGGCCTCGTCCGCGGCCAGGAGGTCACCGACACGGGTTCGCCCATCTCGGTGCCCGTCGGCGACGTCACCAAGGGCAAGGTCTTCAACGTCATCGGCGAGGTGCTCAACGCCGAGCCCGGCGAGCAGATCGAGATCACCGAGCGCTGGCCGATCCACCGCCAGCCGCCGTCGTTCGACCAGCTCGAATCGAAGACGCAGCTGTTCGAGACCGGCATCAAGGTCATCGACCTCCTGACGCCGTACGTCCTCGGTGGCAAGATCGGTCTGTTCGGTGGTGCCGGTGTCGGCAAGACCGTCCTCATCCAGGAGATGATCCAGCGCGTCGCGCAGGACCACGGTGGTGTGTCGGTGTTCGCCGGTGTCGGTGAGCGCACCCGTGAGGGCAACGACCTCATCCACGAGATGGAAGAGGCGGGTGTCTTCGAGAAGACGGCCCTCGTGTTCGGCCAGATGGACGAGCCGCCGGGAACGCGTCTCCGCGTCGCCCTCTCCGCGCTGACTATGGCGGAATACTTCCGCGACGTCCAGAAGCAGGACGTGCTGCTCTTCATCGACAACATCTTCCGCTTCACCCAGGCCGGTTCCGAGGTGTCGACCCTGCTCGGTCGTATGCCGTCCGCCGTGGGGTACCAGCCGAACCTCGCAGACGAGATGGGTCTCCTCCAGGAGCGCATCACCTCGACGCGTGGTCACTCGATCACCTCGCTGCAGGCGATCTACGTCCCCGCCGACGACTACACCGACCCGGCACCGGCGACCACCTTCGCGCACCTCGACGCGACGACCGAGCTCTCCCGTGAGATCGCGTCGAAGGGTCTGTACCCGGCCGTCGACCCGCTGACCTCGACGAGCCGTATCCTCGACCCCCGCTACCTGGGTGCCGACCACTACCGCGTCGCCACCACGGTCAAGCAGATCCTCCAGAAGAACAAGGAACTGCAGGAGATCATCGCCATCCTCGGTGTCGATGAGCTCTCCGAGGAAGACAAGATCACGGTGTCGCGTGCGCGCCGGATCCAGCAGTTCCTCTCGCAGAACACCTACATGGCGAAGAAGTTCACCGGTGTCGAGGGTTCGACCGTTCCGCTCAAGGAGACGATCGAGTCGTTCGACGCCATCGCCAAGGGTGAGTTCGACCACGTGGCCGAGCAGGCCTTCTTCAACGTCGGTGCCATCTCCGACGTCGAAGAGAAGTGGGCTCAGATCCAGAAGGAGAACGGCTAGTCATGGCCTCCGCTCCTCTGACCGTGAGCGTCGTCGCGGCCGACCACGAAGTGTGGTCGGGCCCGGCACGCCAGTTGATCGCGAAGACCGTCGACGGCGAGATCGGTATCCTGCCCGGCCACGAGCCGATGCTGGCCATCCTCGCCGCCGGTGAGGTCCGTGTCACGCTCGAAGACGGCTCGAAGATCGTCGCGAACGCTGAAGACGGCTTCCTGTCGGTCGAGAACAACACCGTCACCGTCGTGGCCGGCAACGCCACGCTCGTGACCAGCTCCTGATTCGGTGCTGATCCTCCTTCCCCCTTCGGAGACGAAGCGGGACGGCGGCGACGGACGAGCCCTGGACACCGCCCTGCTGCGGTTTCCAGGGCTCTCCTCGTCCCGGAACGATGTCGTTGACGCCCTGGTGTCGCTCGCTGCCGATGAGACCGCGACGGTCAAGGCCCTGAAGCTCGGTCCCAAGCAGCTCGGTGAGGTCCAGCGCAACCGCGTGGCGGCGACGTCCGCGACGATGCCGGCGATCGACCGGTACACGGGGGTGCTGTACGACGCGCTCGAAGCAGACACGCTCTCAGCGGACGCGCGACGCTTCGCCGCTGAGCACCTGGTCGTGCACTCGGCGTTGCTCGGCCCGGTCGGCGCGCTCGATCCCATTCCGGCCTATCGGCTCTCCCACGACTCCAGGCTCCCGGGGTTCGTGCTCAAGCGGCACTGGGCGGGGCCCGTCGCCCGCGAGTTGAACGTCGTCCCGGGTGTCCTGTTGGACCTGCGCTCGGAAGGCTACGCGGCGCTCGGGCCGTTGCCGGCCCGCGTCGGGGCCGTCTACCTGCGTGTGCTCACGGTCGGCGACGATGGCCGCCGCCGCGCGCTCAACCACTTCAACAAGCAGGGCAAGGGCCGGTTCACCCGCGCGGTGTTGGAGGCCGGTGTCGACCACCCTGATGTCGACTCGTTGCTCGACTGGGCGCGATCGACCGGATGGGTGCTCGACGTCCACGCCCGTGCCGACGACGGTCGAGCGACCGAGCTCGCCCTCGTCGTCTGACCCCTCCGGATCAGGGAGCGCTGTCGGAGCGCCAGCAGCCGACGAGGTGGTCGTCGACGAGGCCTCCGGACTGCATGAGGGCGTACATCGTCGTCGGGCCCACGAAGCGGTAGCCGCGCTTCCGCAGGTGGGCACTGAGTGCGGTGGACTCGGGGGTCACCGCGGGGACCTCGGTCCACTGGGCGAACCGCGCGGGCCGTGGCGGGGGAGCGAAGCTCCAGAGGAGCTCGTCCAGGTCGTCGCCCAGCTCGACGGCGGTGCGGGCATTGCCGATGACCGCGTTGATCTTCCCGCGGTGGCGGATGATCCGGGCGTCATCGAGCAGGCTCTCGACATCCGCCTCCGTCATGGCTGCGACGGCGTCGAGGTCGAAGCCGTGGAACCGTTCCCGGAACGCCGGTCGCTTCCGAAGGATCGTGATCCAGGAGAGCCCGGCCTGGAACCCTTCGAGACTGATCTTCTCGAAGACCTGCCGCTGTCCGTGGAGCGGCACGCCCCACTCCTCGTCGTGATAGCGCTGGTACTCCGCGTCCGTCCCGGCCCAGGCGCAGCGGGTCAGGCCGTCGGTGCCGACGATGGTCGGGGAGGCTGGACTCATCGGCGGTACGGGATCCCTTCGTGGTCGAGGAGCCAGCGTTTGGTGGCCGGTCCGTCTCCGCCAGAATAGCCCGTCACGATCCGCCCGGTTCCGAGGACGCGATGACAGGGGATGAGGAGCGCGATGGTGTTCGCCCGAACCGCCTGGCCGGCCGCCCGGCCGCCCTGCGGGGCACCGGCCGCGGCCGCAAGGGCGCCGTACCCGATGGTGTCGCCGAACGGCACTTCGCCGAGTGCCGACCAGACCGCCTGCTGGAACGGCGTGCCGGTCGTGACGAGCGGGAGGTCGAACACGGTGCGTCGTCCGCGGAAGTACTCGTCGATCTGCTCCGCGGCGTCGAGGAGGACCGCGGTGGGGCGTTCGTCCACCCCGTCGAGTGGGAGTCGCCCGTGGTGCTCGAAGCGCACGGCTGAGACCGCGTCGTCGACGGAGCGGAGCTCGATCCGCCCCACCGGTGTCGGCATCCTGAGGAAGCCCTCGGCGGTCGGGTCGGCGATGACGGAGCAGGGGAGTACGGGATCGGTGATGGTGAGGTGTGTGGTCATGCACCGAGCGTAGGAAGCCCGTGATCGGCGCGATGCGTCGCGTGGGCCTGGCCGCGGCGTCGGGGGCCGACGGGTGCCTGTGGAGGACGCTCGGGCTAGCCTGGATGCATGTCTGATCTCAACTATCGCCCACTCGGTCGCAGCGGCCTCCTCGTCTCAGCGGTCGGTATCGGCTGCAACAACTTCGGACGCGAGGGCACGGTCACCGAGAGCCTGGACGGCACGCGAGCCGTCGTCGACACGGCGATCGACGCCGGGGTCACCCTCTTCGACACCGCGGACATCTACGGCCGGGAGTACGGGCTGAGCGAAGAACTCCTCGGGCAGGCGATCGCCGGGCGGCGGGATGAGATCGTGCTCGCTACCAAGTTCGGCCATGTGGACTACGAGAGCCCGATTCCGAACTGGGGGGCCAAGGGCTCCCGTCGCTACATCCGGCTCGCGGTCGAGGGCTCGCTCCGCCGTCTGGGCACCGACTGGATCGACCTGTACCAGCTGCACACCCCCGACCCGTTCACGCCGATCGAGGAGACGATCGCGGCCCTGGACGAGCTCGTCCAGGAGGGGAAGATCCGCTACGCCGGCCACTCGAACTTCGCCGGTTGGCAGCTGACCGAGGCGGACTGGGCGGCTCGTACCGCCGGCCACCCCGCCTTCATCTCGGCCCAGAACGAGTACAGCCTGCTCGTCCGGGGCGCGGAGCGCGAGCTGTTCCCGGCCATGCGCGCCGCCGGTGTCGGCTTCCTCCCGTACTTCCCGCTCTACAACGGCCTGTTCACGGGGAAGTTCTCCCGCGACGGCGGGCCGGCCGACAGCCGCATCATGCGCCAGCGCAAGCACCTCCTCGACACGGCGCCCTGGGATGCGATCGAGGCCTACCAGGCCTTCTGCGACGAGCGCGGCATCTCCATGCTCGAGGCGACCTTCGGCTGGTTGCTCGCTCAGGACGGGCTCACGAGTGTCATCGCCGGTGCGACCACTCCGCAACAGATCCGCGCGAACGCCGCGGCCGGTTCGGCGTGGTCGCCGACCGCCGAGGAAGCGGCCTGGATCTCGGACCGCTTCCCCGTCGGTTGAGCCGTCCGGTCAGTCCTTCGAGCGGCGCTGCTCCGGGTCCTGCGTCTGCGGTTCCGTGGATGCGGCCGATGACCCCGGTGCGTCCGGGGACGCGAGCTGCCGGAGGTTGAGCTGGGCGGTCATCGTGCCGAAGTGCTCCGTGACCTGCTCCGAGACCTGATCCGACAGCTGTTCGCTCACGTCGGCTGAGACGCTCTCGGTGAGCTCTGCGGCGAACAGGCGGCGCTTCGCCCGCTGCTCCCGTCGCACCTCGATCCCGAATGCCTTGAACGACGAGATGCACATGAGGATGATCACGACGCTGAAGGGCAGCGCGGTGATGATGGCCGCCGTCTGCATCGATGCGAGACCGCCGGCAATCAGCAGCGAGATGGCCAGGAGGCTCGTCACGAGCGCCCACGCGATCCGCACCCGGTTCCGCGGTTCCGTGCCGCCGGTGGTGAGCATGCCCATCACGAGCGATCCCGAGTCGGCCGAGGTCACGAAGAACAGGAGGATGAGCAGCAGGGCACCGACGGTCGCGATCGATCCGCCGGGGAGCCCGGCGAGCATGTTGAACAGGGCGGTGTTGAGATCCACCGGGCCGTCGGCGCCGCTGAAGTCACGGCCCTCCAGCGACTGCATGATGGCGGTGCCGCCGAGCACGGCGAACCAGAGGAAGGTGACGAGGGTCGGGACGAGCAGGACGCCGAGCACGAACTGCCGCACGGTGCGTCCCTTCGAGATGCGGGCGATGAAGACGCCGACGAAGGGCGCCCACGACATCCACCAGCCCCAGTAGAAGGTCGTCCACGAGGACTGCCAGGCCTCGCCCGCCGCACCCTGGTACGCGGAGACGTTGAAGGTGAGCCCGACCACGTTCTGGAGGTAGGCGCCCATGGCCTGCACCCATTCGCGGAGGAGGAACAGCGTCGGGCCGGCGAACAGGACGAAGAACAGCAGCAGCGCCGCGAGGACGAGGTTGGTGTTCGAGATCCACTTCATGCCCTTGTGCACGCCGGAGACGAGGGAGAAGATCGTGACGCCGGTGATCACGAGGATGAGGATGACCTGCGTGACGATGTTCGGTTCGGCGATGCCCGTGTACCCGAGCCCCGCGGAGATCTGCAGCACACCGAGGCCGAGCGAGGTCGCGACGCCGAACACGGTACCGATGACGGCGATCGCGTCGATCGCATTGCCCCAGCCGCCCTGCACGCGCTTGCCGAGCAACGGCTCGATCGACCACCGGATCGACATCGGGCGCCCCTTGCGATGCACAGCGTACGCCAGCGCCACACCCACGACCGCGTAGATCGACCAGGCGTGGAGTCCCCAGTGGAGATAGGTCTGACTCATGGCCTGCTGGGCCAGGGACTGCTGGGAGCCCGTGACCCCGGGGCGCGGCTCGAGGAAGTGTGTGAGCGGCTCACCGACACCGTAGAAGACCAGGCCGATCCCCATTCCGGCGGCGAACAGCATGGAGAACCAGGACAGGAGCGAGAACTCCGGTTCGTCGTCGTCCTTGCCGAGCTTGATGTCGCCGAACTTCGAGACGGCGAAGACGATCGCCACGATGACGAACCCGGCGACGAGCAGGACGTAGTACCACCCGAGGCCTCCGATGATCCCGGACTGGATGGCGTTGAAGACGGACTCGGCCTGTTTCGGGAGCAGGATCGAGAACAGCGCGACACCGAGGATGACCACGAGGGCCGGCCCGAGCACCCAGGGGATGACCTTCGCGGGGGCGCCACCAGCCGCCGCGTCGGAGGTGGGGATGGTCTTCGTGCTCACGTGTGCGCTCCTCGGGCCGTGCGGGCGACCCTGCGTCGCCACGATCATCAAGGGTAGGGAGCCGCGGCGATCCGGACAACGTTGCGCAGCGGGCCCTGGTGTGCAGTCCGGCGTGCGCGCTCGTCGACCGGCTGGGCGGTCCCGGACGCGTCGGTGCCTCTCGGACATCGCGCCCACCCCCACTCGGGGCACGGATTCGAGCGAATCGGCACCGTGGCGAGGCTTTGTCGGGCACAATTGCGGATGACCATGCAGGAGGATCCGTGCCGAGAACGCCCCGCGACCGACGACGTACCCGGACGGCCGTCGCCCTCGGCGTCGTCGCCGTCCTCCTCGCCGGCGGTGCGCTCGCGGTGTCGCTCGTGAGCCGCGTCCCGAACGCCGCTGCCGGCCCGTTCGACGGAGCGCAGTTGTACGTCGATCCGTCCTCGCTTGCCGCCCGAGCCGCCGCAGCCGATCCGGCGGCCGCGACCGAGGAACCGACGAGTTCCGCCACGGCCGGGACGAGCGGCGGTTCGAACGGCGACCCGAGCGACGTCGCCCAACAGCTCGCAGCGGCGCAGCGGCTCGCGGCGGAGCCGACCGCGATCTGGCTCGTGCCGGAGCGCTACCCGATCGGAACCGTCCGGGACACCGTCTCCGAGGTCGTCCGGTCCGCCGAGCGCTCCGGGTCCATGCCGGTCTTCACGGTCTACGGCGTGCCGGAGCGGGACTGCGGCAACCAGTCCGCCGGTGGGTTGTCGAGCGACGAGTACCAGGACTGGGTCGCCGAGATCGTCGCCGCCGTCGCGGATCACCGCGTCGCCGTCATCCTCGAACCGGATGCCGTCGCGCTCGCGCCGGACTGCGGTGACCGCACCGCGCGGATGCGGCAACTTGCAGCCGCGACCGAGCAGTTCGCGGACGCATCGGTCCCCGTGTACCTCGACGGCGGCCACTCCGACTGGCGACCGCCCGCCGAGATGGCCGAGCTCCTCCGGGAGGCCGGTGTCGCCGACGCAACGGGCTTCGCCACCAACGTCTCCAACTACAACACGACCGAGGACGAGATCGCCTATGCGGAGGAACTGAGCGGCCTCCTCGACGGCGCCCATTACGTGATCGACACCTCTCGGAACGGCAGTGGCTCGAACGGCGAATGGTGCAACCCGTCCGGCCGGACGGTGGGGCAGCAGCCCCTCACCGCGCAGGCCGAACACCTCGACGCGAACCTCTGGGTGAAAGCCCCCGGCGAGAGCGACGGAGCGTGCAACGGTGGCCCCCTTGCTGGGGTATGGTGGCCGGAGCAGGCCGTGCAACTGGCCAAGGGATTCAGCGCGTGGTGAGTCGGCAACGGCTACATCCGGCACGTCGCTGACGGGTGGAACGGGTAGGGGCATCGTGACCGAAGAGCTGAGCGAACGTCGGACCGCGGTCGTCATCGAAGACGACGCGGACATCCGCCAACTGCTCGAGACCGTTCTCGAGCAGGCCGGATTCGAGACCGTGTCCGCTGCGAACGGTCTGGACGGCGTCGAGGCGGTGCGGAGGCACAACCCCCTCGTCACGACCCTCGACGTCAGCATGCCGGGTATCGACGGCTTCGAGGCTGCCAAGCGCATCCGCGCCATCAGCTCCACCTACATCGTCATGCTGACCGCCCGAGGCGACGAGATCGACACCCTGCAGGGCCTCGACTCCGGCGCCGACGACTACATGACCAAGCCCTTCCGTCCGCGCGAGCTCCGTGCCCGCATCGAGGCGATGCTGCGTCGGCCTCGCGCGAACGGTGATGCTCCGGCCGTCGCCGCGGCGGCACCGGCGCAACCGGCTCCGACCGCGGTCGCGCCGGCTCCCGTCGCTCAGGTCGCGACTCCGCCGCTGCAGCAGCAGGTGTCGTCGCCCGACCCCACGATCGTCCACGAGACCGTCGCGCGTCATGCCGCTCCCGTCGGTCAGTCGGTCGTCCCGATCATCATGCAACCGGCTGCCGCAGCGCCCGACGACGGCGAGGGGTGGCTCGTCCACCGCGGTCTGAAGCTCAGCTCGGCCACCCGCATCGTCGAGGTCGACGGCACCGAGGTCGACCTCACGCGGAGCGAGTTCGACCTGTTGCAGGCACTGATGGAGTCCCGCCGTCGAGTGCGCAGCAAGGCGGACCTCGCGCTCATGCTCCGTGGCGAGAGCTACATCACGGCCTACTACGTCAGCGAAGCCGACAAGCGTGCGATCGAGGTGCATCTCGCCAACCTGCGACGGAAGCTCGCGGACAGCACCGTGGCCCCGCGGTTCATCGAGACGGTGCGCGGCGTCGGCTACCGCATGACCTCCGACGACTGAGACCACCGCGGTCCCGACCGCGACGGAGCCTCGCCGGCGACCAACGACGCCTGGTGGACGGAGCTCAGGATTCCGCTGCGTCTGCCGCGTCGAGTTCGAGCAGTCGTTCGCAGCTGCGGCGGCCGACCTCCTGGAGGGCGGTGTGGATCTCGCGTGCGCGTTCGAGTCGCCCCAGCTCGATCGCCTGGAGACCGGCACTCGCGAGTCCGGCCACCCCGATCACGCCCAGCATGACGCTGGAGGAGCGGATGCTGAGGAGGACGACCTTGGACTCGTCGGTGTCATGCGCGTCGAGCGCCGCTCCCAGACGTGCCAGACGGGTGGGCCACATCTCGACGTAGGTCTGGACGAACCGACGACGACTGCGCAGGTCGCCCGAGAGTTCTCGGAGCAACCTGCGCAGTTCGTCGGCGTCGACCGTGCCCGGGTCGGGGGACGTCACACGCGGTAGCCGCGCTGACGACGGATGAGCTTGCCGAACATGCTGAGCGTCTGCAGCACGGTGATGACGCCGAGGACCGGCCAGCCCGCCCAGAGGATCGTGGACTGGACGACGGGGGAGAGCTGGGTCCAGGCGGCGACGATCGCGATGATGGCGGCGAGGACGAACAGGAGCGGCGCGAGGTGCGCGTTGCCCGAGCCGCGTTCTGCCTTCGCCTGCTCGGCCCAGTTGTCGACCTTCTTGTTCGACGCGAACTTCGACCAGGCACGGATGAAGTGGCCCATGCGGATCCACATGTAGAACTCGGCTGGGAAGATGAGGACCGCGAAGAGGATGTCGCGGGCGTTCCGCTTCTTCATCGACAGCGCGATGCGCAGGTTGAGGAAGATCGCGACCAGCGGCGGGATGAGCCACACGGGGCTGAACACGAAGGCGTGGATCGACAGCGACCCGGCGAGCAGCACGACGAAGAGGATGCGCGTGACGATGTTGAGGAGCATCTCCGCGTTCTCGAGCCACCGCAGTCGGAGGTTCGGGTGGAACGGCTGCCCCTTGGTGTCGCCGCGCTGGCCGGGCCACATGAGCTCGATCGCGCCGTAGTTCCACTTGACCTGCTGGGCGTCGAGGGAGCGGACCGTGGTCATCCCGCCGACGTCGGCACGGGCACGGGCGCTGATCTTCGTGAGGTAGCCGGCGCTCTTGATCTGCAGCGACAGGAGCGAGTCCTCCACCTCGGAGTCCTTCACCCACGGGGTGGACTGGTGGTTCTGCTCCATGGCGTCGCGCAGGGCCTGGACGGAGAAGATCGAGTACTGCCCGCCGAGCACGGCCATGTTGCGGCCTCGGAGCATGTTCTGCATGTTGAACGCGGCGAACTGCGTGCGCTGGCCGGCGATGAGGAACGCCGGGACGAGCTGCTTCTTGAACGGCTCGTCGTCGATCGAGAAGATCGCGGAGATGCCGCCGATGCGACTGTCCGAGACGATCTCGGCTTCGAGCGACTCGATCGCGGTCGGGTCGGCGACCGTGTCACCGTCGACACCGAGCAGGTAGTCGTAGCC
Source organism: Plantibacter sp. CFBP 8775 (assembly GCF_014839505.1). Lineage (NCBI taxonomy): Bacteria > Bacillati > Actinomycetota > Actinomycetes > Micrococcales > Microbacteriaceae > Plantibacter > Plantibacter sp. CFBP 8775. The sequence continues at coordinate 172,404 of NZ_JACYNV010000002.1, read as the reverse complement.
TTCGACGAGCGTGAAGCCGTAGTTGAGCGCGCCCACCTTCTTGTCGGGGTTCTTCCCGATGTCGTGGATGAACACCTCGGTGAACTGCTCGTAGCCGTCCTCGTCGACCCGGGAGTGCGGGCCGGCGTAGGGCGCGGCGACGTCGACCGACCGGTCCGTGGTGTTGTTGATGACCACGTGGATCACATCGGGCATCCGCGTCTGCTCGAGGAGGGACGCGAGCACCGCCGGCAGCGACTCCTCCTCGTTGTAGGCGGGGATGATGCACCCGATGGTCGCGCGGTACTCGGGGAGCGAGTTGACCGAGTCGATGAATTCGTTGGCATACGCTTCAAGTTCGGGCGCGAGAAGCGGCTGCGTCTGAATGTACCGAGGGTCAGGCTGCTGGGCGTTGGGCCGAGAGCTGTCCGGTCGCGCTTCGAGTTCTGACATCAGGGGTCCTGTTCCGAGTGGGTCGAGTGCAACGGTTCGCGCTGCAGTTGCAACTCTGCCGCGTTGGGCGCGGCTTTCGCGCGTGAATGCGATAGCGTCGGCTCAGGATTTCCTCAAGATTCGCGCTGGCCCCAGTTCGTGGGTCATACGGACCCTCGAGGGTCACTCGATCATCCCTCCGACACCCGCCAGGAGCCTCATGTCGAACCACCCAAGCCCGGTCCGGAACCGGCACGTCAGGCACGCCCTCCAGGCCGCGACCGCCGCCGCGCTCGTCCTCGGGCTGAGCGCCTGCGGGACGCCTCCGTGGGAGGAGCCGGGCGCGCAGCCGACCAGCTCGCCGCGCGTGTCGAAGACACCGAGGCCGACGGTGAGTGCGATCACCAACGAACTCGCGAGCGGGAGTGCCAAGCACACGCTCACGGCGGGCTCCGCCACCCTCACGGTCGACTACTGGTCCACACTGTCGATGGACGCGTGGACCGCGGACGTCAACAAACCGGTGAGCTTCTCGCTCAGCGGCGTGCTCAACCCCGACGACCTCCAGGCGCTCTATCTCTCGCGGGTGACGCTCACCACGACCGTCCACGGACCGAAGGGGCAGCTGGAGTCGCCTGCCCCGTTCACCGACCAGTCGACGGTGGCACCGGGGTACCTCATCAAGGCACCGTACAGCTACAGCCAGACGTTCGTCCTCCCCGAGGTGGACAGCACCGCGACCGGCGTCACCTTGACGATCACCTACGAGCTGCTGGTGCAGGCGACGCCGACGTCCGCCGAATATGCGAAGCAGACTGCGGTGGACACCCTGACCATCGCGATCGCCCCGCCCGCCTGACCGAGCTCGATCCGATCCGTCAGCGGCCCGTCGGCGAGGACGAGGCGAGGACCGTGCGGTTCCCGCCGGACGCTGCGGCACGCAGGCTGGCGTCGCTGGCGGCACGCGTGAGGACGGCGACGTCGTACCCGAGGTAGTCGGTCAGAGCGATCCCGATGCTGGCCGTCGGGCGCAGGCGCGGCGTGGTCTCGACGGGGTGGTCGAGCAGGCCGTCCTGGATGCCCTTGGCCGCCTGGAGCGCGACGTCGGCGTCCGTTGCGGGGGTCGCGATCAGGAGACACCCCGCGCCGTCCTCGCCGATGTCGGAGAGCGTCGGGCCGTACCGACGGACCGAGGAGATGAACCCCTCGGCGACCTCACTGCTGAACGCTGCTCCGAACGCCGTCTTCATCTCATCGAGGTCGTCGAGCCGGACGTGGAGGATCGCGAGCTGCTCGTCATGGAAGTTCGCCCGTTCCAGCCAGTCGTCGACGATCCGGACGAAGGACTCCTGGAGGAGGACGTCGTCGCCCGTGTACGCGACGATGCTCCCGTGCCGTCGGCTGGCGGGTGCGGCGCGCTCGGCCCGCAGGACCGAGAGCACCACGGTCGCGACGATGAGGAGCGCGATGAGCAGCAGCGAGGCGGCCACGGTCCCGAAGAGCGTCGTGAACAACGAACCGTCCGGCCCCTCCACGAGGAGTGCGACCAGCCGAGCCGCGAAGAACGCCGACGCGATGCCGAGCACGATGGTGAAACCACGGGTGGTCGGGTTGTCCCGCATCGCGCCGACGAGCGTCTCAGCCGCGCCGAGGCCCGCGAAGAGGGCGATGCAGAGGAACGTCGCAGGCGCGCCCGCCCAGGGGCCTCCCGAGGGGCCGGCGGCGAGCGCGGCGACGATCGTGACCGCCGTCCCGATGAGTGAGACCCAGAGCAGACTCGATTTGCCGTTGAAGAGCCGCGCGCCGGACCACAGGGCGGCGATGCTCAGCACGTATCCACCGTTCCCGGCGGCGATCGCCCACCAGGCCTCCTGGCTCAGGGCGCTGACGACGTAGGAGAAGCTGGTGAACATCCCGGCCATGTAGGACACGGACCACACCCTCCCGCTCGCGTCGTCCTTCCGCATGAAGGTGTTGACGATGAACGTCGCGCCGCAGACGAAGATGACGAGCGCGTTGATCACCGCGACGGTCTGGCTGTCGAAGGTCATTCGGTGCCGCCTCTCGGAATACGGACGACCGCGGTCGTGCCCTCACCGAGCACGCTGTGGACGGTGAGGTCGCCGCCGTGCAGACGGACGATGTCCCGACTGATCGCGAGGCCGAGACCGCTGCCGTGCACCGTCGAGTTGCGGACGAGGTCGGAGCGGAAGAACCGCTCGAAGAGCTTCGGTTGGTCCTCCTCGGAGATGCCGATGCCGGTGTCCCGCACGATGACCCAGGCGGTGTCGCCCTCCGCGGTGACGCCGACGCTCAGCTCGCCGCCGTCCCGGTTGTACTTGATGCCGTTCGAGAGCAGGTTGTCGACGACCTGCCGGAGGCGGAACGGGTCGGCGAACAACGGCACGGCCTCCTCGTCGTGGCGCACGATGGTGATGCTCCGTTCGGCGGCCACGTGCGCCAACGACTCGACCGAGCGGTCGACGATCTCCCGGAGCTCGCACTCGGAGCGTTCGAGCACCATGGTCCGGTTCACGTCGCGGGAGGCTGCGAGGATGTCCGCGATGAGTTCGAGGAGTCGATCGCCGTTCGTCTGGGCGATCGTGAGCTGCTTCGCGACCCGCGGTGGGAGCCCCGGGTCGTCGAGCGCGAGGTCGAGGTACCCGAGGATCGACGTCAGCGGCGTCCGGAGCTCGTGCGACACGGAGGCCACGAGGTCGTCCCTGGCGCGGATCGCGTTGATCTCGCTCGTGACGTTGCGTGAGACGAGGACCGTGCCGTCGTAGCCGCCCTCGTGGTCGTAGAGGCGGCGGGAGGTGAGGGCGAGGGCGATCCGCTCGGTACCGGGGGCGCCGAGCCACACCGTGAGGTTCTCGAACTCCTCACCACGGCGTGCACGGATGTACGGCTTGTCCTGCGGCTGGAGGAGGGTCAGTCCGTCCTCGGCCCACACCGGGAGTGCGGGATTGACGTCGGACAGCTCGCCGACCTCGTCCTGCAGCCGCGTCTGGAACCGGTTGACCATCGCCCGGGCTCCGATGCGGTCGAAGCGGACGACGCCGAAGTTCACGGCGTTCAGGATCTCCGCGAGGCGGCTCTCCTGGTCCTGTGCACGCCCCAGGGCGGTCTCGAGCTGTCCGGCCTGCTTGTTCAGCAGCACGCGCTGCGCCTCCGTCCGCTTCGCGGTCATCGCGGTGGAGACGGCGACGAACGCGAGGACCGTGGGCAGGATGACGAGCGCCGGCAGGTTGGCGATGGTGATGTCCCCCGGGGTCATCGCGAGGGATGACCAGCTCGACGTGCAGACGAGCACGATGGCGGTCACGGCACCTGCGAGGCCGAAGGCCGTCGCCATCCAGATGGTCGGGAAGACCCAGAGGAGTCCCGCGCCGATCAGGGGTTCGCCTTGCCGGATGAGCGCGATGGCGATGATGTCGAGGATCGGGAGCGCGATGAGGAGCCGCGGCACCTGGTGCCACGGCACGATCGGCGCGAGCGCCGTCGCGATGAACGCCAGGATCACCCCGATGTAGAAGAGGACGGAGTTGTCGTCGACGCCCTGGAACAGGAGCGTGGCGAAGAGGATGGCGACCACCGCCAGGCCGAAGAGCAGCTGTGGGAAGGCGCTGTAGCCGGTCATCCGGCCGACGCGTCGTGGGACCTCGACCGCGTGCGGGCCCGTTCTCGTGGGCCCGGTGTCCGCGAGACCGGGTGCCGAGGCGGTGTCACCCGACGCCGACGGGCCGGACGGGGGAGTCCGTTCTCCGATCGGCTTCGCGGGCATGGGTTGAGCGTACCTCTGTCGGGGGTGGCGGAACGTGATACTGGGGACGGCTTGCGCCGGTGCGGGGATCCCCTCTAGCGGGTGCCCCAGTCGTAGAGCTGCTTGTGCAGGCGCAGGTAGACGAAGGTCTCCGTTCCGGAGACACCGTCGACGGTGCGGATCTCGTCGTTCAGCAGCGCGATCAGTTCCTCGTCGTCCTCGCAGACCACTTCGACCAGCAGGTCGAAGGATCCGGCGGTCAGGACGACGTAGTCGACGGCCGACAACGCGGACAGGCGGTCCGCGACCACGCGGGTGTCACCGGTCACCCGGACGCCGATCATGGCCTGTCGGGTGAAACCGAGCTGCATCGGGTCGGTCACCGCGACGATCTGGATGACGCCGGACTCCGTGAGCTTCTGCACCCGTTGCCGCACCGCGGCCTCGCTGAGTCCGACGGCCTTCCCGATCTCGGCGTAGGAGCGGCGTCCGTCGGTCTGGAGCTGCTCGATGATCGCCTTCGAGGTGTCGTCGGGCGGCGCCGCCTTCGCCGGTGCATCGGAGCTCGCTCGTGTCATGCGTCGATCATGACAGCGTGGACGGGTCGCGGCAAGCGGATCCGCAGGACCGACCGACCCCGGCGTCCGGATCCGTCGTCGCCGATCCCCGGACGGAATCCGCCGAGCCGGGTGGGGCGGTCCTGCGGTCGGCCGGTACCGTACTATCGTCGAGGGTGCATCAGCCACCGCCAGCCGTATTAGAGGAGCAGACGTGACCGAGCACGGGCAACGGATCGTCACGCTGCCCGGCGGGCGTCGAGTCTCACTCGCGTGGGCCGGCATGACCGATGTCGGCAAGCGACGCGAGTTGAACGAGGACGCCTTCGTGGCGCTCCCTCCCGTGTTCGCCGTGGCCGACGGCATGGGTGGGCACTCCGCCGGCGAGGTCGCGAGTGCCGCGGTCGCGCACCGCCTGACCAAGGCCACCGAGGGAGCCGAGATCCTCACCGTCGACGGCCTCGTCGACGCGCTGCGCATGGCCGTCGCGGACATGATCGACACCGCGGAGGAGGGCGAACTCGGCATGGGCACCACCGTCACCGGTGTCGTGCTGACGGCCGACGAGGGCGAGGGGCGCGTCGCGGTCTTCAACATCGGCGACTCCAGGGTGTACCGGCTGCAGGACGGCGAGCTGGTTCAGGTCACCGAAGACCACTCGATCGTCCAGGAGCTGATCCGCGCGGGAGCGATCAGCCCTGAGGAGGCGGAGTTCCACCCGAACAGCAACATGATCACCCGGGCCGTCGGACCGTCGGACGACCCCGTACCTGACGTCGAGCTCTTCCCGATCGAGACCGGTGCCCGATGGCTCGTCTGCTCGGACGGGCTCACGAAGGAACTCACCGACCACGGGATCTGGTACTTCCTGACCGAGGGGGCCACGCCGGTCGACGCGGCCGAACTCCTCCTGCGTGCCGCCCTCGACAACGGCGGACGCGACAACGTCTCGGTCATCGTGCTCGACATCGCGGCGGTCGACGAGAGCGTGGAGCAGCCCGCCTCCTGAGCCCGCTCCACAGCCGCTGCTCGCGCGGGCTTCGCGCCCGGTCGGACCGTCCCGTCAGCCGGTCAGGGCCGCAGGGTGCTCCACTGGAGCCATGAGCCCTTCGGACGTGACGCCCTCCGCGACCACCTCGCACCGGCCCGCGACGACGCCGGCCCGCCTCCGTGCCCCCAGCCCGCCGGCAGAGCCGCCCACCGGGTCGCTCCCGATCCTCGCAAGTCTCGCCCCGGTCGTCGGGTCGGTCGCCCTGTTCGCGATCACCGGCTCACCCGTGACCCTCGTCTTCGCCGCGCTCGGGCCCCTGATCGCCGTCGCCGGCTACATCGACGCACGCTGGACCAGACGTCGGCGCGGACGGCGGGCGCGCGCGGCGTATGACGCTGCGGCGCAGGAGCTGGAGCAGGACATCGCGCGAGCACACGTCGAGGAACGCGAGGAACTGCGAGCACTCCACCCTGCCGGTCGGCTCCTCGGGGTCATCGACGGACCCGATCGTGCCAGGTGGCGGGTACCGGAGGCCCGCCGCACGCTCGTCTGCGTCGGGCGAGGGGAGACGAGGAGTGCCGTCCGAGTGGACGCGGGGGCGGACGACGACCGATGGGAGTGGGCGGCACGGCTGTCCGAGGCGCCGGTCGTGGTCGAGGCGGTCGAGGGGATCGGCATCGTCGGTGGGAAGGTGTTCGCGCGCGCGGTGGCCCGCAGCATCCTCCTGCAGCTCGCCCGACAGCTCCCGCCGCAGGCAGCGCAGTTCTCCGGTGAGCCCGCGGCTCCCGACGACCGCACCTGGGCGTTCCTCGAGGACCTCCCGCACCGTGCGGTCTCGGACCCCGCCGACCCGATGCCCGGTGGGCGACCGGCGGAGCCGACCCTCGTCTCGGTCGTCGAACGCTGGGAAGCGGTCGGGTCCGCCGCGGGGCGATCGGGAGGACGCCCGCCGACCGGCGGTGTACTCGTCGCCCTGTCCGACACCGTCGAGCTCATCCCCACCCGCTGCCGACACCTGCTCGTCCTCGATACCGACGGCCAGACCGTCCTCGCCGACGGTACCGGCGCCTCCACGTCCGTGCCGGTGTCGCCGACCCTGCTCGCGGAAGCCGAGGCGGAACACGTCGTCGGGGCGCTCACCGCCGCCGCACTCACGACGGGGGAGTCCCCGACCCTCTCGAGTCTGCCGACCGACGTCGCCTTCGCGCAGGTGCATCCGGTGCGGGGCCGTCGGCCGTCGGCGGGATCCGGCTGGCGGCCCGATGCGCTCCGGGTCGCCGTCGGCACCGGCGTCGAGGGCGTGCAGCTGCTGGACCTCGGAGCGGACGGACCCCATGCACTGGTCGGCGGCACGACCGGGAGCGGCAAGAGCGAGCTGCTCATCACCTGGATCACGGCTCTCGCCGCGCAGTGCTCGCCGCAGGAGCTCTCCCTGCTCCTCGTCGACTGCAAGGGCGGCGCCTCCTTCCAAGCCGTGGAGACCCTGCCGCACGTGGTCGGGATGGTGACCGACCTCGAACCGGGAGCGGCGGACCGCGTCGTGTCGAGTCTGCGTGCCGAGCTGCGCCACCGCGAGCGTGTGCTCGCCGGACACGGGGCGCGGCACCTGCTCGACCCCGTGCTCCTGCTGGAGCATCGCCCGGCACGGCTCGTCGTCGTCGTCGACGAGTTCCAGGCACTGCTCGACGCGAGCCCGCACCTCCATCAGGTGTTCGCCGACCTCGCGGCCCGCGGGCGATCACTCGGCCTGCATCTGATCCTCTGCAGTCAGCGTCCTGCGGCGGTCGCCGCCGACGCCATCCTCGCGAACTGCACGCTCCGCCTCTCGCTCCGGGTCACCTCGCGCCCCGACAGCGCCGCGATCCTCGGTGTGCCCGATGCGGCCGCGATCCCGGCCGGCACACCCGGCCGCTGCATCGTCTGGAACGGCGACCGACGACTCGTGTTCCAGTCCGCGGTCACCACGTCCGACGACATCCTCGCGGTCCGTGAGCGCTGGCGCGACGCGCCTGCACCTCGGCGACCATGGCTCGACCCCCTGCCGGCACGCCTGGCCTTGAGCGCCGTCTCGGCGATCGAGGCGGGACGTGCCGGAGGCCCGGAGCGCACCGGTGTCGACTGTCCTCCCGGGGAGGGCATCGTGTTCGGCCTCGCGGACCTCCCCGAGGAGCAGGCACAACGCCCCGCGGTGTGGTGTCCGGAGCACGACGGCTCGCTGCTGGTGCTCGGCACCGGACGTTCCGGTCGAACGACCCTGCTGGACACGCTCGAGGTCGGCGCGCGCGATCGCTTCCGCGTGGAGCGCGTCGGCCAGGATGCCGAGCAGGCCTGGGACACCGTCATGGCGCTGTCGGATCCGCTCCGCCCGACCGAGCGCACCCTCCTGCTCGTCGACGACGTGGAGTCGCTCCTCGCCACCGCCGGGGACGAGCACGGCGCCGCACTCCGCGATGCACTGCTCGGCCTGCTTCGAGACGGGGGACGCCGCGGCATCAGCGTCGTCCTCGTCGCCTCCCGGCTCGGCGGTGTGGTCCACCGGTTCTCGGCTCAGCTGGGCAGCACCCTGGTCCTCCGCCTCGCCGATCGGCAGGATCATCTCGTCGCCGGCGCACCCGCCTCCTGCTTCGATCCACGCCGACCCGCCGGCCGCGCGCACTGGCAGGACTCGGAGGTGCAGATCGCGCTCGCTCCACCGTCGCCGACGTCACCGTCCTCTGCGCCCGGGGTCCACCGCTGGCGGCCGAGCCCGGCACGCGCGACCGTCATCGTCACGCGCGCGACCGGAGCGGTCCGGGCGATGCTGCAGCGCTCGACCGGGACGGAGCGACGCGTGCGGCTCATCGAACCGGCAGCGCAGCTGTTCCCGTCCGCACCGCTCGCGGGCGTCGCGGGCGTCGAGAGCGACGTCCTGGAGGACGACGCCGCGATCGTCGTCCTCGTCGACCCCGAGACGTGGCTGTCGGGCCGGTTGGTAGTCGGGCGAGACCTTCCGCCGAGCACCGCCGGTGCCGACCTGGTGGTCCACGGCTGCTCCGCCGCCGACTTCCGGCAGGTGACCAGGAGCCGTGAACTCCCGCCGCTCCTCGGCTATGCGAGCGGCCGTGCCTGGTGGTGGCGGGCCGGACAGGAGGCGATGCGTGTGGACCTGCTCGGCTCCTGACCCGAAGGCACTGAGGCTGTCGGCCGGGCGATCAGACCGCGGTGACGGCGATCCGCCCGACGACGGTTGCTCCACCGTGGATGGCCAGGTCGAGTTCCGGCTCGAGGGCGTCGACGGCGGCCGCATCGAGTGCTCCGACCGAGACGAGCAGCCGGAGCGCGACGATCGTCGAGGCCCGGAGCGAGCCGTCGAGGACCTTGAGCGCGACGGTCGCGCCGCCGGGTGCTGACATGACCATCACGCCTTCCGCCCCGAGCTTCGCGAACAGGCCGAGGCGTTCGATGACGAGCGTGTTCGCCCGGCCTGGTCCGTCGAGCGCCCAGCCGTTGGCGAGCACCGCAGCCGTGAGCAGCCCGGCGTTCCGGTACAGGGCGAACGGCGAGGTGGGGGAGGAGTTGACGACGCGTCCGATGCCACGTGCGAGTCCGGTCAAGGAGACGGCGTACACCGGCGCCCCGCAGCCGTCGACCCCGCTGGCGGCGGGCTTCTCGCCGGTGAAGCGCTCGACGGTGTCGCGGACGGCGAGCTGCAACGGATGGTCGGGCTCGAGATACGTCGCCTGGTCCCACCCGTTCTGCGCGCAGGCGAGCAGCATGGCCGCGTGCTTGCCGGAACAGTTCATGTACAGGGGGCTCGTGCCGAGGCCGTCCCGGACCAGCTCGTCGCGGGATGCTCGATCGCCGGGCCAATCGGCCGGGCACTGCAACGCCGAGTCCTCGATCCGAGCTCGGCCGAGCATGCTGCGCACGACCTGGACGTGCTTCCGGGTCCCCGCATGGCTCGCGGTCGCGAGCACGGCCTGAGCGCCCTCGAGGGACACCCCGGCGTTCATGATCGTGATCGCCTGGAAGGGCTTGAGGCACGAGCGGGGGAAGACCGGTGCGTCCGGTGCTCCGAGGCTCGCGAGGACCTCGCCCTCCGGCCCGAGGACGATCGCCGATCCGGCGTGACGTGACTCGATGAAGCCGCTGCGCTCGACGACGGCCAACTCCTCCGCGTCCGCGACGCCGAAGGTCTGGGGGACCGCCGTGTTCACAGTGCTGCGAGCGCCTGATCGATGACCGTCATCGCGTCCGCGATGAGCTCGTCGGAGACGGCGAGGCTCGGGAGGAAGCGGAGGACGTTGCCGTAGGTGCCGGCGGTGAGGACGAGCACGCCCTGCTGCGCGGCGGCTGCGGCGATGGCGCTGACGGCGGCCGGGTTGGGCTCCTTCGTCGTCGAGGCGGTACCCGGCTGGACGAGTTCCATCGCGATCATCGCGCCGATGCCGCGGACGTCGCCGATGATGTCGTACTTGCCCTGGAGCTCGAGCAGCGCTGCCGTCAGGGTGGCACCGATGCGATCCGCTTCGGCCAGCAGACCGCGCGACTCGATCGACTCGAAGACCGCGACCGACGCGGCACACGCGACGGGGTTACCGCCGAAGGTGCCACCGAGCCCGCCGGGCTGGCTGGCGTCCATGATCTCGGCGCGCCCCGTGACCGCCGCGAGCGGCAGACCGCCGGCGATGCCCTTCGCGCTCAGCACGAGGTCGGGGACGAGGCCGAAGTGCGAGCTCGCGAAGTACTCGCCGGTGCGCGCCATGCCGCTCTGGATCTCGTCGGCGATGAACACGACGCCGTTGGCCGTGCACCACTCCTGGAGCGCGGGGAGGTAGCCCTCCGCGGGGACGACGAAGCCGCCCTCGCCCTGGATCGGCTCGACGACGAGGCACGCGAGGTCGGTGGCGCCGATGCGCTTCTCGAGGTAGGCGATGGTGCGGGCCGCAGCCGCAGCTCCGGACAGGCCGTCGTGGTAGGGGTAGGAGTTGGGGGCGTGGTAGACGTCGCCGGCGAACGGACCGTAGCCGGTCGCGTAGGGGGCGGCCTTGTAGTTCATCGCCATCGTGAGGTTGGTGCGACCGTGGTAGCCGTGGTCGAGCACCGCGACAGCCCGCCGACCGGTGTACTTGCGAGCGATCTTCACGCCGTTCTCGACCGCCTCGGCGCCCGAGTTTACGAGCACCGACTTCTTCGCGAAGTCGCCCGGGGTGTGCTCGGCGAGCAGCTCCGCGACGCGCACGTACTCCTCGTAGGGGGTGATCGTGAACAGGGTGTGCAGGACGTCGGCCGCCTGGTCCTGGACGGCGCCGACCACGGAGGACTCCGTGTGGCCGATGGTGGTGACGCCGATACCGGCACCGAGGTCGATGAACTGGTTGCCGTCGACGTCGACCACGATCGCGCCGTGCGCGCGCTCGATGTACACCGGGAGGACACTCGACACGCCATCGGACACGACGGCGGTCCGGCGGGCGTGCAGCGCCTGTGAGCGCGGGCCCGGGACGGCCGTCACGATGCGACGCTCCTGCGTCACGCTGGGGGCGGAGGCGGTCGTCTGGTCCGTGGTGTCGAGCGTGTCAGTCATAGTCCTCCAGCGTAGCGCGACCTCCCGACAGCGGGGCCGCGAACGCGGGCCGCGGTGGAGAGGCCAGTGGGATACTGGTGGCATGATCACGGGCCACCACGACTACACCATCGGCGTCCGCTGGGACGGAGACCTCGGGACGGGCACGAGCGGGTACCGGGATTACTCCCGGGAGCTCACGGTGACGGCCGCCGGGAAGCACGACCTCGAGGGCTCGGCCGACAAGCCGTTCCGCGGCGACCCGGGTCGATGGAACCCTGAGGAGCTGCTCCTGGCGGCCCTCGCGCAGTGCCATCTCCTGTCCTACCTGCACGTCGCCGTGACCCTTGGTGTCGTGGTGACGGCCTACACGGACGACGCCGTCGGGACCATGGTCGAGGACGGCGCGGGGAGCGGTGCGTTCACGGAGGTGGTCCTGCGTCCGCAGGTCACGGTCGCCGATGCATCGATGGTCGAGGCGGCGCGAGCAGGGCACGCCCGCGCGAACGAGCTGTGCTTCATCGCCAACTCGGTGAACTTCCCGGTCCGTCATGAGCCGACGATCGTGGTCGCGACGACCACCTGAGGAGTGGACCGACGCCGCGGCTCAGAGCCGCTCGGGGCGGAAGGCGCGCTTGATGCGCTCGACGGTGTCGGCGGGCGGTGACTCGTTGTAGGCGTTCGCGAGCTCCTGGCCAGTGAGGGCGTGGATCGCCGCCATGATCTCGTCCGTCGCCTTGCGTCTGGCGCGTCCTGAGGTCGCCGGTCCATGGTGGCTCACGTCGATGGGTTCTCCGAAGATCACCGTGACCGGTTTGAACTTCGGGATCGTCGTGCCCACCGGCATGAGGTCGTCGGTGCCGATGAGGCCGACCGGGACGACCGTCGCGCCCGTGGTGAGTGCCAGCCAGGCGACGCCGGTCCTGCCGCGGTACAACCGTCCGTCGAGCGACCGGGTGCCCTCGGGGTAGATGGCGAAGGCCTCGCCGCTCTCGAGGATCCGGCGCCCCTGGTCGAGGGCTTCCTGCGCTGCCTGCCCGACACCACGTTCGACCCCGACCGCGCCGATCGAGGTGAAGAACGTGCGCGAGACCCAGCCCTTCAGGCCCCGTCCGGTGAAGTAGTCGGACTTCGCCAGGAACTGCACCCGTCGTGGCGCGCTGATGGGGATCGCGATGCTGTCGATGAACGAGAGGTGGTTGCTCGCCAGGATGACCGGCCCACGCTTCGGGACGTTCTTCCGGCCGATGATCTTGGGACGGTAGAGCAGCTTGGCCGTCGTGTTCAGGACGGCTCGTCCGAAGTAGTAGACGACACCGGGTTTCGAGGGCGTGGCCACCGTGTCGTCCGTCGACGGCTCGACCGTGGCCTGGTCGGAAGGTTCCTGGGCGCGTCGCTGCGTCTGTTCCTCATCGGCCATGCGCACGACTGTACCCGCCGACGCATGCGCGACTCGGCATACTGACGGGGGCTGGTGCACCGACGATGTTCGGCGCGCTGTCAGCCAGCATGGAGCCTGGTGGGTGAGACTGGACCGACCCCTCAGCAACGACCGAAAGTTCCCCTGTGCGCAAGAGCCTCTGCCTTCTGGCCGTCATCGCGTCCCTCGTGTCGCTGACCGCGTGCAGTTCGGCGACGTCGCAGTCGCAAGCGCTTCCCAGTCCGGGGGAGTGCGCCGACACGAGCGCAGGCAAGGCGTCTAAGGCGATCAGCGTGAGCGGTGACTTCGGCTCGATCCCCGAGGTCACCTTCGCCAAGGGCACCCTCGCCGCAGACACGACCGAACGCACGATCGTGGCCAAGGGCGACGGAGAGCGGGTCGATCCCGGCGACACGACGTTCGTCGAGATGTCCATCTACAACGCCGTGACCGGGTCGATCGTCGCGCAGACCGCCTACGGTGCGAGCCCGGCGACGGCGATCGTGGTCAACGACCAGAAGTACCTGAAGGGCCTCGTCCGCGCCGTCGAGTGCACGAACGTCGGATCCCGCGTCGCGGCGTTCGTCACGGCGGGCGACGGTTTCGGTTCCGCGGGGTCGAGCGACGGCACGGTCCAGGCCGACCAGCCGCTGGTCGTCGTGGCCGACGTCCTCAGCACGGTGCACAGCGATGCCAAGGCGGACGGCGTCCCGCAGGAGCCCGTCGCCGGGATGCCCGCGGTCGAGCTCGACACCGCCGGACGACCCACGGTGACCATCCCCGAGGAGCCCGCTCCGGCCGATCTCCAGGTCGCGGTCCTCAAGCAGGGCGACGGAGCGGTGGTGCAGCCCGACGCCGAGGTCATCATCAACTATCAGGGTGTGAACTGGCGGACCGGCGAGGTCTTCGACGAGAGCTGGGGCAACGGGCCGACCAACTTCCAGCTGTCCGCCGTGGTGAAGGGCTTCTCGAGCGCCATCGCCGGCCAGCACATCGGATCCCAGGTCATCGCCGTCATCCCACCCGACCTCGGGTACGGGCCGAGCGGCGGCAACAGCCAGGCGGGCATCGAGGCCGACGACACCATCGTGTTCGTCATCGACATCCTCGACGCGAGCAGCACCACGGCTCCCGCCGCGGGCTGAGCGGCCCGCACCGCCGCCGACGTAGACTGACCGCCGTGAGACGCGTCATCATCCTCGGATCAACCGGCTCGATCGGCACGCAGGCACTCGACGTCATCCGGGGTGACCGCGACCGCTTCGAGGTCGTCGGCCTGACGGCCGGCTCGAACGCCGAGCTCCTCGCCGAGCAGGCCGCCGCCTTCCACGTCGACGACACGGCCCTTGGCGCGGTCGACGCCGAGCAGCTCATCCGCAGTGTCGACGCCGACGTGGTGCTGAACGGCATCACGGGTTCCATCGGGCTCGGCCCGACCCTCGCGGCGCTCGAGACGGGTCGGACGCTCGCGCTCGCGAACAAGGAGTCACTCATCGTCGGTGGCGACCTCGTGCGACGGATCGCGACACCCGGCCAGATCGTGCCCGTGGACTCCGAGCATTCCGCGATCGCCCAGGCCCTCCGTTCCGGCACCGCCACCGAGGTGCGGCGGCTCGTCCTGACCGCCTCGGGAGGACCGTTCCGCGGACGGGACCGCGCATCGCTCGTGGGCGTCACGCCGGCCGAGGCGCTCGCCCACCCCACCTGGGACATGGGTCTCGTCGTCACGACGAACTCGGCGACCCTCGTCAACAAGGGTCTCGAGGTGATCGAGGCGCACCTGCTGTTCGACGTCCCGTACGACCGCATCGAGGTGACGGTCCACCCGCAGTCGATCGTCCACTCGATGGTCGAGTTCATCGACGGTTCCACCATCGCGCAGGCCTCGCCTCCCGACATGCGGCTCCCCATCTCCCTCGGGCTCGACTGGCCCAACCGGGTCCCAGGCGTGGGCGTCCCGCTCGATTGGACCTCGCCCCAGCAGTGGACGTTCGAGCCCCTCGATAACGAGGCCTTCCCGGCGGTGCGACTGGCCAAGCTCGTGGGCGGGCAGGGCCGCACCTATCCGGCCGTGTTCAACGCCGCGAACGAGGAGGCCGTTGCGGCCTTCCATGCGGGTCGACTGGACTACCTCGGCATCCTCGACACCGTCCGCGCGGTCGTCGACGACCACGAGGCGCCCGAGGGCGAGCTCACCCGGGAGGCGCTCGCGGAGGCGGAGCGCTGGGCGAGGGCTCGCGCGCAGCAGCGCATCGGCTGACCTGCCCGTTCATCGTCGGAAGCTTCCGAGCGGCCGTACAGCCGGCGTGCAGCCGGTGACCCGACCGCGCGAGTAGGGTTACGCCGTGGAATCCGTCCTCCTCTACCTCCTCGGCATCGTGATCGTGCTCGTGGGCCTCATCGTGTCCATCGGGCTGCACGAGGTCGGTCACCTCGTGCCCGCGAAGCTGTTCGGCGTGCGGGTCACCCAGTACATGATCGGCTTCGGTCGCACCATCTGGTCGCGCCGCAAGGGCGAGACCGAGTACGGCGTCAAGATGATCCCGCTCGGCGGCTACATCTCGATGATCGGCATGTTCCCGCCCAAGCAGCCCGGCGGTGCCGCCCGGAACGCCAGCACCGGCTTCTTCGACACGCTGGTCCAGGACGCGCGGGAGGCGAGTGCCGACACGATCGGCGCCGGCGACGAGGAGCGCACCTTCTACCGGTTGCCCGTCTGGAAGCGGATCGTCGTCATGCTCGGCGGGCCGTTCATGAACCTCGTCCTCGCCGTCCTCTTCATCGGTATCGCCGTGTCGGGGTTCGGCGTCCCGCAGCAGAGCAGCACGCTGACCTCGGTGTACGAGTGCGTGCTGCCGTCGACAAGCGACCGCCAGAGCTGTGCAGCGGGGGATCCGCAGGGTCCGGCCGCCGCCGCAGGCTTGAAGCCGGGCGACACGATCCTCTCGATCGACGGCACCCCGATCTCCACCTTCGCCGAGATCTCCGCGGCCGTGCAGGATTCGCCGGGCAAGCCGTTGGCCCTCGAGGTCGCCCGCGGCGAGCAGCGACTCGATCTCACCCTGACGCCGTTGCTGCTCGAGCGGGACGTCGTCGACGCCCAGACCGGAAAGATCGTCACGAACGCCGACGGGTCGGCGAAGACCCACGAGGTCGGCTTCGTCGGCATCACGCCGCAGCAGCAGATGGTGGCGCAGCCCGTCACCACGATCCTGCCGACCGTCGGCGACACGATCGCCCGGACCGCCAACATCATCCTGAACCTGCCCCAGCGACTCATCGACGTCGGGCAGGCCGCGTTCGGATCCGGTGAGCGCGATCCCAACGGGCCGATGAGCGTCGTGGGCGTCGGACGGGTCGTCGGCGAGGTGGTCAGCCTCGACGAGATCCCCGTCGCGTCGAAGGCGGCGACCGTGTTCGGCATCCTCGGGTCGCTCAACGTCGCGCTCTTCGTCTTCAACCTCATCCCCTTGCTGCCCCTCGACGGCGGGCACGTCGCAGCAGCGCTCTGGGAGGCGATCCGTCGCCGCTTCGCGAAGGTCTTCCGACGTCGCGACCCGGGACCGGTGGACGCGGCGAAGCTCATCCCGCTCACGTTCGGCGTGGTGATCGTCCTCGGCGGCATGAGCGCGCTCCTCGTGTACGCCGACATCGTCAAGCCGGTCAACCTCTTCGGCTAGGACGACGCGACCGGAGCCCGCGGGACCGTCCCATCCCGGTACGGCCGTACTCCCCGGGGAGTACGGCGCAGGCTCCGTGCGGGCGACGCGGCGGCTCCGACCCGCGAGTAGCATGCAGGGATGGCATCGGTCGAGACGGGTTCGGCACCCTGGATGACGCCGGGCGATCGCCGACCCGGACGCCCCGTCTGGCGCCTCTGGGCGCCGGTGGTGGTGTCCTTCCTCGTCCAGGTGCCCGCGACAGCGGTGCTCGCCCTCCACGGTTCCTTCGGCCCGGGTGCCGGTGCCTCGGGGTGGTCCCGTTCCTCGGCCGTCCTCCTGGCACTCGCCGGCGTGCTCTGCCTGCTCGCTGCCAGGCGGTCGCCCGGGCCGACGGTCGCGGCGGTCGCCGTGCTGTCGAGCGCCTCGATGCTGACGGGTCCCACCTGGGGCCCTCCCGCCGTGGCGCTGGCGTTCGCCGCGGGTTCCGGCATCGTCCGTGGGGCGCGCGGCTGGACCTATCCGTCGCTGGGACTCGGGTGGGCGCTCGCCCTGACCGTCGCGCTCGCCGTCGGTTGGAAGGTGTCGGGCTTCCGCGTCGGGGCGACGACCGCCCTCGTCATCGTCGCCGTCCTCCTCGCCGAGGGACTCCGCACCCGGCGCGAACAGCTCGACGCGGATCGCCGGCGTCAAGGCGAACGTCGGGCGTCCGCCGCCCAGGAGGAGCGCGTGCGCATTGCCCGTGAGCTGCACGACGTGGTCGCCCACTCACTCGCGCAGATCACCGTCCAGGCCGGTATGGGGCTGCACCTCATGGACACCCAGCCCGAACGTGCCAGGGAGGCGCTGACGAACATCAAAGGGTCGAGTAAAGCGTCGCTCGACGAGGTCCGTGGCCTCCTCGACGTCCTCCGTGGTGCCGATGCGGCCCAGGACCCCACGACAGGCGCGCCGAGGCGACCGGGGCCGGATCTCGAGGCACTGCCGCTCCTCGTCCAGTCCCTCCGGGACCAGGGTGTCGACGCGGTCCTCGAGCTGCGCCTCGTCTCCACGCCCGGCGCGGCCGTGCAGCAGGCGCTGTACCGGATCGCGCAGGAGAGCGTCACGAACGTCCTCCGGCACGCGCAGGCCGGACGGGTCTCCGTCGAGCTCGTCGAGGTCGACGGCACCTACCGCCTACTCGTGGAGGACGACGGAGTCGGTGCCCCACCCGGACCCGCGGAGCACGGCAACGGCCTCCTCGGCATGACCGAGCGCGCCGAGCTCCTCGGCGGCACCCTCGAGACCGGGCGGAGTCCGCTCGGCGGCTTCCGTGTCACGGCCCGGGTGCCGGTCCGAGGCGTCGCATGATCCGCGTGGTCGTCGCCGACGACCAGGCACTCATCCGCGGCGGGTTCCGCGCCCTCCTCGACGCGGAGCCCGACGTCGCGGTCGTGGGTGAGGCGGCCGGTGGGGACGAGGCGCTCGTGGTCGTCCGTCGGGAGCGGCCGGACGTGGTCCTCATGGACATCAGGATGCCCGGAGGCGACGGCCTGGCCGCCACCGAAGCCATCGTCGCGGATCCGACGCTCGAGGCCACCCGCATCATCGTCGTCACCACCTTCGAACTCGACGAGTACGTCGCGCAGGCGATCCGGGCGGGCGCGAGCGGCTTCCTCGTCAAGGACACCGAGCCGGCCGAGCTCATCCGAGCCGTCCGCGTGGTCGCGTCTGGTGACGCCCTGCTGTCGCCCGGGGTCACGAGGCGGCTGCTCACCCAGGTCGCCGGAGCGATCGCCGCGCCGCTCGACGATGCCGTGATCGCCGGGCTCACCGAGCGCGAACGCGAGGTGCTGGGTCTCGTCGGACGCGGACTCACCAACGAGGAGATCGGAGCGGCGCTGTTCCTCAGCCCGCTCACCGCGAAGACCCACGTGTCGCGCATCATGTCGAAGCTCGCGGCGCGCGACCGGGTCCGACTCGTCGTCATCGCCTACGAGACCGGGCTCGTCAGTCCCGGCGTCTGAGCGCCGGGTGGTCGTACTCCCGGGGGAGTGCGGTGATCCGTCCCGTCGTCGGATGCCCTCGGTCACCATCCGGAGGAGGCTCGGGGTCGTGATGCGGACGACGGTCGTCGTCCGCCCGACGAACGGAGTCCTCCATGTCCACCTCCCTGATCGTGCTCGCCGCGACCGCCATGCATCCCGGTGGTCCCGGGCCGGGCTTCCACCTCCTCTGGCTGCTGCTCATCCCCGCGTTCTGGATCGCCGTGATCGTCCTCATCGTCGCGCTCGTCGGTCGCCGGTGGCGTCGCCGAGCCTGGTCCGGGGCGTCCCCGGACGGCCACCAGGGCCCGCCGTGGGCCTGGCGTCAGGACGGGTCCCGGAGCGCCGAGCAGACGCTCGCCGAGCGCTTCGCCCAGGGCGACATCGACGAGGTCGAGTACCGGGAACGGCTCGGCGTCCTGCGTGGGAATCGCGAGGCGCCGCCCGCGCGTTGACCGCGGATCGCGACGTCCCAGCAGGCATTCAGCTCACGGGGAGCCTGCGGGGCGTCGCGCGCGTAAGCTGAGGCTCGTGGTAGCTATCAATCTGGGTCTTCCGTCGGTTCCCGAGACGCTCAGCCCGCGGCGCAAGTCGCGACAGATCAAGGTCGGCAAGGTGCTCGTCGGCGGCGACGCCCCGGTGAGCGTCCAGTCGATGACGACGACCCAGACGACCAACATCAACGCGACCCTCCAGCAGATCGCCGAGCTCACGGCCTCCGGCTGCGACATCGTCCGCGTGGCCGTCCCGACCCGCGACGACGCCGAGGTGCTGCCGATCATCGCGAAGAAGAGTCAGATCCCGGTGATCGCCGACATCCACTTCCAGCCCGCCTACGTCTACGCCGCGATCGACGCGGGGTGCGCGGCCGTCCGGGTCAATCCCGGCAACATCCGGAAGTTCGACGACCAGGTCGGCGAGATCGCCCGGCGCGCGAAGGCCGCCGGCGTCTCCCTCCGCATCGGCGTCAACGCCGGGTCCCTCGACCCGCGGTTGCTGCAGAAGTACGGCAAGGCGACTCCCGAAGCGCTCGTCGAGAGCGCCGTCTGGGAGGCGAGCCTCTTCGAGGAGCACGACTTCCACGACTTCAAGATCTCCGTCAAGCACAACGACCCGGTCGTCATGGTGAAGGCCTACCGGCTGCTCGCCGAGCGCGGTGACTGGCCCCTGCACCTCGGCGTGACGGAGGCAGGTCCCTCCTTCCAGGGGACCATCAAGAGCGCGACCGCCTTCGGCATCCTGCTCTCCGAGGGCATCGGTGACACCATCCGTGTCTCGCTCTCCGCGCCGCCGGCTGAGGAGATCAAGGTCGGCCTGCAGATCCTGCAGTCGCTGAACCTCCGCGAGCGCAAGCTCGAGATCGTCTCCTGCCCGAGCTGCGGGCGCGCGCAGGTCGATGTCTACAAGCTCGCGAACGACGTGACCGACGGCCTCGAGGGGATGAGCGTCCCCCTGCGCGTCGCCGTCATGGGCTGCGTCGTGAACGGCCCCGGGGAGGCTCGCGAGGCCGACCTCGGCGTCGCGAGCGGCAACGGGAAGGGCCAGATCTTCGTCAAGGGCGAGGTGATCAAGACGGTGCCGGAGTCGGAGATCGTCGCGACGCTCATCCAGGAGGCCAACCGTCTGGCCGCTGAGATGCCCGCGGACGACACCTCCACGGGCGCACCGGTGGTGACGGTCGGCTCCAACTGAGCCGGATCACCGCCCGACCGGTCTCAGGTCGAGCGGTGATCCCGTCAGCGGGCTGTGCGGTGACGAGCCCCGTGCGGAGCGCGCACCGGCGTCTCCGTCTCGATCGGTGCGAGCCGACGGGAGGCGATCGGTTGCCGCTCGGCCGGCTGGACGCCCCGAGCGCGGCGGACCAGACGGCGAGCGATCTGCAGTGGCCGCCCGATGACGAAGGCGACCGTGCCCAGCGCGCTCGTGTCGGCCCGCCCGAACGCCCGACGACGCTCCCAACCGGTGCGGAGCATGCCGCCGCGACTCTGTCGTGCGCGAGGACGGATCGGCAGGGTCCCGAGGTCGCGCGCCGCGAACGCCTCCTCCGACCGCTGGATCCAGTCGTCCTCCGGGGCAGGGTGGAAGTAGTTCTGCTGCAGCCAGTCCGGGTTCGGGTGCCGGAACCGGGCGGCCATGAGGTCGTCCTTGGAGGCCAGCAGCCCGCTGCCCTCGAAGACGGTGTTGATGAGCGCCGGGTCCACACCGAAGTCGTCGAGCAGGATGACCGGCACCCCGGCGGCGATGGCCTCGATCGCGGCGGTGGAACTCACGGTGACGAGCCCGGCCGCGTGGCCGAGGTGGACCGCCATCGAACCGGTGGCGACCCGGAGGTTGTCGGGTGTCGGCCCGGTGAGGAGGGTGTCGAAGGGGTAGTGCTCGTGATGGGTCTGCGGGTCGCCGGCGAGGCCGCGCACCTTGATCACGACGTCGAGGTCGCGGTGCCGGATCGCGAGGGTCCGCAGCCAGGAGAGGATCCGGAGCCGGTCGCCGCGGTCGGCCGGGACGGTGGCCTGGGCGGCGAAGACGACCCGGGTACGCGGGGCGGGCTCGGCCGGTGACTCGGTCGCCGGGTCCGTCAGGAACGGCAGGGTCGCGAGTGCGAACGCCGGCTCGACCCCGTGCGTCAGCGCGAGTTCACGGTAGGCGGCGACCTCGCGATGGCTGTGCAGGACGAAGACGTCTGCCTGCGCGCGGAGGAAGATCCCCTTCCACTTCGCCGGGATGGAGATGCCCGGGAGACCGGTGAGGAGGACCGGGCGGGTGGCGCGCCCGAGCGCGAGGAGTTCCGAGATGACGACCTCGGCGACCGGCCCACGCGTGGAGACGAACACGCCGTCCGGCTGCTCGGTCCGGATGAGGTCGACGAGTCGTCGGAGCGACAGGCGACGGACGGTCCGCCCCTCGAACGCCGTGTGGAGCAGGGCGATGTCCACCTGCCGGTCGGTGGCGGACACGTCGCTCTCGATGAGGACGAGGTCGACGTCCCAGCCGGTCGCGCGGGAGAGGGTGGCGGCGCCCCACTTCACGAAGGAGTCGGAGTCCACCACCCCGATCACCCGACGGCGGGGCCCATGATCAGGCATCGACCCTGCGCAGCTTCGCGAGTGGGGCGAGTTCGCCGGGGAAGATGCGCTTGACGCCGTCACCCATGGCGGTCTCGATGACCCGGATGTCGCGGACGAGGTTCGAGAAGCCGTGCGGTTCGAGCGACGCGGCGTGGTCCGAGCCCCACATGGCACGGTCGAGCGTGATGTGGCGTTCCACCATCGTGGCCCCGAGGGCGACCGCGGCGAGGGAGATCTGCAGACCGGTCTCGTGGCCGGAGTACCCGATGGGCACACCGGGGTAGCGGGCGGCGAGGCTGTCGATCATCCGCAGGTTCGCCTCTTCGGCGGGCAAGGGGTAGGTGGAGGTCGCGTGCAGGATGACCAGCGGCGAGTCCCGGAGGATCTCGACGGCGCGGTCGATCTGCTCGAGCGTCGACATGCCGGTCGAGAGGATGATCGGCTTCCCGGTCGCGGCGAGACGGGTCAGGAGGCCCGAGTCGGTCACCGAGGCGGACGCGACCTTGTGTGCGCTGACGCCCAGGTCCTCGAGGAAGTCGACGGACGGTTCGTCCCACGGAGAGGCGAACCAGCTGAGGCCGCGCAGGGTGGCGTGGTCGCCGATCTCGATGTACTGCTCACGGTCGAACTCGACCCGGTAGCGGTACTCGAGGTAGCTCATCTCACCCCACGGCGTCTGCCGCGGGACGTCGCGCATGTGCGCCGGCGTCGAGATCTCCGGCGTGCGCTTCTGGAACTTGACGGCCTGTGCGCCGGCGTCCGCCGCCACGTCGATGAGCCGCTTCGCGAGCTCCACGTCGCCGTTGTGGTTGAGACCGATCTCCCCGATGACGTACGCGGGGGCGCCGCCGCCGACGGGGATGCCGTCGATGCGCACGGGAGACGGCTGCGTCCGGCCGTCGAGGTCGGTGGTGTCGTTCGCGTCCTGGTGGATGCTCATGGTCGTGCTCCGTTCGATTGCAGCGTGGACAGCTTCAGGGGGTCGAGGACCGCGCGTGCGGCGAGGACGAGGTCGGCGAGTTCGCGGACGGCGCCGTCGCCGCCTCGGCGTTCCAGGACGAGCCGGGAGACGGCACGCGCCTCCGGGTGCGCATCGGCGACGACGACCGGCCAGCCGACGATCTCGAGGGCCGGGATGTCGTTGACGTCGTTGCCGAGGTACGCGATGCGGTCGAGTGGGACGCCCTTCGCCCGTGCCCAGTCGCGGAGCGCGGTCGCCTTGTCGGCGGAGCCGTACACGACGTCGACGCCGAGTTTGGCCGCGCGTGCGGCGACGATCGGGACCCGCTCGGTCGACAGGATCAGGAACGGCAGCCCGGCCTCGCGCAGCTGACGGACGCCGAGGCCGTCACCGCGATGGACGCTCACCCGTTCGACCCCGTCGGCGTCGATGCTGGCGCGGTCGTCGGTGTGGACCCCGTCGAAGTCGGTAACGACGGCGTCGACGTGGAGGTGGTGCTCCGAACGCTCCGTGCCCGACGGGATGCCCAATTGACGCTCCGCGAGTCCGGCGATCGCCTCGGCGACGAGCAGATCCTCCGGCTCGTCGATGTCGAGTGCGGCGAAGGACCTGGTGACGGCCGGCGCGATCCGGCCGAAGAAGCGGTGCCCGGCCTCGAGGAAGCCGTCCGTGTCGAAGACGTAGAACGAGCCGGTCTCGCGGTACTGCGGCGCGCGGTCCTGCCGTCGGGGACGCTCACGGTGGTCGTGACCGATCCCTCGGACACCCTTCGTCTTCTCCGTCCAGAGGAATCCGTGGTCGAGTACCGCGGCGAAGACGGAGTCCGCCCGCCCGGAGGAGACCAGGGCGACGGCGTCGTCGAGTGCTTCCACGTCGAGGAAGGGCGACGTCGCCTGCGCGAACACCGTCACGGGGGTCAGCTCGCCGCGCTCCGCGAGGACACCGAGCGCGTGGAGGAGCGCGGCCTCGGAGGAGGTGCTGTCCTCGGCGAGTTCGGCCGGCCGGTCGATGACCTCGGCACCGGCGGCGACGGCGGCGGCGGCGAGGTCCGGGTGATCGGTCGTGACGACCACGCGCGAGACGCCACCCGACCGCAGCAGTCCTTCGACCGATCGTGCGATGAGGGTGCTCCCGCGGACCGTCCTGAGGTTCTTGCGGTGGATCCCCTTCGAACCGCCCCTGACCGGGACGATCGCCGTCGCGCCGTCGGTCTCCGGGTGCCTCCCGTGCGCTGCAGATGTCATCGATCCACGGTAGGAAGCGGCGGTGGACGCGAGGGGGACGGTGGGCGAACGGCGGCCGACGCCCTGGTGGCCATCCGGTGGCCGAGGCGTCCGAGCTCCGGATCTTCACACGTAGACTGTTCGGACCGCCGGGTTCCACCAGGCGGATCCGCGTTCGACGGTCATCCGTCCGGACCGCCAGCCTCGCCAGGGAGACCAGTGACCGTGACGCCGAGCACCCCCATCGCGCCAGCCGAGCTGCAGCGGGCCCGCAGCATCCTCTCCGAGATCGTCGGTGCCTACGACGCGAAGGTGGTCGGCCAGCAGGGCCTGCGCACCACCCTGCTCGCGGCACTCGTCTCGGGCGGGCACGTCCTGCTCGAGAGCGTCCCAGGACTCGCGAAGACGACCGCGGCGGAATCGATCGCCCAAGCGGTGAACGCCTCGTTCAAACGCATCCAGTGCACCCCCGACCTGTTGCCGAGCGACATCATCGGCACCCAGATCTACGACGCCCGCACCGGCGCGTTCCAGACCCAGCTCGGTCCCGTGCACGCGAACTTCGTGCTCCTCGACGAGGTCAACCGGTCGAGCGCGAAGACCCAGAGCGCGATGCTCGAGGCGATGCAGGAACGCCAGACCTCCATCGGCGGCACGCACTATCCGTTGCCGAAGCCGTTCTTCGTGCTCGCCACGCAGAACCCCATCGAGCAGGAGGGCACGTACCACCTGCCCGAGGCGCAGCTCGACCGCTTCCTCCTCAAGGAGGTGCTCGACTACCCGACGATCGGCGAGGAGGCCGAGATCGTCCGTCGGGTGAACTCCGGGCTCTACGAGACCGACCAGGACCGCCCGGGGGTGAGCCTCGAGGACGTCCTGTTCCTGCAGTCCCTCGCCAAGCGGGTCTACCTCGACGCATCGATCCTCAACTACATCGTCCAGACGGTCTACGTGACCCGCCATGCGGGCGACTACCTGCCGCCGAAGCTCGCGAGCTACATCGAGTACGGGGCGAGCCCGCGTGCCAGCATCGCGTTCAGCACGGTCGCGCGGGCGCTCGCGATCCTCGCCGGGCGTGACCACGTCATCCCCGAGGACGTCAAGGGCTACCGCCACCAGGTGCTGCGGCACCGCATCATCCTGAACTTCGAAGCCGCGGCCGACGACGTCTCGCCCGAGACGATCATCGACGCCGTCTTCGGAGCGGTCCAGGCGCCGTAGGCCCGTGTCAGCCCCGCTGCTCCACCGGGTGAAGTCCAAGCTCTTCATCCACGCCCACCGCCGCGTGCGGGGGATGCTCGACGGCGAGTACCGTTCGGTGTTCCAGGGGAGGAGCCTCGACTTCGATGACCTCCGCGAGTACACCCCGGGCGACGAGATCAAGGACATCGACTGGAAGGCGACGGCCAGACACGGTGCTCCACTCGTGAAGCGCTTCATCGCCACGCGGAAACACCAGGTGCTGTTCGTCGTCGACACGGGTCGTGATCTCGCGGCGCTCGCCGAGGGTGGGAGCACCAAACGCGAGGTCGCCATCCTCGCGGTCGGCATCCTGGGGTACCTCGCGATCCGGCACGGCGACCTCGTCGGTCTCGTCGCCGGCGACGCCGCCGCACCGGAACTCGTCCGACCCGCCGGCACCGAATCGGCACTCGAACGCCTGCTGCAGCACATCGACCGGCGTGCATCGCTCGCGGCGCCCCAGAGCGATCTCGACGAGTTGCTCGGCTACGCGGCACGGTCGGTCAAGCAGCGCTGTCTGCTCGTGATTGTCTCGGACGACGAGGAGATCACGCCGAAGCGGTCGGAGATCCTCCGTCGCCTGCACGTCCAGCACGAGGTGCTCTGGATCTCGGTCGGGGACGCCGACCTCATGCGCGCGGAGTACACCGGTCGGGCGATGGTCGACGTCGCCGACGAGCGGTCCCTGCCGGCCTTCATCCGGTCGGACGACGCGCTCCGTCGCGAGTTCACCGAGGCCGTCACCAGCGCGACCGCCCGACACCTCGACCAGCTCGAGGAACTCGGCATCAGCGGTCAGCGCGTGACCGGGGCCGACGACGTCGTCCCCGTCCTCTTCCACCTCCTCGAGGCCCACCGACATGCCCGGCGATAACGGCTACTACGCACCGGTCCAGTACACGCTGCTCTGGCCGGTGCTCGGACTCGTGCTCATCGCGCTCGTGATCGGGTGGTACGTCTGGATGCTCGCCCACGTGCGCCGTCGCGCGCGCGGGAGCGCTCCGCGCCCGGCGCCGCAGCCGTCGCCGACCGTCCTGCGCGACCGCTACCTCGCACTCATCGGCGAGATCGAGCGCGAGCACGTGGACGGCGCCCTGAGTACGCGGCGCGCCCACCAACGGCTCGGCGCGATCCTCCGGATGTACGCGCACGAGTCCAGCGGCGTCCGCGCCCAGGTCATGACCCTCGCAGACCTCGATCGCGCCGGACTCGCGCCACTCAGTCGTGCCGTGTCGGCCTACTACCCGGTCGAGTTCCGCGAGGCCGAGACGGGCAGCGTCGCCGAGGCCGCCACGCTCGCCCGCCAGGTGGTGACGACGTGGAGCTGATCTACTGGTGGATGCCGCTCGTCTGGCTCCTCGCCGTGGCCGCGGTGGTCGCCGTCGTCGTCCTCGTGGCCCGCACCGGGCGTCGCCGGAAGGCGAACGCCGAGCCCCTGTGGGTCGCGCACTCCGAACGGCTCACCGCGCTCCCCGGATACCGTCGCGCGCTGTCGCGGTACCGGCGCCTCATCATCGCGACGATCGCCGCGCTCGGGGTGCTGCTGCTCGCCGGCACGGCCCTCGGGTCCCGCGTGGTGAGCACGACGGTGTTCCAGCCCGAACTGCGCAACCGCGACATCGTGCTCTGCCTCGACGTGTCCGGGTCGATGACGGAGTACGACGCCGCGCTGGTCGGGGTGTTCGAGAAGCTCGTGCAGCGGTTCGACGGTGAGCGGATCGCGCTCGTCCTGTTCAACGCGTCCGCGACCACGTACTTCCCGCTGACGAGCGACTACGACTACGTGGCAGCGCAGCTCGACCACCTCGTCGAAGACCTCACCTCGCCGGAGAGTGACTACGAGTACTGGAACGGCACCGATCTCGGGAACGGGTCGTCCCTCATCGGCGACGGTCTCGGGTCCTGCGTCATGCGGTTCGACCAGGTCGGCGAGGAACGGTCGCGCTCGATCGTGCTCGCGACCGACAACTACGTCGCCGGCGAGCCGATCCTCACGCTCAAGGAGGCCGGCGCGTACGCGAAGGCGCAGGACGTGACGGTGTACGGGATCAACCCCGGCGACGTCTCCAGCAAGGACTACCTCGACGACCTCGCCGCGGAGATGGACGAGGTCGTGACGTCCACCGGCGGGGACTACTATGCGCTCGCCGACCCCGGCGCGGTCGGCGGCATCGTCCAGCAGATCACGGCGGAGCAGACGAAGACGCTGAAGGGCGCCAAACAGCTCGTGCAGGTCGACGAGCCGTTCGTGTTCGTGCTGGCGGCGTTCGGCGGCCTCGCGGCGCTCATGCTGCTCGCCTGGAGGTTGCGCCGATGACCATCAACCCCGTTCTGCCGATCTGGGCCGTCGCCGTGCTCGGCGCCGTCCTCGCGGTCTTCGCCGTCTGGCAGTTCCTCGCCGGGGTGCGGCGGCCAGGAGCCTGGCACTGGATCGCCCGACTGGCCATGGTCGTCGTGCTCGTGATCATCGCCCTCCGACCGACCATCCCCGGCAACCATCGCCCGCCGTCCGCGATGGGCGACCTCGACGTCTACTTCGTCGTGGACACGACGAGCTCGATGGCCGCCGAGGACTGGCCGGACGAGACCGCGTCGGGGACGGACGAGAACGGCGCCCCGAAGCCGCCGACCCGACTCGACGGTGCGAAGGCCGACATCACCGGTATCGCCGACCGGCTGGCCGGTGCCCGCTACGCCCTCGTGACGTTCGACGCCGTGGCCGTCCAGCGCATGCCCCTCACGACGGACGCGACGGCGCTCCGGTCGGCTGCAGAGGCGATGACGCAGGAGATCACCACCTACTCCCGCGGCAGCAGCATCGACGCGCCGGTGGAGTTCATGACCACGCTGCTGACCCAGGCCGAGGAGCAGGAGCCGGGTCGGAACCGGATCATGTTCTACCTCGGTGACGGCGAGCAGACGAGTGGCGCGGCGCCCGGATCGTTCGAGAGCATCGCACCGCTCATCGGCGGCGGTGGCGTGCTCGGCTACGGGACCGAGGCCGGTGGGACCATGCGCGAGTTCTCCGGGTACCAGGACGGCAGCGTCCGCTACATCCAGGACTACTCGACCGGTGAGCCCGCCGTGTCCCGGCTGGATCCGGGCGCACTCGAGACGATCGCGTCGCAGCTCGGCGTCGAGTCGGAGATCAGGACACCCGGCGCGTCGCTCGACGACGCACTCGACGGCCTCGCCGTCGGCGGCGTCACCGTCGAGGACGAGGTGGACATCCGGCGCACCGATGAGCTGTACTGGGTGTTCGCGCTCGGGTTCGGTGTGCTGCTCCTCACCGAGCTCCCCGGCCTGGTCGGCGCGCTGGGCGAGCTCCGACGGACGAAGGGTGGGCAGGCATGACCCTCTTCGACGATCGGACCCGCACCGACCGGCCCGACGATGCGCCGCGCAGCCCGGAGCCACGGCCACGACTCGAGGAACCGCGGCGTCCGCCGCTGGCCCCGGCCGAGGTCGCCCGGTTGCGCCGTCGGCTGTTCTGGTGGTCCCTTCCGCTGGTGCTCGTCGCCCTCGTCGTCGGGGTCAAGTTCGTGAGTCTGCCGGTCGTCGCGCAGTCGGCGATCGCCGAGTACCGCGCCGAGGACTACTCCGGGGCGCAGCTGAGCGCGGGGCACCTCTTCACGGCGAACGTCGTCGAGCCGTGGATCGCCTGGTTCGACCGGGGCACCGCAGCCGCGGCCGGGCAGGACTGGGTGCAGGGGACCGACGACCTCGGGAAGGCGCTCGAGCTCGCGCCGACGGAGGAGACCGCCTGCATCGTCCGGGTCAACCTGGCGCGCGCGTACGAGACCCAGGCCGACGAGTACGTGAAGGGCCAGTTCTTCCAGGGCGCCATCAACCTCTACGACACGGCGAAGCGGATCGTCGACGAGGGCGAGGGCTGCTTCGAGGGGGAGTCCCAGGATCAGAACGAGGACCCCCAGGACCCCCAGGACCCCCAGGACCCGCAGGACCCGCAGGACCCGCAGGACCCGCAGGACCCGCAGGACCCGCAGGACCAGGGTGATCAAGGTGGTCAAGGAGGTCAGGACGACCAAGGCGGTCAAGGTGACCAGGGCGATCAGGGCGATCAGGGCGATCAGGGCGACCAGGGTGACCAGGGCGACCAGGGCGGAACCGGGCAGCAGCCCGACGTGATCGATCCGAAGGGTACGCCCGGTGAGAACCTGCAGGACACCGGCGATCGCATCGACCGCAAACGTCAGGATGCGACCGACCAGCGCGACCGGTCCGGCGGGCAGGGCCAGCAGGATCCTTCGAACGGGGGACAGGGCGACGGCGACTCGAGCGGCTCGAGCGGTACCGGTGACAGCGAGGTCGACGGGAAGGTCGACAAGTTGAAGGACGCCGGCCAGGACGCCCAGCAGGACAAGTCGACCGAGGACGCCAAGAACCGCGGTCGGAACAACGACAACGGGAACTTCGCCGATCGCCCCTGGTAGCGGTTCCGGGCTGCCCACGTGTGACGGACTAGCATGGACAGGTGGTTACGCGCCTTTCGAATTACTTCCTCCGTACGCTCCGTGAAGACCCTTCCGACGCGGAGGTGACGAGTCACCGCCTGCTGGTGCGGGCGGGGTACATCCGACGCCAGGCGCCGGGTGTCTTCGCCTGGTTGCCGCTCGGGTTGCGGGTGAAGAACAAGATCGAGGCCATCGTCCGCGAGGAGATGGCGAACGCCGGCGCGTTCGAGGTGCACTTCCCCGCGCTCCTGCCGCGCGAGCCCTACGAGGTCACCGGCCGGTGGGAGGAGTACGGCGACGCCCTCTTCCGCCTGCACGACCGCAAGGGTGCCGACTACCTGCTGGCGCCGACGCATGAGGAGGTCTTCACCCTGCTCGTGAAAGACCTGTACTCCTCCTACAAGGACCTGCCCCTGTCGATCTATCAGATCCAGGACAAGTACCGCGACGAGGCCCGTCCCCGGGCAGGCCTCCTGCGCGGTCGTGAGTTCACCATGAAGGACGCCTACTCGTTCGACGTGTCCGATGCCGGGCTCGACGCGAGCTACCAGGCGCAGCGCGACGCCTACGAGCGCATCTTCACGCGGCTCGGCCTGGAGTACGAGATCGTGCAGGCCGACGCCGGCGCGATGGGCGGTTCACGGAGCGAGGAGTTCCTGCACCCCACCGCGGTCGGTGAGGACACCTTCGTGCGTTCGGCCGGCGGGTACGCCGCCAACGTCGAGGCCTACACCACCGAGGTCCCGGAGGCCCGCCCCATCGAGGGTCTGGCACCCGCGACGATCTTCGATTCGCCGAACACCCCGACGATCTCGACGCTCGTCGACCTCGCCAACGAGCGGCACCCGCGCGACGACGGACGGGCCTGGACGGCCGCCGACACCCTCAAGAACGTCGTGCTGGCACTGCGGCACCTCGACGGCACACGCGAGCTGGTCGTCATCGGCCTGCCGGGCGACCGCGACGTCGACCTCAAGCGCGTCGAGGTGGCCTTCAGCCCCGCGGAGGTGGAGGCCGCGACCGAAGCGGACTTCGCCGCGAACGCCGGGCTCGTCAAGGGCTACATCGGACCGTGGTCCCCGCAGGGGCCCGTCCTCGGTGAGGAGTCGGCAACGGAGATCCGGTACTTCCTCGACCCTCGGGTCGTCGACGGCACCGAGTGGATCACCGGCGCGAACGTCGATCAGCAGCACGTCTTCGGCCTCGTCGCCGGGCGCGACTTCACCGCCGACGGCTTCGTCGAGGCGGCCGAGGTCCGCGCGGGCGACCCCGCGCCCGACGGCTCCGGACCGGTCGAGCTCGCTCGAGGCATGGAGATCGGACACGTCTTCCAGCTCGGGCGCAAGTACGCCGAGGCGCTCGGACTGAAGGTGCTCGACGAGAACGGCAAGCTCGTCACGGTGACCATGGGCTCCTACGGCATCGGGATCACGCGCATCCTCGCGATCATCGCCGAGGGCAACAACGACGAGCGCGGTCTCATCTGGCCGAAGGCCGTCGCCCCGTTCGACGTGCACGTCGTCGCAGCAGGACGCGACGCGGCGATCTTCGAGGTGGCCGAGGAACTCGTGGCCTCGCTCGAGGCGGGCGGGAAGGACGTCCTCTACGACGATCGCACCGGCAAGGTGTCCCCGGGCGTCAAGTTCGGCGACGCCGAGCTGATCGGCGTGCCCGTCGTGGTGGTCGTCGGTCGCGAGGCCACCGAGGGCTTCGTCGAGCTCTGGGACCGGGCCGCCGGCACGAAGGACCGGGTCGCGATCGCCGACCTCGCCCTCTGAGCCGCGAGAGCGCAGGAACGGTCGTCCTCCCGTCGGGATGACGACCGCTACTGCGCTCTCGTGCTGAGGCGGTAGCCGGCTCCGCGGACCGTCGCGATGGCGTCCTTGCCGATCTTGTTCCGGAGATACCGCACGTAGACGTCGACGACGTTCGAACCGGGATCGAAGTCGTAGCCCCAGACCCGGCTGAGGAGTTCCTCCCGGCTGAGGATCTGGTCCGGGTGGCGGAAGAACTCCTCGGCCAGGGCGAACTCGCGGGTGGACAGCTCGACCGGCACACCGTCGACGAGGACGCGCCGTTCGCGCAGCTCGAGCTCCAGATGACCGACCGACAGCCGTTCCTGGACGGCGGTGGTCGACGCCGGAGCCCGCTCGGCCAGGCGTCGGCGGATCCTGGCCAGGAGCTCCTCGAACCGGAAGGGCTTCGACATGTAGTCGTTCGCCCCGCCGTCGAGGCCCGCCACGAGGTCTCGCGCGGAATCGCGGGCGGTCAGGATGATGACGGGGAGCTCGCTGCCGTCGTCGCGGAGCCGTCTGAGCACCTCGAAGCCGTCGACGCCGGGGAGTCCGATGTCGAGGACGAGCAGGTCGAAGTCGCCGCTCTCCGCCAGCTCGACGACCTGCGAGCCGTCGACCGTCACGTCCGCCGTGTGTCCGGCGGCACGCAGGCCCTTGCTCACGAACGCGGAGATCCGCGTCTCGTCCTCGGCGACCAGGATCCGGCTCATGCGTGGTCCTCCGGCGCACTCCGCCGAGCCGAGGTGTCGACGAGGTCCGGGAAGTCGTCCTCAGGGGACGGTGCTCGCGAGCGTGGTGGTGCGTCGATCGCGGGGCGTGCATCGCCGGGTGTCGGTCCGGCCTGCATCGCCGCGGTCGTCTGCGCCTCGGCGGCTTCCTGAGCCGCCTGCGCCTCTCGCAGCGCGATCGCCTGGGCCATCGCGCTGCGTGGGATCGCCGCGGTCTCGTCCGGGTCGAGGTCGAGGTCCGCGTCGGACCCTTCGTCGTCGTCCGCCACCGCGAGCGGCAGTCGGATGCTGAAGAGGGAGCCAGCCTGCTGCGTGTCCTCGACCTCGGCCCACCCGCCGTGTGCCGCGGCGATCGCCTGCACGATCGACAGGCCGAGGCCGGAGCCTGCGACACCCCGTCCACCGCTCACCCGGGTGAACCGGTCGAAGATGCGTTCGCGGAGCGCCTCCGGCACCCCGGGCCCGTCGTCGGCGACGGAGAGCACGAGCGCCGGGTCGTCCGACTCGTCGAACCGGCTCGAGATCACGATCGTCGACCCGGCCGGGGAGTACTTCGCGGCGTTGTCCGCGAGCTGCAGCCAGGCCTGGGCCAGTCGCCCGGCGTCGACGTCCGCGGTGAGTGCGGCCTGCTCGCCCAGGGTCCACTCGTGTTCGGGCGAGATCGCCGTGGCCTTCTCGTGGACCGAGGCCGTGAACGCCTCGATGTCGACCGGCTCCCGGTCGAGGGTCGACGCGAGTCCGGCCGTCGAGAGCTCCGTGATGTCGGCGACGAGGGAGCTCATCCGGTCGAGTTCGTCGAGGGCGAGGTCCCGGGTGGCGGCCACCTCCGCGGGGTCGGACGGATCGAGGAGCTCGAGGTGTCCGCGCACGATCGTCAGCGGCGTCTTCAGCTCGTGGCCGACGTCGTCGAGCAGCTGGCGTTGACTGGTGAAGGCCTCGTCGAGCCGGTCCAGCATGCCGTTCACGGTCGTGGTGAGCTCCGAGACGTCGTCGCGACCGACGACCGGGATCCGCTCGTCGAGGTCCGACTCGGTGATGCGGGCGGCGGCGTCCCGCAGCAGTCGGATGGGGTGGAGCAGTCCACCCGCGAGCTGCCAGCCGACGAGGCCGAGCAGGAGCAGGCACACCACGGCGACCACGATCTCGACGGCGAGGATGCCTCGGGACTCCGCGAGTGCCGCGTGCACGTCGGTGGCGATGACGACGTGGGCCACACTCGGGTCGCCGACGACCTGCACCGGGATGATCGCGTACCGCACGGTGCGGTCACCGGTGGCCTCGCCCGTGACGACGCCGCGGGACGACCGGGCCGTGATGGTGTCGAGCAGCTGCGGGTCGTCGTCCAGTCGGAAGGCGGACGGGGCGCTGGGCGCGACCGTCGAGCCGTCGGCGCGCACACCGATGGCGGTCTCGTCCTCGGCGAAGATCCAGCGTCGCATCACCGCGTCGACGGCCGCGTCGCTCGTCGCCGGGGCGTCGGCGGAGTCGCCTGAACCGACCACCATGAAGGCGATGAGCTCGGCGCTGTGCTCCAGGCGGGCGTCGATGGTCGCGAGGGTCTGCTGCCGGCCGAGCGTGTAGGTGGAGACGCCCACGAGCGTCATCGCGAGCGTCGTCGCGAGCAGGATCGCGACGAGGATCCTCACCCTCGTGCTCCGCATGACGTTCCGCAGCTCGCCCAAGACCATTGGCCAATCATGTCACCCGCCCCGAGACGTGGTCGAGCCGGGAGCGGGACCCTCGAGGACGCGCGGGGGCTTCCCAGCTGGGTGGATGACGTACCCCTCGGCATCCGGTACCGTAGACAGACGGGTTCGGCAGCACGGCAGCAGCATGCCCGTCGTGCCGCTGCACGTCTTGCCGCGGCACCACCAGTTGAATAGAGGAGGCCATCGATGGACATCGATCTCGGTTTGTTGAAGTCGATCGAACGCGAGAAGGAGATCCCGTTCGAGGAGCTCGTCGTGATCATCGAGCAGGCCATCCTGAGTGCGTACCTGAAGAGCACCGAGGGTACCGACACCACCGCGCGCGGCGACGTCCCGGCAGCGCGGGTCCAGCTCGACCGCAAGACCGGCCACGTCGGGGTGTTCGTGCCCGAGTTCGACGACGAGGGTGTCCTGATCGGGGAGGCCGAGAGCACGCCGGACGACTTCGGCCGCATCGCCGCCTTCGCCGCGAAGCAGGTCATCTTCCAGCGGCTCCGCGACATCCAGGACGACGCCGTCCTCGGCGAGTTCAAGGGCCGCGAGGGCGACATCATCGCGGGCGTCATCCAGCAGGGCCCGAATCCGCGCATGATCCACGTCGACCTCGGCACCATCGAGGCGATCCTTCCGCCCGAGGAGCAGGTGGCCGGTGAGGAGTACCCGCACGGTGCACGCATCCGCGTGTACGTGACGAGCGTGACGAAGGGCCTCAAGGGTCCGCAGATCACCGTCTCGCGCACCCACCCCGGACTCGTACGGAAGCTGTTCGCCTTGGAGGTCCCGGAGATCGCATCCGGCATCGTCGAGATCGTCTCACTCGCTCGCGAGGCCGGACACCGGACCAAGATCGCGGTGAAGGCGAACGACCCGAGCATCAACGCCAAGGGCGCCTGCATCGGTGAGCTCGGGCGTCGTGTCCGCGCGGTCACCGACGAGCTGGGTGCCGAGAAGATCGACATCGTCGACTACTCGCCCGACCTGCCGACGTTCGTCGCGAACGCGCTCTCGCCGGCCAAGGTCACGAGCTCGTACGTCATCGACCAGTCGCTCAAGGCCGTCCGGGCGCTCGTGCCGGACTACCAGCTGTCGCTCGCGATCGGCAAGGAGGGGCAGAACGCCCGTCTCGCCGCCAAGCTCACCGGCGCCAAGATCGACATCCAGCCGGATTCGATCCTCGAGTCGGACTGAGCCGGATGGAACCGGTGCGGACCTGCGTCGGCTGTCGCCGTCGCGAGCCGCGCTCGGCACTGCTGCGCGTCGTCGCGGTCGAGGGGGCGCTCGTCCCCGACGCCGCGACGCGCCTGCCAGGCCGCGGATCCTGGGTGCACCCGACGTCGGCGTGCGTCGACCAGGCGGTGCAGCGTCGGGCGTTCACGAGGGCGCTCAGACTGACCACGGGACCCGACGCGTCGGCGGTCCGGGCCTTCGTGTCGACGGAACCGGCCGCGCCGACGGCTGAATGACGTCGTCGGGCTCGAACGACCGGCTCACGATCCGGTGGTGAGCCCGCACCCAGGGTCGGGGTGTACGATGGTGAGTGCACGCGAGAGCGCTCCGGCGCACACCGTGCTTCCCACCGCAGGTATCAGGCCCGGATCCCGGGCCTCCATCCTGCTGCCGCCCCACCCGGGTGCGGCATTCCGAGAGAACAGGCTGAACGGCTAATGGACAACTCATGAGCGGCTCGAAATGAGCACCGTCCACCACTAACGCTTGCCCCTGCCTGGGTGCAAGCTCAGACAGGAGAATTGTGGCTGCAAAACCACGCGTACACGAGATCGCATCCGAACTCGGAGTAGACAGCAAGATCGCCATGGCGAAGCTCAAGGAATTGGGCGAGTTCGTCAAGGGACCGTCTTCCAGTATCGAACCACCGGTGGCCCGCAAGCTGCGCGCCGCCCTCGAGGCCGAGGGCGCGAAGGCGTCAGCCGCCCCCGCCGCCCCGGCGAAGCGTCCGGCCACGCCCGGCGCTCCGACCCCTGGTCCCGCCGCACCCAAGGCTCCGGCCCCCGCGGCCCCCGCCCCCAAGGCCGAGGCGCCCGCTGCGCCTGCGCCGAAGCAGGCCGCCCCAGGCCCGAAGGCTCCGGCCGCCCCCACCCCTGCGGCGGAGGCACCCGCGGCCGCTGCCCCGGCGGCACCGTCGGCACCCGCGGCTCCGGCCGCCGGCGACTCGCCCTCCGGCGACGCCGCGAAGCCGGGCGGCCCCCGTCCCGGTGCTCCGCGTCCGGGGAACAACCCGTTCGCGTCCTCGCAGGGCATGGGCCAGCGCCCGACCGGCACGCCGCGTCCGGGGAACAACCCGTTCGCAGCGGCTCAGGGCATGGGTCAGCGTCCGAACCCCAGCAACATCCCGCGTCCGCAGGCTCCGCGCCCCGGCTCGCCCCGTCCGGGCGTCGGTCAGGGTCAGCGTCCCGGTGGCCCCGGTCGTCCGGGTGGCGCAGGTCGTCCAGCCGGTGGCGGCGGCTTCCGTCCCGGTGGTGCCGGTGGCGGTTTCCGTCCCGGTGGTGCCCCCGGTGGTGCACCCGCCGGTGGATTCGCCGGTCGCCCTGGTGGCGGCGGCGGTCGTGGTCGCGGACCCGGCGGTGGTACCGCAGGTGCCTTCGGTCGCGGTGGCGGCAAGAGCAAGGCACGGAAGTCGAAGCGGACGAAGAGGGCCGAATTCGAGCTGCGGGAAGCCCCGTCGCTCGGCGGCGTGAGCGTCCCCCGCGGCGACGGCAACACCATCATCCGTCTGCGTCGTGGCGCGTCCATCTCGGACTTCGCCGACAAGATCGACGCCAGCCCCGGCAACCTCGTCACCGTGCTGTTCCACCTCGGTGAGATGGCGACGGCGACGGAGTCGCTCGACGAGGCGACCTTCGACGTGCTCGGTTCCGAGCTCGGCTACAAGATCCAGATGGTCTCGCCCGAGGACGAGGACCGGGAGCTCCTCGAGGGCTTCGACATCGACCTCGACCAGGAGCTGGAGGACGAGTCCGACGAGGACCTCGCCATCCGTCCTCCCGTGGTCACCGTCATGGGTCACGTCGACCACGGTAAGACGCGCCTCCTCGACGCCATCCGCAACGCGAACGTCGTCGCCGGCGAGGCCGGTGGCATCACGCAGCACATCGGTGCGTACCAGGTCGTCGCGGAGCACGAGGGCATCGAGCGTCCGATCACCTTCATCGACACCCCGGGTCACGAGGCGTTCACCGCCATGCGTGCTCGTGGTGCGCAGGTCACCGACATCGCGATCCTCGTGGTCGCGGCCGACGACGGCATCATGCCGCAGACGGTGGAGGCCTTGAACCACGCGCAGGCGGCCAACGTGCCGATCGTCGTCGCGGTCAACAAGGTGGACAAGCCCGACGCCAACCCGGCCAAGGTGCGCCAGCAGCTGACCGAATACGGCCTCGTCGCCGAGGAGTACGGCGGAGACGTCATGTTCGTCGACGTCTCGGCTCGTGCCGGCACCGGCATCAAGGACCTCCTCGACGCCGTGCTGCTCACCGCGGACGCCGGTCTCGACCTGCGCGCCAACCCGAACAAGGATGCACGCGGTGTGGCCATCGAGGCCAAGCTCGACAAGGGCCGCGGTTCCGTCGCGACCGTCCTCATCCAGTCGGGTACGCTCCGCGTCGGTGACGCGATCGTCGCCGGTACGGCCTACGGCCGCGTCCGTGCGATGGTCGACGAGAACGGCGACACCGTCGCCGAGGCGGGTCCCTCGCGGCCCGTCCAGGTGCAGGGCCTCTCGAGTGTTCCTCGGGCCGGCGACACCTTCCTCGTCACCGAGGAGGACCGCACCGCGCGTCAGATCGCCGAGAAGCGTGAAGCCGCGGAGCGCAACGCCGCTCTGGCCAAGGCTCGCAAGCGCATCTCGCTCGAGGACTTCACCCGTGCACTCGAAGAGGGCAAGGTCGAGTCGCTCAACCTCATCATCAAGGGTGACGTCTCCGGTGCCGTCGAGGCACTCGAGGAGTCGCTGCTCAAGATCGACGTCGACGACAGCGTCCAGCTGCGGATCATCCACCGCGGTGTCGGTGCGGTCACCGAGTCCGACGTCAACCTCGCCACGATCGACAACGCGATCATCATCGGGTTCAACGTGCGCCCCGACCCGAAGGCCCGCGAGCGTGCGGCCCGTGAGGGTGTGGACGTCCGGTTCTACTCGGTCATCTACAACGCACTCGAGGACGTCGAGCAGAGCCTCACCGGCATGCTCAAGCCCGAGTACGAAGAGGTCCAGTCCGGTGTCGCCGAGATCCGCGAGGTGTTCCGTTCCTCCAAGTTCGGCAACATCGCGGGTGTCATCGTCCGCTCGGGCACGATCACGAGGAACGCCAAGGCGCGGGTCATCCGCGACGGCGTCGTGGTCGGCGACAGCCTGGCGATCGAATCGCTGCGTCGGTTCAAGGACGACGTCACCGAGGTGCGTACGGACTTCGAGGCCGGTATCGGTCTCGGCAAGTTCAACGACATCCAGATCGGTGACGAGATCGAGACGATCGAAATGAAGGAGAAGCCGCGCGGCTAGTCCGCTCGGCCGGTCCCCGTCGTCCTCCTCCGGGAGGGCGGCGGGGATTCCTGCTTGTATTGTGTGTGCAGCATCCGTCGGGCGGCCCTCCGCCCGACGGTCATCAGAGGAGGACGAGATGGCAGAGAACCCCAGGGCCCGCAAGTTGGCGGACCGCATCAAGGAAGTCATCGCCAAACGGCTCGACAAGGGCATCCGCGACCCGCGGCTCGGCTTCGTGACGATCACCGACGTACAGGTGACCGGCGACCTCCAGCACGCGAACGTGTTCTACACGGTGTACGGCTCCGACGAGGAACGCGCCGACACCTCGGCCGCGCTCGAGTCCGCGAAGGGCCTGCTGCGTGCCGAGATCGGCCGCAACATCAACACCCGGCTGACCCCGAGCCTCGACTTCTTCCTGGACGCGATCCCGGAGAACGCGCAGCACATCGAAGACCTGCTGCGCGAGGCGAAGAACCGCGACACCGAGGTGGCCGGGCTTGCCGCCGGTGCCGCCTACGCCGGCGACGAGGACCCCTACGTCAAGCCGCGCGACGTGGACGCCGAGGACTAGCCACCTCGCACCAGCCCTTCGACAGGCTCAGGGACCGGGATTCCTTCATCCGGTCACTGAGCCTGTCGACGTGGGGATTCCTTCGTTCGGTCACTGAGCTTGTCGAAGTGCGGATTCCTTCGTTCGGTCACTGAGCTTGTCGAAGTGCGCCCTTCGACAGGCTCAGGGGCCGTTTGAGGCTGAGGGGCCGTTTGGGGTTGAGGGGCCGTTTGGGCTCAGGGGCGGTTCGGGCTCAGGGGCGGTTCGGGCTGAGGGACCGCATAAGGCTCAGAGACCGGGTAGGGCTCAGGGACCGGTCAGTCGTGGGGGAGGGCGTACCCGCCGTCGACGCGCACCGCGAGGCGGTCGGCGACCAGTCCGGCGAGTGCGCGGTCGAACTGCTCGCGGTCGGGCCAGAGCGCCCGGAGCTCCTCGTCCGTCAGTGAGCGGTGGGTCGAGCGGAGCTCGGCCATGATGATGCCCCGGACCTGTCGGTCGCTGCCCGCGAACTGCTTCTGCTTCGTCTTGACCGGTCCGTCGTAGGCCGGGTATCCCGCCGCGCGCCAAGCGCACACCTCGCGGAGCGGACACGCCTCGCACCGCGGTGCTCGAGCCGTGCAGACCACCGCGCCGATCTCCATCAGCCCGGCGTTGAAGACGGCCGCCTCCGAGCGGGACTCCGGCAGGAGCGCCTCCATGGCGGGGAGGTCCGCCTTGGCGTTCGGCGGGCCGGGCTCGCCTTGGCCGCGGACGGCTCGGGCGATGACCCGTCGGGTGTTCGTGTCCACCACCGGGTGCCGGTCCCCGTAGGCGAAGACGGCGACGGCGCGGGCGGTGTAGTCGCCGATGCCGGTGAGCGCCAAGAGCTGATCCACGTCCGATGGTACGATGCCGTCGTGCCGTTCGGCGATCTGGGTGGCCGCCGCATGGAGCCAGAGCGCTCGGCGCGGATAGCCGAGCCTGCCCCAGGCACGGACGGCTTCTGCCGGTGGTTCGGCCGCCAGGTCGGCGGGCGTCGGCCAGCGCTCGAGCCACTCCTCGAGCCGCGGGATCACCCGGCTGACCTGCGTCTGCTGGAGCATGAACTCCGACACGAGCGTGCCCCAGGCGGGGAACCCCGGGCGTCGCCACGGGAGGTCGCGCGCGTCGGTGCGGAACCAACCCGTCACGAGCGGGGCGAGGTCGGAGGGTTCGGGCGGCACCGCACCAGCCTACGATCCGCGCGGGTAGGCTCGGCGCCATGAAGCTCGTCACGACACCACGGATCGAGTTGCTCCGGCAGCTGCGAGACCAGTTCCAGCGGGACTACCCACGAGGCCGCACCCTCATCGCGGTGGACGGCGTCAGCGGCTCCGGCACGGCGGCGTTCGCCGACGGACTGGCCGAGGTGTTCGACGAGGCCGGACGCGCGGTGTTCCGTGCCTCGATCGACGACTTCCACCGTCCTCGCGAGGAACGGTACGCGCGGGGGCGGGACTCGGCCGAGGGCTACTGGCTCGACTCGTTCGACTATTCGCTGTTCCGCCGGGTGCTCGTCGAGCCCTTCCGCCTGGCGGGCAGCGCCGGCTTCCAACTCGTCGGGTTCGACGAGCAGCGCGACGTCGGCGCTCCCTTGCGTTGGACGACCGGCCCGCAGGACGCCGTCCTCATCGTCGACGGCGTCTTCCTGAACCGTCCCGAGCTCCGCGGCCTCTGGCATGCGTCGGTCTGGCTCGACGTCCCGATGGCGACGGCCTACGAGCGGCTGCACGAGCGCCTCGGCGTCGACGCCGACCCGACGGCGCCGTCCAACGCGCGCTACGTGGGCGGGCAGGCGCTCTACCGCAAGGACGACGACCCGACCGCGCGGGCGACCGCCCTCGTGGACAACACGGACGAGCGGCACCCACGGCGGATCTTCGCCGACTTCTGCTGAGCGCCGCCGCCCAGGGGTGCTCCGGCCGCCCGGCGGTGCCGACCGCCGCTGGTACCGTTGCAAGGTGGTCGAGAACAGCGCAGCAGCACCCGGGTCGGCGTCCGCCCGTCCCGGTATCCTCCTCATCGACAAACCGCAGGGGCACACCTCCCACGACGCGGTCGCCCGGGTGCGACGGCTCGCCGGCACACGCAAGGTGGGGCATGCGGGAACGCTCGACCCCATGGCCACCGGGCTGCTCGTGTTGGGCACGCGCTCGTCGACCCGACTGCTGACGTTCATCGTCGGTCTCGACAAGGAGTACACGGCGACCATCCGCCTCGGCGAGGCGACCTCCACCGACGACGCCGAAGGTGAGGTCACCGAGCGCGCCGACCAGGCCGTGGTGGCAGCCGTGGACGACGACGCGATCATCGCCGCGATCCGTCCGCTGACGGGCGACATCGAGCAGGTGCCGAGCACGGTGAGCGCCATCAAGGTGGGCGGGAAGCGCGCCTACGCCCTGGCCCGCGAGGGGATCGAGGTGGAGCTGAAGTCCCGAGCGGTCACCGTCAGTGCGTTCGACGTGCTGGCCATCCGTCGGGATGGCGCGGCCGTCGACGTCGACGTCCGGGTCGTCTGCTCGTCCGGCACCTACATCCGCGCCCTCGCCCGCGACCTGGGGGCATCCCTCGGCGTCGGCGGCCATCTCACCGCGCTTCGCCGGACCCGCATCGGACCCTTCGACGTCGCGGACGCGTCGACGATCGACGACCTCGACGTGGAGACGGCACTGTTGCACCCGGCTGACGTCGCGAAGCGCCTGTTCGGTGCCCTCGAGCTCACGGAGCAGGAGGCGGTCGACCTCGGCCACGGGAAGCGGCTCGACCGCGACCTGCCGGCCGGCCACACCGGTCCGATCGCAGCCGTCGCGCCGGACGGCCGACTGGTGGGGCTCGTGGAGCGCCGTGGCGGCTCGCTCAAGTCGGTCGTGAACTTCCCGGCGGAGGAACCGGCATGATCGAGTGGTTCACCCTCGCCCAGATCGCGGTCGCGGTCGCGGTCGGGCTCCTCTGCATCGTGCTCGGGTTCGCCGGGCGCGCGCCGAACGACCTGACGATGGGGGCGACGGCACTCGTCGAGGTCCTCCTCATCGTGCAGCTGGTGGTGGCGATCGCCGCACCCGCGTTCGGGAACACCGCCACGGGGAGTGTGCCCGAGTTCTACACCTACCTCGTCTCCGCGATGATCCTGCCGATCGCCGGCGGGTTCTGGGCGCTCGTCGAGCGCACCCGATGGTCGACGGTCGTCCTCGGCGTCGTCTGTCTCGCGATCGCGGTGATGCTCTACCGCATGGAGCAGATCTGGACCGTCCAGCTCGGCTGACCGTCGGCGCACCGACGACGGTGGAGGGCGAGGGTGCCGCAGCCCGCGTGACCGTCGCGAAGTGCCTGGGCGAGGGCCTGCGTCGCATAGAATCGTCGGGTCATGCCTCTCCCCACCACCGCTCCAGCCCGTCCACGCGTCCGTGGTGTCGGGGTCGTGCTCGTCGCCGTCTACGGCATCCTGGCGCTCGCCGCCACCGGCCGGTCCGTGGTGCAGATCACGACCAAGTTCGACCAGGCGCCCCTGGCTTACGTGCTCTCGGCCGTCGCCGCGGTGGTGTACATCCTGGCGACCGTCTCGCTCGTCGCTCCAGGCGCCGTCTGGCGGCGGATCGCATGGGCCACGATCTCCTTCGAACTCGCCGGGGTCCTGATCGTCGGCTTGCTGAGCCTGCTCGATCCCGAGCTGTTCCCCCACGACACGGTCTGGTCCGGCTTCGGCCGCGGCTATGTCTACATCCCGCTCGTCCTCCCGGTCCTCGGACTGTGGTGGTTGGCCGGACATCGGCGTACCGGCGAATGATCACGTTCACCGAGCTCGACCAGGTCCCAGACGCCTTCGGACCGTCGGCCGTCACCATCGGCAAGTTCGACGGCGTCCACACGGGTCACCGCGCGGTCGTCGCCGCGCTCCTCGAGGAGGCCGCGGCAGCCGGTCTCAGCTCCGTCGCCGTCACCTTCGACCGCAACCCGCTGAGCCTCATCAACCCCGACCGCTGCCCGGCGTCGCTCGTGAGCAACGAGCAGAAGCTCGGTCTCCTGGCGGACGCCGGGGTCGACGCGGCCCTGCTGCTGCGCTTCGACCAGACACTGGCCCAGCTCACGCCCGAGGAGTTCGTCACCTCGATCCTCGTCGGAGCATTGCACGCCAGGACGGTGCTCGTCGGCGAGGACTTCCGTTTCGGCCATCGCGGCCTCGGAACGGTCGCCACGCTGGAGTCGTTCGGTGAGGTCTACGGCTTCTCCGTGCGCGTGGTGGACGACGTCCGTCCCGGCGGCGGGCGTCGGGTGTCGTCCACCTGGATCCGCGAACTCCTCGAGGAGGGTGACGTCCGCGAGGCGTCGCGACTCCTCGGTCGTCCGCCCGGCGTGCGGGGCGTCGTCGTCCACGGTGCCAAGCGTGGCCGGGAACTCGGCTTCCCGACCGCCAACCTGTCTCCCGATTCGCAGGGTCTCATCCCCGCGGACGGCGTGTATGCAGGGTGGCTGTTCTGGCGAGGACGTCGGTATCCGGCGGCGATCTCGGTCGGGAACAACCCGACCTTCGACGGCGTCCCGCAGAAGCAGGTCGAGGCCTACGTCCTCGACGAGACCGATCTCGACCTCTACGACGACGAGGTCGAGGTGCAGTTCGTCGAGCGCATCCGCGGGATGGTCGCCTTCACCGGGATCGAGCCGCTCATCGTGCAGATGACCGACGACGTCGAGCGCGCGCGCCGGATGCTGTCCTAGCCGACGCGCCGCGTCTCGGGGTGTCTCCGACGCGCATGAACGTGCCGATCGATAGGCTGGTGAACGCCCGTTCGGGCCACATCACCCGGGGGAATCCAACCATGCACTCACGTCTTCGTGTCCTGCCTGCGCTCGTCGCGGGTCTCCTGCTCCTCGTCGGCTGTGCGCCGCAAGCGGCTGCGCCGAGTGCCAGCCCGACGACGACCGCAACGTCGTCCACACCCACCCCGACGCCCGAGCCGGTGGCCTCGCGCGTCGTGATCGGCGCGGAGACCGTGGAGGTCGTCGCGGAGGACGACACGCTGATCGCCTCCGCGCGCTACTTCGACCCCGCCGCATCGCTCGTTGCAGCCCTCACGGCCGCGTTCGGCGCAGACCCCGTCGTCTCAGCCGATCCCGCCGGGAACGAGACGGCACCCGGCACCCGCTACACCTGGGGTGGCCTGGCCGTCGTCGAGCGCGACGTCGAGCAGAGCGAGCCGTACACTCCTGCGACGGTCGTGTTCGTCGAGTCCGCCGAGGAGTCGGGTGTCCGGATCGAGGTGGTCGGTGGCTACGCTGTGGGCGACGACACCGAAGCCGTGGCTGCGGAGGTCTCGGGTGCCGAGGGAGCCGCACCGGAGGATGTCCAGCGCTACACCCTGCCTGACGGTACGCCAGAGGTGTTCATCCGGGCCGACGTCACGCCCATCCCGCCGGTGGGGGACGAGCCGGGAGTCGAATCCCGGTCCTGGGCGGTCGGCGTGATCGGTTCGGACGCCGCACCCATCAAGCGTGTCGTGGCGCCGTCGCCGAACTGGGGCGCGTGACTCCCGAAACCCCGCCCCTGTGGCGGGGGAGGGTCCTCGCGCTCGTCGGTATCGTGCTGGTCGCGGCGAACCTCCGCACAGCCGTCACCTCGCTGTCGCCGATCTTCGCCGAGATCGACGGCGACATCGGCGTGGGGTCGGTCGGGCTGGGGCTCCTCGGGATGCTGCCGCCACTGTGCTTCGCCCTGTTCGGTGTCTTCACCCCGCGACTCGTGCGTCGGCTGCACCTCGAGCCGGTGCTGCTCATCGCACTCGGGTCGATCGTGGCCGGGCACCTGATGCGCTCGCTCGCCCCCGACTTCGCCGTCCTCGCGATCGGGAGTGCGCTCTGCTTCGCCGGGATCGGCATCGGCAACGTCGTGCTCCCACCGCTGGTCAAGAAGTACTTCCCCGACCGCGTCGGCCTCGTCACCTCCCTCTACGCGACGGTCCTGTCGGTCAGCACGTT
Organism: Plantibacter sp. CFBP 8775; assembly: GCF_014839505.1. Lineage (NCBI taxonomy): Bacteria > Bacillati > Actinomycetota > Actinomycetes > Micrococcales > Microbacteriaceae > Plantibacter > Plantibacter sp. CFBP 8775. Next base: position 127,793 of record NZ_JACYNV010000002.1, on the reverse strand, counting down.
CATCCCGCCGCTGATCGCTGTACCGGTCGCCGATGCGGCGGGGTGGCAGGTGTCGCTCGGTGTGTGGTCCATCGTCGCCATGCTCGCCGTGCTGCCCTGGATCACGCTCATCGTCCGGGAGCGTCGGGATGCCCGGGCCGCCGCCGCGACGGACCCCGAGATCGAGGAGGTGCCCCGCGCCGGGCGCGTCCTCGTCCACCGCTCGCCGATCGCGTGGGCCATCGCGGCGGTGTTCGCCACCTCCTCGCTGAACGCCTACGCGATGTTCACCTGGCTCCCCACCATCGTCGGTGACGTCGCCGGCGTCACCCCGGCCCAGGGCGGCCTGCTGCTCTCGCTCTTCTCCGCGATGGGGGTCCCGGCGAGCCTGATCGTCCCGATGCTCGTCGCGAGGCTGCGGAACGTCGCCGTCCTCGTCTACGTCGCGAGCGCGTGCTTCGTGCTCGGCTACCTCGGGCTGCTCCTGTGGCCGGCGACGCTCACGTGGCTGTGGGTGCTGCTCGCCGGGCTCGGCCCGCTGCTGTTCCCGCTCGCCCTCGTGCTCATCAACCTGCGGACGGCGACCCACGAGGGCGCGGTCGCCCTGAGCGGCTTCGTGCAGAGCGTCGGCTACACCCTCGGCGCACTCGGCCCCCTGGTCGTGAGCCTGCTGCACGCCGTGACCGGATCGTGGACCGTCCCGTTGCTGCTCCTGCTGGCCACGGGCGCGCTGTGCGCCATCGCCGGCCGGATCACCGGCCGGCCGACGACGATCGAAGCGGACCTCGCGGCGCGCGGTCGGTGACCGGTCTGTTCCAGACCTGCTGACGGATCCTGGGCGACGATGCGCATCCGCGCACCGGCCTCTGCTCATCTGAGCATGAGTACCAACGGACGTTGTCCGGGTGGTGGTGGCGTCCTAGGCTGGAGACGATCCGGAGGAGGCCCGAGGTGATCGAAAGCGACGAGCTGCTCGCGGTGCGCGCCGCGGAGCTCTACTACGACGAGACGAAGACCCAGGACGAGATCGGCGCGCTGCTCGGCATCACGCGGTGGAAGGTCGGTCGGCTCCTCGCCCAGGCCCGGGAACTCGGCTACATCCGCATCGAGATCGTGCACCCGCGCGCGCGCCGCCTCCCACTCGAACGGGCGCTCCGCGAGCGCTTCGGACTCGCGGACGCGGTCGTCGTGCCGAGCCCGAGCGACAGTGCCGACCTCCACGAACGCGTCGCACGCGCGGCGGCCGACTACCTCGGCGCCATGCGACCGGTGCCGCGGACGCTCGGCGTGAGCTGGGGGAGGACGCTCCGCGACATCGCCGACCACCTGTCCGACGGCTGGGCGACGGGGCTCTCCGTCGTGCAGATCAACGGCGGCGTGAGCCTCAACCAGCGCGTCGGCACCGCGGCCGCCACGGCTGCACGGATCGCCGAGAAGGGCCGCGGCGACGTCACCCTGCTCCCGAGCCCGGCGATCTTCGAGCGCCTGGAGACGAAGCTGAGCATCGAGTCGGACCGCACCGTCGCGGAGGTGCTCCGCACGGCCGCAGCGGCCGACACCTACCTGTACGGTGCCGGCGTGGCCGGGCCCGACTCCGCCCTCGTCCACAGCGGATACCTCACGGCCGCGGACGTCGACGTCCTGGTCGCACGCGGTGCCGTCGGCGACGTCGTCGGGCGCTACATCGACGCCGAGGGCATGATCGTCGACCCCACACTCGATGAGCGCACGGTCGGGCTCGGACTCGAAGCGCTCCGACGCGCCGGTCGCAGCATCGCGGTCATCGCCGGAGCGCAGAAGCACGCCGTCGCGAGAGCCGTCGTCAGCAGCGGCCTCTGCACCGTGCTCGTCACCGACGAGGCGACCGCGACCGCACTGCTCGCCGACCACGAACCATCATCCGCCAAGCAGCACACCCCGGAGCAGGATCTGCTCGGAAGGAACGCACCATGACCACTCCACCAGGCGACCTCGTGGCGAAGCCGACGGCGCTCGAACTCGTCGACGGCCCCGTCACCGACGCCAGCCTCAGACGCTACCTCGACGGCCTCGCGGGCGTCGACGCCGTCGGGCTCGAACAGCGCGCAGCGGACCTCGGCACTCGCTCGATCAAGACGACGTCGAAGGCCTGGGCCCTCGACCGCATCATCGAACTCATCGACCTCACCACCCTCGAGGGCGCCGACACCCCCGGGAAGGTGCGCTCCCTCGTGGCCAAGGCCATCACCCCGGACGCCGGCGATCCGTCCACACCGCGCGTCGCCGCGGTCTGCGTCTACGGCGACATGGTGCCGTACGCCGTCGAGGCGCTCGGCGCGGCGCACACGCAGCCTGGTGCGGCACACGACGCCGGCGGGATCAACGTCGCGGCGGTCGCGACGGCCTTCCCGAGCGGACGTGCTTCCCTCGCGGTCAAGCTGGCGGACACGGCCGACGCCGTCGACGCCGGAGCGGACGAGATCGACATGGTCATCGACCGGGGTGCGTTCCTCTCCGGTCGGTACGGCCAGGTCTTCGACGAGATCGTCGCGGTCAAGGAGGCCTGCCGTCGGAGCGACGGCACCTCGGCGCACCTCAAGGTCATCCTCGAGACCGGCGAGCTGAACACCTACGACAACGTGAAGCGCGCCTCCTGGCTCGCCATCCTCGCGGGCGGCGACTTCATCAAGACGTCCACCGGCAAGGTCGCGCCCGCCGCGACCCTCCCGGTGACCCTCCTCATGCTCGAGGTCGTCCGCGACTGGCACCGCCTCACCGGTGAGCAGATCGGTGTGAAGCCCGCCGGCGGCATCCGTTCCTCGAAGGACGCGATCAAGTACCTCGTGACCGTCGCCGAGACGGTCGGCGAGGAGTGGCTCCAGCCGCACCTGTTCCGCTTCGGTGCCTCGAGCCTCCTCAACGACGTGCTCCTGCAGCGTCAGAAACTCACCACCGGCCACTACTCCGGCCCCGACTACGTCACCATCGACTAGGACATCATGAGCTTCCTCGAATACGCACCAGCCCCGGAGTCCACCTCCGTCCTCCACCTCCGTTCCGAGTACGGCCTCTTCATCGACGGCGAGTTCACCGAGGGCACGGGCGGGACCTTCCAGACGATCTCACCGAGCACCGAGCAGTCGATCGCGACGATCTCCGCGGCGAGTGACGCCGACGTCGATCGCGCCGTCACCGCCGCGCGGCGTGCCTACGACCGCGTGTGGTCGAAGCTGTCGGGCGCCGACCGCGGCAAGTACCTCTTCCGGATCGCGCGCCTCGTCCAGGAGCGCGCCCGCGAGCTCGCCGTGGCGGAGAGCCTCGACAACGGCAAGCCGATCAAGGAGTCCCGCGACGTCGACGTCCCGCTCGTCGCCGCCTGGTTCTTCTACTACGCCGGTTGGGCCGACAAGCTCGACTACGCGGGCCTCGGCGCGAACCCCCGTGCCCTCGGCGTGGCCGGGCAGGTCATCCCGTGGAACTTCCCGCTCCTCATGCTCGCGTGGAAGGTCGCACCGGCGCTCGCCGCCGGCAACACGGTCGTCATCAAGCCGGCCGAGACCACGCCGCTCACGGCACTCATCTTCGCTGAGATCCTCCAGCAGGCCGAGCTGCCGGCCGGTGTCGTGAACATCGTCACGGGTGCCGGAGCGACCGGCGCGGCGATCGTGCGCCACCCCGACGTGAACAAGGTCGCCTTCACCGGGTCGACCGCCGTCGGGCGCGAGATCGCGAAGACCATCGCCGGCAGCGACAAGCGCCTGACGCTCGAGCTCGGTGGCAAGGCCGCGAACATCGTGTTCGACGACGCACCGATCGACCAGGCCATCGAAGGCATCGTCAACGGCATCTTCTTCAACCAGGGTCACGTCTGCTGCGCCGGATCACGGCTCCTCGTCCAGGAGAGCATCCACGACGAGGTCGTCGACCGCTTGAAGAGCCGTCTGCAGACGCTGCGCGTCGGCGACCCGCTCGACAAGAACACGGATGTCGGCGCGATCAACTCGGCCGAGCAGTTGGCCCGCATCCGCGAGCTTTCGGACATCGGCGAGCTCGAAGGCGCCGAACGGTGGAGCCCGGACTGCGAGCTGCCCGAGAACGGGTTCTGGTTCGCGCCGACGATCTTCACGAACGTGTCCACCAGTCACCGGATCGCCCGCGAGGAGATCTTCGGTCCGGTCCTCTCGGTCATGTCCTTCCGGACGCCCGCGGAGGCCATCGCGAAGGCGAACAACACCCCGTACGGACTCTCCGCGGGTATCTGGAGCGACAAGGGCAGCCGGATCCTCGCGGTCGCGGACAAGCTCCGCGCCGGCGTCATCTGGGCGAACACCTTCAACCGGTTCGATCCCGCCAGCCCGTTCGGCGGGTACCAGGAGTCGGGGTACGGCCGCGAGGGTGGTCGCCACGGGCTCGGTGCCTACCTCGCGCCGGCCGGACCATCGGCCGCCGCCACCGTCGCGTCGTCCACGAGCACCACGAAGGAGGAGCAGCGATGAGCCGGCTCACCATCCCGAAGACCTACAAGCTCGCCATCGGCGGCAAGTTCCCACGCAGCGAATCCGGAAGGACGTACGAGGTGACGAACGCCAAGGGGGAGTTCCTCGCGAACGCATCGCTCGCCTCGCGGAAGGACGCCCGCGACGCGGTCGTCGCCGCACGATCGGCACTCGCCGGTTGGTCGGGTGCCACCGCCTACAACCGCGGGCAGGTGCTCTACCGCATCGCCGAGCTGCTCGAGGGTCGGCGGGCGCAGTTCATCGAGGAGATCGTTCAGGCCGAAGGCGTCTCGCAGGCGAAGGCCGCAGCACAGGTCGACGAGGCCATCGACCTCTGGGTCTGGTACGCGGGCTGGGCGGACAAGTACGTCCAGGTGGTCGGGGGAGCGAACCCCGTCTCGGGTCCGTACTTCAACCTCTCGGTTCCGGAGCCGACGGGCGTCGTCGCGCTCATCGCGCCGCAGGACTCGTCGCTCCTCGGATTCGTGAGCGTCGTCGCTCCGGCGCTGGCCGCGGGGAACACGGTCGTCGTGATCGCGAGCGAGCGCCTGCCGCTCTCATCGATCAGCCTCGCCGAGGTGCTCGCCACGAGTGACGTCCCCGGCGGCGTCGTCAACGTGCTGACCGGATCGCCGGCTGAGATGGCTCCGTGGCTCGCATCGCACGCCGACGTCAACGCGATCGACCTCGCCGGCGCCGGAGCACTCGACTGGATCGAGCTCGAGGTCCTCGCGGCCGAGACGCTCAAGCGTGTGGTCCGCCCGAACGGTTCCCGGGGCTCGGTCCCGGCGAGCCTCGACCGCATCACCGCGTTCACCGAGGTGAAGACCGTCTGGCACACGAAGGCGCTCCTNCGACGGGTCGTAACGTTGCACCCATGACCGAATCATCGACTCCGAAGCGCGTGCTCGTCACGGGTGCCACCGGCTACATCGGCGGGCGGCTCGTGCCGCGGCTGCTGGAGGCCGGGTACACGGTCCGGGTGCTCGTGCGCTCGCCGCAGAGGCTCACCGACGTGCCCTGGCGCGATCAGGTGGAGGTCGTCGAGGGCGATCTCGGCGACGCGGCTCAGGTCGCATCGGCCTGCGCGGACGTCGACGTCGTCTACTACCTCGTGCACTCCATGGGCGGCAAGGGCGACTTCGAGCAGACGGAGCTCGACGCCGCCGAGCACGTCGCCGCCGGCGCTGCCGCGGCAGGGGTGTCGCGCATCGTCTACCTCGGTGGCCTGCACCCGGAGGGCGTCGAGTTGTCGAAGCACCTGCGGTCCCGCACCGAGGTCGGGCGGATCCTGCTCGCTTCGGGTGTTCCGACGATCGTCCTGCAGGCCGGTGTGGTCATCGGTTCGGGATCGACCTCCTTCGAGATGATCCGCCATCTGACGGACATCCTGCCGTACATGCCGGCACCGCGCTGGGTCCGGAACTTCATCCAGCCGATCGCGGTCCGTGACGTCCTGCACTACCTGCTGGCGAGCGCCGAGGTCGACCGCGACGTGAACCGGGCCTTCGACATCGGCGGCCCCGACGTCCTCCGGTACGGACAGATGATGAACGGCTATGCGGTCGAGGCCGGCCTCCCGCAGCGCCCGATCGCGCCGCTCCCGGTCCTCACCCCGTGGTTGGCCTCGCAGTGGGTGAACCTCGTGACCCCGATCCCGCGCCGGCTCGCGTCGCCGATCATCGAGTCGCTGCTCGTCGACTGCGTCATGGGCGACCACGACATCGACGCGGTCATCCCGCCGCCGGAGGGCGGTCTGACGGGGTACCGACGCGCGGTGCGCCTCGCGCTGCAGCGCATGCGCGACGGTGAGGTCGAGACCTCCTGGCGGAACGCGACAGTGGACGGCGCGCCGAGCGACCCGCTGCCGAGCGACCCCGACTGGGCCGGACACACCGTCTACATCGATCTCAAGGAACGGAAGACCTCCGCGAGCGCCGACCGTCTCTTCTCGGTGATCGAGTCCATCGGCGGCGAGAACGGTTGGTACTCCTTCCCGTTGGCGTGGGCGATCCGTGGCTGGATGGACAAGCTCGTCGGTGGTGTCGGGTTGCGACGTGGTCGCGACGATCCGCAGCACCTGAGCGTCGGGGACGCCCTCGACTTCTGGCGCGTGGAGTACCTCGAACGCGGTCGGATGTTGCGCCTGCGCGCCGAGATGCGCGTGCCCGGTCTGGCATGGCTCGAGATGAGCGCGACCCCGGTCGGCGACGGCTCGGTCTACCGGCAGCGCGCCGTCTTCTTCCCGAAGGGGCTCGGCGGACGCCTCTACTGGTTCGCGATCCTGCCCTTCCACGGGATCATCTTCAACGGGATGGCGAACCGCATCACGGAGGCGGCGGTCGCGCTGCCGTCCGAGACCTCGGCCCAGCGGAAGAGCCGGGTGGGCCCGGTGTCTCCCGAGGAGCACGACGCAGTGGACTCCGCAGAGGCGGACATGCAGGCCTCCCGACCCACGCCGGAGGCCGCGGAGTAGCGTGGGCGTATGAGCGAACCCACCGTCGTCACCGTCACCGGAGCCGGAGGCCAGATCGGCTACTCCCTGCTCTTCCGCATCGCGTCAGGTCAGCTGCTGGGGCCGGATCGGCCCGTCGTCCTGCGCCTGCTCGAGATCCCGCAGGGTCTCGGAGCGGCCGAGGGGACGGCATTGGAACTGCAGGACTGCGCGTTCCCGCTCCTGGCGGGGGTCGAGGCGACGACCGAGATGTCGCGCGCCTTCGACGGGGTGGACGTCGCCCTGCTCGTCGGTGCCCGTCCACGTGGTCCGGGCATGGAGCGAGCCGACCTCCTCGCGGCCAACGGCGGGATCTTCGCACCGCAGGGCGCGGCGATCGGAGCCGGCGCGGCCGACGACGTGCGCGTCCTGGTGGTGGGCAACCCGGCCAACACGAACGCACTCATCGCGCAGTCGGCGGCAGGCGGGGTGCCGGCCGAACGGTTCACCGCCCTGACCCGACTCGACCACAACCGTGCCGTCGCGCAGTTGGCCGCCAAGACCGGCGCACCCGTGTCCGAGATCGACGGCGTCGTGATCTGGGGCAACCACTCGGCGACCCAGGTGCCGGACCTCTCCCACGCGACGGTCGGAGGTCGTCCGGCCCTCGAACTCGTCGACGAGGAGTGGATCGCCGACGAGTTCATCCCACGGGTGGCGAAGCGCGGTGCGGAGATCATCGCGGTGCGCGGCTCGTCGTCCGCCGCCTCGGCCGCTGCCGCCGCCATCGACCACGTGCATGACTGGGTGAACGGCACGGCGATCCCGGGCCGGCCGGAACGCTGGACCTCCGTGGCGCTTCCGTCGGAGGGCTGGTACGGCGTGCCGGAGGGGCTCGTGAGTTCGTTCCCGGCCCGCTCGGTCGACGGACGCTGGGAGGTGGTCGAGGGGCTCGACGTCGCGCCCGTCTGGCAGCGCCGCATCGACGCCTCCGTGGCGGAACTCGAGGAGGAGCGGGCGGCGGTGCGGGCGCTCGACCTGCTCGGCTGACCCGGCGATCGCGTCCCGCGGACGGTTGCAAGGGGTACCCCCTGGGGGTATAGTGAAGGCTCCGATCCACTGAGGAGGACGCATGTCCGAAACCACCGCAACCACCACCTACCGGGTCGACGGCATGACCTGCGCGCACTGCGTGTCCGCCGTTACGACCGAGCTCTCCGCGCTCTCCGGCGTCGACGGGGTCGCCGTGGATCTCGACGCGGGGACGGTCACGGTCTCGGGTGCCTCATCGGCCGACGAGGCGGCCATCGGTGCCGGTGTCCAGGAAGCCGGCTACACCCTCGTGGGTCGTCGCTGATGAGCGCTCCACTCATCCAGCTCGACCTCGACATCGAGGGCATGACCTGCGCGAGTTGCGTGGCACGCGTCGAGAAGCGGCTGACCGCGCTCGACGGTGTCGAGGCGCAGGTCAACCTCGCGACCGAACGGGCGACGGTGACCGCGCCCTCCACCGTCACCGCGGACGAGCTGGTCGCGGCCGTCGCGAAGGCCGGCTACACGGCGACGGTGCGTCCGCCCGCTGACGAACGCGCCGCGGCGAACCGGGAGCAGACTCCGACGTCGGGACCGCCGTCGGACCCCTCGGCGACCGTGACGACGCTCCGTACCCGCCTCGTCGTCAGTGCGGTGCTGGCGTTGCCCGTCGTGCTGCTCGCGATGATCCCCGCCTGGCAGTTCGACCACTGGCAGTGGCTCTCGCTGACCCTCGCGACGCCGGTCGTCTTCTGGGGTGGGTACCCGTTCCACCGGGCGACGTTCGTGACGCTGCGGCACGGCTCGGTGACGATGGACACCCTCATCACGCTCGGGACGGGGGCCGCGTACCTGTGGTCCGTCTGGGCGCTCTTCTTCGGCATGGCCGGGATGACGGGCATGCGGCACGAGTTCACCTTCTTCGCACCCGACGCCGACCCGTCGAGCGCGCTGTACCTCGAGGTGGCCGCCGGCGTGACCGTCTTCCTGCTCGCCGGCCGCCTCATCGAGCAGCGGTCGAAGCGTGCCGCCGGCGAGGCACTCCGCGACCTCATGACGCTGGGCGCCTCCGAGGTCTCCGTGCTCCGGCACCGTGCGCCGGACCCCACCGACCTCATGGCGCCCACCCGCACCGAGGAACGGATCCCGATCGAGCAGCTGCTCGTCGGAGACCACTTCCTCGTGCGCCCCGGCGAGTCCGTCGCCACCGACGGAATCGTCGTCGAGGGGGCGGCGAGTGTCGACGAGAGTCTCGTGACGGGGGAGTCCGTCCCGGTCGAGCTCACGGCAGGCTCGCGGGTCATCGGTGGCACGATCGCACGCGGCGGCAGTCTCGTCGTGCGGGCGACGGCCGTCGGCGCCGAGACGCAGCTGGCGCGCATGGCTCAGGCGGTCGAGGCGGCGCAGCTCGGGAAGAGCCGGGTCCAACGGCTCGCCGACCGCGTCTCGAGCGTGTTCGTCCCGGTCGTCCTGGTGATCGCCCTCGGCACCGCCATCGTGTGGGCGCTCACCGGCTCGACCATGGAGGCGGCGTTCACCGCCGCGGTCGCCGTCCTCATCATCGCCTGCCCGTGTGCGCTGGGACTCGCGACCCCGGTGGCCCTCCTCGTCGGGACGGGGCGTGGCGCGCAGCTCGGCATCCTCATCGCCGGACCGGAGGCGCTCGAGCGGGCGAGCGGCATCGACCGCATCCTGCTCGACAAGACGGGGACCGTCACGTCCGGGCGGATGAGCGTCAGGGAGGTCTGGGCGGCCGGTGCGACGGACGAGGTGCTCGCGCTCGGCGCGGCGCTCGAAGCGGCATCCGAGCACCCCATCGCCGAGGCGATCGTCGCGGAAGCGACCCGCCGCGATGCAGCTCGTCCGGTGGTCTCGGACTTCGCGAGCCTCGAGGGTCTCGGCGTCACCGGCACGATCAACGGCGGAAGCGTGCTGGCCGGACGTCCCGCCTTCGCGGAGGACCAGGGCTTCCGCATCGGGCCGGACGCGGCGAGCGCCCTGGCTGCAGCCGCGGAGCGTGCGAGCACCGTGGTGGTCGTCGCCTGGGACGGCGAGGTCCGCGGCGTCGTCGAGGTCGCCGACACCGTGAAGCCGGAGGCCCGCGCCGCCATCGGACGTGCCGTGTCCCTGGGGATGACACCGGTGCTCCTCACCGGCGACAACGCGGCCGTCGCAGCGCGGGTCGCGGCCGAGGTCGGGATCACCGAGGTGATCGCCGACGCGAGCCCCTCCGACAAGGTCGCCGCCGTCGAACGGCTCCAGTCGGCGGGTCACCGCGTCGCGATGATCGGCGACGGGGTGAACGACGCCGCGGCGATCGCCACGGCCGATCTCGGGATCGCCATGGGGACGGGCACGGATGCGGCCAAGGGTGCAGCCGACCTCAGCATCGTCTCCGGTTCCCTCGCCACGGCGATCGACGCCGTGCGGCTCTCCCGACGGACGCTCGGGATCATCCGCGGCAACCTGTTCTGGGCGTTCGCGTACAACGTGGCGGCGATCCCGCTCGCCGCCCTCGGCCTCCTCAACCCGATGATCGCGGGTGCGGCGATGGCGTTCTCCAGCGTGTTCGTCGTGCTCAACAGCCTGCGCCTCCGCCGGTTCCGTCCGGCCGCCTGAGGTTACCCGTCGACCGGCGGGCTGCGGCGGATACACTGTCCGCAGAACCGGTCGACGTGGATGGGTGGTGGTGAGGTGTCCAGTCCGTGGCTGGCGGCCCCGGCGCGTGCCGAAGCGCAGCGCGGACTCGTCCGACGGCTTGTCCGCGAGTCGTGGGAACGGTCGATGGGCCGTCATCTCGACCCGGACAACCTCATGCCGGAGCTCGCCTTCGACGAGGACGAGTTGCGCGACCATCGGCTCGGACACCCGCTCGCCGGCGTCCTCCCGGTGATCACCAAGCTGCTGGTCAACGACGCGGACGACGACTCCGGCATGCTCGTCGCGGTGGGCGACGCCATGGGCAGACTGCTCTGGGTGGACGGCGACCGCCATCTGCGGCGACGGGCGGAGGGCATGCTCTTCGTCGAGGGTGCCGGGTGGTCGGAGCGGGAGGTGGGGACGAGCGCACCGGGCACCGCGCTCGAACTCGACCACGGCATCCAGATCCACGCGGCCGAGCACTTCAACCGCCTCGTGCACCCGTGGAGTTGCACGGCCGTCCCGGTGCACGATCCCGAGACCCGGCAGATCATCGGCGTGATCGACATCACCGGTGGCCCGCAGGCGGTCGCCTCGCATGCACTGCCGCTCATGGAGGCGACCGCGGCCGCCGTCGAGTCCGAGATCATGGTGCAGCGGCTGCGCGCGGTCGCCGACCGTCGGTTCGCCGGTCGCCCACGCACGGACACACCCCGCCGGACGACCACGGTGCGGCCCGGCCTGCAGGTGCTCGGCCGTGACACCGGCCTGCTGGTCGGACACGGGGCGAGCCGCCCGACCGAACTCAGCCGACGGCACGCCGAGATCCTGACCCTGCTGGCCTGGCACCACCAGGGCCTCAGCGCCGACGCGCTCGCCGGGCTGCTCTACGACGCGGACGAGGCGTCGGTCACCCTCCGGGCGGAGCTCGTCCGGCTGCGGAAGGTGCTCGGCGGGACCGCGCCGACACTCGTGCCGGCCTCGCGGCCGTACCGGCTCACCACCCCGCTCCAGCTCGACGCCCACCAGGTGCTGTCCCTCCTCGACCGCGGCGCCCACCGCGCAGCGCTCGCCGCGTACCCGGGTCCGCTCCTGCCGGACTCCACCGCCCCCGGTGTCATCGACCTCCGCGACCGGGTCGCGACGCGCCTCCGCGAGGCGATGCTGACCGACGCCTCGGCGGACCTGCTGCACGACTACATCCGGACCGCGGCCGCGCCCGACGACGTCGAGGTCCTGCACGCCTGCCTCCGACTGCTGCCGCCGCGGTCACCGAAGCGTGCTGGCCTCGTCGCTCGCATCGAGGCGATCGACGCCGACCTCTCGGCGTCCTGACGGCCGATCCGGTCCGCGGTCCTCGACGCAACCTCCTGCAACCTCCGGCCGACTAGCGTCGACGGCACGCACCTGAGCGGTGCGACACCGACAACGTCGTCGACAAGGAGTGACATGACCGTCTACGCCAACCCGGGTACCGAAGGTGCCGTGTTCAGCTACGCCCCCCGCTACGACCACTTCATCGGGGGCGAGTACGTCCCGCCCGCGAACGGTCAGTACTTCGAGAACCAGACCCCGGTCACCGGAGCCGTGTTCACCGAGATCGCCCGAGGCACCGCGGCCGACGTGGACCGAGCGGTCGAGGCGGGATGGAAAGCGTTCCCCGCCTGGTCGAAGACGAGCGTCGCCGAGCGCGCGGTGATCCTCAATCGCATCGCCGACCGCATGGAGGAGCACCTCGAGGAGATCGCCGTCGCCGAGAGTTGGGAGAACGGCAAGCCGGTCCGCGAGACCCTGGCCGCCGACATCCCCTTGGCGATCGACCACTTCCGGTACTTCGCCGGGGCGATCCGTGCGCAGGAGGGCGGCATCTCGGAACTCGACCATGACACGGTCGCCTACCACTTCCACGAACCGCTCGGCGTCGTCGGACAGATCATCCCCTGGAACTTCCCGATCCTCATGGCCGTGTGGAAGCTCGCACCGGCGCTCGCAGCAGGCAACTGCGTCGTGCTGAAGCCGGCCGAGCAGACCCCGGCGTCGATCCACCTCATCGTCGACCTCGTGAAGGACCTGCTGCCGGCCGGGGTGCTCAACGTCGTCAACGGCTTCGGCATCGAGGCCGGCGCCCCGCTGGCCTCCCACCCGCGGATCCGGAAGATCGCGTTCACCGGTGAGACCACGACCGGTCGCCTGATCATGCAGTACGCGAGCGAGAACCTCATCCCGGTGACGCTGGAGCTCGGCGGCAAGAGCCCGAACGTGTTCTTCGAGGACGTGGCGCGCGAGCACGACCAGTACTACGAGAAGGCGCAGGAGGGCTTCACGATGTTCGCCCTGAACCAGGGCGAGGTCTGCACCTGCCCGAGTCGGGCGCTCGTCCAGCGTTCCATCTACGACGGCTTCGTGGGCGACGCGCTGGCCCGCATCGGCAAGATCAAGCAGGGTAATCCGCTCGACACGGACACGATGATCGGTGCCCAGGCGTCGAACGACCAGCTCGAGAAGATCCTCTCCTACATGGACATCGGCAAGCAGGGCGGCGCGAAGCTGCTCATCGGCGGCGAGCGCGCCGACCTCGGCGGTGAGTTGAGCGGCGGGTTCTACGTCCAGCCGACCGTCTTCGAGGGGACGAACGACATGCGGATCTTCCAGGAGGAGATCTTCGGGCCCGTGCTCGCGCTCACGAGCTTCGCCGACTACGACGAGGCGATCTCCATCGCGAACGACACCCTCTACGGCCTCGGCGCCGGTGTGTGGAGCCGTGAGGCGACGACGCTGTACCGGGCCGGGCGGGCCATCGAGGCGGGACGCGTCTGGTCGAACACCTACCACCAGTACCCGGCGCACGCGGCGTTCGGCGGGTACAAGCAGTCGGGCATCGGCCGGGAGAACCACAAGATGATGCTCGACCACTACCAGCAGACGAAGAACCTGCTCGTGAGCTACGCGGAGGGGCCGATGGGCTTCTTCTGATCGACATCCCCGGTCCCTGAGCCCCCATCCGGTCCCTGAGTCCCCATCCGGTCCCTGAGCCTGTCGAAGGGCGCCCTTCGACAGGCTCAGGGACCGGCGGAGGGGCAGGGCCGGATCCACGACACGACGAAGGAGGACACCATGACCGGACGGGTCGACGTCACCGACGCTGCGGCCGCACTGGTGCGTGAGATGACCGCGCTGCACGGACCGCTCATGTTCCATCAGTCCGGCGGCTGCTGCGACGGGAGTTCGCCCATGTGCTACCCCGTCGGGATGTTCCGCACGGGCGCGGTCGACGTCCTGCTCGACACGCTCGACGTGCCCGGGCTCGACGCGCCCGTCGAGGTCTACATGTCGCGTTCCCAGTTCGAGTACTGGAAGTACACGCACCTGACGATCGACGTGGTGCAAGGGCGCGGCAGCGGGTTCAGTGTCGAGGCCCCGACGGGGCAGCGCTTCCTCATCCGCTCGCGCATGCTCGACGACGCCGAACTCGAGCGGTTCGGACTCGTCGACAGCGCGCCGGACTGAGCGCTCGCGACCGATGCGGCCGATGGCGTAGACTGGGCACACGCCCGTCGGGCGCCCGTGTCGGTCTCGTGCAACGCTCTGTTGCTCCACGACGACCAGTCGGGCCCGGCGCCCGTCTCTTCCGGCCCCTCGGCCGATGAGGCTCTTCGACTGCTCAGGAGGAGCATGCCGCACACCGGCCAGCAACGCCGTTCCCAGGGGCGTTCCAGCACCCGTTCATCTGGCCGCTCGAACCCCAGAGGGTCCTCGTCGCGTCACGACGACGACGCGCCGATCATCCCCATCCTCGCCCGCAAGGTGCGCGAGGTCGAGGCGAAGGCGCAGAAGGGCAAGGTCGGGCCAACCAACCGGACCAAGTACCAGGTCATCGCCTTCCTCGTCCGCGAGGAACGTGCCAGGGTCAAGGCCGACACGAGCTACAGCGACGCCACGCGGGCCGAGCTCCTGAAGCGTCTCGACGGTGTGGCGACCATCCTCGCCAAGACGGCGGCGCGCGACACCTCGCTCATCCAGCTCCTCGAGGCCGACGCCGCGACGAGCCCCGTCGCGCAGCGGCTCCGGCGCGACTGGCTCCTCGAGTCGGGCGCCGAACTCAGCGCCGACGAACTCATCATCACCGTCGAGAAGCCCGTCGTGGAATCCGTCGTCCCGGCCGAGCTCGCCGAGAAGCAGGTCATCCCGCAGTCGGTCAAGGCACGTCAGTTGGCCAATCCGTTCCTCGCCCCGGACTTCAGCCAGGCGGCACCGCAGCCGACCGTGCGTCGACGACTCGACAGCTGGGAGCTCATGGGCCCCCTGTACAAGGCGTTCGAGCTCGGTTCCGGCGGGGGAGCGGCCTCGATGGACCTGCCCGAGGCCCCGAAGCTCGACCGGCTCTCGCCGCGCGGCCTCGAGGTCATGAAGCACCAGGCGCGCTTCGTCGAGAGCGTCCGTGAAGGACACCGTTCCTTCCTGCTCGCCGACGAGCCGGGCCTCGGCAAGACCGCGCAGTCGGTCCTCGCCGCCTCGGTCGCCGAGGCGTACCCACTCCTCGTCATCGTCCCGAACGTCGTCAAGATGAACTGGGCGCGCGAGGTCGAGCGCTGGACGCCGCACCGACGCGCCACGGTCATCCACGGCGACGGCCAGGCGCTCGACGCCTTCGCCGACGTCATCATCGTGAACTACGAGGTCCTCGACCGCCACCTCGCCTGGCTCGGGACGCTCGGCTTCCGCGGCATGGTGGTCGACGAGGCGCACTTCATCAAGAACCTCCACTCCCAGCGCTCGCAGCACGTGCTGTCACTCGCGAACCGGATCCGGAAAGCGACGCCCGGCCAGGACCCGCTGCTGCTCGCGCTGACGGGTACGCCGCTGATCAACGACGTCGAGGACTTCAACGCCATCTGGCAGTTCCTCGGCTGGATCAAGGACGGCAAGCCGACCGCCGAACTCATGGAGCGGCTCGAGGACACCGGCCTGACCCCGGCCGAGCACGCCTTCTACGCCGCCGCGCGGTCCGCCGTCATCGACATGGGCATCGTGCGCCGCAAGAAGCTCGACGTCGCCAAGGACCTGCCCGCCAAGCGCGTCGCCGACCTCCCGGTCGAGCTCGACGACGAGGCGATCCGGTCCATCCGCGACGCGGAGGCCGAGCTCGGGCAACGGCTCAAGTCCCGCTACGTGCGGGTCCTGGAGTCGCGTGGTGAGCGCGTCGACGCGCTGCACGAGCCGAACACCGACCTCATGCGCATGGTCGCCCAGGCCGAGCTCGACGAGTCCAAGGCCGCCGGTGGCACGGAGAACGTGTTCACCATGATCCGCAAGATCGGTCAGGCCAAGGCCGTCCTCGCCGCCGACTACACGGCGCAGCTCGCGAGGTCCGTGGGCAAGGTCGTGTTCTTCGCGAAGCACATCGACGTCATGAACGCGGCCGAGCAGTTGTTCGCGGGTCGCGGCTTGAAGACGGTGTCGCTCCGCGGCGACCAGACCGCGCAGGCGCGTCAGGCCGCGATCGACGCGTTCAACACCGATCCGGAGGTCGCGGTCGCGGTCTGTTCGCTCACCGCCGCCGGCGTCGGGGTCAACCTGCAGGCCGCGTCCAACGTCGTGCTAGCCGAGTTGTCCTGGACGGCCGCCGAGCAGACCCAGGCGATCGACCGCGTGCACCGCATCGGTCAGGAGGAGCCGGTCACCGCCTGGCGGATCATCGCCGCGCACACGATCGACGCGAAGGTCGCGGAACTCATCGACAGCAAGCAGGGCCTGGCCGCTCGCGCGCTCGACGGCAGCGACCAGGACGTCGCGTCGGTCGACTCGGTGCAGCTGAACGCCCTCGTCCACCTCCTCCGCGAGGCGCTGGGCGCCTGACGTCCGGTTCGTCCGGCCGGGTGACCACGGGTCGCCCGGCCGGACGTCGGCGGCGCGTCAGACGCCGAGTGCCGCCTTCACCTGCGCGAGCGACGGGTTCGTCGCGGTCGAGCGGTCGGGGAAGATCACCGTCGGGACCGTCTGGTTGCCGCCGTTCAGCGAGGCGACGAGGTCGGCGGTCCCCGGGACCTGCTCGATGTCGACCTCGGTGAACGGGATGCCGGCTGCGGACAGCTGGTGCTTCAGTCGGGCGCAGTACCCGCACCAGGTCGTGGAGAACATCGTGATGCCGCCATCGGCGGGCAGGTAGTCGTCGGCACTCATCCCAGCAGCCTAACCCCGGTGGACGAGGCACCGACCCTCTGGGCCGGAGGACCGCCCACGCCGGATGAAGCACCGTCGGCGAGACGGTATTGTCGGGGATGACTCCCGGCACCTGAGGTGCCCCGATCCCCATGAGGACTGTTGATATGAGAATTGGTGTGCTCACGAGCGGCGGCGACTGCCCCGGCCTGAACGCGGTCATCCGAGGAGCGGTCCTCAAGGGGACGAAGATCCACAACCAGGAGTTCATCGGCATCCGCGACGGCTGGCGAGGAGTCGTCGAGGGCCTGACGATGCCGCTCGACCGCCACAGCGTGCGTGGTCTCGCCAAGCAGGGTGGCACCATCCTCGGCACGAGCCGCACCAACCCGTTCGAAGGACCGCACGGCGGCCCGGAGAACGTCCAGCACACCATGGACCGGCTCGGCATCGACGCGCTCATCGCCATCGGCGGAGAGGGCACGCTCGCCGCTGCGAAGCGGCTCACCGACGCCGGCCTCAAGATCGTCGGCGTCCCGAAGACGATCGACAACGACCTCGACGCCACCGACTACTCCTTCGGCTTCGACACCGCCGTCGAGATCGCGACCGAGGCCATCGACCGCCTCCGGACGACGGGCGAGTCCCACAAGCGGTGCATGGTCATCGAGGTCATGGGCCGGCACGTCGGCTGGATCGCCCTGCACGCCGGTATGGCGGCGGGTGCCCACGCCATCCTCATCCCGGAACAGCCGCAGTCGATCGAGCAGATCTGCGAGTGGGCGGACAGCGTCTACCAGCGCGGTCGCGCCCCGATCATCGTCGTGTCCGAGGGCTTCACGCTCGACACCATGGAGACCGCGCACTCCGAGAAGGGACTCGACGCGTTCAACCGTCCCCGTCTCGGCGGCATCGCCGACGTGCTCGCACCCGAGATCGAGCGCCGCACGGGCATCGAGTCCCGCGCGACCGTGCTCGGCCACCTGCAGCGCGGTGGCGTCCCGAGCGCCTACGACCGCGTGCTCGCCACCCGCCTCGGTATGGCCGCCATCGACTCCGTCATGGCCGGCGACTGGGGCACGATGATCGCACTCCGCGGCACCGAACTCGTCAACTGCCGCTTCGAAGAGGCGCTCGGCAAGCTGAAGACCGTGCCGCAGGAGCGCTACGACGAAGCGGCGATCCTCTTCGGCTAGACGCCCGCCGCACCGACGACGCCCCTGCTCCGGACGGAGCAGGGGCGTCGTCGCTTCCGATCAGGCCGGATCGGTGTCCGTGAGTTCGAGCACATCGAGCAGCCAGGCGAGCTCCTCGGCGCGCTCACGCCACGCGTTGTAGCGGCCGCTCACCCCGCCGTGCCCGGCGCTCATCTCGATCTTCATCAGTGCCGGTGCTCCGGCGTCCCGCAGACGGGCCACCCACTTCGCGGGTTCCACGTACAGGACGCGGGTGTCGTTGAGGCTCGTCGTCGCGAGGATGCGCGGGTAGCGCTTCGCCGGGTCGACGTTCTCGTAGGGGCTGTACGCCTTCATGTACGCGTAGACCTCGGGGTCGTGGAGCGGATCGCCCCACTCGTCCCATTCGATGACCGTCAGGGGGAGCGACGGGTCGAGGATGCTCGTCAGCGCGTCGACGAACGGGACGCCGGCGAGGATGCCCGCGAAGCGGTCCGGCGCACGGTTCGCCACGGCGCCCATGAGGAGGCCACCGGCGCTGCCGCCCTCGGCGACGAGCCGGGCAGGCGTCGTCCAGCCCTCGCGGATGAGGTGGTCGGCCACGTCGACGAAGTCGCTGAAGCTGTTCTGCTTGTGGAGCTTCTTGCCGTCCTCGTACCAGTGGCGCCCGAGTTCGCCGCCGCCGCGCACATGGGCGATCGCGAAGGTCACGCCGCGGTCGAGCATCGACAGCCGCGCGATCGAGAAGGACGGGTCCATGCTGGCCTCGTACGAGCCGTACCCGTAGAGGTGGAGCGGCCCGGGCCCCTGGACACCGACCCGGCGCACGATGGAGATCGGCACGCGGGTCCCGTCCACGGCCGTCGCCCACTCCCGGAACTGCTCGTAATCCGCCGGGTCGTAGTCGCCGAGGACCGGCTGCTGCTTGCGCACGAAGCGTTCGCCGGACCGGACGTCGAGTTCGAGCACCGTCGACGGCGTCACGAGGGACCCGTATCCGAACCGGAGCATCGGTTGAGCCCACTCGTTGTTGCCGTGCCAGCCCACGGTGGACAGCGGTTCGTCGAAGGCGATCTCGTCGATGTCGCCACTCGTCGGGTCGAGCAGGCCGATACGCGTGAGGCTGTCGCGCCGATAGGAGACGGTGGTCACGGCCTCGAACGCCTCGACGTCCTCGAGCCGGCGCTCGCTGCTGTGCGCGACGACGACCCGCGCCGTGCCGAGCGGATCCGAGAGTGGCACCTCGACGAGCTCGAAGTCCGGCGCGTCCCGGTTGTGCAGGATGAGCAACCGGTCTGCGCCGTCGGCCACCCGGTGTTCGACGCTGTACTCGACGCCGTCGGTCCGCGGCCAGACGATCCGCGCCTCATCGGACAGTGCGTCGGCGGGGACGAGTCGGGTCTCGCTCGTGACCGACGAGCCGGCCTCGATCAGGAGCAGCGCGCGGCTGCGGGTGAATCCGGCGCCGACCCAGAACCGCTCGTCGGGCTCGTGGAAGAGGACCGTGTCGTCGTCCTGGGACGTCCCCACCCGGTGCAGGTGCACGGTGTCGGGGCGCCAGCTCTCGTCGACCGTCGTGTAGACGATGGCGGTGCCGTCGGGGGAGAACTCCGCCCCGCCCGCGGTCCCGAGGAGCTCGTCGTCGAGGTCGACGCCACTCGCGAGGTCCCGGACACGGACGGTGTACCGCTCGTCGCCTTCGACGTCGACGCCGTAGAGCAGTCGCGTGCCGTCGTCCGACACGTCGAAGCTGCCGAGGGAGAAGAACTCGTGGCCCTCCGCCTCGACGTTGGCGTCGAGGATGATCTGCTCGCCGGGCGCCGCGCCGCCCTCGGGCAGGGTCGGCGGCGTCCAGTCGTCCGGGTCGGCGACCGGGATGCGGCACTGGATGCCGTACTGGCGGCCTTCGACACTGCGCCCGTAGTACCACCACGCACCGGAACGGGTCGGGACCGAGAGGTCGGTCTCGAGCGTGCGTCCCTTGATCTCCTGGAAGATGCGCTCGCGCAGTCCGGCCAGATGGGCCGTCTCCTGCTCGGTGTAGGCGTTCTCCGCCTCCAGGTGCGCGATCACCTCCGGTGACTCCTTCTCACGGAGCCACTCGTACGGGTCCACCACGGTGTCGCCGTGATGGGTGCGTTCGGTCGGTCGGGTCTGGGCACGGGGGGCAGAGAGCTTCGCCATGGTCCAACGCTAGTCGAGGCGCGCCCTCCCAGCCCGCTCGGAGCCATCCGAGGGCCGCCGGGTCTAGCGTGGGGTGATGACGACCATCCCAACATTCGCGCTCAACGACGGTTCGAGCGTCCCCGCGATCGGTTTCGGCACGTACCCCCTGCGAGGCCGCGAGGGCACCGACGCCATGCTGTCCGCCATCGACGCGGGCTACCGACTGATCGACACCGCCGTGAACTACCGCAACGAGGACGCCGTCGGCGCCGCGGTCCGCGAGACCGACGTCCCGCGTGACGAACTCGTCGTCGCGACGAAGCTGCCCGGCCGCGACCACGGCTACGAGGAGACCATCACCTCGTGCCGCGGATCCCTGGCCTCGCTCGGCCTCGACCACATCGACCTGTACCTCATCCACTGGCCGAACCCCTCCGTCGGCCGCTTCGTCGAGTCGTGGAAGGCCATGATCCAGCTGCAGCGCGAGGGCCTCGTCCGCAGCATCGGCGTCTCGAACTTCACCGAGGAGTTCCTGACCCGCCTCGCCGACGAGACGGGTGTGCTGCCGGCCGTCAACCAGGTCGAGCTGCACCCGTACTTCCCGCAGGAGGAACTCCTCGCCTTCCACCGCGAGCACGGTGTCGTCACCGAGGCGTGGAGCCCGCTCGGCAAGGCACAGGCGCCGTTCGCCGAGGAACCCGTCGCAGCGGCCGCCGCGGCGCACGACGTCTCACCGGCACAGGTCGTCCTGCGCTGGCACCACCAGCGCAGCGTGCTCCCGATCCCGAAGTCCGCCTCCCCGGAACGCCAGCGCACGAACATCGACGTCTTCGGCTTCGAGCTCAGCGACACCGAGGTGCAGGCGATCACCGCACTCGGGCGGACCGACGGCAGGCTCTTCGACGGAGACCCCAACACCCACGAGGAGATGTGAGTCCCGGCGGGCGCGTCCGCGCGCCCGCCGGCACCCCTCCTAGACTTGGCCGGGTGAAGCCCAGACGTCGTCGCCTGTCCCCGGTCCGTGCCCGCTCCTCGCGGGTGCTTCTCGTCGCCCTGGCCCTGGGGGTGGGTGCACCGCTCGTCGCGACCCTGGCGAGCACGCAGCCCGCCGCGGCCGACGCTCGGACCGACGTGTCCGACTTCACCTTCGCGTCCTTCGACGGCGACTACACCCTGAGTCGTGGCGGCGACGGTCAAGCCGAGCTGCGCGCGGTCGAGACCTTCGTCGCGGAGTTCCCCGACTCCGACCAGAACAAGGGCATCATCCGAGCGATCCCGGACGAGTTCGACCGGGCACCACTGCACACGGAGATCGTCTCGGTGACCGACGCCGACGGTGCGCCCGTGGAGTGGGAGACCGACCGCGACGGTGACTTCCTCGAGCTGTCGCTCGGGACGGACGACTACGTGCGCGGCACGCAGAGCTACATCATCACCTACACGCAGCGCGGCGTCGTCGGCGCCTATCGCGACACACGCTCCGACGAGTTCTACTGGGACGCGCCCGGGACCGGCTGGGACCAGCCGTTCGCCGACGCCAGCATGACGGTGCGGGTCGCGCCCGACATCGCCGACACGCTCACCGGTGACGGCGCCTGCTACCGCGGGGATCCGGACGACAGCTCGCCGTGCGACCTCTCCCAAGCGGAGGACGCCGACGGAGACGTCTTCACGACCTCCTCCGTCCCGTTGCAGGCCCGCCAGACGCTGACGGTCGCGATCGGGTTCGAACCGGGCACGTTCGTCCAACCGGCCCGCCCCGGCGAGGCACCGGTCTTCTCCATCGTCCCGATCGTCCTCGGCGCGCTGTCGGCCGCGGGGCTCGGAGCACTCCTGTGGATCCGACTGCGCTTCTGGCGGGACCACCCTGGTCGTGGCGTTATCGTGCCGCAGTACTCCGCCCCGAAGCAGATGAACCTCCTGCTGGCGGGCGACCTCGCCGGTCGCGCCGCCTCGTCGATGGCCGCCGAGATCGTCAGCCTCGCCGTCCGCGGCAAGCTCCGGATCGTGGACGGACCGGGCAAGAAGGACTATTCCCTGCAGTACCTCGACGACAGCGCGACGGATGAGCAGGAACGGCGCGTGCTCGCCGCGCTCTTCCCCGACCGGAACCGACCGCGGGAGATGAAGGAGGTCGACCCGGCGCTCGGCAAGGCGGTCACCGCGGAACTCGCGGCCGCCAAGCGGAACGCCCTCGACCTCGGCCTCCGACGCTCGGTCTCCTCCGGGCGGGCGTGGATCATCGTGGGGGCGCTCGCCGTCCTGGGCGTCGCCGGGATCGTCCTCTTCGGGGTCGCCTACTCCCAGCGAGCGGACAACGGCTGGTCGGTCGCCGCGCTCTTCGTGACCGGGATCGCGCTGCTCGCCGGGATCGTGTTGGCCATCGCACCGAAACCGCTCACCGCCACCGGTGCCGATGCGCGGGACGAGTTGCTCGGCCTCCGCGACTACCTCGCGCTGGCGGAGCAGGACCGCTTCCGCATGTTGCAGAGCCCCGACGGTGCCGAACGGGTGGACCTCGGCGACCCCGGCCAGCTCGTCCGGGTCACCGAACGGCTCCTGCCCTTCGCCGTGCTCTGGGGCGTGGAGCGCGAGTGGGCGAAGGAACTCGGCATCCGCTACGAGCAGGCCGGGAGTGCGCCGTCGTGGTACGCCTCGAACACCCCGTTCCAGGCGGCGATGTTCGCGAACGCGTTCTCCGGCTTCTCCGGATCGGCGTCGAGTACGTCGGCGTCCTGGTCGACCAGTGGGGGAGCGAGCTCATCCGGCGGCTCGACCGGCGGCGGCTTCGCGGGCGGCGGCGGAGGCGGCGGAGGCGGCGGCGGGCGCTGATCGGCGTCGAGTTGACCTCGACCGGGCAGGGTGTAAGGATCATGTACGGCGGGTGAACCGCCCGTATCCAGCACGTGAATTCCCCCCAAACATCTCGTCGGGGAGCACTGTGTCCGTATTCGCTCCGCCTCGAGAAAGACACCAGTGGAACTCGTTACCCTGACTGTCGTGCTGGTCATCGCACTGGCACTGTTCTTCGACTTCACGAACGGGTTCCACGACACGGCGAACGCCATGGCGACCCCGATCGCCACGGGCGCCCTCAAGCCGAAGACCGCCGTCCTGCTCGCCGCGATCCTCAACCTCGTCGGTGCGTTCCTGTCCACGGAGGTCGCGAAGACCATCTCGGGCGGGCTCATCCGAGAGGGCGAGGGCGGCATCCGGATCGGACCGGAGCTGATCTTCGCCGGGCTCATCGGCGCGATCGTCTGGAACATGCTGACCTGGCTCCTCGGTCTGCCGTCGTCGTCCAGCCACGCACTGTTCGGCGGGCTCATCGGCGCGGCGATCGTCGGCGCCGGCTTCGGCTCGATCGACTTCGGTGTCGTCCTCTCCAAGGTCATCCTCCCGGCGTTGATCGCCCCCGTCACGGCGGGGCTGGTCGCCTACTCGGCGACGAAGCTCGCCTATCGGATCACGCGCCGCTACGACGGCAAGCCCGACGGTCGCGACGGGTTCCGGTACGCGCAGATCTTCTCCTCGTCCCTCGTCGCCCTCGCGCACGGTACGAACGACGCACAGAAGACCATGGGTGTCATCACGCTCACCTTCATCGCGGTCGGCGTGCAGGCGGTCGGGACCGGCCCCGAGCTCTGGGTCATCGTCGTCTGTGCCCTCGCCATCGCGCTCGGCACCTACATGGGCGGCTGGCGGATCATCAAGACCATCGGCACGGGACTCACCGACGTCAAGCCGGCGCAGGGCTTCGCGGCCGAGACGAGCACCGCCGCGACGATCCTCGCGTCGAGCCACCTCGGCTTCGCCCTCTCCACCACGCAGGTCGCCTCCGGATCCGTCATCGGCTCCGGTCTCGGGCGGCGCGGATCGAAGGTCCGCTGGGGGACCGCCGGGCGCATCGCCCTCGGCTGGTTGATGACCCTGCCCGCGGCCGGCATCGTCGGGGCACTCGCCGCCGCCGTCGCCCACCTCGGTCTTGTCGGCATCATCATCGACGCCGTGGTGGGGGTCGGTGTCATCCTCACCATCTTCCTGATCTCGCGCCGGAACCAGGTCGACCACAGCAACGTCGTCAGCGAGGTCGCCGACTCCGGTCGTGCGGTCAAGATCAAGCGCAACCCCAAGCCCAAGAAGGTGAAGAAGTGATCGACTGGGCAGCATTCCTAATCGTCTTCGCGACGTCGCTCGTCGGTGCGACCGCGATCGTCAGTCTCTACTCCCTCGGGCTCCGGCTCCTGACCACCGCCGGGCGCGTGCCCGTGGTGGCGCCGGCCGAGTTCACCGACGCGATCACGGTCATCACGCCGGAGGAGGCCGCGAAGGCGGCGAAGCGGGCCGCGAAGGCCGCTCGGAAGAACCCGTTGACTCCGGCGCAGCAGAACCTGGCCCGCGCCGGCGCCTACGCCTGCTTCGCCCTGTGTGCGGCGGCGGTCCTCTTCGGCATCTACCTGATCGTGCCGTTCTTCCACCAGGGCTGACCCCTCGGATCCGCCGGCGCACCGCGCTGACGCGAGCGCGGGCCACCGGTCCGGGACCGATCCGTGTGGGGGCGCCAGCGCGGTGCGCTGACGCGAACCGCACCTACCCGGCGTGACCGCGCGTCACACACGTGAGCGCGGGGCTCGAGAGACCCGCGCTCACGCGTACGACCCGCGCTGACGCCAGCGCACCGCGCTGGCGCACCCGCACCGGACGGGTCAGGCGGTCTTCCGCCAGCGGCCGATGGTCGTCATCACGTGGTAGATGACGATCGCGGCGATCGTGCCGAGCGCGATCCCGTTGAAGCTGACGTCGCCACCCGCCACCCAGGTGAAGTCCGCGATGCCGATGATGAGCGCCGTCGCCGCGGTGAACTGGTTGACGGGCTTCGAGAAGTCGACCTTGTTGTCGAGCCAGATCTTCACGCCGATGATCCCGATGAGTCCGTACAGGGCCGTCGTGACGCCGCCGAGGACGCCCGCCGGGATGGTGTTGATGACCGCACCGACCTTGGGGGAGAGGCCGAGGAGGACCGCGAACAGACCGGCGACCCAGTAGGCCGCCGTGGAGTAGACCCGCGTCGCCGCCATGACGCCGATGTTCTCGCCGTAGGTCGTCGTGCCCGAACCGCCGCCGAAGCCGGCCAGCATCGTCGCCAGGCCGTCGGACAGGAGCGCGCGACCGGTCTGCTTGTTGACCGAGGCGTCGGTCATCTGCGCGACGCCACGGATGTGGCCGACGTTCTCGGCGATGAGGACGAGCACGACGGGGAGGAACGCCGGGAGGACCGCCCAGACCGCCGGGTTCGAGATCGGGTTGTCCGCGAGGTGGAACTCGGGGAGGCCGACCCACGCGGCGTCCGCGATCTTCGAGAAGTCGATCTCCTGACGGATCGCCGCGACGATGTACCCGACCACGACACCGATGACGATCGACAGTCGGCCGAGGATCCCGCGGAAGACGACGGTCGACAGGATGACGGCCGCGAGCGTCACGAGGGCGGTGATCGGAGCCGCCACGAAGTTGTTCTTCGCGGCGGGGGCGAGGTTGAACCCGATGAGCGCGACGATGGCACCGGCGACGACCGGCGGCATGAGCGCATCGATCCACCCGGTGCCCGTGACCTGCACGATGACGCCGACGAGCGCCAGGAGGAGCCCCACCGCGAGGATGCCGAAGAGGGCGCTGCCCATGCCCTGGCTCGCGACCGCGGCGGAGATGGGGGCGATGAAGGCGAACGAGGAGCCGAGGTAGCTCGGCACGCGGTTCTTGGTGATGACGAGGAACAGGATGGTGCCGACGCCCGAGAAGAACAGCGTCGTGGTGGGCGGGAACCCGGTCAGCACGGGGACGAGGAACGTGGCGCCGAACATCGCGACGACGTGCTGCATGCCGAGGCCGATGGTCCGCGGCCAGGTGAGCCGTTCTCCGGGGCCGACGATCGCGTGGGTCGGGACGTGCTTGCCGTCGCCGTGCAGAGTCCAGGGCAGCGCCATGTGAGCTCGATTCCGTGAGGAGGGTGCTGGGTAAGGGGTCCAGCCGATCGTAGCGGCACCCTCGCATCCCGGTCGTCGCGGGGCGGTCCGCCGTGCCGGTACGCTGGTTGCTTCGATGCAGACCCAGGAGGTCCAGTGACCACGACGCCCACCGCTCCGCGCTCGTTCCGAGAGCGTCTCGACGGTTTCTTCGAGATCAGCAAGCGCGGCTCGACCGTCGGAGGCGAGGTGCGCGGCGGCCTCGTGACCTTCGTCGCGATGGCCTACATCGTCATCCTCAACCCGATCATCCTGAGCGGCTCGGCCGACGTCACCGGTGGCGAGCTCGGCTTCGCCCAGGTCGCCGCCGTGACCGCCCTGACCGCCGGCGTCATGACGATCCTCTTCGGTCTCGTGGCGCGGCTGCCGTTCGCCTTCGCGGCCGGCCTCGGCATCAACTCGTTCCTCGCGGTCAGCGTCGTCGGTCAGGTCACCTGGGCCGAGGCGATGGGGCTCGTCGTCATCAACGGGCTGATCATCGTCCTCCTCGCGGCGACCGGACTCCGCGCCATGATCTTCAACGCGGTGCCCATCCAGTTGAAGATCGCGATCACGGTCGGCATCGGCCTCTTCATCGCGTTCATCGGCTTCGTCGACGCCGGCTTCGTCCGCTCGACGGGCGCCGGTTCGCCGCCCGTCGGCCTCGGGATCGAGGGCTCGGTCGCCACCGTGCCGACCGCCGTGTTCGTCATCTCCCTGCTGCTCACGGGGGTGCTCGTCGCACGCAAGATCAAGGGCGCCCTGCTCATCGGCATCGTCGCCTCCACGATCATCGCCATCATCGCCGAGGCCGTCTTCAAGGTCGGCGCCTCCAACGGCGGCGAGAACCCCGGTGGCTGGAACCTCAGCGTCCCGACCCTGCCCACCCAGGTCGTCGGGGTGCCCGACCTCAGCCTGCTCGGCCAGGTGAGCTTCGGCGGCTTCGAGCGCATCGGCGTCCTCGCCGCGCTCATGCTCGTCTTCACCCTCGTGTTCACGAACTTCTTCGACGCCATGGGCACGATGACCGGGCTCTCGAAGGAGGCCGGTGTGGCGGACGCCAAGGGCGACTTCCCGCGACTCCGCTCGGCGCTCATCGTCGAGGGTGTCGGTGCGGTCGCCGGTGGCGCGACCTCGTCCTCCTCCTCGACCGTCTTCATCGAATCCGGTGCGGGCATCGGCGAAGGGGCACGGACCGGCCTCGCGAACCTCGTGACCGGCGCGCTGTTCCTGCTCGCCATGTTCTTCACGCCGCTCACGCAGATCGTGCCCTCCGAGGTCGCCGCCGCCGCGCTCGTCATCGTCGGGACGCTCATGATGTCGCAGATCAAGGACATCGTCTGGACCGAGTTCTCGGTCGCGCTCCCGGTGTTCCTGACGGTCGTCGTCATGCCGCTGACCTACTCGATCGCCAACGGCATCGGCGCCGGCTTCATCGCCTGGGTCGTGCTCCGCTCCCTGTCCGGGAAGGCGCGCGAGATCAGCCCGCTGCTGTGGGTCGTCGCAGCCGGGTTCCTCGTCTTCTTCGCCCGCGGACCCATCGAGCAGCTCCTCGGCGTCGCGTCCTGACCGTCCGCGGTCGGCCGCCCTCGGGTGGTCGACCGCGGCGGAGCACGTCGGCGGTGACTCCTAGACTCGGACCATGACTTCCGACGTCCGTTTCGGTCAGTACCCGGCTCCCGACAGGGTCATCGTCCATCTGAGCGACCCGCACCTCTTGGCCGACGGCCGACGCCTCTACGACGCGGTCGACGTGCAGGCCAACCTTGAGCAGGC
The DNA here is from genome assembly GCF_014839505.1 of Plantibacter sp. CFBP 8775. Lineage (NCBI taxonomy): Bacteria > Bacillati > Actinomycetota > Actinomycetes > Micrococcales > Microbacteriaceae > Plantibacter > Plantibacter sp. CFBP 8775. The sequence continues at coordinate 99,955 of NZ_JACYNV010000002.1, read as the reverse complement.
CCTCCGTCAGATCGAGCGCATGCAGCTCCGGCCCGACGCGATGGTGTTCACGGGCGACCTCGCGGACCTCGGAGAGGCCGACGCCTACCGTCGACTCCGGGAGCGGGTCGAGCCCGTCGCCGAGCGACTCGGCACCACCATCGTCTGGCTCATGGGCAACCACGACGAACGGTCGGTCATGCGGACGGAGCTCCTCGACCTGCCGGCAGGGGAGCAGCCGCTCGACGCCGTCTGGGACTTCGGCGGCTTGCGCGTCATCGGCCTCGACTCGACCGTCCCGGGGTGGCACCACGGCGAGCTCGAGGACAGCCAGCTGCAGTGGCTGGAGTCGGTGCTGGCCACGCCGGCGCCGCTCGGCAGCATCCTCGCCATGCACCACCCGCCGGTGCCGTCGAGTATCCCGTTCTTCGACATCCTCGAGCTCCGCGACCAGCACCGGCTCGAGGCCGTGCTGCGCGGGAGCGACGTCCGGGCCATCCTGGGCGGCCATCTGCACTACTCCACCTCGAGCACCTTCGCCGGCATCCCCGTCCAGGTCGCCAGCGCGAGCTGTTACTCGATGAACCTCTCGCTCCCGTCCGTGGAGGTGAACGGGATGTTCGGCGGTCAGTCCTTCAACCTCGTGCACGTCTACGACGACCGCATCACCCACTCCACGGTCCCACTCGGTGACTACACCACCGCCGACACCTTCAGTGCGGCGTTCATCGACCGCATGGCCGCCCTGAGCCCGGCCGAGCGGCTGGAGGCGTTCTCGCGCAAGCGGTGACCCACGGTCGCTGAACCGCAGGCACGGAACCGTCTCGGGTCCAAGACACCGCAGAGGCATCGCGGATCGCACCCGGCTACGCTGGAAGGGACATCCACCCACCAGGCAACGGAGCCACGAGTGACGATCAGCACCACCAGCAGCAGCACCCCCACCACCCTTGGAGCAGACGACGACATGGCGGACAGGACGAACAGCGACGAGACTCGGACGGAGTCGGATTCACTCGGTTCAATGGAGATCCCGGCCGACGCGTACTGGGGCATCCACACGGCACGCGCGCTCGAGAACTTCCCCATCACGAAGCGTCCGATCTCCGTCTACCCCGACCTCGTCGTCGCCATCGCGAGCGTCAAGCAGGCCGCCGCCCGCGCGAACGCCGAGATCGGGGTCCTCGACCCGGCGAAGGCGAACCTCATCGACCGCGCGTGCCAGATCATCATCGACGGTGACTTCCACGAGGAGTTCATCGTGGGTGTGATCCAGGGCGGCGCAGGTACGTCGACGAACATGAACGCGAACGAGGTGATCACGAACATCGCGCTCGAGCTCGCTGGCCACGCCAAGGGCGAATACCAGTTCCTGCACCCGCTCGACGACACCAACCGGTCGCAGTCCACCAACGACGTCTACCCGACCTCGATCAAGATCGCGCTCGCGTTCTCGCTGCAGTTCCTCCTGACGGAGCTCGGCCTGCTGCGCGACTCGTGCAGCGCGAAGTCCGTCGAGTTCTCCCACGTCCTCAAGGTCGGGCGCACGCAGCTCCAGGACGCCGTCCCGATGACCCTCGGGCAGGAGTTCCACGGCTTCGCCACGACGCTGAACGAGGACTACGACCGCCTCCACGAGACCCTCTGGCTGCTCGCCGAGGTCAACCTCGGCGCCACCGCGATCGGGACGGGGATCACTGCCGACCCGCGCTACGCGGAGGCCGTCGTCCGTCACCTCAACCAGATCACGGGCCTGGCGCTCACCACGGCACCCGACCTCATCGAGTCGACGAGCGACGCCGGCGGGTTCATGTCGTTCAGCGGCACCCTGAAGCGGAGCGCCATCAAGCTCTCCAAGATCTGCAACGACCTGCGTCTGCTGTCGAGTGGTCCGCAGGCAGGCCTCGGCGAGATCAACCTGCCGCCCCGACAGGCCGGATCGAGCATCATGCCGGGCAAGGTCAACCCGGTCATCCCGGAGGTCGTGAACCAGGTGGCGTTCAGCGTCGTCGGAGCCGACATGACGGTCACCATGGCGGCCGAGGCCGGGCAGCTGCAGCTCAACGCCTTCGAGCCGGTCATCGCCCACTCGCTGCTGCAGAGCATCGTCTGGATGGCGCAGGCGTGCAAGACGCTCCGGGTGAACTGCATCGACGGCATCACGGCGAACGAGGAACGGCTCGAGGTGATGGTCGGCGCGTCCGTCGGCGTCATCACCGCCCTGACCCCGTTCATCGGGTACCAGTCGGCTGCGGCGCTCGCGAAGACCGCGCTGCTCACGGGCCGCAATGTGGCGGACCTCGTGGTCGAGGCGAACCTCATGACGCGCGATGAGGTGACGAAGCAGCTCTCGCCCGCGCGGCTCTCGGGGATCGAGGCCATCACCTCGGCCATCCCGATCATCGACCTGCCGATCCCGGGCGCGGACTCCGACCCGAGTCGCTGACCGACGCGGCTGCACACGACGAAGCCGTCCGGACCAGGGTCCGGAGGGCTTCGTCGTGTGCTGTGGGGGAGTCGCTACCCGGCGGTGACCGTGCAGTGCGTCGTGAGCGATCCAACGCCTTCGACGGACACGGTCACCGTCGCGCCGTCGGTCAGGAAGACCTGCGGGTCGCGCGAGTATCCCGCGCCGCCCGGGCTACCCGTCGAGATGAGCGTTCCGGGCAGGAGCGTCGCTGAGCCCGACAAGTGTTCGATGAGCGTCGCGACGCTGCGGACCATGTGGCTGGTCGAGGAGTCCTGGAGCGTCACGCCGTCGAGAACGGTCGAGATGTGGAGGTCCTGCGGGTCGGGGATCTCGTCCGCGGTCACGACGACCGGGCCGGTCGGGGTGAACCCGTCGAAGGACTTGCAGCGCGACCACTGCGCCTCGGAGTACTGGATGTTGCGGGCGGTGATGTCGTTGACGACGGTGTACCCGAACACGTACCCGAGCGCATCGGCCGCATCGACATCGCGAGCGGCCCGGCCGATGACGACACCGAGCTCCGCCTCGTAGTCCACCTGCTCGCTGATCGCCGCGGGCCAGCTCGTGGTGCCCTCGTGCCCGGTGAGCGAGTTCGCCCACAGGCCGAAGATGGTGGGGGCGTTGTCGGTCTTGAGGTTGAGCTCCTGCGAGTGCGCCGAGTAGTTGAGCCCGACCGCGAGGATCGTCGGCGGACGGAGGACCGCGGACGCGTGGACGAGCCCGTCGAGGGGTTCTCCGCTGACACCGTGGGCGAGCGACGTCTCGACGAAGCTCCGTACACGGTCCAGCTCGGCAGGGCCGCGTTCGATGAGCTCCTGGAGGTCGCGCGGGGCGTCCTCGAGGATCTCGTCGAGGAACACCGCCCCGGTGTCGCTGATGACGGCGAGTCGGACCCGCGGCTCTGCGGGGGTACTCGGCTGGTGGTCTGTGGCGACGAAATGGGCGAACTTCACCCGTCTACGGTATCGCAGGCGCGTCGGGCGCGGGCGTTGTGGACATAGCGGTCCGAGCTGCGGGTGCCCGGACACGATGGAACGGGAGGCGAGACGGATCCCCGGGCGACGGCCCCGGACAGACTCATCGCCCGGTGCTGCGGCAATGCCTGCGAGTCGCCCGGGCGATGAGTTGGTCTGTCCCTCCAGCATGCACCCGGGGGCCACGGCCCGCAACCCCCAAGTACCGGGTGCGGCGCCACGACCACGCCACCAGGGGCCGGCCCGGGACGTCACGCGCTCAGCGAAATCCGCATGAACCGATCGGGCGGAACTGCTTGGATGGAGTCATGACCGATTCAGCACGCACCAAGCCCGAGGTCGACGCCCCCACGGGCCCGGCCCCCACCGAACTCGTCATCGAGGACATCTTCCTCGGCGAGGGCGACGAGGCCCAGGCCTCCTCGACCGTCGACGTCCACTACCTCGGCGTCGGCTACGACTCCGGCGAGGAGTTCGACTCCTCCTGGAGCCGCGGGCAGTCCATCAACTTCCCGCTGCGCAACCTCATCCAGGGCTGGCAGCACGGCATCCCCGGCATGAAGGTCGGCGGTCGCCGCAAGCTCACGGTCCCGCCGGAGCTCGCCTACGGCCCGGCCGGCGGTGGCCACCAGCTCTCCGGCCAGACGCTCGTCTTCGTGATCGACCTCCTGGGCGTCAAGTAACCATCCGCAGGTCACCCCTCGTCTCTCTCGACCGACGTGTCGCGGAGGCGAGGGGTGTCGCATGTCTCCCAGACCGAACGAGGACCACATGACCACCGCAACCCAGTACGTCGACCGCCTGACGGCGACCATTCCGGACTTCCCGACGCCCGGCATCCTGTTCCGCGACCTGACCCCGGTCTTCGCCGACGCCGACGCCTTCCGCGCGATCATCGACGAGCTGGCGGCGCGCTTCGAGGGTCGCTTCGACGCCGTCGCCGGTGTCGAGGCCCGTGGGTTCCTGCTCGCCGCGGCCGTCGCGTACGCGACCCACACGCGACTGGTCCCCATCCGCAAGGCGGGCAAGCTCCCGGGTGAGGTGCTCCGCGAGGACTACGGCCTCGAGTACGGCGCCGCCGCCCTGGAGCTGCGCACCGAGCAGCTGCCGGCCGGGACGCGCGTGCTCATCCTCGACGACGTGCTCGCGACGGGCGGCAGCTGCGGTGCGGCGGTCAACCTCATCGAGCGCGCCGGATACGAGGTGGCCGGGCTCGGGCTGGTGCTCGAGCTCGAGGGTCTGCCCGGCCGAGCCTCGCTCAGCGGTCGCGACGTCTTCTCGATCGCCACGGCTCCCGCCTAGGCGCTACGGCGTCGGCGTCCGGGCGTCATAGCGACGGAAGGCCCCCTGGACGCGGACGAGTGTCCAGACGAGCACGACGACCAGGAGCCCGCCGGCGAGCGCCGGCACCCAGAGCGCGAAGGCCGACGCGGCGAGGCCGATGTAGAGGTCGCCGACGCGGGGTCCGCCGGTCACGACGACGGTGAAGACGCCCTGCAGCCGGCCCCGCACGGCATCGGGCACGGCCGCCTGGAGGATCGTCATCCGGAAGATCGAACTGATGTTGTCGGCCGCTCCGGCGACGGCGAGGGCGATCGCCGCGATCACGATGGCGGGGAGGTTCGCGTCGGCGGCATCGTGCGTCGCCGTTCCGGAGAACGTGACCCACGCGAGGACCGCGCCGAAGCAGGCGATGGCGAGCCCGTAGACGATGATGGCCCGCTCGATGGCGCGGCCCTGGCGGTCGATCCGGCCGAGTCGTCCGGAGACGAGGCTCGACAGGAGGGTGCCGACCGCGCCGGCCGCGGTCAGGACCCCGACGGTGATCGCGCCGCCGCCGAGCAACAGGGTGCCGACGGCGGGGTAGAGCACCCGTGGGTTGCCGAACGTCATCGCGACGATGTCGACGATGAACGTCATCCGGACGTTCGGGGCCGTCCGGAGGAAGGTCCAGCCGTCGACCAGGCTCGCGAGGCCCGGAAGTCGACTGATGCCGCCTTCGGGCAGGATCTTCGGCAGCGACGCGATCCCGAGGAAGGCGGCGACGAACAGCACGACGTCGATCGTGTAGGTCCACCGGAAGCCGACGCCGGCCACGAGCACCCCGGCCAGCGCTGGTCCGACGGTCACCATGACACCCGCTGCGATGCCGGACAACGCCGCGGCGGACGGCAGGAGGCGGGCCGGCAGCAGCCGGGGGAGGATCGCCTGCCGCGTCGTCCCGACGATGGTCGTCGACACGGCGTTGATCGTCGTGAGGAGGTACAGGGGCCAGACCACCTCTGAGCCACTCCAGGCGAGCACCGCGATGATCGCCGTCGACACCCACGTGACCACGGCGGCCGTCAGGGCGACCGTGCGTCGGTCGAACGCGTCCGCGAGCATGCCCCCGTAGAGCCCGAAGCAGATCATCGGGATGAGGGCGATGACGCCCACGAGCGAGACCGCGAACGTCGACGCGGTGAGGTCGTAGACCTGGAGGCCGACGGCGACGATGGTCATCTGGCCGCCGATCCCGGTGATCGCCCCGCCGATCCACAGGCGGGCGAAGGCGGGACTCTCCCGGAGTGGACTCAGATCGACGAGGAGCCCGCGCCGACCGGATCCGGGTGCAGCGCTCACCGGGGCATCGGGTGACGGGATGTGGCGCGCTCAGGCATGCACCTCAGCCTACGCGCGTCGCGGCAGGGCTCGGCGGCGAGGGGCAGGGGCTGCCCGGAGTCGGTTGTCAGCGCCCTCGGGCAGGATGGAGACATGCGTCTCTGGTCGATCCATCCCCGGTACTTCGACGCCCAAGCGTTGACGTCGTCCTGGCGTGAAGGGCTGATCGCCCAGCGGGTCCTGCAGGAGCCAGAATCGAGCCTCCGTGCACACCCGCAGCTCCAGCGCTTCCTCGAGGCCGACGAACCGTTGGAGGCGATCGCGGCCTACCTCAACGGTGTCGCCGACGAGGCGCAGGAGCGCGACATCGTCTTCGACCGTGCGCGTGTCGTCGCGGCCGGCGTCCTCCCGGAACCCCTCGTCGTGACCGACGGCCAGCTCGACTACGAATGGGGCAACCTGCGACGGCACCTGCTCGGACGCAGCCCCGACGTCGCGTCCCGGTGGGCGAAGGTCTGGCGACCGCAGCCGCACCCGGTGTTCGTCGTCGTCGGCGGTGGCGTCGCGTCGTGGGAACTCGCCTGAGGGCCTGACGGCCCGAAGACCCGGCCGAGGTCGGTCAGGACCGAGCTGCTCGACGGTTGCCGCCTGACCCACTACCGTTGCGGCATGGGCAGACACGCTGATGTGGGAGCCGCGCCGCTCTCGGCGACCGGCACGGTGGTGCGGCTGCGGCCGGACCTCGAGGAGGCGATCGACGACGCCGGTCGATTGTCGTTCTTCCGCGGCCTGCCGAACAGCGCACAGCGGGAACTCGCGACGTGGGTGGAGCGATCCGACGACGCGCACCGGGATGCACGGATCGAAGCGGTCATCGAGTTGCTCGCCCAGCGGGCCGTGGAACTCCAGACGGCCGCTCCTGCGCGTACCGCGGGTGGTCAGCGGCGCTGACGGACGCATGGCGCCGCGCCCGGGCGTCGGCAGGGCTCAGAACCCGAAGTCACCGCCACCACCGAAGTCACCGCCACCACCGAAGTCGCCGCCGCCACCGACGTCGCCGAATCCACCGTCACCCCAGCCACCGCCGTCGGCGGAGGCGTCTGTCGCCGCGCCGTCTCCCGCCCCTGCCTCGGCACCGCTCTGATCGGTGCCGCCGGCATCGGCTGCGGCATCGGTTCCGACGGTGTCCGGAATGAACGCCTGCGCGATGGCCGAACCGACCACGACACCGGCGATGGTGCCGAGCATGGAGCTCGCCAGCATGCTGCCGAAGCTCATCCCGCCGCCCTGCGGACCGAGGGTGCGCTCGAGGGTCCCGGGCTGCCGCACTTCGGCCCGGGTGGCCGAACGCGCGAGGGCCTTGGGGGAGTCGTCTGCCGGTGCCTCACCGGTCGGGGCGTCCTCCGACAGCTGTCGGTACAGGATGCCCCGCTGCTCGGGGGTGAGCTTCGTGAAGGCCTCTTGGTGGACCTGTTCGATGGTCTCCGGCGGCGCGGTCCGCAGGAGGTAGCGGTAGCGTTCGACGGCGATCTCGTCCTCCGTCCGTGCGGGGGCCGAGGCCGGGCTCGCGCCGCCCGTCCCCTGGACAGGTCCATCGGAGTCGGGGCGTCCGAGCAGTCGATCGAGGAATCCCATGCTGTGCTCCTTCATGGTCGCGGGCGTCCAGCGTACGCGTCAGGTGTGGCATCCGGCTTGGATCGCCCTGGGAATCCACTGCGGTCGCCGAGGCGGAATATGTCAGGCCGTCCGAGCGCTGCACCCTGATGCGTCTGTCGCCGTTCGGCAGCGCGACGAAAGGTGACCATGCGACTCTCGATACTGGATCTCATCCCCGTCCGCACCGACCAGGACACCGCGGCTGCCCTCGCAGCGACGATCGCCCTGGCGAAGCGCGCCGACGAGCTGGGGTATCACCGGTATTGGGTGGCCGAGCACCACAACATGCCGTCCGTCGCATCGACGAACCCCGCGGTCGTCATCGGCATCCTGGCCGCCGCCACGCAGCGGATCCGGGTCGGCTCCGGCGGCGTGATGCTCCCGAACCACGCGCCGCTCGTCGTCGCCGAGCAGTTCGCGCTCCTCGAAGCGTCCGCGCCCGGCCGCATCGACCTCGGCCTCGGCCGGGCACCGGGCAGCGACCCGGTCATCTCCGCCGTGCTCCGCCAGTCGGGCAACACGAGCGACGTCGACCGGTTCCCGAACAACGTGCAGGACATCGTCGCCCTCCTCGGCGTCGACGGTGCGAGCGTGCGGATGACCTCCGGCGAGGAGTACGCCCTGCGGGGAACGCCGAAGGCCGGCAGTGTGCCGGACGTGTGGTTGCTCGGTTCGAGCGACTACTCGGCGGCGCTCGCCGCAGCACTCGGACTGCCCTACGTCTTCGCGCACCACTTCTCCGGCCAGGGGACGGCTCGGGCCCTCGAGCTCTACCGGTCGAGTTTCCAGCCGTCCGCACATCTCGACGCGCCTCGCACCTTCCTGACCGCGAACGCAGTGGTCGCCGACACGGCCGCCGAGGCGGAAGCGTTGGCGCTCCCCAACCTGCAGCAGATGGCGAGACTGCGTTCCGGCAAGCCGCTCGGACCCATCGCGACCGTCGAAGAGGCCGCCGCGACCGAGCAGAGCGATCTCGAGCTCGGTTTCGTCGAGCAGATGCGCGCTGCCTGGATCATCGGCGACGCCGACCAGGCTGCGGCGGAGCTGCAGGGTCTCGCCGACCGCTTCGGTGTCGACGAGGTCATGGTGTCGCCCGTCGGGTCTGCACGGGAGGGCACGCCGTCGAACTCGGCGCCCGCACGTGAGCGGACGATCGAACTGCTGGCGGAGCGCTTCCCGCAGCACTGACGCCGTCGGCGTCACCCGACTGGCGAGGAATCGTCAGTCGCGTGGCGGCTGGACGGCGCGCACCCGTTCGACGAGTTCCTGCCAGGGACCGGTGAGCTGCTGCTCGCCGAGGGTGGCCTCCTTAGGCGCACATCTGATGCGGTAGACGTACCGATCCGGGACCGGTGGTCCTTGTGGGGTGTCGTCCCACGGGAGGCGGTCGAGCAGGACGATCCACCGGTCGACGTCGGGCTGCTCGTCGACGACGACCTCCCAGCGTCGGGTGAGACCGGCTACACCGCCGCTCCTCGTCACCGTGACCTTCATGCCGCGATGCTACTCCGCGAGCGCGGGCGCTGCCACGACGCTCACGCGGACGGCTCGATGCCGACGAGCGCCCACGCCTGCCCGACCGCGGTGTGCTCCTCCGAGTCCACACCGAACCTGGCGGCGGCCGCAGCGATCGTCGCCGCGGCGAAGGTCGCGAAGTCGGCGCGCTCCGACAGGCCGCCGATGAGGGTGTCGTACCAGATGAGCCCCGCACGCTCCCAGGCGTTGCCGCCGAGGGCGACGGCGAGCGTCGCGAACGCCCGGTTGGGGATGCCGGAGTTGAGGTGGACGCCTCCGTTGTCGTCGGTCGTCTCGATGTAGTCGTCGAAATGCGCCGGCTGCGGGTCCTTGCCGAGGACGTCGTCGTCGTAGGCCGTGCCCGGGGCGAGCATGGAACGCAGTGCGTTGCCCTCGACCTCGTCCGTGAAGAGCCCTTCGCCGATGAGCCAGGACGCCGATGCCGCGTCCTCGCCGCGCGCATGCTGTTCGACGAGGGCGCCGAAGACGTCGGACACGTGTTCGTTGAGCGCTCCAGGCTGCCCCTCGTAGACGAGGTTCGCCGTGTACTGCGTCACGCCGTGGGCCAGCTCGTGGCCGATGACGCTCAGGGAGCTCGTGAAGCTGCGGAAGACCTCGCCGTCGCCGTCGCCGAAGACCATCTGTTCGCCGTTCCAGAACGCGTTGTCGTAGTCGTCGCCGTAGTGCACCGTGGCGAGCAACGGCAGCCCGCGGCCGTCGATGGAGTCGCGTGCGAACGCCTCGGCGAAGAGGGCGTGGGTGTCGCCGAGGCCGTCGTAAGCGGCGGAGACCGCGGCGTCGGTGGTGGCGGGCTCACCCTCCGAGCGGACGAGCGTGCCCGGGAGGGTCTCGGTCCGCCGGGCGTCGTGGATGCTGCGTTCCGGGGTGCCGACCGGACGCTTGCCGGCCGTGGCGCTGCGCACGGGATCAGCGGCCCGCTCCGACCCTGGCGCGGGGAAGCGGTATGGTCGCGTGGCGAGCAGCGAGTACCGTGCGGCACTGGCGGCGCGTGCCAGCTGCGGAGCGTCGAGTTCGGCGATGCGCTCGAGCAACCAGGGCGGGACGATGCCGCACACGTGCCGCGGGGCCGGTGTCGGCATGCTGGACGAAGGGTTCGGTGAGCCGTTCATGCGGTGATCCTGCCATAGCTGGCCGACACGGCGTACGGCTCGCGCGGCGCGCTGTGGACAGGATGCCGAACGGGCCGGGAATAGCGCGGGTGTGAACGCCGTTGTCCTGGATATCCATGCAAACGCATGAAAGAACGAGTGGGAGCGCATGATGCAATTCGGAATCTTCACGGTGGGGGATGTCACCACCGACCCGACCACCGGGATCACGCCCACCGAGCACGAGCGCATCGAGGCGATGGTCGCGATCGCCGTGAAGGCGGAGGAGGTCGGTCTCGACGTCTTCGCGACCGGCGAGCACCACAACCCGCCCTTCGTCCCGTCGAGCCCCACGACCATGCTCGGCTACATCGCGGCGAAGACCACGGACCTCATCCTCTCGACGAGCACGACGCTCATCACCACGAACGACCCGGTGAAGATCGCCGAGGACTACGCCATGCTGCAGCACCTGGCCGGCGGCCGGGTCGACCTCATCATGGGCCGTGGCAACACGGGGCCCGTCTACCCCTGGTTCGGCAAGGACATCCGCGAGGGCATCAACCTCGCCATCGAGAACTATGCGTTGCTCCACCGCCTCTGGCGAGAGGACTACGTCGACTGGCAGGGCCAGTTCCGCACCCCGCTGCAGGGCTTCCAGTCCACGCCGCGACCGCTCGACGGCGTGCCGCCCTTCGTGTGGCACGGCTCCATCCGGAGCCCCGAGATCGCCGAGCAGGCGGCCTACTACGGCGACGGCTTCTTCGCGAACAACATCTTCTGGCCGAAGGAGCACTACATGCGCCTCATCCAGCTGTACCGTCAGCGGTTCGAGCACTACGGGCACGGCACGGCCGCGCAGGCGATCGTCGGACTCGGCGGTCAGGCGTTCATGGCGAAGAACTCGCAGGACGCCGTCGCCCAGTTCCGGCCGTACTTCGACAACGCCCCCGTGTACGGTCACGGGCCGACGCTCGAGGACTTCACCGAGCAGACGCCGCTCACCGTCGGCAGCCCGCAGCAGGTCATCGACCGGTACGCCGGGATGCGCGAGACCTTCGGCGACTACCAGCGTCAGCTGTTCCTCATGGACCACGCCGGGCTCCCGCTCGCGACGGTGCTCGACCAGCTCGAGATCCTCGGTGGCGAGGTCGTGCCGGTGCTGCGCAAGGAGTTCGCGAAGGACCGTCCGGCCGACGTGCCGGAGGCGCCGACGCACGCGTCGATGGTCGCGGCCGCTGAGGCGGAACTCGCTTCGCGCTCCGGTGCGGTCGAGACGAGCCGGGTCGCATCCGGTTCGGCGTTCGGCGCGGCGGCGGTCGGGGCGACCCGATGACCGCGAAGCGCACGCTTGCCGTCGTATCGGCCGGTCTCAGTCAGCCGTCGTCGACGCGCCTCCTCGCCGACCGCCTCCGCGACGCCACCGTGGCGCGCCTCGAGCAGGACGGGTACGAGGCCCGGACGACGTCGATCGAGCTGCGCGACCTCGCGCAGGACATCACGAACAACCTGCTGACCGGGTTCCCCAGTCCACGGTTGTCCGAGGCGATCGAAGCCATGACCGCCGCCGACGGCGTGATCGCGGTGACGCCGATCTTCTCCTCCAGCTACTCCGGCTTGTTCAAGTCGTTCTTCGACGTGGTGGAGCCGACCGCCCTGACCGGGGTGCCCGTCGTCCTCGGTGCGACGGGTGGGTCGGCCAGGCACTCGCTCGCCCTCGAATACGCCGTGCGTCCTTTGTTCGCCTACCTGCGGGCGGTGACCGTGCCGACCGCCGTGTTCGCGGCCTCCGAGGACTGGGGGTCGGGCGACGCGCAGGTCAGCGCCCTGCCGGCGCGGATCAACCGCGCGGCCGGTGAGTTGAGCGCACTCGTGGCGGCCTCGGACCGTTCCGGGCGCCTGGACGACCCGTTCGCGCTCGATCGCCCGTTCTCCGAGCTGCTCGGCGGTCTCGGGGCCTGATCGGACGTCTCCGTCCGATCTCCCCGATGCGGGCGGGGATCGCCGGGTGCGGTCCCCGCCTCCGTCGTTCCCAGGCTCAGCGCCCCGGTCTTTGGGATACTGGTGGCGTGCGTCGCCGTCCGGCGTCGCCGGAGGGAATGGTGGCCAGGTGATCCCCGGAGCGCGTCGACTCGGTTCGCTGCTGCAGCGTGCCGCTCGTACCGCGGCGCTCGCCGTGGTGGCGGTGTCGATCGGCGCCGGATCCCTCGTCCTGCCCCTCGCCGCATCCGCTCCCGCGTCGGCCGCCGGCACTGGCACGATCGAGAGCCCGACCGACGGCGACACCGTCTACCGCGTCGACTACACCCTGGACGGTGAGCAGGTGAGCGGATTCGACGTCACCGGCACCGCCGATGCAGGTGCCGACGTCGTGCTGTCCTACTGGCGCTCGATCGACCTCTACGACTCGGCGAAGGCCTGCTTCAGCAGCTCCACGGCCGATGACGCGTCGTGTGACCTGCAATCCACCGGCGGGACGGGGGCGACCGAGTTCCGCTTCGACGGCCAGCCGATCGAGATCGGGAGCGACGGCGGATGGTCCACCAGGATCAACATGACCCAGTGGCTTCGCGGCGCGGACGCGGGGGAGTACGACATCACCCTCGCTCTCGTGTCGACGAACGCCGACGGCGGGGCCACGCTCGGCGACCCGGTCCGGCTCGTCTACGACTCCACGACGACCGCGGAGGCGGCGGAGGCGGCGGCCGAGCCCGCGCCGAACGCCGGTGCCGGACCGCCGCTCTGGGTCTGGTTGCTCCTCGCCTTCCTGGTCCTGGACCTCATCGCGCTCGTCCTCATCCTCGTGCTGCGTCGCCGACGCCGGGTCGCCGCCACCGAGGCGGAGGAGCGGGCGAACGCGAAGCGGCGCTCGACGCACCGCGAACCTCCCACGCTCTGAACCTGCTAGAATCACAAGGTTGCCGTCGAACGGCCGCGGATCAAGAGAGCCCACGCATCAGGCGACGGGCACCGCGCAACGAACAGAGAGGGGATCACCACTATGGCGCTTGAAGGAGACCGTAAGAAGGCGATCATCGAAGAGTACGCAACCCACCCAGGTGACACCGGATCCCCCGAGGTCCAGGTGGCGGTCATGACCCGCCGCATCAAGGACCTCACCGAGCACCTCAAGGAGCACAAGCACGACCACCACTCGCGTCGTGGCCTGCTGCTCCTGGTCGGACAGCGTCGCCGCCTCCTCGGCTACCTCCAGGCCGTCGACATCGAGCGCTACCGCTCGCTGATCGAGCGCCTCGGACTCCGCCGCTAGGCAGCACTCTGAACCCTCCGCCAGCTCACGAGACCCACGGTCCCTGAGCCTGTCGAAGGGCGCTGACACCGCGAGCTTCTTCGTGACGGGCCGTCATCCTCCGGGATGGCGGCCCGTTCGTGTTCGATCAGGAACCCTGCAGCCGGAGAACATCACGTCTGCGACTCGACCTCAGCCTGCTCATCTGGCAAGGTCGAGAGTCGGCTTCGAGCGAGGCCACGAGGTACCGCACCACGGCAAGGAGCACCATGAGCATCTGGCGGACGAAGAGCATCGAGGACTCCCTCGCGGATTCCAGCGTCGAAGGGCGCAGCCTGAAGCGCACCCTCGGCACCTGGGACCTCATGATCATGGGTGTCGCGGTCGCGGTCGGCGCCGGCATCTTCTCCGTCGGAGCCAAGGCCGCGGGCAACTACGCGGGTCCGTCCGTGTCGCTCGCGTTCATCCTCGCGGCCGTCACCTGTGCCCTGGCCATCATGTGTTACGCGGAGTTCGCCTCCACGGTGCCCGTCGCCGGCTCCGCCTACACCTTCACCTACGCCACCCTCGGTGAGCTCCTCGCGTGGATCATCGGGTGGGACCTCATCCTGGAGATGCTCACGGCGGCCGCCGTCATCGCCAAGTACTGGGGCATCTACCTCAGCAACGTCTTCCTGCTCTGGGGCTGGGACGTGCCGAGCGAGCTCGACGTCTTCGGGCTCAAGGTCAGCTGGGGCGCGTTCGTCATCGTCGCGATCTTCACCACCCTGCTCGTCCTCGGGACGAAGCTGTCCTCGCGTGTCGCGAGCGTCTTCACGATCATCAAGGTCGCGATCGTCATCTTCGTCATCGTCGTCGGCGCCTTCTTCGTCAAGGCCGCGAACTACACGCCGTTCATCCCCGACGAGGTCCCGACGAAGGGCGGGGCGTCCTACGCCTGGTCGCAGTCGCTGTTCTCCTTCATGACGGGGGCCGCGCCCGCGCAGTACGGCGTCTTCGGTCTGCTCGCCGGTGCCTCACTCGTCTTCTTCGCCTTCATCGGGTTCGACGTCGTCGCCACGAGCGCGGAAGAGGTCAAGAACCCGCAGCGCAACCTGCCACGCGGCATCTTCGGTGGCCTCGCCATCGTGACCGTCCTCTACGTCGGCGTGAGCCTCGTCCTCACCGGCATGGTGCCGTACACGACGCTCGCCGAGGCTGAGGACCCCTCACTCGCGACGGCGTTCATCGCGGTGGGCGCGGACTGGGCGGCGCAGGTGATCTCGATCGGCATCCTCGCCGGCCTGACGACCGTCATCATGGTGCTCCTGCTCGGCCTCGCCCGCGTGGTCTTCGCCATGAGCCGCGACGGCCTGCTCCCGCGCTCGCTCAGCGTCACCTCCGAGAAGCGCAAGACACCCGTGCGGGTGCAGCTCATCGTCGGCGCGCTCGTCGCGCTGATCGCCGGCCTGACCGACGTGGGCATCCTCGAGGAGATGATCAACATCGGGACGCTCTCCGCGTTCGTGCTCGTCAGCATCGCGGTGATCGTGCTGCGGAAGAAGTACCCGAAGCTGCCGCGCGCGTTCCGCGTCCCGTGGTCGCCGTTCCTCCCGATCCTCTCAGCGGTGCTCTGCGTCTGGCTCATGCTCAACCTGACGACGCTCACCTGGGTGCGGTTCCTCGTCTGGCTGGCGCTCGGCTTCATCATCTACTTCGCCTACAGCCGGCGGCACTCCATCGTCGGCAAGAAGGCGCGGGGCGAGCTCGTCGAGTGAGGCCTGTGTCCGTCGCCGTCGTGCGGCCAGGGCTGCGCTGATCCGGTCGACGGCCACGCCCAGGCCGACGGCGACGACGATCGAGACGGCGGTCGCGAGTACCGGCTGATCCGGGAGGAACCGGCCGACGACGGCTCCGACGCCCACGTTCCACAGTGCCCAGGCGAACCCTGCGAGGACGGTGATCGGAAGGTACCGACGGGGGCGGAGACCACTCGCCCCGGCGACGAGGTTGACCGCGATGCGCGCGAACGGGATGTAGCGCGCGGTGAGGATGGCTGCAGCGGCGCGGCGCTCGAGTGCGACGCCCGCGCGTCCGATCGCGCCGGCGACCCGCGGGCGCCGCATCCAGGCGAACCGTGTGGTCCCGATCCGTCGCCCGAGGAGGTAGCAGGACACGTCGCCGGTCACGGCGCCCGCCCAGGCCACGCCGATGAGGAGGGCGAGGTCCGGCGAGCCGCTCGACGCCGCGATCGCGCCGAGCGCCGTCACTGCGGTCTCGCTCGGCAGGACGACCAGGAACGCGTCGGCGACCGTCAGCAGGTACAACGCCGGGAACACCCAGCCCGACGCGGCGATCTCGAGCAACCACGCCGTGATCGCCGTCTGCAGCTCATCGACCCATGCCATGTCCGCGATTCTCGCTCGGCCGGGTGAACGGCGCGTGACGTCCCCTGCGGCCAGGGTGGTCCTCGCCCGGGAAGCGTGTGAGCATGGAGGTCGGCGGAAGCCGGCAGAGGAGGCATCATGGCGAGGTTCGTGCGGTTCGACCGGTTCGGTGGCCCCGAGGTGTTCCACCTCGTCGAGGGCGACATCCCGGTGCCCGGCCACGACGAGGTCCGCGTCCGTGTCCTCGTCGCAGGCCTCAACCCCGTCGACCACAAGCTCGCGGCATCACCCGAAGCGCTCGCCTCCTTCGGCCGGGACGTCCCGAGCGGGAATGGCAACGACTTCGCCGGGGTGGTGGACGGCGTGGGGAGCGGCGTCCAGGGATTCGCGACGGGCGACCACGTCTACGGCGGACACCGGTTCCACGCGCAGGCGGATTTCCTCATCGCCCCGGCCGGCATCCTCCATCACGTGCCGGACGGGCTCACCATCGAGCAGGCCGGCGCGCTGGACATCGCGGGACGCGCGGCGATCGCATCGGTGGCCGCCGTCGGCGTCCAGCAGCCGGACACGGTGCTCGTGAGTGCTGCGGCCGGCGGGGTCGGCGTGCTCGCGGCGCAGCTCGCCAGACGGACCGGCGCGGTCGTGCTCGGCACCGCCGGTGCGGCAAACCAGGAGTTCCTCCGCGGTCTCGGCATCATCCCCGTCCAGTACGGCGACGGCCTGCGCGAGCGTGTCCTCGAGGCGGCCCCTGGCGGGATCACCGCCGTCATCGACACCCACGGCCGGCCCACCCTCGAGCTGGCGCGCGACCTCGGCGTCGCGCCGGAGCGGGTCAACACGATCGCGGACCGACCGTTCGCCGCCCAGCACGGGTTCCGCGGCGTCGGCGGTCAGGACGCGACGCTCGACGAGCTGGCAGCGCTCGGCGAGTCGATCGCGCGGGGTGAGATCGTCCTCCCCATCGACAGCGTGTGGCCCATCGAGCGGGTCGTCGACGCCTACCGTCACCTCATCGACGGTCACGTCCGCGGGAAGGTCGTCCTCGTCACCTCGTGACGTCGCGGCGGGACCCGGTCGGGTCGCTCCGAGGGGGCTCCGGGTCGAAGGCCCGCTTGCGACTGAAGATGAACGCCGCGCGGGGTTCGATGAGCGGTCTCGTGATGCGGCGCACGGGTCCGCTGGAGAGCACGATGACGATCAGGACCGACAGCGCAAGCAGGCCGATGAGGACGAGCTCGGGGCTGCCCGTGTCGGTGAGGACGCCCGACTCACGCAGGGGGTAGAGCACGAAGGAGTGCAGCAGGTAGACGTACATCGTCGACTGTCCGTACCGGGTGATCCACGACTGGCCGCGGGGGACGAGCACGAAGAACGCCGCGGTGAGGACGACGGCCAGCAGGATCGCCGCGAGTCGCACCAGGCCGCCCGTCCCGTCCTCGTTGCCGAGCGCGGTGTAGCCCCGGTCGTAGAAGAACCAGTAGCGCAGGTCGATGCGCCGCCACAGGTCGATCCCGCCGACGAGGACGACCGCCCACGCGATGAGGACGACGGCGGCGGCGATCCGGATCCACCAGGCCCTGGTGCGGACGAGACGCCAGCGGTCCACAAGACGCCACCGGTTGATCTGCCACCCGAGCACGAAGAACGGGAGGATCCCGAGTGCGCGCGAGAGCGAGAACGTGCTGTCGACGTTGTCGAGGTAGCCGACGCCGACCGAGATCACCACGCTCCAGAGCAATGGCCAGCGCAGGAGCGCGAGGTAGGGCAGGACGAGGCGGAAGATGCCGAGCGCGAGGAGGAACCAGAGCGTCCACGACGGTTGGGTCGGGTTGAACGCGCGTTTGCCCTCGACGAGGAACTGCACGAGGGACCAGATCCCCTCCATGATCAGGTAGGGCAGGAGGATGTCCGTGATCACCCGACGCATCTGTCGTCGTCCGGGAGGGGCCGACTTCGAGAAGTACCCGCTGATGATCGCGAACGCCGGCATGTGGAAGGCGTAGAGGAACAGGTACACGACGAGCGCGGGGTCGGACTCGGAGGTCAGGCGCTGGATCGCATGGCCCATGACCACGAGCGTGATGCACGCGAAACGGGCGTTGTCCCAGAACGGGACGCGCTGCTTCGGGCGAGCGGCTGCCGGCGCGGGATGCGTCAACGTCACCTCCTGGGGTCCGCACCAGCGTAGCCCGGGGCGGCACGCGCGACGACGGGGCCCGGGCGCCGGGCTCAGGATGGCGTAGCGTTGGATGGTTGCACGAGAGCGGAGGACCGGATGGCTGAACGCGGTCTGAAGACCTCGCTGATCAGCTTCGCGCCATCGCCCAAGCGCTGGCCGGCAGCCCTCACGGCTGCGATCGCGATGGCCGTGCCGGTCGCGGTCGCGACGTTCTTCGGACTCACCCCGCTCGGCCTGCTCACCGGCCTCGGGGCGTTCACCGCGCTCTACTGCGCGCCGCTCAGCCGCCGGGACCGTCTCCGGGTGCTGCCGCTCATCGGAGCAGGACTCATCACGGCCGCGGCGTTGGGTGTCGCGATGTCGGGTTCTCGGCCGCTGACCGCGATCGGTCTCATCGTCGTCGGGTCGGTGGTGATCTGGCTGGTGCAGGGCATCGTCCTCGGCCCTCCGGGCGCGCTGTTCTTCATCCTCGTGTTCGGCATCGCCGGGCACCTGACCGCGCCCGTCCCGATCGGCGGCGCCGGGCTCGACGGCGGGCTGGTCATCCTCCTCGTGGCGGCCGGTTCCGCCTTCGCCTCGCTGGTGGTCGTCGCGCCGTTGCTCGTGCCGGCGGTCCGCCGCGGCGCGGGGAAGCCGACGCCGATGCGCGTGCTGTTCCCCGAGTACCGGCTGAGCGCGACCGACCGCCGGATCGCGACACGCCTGACGGTCGCGCTCGCGATCAGTGCGGTCCTCGGAGCGGTCCTCGGCCTCGGTCACGGGTACTGGATCGCCGGGTCCGCCGTCGCGATCCTCAGCGTCGGGCACTCGCGCACCCTGAGCGCGACACGCGGCGTGCACCGCGTGCTCGGGACGGTCGTCGGCGCCGGGATCTTCCTCGCGGTGGCCTCGCTCCAGCCGCACGGCTACGTCCTCGCGCTCGTGCTGGCCGCCCTGCAGTTCACGATCGAGCTCGTCGTCATCCGGCACTACGCGTTGGCGCTCGTCTTCATCACGCCGCTCGTGCTCATCATCAGCACGTCCTCGTCGACGCAGCCGGTGCTCGCGATCGTGGGGGAGCGCGTGCTCGACACCTTCCTCGGAGCGGCTATCGCGATGCTCCTCCTGCTCGTGTCCTGGGGACGCGACCGCCGACACGCGGCGTCTCCGAATGCCCCTGGCACCCCGCCCATCACCTGAGGATCCGTGTCGTTCCGGGGATCGCCGAACCCCCCTCTGCTAGGCTGGCCGACGGCGGACCGTGATGGTCCGCTCCGCGCACAGCCAGCCGACAGGAAGCTGGTCCTCGGTGGTGTATCCCTCGCGATCCGCGGGTGGTGTTCTACTGGTGGCCAGCCAAGTCCCGGAAGACCGGGCGGCTTGAGCAAGTACTGCGGCTGTGTTGCGCGCTGCATCATGCACGACCGCGCTCGACGGCGCGTCCATTCGGGACGCGCGGCCCGTCACTCGACGGGAGCGCACACGTACGAAGGAGAGACCTGTGGAAGGTCCAGAAATCAAGTTCGCCGAGGCCGTTCTCGACAACGGCAAGTTCGGCAAGCGCACGGTCCGGTTCGAAGCCGGCCGCCTCGCGCAGCAGGCACAGGGCGCGATCGCCGCGTACCTCGACGAGGAGACCATGCTCCTCTCGGCCACCTCGGCCGGAAAGCACCCCAAGGACAACTTCGACTTCTTCCCCCTCACGGTGGACGTCGAGGAGCGTTCCTACGCCGCCGGCAAGATCCCCGGTTCGTTCTTCCGTCGTGAGGGCCGCCCCTCGACCGAGGCGATCCTCGTCTGCCGCCTCATCGACCGGCCGCTGCGCCCGTCGTTCGTCACCGGCCTCCGCAACGAGGTCCAGATCGTCATCACCGTCCTCTCGATCGCTCCGGGAGAGTTCTACGACGCCCTCGCGATCAACGCGGCGTCGATGTCCACCCAGATCTCGGGTCTGCCGTTCTCCGGTCCGATCGGCGCCGTCCGTCTCGCGCTGATCCCCGGCCAGGCCGGCGAGGCCGACCAGTGGGTCGCCTTCCCGAAGGTCGACCAGCTCGAGGAGGCCGTCTTCGACATCATCGTCGCCGGTCGCATCGTGACCGACGCCAACGGCAACGAAGACGTCGCGATCATGATGGTCGAGGCGGAAGCCACCGAGAACAGCTGGAACCTCATCAAGGGCGGCGCCACGAAGCCCGACGAGGCGGTCGTCGCGGCCGGTCTCGAGGCCTCCAAGCCGTTCCTCAAGCAGCTCGTCAAGGCGCAGAGCGAACTCGCCGCTCAGGCGGCCAAGGAGATCGCGGCCTACCCCGTGTTCCTCCCGTACACGCAGGAGAGCTACGACGCCGTCGCCGGTCTCGCACACGACGAACTGGTGAACGTCTACCAGATCGCCGACAAGATCGAGCGCCAGAACGCCGACGACGCCCTCAAGGACCGCGTCAAGGCGGAGATCACCGAGCGCGTCGAGGCCGGTTCGCTCGACGCCGAGGTGCTCACGCAGTTCTCGGCGGCGTACAAGTCCGTCTCGAAGGTGGTCATGCGCGGCCGTGTCCTCCGCGAGGGCATCCGCATCGACGGCCGCGGCCTGACCGACATCCGTCCGCTCGACGCCGAGGTGCAGGTCATCCCGCGCGTCCACGGTTCCGCGATTTTCCAGCGCGGCGAGACCCAGATCCTGGGTGTCACCACGCTGAACATGCTCAAGATGGAGCAGCAGATCGACTCGCTGTCGCCCGTCACGAAGAAGCGCTACCTGCACCACTACAACTTCCCGCCCTACTCGACCGGTGAGACCGGCCGGGTCGGTTCGCCGAAGCGTCGCGAGATCGGGCACGGCTTCCTCGCCGAGCGCGCACTCGTGCCGGTGCTGCCGAGCCGCGAGGAGTTCCCCTACGCGATCCGCCAGGTCTCCGAGGCCCTCGGGTCCAACGGTTCGACCTCGATGGGTTCCGTCTGCGCCTCGACCCTGTCGCTGTTGAACGCCGGTGTGCCGCTCCGCGCACCCGTCGCCGGTATCGCCATGGGCCTCATCTCCGACGTCGTCGACGGTGAGACCCGCTACGCGGCGCTCACCGACATCCTCGGCGCCGAAGACGCCCTGGGCGACATGGACTTCAAGGTCGCCGGTACCTCCGAGTTCGTCACGGCCATCCAGCTCGACACGAAGCTCGACGGCATCCCGACCTCGGTCCTGACCGGTGCGCTCCAGCAGGCCAAGGACGCCCGCACGACGATCCTCTCCGTCCTGAACGCGGCGATCGACGCTCCCGACGAGATGGCGCCGACCGCGCCTCGCGTCATCAGCGTCCAGATCCCCGTCGACAAGATCGGCGAGCTGATCGGCCCGAAGGGCAAGACGATCAACTCGATCCAGGACGAGACCGGCGCCGACATCTCCATCGAGGAGGACGGCACCGTCTACATCGGCGCCGTCGACGGTCCGTCGGCCGAGGCCGCTCGTGCCCAGGTCAACGCGATCGCGAACCCCACCAACCCGGAGGTCGGCGAGCAGTTCCTCGGAACCGTCGTCAAGATCGCCGCGTTCGGCGCGTTCGTCTCGCTGCTCCCGGGCAAGGACGGCCTGCTGCACATCTCCGAGGTCCGCAAGCTCGCCGGTGGCAAGCGTGTGGAGAACGTCGAAGACGTGCTCGGCGTCGGCCAGAAGATCCTCGTCGAGATCACGAAGATCGACGACCGCGGCAAGCTCTCGCTCGCTCCGGTCGTGGCCGATGAGGCCGACACGCACGGCAGCGACGCTGCCAGCGAGGGTCCTGAGGCCCCGGCCGAAGGCTAGGTCACACCAGCTGCACCCGAACGCCCGTCCCGCCTCTGCGGGGCGGGCGTTCGCCGTTGCGCGGAGTGTCGACGGTTGAGCGCCAGGGTGATCCGGCGTAGCCTCGGACCACCTCGCGATGACGCGAGGGCACGGCATCGCTCACGAGGCACCGCCGTGAGGTCACCGAACTCAAGGCGGCGTGCATCGTGTCGATGGAGACTCACACCCAATTCCCGCAGGATTCCGACGAGCGGGGAGGTGATGCACGCGAACCGGTCCCGGTCGACCACGGGTGCGTCCAGCTCCTCGATCCGGACGGCGTCCGTCAGGAGGACGCCCTCTACGACCTTTTCGTCGCCGACCTCGGTCACACCGAGCTGCTCGCGCTCTACGAGGACATGGTCGTCACGCGTCGCATCGACACGGAGGCGACGGCTCTGCAACGGCAGGGCGAGATCGGTCTGTGGCCACCGTCGCTCGGGCAGGAGGCCGCCCAGGTGGGGTCGGCGCGGGTCCTGCGGCGCGGGGACTTCGTCTTCACGAGCTACCGCGAACAGGCCGTCGCCTATTGCCGTGGCGTCGAACTCGACCAACTGATGGCGATGTGGCGGGGGACCGCGCTGTCGGGCTGGGACCCGTTCGCGGTCGGCATGGCGACGCCGGCGGTCATCATCGGGGCCCAGACGCTCCATGCGACGGGCTACGCGATGGGCTGTCAGCGCGACGGGTCCGACGCGGTGGCCGTGGCCTACTTCGGCGACGGGGCGACGAGTCAGGGCGACGTGAACGAGGCGCTGGTGCTGGCCGCGAGCTTCCAGGCACCCGTGGTCTTCTTCTGCCAGAACAACCAGTACGCGATCTCCGAGCCCGTCGGGCTGCAGGCCCAACGCCCCATCGCGGACCGGGCACCGGGCTTCGGGGTGCCGAGCATGCGGGTCGACGGCAACGACGTGCTCGCCGTGACGGCGGCGATGCGGATCGCCGTCGACCGCGCACGTTCCGGTGGTGGGCCGACCTTCATCGAGGCCGTCACCTACCGCATGGGGCCGCACACCACCTCGGACGATCCGACGCGGTACCGGGACGAGAGCGAGGTCGCGTCGTGGCGTGCGAAGGATCCGATCGCCCGTCTCGAGCGTCTGCTGGAGTCCGACGGGGTCCTCGACGAGACGGCCCGAGCCCACGTCGCGTCCGTCGCCGACGCCGCGGCCGCCCGGGTCCGTGCGGGGTGCCTCGCCTTGACTGCCCCTGACCCGCTCTCGCTCTTCGACGAGGTCTACGCCACCGCCCACCCCGGGCTCGAACGGCAACGCGAGGAGTACCGCTCGTACCTCGCGATGTTCGACGGTGGTGCCCGATGACCACGCTCACCCTCAGCAAGGCGATCAACACGGGACTGCACCACGCCCTCGCCGATGACGACCGGGTCCTGTTGCTCGGCGAGGACATCGGCCGACTCGGCGGGGTGTTCCGGGTGACCGACGGCCTGCAGGCGGAGTTCGGTGCCGATCGCGTCGTCGACATGCCGCTGGCGGAGTCTGCGATCATCGGAGCGGCGATCGGTCTGGCGTTCCGAGGCTTCCGGCCGGTGTGTGAGATCCAGTTCGACGGGTTCATCTATCCGGGCTTCGACCAGATCGTCGCGCAGTTGGCGAAGCTGCACTACCGGACGAAGGGGGCCGTGCGCATGCCGGTCACCATTCGGGTGCCGTACGGCGGAGGAATCGGCGCCGTCGAGCACCATTCCGAGTCCCCGGAGGCGTACTTCGCGCACACGGCGGGACTGCGCGTGGTGACGTGCTCGGACCCCCAGGACGCGCACACCATGATCCGTCAGGCGATCGCGTGCGATGACCCGGTGCTGTTCTTCGAGCCGAAGCGGCGGTACTGGACGAAGGGCGAGGTCCTCGACGACCTCCCCGCCGATCCGCTCGCCTTCACCCGTGCGCGGACGGTTCGCGCCGGCACGGACGCGACGTTGGTCGCCTACGGGCCGCTCGTCCAGACGGCGCTCGAGGCTGCGGAGGCTGCTGCCGACGAGGGTGTCGACCTGGAGGTGATCGACCTCCGATCCCTCGCGCCCCTCGACGTCGACGCCGTCGCGGCCTCGGTCGAGAAGACGGGGCGACTCGTCATCACGCACGAGGCGCAACGCTCCGGAGGGGTCGGAGCCGAGCTGGCGGCCTCGATCACCGAACGCTGCTTCGACCTCCTCGAAGAGGCCCCGGTGCGGGTGACGGGGTTCGACACGCCCTATCCCGCTTCGGCGCTCGAGGACCATTTCCTCCCGGACCTCGACCGGATCCTGGACGGGGTGGATCGCGCACTGGGGCGTCGGTCCTCCGCCTCGGACGTCGGCAGGGCCGAGGCCCGGTCTGTGACCGGTGGGGAGGGACGGCGATGAAGCGGTTCTCCCTACCCGATCTCGGTGAAGGGCTGACCGAGAGCGAACTCGTGTCCTGGCGCGTCGCCGTCGGCGACCACGTCGAGCTCAACCAGGTGATCGCCGAGGTCGAGACCGCGAAGGCGCTCGTCGAACTGCCCGCGCCGACCGCCGGCGTCGTCACGAGGCTCCACGTCGAACCGGGGACGACGGTCCTCGTCGGCGAGGCGCTCGTCGACTTCGCGCCTGATGGTGAGACCGCTCCGCTCCCGTCGGTCCCCGAGGCCGACAGACCGGACGTCGACCGCCCGAGTGGGGCGGCGGACCGCGAGCCGGTCCTCGTCGGCTACGGCCCTCGCACGGCGAGCGGTGAACGGCCACGGCGCCGTGCCCGGGCCGCCGGCGATGACACACCTGCCCCGGCGCACACCGCCCCGGTGCCGGAGCGTTCCCGGCCCCGCGCGACACCGCCGGTCCGGCGACTCGCCCGCGACCTGGGCGTCGACCTCGGAACGCTCGTCGGCACCGGCGTCGGTGGTCGGATCGCGCGTGAGGAGGTCGAGCGCGCTGCGACCGACCTGAGCGGGCAGCTGCCGGAGCGTGCTCGCGGAGCGGGAGCAGCACCGGCCGGGACCCCAGAGGTGACGGCCACGGCGGCCGACGGCTCGGTGCGTCGGCCGATCACGGGGGTCAGACGCCGGACCGCCGAGGCGATGGTGAACAGTGCGTTCACGGCTCCCCATGTGACGGAGTTCCTGACGGTCGACGTGACGCCGACGATGTCGCTGCTGGACGCGCTCGCCCACTCGCCTCGCACCGGGGACCACCGGGTCAACATCCTGACCGTCCTCGCCAAGGCGGTGTGCATCGCCGTGAGACGTACCCCTGCGGTCAACGCGAGTTGGGACGAGGCTGCCGGGGAGATCGTCGAGTACGGCCACGTCGGACTCGGGATCGCCGCAGCGACGCCGCGAGGACTCCTCGTGCCGAACATCGCACGGGCGGAAGAGCTCAGCCTGTTCGAACTCGCGGACGCCGTGTCGGACCTCGTCCGCACGGCCCGCGAGGGACGCACCGCTCCGGCGGAACTGCGAGGGGGGACGATCACGATCTCCAACGTCGGCGTCTTCGGCGTCGATGCGGGGACGCCCATCCTCAATCCCGGTGAGGCGGCGATCGTCGCGCTCGGTGCCGTCCGTCGCCGGCCGTGGGAGTTCGAGGGGCAGGTCGCGCTGCGACACGTCGTGACGCTGTCGCTGTCGTTCGACCATCGGCTCATCGACGGGGAACAGGGGTCCCGGTTCCTCGTCGACCTCGGGACGATGCTGTCCGATCCGGCGATGGTCCTGACGATGGTGTGAGCGTCGTGTCCAGGCCCTCGCGCCCGCCCTCCCAGGCGGACGTTTGGGCCTGGACGCGACGACCGCGACGTGGCATCGTGCATCGTGTACGCATCGGGAATCAGCGAAGGAGCGACTCATGGTCTCGTACACGGATGTCTTCAGCGGGTTCTCGGTCGACGACATCGACGCGGCGAGGGCGTTCTACCGGGACGTCCTCGGTCTCACGGTCACCGACAACGCCATGGGATTCCTGGACGTGGCGCTCCCCGCCGGCGGGTCGGTGCTCGTCTACGGCAAGCCGGACCACACACCAGCTTCGTTCACGGTGCTGAACCTCGTTGTCGAGGACATCGACACGGCGGTCGACGAGCTGCAGGCGCAGGGCGTGGTGACGAAGCTCTACCCGGACGACGTCCTGCCGACGGACGCGAAGGGGATCATGCGCGGGAACGGCCCGGACATCGCCTGGTTCACCGATCCAGCGGGGAACGTCCTGTCCGTGCTCGTCGACTGAACCGGTCCCGCGTCCTCACTCGGCGAGCAGGGCGGCCAGTGCCATCCGCTCGAGCGTCGAGCGCACCGCCTCGCGGTCGGGTGTCCCGGCCTCGTTCCGACCGAGGGAGGTGCTGTGGGACGTGGAGTTGATCAGTCCGAAGCCCGCGAGCGCGCGGACCCGCAGTTCCGCCGCTGGGATCGTGGGATGGAGCGTCGTGAGGACGTCCACCCACCGCTCGACGTACCGCCGCTGGAGGGTGCGGACCGCGCGGCGGTCGTCCGGTGCCAGGCTGTCGAGGTCGTGGTCCTGGATGCGGATCACGTCGGGGTCGTCGAGGGCGAAGGCCACGTGGAAGGTGACCAACGAACGCAGTGCCCGACCGCTGTCCGGAGCCTGCTCGACCTCGCGGGTCCCGCCGTCCAGCAGATCCTGACTGACGCCGACGAGGAGTGCTGCGAGGACGGCCTGCTTGCTCGGGAAGTGGCGGTAGACGGCGGGTCCGCTCATGCCGACGGCTGTTCCGAGGTCCTCCATCGACACCCCGGCGAAGCCGCGCTCGGCGAACAGTCCGGCCGCTGACCGCAGGAGGGCGGAGCGACGTGCCGCTTTCGCCTCCGAGCGCCCGAGGTGCGGCGGGTTCGGGGACGGCGTGTCACGACCGGTCATCGGATCTCCTCGGGGTGGACTTTTTCAGTTAATGAACTGTAACCTCTCTTTCAGTGAGTGATGAGTAACTGAATGCACTCACGGTCGACGACGACAGGAGCCCGAGTGCCCATCCTCACGAGCGGTGCCGATCCCACCTCAGCCCGATTCCGCGAGCAGGAGGCGGCGCAACGGGAGCTCGTGACAGTGCTCGAACAGACGATGGCGACCGCGGCCCTGGGCGGACCGGAGGCGTCGCGGGCCCGGCACGTCGCCCGGGGGAAGCTGCTGCCGCGCGATCGGGTCGACCGCCTGCTCGACGAGGGGAGCCCCTTCCTGGAGATCGCGCCCTTGGCCGCGCACGGCATGTACGACGACGCGACTCCCGGCGCCGGGGTCATCGCCGGGATCGGCCTCGTCCACGGACGACACGTGCTCGTCGTGTCGAACGATGCGACCGCGAAGGGCGGCTCGTACTTCCCGATGACGGTGAAGAAGCACCTCCGGGCCCAGGAGATCGCTGCCGCGAACCGGCTGCCCTGCCTGTACCTCGTCGACTCCGGGGGAGCGAACCTCCCGACGCAGGACGAGGTCTTCCCCGATCGCGACCACTTCGGCCGGATCTTCTTCAACCAGGCCCGGATGTCGGCGGCCGGCATCCCGCAACTCGCCGCCGTACTCGGGTCCTGCACCGCCGGAGGTGCGTACGTCCCCGCCATGAGCGACGAGAACGTGATCGTGCGTGGCCAGGGCACGATCTTCCTGGGCGGTCCACCCCTCGTGAAGGCCGCGATCGGCGAGGTCGTGACGCCGGAGCAGCTCGGCGGCGGCGACCTCCACGCCCGGGTGTCGGGGGTCACCGACCACCTCGCCGACGACGACGCGCACGCGCTCGACATCCTCCGGGACGCGGTCGCGACGCTGCCGGCGCCCCACCAGTGCGCGTGGGAGGTGCGTCCGAGCGTGCCGCCGGTCGTCCCCGAGGCGGAACTGTACGGGGTCGTCCCGGCGGAGCTGCAGACGGCCTACGACGTCCGTGAGGTGATCGCGCGGCTCGTCGACGGCAGCGACTTCTCGGAGTTCAAGCGCGAGTACGGCGACACCCTCGTGACCGGGTTCGCGAGGCTGCACGGGCACCCCGTCGGCATCATCTCGAACAACGGCGTGCTCTTCAGTGAGTCGGCCCTGAAGGGCGCCCATTTCATCGAGCTCGCCGACCAGCGCGGCATCCCGTTGCTGTTCCTCCAGAACATCTCGGGCTTCATGGTCGGCAGTGACGCCGAGGCCGGAGGCATCGCCAAGCACGGCGCGAAGATGGTCACCGCGGTCGCGACCACCCGGGTGCCGAAGCTGACGGTCGTGATCGGCGGTTCGTTCGGCGCCGGCAACTACTCCATGTGCGGCCGGGCCTACGATCCCCGGTTCCTCTGGATGTGGCCGGGCGCGCGCATCTCCGTCATGGGGGGACAACAGGCGGCGAGTGTCCTCGCGACCGTCAAGCGCGACCAGCTCGAGGCTCGCGGTGAGGCGTGGACCGCCCAGGCGGAGGAGGACTTCCGGGCGCCGATCCTCGCCGACTTCGAGGAGCAGGGCAACCCGTACTACTCGACCGCACGGCTCTGGGACGACGGCATCATCGATCCCGCCCAGACCCGAACGGTCCTCGGACTCGCGCTCGAGGTGTGCTCCCGCGCGCCCCTGCCAGAACCCGGCTTCGGCCTCTTCAGGATGTGACGGCATGACGATCCAGACACCGAACCGGCCGGGCCAGGCATCTACGCGTCCCTTCCGCTCCGTCCTCGTCGCGAACCGCGGCGAGATCGCCTGTCGCGTGATCCGCACGCTCACCGCGATGGACATCGAGAGCATCGCGGTCTTCAGTGACGCCGACCGCGACGCCCCACACGTCCGGCTCGCGGACCGCGCCGTCCGCCTGGGACCCGCGCCCGCCGCGGACAGCTATCTCGACGTCGACGCCGTCGTCCGAGCCGCCGTCACGACCGGGGCCGAGGCGGTGCACCCGGGCTACGGCTTCCTGTCCGAACAACCCGCGCTCGCGAGGGCGCTCGCCGCTGCCGGGATCGTGTTCATCGGACCGGACGAGCGCGCCCTGGTCCTCATGGGCGACAAGATCCGGGCGAAGGACCACGTCGCGGCTCGAGGCGTCCCGATCATCGAGGGCGTCGCCGACGCCTCGCTCGACGACGACGCGCTCGTCCGTGCCGGCGTCGCCATCGGCTTCCCGCTCATCGTCAAGCCGGCGGGCGGTGGCGGCGGCAAGGGGATGCAGGTGGTGGAGCGCGCCGAGGAGCTCCCATCGGCCATCGCCTCCGCGCACCGGGTGGCCGAGGCGGCCTTCGGCGACGCCACGCTCCTCCTCGAGCGGTTCGTCTCGAGACCCCGGCACATCGAGGTGCAGGTGCTCGCGGACGCCCACGGTGCGGTCGTGCACCTCGGCGAGCGCGAGTGCTCGCTCCAGCGTCGGCACCAGAAAGTGGTGGAGGAGTCCCCGTCGCCGCTCATCGACGACCGCCAGCGCGCGCGACTCGGCGAGGCGGCCTGCACGGTCGCCCGGAGCGTCGGCTACCGAGGGGTGGGGACCGTCGAGTTCCTCGTCGCCGACGACCGACCCGACGAGTTCGCCTTCCTCGAGATGAACACGCGGTTGCAGGTGGAGCATCCGGTCACCGAGCTCGTCACGGGTCTCGACCTCGTGGAGTGGCAGGTGCGAGTCGCCGCCGGTGAACCGCTGACGATGACGCAGGACGACGTCGTCCTGCGTGGTCACGCGGTGGAGGCGCGGCTGTACGCGGAGGACCCGTCGAGCGGCTTCCTGCCCCAGACCGGGGTGCTCCAGCGGGTGCGTCTGCCGCACGGGCCGGGCGTCCGCGTCGACGGCGGCATCGTCACCGGGCAGTTCGTCGGCCCCTGGTACGACCCCATGCTCGCGAAGATCGTGTGCTGGGCCGAGGATCGCGGGACCGCGCTCCGGCGACTCGACGCCGCGCTCGCGGCGACGGTGGTCTTCGGTGTCCGCACGAACCTCGGCTTCCTCCGGCGGCTCCTCGCCGACGAGGACGTCGTCGCGGGACGACTGCACACCGGTCTCATCGCCGACCTGCTCGACGACAGCCCGTCCGCCGCGACGTCCGAGCGGGTCCTGACCGCAGTGGCACTCGCCGAAACGGACGACCGACGATTCGAGGCCGCAGCGCGGACCGCCGGACTCGGGACGCCGTGGTCGGATCCCGGTGGGTGGCGCCTCGGCGCGGCAGCACCGACGCGACAGCACCTGCGTCTTGAGGACGGACGCATCGTCCGCATCGAGGTGCGTGGGTCGAGCGACGACGCGAGCGTCTCCGTCGATGACGCGGCACCGACCCGGGCCGCGGTCCGCAGCCGGTCGGACGGCACCCTGCGGTTCGAGCACGACGGTGTCAGCACCCCGTTGGAGACCGTCCGCGTGGGGGACCAACGTTGGATCGCGCTCGACGGTGCCATCAGTGTGGTCGAGGTGGTCCCGCGTGAGGCGCTCCCAGCCGGCGGGGATCCGACTGCGGCCGGTGCGGTCGATCCGGAGGTGCGGACGCCGATGCCCGGCACCGTCACGGCCGTGCACGTCACGAGCGGCGACGCCGTCACCGCCGGTCAGCCGCTGGTCACCGTCGAAGCGATGAAGATGGAGCACCTCCTCACCGCCACGACCGACGGCACGGTCACCCTCCACGTCGCCACGGGTGGCACGGTCGCCACCCGTCAGTCGGTCGCGACGATCGCCGCAGACCCCGTCGCAGCACATCTGAACGCAGCCCCAACCGATGCAGCACCCACGAACGGAGCATCAGCATGAACACCGAGCTCAGCCCCGAGCACCAGCGGATCGTCGACACGGTCAAGGCGTTCGCCGACGAGGTCGTCGCGCCCGCCGCCTATCAGTACGACACGGAACGGCGTCTGCCGTACGACATCATCGCGCAGATGGGGGAGCTGGGACTCTTCGGGCTGCCGTTCCCGAAGGGACTCGGCGGCGGGGGAATGGACTACTTCGCGCTCTGCCTCGCCGTCGAGCAGCTCGGACGCGTCGACCAGAGCATCGGCGTCACCCTCGAGGCCGGCGTCGGCCTCGGAGCCATGCCGATCTACCTGTACGGCACCGACGCCCAGCGCGAGGAATGGATCCCGCAGCTCGCGAGCGGGCAGGCGCTCGCCGCGTTCGGCCTCACCGAGGCGCGTGCCGGCAGTGATGCAGGCGCGACGGAGACCACCGCCGAACTCGTCGACGGTGAGTGGGTGATCAACGGCACGAAGCAGTTCATCACCAACTCCGGGAGCGAGATCACCCGTCTCGTGACGGTCACGGCCGTCACGGGGGAGCGGGTCCGATCCGACGGCCGGGTGACGAAGGAGCTGTCGTCGATCCTCGTGCCGGTCCCGACGCCGGGCTTCACCGCGCTACCGCCCTACGACAAGGTCGGGTGGCACACCTCCGACACCCACCCGCTGCGGTTCGAGGACGTCCGCGTGCCTGAGGGCAACCTGCTCGGCGAACGCGGGCGCGGATACGCCAACTTCCTCACGGCGCTCGACGGTGGACGGATCGCCGTGGCCGCGCTCGCCGTCGGAGCTGCCCAGGGCTGCCTCGAGGAGGCGATCCGCTACGCCAAGGAGCGGGTCGTGTTCGGTCGGGCGATCGGTGACAACCAGTGGATCGCCTTCCGGATCGCGAAGATGCAGGCGCGGGTCCACACCGCCAGGCAGGCCTACTACGACGCCGCGTCGCGCATGCTCCGGGGAGCGCCCTACAAGATGGAGGCCTCCATCGCGAAGATGGTCGCCGGGGAGGCCGCGATGGACAACGCCCGCGACGCGACCCAGATCTTCGGCGGCTACGGGTTCCTCAACGAGAACCCGGTGGCGCGGCACTACCGGGACTCGAAGATCCTCGAGATCGGTGAGGGCACCACCGAGGTGCAGCTCATGATCATCGCCCGCGAACTCGGCTTCGCATCGTGAGGTCATGATGACCGACTCGTCCGAGACGTCGTCCGGCCCCGTGATCGAGCAGCGAGGTCTGTACTTCGAGGAGTTCGTGGTTGGTGCGACCTACCGCCATCGCCCCGGGCGCACCCTCACGGAAGCCGACAACGTCCTGTTCTCGACCCTCACGATGAACGGGCAATCACTGCACGTGGATGCCGCGTGGTCTGCGACCGGGCCCTTCGGGGAACGGCTCGTGAACTCGATGCTGACCCTCTCGACGCTCGTGGGGCTGTCGGTCGCGCAGCTCACCGAGCAGACGATCGTCGCGAACCTGGGCTTCACCGACATCGCCTTCCCGAACCCGATGCGCCACGGCGACACGCTGTACGCCGAGACGCTCGTGACGGCAAAACGGTTGTCGTCGTCAAGGCCGGGCGAGGGTGTCGTCACCCTGCTCCACACGGGTAGGAACCAGGATGGCGTCGTCGTCGCGACCGCGACCAGGAGCACGCTCGTCCAGTGCTCGGGTGCATCGTGACCGGCGCCGCGGCGTTCGACCTGGGGCCGGCGATCCTCTTCGTCCCAGCGGACCGTCCGGACCGCTTCGCGAAAGCGGCCGAGCGCGCGGATGCCGTCATCCTCGATCTCGAGGACGCCGTGGCCCCGGCCGACAAGCCGGCCGCCCGCCGGGCGATCGTCGACCATCCGCTCGATCCCTCGCACACGGTCGTCCGGGTCGACCCGGCTGGGACCGTCGACTTCGACGACGATGTCGCGGCGCTCGCGGACACCGCCTATCGCACGGTCATGCTGGCGAAGTCGGAGACGACCGCGGCGCTCGACCGGCTCGTGGACGCGATCCCGGACGTCCGGATCATCGCGCTGTGCGAGACCGCTGCCGGTGTCGTGCAGGCACCCGCGTTGGCCGCCCATCCTGCGGTCGTCGCGCTCATGTGGGGCTCTGAAGACCTCATCGCGTCCCTGGGCGGCACGAGCAGTCGGCGGGCCGACGGGCGATACCGGGACGTCGTCAGACACGCGCGGTCGTGGGTGCTGCTCGCCGCGGGAGCCGCCGGGGTGGCCGCGATCGACGCGGTCCACCTCGACATCGACGATCTCGACGGGCTCGCGGACGAGGCGGCGGACGCGGCCGCCGTCGGCTGTATCGCCTCCGCGTGCATCCACCCTGGTCAGGTCCCGACCGTTCGCGCCGCCTACCGCCCGGACGCCCGATCGGTGACAGCGGCGCGTGCGCTGCTCGACGCCGCAGCGGGAGCCGCCGGCGTGTTCCGGCACGAGGGACGCATGGTCGACGAGCCGCTCCTGCGGCACGCGCGACTCGTGCTCGCCCGTGCCGAGGTGTCCGTCGATCCGAGGTGATCGACCGACTCCCGCAATCGTTACGAATCAGTTGCCACCCGGTCGTGATGTCGTCCGGCCGAAGTCGCCGGTCTCCTCTAGCCTGGTGAGCAAGCACCGGCCCGTCGCTCCACGCACGGATCCCGACGGTGCAGCGCGTCACCGGTCGGCGGACCGAGAGAGGGGCAGGGGATGCCACACCTCTGGCGCTCGTCGAGCACCCGTGGCAGTTCTCTCGTCGGCGGAGCAGCGGACGGCGTCGACGACGACGCGAGTCGGCGTCCCGAGCAGCTCGTCCCGCACCCGTCCTTCCCGACGCCCGTCCAGGACCCCGAGCCCTCCGAGGCACCGAGGCGCACGATCGGCGACTCCGAGTTGTCGGTCTTCCCGGTCGTGCTCGGCGGCAGCGTGTTCGGGTGGACGGTCGACCCCGACACGACGTCGGACATCCTCGACCGGTTCCACGACTCCGGCGGCAACATGGTGGACACCGCCGACAGCTACGCGGGCGGACGCAGCGAGATCCTCATCGGCAACTGGATGCGGAAGCGCCGCAACCGGGACGACATGGTCGTCGCGACGAAGATCGGCCGGCACCCCGACTACCCGGGTCTCGGCTCGGTGAGCATCATCCGCGCGGTCGAGGCGGCGCTCGAACGGTTGCAGACCGACCACATCGACCTGCTGTCCTTCCACGACGACGACCCGAGCATCCCGTTGGCCGACAGCCTCGGGACGGTCGACTGGCTGATCGAGACCGGCAAGGTCCGCTACCTCGGCACCTCGAACACGACCCCTGAACGGCTGATGGAGGCGCGGATCCTCTCGGCGAGCGGCTTCACCCAGTTCGTCGCGCTCGAGACGCACTACAGCCTCATGCACCGGGAGCCGTACGAGAGCACCCTCGCGCTCGTCGCGACGGCCCAGCACCTCGGTGTCCTGCCCTACTTCGCCCTCGCGAACGGGTTCCTGACGGGCCGCTACCGCACTCGTTCCGACCTCGACCCGAGCACCCGCGGCAGTCGCGCCGCTACCCATCTCCACCGCCGTGGACTGCGGGTCCTGCACGTCCTCGACGAGATCGCGGAGGAGAACCGCTGCACGGTCGCCTCGGCGGCGCTCGCCTGGGCCATGTCACGTCCCGGCGTCGTCGCGCCCATCGCGAGCGCGTCCCAGCTGGCTCACGTCGACTCGCTCATCGCGGCGGCCGACGTGCGGCTGAGCCGTGGGCAGATCCTCGAGCTCGACCGCGTCTCCGGTCGCTTGCGCTGAGTCGACCGGCGGTCGCCTGCGCACGGTCGCTCGCGCGCGACGCCCGGGAACCTGACGTATGGTTGGGGTGATGAACGCCGCCGTCGACTTTCCGCTCACTCGTCCCGAGCTCGCGTTCACCGCATCCGGGGACGCGCTCGTCCGCCGGACTGTCCTGCCCAACGGGCTGCGCATCCTGAGCGAACACATGCCGGGCAGCCGCAGCGCGACGATCGGCTACTGGGTGGCCGTCGGCTCCCGCGACGAACAACCGGCGACCGCCGATCGACCGGCGACCTTCGGCTCGACGCACTTCCTGGAGCACCTCCTGTTCAAGGGCACGCCGTCGCGTTCCGCCCTCGACATCGCGGTCGCCTTCGACGCCGTCGGCGGCGAGCACAACGCGCTCACGGCCAAGGAGCACACCTGCTACTACGCCAAGGTGCGCGATCGCGACCTGCCGATGGCGGTGGACGTCATCACCGACATGCTCACCTCCTCGCTACTCGACCCGGAGGAGTTCGAGAACGAACGCGGCGTCATCCTCGAAGAGCTCGCGATGATGGACGACGATCCAGGGGACGTCGCCAACGAACGGTTCTTCGAGCGCGTGCTCGGCGAGCACCCGCTCGGGCGTCCCATCGGCGGTCACCCGCAGTCGATCATCGAGGTCGGCCGGGACGCCGTCGTGGCGCACTACCGAGCCAATTACCGCGCGAACGACGTCATCGTGACGGCGGCCGGCGCCGTCGACCACGACGCGCTCGTCGCCCAGGTGTCGGGGGCGCTCGTGCAAGCGGGCTGGCCGGCGGACGCGGTGGCCGCACCGGTCGCGCGTCGGACCCTCGCTCCTGCTGCCGTCGTCGGCGGATCGCCGCTCTCGGTCGTGCACCGACCCACCGAGCAGGTCCACCTGCAGATCGGCGGAGCGGGCCTCATCGCGGGCGACGAGCGACGATTCGCCATGAGCATGCTCAACTCCATCCTCGGCGGCGGCATGTCCAGCCGCCTGTTCCAGGAGATCCGAGAACGGCGCGGGCTCGCCTACTCCGTGTACTCGTTCGCCGGCAGCTACTCGGACGCCGGCGTCTTCGGCCTCGCTGCCGCCTGCTCCACGGCGAAGGCGGCGACCGTGGCCGAGCTCATGCTCGCCGAGCTCCACCGGCTCGCCGAGCACGGTGTGACGGACGAGGAGTTGTCGCGCGCGCTCGGTCAGCTGAGCGGCGCCTCGGCGCTGGCGCTGGAGGATTCGGACTCGCGTATGAGCCGCCTCGGTCGAGCGGAGCTGACCCTCGGCGAGTTCATCGACCTCGACGAGAGCATCCGTCGCCTGCAGTCCGTCGGTCAGGACGACGTCCAGCAGCTCGCGCAGCACCTCGCCGCGCAGCCCATCACGGTGTCGGCGGTCGGAGCCGTCGACGAGGACACCTTCGCTCCGATCATCGCGGGGGTGCGTTGAATGTCCCATTACCTGTATCTCGTCAGACACGGCGAGCAGCAACACGCTGAGCACGGCTTGCCCGACGGACCACTGTCGGCACGCGGTCGTCGTCAGGCACAGCTGCTCGCGGAGCGCCTCGGTGGTGTCCCGATGACCGCGGCGTGGCACTCGCCGTTGCAGCGTGCCGCGGAGACCGCCCAGATCATCGCCGAGCGGATGCCGGCGGTCACACCGGAGCCGTCGTCACTGCTCTTCGACTGCGTCCCGAGCGGTCGTACACCGGAGACGCCGTCGGCGTTCGACCCCTTCTTCGGCTCGATCACCGAAGCGGAGATCGAGGCGGGCGAGGCGCAGATGGCCGACGCCGCCGCCGAGTTCCTCTCGCCCAAGCGCGGTGACCATCACGAGCTGCTCATCACGCACAACTTCGTCATCGGGTGGCTCGTCCGCGAGGCGCTCCAGGCGCCCGCATGGCGCTGGGTGAGCATCAACCAGGCCAACGGCGGACTGACGGTGCTGCACCAGCGCGCCGGGCGTCCGTGGAGCCTCATCACCCACAACGACCTCGCGCACCTCCCCATGGAGCTCCGCACGGGTCTTCCCGAGCCGCACATCGTCTAGTCGGCGGCGGGGGAGCAGATCGGCAGGCCTCCGCCCGAGGACGGCGCGCGCGGGCAACACGTAAGCTGAGGGCATGACGACACGAGTGGCGCTGGCCGGCGCGAGCGGCAAGATGGGCCGACTGTTCACCAGCATCATCGGTTCACTCGACGACTTCGAGCTGGTCGCGTCGCTCGGTTCGTCGAGCGAGCTGAGCGAGATGGACGGGGCGGACCTCGTCGTCGACGTCACGGTCCCGGGTGTCAGCCAGCGGATCGTCGACCACGCCGTCGCTCAGGGTATCAACGTGCTCGTCGGGACGAGCGGTTGGTCGGCCGAGCGTATCCAGCGACTCGACCGCCGGCTCGCCGAGCTGCCCGAGCAGGGCGTCGTCATCATCCCCAACTTCTCGCTGGGGTCCGTCCTGTCGACGAGTCTGGCGACCGTCGCGGCCCGCTTCTTCGACTCGATCGAGATCATCGAGTCCCACCGCGACACGAAGGTGGACTCGCCCTCCGGGACCGCCGTGCGCACCGCCGAGCTGATGATGGCCGCTCGTGGCGACCGTGGGCCCGTCGCCGCTCCGCACACCGACCAGCGGGCGAGGGGACAGCAGGTCTCGAGCATCCCGATCCACAGCCTGCGGCTCCAGGGTGTCGTCGCCCGCCAGGAGGTCGTGTTCGGTGGCGTCGACGAACTCGTCACGATCACGCACGACACGATCTCGCCCGCGTCCTACGAGCGGGGCATCCGGCTCGCCCTCGTGGCCGCCCGCGACGCCCAGGGGGTCACCGTCGGTCTCGACAGTCTGCTCGACCTCGGACTCGATCGCCCAGGGCCGGCGGGTCGGCGGCCCGCCCAGGGGGCGCCCGAGCACGTCTCCGGCCAAGCCGCGGCGGCCAGCGCCCTGTGAAGACCCGCGTCATGGTCGCGATCATCGCGGCCCTGCTCGTCCTCTACATCGTCCTCGTCGGGTACCGTGCCGTCGTCCTCCTCGGCACGGGCGAGCCTGTCGGCATCGCCATGGGTGCGGCGCTCATCGTCCTGCCGATCCTCGGCGTCTGGGCGCTCTGGCGCGAGATCGCCTTCGGGCTGGGCGCCGAGCGACTCGGAGTCCGCCTCGAGGCCGAGGGCGGCCTTCCGCCCGAGCAGGTCGAGACCCGCGAGAGCGGCCGGCCGATGCGTGATGCCGCAGACGAGCTGTTCCCGAAGTACCGCGACGCGGCCGAGGCCGCTCCAGACGACTGGCGGTCCTGGTACCGCCTCGGACTCGTCTACGACGGTGCCGGAGACCGCCGCCGCGCACGGCAGGCCATCCGACAGGCGATCCGGCTCTCGCGGAGCTGACCGGAGCGGCGGCGTCCCGTCGTTCAGTCGCGAGCGAGTGCTTCGGCCAACGCCTGCTCGACGGTCGGCGTGCTGAACGTGAAGCCGTCGTCCAGGAGCCGACGAGGTTCGACGCGCTGATCGCTCAGCAGCAGTCCGTCGGCGGCGTCGCCGAGGAGCGCCTTGAGGGCGAACTTCGGGACGCGGAGCAGATAGGGCCGGTTCATCCGTCTGGCGAGCTCGAACATGAGGTCGTCGGCGCGGGCGGCCTGCGGACCGCACAGGTTCACCGGTCCGGAGAGCGTCGAGGTCAGGAGGTGGGTGATCGCCCGGACCTCGTCCTGCAGCCCGATCCACGGCCAGAACTGGCGGCCCGAACCGAGCGGACCGGCGACCCCGAACCGGGTGAGCGGTGCCAGCGGCTTGAGCACGCCTGCCAGGTCGACGACGATGCCGTTGCGGAGCAGCACGGTGCGGACGGCGTCGGGCGCCGCGAGCGCCGAGTCCTCCCAGGCGACGACGACATCGGCGAGGAATCCGGTCCCTCTGGAGGAGTCCTCCGTCAGGGTCTCTCCCGGACGGTCGCCGTAGTACCCGACCGCCGAACCACTGAGGAAGGCGGCCGGTGGCTGCTCCGCCCGGTTCATGGCGTCGACGAGTGTCCGGGTGGCGCTGAGTCGTGACCAGAGGATCGTGGATCGGTAGGCCGCCGTCCAAGGCAGCTTGCCGAGGGAGGCGCCGGAGAGGTTGACGACCGCATCGGCGCCGCTCAGGACCGCCGGATCCAGTACGCCTGCCAGCGGATCCCACTCCGCTTCTCCGGCACCACGCGCCGGACGTCGTACGAGCCGGACGACGTCATGGCCGTCGGTCTCGAGGGAGCGCCCGAGCGCCGTTCCGATGAGCCCGGAGGCTCCGCCGATCACGATGCGCATGCGCGTCGCCTTCCTGCTCGTGCTGCTGGACGGTGGTGGTTACGCGAGGCTGGCTTCGAGGGTGATCGGGATGCCGGCGAGCGCCTGCGAGACCGGGCAGCCGTCCTTCGCCGCCGTGGCGATGCGCTCGAAGTCGGCCTCGGAGATGCCGGGCACGACCGCGCTGACGAGCAGGTGGCTGCCGGTGATGCCGGTGCCGGGGGTGAAGGAGACCGCTGCGGTCGCCTGGATGCGCTCCGGCGGGAATCCGGCGCTGGTGAGCTCGTTGGCGAACGCCATCGAGTAGCAGGAGGCGTGAGCAGCCCCGAGCAGTTCCTCCGGGGTCGTCGTCGTGTTGGAGCCCTCCGAGCGTGCCTTCCAGTCGACGGCGAACTCGGCCGCCTCGGAGGTGTCGAGGCTCGTGTGCCCGGATCCCTCGAAGAGCGTGCCGTTCCAGACCGTCGTGGCTTCGCTTGTTACCGCCATGGTGCAACCTCCATCGTCGGGCCGTGCAGGAGCGCATCGGCGCTGGTGTTCGTGGGGTCAGCCTAACCGGATCGACCTGGACGGTCACCCCGTCGACAAACGGTGTCGACAGGTGCTTCAGGCCACCGTCACGCTTGTCGTCCGATGACGCGGGCGCGGAGGAGGAGCACATACAGGCGGCAGCCGAGGCAGAACCCGAACGCCGCGTTGAGGAAGGCAGCGACGAACGCGGCACCGGCGGAGACGGCGAGGGATCCCGGCAACCCGACGAGGTGCAGCACGAGTCCGATCGCGACCACCACGAGCCCGACGCCCTGCGCGAAGGTCGGTGGTTCAGGTGCCTCGAGTTCGACGGGCGGGCCGAGCCTCGGGCGGATGAGGCGTCGGAACACGACGCCGTACGGGTGGCGTCGGATCCCGGCGAACGCGCCCCACGCGAACAGGGCTGCGATGACGACGAGGAGGACGAAGGCCGGTTGGCCGGCCCGCGCGGGCAGCGTGTCGGCGAGCGGCGCCGTCAGCGCGAGGAAGACGGCGACGAGGAGGAGCACGGCGGTCACGGTCGCGCCGAACCGCGGGCTGCGCGGGTCGATGCCGGTCGGCTGTGCTGCTGGAGGGTTCGAGGTCATGCTGGTCTCCCGAGGACGGATCGGAGCTCGCCGGCGAGTACCGCACGGCGTGCGGCCCCGGAGAACCGACCGCGCACGATCCCGGCGCGGTCGAGGAGGAGGACGGTGGGCGTCTGCAGGACGGAGAAGCGGTCCGCGAGGTCGGGACGGTGGGTCAGGTCGACGTCGAGGACGCCCACGCCCGCCTCCCCGTCGGCCAGCTCGTGCAGCAGTCGTCTGGTCCCGGGGCACTGGGCACAGAACTCGGTGCTGAACTGCACCAGGGTGGCCGATCGGCCGAGCGGAGTGGTCGTCCCGAGTGCCGCCGACGAGAGGCGGTCCCCGTCGATGCGGTGCGACGCACGCCCGCTCCGTGCACGCACGACCAGACCCACCGCCGTCGTGGACAGGACGAGGACGAGCATCAGCGAGAGGGCGGGCAGCGGGGACATGGTGTCCGTCAGCATAGGTTCCGGGTGCCGGTCCCTCGGCCAGTGTGACGCGAGGTGACGGCCGTGCGGATGGTGACCCGCAAGAGGGAAACCCGATAGCCTGAGAGGGTGTCGCGTGCAGAGAACCCCTTCGGTCAAGTCCTCGTCGCCCTGGTGACGCCGTTCACCGCCGACGGCGAGGTCGACTGGAAGGCCGTCGAGCGACACATCGACGACGTCGTGACCGCGGGGGCCGACGGCATCGTCGTCACCGGCACCACGGGTGAGACCTCGACGCTGACGGACCCGGAGAAGGTCAAGCTCGTCGAGGTCGGCAAGGCCGTCGCGGGCGGGCGCGCGAAGATCATCACCGGTGGTGGCTCCAACGAGACGGCCCACGCGATCGAGCTCGCGAAGAAGAGCGAGCAGGCGGGCGCCGACGGCAACATGATCGTCACCCCGTACTACAACAAGCCCACCCAGGCCGGCGTGCTCACCCACTTCCGCATGATCGCCGACTCCACGGATCTGCCGGTCATCCTCTACGACATCCCGGGGCGAAC
This sequence comes from Plantibacter sp. CFBP 8775, assembly GCF_014839505.1. Classification (NCBI taxonomy): domain Bacteria; kingdom Bacillati; phylum Actinomycetota; class Actinomycetes; order Micrococcales; family Microbacteriaceae; genus Plantibacter; species Plantibacter sp. CFBP 8775. The sequence continues at coordinate 59,273 of NZ_JACYNV010000002.1, read as the reverse complement.
CGGCATCCCCATCACCTACGAGACGATCCTGCGTGCGGCCAAGCACCCGAACATCCTCGCGGTGAAGGACGCCAAGGGCGACCTCAGCGAGGTGAGCCGGGTCATGAACCAGACGGACCTCATGTACTTCGCGGGCGACGACGCCAACGCACTGCCGACGCTCGCCATCGGCGGCACCGGCCTCATCGGCGTCACGGCCAACATCGCGCCGACGCCCTACCGACACATGGTCGACGCGGTGAACTCCGGCGACCTCCCCGCAGCCACCGCAGCGCACCGGCAGCTCGAGCCGCTCGTGCGCGCGGTCATGACCCACGTCCCCGGCACCGTCGCCGCCAAATACATCTTGCACGGCCTCGGCCGGATCCAGAGCCCGCGGGTACGTCTTCCGCTGGTCGGTCCGGAGGAGTGGGAGGCCGCGCAGATCGAGGATGAGATCGACCTGGTGAAGGACATCCCAGGCGTCGACTTCCGCAACTTCCGGCCAGACCGCAACGCCGCCGCCGGTGGCGCGCTGCCCAAGGTCGCCGGTACGACTCGCTAGACAAACCAGAGGGGGGCTACATGCCCAATACCATCATCGATCCGCCAGTCCTCGAGCCGGGGACGCTCCGCGTCATCCCCATCGGAGGACTCGGCGAGATCGGCAGGAACATGACCTGCTTCGAGATCGACGGCAAGATCCTGATCGTCGACTGCGGCGTGCTCTTCCCCGAAGAGCACCAGCCGGGCGTCGACCTGATCCTGCCCGACTTCACCTCCATCAAGGACCGGCTCGACGACATCGTCGGGGTCGTGCTCACGCACGGTCACGAGGACCACATCGGCGCCGTGCCGTACCTCCTGAAGCTCCGCAAAGACATCCCGCTGATCGGTTCCGGCCTGACGCTCGCGCTCATCGAGGCGAAGCTCAAGGAGCACCGCATCGTCCCCTACACCCTGCCGGTGAAGGAGGGCCAGATCGAGGCGCTGGGGCCGTTCGACCTCGAGTTCGTCGCGGTCAACCACTCGATCCCGGACGCGCTTGCGGTGTTCATCGACACCGACGCCGGCACCGTCCTCGTGACCGGTGACTTCAAGATGGACCAGCTGCCGCTCGACGGCCGCCTGACGGACCTCCGCGCCTTCGCCCGCCTCGGTGAAGAAGGCGTCGACCTCTTCCTCGTCGACTCGACGAACGCCGACGTGCCGGGATTCACGCCGCTCGAGCGGTCCATCGGGCCGGTCCTCGACCAGGTCATCGCGAAGTCCGAGCGCCGCGTCATCGTCGCGAGCTTCTCGAGTCACGTGCACCGCGTCCAGCAGGTCCTCGACGCGGCTCACGCCCACGGCCGCCGCGTTGCGTTCCTCGGTCGTTCCATGGTGCGCAACATGGGTATCGCAGCCGACCTCGGGTACCTGAACGTCCCCGAGGGCCTGCTCATCGACTACAAGAAGGCGAAGGACCTCCCCGAGGACAAGATCGTCTACATGTCGACCGGGTCACAGGGCGAGCCGATGGCCGTCCTCAGTCGGATGGCGAACCTCGACCACGCGATCGAGCCGGGCCCGGGCGACACCGTCATCCTCGCCTCGAGCCTCATCCCGGGCAACGAGAACGCGGTCTACCGCGTCATCGACGGCTTGACGAAGCTCGGCGCCACCGTCGTCCACAAGGGCAACGCGAAGGTCCACGTCTCCGGTCACGCGGCCGCCGGTGAGCTGCTCTACTGCTACAACATCCTCCAGCCGAAGAACGTGCTCCCGGTCCACGGCGAGTACCGTCACCTCGTTGCGAACCAGAAGCTCGCGATCGACAGCGGTGTCCCGGCGCAGAACACCTTCATCGGCGAGGACGGCATCGTCATCGACCTGAAGGACGGCGTCGCGAAGGTCGTCGGCCAGCTCGACGTCGGGCTCGTCTACGTCGACGGCTCGACCGTCGGCGAGATCACCGACGCCGACCTCAAGGACCGTCGCATCCTGGCGGAGGAGGGCTTCATCTCGGTCATCGTCGTCGTCGACTCGAAGACCGGACACATCATCTCCGGCCCCGAGGTGCACGCGAAGGGCTTCGCCGAGGACGACAAGGTCTTCGCCGACATCAAGCCGAAGGTCGCCAAGGCACTCGCCGAGGCGGCGGAGAACGGCGTCCGAGACACGCACGCGCTGTCGCAGGTGATCCGTCGGACCGTCGGCCGCTGGGTCAACACGTCCTTCCGCCGCCGCCCGATGATCGTCCCGCTCGTCATCGAGGCCTGATCACCGGTCGGGTCCGCTCGGTCCCACCCGCCAGGAGGCGGTCGAACATCATTCGCGAGGGTGATGTCCGGCCGCCTTCCGCGTTGCTACCTTGGAATCCCCTATGGCCGCTCGTCACTCCGACTGCGGTGGATTCCGGAGGTCGGCGTGGGCATTGTCCGCACCTGGGTGTTCCCCATTCTGAAACTGCTCGTCTTCGCCGCGATCGCGGTGGCGCTCGTGAAGGTCGCGTTCTTCCCGGACGCACCACAGGAGGAGGGGCCGACGCAGCCGACGGGGAGCCTCGTGGAACCACAGGTCCAGGCCGCGCTCGGCACCGTGGTCAACACCGTCTCGGTGGAGGGCCAGGTCGTCGCCGACCCGGCCAGCACGGCGAAGTCGACCGTCGCCGGCACCGTCGACGAGGTGTTCGCCGCCAAGGGGGCCGTCCTCGCGGAGGGTGATCCCATCCTCGACGTCAAGACGATCGACGAGGAGGGCAAGGAGCGGTACGTGCAGGTGACCGCGCCGGTCGCGGGCACCCTCGGCAACGTCAAGCTCATCCACGGGCAGTCGGTGCAGATCGGCGACGCGGTGGCGCAGGTGTCGCCGGCCACGTTCTCCATCACCGGGGCGTTGAGCGCCGACAAGCAGTACCGTCTGCTCACCATCCCCGGCGAGGCGACGGTCACCATCAACGGCGGCCCGGCCCCGTTCGTCTGTCCGGCGGTGCGCGTCACGACGCCGTCGAGTGGTGGCGACGAGGAGGAGCCGACGACGGGCGGTGGATCCGGGCAGACACCCGGTGCCGGCGGAACCGCCGTCACCTGCGCGGTGCCCGGTGACGTCCGGGTCTTCGCCGGACTCGCCGCGACGATCGAACTCGCGGGCGGCGTCGCCGAGAACGTCCTCGTGCTCCCGACGACCGCGGTCAAGGGTTCTGCCGGGACCGGGACCGTCTGGGTCGTCGGCGCCGACGGTGCGCAGGAGGAACGGCCGGTCACGCTGGGACTGAACGACGGGCAGCAGGTGCAGATCGTCGACGGTGTCGCCGAAGGCGACTCGGTGCTCCAGTTCGTCCCTGGAGCCGTCGCACCCGCGCCCGAAGGCTGCACCACGCTTCCGGACGGCAGCATGGCTTGCGACGGGTCGGTCGGGTGACGCTCCTCGAACTCCGCGGGATCACCAGGGTCGTCCAGATCCCCGATGCGCCGCCGCTGACGATCCTCGACGGCGTCGACCTCGAGGTGCACGAGGGCGATCGCGTCTCCATCGTCGGTCGGTCGGGTTCGGGCAAGTCGACGCTCCTGAACCTGCTCGGCCTGCTCGACAAGCCGACCTCCGGATCGCTCGTCTTCGACGGCCGGCCGGCGGAGCGTCTCGGGTCCGGTGCGCGCGACCGCCTGCGCGGAGCCCAGATCGGCTTCGTCTTCCAGCAGTTCAACCTCCTGCCGGGCCGGACCGCGCTCGAGAACGTCACGACGCCGCTCCTCTACGCGAGCGGACGCTCGTTCTGGCGTCGCCGCGAGATCGCCGCCGCGATGCTCGAACGCGTCGGACTCGGCGACCGCCTCGACGCGATGCCGACGAAACTGTCCGGCGGCGAGCAGCAGCGCGTCGCCATCGCACGGTCGCTTGTCCGCGGGCCACGGCTCATCCTCGCGGACGAGCCGACCGGCGCTCTCGACGTCGAGACCGGCACCTCCGTCATGTCCCTGCTCGACGAGGTGGCGAGCTCCACGGGCGCCGCCCTCGTGACGATCACCCACGACCGGGCGATCGCCCGACTCGCGACGACCCACCACCGTCTCGACCACGGCGTGCTCACCCCCGATCACGAACTGGAGGCCGCGGATGTCTAGGATCCTGACCTCGATCGTCGGAGCGGTCGTCGAGGCCGCCCAGGAGCTGCGGATCCATCGTGGCCGGGTCATCCTGTCGCTCATCGGCGTCGGCGTCGCGGTGTGCGCCCTCACGAGCATGGTCGGCATGTCGTCGCTCGCGGCGCAGGCCCAGACCGAGTCGCAGGAACGCTACGGTGGCCGACCCGCCACGCTCATGGCATCGGCCTACGGCACCGGAACGGAGCAACCCGACCCGGAGACCTACATCACGGCGGTGCACGACCTCGCCGAGCGGTACGGCATCGGGTACGTCTCGCAATCCGGCAGCACCCAGCTCAACGTGCAGTTCGCCGATGGGACGGTTGCGGTACCGGCGACCGTCGTCGATGTCCCGTACGGCGAGATGCACCGCATCAGACTCGACGAGGGCACCTGGTTCCAGGAGGACGACGGCGACCGCCTCGCACCCGCGATCGTCGTGAACCCGGCGTTCTGGCAGCGCCTCGGGTCGCCGCCCATCGAGGCGCACCCGACGGTCACGGTCCACGGTGAACACCCGGTCACGGCCGTGATCGTCGGGGTGTACGCGAGCAACGAGTGGGACACCGAACCGCAGCTGTCGATCCTGCCAGCGGGGACGGCGCTCATCGGTCCGGTGGCCGGCGCCGAGGAGGGCATGGGCCAGCCCGGTCAGCTGCCGCAGTTCGAGTTCTGGGTCCCGAACGCGGACGCCGAAGCCTTCACCCAGCGGATCCAGTCCGACCTGCGTGCCGAACTCGGTGACGCGTACAGCGTCGACGTGTTCCGCAACGATTTCGGCCAGACGGGGGAGGACCCGCTCCTGTCGTTGAAGCTCGTGGTCGGTGCCGTCGCCGGACTCATCCTCCTGCTCGGGGCCCTCGGGCTGATCAACCTCTCGCTCGTCACCGTCCGCCAGCGGATCCGCGAGATCGGGATCCGACGCAGTTTCGGGGCGACCGCGCCGCGGGTGTTCTTCGCCGTGATGATGGAGAGTGTCGTCGCCACCTTCGTCGCCGGGGTCATCGGTGTCATGCTCGCCGTCGCCGTCGTGAAGAGTCCGATCGTCGAGCAGTTCATCGGTCAGGGGCTCGTGACGGACTTCCCGCCGTTCCCCATCGAGGCGGCGGTCCTCGGGCTGGTCAGCGCCACGGCCGTCGGGGCGATCGCCGGGCTCCTCCCGGCGCTCGTCGCCGTCCGCGTGAAGGTGATCGACGCCATCCGGTACTGAGCGCCAGCGACCCCTCACGCGTCATCTGCTCGAAACACCGTTGGCGTACCATCCGTCCATGGCGGTCTACTCGATCCGCGAAGCCGCGGTGGCTGATGTGCGCGTCCTCACCGACATGATGGTCGAGGCGGCGAACTGGAACGCCGTCGCGCCGCGTCCCCGGTCCGCCGTCCTCGCCGATGCGCAGCACACCCGGTATGTGCACGGCTGGCGTCGACCCGGCGACGCCGGGGTCGTCGCCGTCGGGCAGGACGGAGCGCCCGTCGGCGCGTGCTGGTATCGACTCTTCCCGTCCGATGCACCCGGCTTCGGCTATGTGGCGGGCGGGGTCCCCGAACTCATCCTCGGGGTCAGCCCGATCCACCGCGCCCAGGGCGTCGGACGGCAGTTGCTCCGTTCGACCGTGCAGCTCGCCAGAGCAGCCGGGTACCAGCGCATCAGCCTGAGCGTGGAGCGGGCGAACCACGCCGTCTCGCTGTACCGCACCGAGGGGTTCGCGACCGTGGACCGGCGGGGGACCCGCGACACGATGGTCCTGAATCTGCGCTGACCGCCCGGCGGATCGCGGATCGTGGACACCCCGCCAGCTTGCCGGGCTGCGTCGGTGGCGACGAGTACCGTGAACGCATGGCCGCACGTTCCAACTCGACCAGCCGTTCGCGCAGCGCTTCCTCGCCGAGTGGCGCTTCGTCGCGCACCACGAGCACGAAGACGAACACCAAGCCCGGCCCCAAGGCGGGCGCGTCGACGACGAAGCAGCAGAAGACCGTCGCCTATCCGGCCGCCGAGGAGCAGCGCAGTGTGCTGACCTCGATGTGGCTCGGTCTCGCGCACGGCGTCGGTGGAGCGGTCCGCGCCCTCGGTCCCGAGCGCATCGCCAAGGAGGACCGTCGCGACGGCTTCCCCTTCCTGCTCTTCCTCCTGGCCGTCGTCGGTGCCGTCGTCGAGTGGTTCGGCGCGGCCGACCCGGTCGCCCAGACCTTTGACGCCTGGTCGTTCGGTGGCCTCTTCGGCCGACTCGCCTTCGTGCTCCCGGTCATCATGATCGTCTTCGCGGTCTGGCTGTTCCGGCACCCGGCCTCGGTCGACGACAACGGTCGCATCAGCATCGGCCTCGGTCTGCTCCTGATCAGCATCTCGGCGCTCTGTCACATCCACGGTGGCCAGCCGAACCCGAGTCAGGGCCTGCCCGCGTTGGCGCAGGCCGGCGGTCTCCTCGGGTGGATCCTCGGCGCTCCGCTCGCCGCGATCATCACCCCGATCGGCGCGACCGTCCTCATCTCGCTCCTGATCCTCCTCAGTCTCTTCATCGTGACCAAGACGCCGCCGAACCGCGTCGGTGCCCGCGTGCGGCAGTTCTCCACCTGGATGTTCGGCGAGCAGCCGGAGGCACCAGAGGGAGAGCCCGCAGAGCCGAAGAGTGCGCGGACGAAGCGACTCGACGACCTCGACGAGGAACCCGACGAGCCGGCGGCCCTGCCGTGGTGGCGTCGCAACACGAGCCGACGCGAGGACGACCCGACGTTCGAGGACCCGCTCATGGGCGACAACATGACCGAGCTCCTCGGCCTCGAGAAGCCGTCCGGCGGATTCGACTCGCCGCTCGAACCGGTGGCCGCGCCTGCCGCGTCGCCGAAAGCCGCGCCGGTGCACGACGCCTTCGGCTCCGAGCTCCTCGGCGACCTCGAAGCGGCGGAGAGCGCCGTCAAGCGGTTCAACACGGGCGAGATCAAGCCGCAGACGGGTCTGCACGACGACAGCATCCCCGGCGCGACCGAGGTCATCGAAGACCTCGATCCGGCGCTCCTCGGCGCACCCGACCAGATCGACTTCTCGGCGCGCCCGATGGCGCAGCAGGGCCAGGACGACACGCCGTACCGTCTCCCGTCCGCAGGGACGCTGGCGGCGGGGGAGCCCGCGAAGACCCACAGTGCGGCCAACGACGAAGCGGTCGCCGCGATCACGAGCGTCCTCGACCAGTTCGGCGTCGACGCGAAGGTCACCGGCTTCTCCCGCGGCCCGACCGTGACGCAGTACGAGATCGAGCTCGGCCCAGGCGTCAAGGTCGAGCGCGTCACGGCGCTCAGCAAGAACCTCTCCTACGCCGTGGCGTCCAACGAGGTCCGCATCCTCTCGCCCATCCCGGGGAAGAGCGCCATCGGTATCGAGATCCCGAACACCGACCGCGAGATCGTCACCCTCGGCGACATCCTGCGCTCGACGGCGGCCACGAACAGCAACCACCCGATGACGATCGGCGTCGGCAAGGACGTCGGCGGCGGCTACGTCGTCGCGAACCTCGCGAAGATGCCGCACCTCCTGGTCGCCGGGTCCACCGGCTCCGGCAAGTCGGTCTTCGTGAACTCCATGATCACCTCGTTGCTCATGCGCGCGAAGCCGAGCGAGGTGCGCATGGTCCTCATCGACCCCAAGCGCGTCGAGCTCGCGCCGTACGCGGGCGTCCCGCACCTCATCACGCCCATCATCACGAACCCGAAGAAGGCGGCGGAAGCGCTGCAATGGGTCGTGAAGGAGATGGACATGCGGTACGACGACCTCGCGAGCTTCGGGTACCGGCACATCGACGACTTCAACAAGGCCGTCGTGGCCAACGAGATCGTCCTCCCCGCGGGCAGCGAACGCGTGCTGAAGCCCTACCCGTACCTGTTGGTCGTCGTCGACGAGCTCGCCGACCTGATGATGGTCGCCCCCCGCGACGTCGAGGACTCCATCGTCCGCATCACGCAGCTGGCCCGTGCGTCCGGTATCCACCTCGTCCTCGCGACGCAGCGTCCGTCGGTCGACGTCGTCACCGGCCTCATCAAGGCGAACGTCCCCTCGCGCCTCGCCTTCGCCGTCACGAGCGTCACCGACTCGCGGGTCATCCTCGACCAGCCGGGCGCCGACAAGCTCATCGGTCAGGGCGACGCCCTGTTCCTGCCGATGGGTGCGAACAAGTCCATCCGCGTGCAGGGTGCATGGGTCGGCGAGAACGAGATCCAGCGGGTCGTGGAACACGTCACGAACCAGGCGCGGCCGGAGTACCGGAAGGACGTCCAGGCCGTCGCGGAGCGCAAGGAGATCGACGCGGACATCGGCGACGACCTCGAACTCCTGCTCGCTGCAGCGGAGCTCGTGGTGTCGACGCAGTTCGGATCGACGTCGATGCTGCAGCGGAAGCTCCGGGTCGGTTTCGCGAAGGCCGGCCGGCTCATGGACCTCATGGAGTCTCGCGAGATCGTCGGCCCGTCCGAGGGCTCGAAGGCCCGCGACGTCCTCGTCACCGCCGAGCAGCTGCCGGGGGTCCTGGCCCGTCTGCGCGGCGAGGACGACGGTTCGGCCGCTCCGGCCCCCGCAGCGGCGGCCTCGACAGCCGCCGTGGCCGCCCCGGTCGTCGGTGCCGCCGGTGGCGTCGAGCCCGACCGCTACGGTGCGGACCCGGTCGAGGCCCAGTTCCAGGACTATCCTGAGGTCGAGGGCGGTTCTGACGAAGACGCCTGGAGTCTCACCGGTCGGGAGTAGACATGACGGCATCGAACGCGTCGGCTGCTGCGCCGCGCATCTCGAACTGGAACCTCCCGAACGCGATCACCGTCGCGAGGATCGTGCTCGCGCCCGTGTTCATGTGGATGCTGCTGGCGGACGACGGATCCGACGGCGCACTGCGGTGGTGGGCGGCCCTGCTCTTCGTCGTCGCGATCGCGAGCGACGGCATCGACGGGCACATCGCCCGCAGTCGCAACCTCGTGACGGACCTCGGCAAGATCCTCGACCCGATCGCCGACAAGGTGCTGACGGGCGGAGCGCTCGTCGCGTTGTCGATCCTCGGCGAACTGCCGTGGTGGGTCACGATCGTCGTGCTCGTGCGCGAGATCGGCATCACCGTCCACCGCTTCATCGTGATCTCCGACCATGTCGTCGCCGCCGCGTGGATGGGGAAACTCAAGACTCTCGCACAGGCCGTCGCGATCTCACTCGCCCTCGCGCCGTTCTGGGTGCTCCTCGGTGACTGGGTGCTCTGGGTGAACGGGGTCTTCATGACCATCGCCGTGCTCCTGACCATCGCGAGCGGCATCGACTACGTCGTCACCGCCGTCCGGGGGTCGCGCGCCGACCGGCAGGTCAAGCGATGACGTCCGATGCCGTCGAGTCGGCCGATGCCGGTGCCGCCTCGGCGGTCCACGCCCTCATCAACGCCCGGTTGACGATCGGTGTCGCGGAGTCCCTGACCGGCGGGCTGCTGGCCGCGGCGCTCATCAGCGTTCCCGGTGCGTCCGCCACGGTCCGAGGCGGTGTGGTCGCCTACGACACCCGCCTGAAGCACTCGTTGCTCGGAGTCGACGCCGGCCTCCTCGCGCTCCATGGCGCCGTGCACCCGGAGGTGGCCCTCCAGATGGCCGACGGCGTGCGCCGTGCCCTGGCGATCGACGGGCTTCCGGCAGACGTCGGTATCGCGACGACCGGCGTCGCCGGGCCTGACCCGCAGGACGGCCAGGCCGTCGGGGCGGTCTTCGTCGGGATCGTGACGCGAGCGGGTGGACGGGTGGTGCCGCTCACCCTGGACGGAGGCCGTCAGGAGATCCGACACCGGACCGTCGAGCTGGCGTTGGAAGCCCTCGTGCGCGAACTCGGCGCACTCGAGTGAACGCCGACTCCGATCGGCGGAATACCGTCCGTTTCCATCGCGTTACAGATGACGTATTCACAAGAAAAGCCCAGTGATCCTGGTTACTGTTCGGCATACGGTGGTTGTAATGTTGGCCATCCACGAACGAGACGGCGATCAGCTGGGACGACGTGAATCCGCGTTGCAGAAGCAGAGCGCTGTACGACACGAGGTCGTAGAGCACAGAGGGAGGGTCACGTGGTTCTAGTCCGTCAAGAGATCGGCGACGTGCTGAGGGACTTCCGGTTGCAGAAGGGTCGCACGCTGCGCCAGGTGGCGAGCAAGGCGAGCGTCGCACTCGGATACCTGAGCGAGGTCGAACGAGGCCAGAAGGAGGCATCGAGCGAGATCCTCGCATCGGTGGCCGACGCCCTCGACACCCCCATCTCCGTCATCATGCGAGAGGTCGGAGACCGCCTCGCGGTCATCGAGGGTCTCTCCCCGAACATCCCGGACACCGTTCCGGACGAACTGGTCAACGAGCTGGACGAACTCGTCTCCCGCTGATCGAGCGAGCACGGCAGCAGAACGCCCCGGGATCCCTCTCCCGGGGCGTTTCCGCGTCCGGACGGACGACGGAGGAAGGGACAGGAGCAGGAATGAAGCTGAGTGAGTTCAGGACGGCCGTCGCCGACGAGTTCGGCGCGGCCTACGGAGCGGTACTCACCGGTGACCTCGGACTCACCGAGTTCGGCTCGAAGACCGCCGAGGAGGCGTTGCGCGCCGGTGTCCCGCCCCGCGACGTCTGGATCGCGCTCTGCACCGCGACCGACGTGCCGGACGAGCGACGCCACGGCGTCGGACGACTGCAGCCGGGCGCGTAGCGCGTCCAGGGCCACGGGCGAAGCGGTCTTCGACACGCCGCCCGATCGGTATCGAACATCCGTTCTAGTGGTGCTAGTGTCCTCCACAGGATCATTCGTGAGTGCGTTCTGCACGGATCGGGCCGTCCGCCGGTGTATGTCGGTGGTGGCGCGTACCGTCGGAGACATCAGGAACGACCGACGCCTTGTCGCCCTCGGGCCCCGACCTTCAGCAGAAGCGGGTCCCGGAACACGCGGCGACAGCCTATAGGCACCCGACACCGAGCAGAGAGAAGCACACCATGCCAAGTCCAGCTGAACGCGAGAAGTCCCTCGAAACCGCACTCGCCCAGATCGACCGTCAGTTCGGCAAGGGCTCGGTGATGCGCCTCGGCAGCGACGAGCGCGCACCGGTCGAGGTCGTCTCAACCGGCTCGATCGCCCTCGACGTCGCGCTCGGCATCGGAGGGCTCCCGCGAGGCCGCATCGTCGAGATCTACGGGCCTGAGTCCTCGGGTAAGACGACGCTCACGCTGCACGCCATCGCGAACGCCCAGCGTGCCGGCGGCATCGCCGCCTTCATCGACGCGGAGCACGCACTCGACCCCGAGTACGCCAAGAAGCTCGGCGTCGACATCGACTCGCTGCTCGTCTCCCAGCCCGACACGGGTGAGCAGGCGCTCGAGATCGCCGACATGCTCGTGCGCTCGGGTTCCATCGACCTCATCGTGATCGACTCCGTCGCCGCGCTCGTGCCCCGCGCCGAGATCGAGGGCGACATGGGTGACTCGCACGTCGGTCTGCAGGCCCGCCTCATGTCGCAGGCCCTGCGCAAGCTGACCGGTGGTCTGAACCAGACGAACACGACGATGATCTTCATCAACCAGCTGCGCGAGAAGATCGGTGTGATGTTCGGCAGCCCCGAGACGACCGCCGGTGGTAAGGCCCTGAAGTTCTACGCCTCGGTCCGACTCGACATCCGTCGCATCGAGACGCTGAAGGACGGTACGGAGGCCGTGGGTAACCGCACGCGCGTGAAGGTCGTCAAGAACAAGATGGCTCCGCCCTTCCGGCAGGCCGAGTTCGACATCCTGTACGGCGTGGGCATCTCCCGCGAAGGGTCGTTGATCGACTTCGGTGTCGAGCACGCCATCGTCAAGAAGGCCGGCGCCTGGTACACCTACGAGGGCGATCAGCTCGGTCAGGGCAAGGAGAACGCCCGGAACTTCCTGCTGAAGAACCCGGACATCGCCGCTGAGATCGAGCGCCGGATCCTCGGCAAGCTCGGTGTCGGTGCCGAGGGTGCCGCCACCAAGAAGGCCGCGGATGCAGCCGCAGCCGAGGTCGCTGCTGCCGAGGCCGCGGCGCTCGAGGCGGCGACCGGTGGAGCCCCGCAGCTCGCAGCCGCCGGCGCACCGAAGTCCGCCGCGAAGCGTAGCGCGTAACGCGCGCCCCGAACAGCGAGGTCACCATGGTCGTCTCCTTCCCTCCCGCCGGTCCGGCCGACGAGTCGTCGGAGCACGTGGCCCCCGTGACCTCGCTGTTCGGTCGCCGTCCGGCGCCAGATGCCGCTGCCGAGCCCGACGGTTGGTTCGTCGGGCAGCCCGACGAGGCTCCGGTCGTGGCCGCGCCCGTCGCGCGTCCCGTCGCTCCGTTGCGGCGGACGTCCACCGAGCGCGCCGAGACGATGACCACCCCGCCGGGCGACGCATCGAGCGATGCCCCCGCGGCGACGAGCCCGACGACACCACCCGCGCCCGCCCCGCGGACGCTCGCCTGGACCTCGGCCGTCCAGGCGCCGGAAGACGACGACGCAGACGACCGCGCCGAAGCCGATGAGGTCGAGGCTCCGGTCGATCCGGAGGTCCGGCTGGCCGAACTCGACCTGCTCGCGGTGCGACGACTCGCTCGCCGCGGGTGTTCCGAGTGGGAGATCGCGGAACTCCTCCGCGGCCACGACGCCGCACCCGACGAGGTCGAGCACGTCCTCGCCGAGCTCCGCCGACGCGGCTATCTCGACGACGCCGAACTCGCGCGTCAGCTCGTCGAGAGCCTGCACACCCGCAAGGGGCAGTCCCGTGCGGTGATCGGCCGCGAACTCTCCTCGCGACGCATCGACGCCTCGATCGTCTCCGAGGCCCTCGAAGCCATCGACGACGACGACGAGCTCCGACGAGCGCTCGTCGTCGCCGAGAAGCGCGCCGGTCAACTGCGCTCCCTCGATCAGGCGACGGCCGAGCGACGTCTGTCGGCCTATCTCGCGAGACGCGGATACGGCTCGGCGATCATCCGTGAGGCGTGCTCGCGCGCCCTGTCGGGGTCGAAGCGTTCCGGCGTGAGTTTCCGCTGACCGGAGGCATCTCAGGCCGCGCGTAGACTGCCGGTATGAGCAGCATCGTCGAGACGCCCACGGTCATCAGCGCCTCACCCGCCGCGATCGACGAGTCAGGTCGGCAGCGGAGCTATGAGGTCCGCACCTACGGGTGCCAGATGAACGTGCACGACTCCGAGCGGCTCAGCGGGTCGCTCGAGGCAGCCGGTTACGTCAAGGCGGACGGCGAGCAGGCCGACATCGTGGTCATCAACACCTGCGCGGTCCGCGAGAACGCCGACAACAAGCTGTACGGCAACCTCGGCCACCTGGCATCGATCAAGAAGCAGCGCAGCGGCATGCAGATCGCCGTCGGCGGTTGTCTGGCGCAGAAGGACAAAGAGGTCATCCTCCAGAAGGCCCCGTGGGTGGACGTCGTCTTCGGGACGCACAACATGGGCTCACTGCCGTCGCTGCTGGAGCGGGCCCGGCACAACGACGAGGCCCAGCTGGAGATCCTGGAGTCGCTCGACACCTTCCCCTCGACCCTCCCGACCAAACGCGATTCCAGCTACAGCGGTTGGGTCTCGATCTCCGTCGGGTGCAACAACACGTGCACCTTCTGCATCGTGCCGTCGCTCCGTGGCAAGGAGAAGGACCGTCGTCCGGGCGAGATCCTCGGTGAGCTGCGCGCGCTCGTCGAGGACGGCGCCATCGAGGTGACGCTGCTCGGGCAGAACGTGAACTCCTACGGTGTCGAGTTCGGGGATCGTCAGGCGTTCGGCAAGCTCCTGCGGGCGGCCGGCACGATCGAGGGCCTGGAGCGCGTCCGGTTCACGAGCCCGCACCCGGCCGCCTTCACCGACGATGTGATCGACGCGATGGCCGAGACGCCGAATGTGATGCCGCAACTGCACATGCCGCTGCAATCGGGTTCCGACCGCATCCTCAAGGCGATGCGTCGCTCCTACCGGTCCGAGCGCTTCCTCGGGATCCTCGACCGGGTTCGTGCCAGAATCCCGCACGCGGCCATCTCGACCGACATCATCGTCGGGTTCCCCGGCGAGACGGAGGAGGACTTCCAGGAGACGCTCCGCGTGGTCGAGGCCGCTCGGTTCGCCAGCGCCTTCACCTTCCAGTACTCGATCCGAGCGGGTACACCGGCGGCCACCATGCCCGATCAGGTCCCGAAGGCCGTCGTGCAGGAGCGGTACGAGCGACTCATCGCGTTGCAGGACCGCATCAGTCTCGAGGAGAACCAGCGCCAGGTGGGCCGGCAGGTCGAGTTGCTCGTCGCGGTCGGCGAGGGTCGCAAGAACGACACCACGCATCGACTGAGCGGGCGGGCCGAGGACTCCCGGCTCGTCCACTTCGAGGTGCCGGCGGGCTCCGAGGTGCCGCGACCGGGCGACGTCGTGACCGTGACCATCACCGAGGCGGCGTCGTTCCACCTCATCGCCGACGCACCGGGCGGTGAGCCACTGCGGGTCCGTCGGACGCGTGCCGGAGACGCCTGGGATCGAGCTCAGGCCGATTCCTGCGGTGTGCCGACGACGACGGGTGCTGCGGAGCCAGGCCGCGTCTCCCTCGGCTTGCCGGGCCTGCGCATCGGGGCAACGACCGTCGGCGTGACCACGTCTCCCATCTACGACCCGAGCGACGGCGAACGTCGGTGACCGGCTTCCTCGCGGTCGTCGGAGCGACCGGGACGGGGAAGTCCGCACTGTCGCTCGAGCTGGCGACCGCTCTCCGCGAGGCGGGGCGTCCAGCCGAGATCGTCAACGCCGATGCCATGCAGTTCTATCGCGGCATGGACATCGGGACCGCGAAGCTGCCCATGGAGGAGCGGCGCGGGATCCCGCACCACCTCTTCGACGTCCTGGACGTCACGCAGGAGGCGTCCGTCGCCTGGTACCAGCCGACGGCCCGTGCCGTGATCGACGAGCTCACCGCGCGTGGGGTGACGCCGATCCTCGTCGGCGGTTCCGGGCTGTACGTCTCGAGCGTCATCCACGACTTCCGGTTCCCGCCGAGAGACCGCGCCCTGCGCGAGCGCCTGGAACGGGAACTCGAGGAGGAGGGGCTCCCGGCGCTCATCGAGCGGCTCCGCCTGGCGGATCCCACGACCGCCGACCGCATCGATGCGGCGAACGCCCGTCGGGTCGTGCGCGCACTCGAAGTCCACGAGTTGGCCGAGCGCGGCCACGGTGCAGCGCTTCCGGAACGCCCCGTCCCGTGGCGGCCGGTCGAGGTCATCGGGGTCTCGACACCGCGAGAGGTCCTCGTCGAGCGCCTCGACCGGCGCGTCGAGATGATGTGGGACGCGGGACTCGTCGCGGAGACGGCCGAGCTGCTCGAGCACGGCCTCGAGCAGGGTGTGACCGCCGTCCGTGCGATCGGGTACGCGCAGGCGGTGGCGCAACTGCGGTCGGAGCTCACCGAAGCGGAGGCGATCGCCGAGACCCAGCGCCTGACGAGGCGGTACGCGCGCCGTCAGGTCAGCTGGTTCAAGCGCTATCCGGCGATCACCTGGGTGGAGGGCTGCAGCGCCGAGGCGAGTGAGCTGGCCCGCCGAGTGCGCCCGTAGACTGGTCGGATGGCGTCGACACTCTCCTTCACGAAGGGCCACGGCACGGGCAACGACTTCGTGCTCTTCTCCGATCCTGACGGCCAGGAGGCCCTCGATCCGGGCCAGATCGCGGCGCTCTGCGACCGGCACTTCGGGATCGGTGCTGACGGCGTCATCCGCGCCGTCCGGTCCGCGCACCTCGATGCCGGGGCGGCCGTGCTCGCTGAAGACCCTGCCGCGGAGTGGTTCATGGACTACCACAACGCCGACGGTTCGGTCGCGGAGATGTGCGGCAACGGCATCCGGGTGTTCCTGCACTACCTGCTCGAGAGCGGGCTCGTGGAGCTGGCCCCCGGCGAACAGCTCGCCATCGGCACGCGCGCCGGCGTCCGGATGGTCGGCTACGACCCGCTCGGCTACGTCGTCGACCTCGGCCGCTGGAGCCTCGACGAGCGGGAGACGCTCGTCCGGGTGAAGGGGCTGCCCGTGGCACGCCCGGGGATCGGGATCGACGTCGGCAACCCGCACATCGTCGTCGCGGTCGCCGACGCCGCCGAACTCGACGGAGCGGAACTGGAGTACGTCCCACAGCTCGACCCCGTGCCGCCGCACGGTGCCAACGTCGAGTTGGTCGTCCCGGGTGAGCCGCTCATCGCCGACGGCGTGGCCCGGATCCGCATGCGTGTCCACGAGCGCGGGAGCGGTGAGACCCTGAGCTGTGGCACCGGGACGGCTGCCGCGGCGCTCGCGTTCCGCCACTGGGCGGGCGCGGCGGCTCCGAACGACTGGCGCGTCGAGGTGCCGGGCGGGGTGCTCGGGGTGCGCATGGTTCCCGGCGCAGACGGCGAGCACGTGGTGCTGGCCGGTCCGGCGACGCTCGTCTACTCCGGGACGATCACCCTGGCCTGAGCCGGTCAGGCCGAACGGAGCTCCCGGCGCCGGGCGTGCAGGACGCGGAAGCCCTTGGCCATGGCCGCACGTCCGACGTGGAACGACGTCGGCAGCTGCTCCTGCAACCACTTCTGCAGTGAGTCCGAGCCGAGGTTCTTCTGCACGACGAGCCAGGCGTCACCCTCGTCCTCGAGCCGTGGCAACCAGTGCATGAGCATGCGGTGCAGCTCATCTTTACCGACGCGGATCGGCGGGTTCGACCAGATGGTCGCGAAGCGGACCGTGTCGGGGACGTCGTCGGGGAGGACGGCACGGATGTTGACGAGTCCGAGGCGTTCCGCGTTGATCCGGGTCAGGTCGAGCGCCCGTTCGTTGACGTCGACCGCCCAGACGGTCGCGTCCGGCGACGCGAGCCCGAGCGACAGGGCGATCGGGCCCCAGCCGCAGCCGATGTCGAGGAGGTCGCCCGTCGGCGGGGGAGGAGGGGTGTTCGCGAGCAGCACCTGGGTGCCCTGATCGAGGTGGCCCGGGCTGAAGACGCCACCCGCCGAGACGAGCGAACGGTCGACGCCGCCGAGGCGTGCGGTGATCGGTTTGAGCTGCAACTCGCTCGCGGGTTCGGCGGTGAAGTAGTGCTCGTTCGACATACAGGAACGGTACCGGACCAGGAGGAAGTAGGGTTAACGCGATGCCTAGACCACCGATGGACGCACCCCAGGACCACGCAGACGACACCGATGTCGATGTCGAGGCGGTGGTGGACGACGCCTCGGTCACCGATCCCGACGACGTCGTCGCGCGCGTGCTCACGAGCGCCGCGTCCCGATCGAGCGGGTACACCCTGTTCGGCAGCGGTGCCGCGGCCCTGCAGACGGGTGATGCCTCGGGCGGCAGCTCCGACGACGGCGAGCAGTACGACCGCGAGGACCGACAGGCCCTCCGTCGCGTCGCCGGGCTCTCGACCGAGCTCGAGGACGTCACCGAGGTCGAGTACCGGCAGCTCCGGCTGGAGAACGTCGTCATCATCGGCGTCTACCCGCAGGGTGCGCTCCACGACGCGGAGAACTCCCTGCGCGAACTCGCAGCGCTCGCGGAGACCGCCGGTGCCGTCGTGCTCGACGGGCTCCTGCAGCGCAAACCGCACCCCGACCCGAGCACGTATCTCGGTCGAGGCAAGGCCCAGGAACTGAAGTCCATCGTCCAGGCGCTCGGCGCCGACACGGTGATCGCCGACACGGAACTCGCACCCAGCCAGCGTCGCGCCCTCGAGGACGCGGTCGGCGTGAAGGTGATCGACCGCACGGCGGTCATCCTCGACATCTTCAGCCAGCACGCGAAGAGCCGGGAGGGCAAGGCACAGGTCGAGCTCGCCCAACTCGAGTACCTCCTGCCCCGCCTCCGCGGCTGGGGCGAGTCCATGAGCCGTCAGGCCGGTGGCCAGGTCGGTGGTGCCGGCGCCGGTATGGGGTCGAGGGGCCCCGGTGAGACGAAGATCGAACTCGACCGACGCCGCATCCACACCCGGATGGCGAAACTGCGCAAGTCGATCACGGCGATGAAGCCGGCGCGCGAGGCCAAGCGGGCGAACCGTCGCCGCAACACGGTGCCGTCGGTCGCGATCGCGGGGTACACGAACGCCGGCAAGTCGAGCCTGCTGAACCGCATCACGAAGGCCGGCGTCCTGGTCGAGAACTCGCTCTTCGCGACGCTCGACGCGACGGTCCGACGCAACGTGACCTCCGACGGACGCGAGTACACCCTGGCCGACACGGTCGGCTTCGTGCGCAACCTGCCGCACCAGCTGGTCGAGGCCTTCCGCTCGACGCTCGAGGAGGTCGCCGACAGCGACGTCATCGTGCACGTCGTCGATGCCGCGCACCCCGATCCTGCCGGCCAGATCGCCACCGTGCGCGATGTCATCGGTGAGGTCGGAGCTCGGCACATCCCCGAGCTGGTCGTGTTCAACAAGGCCGACCTCGTGGACGACGGCCAGCTGCTCGTGCTCCGCGGTCTCGTCCCGGACGCCGTCTTCGTGTCGGCCCGCACCGGTCTCGGGATCGACGAGCTCATGGAGCGCATCGAGACGCTGATCCCGTCGCCGAGCAACGAGGTCCACGTCATCGTGCCCTTCGACCGCGGAGACCTGGTCACGCTGCTGCACGAACGCGGCAAGGTGCTGTCGACGGACTACGACGAGCGTGGCACGATCGTGCACGCCCTGGTCGGTGCGGAACTCGCCGCCGCCCTCGCGCCGTTCGCTGAGGTCGTCCCGGCACCCGCCGTGGCCGGCTGACCCGACCCCTCACGCGCAGCGCGCGCGGACGGCGTCCTTGAGCGCCTCCGCCGTGTCGGCGTCGAGCGGCAGGGTTATGACCGCCTCCGGGCCGTCGTCGATCCGCACGACGAGTGGGAAGAGCGTTCCCACCTTGTCCTCGGCCAGGGCGTGCGGGTCGCACCGGGTCGGCACGATCCGCAGTTCGATGGACTGCGGACCGCTTGCGGCGTCGACGGTCAAGCTGAGCGGCCAGTCCTGGGGTGGGTCACCGCCGCCGTCGGTCGGCGCCGGTCGCAACAGGACCGTCGACCGCAGCGCGACGAGCTCCAGCCGGCCCGGAGCGCCGGTCGGCACGGCCGTGATCGTCAGGACGGCGACCGTCGTGGCCCCGGCTCCCTCGAGGCGGATCCCGGGTGCGGCCGCCACCTCGGCGATGCGCTGCACCGCCGCCACCGTGCACGTGGCGGCACGGATCCGCGGCAGCGCGTCCGTCGGATCGGGGAGGTCGGCGGCGGACAGGACCGCGCCGTCGTCGAGTCGGAGCAGGAGATCGACCTGCGACTCCCCGTCCCGGGCGTCGCAGTCGATCGGGGGCAGCTCGACGGCGAGGTCCGTGGTCTGTCCAGCGCGGATCGTCGAGGAGCGGTCCCGGACGGTCGTCGCGGTGAACGCCGACCCCGCCAGCTCGAGTCCGACGATCGTGATGTCGTGGTCGCCACGGTTGCCGACCCGGACGATCGCGGCGTCGCTCGCGTACTGGTCCCGGTTCTGACGGAACTCGACCACGAGGTCCTCCGCTGAGGCTGCGCGTGTCGCCGTCGGCACGGGCGAGCCGGCGGTCGTGCACCCGGACAGGGCGATCACCACCGCCACGCAGGACGCGATGACGCGCGAACCGGGTACTCGGCGCTCGTCGCCCCGGTGCCTGGTGCCCACGGTCATGGCATCAGCGTAGGACCGGAGCGCCGCCGGGGGAATGTGTCGCAGGATGACGCTGTCGGACAGATGTCCGTCGCGCGGATCGTCGGGCGTTGCTATCGTCGTGCGCATCGTACCCGCCCTCACCGGCGGATTCGGAGCGACAGCCGAGCCCGGCACCCGCCCACGACACACCAGCGGAACCGCTGCGTGCTGCGTGGTCGCCGGCTCTCGATCCGCTGCCACCGAGACGAGACCTCATGATCACGACGGAGCCCGCCTGTCCCGGGCGCACCCCCTTCTCGTTCGAGCTGTACCCGCCCAAGACGCTCGACGGCGGCCTCGCGCTCGCTCGGACGGTCGAGCACCTGGCCGCCGCCGGGCCGGAGTTCATCTCGGTCACCTTCGGCGCCGGTGGTTCCTCGCGAACGGCGAGCCTGGACGTGCTGCGGAGCATCCGGACGTCGACCTCGGTGGACCCGATGGCCCATCTCACGTGCGTCGGCTCGACGCACGCGCAAGCCAGCCGACTCATCAAGGACTTCCTCGATGCCGGGGTGCACAGTTTCCTCGCCCTTCGCGGCGACCCGCCCGCCGGAGCCGTCGAGGGGGACGCCTTCCTCGGTGATCTGGGGAGTGCCGCGGAACTCGTGCAGCTCATCGGCCGGGTCAGTGCCGAGCACGAGCCCTACGCCGAGGGGTCGCTGGTCGGTCTGCCGGGCGCGGTGCAGCTCGGGCGACGCCATCGGCCGCGGATCGCGGTCGCCGCGTTCCCCAACGGTCACCCGCGCTCACGGTCGACGACGCAGGACCTCGACACCCTGTTGGCCAAGCAGGCGGCGGGGGCGACGCTCGCCATCACCCAGCTCTTCTTCCATGCCGACGACTACCTCGCCTTCGCCGAACGTGCGAGACGTCACGGCGTCACCATGCCCATCCTGCCGGGCGTGATGCCCATCACGAGTCCGGCGCGGTTGCGTCGGGTGCTCGAGCTGAGTGGCGAGGCGCTCCCGAGCGACCTGGCCATCGCGCTCGAGGTCGAGCCGGATGAAGCGGGACGGATCGACATCGGCATCGACTACTCCGCCCGACTCATCCGCGACGTCGTCGCGGGCGGCGCGCCGGGCGTCCACCTCTACGCCTTCAACCAGCATCGGACGGTGCTCGACGTGTTGCACCGTGCCGGCATCCCCGTGCAAGGCGACCGACCGGTCCGTCATCCCATCCCCGATCCACTCACCAGCAAGGACGCACGATGAACCCCACCTCCGCATTCCCCGTCGGCACCATCCTCGGCTACCCGCGCATCGGGCCGAACCGGGAGCTGAAGCGCGCCGTCGAGTCCTTCTGGGCCGGCCGGATCGACGCCGAAGCGCTCGAGCGGACGGCCTCCGAGCTGCGCGCCGCCACGCGTGCCCGCCTCGCGGGGCTCGGCCTCGACCCGACGAACGCCGCGATCCCCGAGAGCTTCTCGTTCTACGACCAGGTCCTGGATGCCGCGCTCACCGTCGGCGCCGTCCCGGAGCGCTTCTCGTCGCTCGTCGGGGCCGACGGTCGGGTCGACCTCGCCGGGGCGTTCACGATCGCTCGTGGCGCCGGCGACCTCGCCCCGCTCGAGATGACGAAGTGGTTCGACTCGAACTACCACTACCTCGTCCCGGAGATCGGCGAGTCGACGCCGTTCGCGCTCTCCGACGACCGAGTGGTCGAGCAGTTCCGCGAGGGCCTCGCCGAGGGGTACGTGACGCGGCCGGTCATCGTGGGCCCCGTGACGTTCCTGCTGCTGTCCAAGGCGGCCGAGGGGGCCTCAGCGGGATTCGCCCCGATCGATCGACTGGAGGCGTTGCTGCCCGTCTACGCGGAACTCCTCCAGCGCCTCGCCGCTGCCGGCGCGCCCTGGGTGCAGCTCGACGAACCCGCACTCGTTTCGGAGACGTTCGACGTGCCGAGGTCGACGGTCCTCGCGGCGCTCGAACGATCGACGGCCGTCCTGTCCGCCGTGTCCGACCGTCCGTCGATCTTCGTCGCGGCTCCCTACGGCGCCTTGGGCGACGCCCTCCCGGTGCTGGCCGACTCGGGGGTCGAGGCTGTCGGTGTCGACCTCGTCCGAGGAGGCCTGCCGGACTCGTCTCCCGGACTCGCCACGAAGACCGTCGTCGCGGGAGTGATCGACGGCCACAACGTGTGGCGCGGCGACCTCGTGGCCGCGGCCGACCTGCTCGCGAGCGCGGCGGAGCGCTTCCCTCAGCTCGCGGTGTCCACCTCGACGTCGCTCCTGCACGTCCCGCACGACGTGTCGGTGGAGACGAAGCTCGACCCCCGTCTCCGGAGCTGGCTCGCATTCGCCGACCAGAAGGTGGATCAGATCGCGGTCCTCGCACGCGGTCTCACCCAAGGGCGTGCGTCCATCGCGGCCGAGCTCACCGCAGCGTCGGCCGCGCTCGACGATCGGCTGGCCGCGCCCGGGGTCGTCGATGCCGCCATCCGCGCACGGGCAGCAGCGCTCGCACCAGAGGACTTCACCCGAGACGACTACCAGGAGCGCGCCACGGCGCAGGAGCAGGCGCTCGGCCTGCCGTTCTTCCCGACGACGACGATCGGCTCCTTCCCGCAGACCGGCGACATCCGTCGTGCCCGTGCGCAGCGGGTCGCCGGGACGCTCGACGAGGAGGCCTACGTCGCGACGATGCGCGCGGAGATCGGGCGCGTCGTGGCGCTGCAGGAGGACCTCGGCATCGACGTCGTCGTCCACGGTGAGCCCGAGCGCAACGACATGGTCCAGTACTTCGCCGAGCACCTCGACGGGTTCGCCGTGACGGAGCACGGGTGGGTGCAGTCCTACGGTTCGCGATGCACCCGTCCGTCGATCCTGTGGGGTGACGTCTCGCGGCCGGCGCCGATCACGGTCGAGTGGTCGGCCTACACGCAGTCGTTGACCACCAAGCCGGTGAAGGGCATGCTCACGGGCCCGGTGACGATCCTCGCCTGGTCGTTCGTGCGCGACGACCAACCGCTCGCCGAGACGGCGAACCAGGTCGCCCTCGCCCTGCGTGACGAGATCGCCGACCTGGAGCGGGCCGGCATCCGCATCATCCAGGTCGACGAACCCGCACTCCGCGAGCTGCTGCCGCTCCGGCGGGCCGACCAGGGGCGGTACCTCGACTGGTCGGTGGGCTCCTTCCGGCTGGCGACCGCGGGCGTGCGCGTCGAGACGCAGATCCACACCCACCTCTGCTACTCCGAGTTCGGGGTGGTGATCGACGCGATCCGGCGTCTGGACGCCGACGTGACGAGCATCGAGGCGGCACGGTCTCGGATGGAGGTCGTGTCCGACATCCGGGCGAGTGGTTTCGACCACGGCATCGGCCCGGGCGTCTACGACATCCACTCGCCTCGGGTGCCGAGCGTCGCGGAGGTGACCGCGTTGCTCGAGATCGCGCTGGAGGGGATCCCGCAGCGACAGGTCTGGGTGAACCCGGACTGCGGACTCAAGACGCGAGGGTACGAGGAGACGGTCGCCTCCCTCGCCAACATCGTCGAGGCCACGCGTGCGGTCCGCGCACGGGTCGGTGCGACCGGCTGACGTCGTCGGTCCGGTACGGACGAGGGCCGGGACGATCCACGGATCGTCCCGGCCCTCGTCGGTGTCGCGGAGTGGTCCGGTCGGTCAGACCGTCCGGAGCACGGCGACGACCTTGCCGAGGACCTCGGCGTGGTCGCCGAGGATCGGTTCGAAGGCCGAGTTCCGGGGGAGCAGCCAGGTGTGACCGTCGCGCTGGCGGAACACCTTCACGGTCGCCTCCTCGTCGAGCATCGCCGCGACGATCTCGCCGTTCTCGGCGGTCTTCTGCTCGCGGATGACGACCCAGTCGCCGTCGCAGATCGCGGCGTCGACCATCGAGTCGCCGACGACCTTCAGCATGAACAGACTGCCCTTGCCGACCAGCTGACGCGGCAGGGGGAAGATCTCCTCGACCTGCTGCTCGGCCGTGATCGGGATGCCGGCGGCGATGCGACCGACGAGCGGGACCATGGCGGCGTCGCCGACCGGGGGAGCGGAGTCGGGATCGCTCCCCTCGACGGCGCTCGGCAGGTCGATGAGCACCTCGATGGCGCGGGGACGGTTGGGATCGCGTCGGAGGTATCCGCTGAGTTCGAGCTGTCCGAGTTGGTGCGTGACACTCGACAGGGAGGCGAGCCCGACGGCGTCGCCGATCTCGCGCATGCTCGGCGGATATCCGCGCTGTGAGACCGAACGCTGGATGACGTCGAGGATCGCCAGCTGCTTGTCGCTCAGGCTCTTCCGTCGCCGGGTGCCGCCGATCTGGCGCTCCCGGGCTCCGTCGCCCGCCGTGTTCGCTGCCATCTTCGCTCCTGCCCTGATCGGCTGTCGGTGACCGATGTCGGTGGGTGGTGGTGTACTGCTTCCAACACTCGAAACTGTATCCGCACCAGCTCGTCCAGACAAACATCTGTTCGAGCGTGTCGCCGATCCCGCGCGTCTCAGGTACGAAGACAGGGTTGAGTATTCGAACAATCGAAGATATATTCGGAACACAGGTTCGTATCCGGCACTCCTGGTCGAGTGTCGGGTACGAGTCCTCATCACATGATGAGCACACTCTTGGAGGGTTGACATGAGCGCAGCACTGATCGGGTCCCACCGGGCGCTTCCCGCACGGACGGCGCAGACACCGGCGTCAGACGCACCGTCCACACGCCGACTCCGCCTGACGAAGCGCGGCCGCGTCGTCTTCACCACGCTCGCCGCCATCCCGCTGGTCATCGGCGTCGCGGTCGTCGGACTCTCCGCAGGCGGTGCCGCGGCCAACACAGCGGCGGCGGGAGCCACGTTCACGTACATCACGGTCGACCCGGGCGAGTCGCTCTGGCAGCTGGCCGAGTCCATCGCGCCCGACGCCGACCCGCGCGACGTCATCGCCGAGATCATGAACCTCAACCAGCTCAGCACCGCCGGTGTCGAGCCCGGGCAGCGCCTGGCGATCCCGCAGCGGTACGCGGCCGAGTAGGCCGACAATCGGCGGGTCACTCCGCGCTGGTTCTCAGCTATCGTCGATGGCGCGGTGCAACGACGCCCGCAGCATCGTCGGAGGCAAGCATGAGTACAGACGATCGGAGCCGCTCGCTGCTCCGGAAGAAGCCGATCGCGGAGATCGAGGATGAGACCTCCGGTTCGAAGCTGTTCAAGAGCCTCGGGCTCTGGCAACTCACGGCCATCGGGGTCGGTGGCATCATCGGGGTGGGGATCTTCTCCCTCGCCGGACTCGTCGCTCATGGGAGCGAGACCTCGCCCGCTGTCGGGCCAGCCGTCCTCTTCTCGTTCCTGATCGCGGGTCTCGCCTCCGCGGCCGCGGCGTTGTCGTACGCGGAGTTCGCCGGCATGATCCCGAGAGCCGGGTCCGCCTACACCTACGGGTATGTGGCGCTCGGCGAGATCATCGGCTGGTTCATCGGCTGGGACCTGTTGCTCGAGTACATCGCGATCGTCGCGGTGGTCGCGATCGGGATCTCCGGCTACTTCGACGCCTTCCTGTCCGGCATCGGGATCCACATGCCGGCCTGGATGACCTCGACCGCCGACGAGGGGAAGGGCGGCCTCGTCAATCTCCCCGCCATCTTCGTCTGTCTCTTCGTGACCTTCATCCTGAGTCGCGGGACGAAGGCCTTCGGTCGATTCGAGCTCATCGCGGTCGGCATCAAGGTCCTGCTCATCCTGTTCATCATCGGCCTCGGGGTCTTCTACATCGACGGGGAGAACTACGATCCGTTCCTCCCCAGCGGTTTCGGGCCGGTGTTCGCCGGTGCCGCGACGGTCTTCTTCGCGGTCTTCGGATACGACGCGATGAGTACGGCGGCCGAGGAGGCGAAAGACGGCAAGAAGCACATGCCGAAGGCGATCATCCTCTCCCTCATCGTCGCCATGCTCCTGTACGTCGCGGCCACCCTCGTGCTGACCGGCATGCAGAACTACACCGACATCGACCCCACCGCCGGGTTCGCATCGGCGTTCCAGAGCGTCGGCCTGCCCGTGGTGGCGACGATCATCTCCGTGTTCGCCGTCCTGTCGATCCTCACCGTGATGCTGACGTTCCTGTTGGGCGTCACCCGCGTCTGGTTCTCGATGAGTCGCGACGGTCTCCTTCCTCGGTGGTTCTCGCGCACGGACCGGCGAGGCGTGCCGCAGCGGGTGACCTGGATCGCCGGCGGCGCGGCAGCCGTCTTCGCCGGGGTGTTCCCGATCAAGCAGGTCGCCGACCTCACGAACATCGGCATCCTGGCCGCCTTCATCGTGGTCTGCGTGTCGGTGATCGTGTTCCGGTACACGAAGCCGGACGAGCCCCGCTCCTTCCGGTTGCCGTTGATGCCGTTCGTCCCGGCGTTCGGCGTCCTGGCGTCCGGCTTCCTGATCCTGCAGTTGCACTGGGAGACCTGGCTGCGGTTCGGGGTCTGGCTCGTGATCGGTCTCATCGTGTACTTCGCCTACGGGCGACGCCACTCGCTGTTGAACCCGGCGAGCCCCCGGCACGAGGTCCTTCGTCGGGAGCGTCAGGCGGAGTGAGCGCGCCGGTCGGAGTGGCTAGCATTGTGAGGTGACCGCTCTCGACGACCTCCCCATCCGCGACGACCTCCGAGGACAGCGCCCGTACGGCGCTCCCCAGGCCCTGGTGCCGGTGGCGCTCAACGTCAACGAGAACACACACCCGATCCCCGAGGCGGTCGCGCACGACATCGTCGCCTCGCTCGCCTCCGCGGTCCTCACGGTGAACCGGTACCCCGATCGCGAGTTCACGGAACTCCGGGAGGCGCTGGCGGGATACCTGGGTCGCGGGGTGACCCCGGAGCAGATCTGGGCGGGGAACGGGTCGAACGAGGTGCTGCAGCACATCCTGCAGGCCTTCGGTGGTCCCGGGCGATCGCTCCTCGGGTTCACGCCGACGTACTCGATGTATCCGCTCCTGGCCGCCGGCGTCGGCACCAGGTGGATCCCCGCGACGCGCGACGCCGAGTTCGAGCTCTCGCCCGAGACCGCCGCGCGTCAGGTGGCCGAGGCGGATCCCGACCTCGTGTTCCTCTGCTCGCCCAACAACCCCACCGGAACACCGTTGTCGCTCGAGACCATCACCGCGGTGTACGAGGCGTCGCGGGGCATGGTGATCGTCGACGAAGCGTATGCGGAGTTCGCTCCTGACGACGAGGCGAGCGCGCTCACGCTGTTGGAGGGGCGTCCGCGCCTGATCGTCTCCAGGACGATGAGCAAGGCCTTCGCCTTCGCCGGGGTCCGTCTCGGGTACCTCGCCGCCGACCCTGCGGTCGTCGACGCACTGAGACTCGTCCGGCTCCCGTACCACCTGAGCGCCCTGACGCAGGCGGCCGCGACCGCCGCACTGCGGCACGCCGACGAGATGCTGGCGATGGTCGACGACATCCGGACCCAGCGCGATCGCCTCGTCGTCGAGCTCGGACGTCTCGGCTACGACCCGAAGCGGAGCGGATCCAACTTCGTCCTGTTCGGTGGCGTGGCCGATCCGCACGCGGCGTTCGAGGCGCTCTTCGCGCGCGGGATCCTCATCCGTGACGTCGGCATCCCGAACCACCTGCGGGTGACCGCGGGCACCGAAGCGGAGACGACCGCGTTCCTCGAGGCCTTGGCGGCGATCAGCCCCGTCTGACCAGCCCTCGGCCGGGCGGAGGTGGGGCGCCTGCTCACGGCAGGCGGGAGATGGCCTCCTCTGCGGCGACCCAGGGGAGCATGGCGCACTTCACGCGGGCGATGTAGCGCGAGACGCCGCTGAACGCCGCGGCGTCTCCGAACCGTTCCTCGTCGAACTCGAGCGTGCCCCGCGAGCGGATGACCGTCCGGAACTCGTCGACCAGGGCCTGGAGCTCGGCCGGTGTGAGGCCTGCCGCGAGGTCGCTCAAGCAGGAGCTCGACGCCTGCGAGATCGAGCAGCCGTGCCCCTCCCAGGCGATCGGTGCGAGACGACCGTCGGGCCCGGGGTGGAGCTGCAGGGTGACCTCGTCGCCGCAGGTGGGGTTGAGCTGGTGCGACTCGGCGGCGGGCGCGTCCCGCAACCCGAAGCCGTGGCGCTGGCGGGCGTGGTCGAGGATGAGCTCCTGGTAGAGGCTCTCCAGGCCGCTCATCGGGACACCCCGAAGAACGGACCGACGAGGGTGGCGGCCTCGAGGAAGGCGTCGATCTCGGCCTCCGTCGTGTAGAGGTAGCTGCTCGCGCGGGTGGACGCGGTGAGGCCCAACCGGCGGTGGAGTGGTTGCGCGCAGTGGTGACCGACGCGCACCGCGATGCCGCGATCATCGAAGAACTGACCGACGTCGTGGGCGTGCACGCCGGCGAGGTCGAAGCTCGCCAGCCCGGCGCGAGGAGTTCCGGGCGGCGGGCCGATGAGCGTGACGCCGGGGATGGCGGCGAGTCCGGCCGCGAGTCGCTGTCCGTAGGCCGCCTCGGTGGCGTGGACACGGTCCATGCCGACCGCTTGCAGGAACCGGACGGCGCTCGCGAGGGCGATCGCCTGCGACACCGGCTGGGTCCCGGCCTCGAACCGTTGCGGGGCGGGCAGGAACTCCGCGCCGTCGAGTGTGACGGTCGTGATCATCGACCCGCCGGTGAGGAAGGGGGGAAGGGCATCGAGCAGCCGGCGGCGACCCCACAGGGCCCCGATGCCGTTCGGACCGAGCATCTTGTGGCCGGAGAACACGAGGAAGTCGACCCCGAGGGACGGGACGTCGACGGGCAGGTGCGGGACGGACTGGCAGGCGTCGAGCACGGTCAGCGCGCCGACGCGTTCGGCGAGGGCGACGAGCTCGGAGACCGGCGCGATCGCCCCGGTGACGTTGGACACGTGTGCGAACGCGATGATGCGCGTGCGTTCGCCGATGACGTCGCCTGCGGCGTCGAGACGCAGCACGCCGTCGTCGTCGACCGGCAGGTGACGGAGGGTCGCACCGGTGCGTGCGGCGAGTTGCTGCCAGGGGATGAGGTTCGCGTGGTGTTCGAGTTCCGTGACGACGATCTCGTCGCCTGGGCCGAGGCGGAATTGCTCGGCGGCGGCACCACCGAGGCCGGCGCTCGCATTCCCGATGGCCCCGGCGATGAGGTTGAGGGCTGCGGTCGCGCCGGAGGTCCAGACGAGTTCCCGCTCGTCGGCACCGATGAACGCGGCGACGGTCGCGCGCGCGTCCTCGAAGAGCTCCGTCGCTTCGGCGGCCAGGAGGTGGGCGCCACGGTGGACGGCGGCGTTCTGGTGCGTCGCGTAGTCACGCTCCGCGTCGATGACCTCGATCGGGCGTTGCGAGGTGGCTCCGGAGTCCAGATAGACGAGCGGGTGTCCGTTCATCTCCCGGGCGAGGATCGGGAACCGTTCACGGAGAGCGGCGATCTCCGTCGCGTCGAGTGGGACGGCCGGGGCGATGCTGGGTGTGGAAGTCATGACCTCTCAACGATAGGCGTCGCCACGCCCTGGTGCAGCCGCATGACGCGACGATGCCCACCCGTCGACACACGGCGTGCAGCGCCGGTGCGCTCGATACACTGGATCCCATGACCACCCAGCAGCGCACGGCCCGGATCCAGCGCGCGACGAGCGAGTCCAGCATCGAGCTGGAATTGAACCTCGACGGCACCGGCACGAGCAGCATCGAGACCTCCGTCCCGTTCTACAACCACCTGCTCACGGCCTTCGCGAAGCACTCGCTGACCGACCTGACCGTCCGTGCGACGGGCGATGTCGACATCGACGTCCACCACACGGTCGAGGACGTCGGTATCGTCCTGGGCCAGGCGATCCGTCAGGCGCTCGGCGACAAGGCCGGCATCTCTCGGTACGGCGACGCGCTGGTCCCGCTCGACGAGGCGCTCGTGCAGGCCGTGGTCGACATCTCCGGTCGTCCGTACCTCGTGCACGGCGGGGAACCGGCCGGATTCGAGTTCCACCTCATCGGCGGGCACTTCACGGGTTCGATGGTGCGTCACGTCTTCGAGGCGATCACCTTCAACGCGGGCCTCACCGTGCACGTGAACGTCCTCGGCGGTCGCGATCCGCACCACATCGCCGAAGCGGAGTTCAAGGCGTTCGCGCGGGCCTTCCGGCAGGCGAAGGCGTTCGACCCGCTGGTCCAGGGCATCCCGTCGACGAAGGGCGCGCTGTGAGTGCACGCCCGTCGGTGGTCGTCCTCGACTACGGCTCCGGCAACGTGCACTCCGCCGTCAAGGCCCTCGAGCTCGCCGGCGCCGACGTCGTGCTGACGGGCGACCGCCAGGCCGCCCAGGCCGCCGACGGTCTCGTCGTGCCAGGGGTCGGTGCCTTCGATGCGGTGATCGGCGCCCTCCGTTCTTCCCACGGCGACGAGGTCATCGACCGTCGTCTCGCGGGAGGCCGTCCCGTCCTCGGCATCTGCGTGGGGATGCAGGTCATGTTCGAGCGTGGTTTGGAGCGCGGTTCCGAGGCCGAGGGCCTGGGGGAGTGGCCCGGCGCGGTCACCGAACTCGAGGCGCCCGTCCTGCCGCACATGGGCTGGAACACGGTGTCGCCGGACGCGGGGTCCGTGCTCTTCGACGGCCTCGCCGACGAGCGCTTCTACTTCGTCCACTCCTATGCCGCACAGCAGTGGACCCTCGAGGTCATGCCGCCGTTCCCCGAGCCGCGCCTCACCTGGGCGACCCACGGCGTGCCGTTCCTCGCGGCCGTCGAGAACGGTCCGCTGTCGGCGACGCAGTTCCACCCGGAGAAGTCGGGCGACGCCGGTATCCGTCTGCTGTCCAACTGGCTCGGCACCCTGTAGCCGACTAGGATCAGGTGCTTGTGCCACGAGGCATGCTGTGCGCCGGGAACCGAGGGGCTCGCAGCTCCCGAAGAGACGGTGGATCATGAACGAGTTCAACACGACGGCCGGACTGACGCTACTCCCCGCGATCGACATCGTGGACGGCAAGGCCGTCCGGTTGACGCGCGGCGAGGCCGGTTCGGAGACGAACTACGGCGAGCCCGTCGACGCGGCCCTGGACTGGGCTCGCCAGGGGGCGGAGTGGATCCACCTCGTCGACCTCGACGCCGCGTTCGGTCGTGGCGACAACCGGTCGATCATCCGCAAGGTCATCTCGAAGGCGCGCGGCGTCAACATCGAGCTGTCGGGCGGCATCCGCGACGACGCCTCCCTCGAGCAGGCGCTCGAGACGGGCGTCGCACGCGTCAACCTCGGGACCGCGGCGCTCGAGAACCCCGAGTGGGCCGCGAGTGTCATCGCCCAGTACGGCGAGGCGATCGCGGTCGGCCTCGACGTCCGTGGCACGACGCTCGCCGCTCGCGGCTGGACGCAGGACGCCGGCGACCTGTGGACGGTCCTCGACCGTCTCGAGGAGGCGGGCTGCGCACGCTACGTCGTGACGGACGTCACGAAGGACGGCACGATGCAGGGGCCGAACATCGAACTGCTCCGACAGGTGCTCGAGCGCACGGAGCGGCCGGTGGTGGCCTCCGGCGGCATCTCGAGCCTTGACGATCTGGTCGCGCTGCGCGAGCTGGTCCCCCTGGGGCTCGAGGGCGCCATCATCGGGAAGGCGCTCTACAACGGCGCGTTCACCCTGGCCGAGGCGCTGGATGTCTCGGGCCGCTGACGAATCCTCCGCGCCCGACCGGCACGGTCCGTCGGGCGGGCATGCCCAGCGTGCGATGGGTGGCGCCGATTCGGCCGGCCAGCCCTGGGCCGGTCGGAGCTTCCAGCCGAACGCGAGTTCCGGTGACGACGGCAGTGCGCCCGAGCGGCTGATCGAGTCCCTCCGACGCTTCCGGACAGGCGAGGTCGGGGAGGCCGAGGTCGTCGACGCGTTCCGGGACTCCCGTCTGCTCATCCCGCTCGTGGCCCACCTCGGTGAGGCCGGCGAGAACGAGCACGGCCAGTTGGTCGACAAGTCGCAGGAGCTGTCCATCGTGACCGTGACCGGTCCGGACGGCCGCACCGTGCTCCCGGTGTTCAGCTCGGTGCAGGCGATGTCCGCCTGGAACCGGACGGCGAGGCCGATCCCGGCCGACGGCGTCCGGGTCGCCCTGGCGGCCGCGAGCGAGCAGACGGACGTGGTGGTCCTCGATCCGACGTCGAGCACCGAGTTCGCCGTACGCCGCCCCGCGCTGTGGGCGATCGCGCAGTCGCAGCCGTGGACGCCCAGCTTCGCGGACCCGCTGGTGCGCGACGCGTTCGAGCGGTCGATCGAGCAGGAGCTCGCGGTCGTGAGTGTGCGCCTGCGAGCCGGAGATCCTGAGGCGAAGCTCGCCGGATCCGAGCTCGTGGTCGAGCTCGGCCTGCTGCAGGGACTGACCCAGCAGGAGCTCGACGCAGTGCTCGCGCGGCTGGCTCAGCGCTGGGCCGCGGACGAGGTCATCGCGACGCGCGTCGACTCGCTCGCGGTGTCGCTCCGCCCCGCCGACTGATCGGCGAGGCGGAGCGCCGCGCTGCGATCAGGTGACCGGGCCGGTCCACTTCTCGCCGGGACCCTTGCCGATGGGATCCTGGATGGTGGACGCCTCCCGGAAGGCGAGCTGCAGGGATCGCAGGCCGTCGCGCAGCGACCGGGCGTGCATGTCGCTGATCTCCGGGGCGCCCGCGGTGATGAGCCCGGCGAGGGCGTTGATGAGCTTGCGGGCTTCGTCGAGGTCCGTCTGGGCGTCGGGGGCGTCCGCGAGGCCGCACTTGACCGCTGCGGCGCTCATGAGGTGCACGGCGGCGGTGGTGATGACCTCGACGGCGGGAACGTCGGCGATGTCCCGGGTGGCCTGATCGGCCCCTCCCGACTCGTCGTCGTGGTCGTACGGGCTGGTGGTGTTGTTCACGTGGATCCTCTGTTAGACTCGTGCGGTGCTCCGAGACATGTCTCGGTACGAAAGAGGAGATTCTCCCACCCGCGCTTGACCGCTTCACAAGGTTACCGGGTTGTCACGCTCCGCCTGTCGCTTCACCGCTTCGGGTCGTCGGGCGTGGTGCCTTCCGACAGGTGTTCTGAACACCGGCGGAGGGTACGGGTGTGTGGTGAACCGATTTCGTCGCGTCGCAGGTATCGGACCTGGTCGCGTGGCATCCCACCCAGTCAGAGGAGCTCCGCATCAGCGATCCCCGTACCAATGACCGTATCCGCGTCCCGGAGGTCCGACTCGTCGGTCCCGGCGGAGAACAGGTCGGCGTCGTCAAAATCGAGGTCGCCCTTCGCCTCGCGCAGGAAGCGGATCTCGACCTCGTCGAGGTCGCACCCAACTCCAAGCCGCCCGTCGCGAAGATCATGGACTACGGCAAGTTCAAGTACGAGGCTGCGCAGAAGGCCAAAGAGGCCCGGCGCAACCAGGCGAACACGATCCTCAAAGAGGTCCGGTTCCGCCTCAAGATCGATCAGCACGACTACGAGACCAAGCGCAAGCGCGCCGAGGGCTTCCTCAAGGCCGGTGACAAGGTGAAAGCCATGATCCAGTTCCGCGGCCGCGAGCAGTCCCGCCCAGAGCAGGGCGTCCGCCTGCTCCAGAAGTTCGCCGAGGACGTGTCCGAGTGGGGCACCGTCGAGTCCACCCCCATGGTCGACGGTCGCAACATGGTGATGGTCGTCGGTCCACTCAAGAACAAGTCCGAGGCGAAAGCCGAAGCCAACGCACAACGTGCGGCATCCAAGGCACGTCCGGCTGAAGCCGACGAAGCCGACGAGGCTGCTCCGGTGGAGTCATCCACCGACGAGAACCGATAAGAAACGAGGAATCCCATGCCGAAGCAGAAGACCCACTCCGGGGCCAAGAAGCGATTCAAGGTCACCGGCAGCGGCAAGCTGATGAAGCAGCAGGCCGGTATGCGACACAACCTGGAGAGCAAGTCCAGCCGTCGCACCCGTCGCCTGAACCAGGACCAGGTGCTGGCGCCCGCCGACGCCAAGGTCATGAAGAAGCTGCTCGGTCGCTAGACCGTTTACCCGTAAGGAACTAGGAACATGGCAAGAGTCAAAAGGGCGGTCAACGCTCACAAGAAGCGTCGCGTCATCCTCGAGCGCGCCGCCGGTTACCGCGGTCAGCGTTCGCGTCTGTACCGCAAGGCCAAGGAGCAGGTCACTCACTCCCTCGTCTACTCGTACCGCGACCGTCGTGCGCGCAAGGGTGACTTCCGTCGCCTCTGGATCCAGCGCATCAACGCGGCTTCGCGTGCCAACGGCATGACGTACAACCGCTTCATCCAGGGTCTCGGCCTCGCCGGGATCGAGGTCGACCGCCGTATCCTCGCGGACCTCGCGGTGCACGAGCCCGCCACCTTCGCGGCCCTCGTCGCGTCGGCTAAGGCCGCGCTGCCCGCCGACACCTCGGCGCCCAAGGTCTCCGCGTAGTCGGAAGCCCTGCGTCCGACCGGACGACGTGTTNACCAATAGGATGGGTGCGTGCTTGACAATCCGCGGTCACCGCGCGTCCGTTCCGTCGCCAAACTCGCCAAGCGTCCGGCGAGACAGGAGACCGGCCTGTTCCTCCTCGAAGGACCACAGGCGGTCTCGGAGGCCCTGCAGTTCCGGCCCGACCTGATCCTCGAGCTGTACGCGACGCCGACGGCCCTCGAGCGCTACACCGAGATCGGGGCCGCGGCCGCCGGTGCGGGACTCGAGGTCGAGTTCGTCACCGAGCAGGTCCTCGAGTCGATGGCCGACACCGTCACCCCGCAGGGGTTCATCGCGGTCGCGCAGCAGTTCCCGACCTCGATCAAGGACATCTTCGCCGGAGAGCCGCAGCTTGTCGTCATCCTGGAGGAGGTCCGCGATCCGGGCAACCTCGGGACGATCATCCGAGCCGCCGACGCCGCCGGCGCGGACGCCGTCGTCCTGAGCGGACGGACCGTCGACCTCTACAACCCGAAGGTCGTGCGCTCCACGACCGGCTCGCTCTTCCACCTGCCCGTCGCGGTCGGTGTCGAGCTGCCCGCCGTGCTGGAACGGGCCCGTGCAGCGGGACTGCAGACGCTCGCGGCCGACATCAAGGGCGAGGACCTCCTCGTGGCCCGGTCGGAAGGTGTGCTCGCGCGGCCGACGGCATGGGTGTTCGGCAACGAGGCCAGGGGACTCACCGACGAGCACCTCGAGCTCGTCGACCGTGCGGTTACGGTACCGATCTACGGCCGTGCCGAGAGCATGAACCTGGCCACGGCGGCATCGGTGTGCGTCTTCGAGAGCGCGTTCGCGCAGCACGCGTGAGCGCCTGAGGCGTCTACCGTCGAGGTTACGAAACGGTAACCGTAGCGCTTCCGTCATGCGCACGAAACACACGGTCACCTAGTTTGGGTTACATGGAGCCAACAGTGTCCCCGAACTCCGGCCCGACGGAACCCGATGCAGCAGCCTCGCATGGTGCCGCCGGCGCATACGAGACCACGAGCAACCCGATCCAGGCAGGGCGCGGCGAGCCCCTCGTCGTCATGGAGAACGTCGAGAAGCACTACGGCGAGTTCCACGCCCTGAAGGACATCAACCTCACCGTCAACAAGGGTGAGGTCGTCGTCGTGATCGGACCGTCCGGGTCCGGCAAGTCGACCCTCTGCCGGACGATCAACCGGCTCGAGACGATCAGCTCGGGGGAGATCCGGATCGACGGCAAGAAGCTGCCGGAGGAGGGCAAGCAGCTCGCCGAGCTGCGCGCCGACGTCGGCATGGTGTTCCAGTCGTTCAACCTGTTCGCGCACAAGACGATCCGCGAGAACGTCACCCTCGGCCCGATCAAGGTGCGCAAGCAGAAGAAGCGCGACGCCGACGATGCGGCGAAGGTGCTGCTCGAACGCGTCGGCATCGGCGTGCAGGCCGACAAGCTGCCGGCACAGTTGTCCGGCGGGCAGCAGCAGCGCGTGGCGATCGCCCGCGCCCTCGCGATGAAGCCGAAGGTCATGCTGTTCGACGAGCCGACCTCGGCCCTCGACCCCGAGATGATCAACGAGGTCCTCGACGTCATGGTGCAGCTCGCCAGCGAGGGCATGACGATGATCGTCGTCACCCACGAGATGGGCTTCGCCAGGAAGGCCGCCGACCGCGTCGTCTTCATGGCCGACGGCGAGATCCTCGAGGACACCGACCCCGAGTCGTTCTTCACGAACCCGCAATCCGAGCGGGCGAAGGACTTCCTGTCGAAGCTCCTCACCCACTGACCCATCCGACTCCGGATCGCGCGACCCGCGCGGCGACCCGGAACTGACCAACCGATCGGCCCGTCCCGGGCACCAAGGAAGGAAGGAAAACATGCGCAAGAGGCTCATGTTCATCACCGCGGGAGTCGCTGCAGCAGCGCTCGCGCTCAGCGGGTGCAGCGGCGGCGACGCCGGCACCGGATCGACCGACGGCGCGTCCGACGGCGGCGCACTCTTCGAGGTCGCCTCCGACGTCCAGCTCGAGGGCAGCCCCACGTACGACGCGATGGTGAAGGCCGACAAGGTTCGCATCGGTGTCAAGGAGGACCAGCCCGGTCTCGGATACCTCGACGCCGCCACCGGCGAGCGTTCCGGCTTCGACGTCGAGATGGCCACCTGGATCGCCGCGTCGCTCGGCTTCGAAGCCGACAAGATCGAGTTCAAGGCGATCCCGAGCGCCAACCGCGAATCGGCCATCGTGAACGGTGACATCGACTACTACGTCGGCACCTACTCGATCACCGACAAGCGCAAGGAGCAGATCGACTTCGCCGGACCGTACTTCGAGACCGGCCAGGGCCTGCTCGTCGCCGCGGACAACGACGACATCAAGGGCGAGGACGACCTCGCCGGCAAGACCGTGTGTTCGGCGACGGGCTCCACGCCCATCCAGAACATCAAGGACAACTTCCCCGACACCAAGACGGAGGAGTTCGACACCTACTCGCAGTGTGTCGAGGCCCTGAACGACGGCAAGGTCGACGCGGTCACGACCGACCAGGCGATCCTGATCGGGTACGCGGCGCAGTTCCCCGACGACCTCAAGGTCGTGGGCGAGCCGTTCAGCACCGAGCTGTACGGCATCGGTCTGCCGAAGGGTGACGACGCCCTCCGCCACTTCATCAACACGATGTTCACCGATGGCGGCGACACCTGGACCAAGATCTACGACGCCACCCTCGGCGCCTCCGGCACCAAGGTGACCCAGCCGGCGGTCGACGACTACTAAGCAGCGCCCCGGGCGGCCGCCGACCAGCGGCCGTCCGGGGGAGCTGTCCCGTCGACTCCGCCCAGGCGCCCGCCAGGGGCGTCCCCCTCCCGAAAGGCGTGCGCGACATGAACGTCCTGCTCGACAACCTCGACCTCTTCGTCACGGGCTTCCGCAACACCCTGCTGCTCTTCGTGGTGTCGGGGTTCTTCGCGCTCATCCTCGGTACCATCGTCGGTGCCATGCGGGTCTCGCCGGTCCCTGCGATGCGCCTCTTCGGCACCGTGTACGTCAACACGGTGCGCAACACCCCGCTGACCCTCATCCTCTTCTTCTTCGCCTTCGGCTACCCGAAGCTCGGGCTCCCCGAAGTGAGCTACACGACGCTCGCGATCATCGGGCTGAGCCTCTACACCGCGACCTACGTCGCAGAGGTCCTGCGGTCCGGCGTCAACACGGTGCCGATCGGTCAGGCCGAGGCCGCACGCGCGATCGGGCTGCCGTTCGGACAGACCATGACGCTCGTCATCCTGCCGCAGGCGTTCCGTGCCGTGCTGCCTCCGCTGTTCAGCGTGCTCATCGCCCTACTCAAGAACACGACGGTCGCCGCCGGCTTCTCCGTCGCCGAAGCGGGCGCGATCCGCGCGAACCTGTCAGAGCGCGGTGAGCCGCTGCTCGTCGGTCTCCTGTGGGTCGCCCTCATCTTCGTGGCGCTCGTGTCGCTCCTGTCCCTCGCCCAACGGGCCTTCGAGAAGAAGTGGAGGATCGCGCGATGAGCTCCGTCCTGTTCGACACCCCCGGCCCGAAGGCCATCGTCCGCTATCGCTGGATCGGTGCGGCGACGGTGCTCGTCGTCGCCGGCATCCTCGCCTTCGTCGTCTTCCGCTTCATCGAGACCGGACAGTTCACCGCCTCGAAGTGGAAGCTCTTCAGCTTCCCGCGTGTCTGGGAGCAGATCCTCCAGGCGACGGGTGCGACCCTGTCCGCGTTCGCGGTCGCCGCCGTCTGCAGCGTCGTCCTCGGACTGGTGCTGGCGATCGGCCGACTGTCCGACCACAAGATTATCAGCGTCCCCTTCACGATCTTCATCGAGTTCTTCCGGGCGGTCCCGGTCCTCATCCTGATGATGCTCATGTACTACGGGCTGCCGCCCCTCGGCTTCACCTTCGTGACGCCGTTCGTCGCCGTCGCCATCGCGCTGACGCTGTACAACGGCGCGGTGTTCTCCGAGATCTTCCGAGCGGGCATCGAGTCGCTGCCGAAGGGGCAGGGCGAGGCCGCCTACGCCATCGGCCTGCGGAAGTCCGCCGTCCTGCGCCTCATCCTGTTCCCGCAGGCGATCCGCGCGATGCTGCCGGTGATCATCGCCCAGCTCGTCGTCGCCCTCAAGGACACGGCACTCGGCTTCCTGATCACCTATCAGGAGCTCCTCTACCTCGCGAAGCAGTTCGGGTCGCAGGCGCTCTACGGCAGCCCGATCATCCCCTCGATCATCGTGATGGGCTCGATCTACATCGTGCTCTGCCTGATCCTCTCGGGCGTCGCGAAGATCGTCGAGGTGCGTACCCGACGGTCGCCGCGGACGCCGAAGGAACAGGCCGTGACGGAGGACACGACGACCAAGATCCTCGGCATCCAGGCGGGGAACCAGTCGTCCGGCGCGAGCGTCTGACCTCGTCCCGACGGAGCCCAGGCGATCGGGCCGCCGTCGGGGCGAGGACGGTCGCCCATGTGGGCCGACCGCCTGGGTAGACTTGGCTCTCGTGTCCGACGCATCCTCAATCTCCGAACCAGCGGTGAACGCCGCGGTCGACGCCGCTCTCGAAGCGATCGCCGCAGCCACCGACTCGGCCGCCCTGAAAGCGGTCCGATCAGCCCACGCCGGCGAAGCGTCACCGCTCGCCGCCCTGAACGGGTCGCTCCGCAGCGTGCCGAACGACCAGAAGGCCGCGCTCGGCAAGCTGGTCGGTCAGGCCCGCGGGCGCGTCTCGAAGGCGTTGAGCGAGCGCGAGGGCGAGATCGTCGCCGCGGAGACGGAGGCACGACTCGCAGCCGAGGCGATCGACGTCACCGCCGTGCCGCTGCGTCGGTCGGTCGGGGCCAGGCACCCGCTCACTCTCCTCCAGGACCGCGTGTCCGACATCTTCGTCGGCATGGGGTGGGAGATCGCCGAGGGGCCCGAGGTCGAGAGCGAGTGGTTCAACTTCGACGCCCTGAACTTCGACGCCGACCACCCGGCCCGCGCGATGCAGGACACCTTCTTCGTGGAGCCGCTGGAGTCGCACCTCGTCCTGCGGACGCACACGTCGCCGGTCCAGGTGCGCTCGCTGCTCGAGCGCGAGCTCCCCGTGTACGTGCTCGCCCCCGGGCGGGTCTACCGCACGGACGAGCTCGACGCGACGCACACGCCCGTCTTCATGCAGTTCGAGGGTCTCGCCGTCGACAAGGGCCTGACGATGGCGCACCTGCGCGGAACGCTCGACCACTTCGTGAAGAGCGTCTTCGGCGACGACGCGAAGGTCCGCCTGCGTCCCAGCTACTTCCCCTTCACCGAGCCGAGCGCCGAGCTCGACTTCTGGCACCCGACCTTCAAGGACGGACCGCGTTGGATCGAGTGGGGTGGGTGCGGCATGATCAACCCGAACGTGCTCCGGTCCGCCGGTATCGACCCCGAGGTCTACTCGGGCTTCGCCTTCGGGATGGGGGTCGAGCGCGGTCTGATGCTGCGCGACGGCGTGCAGGACATGCGAGAGATGGTGGAGGGCGACGTCCGCTTCTCCCAGCAGTTCGGGATGGTGGTGTAGTCGTGCGTGTTCCATTGAGCTGGCTCGGGGAGTTCGTCGAACTCGCCCCGGGGACCACCCCCGAAGACGTCCACGCCGCGCTCGTGCGCGTCGGGCTCGAGGAGGAGGACGTCCACCGCTTCGAGCTGACCGGTCCCATCGTGGTCGGCGAGGTCCTCGAGTTCGTCGAGGAGCCGCAGTCCAACGGCAAGACCATCCGCTGGTGCCAGGTCCGCGTCGCCGAGGGTGACGCCGACGGGGCCGTACGGGGCATCGTCTGCGGTGCCGGCAACTTCTTCGTCGGCGACCAGGTGGTCGTCACCCTGCCCGGCGCCGTGCTGCCCGGTCCGTTCCCGATCGCCGCTCGCAAGACCTACGGCCACGTGTCGGACGGCATGATCGCCTCGGCTCGCGAGCTCGGCCTCGGTGAGGACCACGACGGGATCCTGCGTCTCTCGACGATCGGGGTCGAGGCACCCGTCGGCACCGACGCGATCAGCCTGCTCGGTCTCGACGACGCCGCGGTCGAGCTCAACGTGACGCCCGATCGCGGCTACGCGTTCTCGATCCGAGGGGTCGCACGCGAGTACTCGCACGCGACCGGTGCGGCCTTCCGCGACCCGGCGGCGAGCGTCCCCGAGGCGTTCACCGGGCCACTCGACGGCTTCCCCGTCACGATCGAGGATGCGGGGCCGATCCGCGGTCGCGTCGGGTCGAGCGTGTTCGTCACCCGCGTCGTGCGCGACGTCGACCCGACGAAGCCGACCCCGCCGTGGATGGTTGCCCGGTTGAAGCTCGCCGGCATCCGCTCGCTGTCGCTCGTCGTCGACATCACGAACTACGTCATGCTCGAGCTCGGGCAGCCGATCCACGGGTACGACCTCGACAAGCTCACTGGCGGCATCGTCGTCCGGCGCGCGCGGTCCGGCGAGACCTTCGTCACGCTCGACGGCCAGGAGCGGAAGCTCCACGACGAGGACCTGCTGATCACCGACGACTCGGGCCCGATCGGGCTCGCGGGCGTGATGGGTGGCCTCGACACCGAGATCACCGATGCCACGCGCAACGTCCTCATCGAGGCCGCGAACTTCGACCAGGTGTCCATCGCGCGGAGCGCGCGTCGCCACAAGCTGCCGAGCGAGGCGTCCAAGCGGTTCGAGCGCGGTGTCGATCCACAGATCGCCGTCGCGGCCGCCGGTCGCGTCGCGCAGTTGCTCGTCGACCTGGCCGGCGGCCGGACGGACGACCTCGGCTCCACCGTCACCACGGCGCCGGATCGCGAGCCGATCCTGCTCCCCGACGACTACATCAACGGCCTCATCGGCGTCACGTTCGGAGCGGACGAGACACGATCCGCGCTCGCCGAGATCGGCGCGGCCGTCGAGGCTACCGATGGCGGCCTGCTCGTGACGCCGCCGAGCTGGCGCCACGACATCACCGGCAAGGAGGACCTCGCCGAGGAGGTGGCGCGGATCCTCGGATACGACCGCATCCCGTCTGTGCTCCCCGTCGCGCCTCCGGGACGCGGGCTCTCGCGTTCGCAGCGGTTGCGCCGTGGGGTCGCCGACGCGCTCGCCTACGGCGGCGCGACCGAGGTGTTGGCCTATCCGTTCGTCTCCGCCGAGGAGAACGCGCGGTTCGGCGCTCCGCAGCCGGGTGCGTTCCCAGCCGTGAAGCTCGCGAACCCACTCGACGCGAAGGCCCCCTTCCTCCGCGCGTCGATCCTGCCGGGTCTCCTCGCCGTGGCCCACCGGAACGTCTCGCGCGGTCTGACCGACCTCTCGATCTTCGAGGTCGGCGCGGTGTTCCGTCCGTCCCGTCACGGCGCGTTCGGCCAGGCCGAACTCCCGCAGGCGGCGGTCCGTCCGAGCGAGGCCCAGCTCGAGGAGCTCGAGGCGGGCGTCCCGGCCCAACCGCGTCATCTCGGATTCCTCGCGGTCGGCAACGCCGTCGCGAAGCAGCCGGGCCAGCCCGCCGTCGCGGCCGGTATCGCGGAGGCGCTCGAGGCCGTCCA
The DNA here is from genome assembly GCF_014839505.1 of Plantibacter sp. CFBP 8775. NCBI lineage: Bacteria > Bacillati > Actinomycetota > Actinomycetes > Micrococcales > Microbacteriaceae > Plantibacter > Plantibacter sp. CFBP 8775. Next base: position 17,590 of record NZ_JACYNV010000002.1, on the reverse strand, counting down.
GGCCGTCGCGGTGGCGACCGGTGTCGACATCACCGTCTCCCAGGGCAGCCACCAGGCACTGCACCCCGGACGGACTGCGGCGCTGCATGTCGGCGACGTCCTGGTGGGGTACGCGGGGGAGGTGCACCCGGCCGTCGCCGAGGAGGCGAACCTGCCGCGCGTCGTGGCGGTCGCGGAACTCGACCTGGATCGCATCATCGCGCTCGGCGACGCACTGCCCGAGGCCGTCGGCATCGGAACCCTTCCCGCTGCGACGCAGGACCTCTCGCTGCTCGTCCCGGCGACCGTCTCAGCCGGCGAGGTCCTCGACGCCGTCCGGGTCGGAGCCGGTTCGCTGCTCGAGCACATCCGCCTCGTCGACGACTATCGCGGTTCGGGCGTGCCCGAGGGTGGCAAGAGTCTGACCTTCGCGCTGCGGTTCCGCGCGCCGGACCGCACGCTCACCGCGGCGGAGGCGAGCGACGCGAAGCTCGCCGGCGCGGCAGTGGCGGCCGAGCGCTTCGGCGCGAGCATCCGGGACTGAGCCGGTCGTACCGGACGACAGCGGCCCCGCGGATCGACGATCTGCGGGGCCGCGTCCGTCGGACGGGACGACTCAGTCGCGGAAGGTCTCGATCGACGCACCCAGGGTGATGAGCCGCTCCTGCAGCTGCTCGTACCCGCGAGCGATGATGTCGACGTTCCGGAGCACGCTCGTGCCCTTCGCGGCGAGCATGGCGAGCAGGATGACGACGGCCGGTCGCAGCGCGGGAGGGCAGCTCACCTCGGCGCCGGACCAGTGGGTCGGCCCGGAGACGTCGATGCGGTGCGGGTCGCGCAGGCGGACGTTCGCGCCGAGTCGCGTCAGGTCGGTGAGGTGGATCGCCCTGCCCTCGTACACCCAGTCGTGGATGAGCGTGTCGCCCTCGGCGCACGCCGCGATGACCGCGAAGAACGGGAGGTTGTCGATGTTGAGCCCCGGGAACGGCATGGGGTGGATCTTGTCGATCGGGGCGTGCAGCTTCGAGGGGTGCACGGTGACGTCGACGAGACGGGTCCGACCGTTCGCGGCTGCGTACTCGGGGGAGCGGGTGTAGCGCAGTCCCATCTCGCCGAGCGTCGCGAGCTCGATCTCCATGAACTCGATCGGCACGCGCGTGACGGTGATCTCCGAGTCGGTGACGATCCCGGCGGTGAGTAGACTCATCGCCTCCACCGGGTCCTCACTCGGCCAGTAGTCCACGTCCTCGTTGATGACGCTGCGGCCGGTGATCCGGAGCGTCGTGCTCCCGATGCCCTCGATGGTGATGCCGAGGAGCTCCAGGTAGAAGCACAGGTCCTGCACCATGTAGTTCGGGCTGGCGTTGCGGATGGTCGTCACACCGTCGCGTACCGCGGCGGCCATGATGGCGTTCTCGGTCACGGTGTCGCCGCGCTCGGTGAGCACGACGCTCAGCTCCTCGGGCACGTCGGGGGCGACGGTGGCCTGGTACCAGCCGGCGGTCGCTTCGATGGACAAGCCGAACGGCCGGAGCGCGATGAGGTGCGGTTCGACGGTCCGGGTCCCGAGGTCGCAACCACCGGCGTAGGGGAGGGCGAAGGTGTCGTAGCGGCCGAGCAGCGGGCCGAGGAACATGAGCACACTGCGGGTCCGGCGACCGGCGTCCTCGTCGATGCTCTCGAGTGAGAGGTCGGCCGGGACGTGTATCTCGACGTCCTGGCCGTCGGGCGACCAGACCACGGAGACGCCCAGGCTGCGCAGGACGTCGATGATGCGGTCGACCTCGACGATCCGGGCGATGCCGTGCAGCGTGGTGCGGCCGCGGTTCATGAGCGCGGCGCACAGGAGCGCGACCGAGGCGTTCTTGCTCGAACGCACCGCGATGGTCCCGTGCAGCTGTCTGCCGCCCTGGACGCGGAGGTGCGAGTTCTTCTTCTGTTCGCCGAAACTGACGATCTCACTCTCGAGCGCGGTGCTGATCCGGCTCAGGAGGTCGATGCTGATGTTCTGACTGCCCTGCTCGATCCGGTTGATCGCGCTCTGGCTCGTGCCGACGCGTTCCGCCAGCTGGGCCTGGGTGAGTTTGCGTCCCTGACGGGCGCCGCGGATGAGTGCTCCGACCTGCCGGAGCGGTGCCGCAGGGTCCGTTCGTTCAAACGTTGCCGTGTCTTCCATGTCGTCACTCTATCTCAGATATGAGATAGAGCGCCGTTAGGGACGCCCCTGAGATGTTGGAACGGAATCTGAAACCCGCTCCGTGGTGTCAGGCGCGGGCGCGGAACTCCGGAAGAGGACGGCATACACCGGGCCTGCGGCGAACCAGATGCCGGAGATCGCGACGAGCTTGATGATCATGCCCCAGATGACATCCTCGTTCGCGAGGGCGAAGGACGCGGGGACGGTCCAGCCGACCATGGTCTGCATCGCGAGGAGCCCGGCGACCGCGATCGCGACGGCGAGGACCACCCGACGCCACTCCGACCAGGCGGCCCGGACGTACGCGGGCCCGGACTTCGGCTTCGGCCGCGGTGCTGGACCGCCGGCGAACCTGTGTGCGAACCAGACGTCCGCCTTCGTGATGAGCGCGTGGCCGAACGCCACCGTGAAGCCCAGGTAGATGGTCGCGAGGAGGTGCGTGACGTTGGGCTCCTCGCCGGACGCGAGGTCGGTCGCGGTCAGGACCAGGAGGACGAGGTCCACGACCGGTACACCGATCAACATGATCGCGCTGAGCCGGCGTCGCCGGAGGAGGTAGCGGACCGCGAGCCCGCCGAAGAGGAGGATCCAGAACGCGGCCTCCGCGCCGAGGATGGCCCAGATGAGTGGGCTCGTGCCGAAGAGTTCAGTGAAGCTGTCCATGTTCCGATGGTGTCGCGGGGTGATGCCGTGCCGCATCGACCGTGCTGTTGATCCTCCGGCGACGGGGTCAGCGGAACTGCGTACGCGGGCTCGTCCCTCCGGCGCTCGCGCCGCGCGGCCCGAGCTGGTGTGATGGAGGCATGGCTGCTCTCGAAGGACCGCGCGCATGGGTGGATCGACACCGCGAGCCGGTCATCACCACGGTGTGCGCGGCCATGGGACTCCTGTTCGCCCTCCTCGGGATCCATGTCCCCTGGGGGACGACCGTATCGGAACCGCCGCTCCTCCTCACTCTCGTCTTCCTCGCGGCCATCCTGGCGGTGCACCTGCTCCGCCGTCGACGCCCGTTGACCACGCTGGCCGTCGGCGTCCTGATCGCCCTCGCCGAGGCGCTCACCACCGGAGGCAGCGGCCTCGGGATGCTCATCGTCGTGTCCGACCTCGCCTATGCGGCGGCGCTCTACTCGCGGTCCCGGGTCATGGACGTCGCCGCGTTCGCCTGCACCGCGCTCGCCGTCGTGTCCGTCGGTGTCTTCGCGGTGATCTGGTTCACCGACGACGTCGAGGCCGTCACCCGGCTCGGTCGCGGAGTGGTCCTCGGCTCGCTCATCATCGTCCCGGTCATCCTGGCGAGCTCGATCTGGTACGGCAGGATGGTCCGGTACCCCCGTCTCGAGGCCGAACGCCAGCGGGAGCGCGCGGACACGATCGCCCAGGCGGCGGCTGCACTCCGGCAGGACGCCGTGACCCGTGAACGGCTCGAGCTCAGTCGGGAGCTGCACGACGTCATCGCCGGTCACCTCTCGGCGATCGCGATGCAGTCGGCGGCGGCCCTGGAACGACGCGACGGCACCGACCCGGTGGCGCTGCGGCGCAGTCTCGCACTCGTCCGGACGAGCAGTCTCGACGCGCTCGCCGACATGCGCACCATGATCGACGTGCTCCGCGGTGACCAGTCGGCCGACGACCCGACCCAGGCACCGGACCGACTCACGGCCGAGTCGGTCCGCCGCGCGGTCGAGGTCGCCCGTGCCAACGGACTGGAGGTCGAGGTACGGGCACCGGACGACGCGGCGCTCGCCGAGGTCCCCGCGCAGACCTCGATCGTCGGGCTCCGCACGCTCGTCGAAGGCCTGACGAACACCGCGAAGCACGCACCGGGTGCCTCCGTGCGGGTCGAGGTCTCGCTCCCGCCCGGTGCCCTGTCCGTCACGCTCAGCAACCCGCTGCCGACGGCGATCTCCTCTTCGGTGCTCGCCGGGTCCGGTGGGGTCGGCCTCGTCGGCCTGGCCGAGCGGGCACGTCTGATCGGAGGCGACCTCGTCGCGGGGCCGGACGGTCCGGACTGGCGGACGGCGCTCACCGTGCCGAGCCCCGTGTCACCGACCACCCCCGCGGTCGTCACCGCAGGAGGGGCGTCATGACCATCACGGTCCTCATCGCGGACGACCATGCCGCCGTCAGAGCGGGTCTGGGAGCGCTGCTCGACGAGCCGGACGACATCCTGGTCGTCGCCGAGGCGGCGGACGGGGAGGCCGTCGTCGCGCAAGCCGCGCGACATCGACCGGACGTCGTGCTGCTCGACGTCCAGATGCCGCGTGCCTCCGGCATCGACGCGATCCCGGCCATCCTCGCTGCGGCCACCCCACCGCCGAGCATCATCATGCTCACGACCTTCGCGCTCGACCGGTACGTCGACGAGGCGCTGGCGGCCGGGGCGAACGCCTTCCTGGTGAAGACGGTCTCCGCTGCCGGCCTCGTCGACGCGATCCGACGAGTGCATGCGGGCGAGGCGGTGCTCGCCCCTGAGGTGACCCGCCGAGTCCTCGAACGTCTCGCCGCGGCCAGACCTCCGGTCGTGCCGGAGCCGGCGCTGCCGCACCCCGGTCTGGCCACACTGACACCGCGGGAGCGTGAAGTCCTCGAGCAGCTGCGCGCTGGACTGAGCAACGCGGGGATCGCGACCGCGCTCGGGCTGTCGGAGGCGACGGCCCGCACGCACGTGTCCCGGATCCTCGTGAAGCTCGATGCACGGTCGCGGGTCCAGGCCGCGCTCATCGCGGAGCGGGCTGCGCCGGGCGCGGATTCGTCGGCATCCTCGTCGTCGTAGTACGCTCTCGACATGGCACGTTTCCAGGCACAGGGTTCTTCGCGGGCGATCACGCTCCGCGCCCTCCGCCGTCCCGTGTCCGCACGCGCTACCGCAGAGCGACGATAGGCGACCCCGGTGCTCGCACGGTCCAGGTGACCGTGCAGTCGTCCAGGAGTCGCCGCCTCCGCCCCTCGAGCGTCCACTCAATAAGGTAGAGCCATGTCCTTCTCTGTAGCGGTGGCCGGAGCATCCGGCTACGCAGGAGGCGAGCTGCTTCGGTTGCTCGCCGACCACCCCGACTTCGACGTCCGGACGGTGACCGCGCACGCGAACGCCGGTCAACCGCTCGTCGACCACCAGCCACACCTCCGATCACTCCGGCATCTCGTCCTCGAGGCGACGACGCCGGAGGTGCTCGCGGGACACGACGTCGTCTTCCTCGCCCTGCCGCACGGCAAGTCGGGTGAGGTCACGGCGTCGCTTCCGCCGGAGACCCTCGTCGTCGACTGCGGAGCCGACCACCGGCTCGTCGACGAAGCCGACTGGGACGCCTTCTACGGCGGCGACTACTTCGGCGCCTGGGCCTACGGCGTGCCGGAGCTCCAGACGTCCACCGGTCGGGGGCGCGACGCACTCGTGGGCGCCAAGCGGATCGCCGCTCCCGGATGCAACGCGAGCACCGTCGCCCTGTCCCTCGCGCCCGGCATCGCCGCGGGGGTGATCGAGCCGCTCGACCTCGTCTCCGTGCTCGCCGTCGGGCCGTCCGGTGCAGGGAAGAGCCTGAAGGTCAACCTGCTCGCGAGCGAGGTGCTCGGCACGGCCAACCCGTACGCCGTCGGCGGTACCCACCGGCACATCCCCGAGATCACGCAGAGCCTCCGGGCGGCCGGTGCCGATCGCGCGTCCATCTCGTTCACCCCGGTCATCGTCCCGATGTCGCGCGGCATCCTGGCCACCTCGACGGCACGCATCGTCCCGGGCACCACGGCGGCAGCGGTCCGCGAGGCCTGGGAGACGGCCTACGCCGACGAGCCGTTCGTCCAGGTGCTGCCCGAGGGCTCGTTCCCCCGGACGGCCGACGTCCTCGGCGCCAACACCGCGCTGATCGGACTCGCCGTCGACGAGACGGTGGGACGGGTCGTCGTCGTGACCGCCGTCGACAACCTCGTGAAGGGGACCGCCGGCGCGGCGATCCAATCGGCGAACATCGCGCTCGGGCTCCCCGAGACGACCGGCTTGAGTGTGAATGGAGTGGCACCGTGAGTGTGACAGCAGCAGCAGGGTTCCTCGCGGCGGGCGTCGCCTGCGGTCTCAAGACCTCCGGGGGCCTCGACCTCGCGGTCGTCCAGAACGTCGGTCCGTTGCAGCATGCGGCGACGGTGTTCACCAGCAACCGGTGCAAGGCCAACCCGATCCTCTGGAGCGAGCAGGTCATGCAGGACGGCATCGTCTCGGCGATCGTCCTGAACTCTGGCGGCGCGAACTGCTACACGGGGACGCGCGGTTTCCAGACGACGCACGCGACCGCGGAGGCCGTCGCAGAGCGACTCGCGATCTCGGCCGGCGACGTCCTCGTCTGCTCCACGGGGCTCATCGGCGAACAGCTCGACCTCGACAAGCTGACCGCGGGCGTCTGGGACGCCACCCGCGCGGTCGCCGACGAGGACGGTGCGAGCGAAGCGGCCGGCCTCGCCGCGGCGACCGCGATCATGACGACCGACACGAAGCCGAAACAGGCCGTTCGGAGCGCGGACGGATGGACCGTCGGCGGCATGGCGAAGGGTGCGGGCATGCTCGCCCCCGGGCTCGCGACGATGCTCGTCGTCATCACGACCGACGCTGTGCTCGAGCCGGCGCAGCTCGACCAGGCGCTCCGCAGCGCGACCCGTGTCACCTTCGACCGCCTCGACTCCGACGGCTGCATGTCCACCAACGACACGGTGTCGCTCCTCGCGTCCGGGTCGAGCGGCGTCACCCCGGAGCTGTCCGCCTTCACCGAGGCGCTGACGGAGGTGTGCCGCGACCTCACCCTGCAATTGCAAGCCGATGCCGAGGGCGCGGCCCACGACGTCGCGATCGAGGTCGTCGGCGCGGTGTCCGAGGACGACGCGGTCGAGGTCGCCCGCGCGGTCTCCCGCAGCAACCTCTTCAAGGCGGCCATCTTCGGCAACGACCCGAACTGGGGCCGGGTGCTCGCGGCCGTCGGGACCACGGGCGCCGAGTTCGACCCGTACGGGATCGACGTGGCCATGAACGGCGTCCAGGTGTGCACCGCCGGCGAGCCGGATCAGTCGCGCGACCTCGTCGACCTCTCACCGCGCGCCGTGCACGTGCTCATCGACCTCCACGCCGGTGACACGGGAGCCACCATCTGGACGAACGACCTCACGCACGACTATGTGCACGAGAACAGCGCGTACGCGAGCTGATGATGACCCAGTATCGAGACAACTCTCCCGAGGAGGCGGCGATCAAGGCCGCCACCCTCATCGAGTCGCTTCCCTGGCTGAAGACCTTCCGCGACCAGACGATCGTCGTGAAGTTCGGCGGCAACGCGATGGTGAGCGACGAGCTCGCGCAGGCGTTCGCGGAGGACATGGTCTACCTGCGCTACGCGGGGCTCAAGCCCGTCGTCGTGCACGGTGGAGGCCCGCAGATCTCCGCGATGCTCGAGCGGCTCGACATCCACAGCGAGTTCCGCGGCGGGTACCGGGTCACGACGCCCGAGGCTATGGAGGTCGTCCGCATGGTCCTCACCGGTCAGGTCAACCCCGAGCTTGTGGGGCGGATCAACGAACACGGCCCGCTCGCCGCAGGACTGTCCGGCGAGGACGCGGGCCTGTTCGGCGGGCGTCGTCGCTCGATCGTCGTCGACGGCGAGACCGTGGACATCGGGCTCGTCGGCGACGTCGTCAGCGTCGACCCGACCTCGGTGCAGGCCTACCTCGACGCCGGCAACATCCCGGTGGTCTCCTCGATCGCCCCCGACCTCGACCAGCCCGGCCAGACGCTCAACGTGAACGCCGATGCGGCCGCCGCGGCGCTCGCCGTGGCACTCGGTGCCGCGAAGCTCGTCATCCTGACCGATGTCGCGGGGCTGTACAGCGACTGGCCCAACCGCGACTCGCTCGTCTCGCAGATCACGACGAGTGAGCTCCGAGCCATGCTGCCCACGCTCGAATCGGGCATGATCCCGAAGATGACCGCCTGCCTCGACGCCGTCGACGGCGGGGTCGCCAAGGCTGCCATCATCGACGGCCGCGTACCCCACTCCATCCTGCTCGAGGTGTTCACCCAGAACGGCTCAGGCACCGAGGTCGTCCCGGAGGACTCATGAGCGACTGGAAGAGCCGCGTCGACCGCGACATGATGCGCACGTTCAACACGCCGATCGCGATGCTGACGCGCGGTGAGGGATGCCATGTCTGGGACGCCGAGGGCAACCGCTACCTCGACTTCCTCGCGGGCATCGCGGTGAACGCACTGGGACATGCGCATCCGGCGTTCGTCGGTGCGATCACGCGACAGGCGAGCACGCTCGCGCACGTCTCCAACTACTTCTCGAGTCCGCCGCAGCTCGAGCTCGCGGCCCGGCTGAAGCGTCTCGCCGGAGCGGACGAGGGCGGTCGGGTGTACTTCGCGAACTCCGGTGCCGAGGCGAACGAGGCGGCGTTCAAGCTCGCCCGACTCAACCACGGCGACGGATCGCGGACCCGGGTCCTCACCCTGGAGAACTCCTTTCACGGGCGGACCTTCGGCGCGCTCGCCCTGACCGGCAAGCCTGCCCTGCAGGAGGGGTTCCACCCGCTCCCGGGCGGCGTCGAGCACATCCCGACCACGATCGAGGCACTCGAGGCGGCGATCGACGACCGGGTCGCCGCGCTGATCCTCGAACCGATCAAGGGCGAAGCCGGCGTCATCGACCTGCCGGAGGGCTACCTCGCCCGTGCCAGGGCACTCACCGAGGCGCACGGCGTGCTGCTCATCATCGACGAGATCCAGACCGGGGCCGGTCGGACGGGGGAGTGGTTCGCGTTCCAGCGGGACGGCATCGTCCCGGACGCGATCACCGTCGCCAAGGGGATCGGCGGTGGCATGCCGATCGGCGCCCTCGTCACCTTCGGCGCCGCCTCCGAGCTGTTCGGACCCGGCCAGCACGGCAGCACCTTCGGCGGCAACCCGCTCGCGACCGCGACGGCGAACGCGGTGCTCGAGGAGATCGAGCACGCCGGTCTCGTGCAGAACGCCGCTGCGCGCGGTGAGCAGTTGCGGGCCGTCATCACCGCCATCGGTTCCCCGCTCGTCGAGGAGGTCCGCGGACACGGGCTGCTCATCGGCATCGGCTTGAGCGCCCCGGTGGCGGCCGAGCTGTCGGCCGCGGCGTTCGACCGAGGGCTCATCGTCAACGCCCCGAACGCGACGAGCATCCGGATCGCGCCGCCGCTCATCATCGGCGACGCCGAGATCGACGAGTTCACCTCCCTCTTCCGCGCGGCGCTCGACGCCGTCCAGGCCTGACCGGCCATCGACCCACACGAACAGGACCACCAGCCATGACCCGTCACTTCCTCCGCGACGACGACCTCAGCCCGGCCGAGCAGGCCGAGATCCTCGACCTCGCCACCGAGCTGAAGCGCGACCGCTGGTCGCGCAAGCCGCTCGAAGGCCCGCAGACCGTCGCGGTCATCTTCGACAAGTCCTCGACGCGGACACGCGTCTCATTCGCCGTGGGGATCGCCGACCTCGGCGGATCACCGCTCATCATCTCGACGGCCAACAGCCAGCTCGGCGGCAAGGAGACGGCCGCCGACACAGCTCGCGTCCTCGAACGTCAGGTCGCGGCGATCGTCTGGCGGACCTACGCCCAGTCCGGTCTCGAGGAGATCTCGGCCGGGACGACCGTGCCCGTCGTCAATGCGCTGTCCGACGACTTCCACCCGTGCCAGCTCCTCGCCGACCTCCTCACGATCCGCGAGCACAAGGGCGAGCTCGCCGGTCTGACGATGTCGTTCTTCGGCGACGGTGCGAGCAACATGGCCCACTCCTACCTGTTGGCCGGTGCGACGGCGGGGATGCACGTCCGTATCGCCGCCCCGGCCGAGTTCGCCCCGGCTGCGGACGTCGTCGCCGACGCGGAGCGCATCGCCGCGACGACGGGCGGCTCCGTGCTCGTGACCACCGACCCCGACACTGCGGCGGCGGATGCCGACGTGATGATCACCGACACCTGGGTGTCGATGGGCAAGGAGGACGAGAAGGCGCAACGCGTCGCCATCTTCGGCGGCTACCGCGTCGACCGCAGGCTCATGGGGCTCGCAGCGTCCGACGCCGTCTTCATGCACTGCCTGCCCGCCGATCGCGGCTTCGAGGTCGAGGCCGAGGTCATCGACGGTGCGCAGAGCATCATCTGGGACGAGGCGGAGAACCGCCTCCACGCGCAGAAGGCCCTGCTCGTGTGGCTGCTCGAGCAGCAGCACGCCGGCTCCGCGGCCTGACCCTTCCCCGGCTGCGGCCGACCGACCAGTCCGGAGCACTCCGGACGTCAGCATTACAGGAGGCCCATCGTGGCAGATCAGCAGAACCGAGCAGGCGAATCCGGGGCCCTCTGGGGTGGACGCTTCGCGAGCGGACCGTCGCCGGAACTCGCCCGTCTGAGCAAGTCCACACAGTTCGACTGGGTCCTCGCCGCATACGACATCGCGGGCTCCCGTGCCCATGCCAAGGCGCTCGCGTCGGCGGGGTACCTCGACGAGGACGAGCTTCGCGGGATGCTCGCCGCCCTCGACGTCCTGGACGCCGACGTGGCCGACGGGACGTTCGTCGCGGCCGAGAGCGATGAGGACGTCCACTCGGCGCTGGAACGCGGGCTCGTCGAACGGGGCGGCAAGGAACTCGGTGGGAAGCTGCGCGCCGGACGAAGCCGGAACGACCAGATCGCGACGCTCGTGCGCCTCTACCTCATCGATCACGGACGGGTGATCGCCCGCGACGTCATCCACCTGATCGACGCGATCGTCTCCCAGGCCGAAGCACACCCCGACGCGGTGATGCCCGGCCGCACGCACCTGCAGCACGCCCAGCCGGTGTTGCTCGCCCACCAGCTGCTCGCGCACGCCTGGCCGCTCACCCGCGACCTGGAACGGCTCCGCGACTGGCTCGCCCGGGCGAGCGCCTCGCCGTACGGTTCCGGAGCGCTCGCCGGCAGTTCCCTCGGTCTCGACCCGGTGCTCGTCGCGCACGAGCTCGGGCTCGATCGCCCGACCGAGAACTCGATCGACGCCACCGCCAGCCGCGACGTCGTTGCCGAGTTCGCGTTCATCACCTCGCTGATCGGGATCAACCTGTCCCGGTTCGCCGAGGAGATCATCGTCTGGAACACCCGTGAGTTCGGGTTCGTGACCCTCGACGACGCCTACTCGACCGGCTCGAGCATCATGCCGCAGAAGAAGAACCCCGACATCGCCGAACTCGCCCGCGGGAAGTCCGGGCGACTCATCGGGAACCTGACCGGGTTGCTGGCGACGCTGAAGGCGCTGCCGCTCGCGTACAACCGCGACCTGCAGGAGGACAAGGAGCCGGTGTTCGACTCCGTGAACCAGCTCGAGGTGTTGCTGCCGGCGTTCACCGGGATGGTGGCGACGCTCCGCTTCGACACGGCACGGCTGCGCGAGCTCGCACCGGAGGGGTTCTCCCTCGCGACGGACGTCGCCGAGTGGCTCGTCAAGCAGGGTGTGGCCTTCCGCGACGCTCACGAGATCAGCGGCGAGCTCGTGCGGTACTGCGAGGAGCGCGGCCTTGCACTCGACGAACCCGACGACGCCGCACTGGCGGGTGTCTCGGAACATCTCACGCCGGCCGTGCGGAGCGTCCTGACCGTCGACGGCTCGATCGGTAGCCGACTCGGCGCCGGTGGGACTGCGCCGGAGCGGGTCCAGGACCAGCTCGTGACGCTCGTCGGGCGGGTGGGCGCGCTGTCGCAGGCCCTCTCGCTCTAGACGGGGCGGGGTCCGATGACGACGGCCGGTCCGCTGCGGGCGCTGACCTCGGGATCGGCCCTCGAGGTCGCGCCCGCGCTGCTCGGAGCGGTGCTGTCCCACACGACGCCCGAGGGCACCGTGTCGGTCCGTCTCACCGAGGTCGAGGCCTACCTCGGGGTCGGCGAGGATCCCGGATCCCATGCGCACCGTGGTCCGACCCCGCGCACGAGTCCGATGTTCGGTTCGCCCGGGCATCTGTACGCGTACTTCAGCTACGGCATGCACGTCTGCATCAACGTCGTGTGCTCACCGGTCGGCACGGCGTCGGCCGTCCTCCTGCGCGCCGGCGAGGTCGTCGCGGGCCTGGAGCTCGCGCGGCTGCGACGCGGTGAACGGGTGCCGGATCGCGACCTGGCCAGAGGACCGGCGCGGCTCACCGTGGCGCTCGGGATCGCGCTCGACCAGTCGGGTGACGACCTCGCCGAGCCGCCCTTCGACCTGCTCCTGCCCGAGCGCCCGCTCGCCTCGGCGACCGGTCCGCGGACGGGCGTCAGCGGGGTCGGTGGGGGAGCCGCCTACCCGTGGCGGTTCGTGCTCCCGGGCGAGACGACCGTCTCGCCCTACCGCCGCTCGCCCAGGGCCGTGGACTGACCCGCCGGCTCAGCCTCGCGCGAGCAGCAGGATCGACGCCACCCCGGCAGCCCAGAGGAGGCTGGCCAGCGAGCCGATGATGAACCGCTCGCGCGCCTCGGCCGAGTCGAGTTCGGTGAAGCGTCCGACACCCTTCACCGCGACGATGACCGCGATCGCCTCCGGATAGCCGGAGAACAACGCGGCGACGAGGGCGAGCCGTTCCAGGATCCCGATCGCGGTCCCGCCGCGCAGCACTTCGATCGGACGTCCGACGACCTGCGAGGCGCTCGGGTTCCGGTGCTCCACGAGGATGCCGCCGTGGATCCCGGGGGCGACGCTGCCCTTCGTCGCGAGGGCGAGGACGAAGGAGGCGATCGGACCACCGCCGGCGACCGCGACGGCGAGGACGAAGACGCCGAGGAGCACGAGTGCCGGACCGGTCGGCGGAACCGAGGGGACGAGCGCGACCAGGAGGGCCCCGATCACCATGAGGGCAGCCGCCACGACCATGAGACGATCCGCGAGACGCGCGCTCAGCACCCGGGCCAGCAGGAGGAAGACGAGCGCGCTTCCGAGGAGGCCGATGACGGTCGGCCAGGTGATGGGCGTGAGCGTGACGAGGTTCATCGCTCGTCCTTTCGGTCGTCGGGGTGGTGCACGGAGGCGTCCTGGTCGAGCTTCGCCAGGAGGCGGATGAGCGCGGTGGTCGCCGCGGCTTCGGCTCGGACTCCGGCGGCCGCGACCCGGCGACTGACCGAACTCTCGGTGATGCCGAGTCGTGCCGCAGCCTCGGACTGGGTCACGCCGGCCGCGAGCAGGTCTGCGACCTCCCATCCGCCGGCGGTCCGCCGGTCGCGGAGGTGGAGGAGGAGTACGATGAGCGCTTCGACGTCGGCGCCGCCCTGCTGGTCGGCCGCCTCGAGCGCGAACCGGAAGGGCGCCCGCTTGGCCCGCGTGACGGCCTCCCGCGCGGCGTAGAAGGCCTGACCGGTCGCGGCTCGGGTCGAATCGGGGAGCGGACGCCGGACGTCGCCTTGTCCGATGCCCACGCTCCAGCCGCGATCCCGGAGGAGGTGGAGTGCGATGCCGAGTGCGACCTCGGCGTTCTCGGTGGCGAGCTGGAACTCGTCGCCCGCCGTGCGTTCGGCCTGGAGGAGCAGGCTCTCCGGGAACCGGTCGTTGATCGACTCGATGACACCGGCAGCGCGATCAGGGCCGGTCCGGCTCGCGATCTGATCGACGGTCAGCACGTACACGGCTCTCCTCTCGGCGGTGGTCGGCTCGATCACCCTAGCCGCAACATGCAGGTATTTCCACAACTCTGCCGAATGAAAGGAATTCCTGCACGCCACGATCGCCGCGATCGCGCCGGTGCCGATGCGCCCGATCCGGCAGCCGATGCCGCGCTGATAGCCTTGCAAGCGTGTCGAACCTCGCTCTTCCTGACCAGCGCAACGATCCGACCTTCGAGGACGTCTGGGACGAACTCGTCTGGCGCGGGCTCGTCCACGTGTCGACGGATCAGCAGGAGCTGAAGCGTCTGCTCGGTGGAGCGCCGATCACCTACTACTGCGGGTTCGACCCGACGGCTGCGAGCCTCCACCTGGGCAACCTGGTCCAGCTGCTCGTCATGCGTCGGCTGCAGCTGGCCGGACACAGCCCGCTCGGGCTCGTCGGCGGTTCGACCGGCCTCATCGGCGACCCACGACCGACCGCCGAGCGCACGCTGAACACGCCGGACACCGTCGCCGAGTGGGTGCAATCGCTCCGCGCGCAGATCGAACGCTTCCTCAGCTTCGAGGGCGACAACGCCGCGCGCATGGTCAACAACCTCGATTGGACCGCACCGCTCTCGGCGATCGACTTCCTGCGGGAGATCGGCAAGCACTACCGCGTCGGCACGATGCTGAAGAAGGACGCGGTCAGCGCCCGCCTCAACTCGGAGGCGGGGATCAGCTACACCGAGTTCAGTTACCAGATCCTCCAGGGGATGGACTACCTCGAGCTGTACCGCGAATACGGCTGCGTCCTGCAGACCGGCGGGAGCGACCAGTGGGGAAACCTCACGAGCGGCACCGACCTCATCCACCGGGTCGAGCGGGCGACCGTCCACGCGATCGGGACTCCGCTGATCACGAACTCGGACGGCACGAAGTTCGGGAAGAGCGAAGGCAACGCGGTCTGGCTCGACCCGAGCATGACGAGCCCGTACGCGTTCTACCAGTTCTGGGTCAACACCGACGATGCGGACGTCATCGCCCGGCTGAAGGTGTTCACGTTCCTCGATCGGGTGGAGATCGAGCGACTGGCGGCTGCGACCGAGTCGGAACCGTTCAAGCGTGAGGCGCAGAAGACCCTCGCCTACGCCGTCACCGCGCTCGTCCACGGGGTCGCCGCGACGGATGCGGCCATCGCCGCGTCGGCCGCGCTCTTCGGTCAGGGCGATCTCGACGCTCTCGACGCGGACACGCTGCGGTCGGCCGTCACGGAGTTGCCGAACGCGCGGGTGGCCGCGGAGACGCTCGTCATCCAGGCGCTCGTCGACACGGAGCTGTGCTCGAGCCTCGGTGAGGCTCGACGCGCGGTCGCCCAGGGAGGGGTTTCGGTGAACAACCGCAAGATCGACGACGTCGACGCGACCCTCGACGACCGCTTCCTCACGGGCGGGGTGGCCGTGCTGCGCCGCGGCAAGCGCACCCTCGCCGGGCTGTTCCTCGACGGAGCGCCCGCCTGATCCGCCGACGACGGCATCGTCGTCGTCATCGAACCTGAAGGGGATGCTCCGAGTGCAGCTCTGCGAGGCGTGCGGGACCGAGATCGTCGACCGTCGCGACGGTGTGTGCCCGAGTTGTGGGGCCATGCTGCCGCTGCGCACGGGCGAGCTGTCGACGGTGGAGACACCGGCCGAGGCCGAGGCGGCGGCCGAGTCGGAGCCGGCGGACGAGCCCGAGTCGGAGTCGGCGGACGACCGGCCCACGCCGGCCGACGACGGCGACCTCGTCGAGACCGATGCACCCCACGTCGAGACCGATGCCCCGGCGGGTGAAGCCGATCGGCTGCCGTCGCCGGACGTCGACACCACTGAGCCCACGCCCCCCGGTATCGCGACGTCGATCCCGGCGATCGCGGTGACGACACCGGTCCCGGACCCCGAGTCCACCAACCCGACGCCGTCGCAGGCGTCGACTCTGCTCCCGGCGACAGCCGCTGCGGCCGAACCTGTCTCGGCGACCGCCGCGGGGGAGGCACCTGGGGAACCGACTGCGCCCCGCGCCCTCTGGCACCCTGATTCGTTGCCCACCACGGTCAAGCGGACCACCTCGCGCCGACGATGGTTCCTCCTCGGCGGACTCGCGCTCGCCGTGGTCGCTGCGATCGTCGCGGTCGTGCTCATCGTGGTCGCGGCCGTTCCCCACCGCGTCGAGGGGCTCGCGCTCCTCCGCGACCTCCCGACGAAGCCGACCGTCGGAACCTGGGAACTCGCGCATCCGCTGGATGACGAGGTGCCCGCGGGCGACGAGCTCTACCTCAACGGGTACACCGCGAGCCCCAACACCGCGCTGCTCGTGTGGTCGACCGACCGGCCACTAGATCAGACGACCCTCGACGACGCTCCGGGCGAGACGGTGGTCTCCCTGGTGAACACGGCGAACGGCCACACCCTCTGGGACCGTCGCGTCACCGAGCTCTCTCCGGAGTTCGACCGCTTCGACGCACCGGTGGTCGTCTCCCCACCGGATGCGGCCGCGATCGTGCTCAGCCAGGGTGACCTCATGGTTGCCGTGAGCCGTCGCGACGGGCACGTGGTGTCCACCTCGCAAGAGCACTCGAGTGTCGAGGGGATCGGCTTCGCCGACTTCGCTGCACCGGCGGCGTTCGTCCCGGGTCTCGAGGGAGACCTGCTCATCTCGTCGACCACGGCTGACGGCACCGGGACGGTCGGCCGCTACCGGTCGACGGACCTGACCGACCCGGTCTGGGAGGTCAACGGTGATGCCGGCGAGCGGGCGACCACCGCGGGCGACAAGCTTTTCTACGACGGTGCGGTCTACTCGCTCGACGACGGATCGACCATCGACTGGCAGGGCGACCTCTCCTGGTACTACCAGCAGGTGGGCGGCGATCTCGTCGCGATCGACTACTCCGGCAACGACACCACGATCCGCGGGGTGGACGACCGCACCGGCGCCCAGCGCTGGAAGGCGACCGGGGCGCTGCCGGTGGTGCTCGACGCGAGCGGGCTGTTGGTCGTCGCCGACCAGTCGGGGGAGCGGGTCCGCCGCCTCGACCCGCGATCCGGCGAGGTCGAGTGGCGCAGCGGACTGACGAGCACGTGGGACGGCGCCTACACCGTGGGCGACACGATCATGCTCGGCGACGGCGAAGGCGGATACACCGGGGTCGGCGCTCGAGACGGTGAGATCCGATACGAGGAGCAGGACGCCGAGGGCAGCCTCGTCGGATACAGCGACCGGACCCTCCTGCTCACGCTCGACGGCACGCTCGTCGGCATCGACGCGACCACGGGCGAGCGCGGTTGGTCGGTCGACTCCGCCGGAGACGAGTACTCGTTCACCGCCTGGGGCGGAAGCCCACTCGCCGTCGCGACGGTCGTCGCGGCCGGCTCCGGCTCAGCGGCCGTCCTCGGCATCGGTGACGCTGATCGGGACTGAAGCGCGTGGATCCGGGCGACACGCCCGGGATGCAGCGATGATTTGCCAGCCCCTGGCGGTCTGCGTAAAGTAATCACTCGTCACCCCAAAGGTGCGGGAAGCGGAAGAGCTTCCCGGCCTCAAGTGGGACTGATACCCAGCCAAAAGCCGAGCATCTCCACGTGAGTCAAACTCACACTTGAGATCGTCTCACTTCAAGACTAGGTTGGAACTTCCCAGCTCTCGGGTCATCGAAGCGGTGAGGATCAGACGGACTCCGGTCCACTCAGATCAGCTCCTGGTTCGACTTGACAAGAACCGAAGAAGTGGTAAGTTAGAGAAGTTGCCCTGCAGGGCGGTCGTGATGGCCAAAGGCAGGAGCATCCGATCCTTGAGA